>NZ_BMEQ01000004.1:0-268055 GCF_014636775.1 Kocuria dechangensis
GGCTCTCCGCCTCGCGCACCTCCCCGACCACCAGCCGGTCCGGGCGCATCCGCAGGGCCTCCTTGACCAGCCGGCGCAGCGGGATCTCCCCCGTCCCCTCCAGGTTCGGCTGGCGGCACTGCATGCCCACCACGTCGCGCAGCGGCACCTGCAGCTCGAAGATCTCCTCCACCGTCACCACCCGCTCCCGCGCCCCGATGGACGCGCACAGGCAGTTGAGCAGCGTGGTCTTACCGACCTGGCGCTAACCTACCCCTATGACGAAGACGCGCAGCGCGGTGGCGATTTACGCCCGCATCTCCCAGGACCGGACCGGCGAAGAGCTGGGGGTGAAGCGCCAGCTCCAGGACTGCCGGGCCGAGGCCGAGCGTCGCGGTTGGACCGTGGCGCAGGAGTACGTGGACGACGACATCAGCGCCTACTCGGGCAAGAAGCGCCCGGAGTACGAGCGCATGCTTCGGGACATCGCGGAAGGCCGCCGGGACGGGGTGATCGTGTGGCACATGGACCGGTTGCACCGCCGCCCGATTGAACTGGAGCGCTTCGCAGAGATCTGCGGCCACGCCGAATTGCGCGACGTGGTGACCCCCTCGGGTGACGTGGACCTGGTCAACGGTGACGGTCTGCTCATGGCCCGGTTGCTGGCGGCGGTGGCAGCGAACGAGTCCAACGCCAAGAGCCGCCGTATCTCTCGTAAGTCCTTGGAGATTGCGCAGTCCGGACGCCCTACGATGGGCGGCCCGCGCCCCTTTGGTTTCCTTGATGACCGGGTGACTCACCATCCGGCAGAAGCTCCGGTGATCCGCCAACTGACCCGCCGGGCTCTGGCCGGGGAGACCTTGATCTCTCTGGTGACCTGGCTGCAGGACAAGGGCGTCACGACGACCCAGGGCAAGGAGTGGCGGACCAATACCGTGCGGACGGTGTTGACGAACCCGCGCATGTGGGGCATGCGGGTGCACCAAGGGCAGGTGATCGGCAAGGCGGTTTGGGAGCCGATCATTACCGAGGACGAGGGCGAGCGGCTGCGCCGGAAGCTGCTCGATCCGGCCCGGCGCACCAACCGCAGCGCCCGCCGCTACCCGCTGAGCGGGATGCTGGAGTGCGGCAAGTGCGGCAACCGGATGCACTCCCACCCACGCGGCCAGTACCGCCGATACGGCTGCCTCAAAGGCCCTGACTCCCGCGGCTGCGGCGGCATCTTCATCTATGCCGAGCGGCTGGAGGAGTTCATCGCCGAGGCTGTGCTGTACCGGCTGGACTCCCCGGAGTTGCACCGGACCCTCACGGAGGACACCACCGCACCGGAGGAAGCGCGTGCCCTGGAAGAAGCCATCGAGGCTGATGCCGCGAAGCTCAACGAGCTGGCGGAGATGTGGGCCGACGGGGAGATCACCCGCGCCCAGATGAAAACCATGCAGAGCCGCGTGGAGGCCCGCTTGGAAACCAACCGGCGAGCGTTCTCACGGCTCACCCACCCGGCCGACGCTGCCGAGTACATCGGTCAGGGTCAGGAGCTGCGGGCCAAGTGGCACACGCTGAACCTGTCCCAGCAGGTGGCGATCATCAAGGCCGTGCTGCACAAGGTCACGATCCTGCCCGCCACCACGCCGGGGCGGCACGGGCTGGACCCGAATCGCGTCGTGCCCGAGTGGCGGCTGTAGGGGCCGGGGCGGGGCGGTTGCGTGCTCGGCGCCAAGGCGCCGTGCGCGCGCTACCTCCCCGCCTCCGTCCCTAGCAGGTCGCCAATGCGGCGCAGCGCCACCGGATCGGTCACCTTCTCCGGGACACCCTGGGCCTCACAGGACGCACGCACCCACGCGGCCAGCACCGCCGGATCGACCCCGCTCACGGCTGGCCGTCCCACTGCGCCCAGATGGCCGGCGGACCGACCCACAGTTCGACTTCCTCGGAGTTCCAGCGCACCGCCGGCGCGACACCAAACTCCTTCGAAGCAAGCTCGATGACTGACTCAGATGTGGTGCCGTAGAGCTGCAGCTTCCTCGGCTGGTATCCCTGGGCGACCTCGTAGCGGTGCATCCCCGGCACCCGCACCGTGGGATCGTCGAAGGTCTTGCCCACGTACTTGGACAGGTACCGTGCCGCGATCCGGGCCTCACCCAGCGACCCGGAGCCGATCGGCCCACCGCCCAGACGCTTGATCCCGACGAAGCCACGCCCCCACGTGGTCTTGATGAGTCGCTGGGGAACGAACTGGCCCACGGCGAAGTGCACGTGGAAGTGCACCCCGTCCTTGTGCAGCTCCGGCACCCAGATATACGGCAGCGGACGCCCACCGAGCGCCACGCGCAGCTCCCGGAAAAACAGCCCGACGTGCTGGCGCAGTTCCCGTGGGTCAGAACAGCGCGGGTCACCGTAAGTCAGTGTGCCCAGACGGTTGAGGCGATTCGCAGCGCAGTATCGGCGGAGCTTGCCCCGAGCACGACGGGCAGCTTCCTTGGCGGCACGTTCCGGATCACGGCCCGTGCCGGGGGCGACGTAGGAGCGGTCGGGCTGGTGGGAGCCGACGAAGCAGCCGCCACCCTCCCCCGCATCGGGGTAGAGGGACAGCAACCAGCCAGCGCGAGGAGGGGCGAGAACGGACGAGGGGCGGGAGGATTCAACAGACACAGGGACTCCGGGGGCGGAAACCGACTAGGAACCGCTGAAGTCCGTGGATCGTGAGATGTAGCTACAGAAGACAGACCTCAGCACCCGGTCTCGCTCCGGATGGGCCTCTTCTTCTATGCCTTTGAGCGACTTGTGGATGCTGGCCTACCGGCACGCTCGACCTCACCCGAAAGAGGCCACCTTCTTAGTATTTTTTCTGTCAGGGTTCGGGACTGGCTGTTCCCCTGCGCGACATTGCTTAAGTGATACCACGGTCTCCGGTGCCCCACGGCACCTCCCCGTCCCGCTGGGGCTGGGAGGTTGCCCAGGGTCACCTGGAAGACTGCCGCAGGACCGTTCGTCCTCGCCCGCGGGGCGGGCTGCGGGCGCTGCGTCCCTTGCCTACGGGGCAGCGTGGGCACCTCCCAGCCCCGCCAAACCCCCACGAGTTACGTTGCTAGTTCAAGTCAAGGGCGTCGCGGGCTGCGCCCGCCACGCCCCGCGCGCCCTAGTACGCGAACACGTCACCGCACCCTCTGAGGTCCGTTTCAATCCTTGTCGGTAGGTATGCGAAGGTCCTCTCAGCCATATCGGCCAGCCCTCGAGAGCGAGCTATACCCATAAGGCGAGCAAACAAGGGCACTAGGTACTCAACATCCTGGGCAGCGTAGTTGATCTGCTCCTTATTCAAAGATGACGCCAACCAATCGGAGGTCTGCTGCGATTTATCTAAATCCACATGCAGGTAACGTTGAAGAGTTGGCTTCAAGCTATACTCTTTAGGCTCCTTGCCCGGACTAACAATTTTTGAAAGTATCTTAGTGCACCCAACCGCTTGAGGACTCACACCCCAGTGGTGACTCATGAACCTAAGATCAAAGGGTGCATGGTGAAATACTTTTACGGTAGCCTCGGACGACAGCAATTCCCTCAGGCGTTCGGGGATTGAGTCCGTGACTTGAATTATTTGAGTCCCCAATCCGGGAACATGTATTTGACAAGTCCCAATGCGATCACGAGACCAATCTAATCCACTGGTTTCTATGTCCCACGCAATTACACCGCTGTCTCGCGCGGCGTTCTCAAAAACAGGCGTGATGTCACCCTCAACGATCTGCAATTCGGGTGCTTCTATCAATTTCCTGCCTCTTTCTGAGCAAGCTCCTCCAAAGATACCGGAGTGCTTTGCTCCCTAATTGCTTCTAGGTCCCGCTTAAAGAACTCCCCAAAGCTGCCCTTCCCATCGAACAACATCGTGGGAACACGCCCGTGTTCCCGTCCATGGGAGTAAAGCGTGATCAGGTATGTGTCATCGAATCTGTAGCAAGTGAATGTGGGATCGCCCGCCCGGTAGTACACCCGAACATCAGCGACGCTGCCATTACCGAGTCGTGAGAATGCTTGGGCAGCATCCCGCACATGCGACTTCATTTTTTCAACGCTATAGTCGTACCGCTGTGCCAGGACATGCATCGTCGGTTCATCCTCCGGGTCCGGAAAATACATCCACAACGTGTGATTGTCATGCGTAGCAAATTCTTTGAGTGTTTCCCAATGGCGCGTTCGCCAGCTTCGACCGTAGGCGATGAAAACCTCAATACGTTTGGCGCGCGAGAACAAATTGGACCAGGGAACGTCCATCCAATCCATGGTGGCTCGATCAAGACCGGTGGAGTCCACCTCGGACGAAAGTCGCGCCTTTTGGATCACCTCGTCCATGAACGCACGCTTAGCTCTAATGTCCCACAGGACGCCCAAGCCGCCCGTTGTCACAAAAATTGCCCCCAGTTGATTAAACGTCGTTCGCCATGCTTCATGTCCGTCCAACCACGGCAGGTTGGAAACAAACATCACCGCTGCACCAATAAAGGCAAGCAGCGTCGACCAAACCCAAACCTGGTAGGACACCAACCGTTCGGTCAGCGTCCGGCTTTTCTTGCTCACTAGCATCCTCTCGACCGGGTACCCCCAGCCTATGCCTGGGGCGGGACGCCCTAACGCTGACAGTCCAGGCGCCCCCCCTGAACCCTTCACCAGCACGTCTGAATGCCGGTTGCTTCGGATTATGCGGGGTTGCCCGCCTGGGTCGCCCCGGAGACGAGGATGTTCAGGCCGCTGGCCACGGCGGCGTCGAGGAAGCGCGCCGCCTGGTGGGTGAGCGAGCCCAGCTCCACGAGGTCGTCCAGCCGGCGCGCCCGTGCCACGAACTTCCGGATGTTCACCGCCCAGTGGGTGCGGGTCACGTCCGGGATCACCACGTGCAGCCGCGAGCCGTCCGGCAGCGCGGCGTCCACGAAGGGGGAGCTGAGGTCGAGACGGCGGCCCGAGCTCTTGAGCATGCGCTCCACCAGGTTGCGGATCTGCGCCTCCGTGAGCACCAGGCTCGTGAGCTCCGACTCCCCGCCCCGGGCCACGTACACCTCCGCGGGGCCGTTGATCCAGATCTCCTCGATCTCCGGGTCGTCGAGCAGCGGCTGGAGGGGCCCGAAGCCGGCCACGAGGTCCAGGACGGCGCGGCGGGCGGCGTCGAGGTCCGCGAGCGCGGGCAGCACGCCGCGGGCCGAGCGCTGGTCGTAGTCGCGGACGGCGGCGTCGACGAGCACGCGGGTCTCCTCGACCTGGAGCACCGGGTCCAGCCCGCGGCGCCGGATGAGCTCGCGCACCTCTGCCTCGACGAGGCCGAGGGCGTCCTCGGAGAGCACTGCCGTCATGAGACCCCCTGTGCGGTCCCGGCGCCCCCGCGCCGGTCGCGCTCCCCCCGGAGCGCATGGACAGGAACATAGGCCAGACGGGGCGGGTGTCGGCAGACCAGGGGTGCCGGCCTGTGGACAGGGCTCGCCGACAAGGGGCGATGGTCGCGGCGGCGAACGCCCCCGGCGTCACACTATGCAGACGCAACGAGCAGGAGGGTCTGCGGTCACCCGCAGGAGGGAGCCACCCGGTCCCAGTACGACGGCAGGGAGTCCCAGGGGTTCGCGCCGGAGTCGTCGGTCACGTAGAGGTGGCCGGCGCTGCGCTCCCCGGCCAGCTCGCACACGCGGGCCAGGGCGTCCTCCGGCGTCGTGTGCACGAGGTGGGCGAAGCGCTCCGGCGGGTGCGCGGCGATCCACCTCGGCGGCGTCCACGCCTCGTAGGCGGCCGCGGAACCCTCGAACACCACGAGAACGTCGGCCACGGGGGTGTCGAGCTGCCAGTCCGTGCCGGCGGCGACGCCCGGGTTGCCCACGACCAGCTCCGTCCCGGCGGTGCGCTGCCCGACGTGCGCGTAGACCTGCTGGTAGTAGGCCCGCAGGTCCCGGCCGGTGGCCGGGTCCTGGGGGCTCTCGGCCATCTCGTCCACGAAGACGCCGTCGACGGCGTAGTCGGCGTAGTACCGGTCGATGTCGGCGGTGACCTCCGCGAGCGGCCGAGCCCCGTAGCGGGTGGAGACGTAGCCGAGGACCTTCTGGCCCCGGTCGTGGCAGTCCGCGACCACGTCCGCGTACCGGCTGTCCGCCTGGGCGCCGGGTCCGTCGGCCGGGTTGAGGACGGCGATCGACCCGCCGTCCGCGGCGCGCATGTCCCGGCACGTGGCCGGCCACAGCTCCCCCTCGGCGTCCGGGGCGAAGTAGGCGGGCACGAGCTGGCGCTGGTCGCCCTGCGCGGCGCCCGCGGACACGCCGACGCCGACGGCCACCAGGAGGCAGGCCGTGAGCAGCGCGACTATCCGGGTCCTGCTCCTGCGCTCGGCATGGGCAGCGGTCATCCGGTCCTCCCACGACCTGGGCGCGCGGGGCGGTGCTGCCCCGGTGCTCCGCAGTCTAGGAGCGCGGGGCCGGGCCCTGCACTCCCCCCGCCGACACCGGACGTCACAGAAGCGAACACCACTGCAGGGACCACCGCGGGCGGAGACACCGGGGCCGGGTCAGCCGCAGGCGAGCGCCTGCCGGTCCCAGTACGGCGGCAGGCTGTCCCACGGGTTGGGGAGCACGTCGTCGGTGACGTAGAGGTAGCCCGCGTTGCGCAGGGTCGACAGCTCGCACACGCCCAGGCGCCGGTCGGCGGGGGTGGCGTGCACCAGGTGGGCGAACTTCTCCGGGGGCTGCCCGCGCACCCACTCCGGCGGGGTCCACTCCTCGTAGACGTCGGCGGGCCCCTCGAAGACCACGAGGACGTCCGCCACGGGGTCGCTGAGCTGCCAGGCCCGCGCCGCCGGGACGCCGGGGTTGCCCATCACGAGCGCGCTCCCCTCGCTCCGCTCCTTGACGTGGTCGTAGACGTCCCGGTAGTAGCTGCGGACGTCGCTGCCCGTCCCCGGGTCCTCGGCGTCGTTGCCCATCTCGTCCACGAACACGCCGTCGACGTCGTAGAGCTCGTCGTACCGGTCGACGTCCTCGAGGACCCGGTCGAGGGGCCGGCGGCCGTAGTCGGTGGAGACGTAGCCGAGCACCCTGTGCCCCCGGTCGTGGCACCCGGTGATCGCCTGGGCGTAGCCGGGGTCCGCCGTGTCGCCCGGACCGCTGTCCGGGTTGAGGACCGCGACGGAGCCCCCGCCCTCGGGGTTCATGGCCGAGCACATGGCCGGCCACAGCCCCGTGCCCGGGTCGGGGTAGAAGTACGCGGGCACGGCCTGGCGCTGGTTGCGCACGGTCGGCACCGCGCAGCCGGCGTCCACCCCGGCGGCGCCCCCGGGACCGGCGGCCCGCACCTCGTAGCAGTAGGTGGTGCCGCGGCGCGGCACGGCGTGCGTGTCCTCGTACGCCCGCCCGGTGGTGACGGCCGACCGGGACGGCACGGACCGCCAGTCCGTCCACGGGCCGTCCTCGGCCCGGGACCTGATCTCGAACGCCCGCTCGTTGAGGGACGCGTCGGTCCAGCGCAGGGTCACCCCCAGGTCGCCGTCGTGGAGCGCCACCGGGTCCGCCGGGGCGTGCGGCGCGCGCAGGGCGAGCAGCAGTGCCGCGGCCGCGAGGAGGAGGGCCAGGGCGAGGACCAGGAGCACCAGGGGCCGCGCGCGTGCCGGCACGCGGCGGCGCGCCCTGCCGCGGCGGGTGGCCGTCGTCATGTTCTGCTCCGGGGTGGTCGGTCTCGGGCAGCGCCGCCGGCGCCGGGCGCGGACGGCTCTCCCCGGGGCGCGCGGTCCGGCCCCGGGCCAGTCTACGGACGGTCCCGGGGACAGGTGGGCGCCGCGGCGCGGCGCCGGTTCCCGGCGGCGGTCCGGGGCGGGTCAGTCCAGCGGGCGGGCGGCCGGCGAGACGGCCTCGAAGCGGTGCTCCGACGGCGCGGCGGCCGGGGCGGCCCCCGCCCAGGGGCGCTCGGCCTCGGCGATCGCCATGTGCCGGGCCAGCCGGGTCACGTTGGCCTCCTGCTGGCGGTTCCGGTGGGCGGAGTTGGCGAGCGAGATCATGAAGATCACCACGAACCCGTACAGCACGAGGTCCGTGCCGCGGCCGATGCCGAAGAAGTGCGCGACGGTCGAGAGCATCTCCGGGAAGAAGATGGACAGGGCCGCGAAGACGAAGAAGGCGAGCCCCACGACCCGGCGGATGGCCTGGTGCTTGGCGTTGGCCCCGCCGCGGATGAGCGCGACCGCGCCGTAGCCCACGGCCAGCACGAGCAGGATCTGGACGACGTAGATCATCGGTGGCACTCCCTCACTTCACCAGCAGTTCGGCGAGGATGTTCACGCCGTTGAGCAGCGACTGCCCCTTGGACTTCGAGTAGTCGGTGTAGATGATCTCCACGGGGTGCTCCACCCAGCGCGGCTGGATGTCCGCGAGCTGGTTCACGATCTCGGAGGCGTGGGCCATGCGGTTCTGGGTCAGCCGGATCCGGCCGAGCGTGCCGCGGTCGACGGCGCGCAGCCCGTTGTGGGCGTCGGAGAGGTCCATGCCGGTGGACAGCTTGGAGAAGAACGCCGCCGTGCGCAGCACGATCCGCTTGAGCGCGGAGACCTGGGTGCGCCGGTCCAGGAAGCGGGAGCCGAGGACGACCTGCGCCTCCCCCGAGCGGATCCGCTGCACCATGTCCCAGGCGTCGACGACGCGGTGCTGGCCGTCGGAGTCGAAGGTCACCACGCAGTCCATCTCGGGGTCCTGCAGGGCGTACTCGAACCCGGTCTGCAGGGCCGCGCCCTGGCCGAGGTTGATGGGGTGCCGGACGACGACGGCGCCGGCCTCCGCGCAGATCCGGGCGGAGTCGTCGGAGGAGCCGTCGTCGATGCACACCACGTGCGGGAAGGTCCTCCGCAGGTGCTTCAGCACGTCCCCCACGACGGCCGCCTCGTTGTACACGGGCATGACGATCCAGACACGACTCACCCGGCCATTCTCGCACAGGATCGGGGCGGTCCCGCGCCGCGCCGGGCCCGTTGGGTAAGCTGAGGCGGTCCCGCCGGCCGCCGGCGTGCCCCCGCCCCACTCCCCTCGTGCTCAGGAGAACCGTCCCTTGACGTGGATCGAAGCTCTGCCGTCCTACCTCCTCGTCGCGGTCCTCCTGATCCTCCCCGGCCTCCTGCTGACGCAGGCGATCGGCCTGCGCGGGCTGCTGCGCGCGGCCGCCGCCGTGCCCCTGACCGTCGCCGCCCTCGCCGCCTCGGCGGTGCTGTTCGGCTTCGCCGGGGTGCCCTGGAGCGCCCTGACCGTCGGGGCGGCCGTGCTGCTGGTCTCGGGCGTGCTGTTCCTGCTGCTGCGGCTGCCCCGGCTGCGCGCCCGTGGCGCCGCGCTCGCCGGCGAGGACGACGGCGCGGGCGGTCGCGGGGACGGCGTCCCGGCGGACGGGCCGATGGCGGCCCCCGGCCGGTCGGCGCGCGCCACGACGGCCGCCCTCTGGTGCGCCGCGGTGCTCGGCGCCGGGCTGGTGGCGCACCGGCTGACGCTGATCCTGGTGACCCCGGACGCGGTCTCGCAGACCTACGACAACAACTTCCACCTCAACGCCGTGCGCTACATCGTGGACACGGGCCGGGCGTCGTCCCTCACCCTCGGCGGTCTCGGCGCCACCGACCCGACCTTCTACCCCGGGGCGTGGCACGACGCCGTGGCCCTGCTCGTGCAGACCACCGGCCTGCCGGTCCTGCCGGTCGTCAACGCGACCACGTTCGTGCTGGCCGCCGGGGTCTGGACGCTGGGCAGCATCTTCCTGGTCACCCGCGTGCTGGGCGACCGGCCCGTCACGGTCGTGGCCGCCGGGCTGGTCCTGACCTGCTTCCCCGCCTTCCCGTACCTGCTGACCTTCTACGGCGTGCTCTTCCCGAACCTCATGTCGATGGTCATGATCCCGCTGCTGCTGGGCCTGCTCGCGGAGGCCACCGGCCTGGCCGTGCGGGACAGCGGCCTCGGGCCGGCCGCCCGCTGGACGACGATCCTCGCCGTCGTCGGTGCCATGGGCCTGGCCCACCCCTCGAGCGTGCTCGTGTGCCTGCTGCTGCTGCTCCTGATGCTGGTGGTGGCCTGGTCCCGCCGGGCCCGCCGGCCGGGCGCGGCGTGGTGGACCACCGCCCTGGGCGCGGCCGGCCTGGTGGCCTACGGCCTCGTCCTGGACCGGGTCTGGGAGTCGGCCCGCGCCAGCCGGCAGGCATCCACCTGGGAGCCGCACGTCACCGCGCCGCAGGCCCTCGGCGAGGCCCTCGCCGGCGTGAACCCCCGCAACCCGGAGCTGACGTGGGGCCTGGTGGTGCTGGTGCTGATCGGCCTGGCCGTGCTGGCCCGCACGCGCTCGCGCTGGGTGGTCGGCGGGTGGGCGGTCCTCGTGTGGCTGTACCTCACGGCCGCCGCCCAGCGGGACCTCGACCTGCGCTACGACTGGACGGGCGTCTGGTACAACGACGCGCAGCGGCTGGCGGCCCTCGTGCCCGTCCTGGCGGTGCCGGTGGCCACGGCGGGCGCCGCGGCCGTGGCCGCCCGGGCCGCGGCGGGCCTGCGCGGGCTCGCCGAGCGCCGGGGCGGCGGGACCGCCCAGCGCCTGGCGGCCTCCCCCGCGGTGCAGGCGGGCGCCGGCCTGCTCGCCGTGCTCCTGGGCTTCGTGGTGCTGCAGGGGGCGGCGATGACCCACGTGGTGCGGCTCGGCGACCAGCACTACGGCTGGAGCGGCTACGGGAGCTTGCTGACCCCCCAGGAGCTCGCGCTGCTCGAGCGGCTCGACCAGGAGGTCCCGGAGGGCGACGTCGTCTTCGGGAACCCGCTGACCGGCACGGGCCTGGCGTACGGCATCGGGGGCACGGACGTCCTGATCCCCCACCCCGGGCTGCTGCCCGACGACGACGGCGCGCGGCTGCTCGTGCGGCACCTGGACGACATGACCACCCAGCCCGGGGTCTGCGAGGCCCTCGCCGCGCACGACGTGCGGTGGGTGCTGGACTTCGGGGACGCCCGGGTGAACCCGTACGCCTACTTCGACACCCGCGGCTACGACACCCTGATCCCGGAGCGCGGGTTCGAGCTGGTCGACGCCGAGGGCCCCGACGCCGCCCTCTACCGGATCACCGGCTGCCCGGGGCTCTGACCGGGCCCCGGCGGGGGCTCAGTTGCCCAGGGAGCGCCGGACCTTCGTGGGGTCGTCCAGCTCGGCGGGGTCGTCCAGCTCGGGGTCGTACTCCGGCACCCAGGTCTCCCCCCGGGCGGCGGCGGCCTCGGCCTGCTCGCGCCGCTCGCGGCGCTTGTCGGCGAGCCGGCGCTCCACCCGCTCGTTCTGCTCGCGCTGGACGTCCTCCGGCGGCCGGTTGCGCAGCATCGCCACGGCGGCGACGGACGACCCGTCGAAGACCTTGCTGCCGTGGTCCATGACGATGCCGCGCTCGCAGATGTCCATGATGAGGTCCAGGTCGTGGCTGACGACCACGAGGGTCTTGCCGCGCCGGACCAGGTCCTTGATCCGGCGGATGCACTTCTTCTGGAACGGCTCGTCGCCCACGGAGAGGATCTCGTCCACGAGGAAGACCTCGGGGTCGGTGTGGATCGCCACGGAGAACGCCAGCCGCAGGTACATGCCGGAGGAGTAGAACTTCACCTCGGTGTCGATGAACTCCCCGATCTCCGAGAAGGCGACGATCTCGTCGAACTTCTCGTCGATCTCCGCGCGCGTCATGCCCAGGATCGCGCCGTTGAGGTAGACGTTGTCGCGGCCGGTGAGGTCGGGGTGGAACCCGGCGCCGACCTCGATCAGGCCCGCGACCCGGCGGCGGGTCGCCACGGAGCCGCTGTCGGGGTGCATCACCCCGGAGATCATCTTCAGGGTGGTGGACTTGCCGGAGCCGTTGAAGCCGAGCAGCGCCACGGTCTCGCCGTCGTGCACGTCGAAGGTGACGTCGTCGAGCGCCTTGAAGGTGACGGACAGCTCCCCCTTGCGCCCCTTGAGGAGCCAGACGAAGGCCTCCTTCATGGACCGGGTGTGGCGGAGGACGAACTCCTTGGTCACGTGCTCGACGCGGATCGCGACCGTGTCCTCGGAACGGACCACGCCGGGCTTCTTGAACGGGATCGCGGACATCACAGCTCCTGGGCGAAGTTGCCCTCGAACCGGCGGAACAGACGGTCGCCGAGGAAGAGGGTCACGAAGGACACGACGAGGGCCACGGGGGTCCACAGGGAGAGCAGGTGCGGGGGCACGGACCAGGCCATGGTCTCCGTGGTGGGCTCCCAGAAGGCGAAGTGGAACAGCTCGACCGACACGGTCAGCGGGTTGAGCATGTAGACGTAGTAGACCCAGCCCCAGAGGCTGTCCCGGACCATGGTCCACATGTAGAGCACCGGGGACGCCCACGTGGCCACCATGTTGATGAGGTCCACGATGTTCTCCGCGTCCCGGAAGAAGACGTTGAACGTGGCGAAGAGCAGGCCCAGCCCCAGCGCGAACACGGAGACGACGACGACGCCGGCGAGCGCGGCGAGGACCTGCAGGAAGCCCGGCCGCCACCCCGTCGCCACGCAGGCGACGAGCAGCACCAGCACCTGCGGGGCGAAGTGCACGAAGGCCACCCACAGGGAGGCGACGGGGAACAGCTCCCGCGGCAGGTAGATCTTCTTCAGCAGCCCGCCGTTGGCGACCACCGACCGGGCCGCGTTGCTGAACGCCTCGGTGAAGAGGTTGATCACGATGATCCCCGCGAAGAGGTACACCGCGAAGTTCTCGACCCCGCGCTGCAGGCCCAGGAAGACGCCCATCGCGACGTAGAAGACGAGGAACTGCACCCCCGGCTTGATGTAGGACCACAGCAGGCCCAGGACGGTGCCCCGGTACCGGATCTGGATCTCCTTGTCGACCAGCAGCTTCAGCAGGAAGGGGTTGCTGAAGACCTCCCGGAGGCCGCGGTCCTGGCCCGGGGCGGTGAGCTGGGGGGCGCTTGCGCTCATGCGAGCTCGCCTGTCCTTTCGAGGGTGAACGGGGGCGGGTGCCGTCCGGGGCGTCCCGGACGGCACCCGAGGGCACGGTGGTCCTGCGCTCAGTCGCGGGGCGCCGGGGAGTTGGCGGCGAAGGTCCGCGCCCACGCCTCCGGGGACGTGATCCGCGGCAGGGCCTCCCGGTACTGCTGGGCGAGAGCCTCCCAGCGGCCGAACAGCTCGGTGTGCAGCCGGATGCTCTCCGCCACCAGCGCCCGCACCTGCTGCGGGTCGCGCTGGTACCAGGACGCCCCGGTGCCGTCCGCGTTGGAGACGACGGCCGAGTCGAGGGAGGCCAGGGCGTACCAGGCGCTGTCCATGTGCGCCACGCTCGCCTCGGGGTGCTCCCGGGAGAGCTCGCGGACGGGCTTGACCGTCTGCTTCAGGACCGTGCGCACGGCCCAGGGGACCAGCGCCGCCTTGGACGGCTTCCGGGGACCGGACTGGGACTTCGGCGGCTTGCTGCGGCGCACCGGCGGGAACGCGGCGGGGTCCTTGACGATGCGGGCGTCGGTGTACTCGTCCTTCATGGCCCGGATCTCGGGCATCCGGGTCGGGAGCACCTCGTGCAGCCTGTCGGGCCCGGCCATCACGTCCTGGATCGCGAGCAGCACCGCCCGGGCGGCGTAGTACTGCATCGACACCACGTGCTTCGTGTCGGTGGTCAGCGACTCCCGCAGCATGCGCCCGCCCTTGGCGTAGGGGGAGTGCAGCAGGGCGGCGATGAGCCGGTTGCGCTCGTGGAAGTACGCCTGCCAGTCGACGGCGTCGTCCTTGTCGGCCCAGGAGACGTGCCACACGGCCGCCCCGGGCAGGGAGATCGTGGGGTAGCCGGCCTCCCGGGCGCGCAGGGAGTACTCGGAGTCGTCCCACTTGATGAACACCGGCAGGGACAGCCCGACGTCCTCGAGCACGACCCGCGGGATGAGGCACATCCACCAGCCGTTGTAGTCGGCGTCCCAGCGCCGGTGCAGCTTGGGGCGCGAGCGCAGGCCCCGCTCGGCGAAGTCCACGCCGCCGAGGTCCTCGATCGGCCCCCACGCGAACCGGTAGGGGTTGACGACCTCTGCGTAGGCGTTGAGGAGGGGCTTGTTGTACATGTCGAACATGTGCCCGCCCACGATGGACGGGGTGCGGCACATGTCCGCGAAGGCCACCGCGCGCAGCACCCCCTCCGTCTCGAGGAGGATGTCGTCGTCGAGGATCAGGACGTAGTCGGACTTCTCGGTCCCGTCGGCGCCGGGGCGTCCCTCGACCACCTCGTACATGTTGCGGGCGAAGCCGCCGGAGCCGCCCAGGTTGCCCTGCCGGATCATCCGCAGGCGCCCGCCCATGGCGGCCTGGGCCTCGGGGAAGTCGGGCTCGTCGGAGACCAGCTTGTTGCCCTGGTCCACGATGATCAGCTCGTCGAGGACCTCGTCGAGCCCCTCGGCGGCGGCGATGGTCCTGATCGTGTTGACGCAGTAGTCCGGCCGGTTGAAGGTCGTGATGCCCAGCGTGACGCGGCCGGTGGCGCGGCCGGCGGTGGGCACCAGCCACGCCGCCTCGACCAGCTCCATGCCGCTCTCGTCGGCGATGAGGTCGAACCAGTACCAGCCGCCGTCGCCGAAGGGGGCCAGGGTGAGCTCGAACTCGCTGCTCTGCCCGCCCTCGACCCGGCGGTCCTCGACCCGCTGCGACACGCCGCGCGCGTTGGAGCGGTAGACGAGCAGCGAGCCGCTGCCGGCGGTGCGCACGCGCAGCACCACCTTCTCCGCCACCGTCCACCGGCGCCAGTAGCTGGCGGGGAAGGCGTTGAAGTAGGAGCCGAAGGAGACGCGGCGGCCCGGGCGGATCCGCACGGAGCGCCGGGAGAGGATGTCGTCGGGGTGGCCCATGGCCTCCGAGCCCGCCGAGGAGGGGCCGGAGAGGTTGATGGGCCCGTCCACGTAGAGCGGCAGGGAGTCGAGGTCCCGGTTGGCGGGGAACACGACGCGCGCGACCTCGCGCAGGTC
Organism: Kocuria dechangensis; assembly: GCF_014636775.1. Taxonomy (GTDB): domain Bacteria; phylum Actinomycetota; class Actinomycetes; order Actinomycetales; family Micrococcaceae; genus Kocuria; species Kocuria dechangensis. Next base: position 14,960 of record NZ_BMEQ01000004.1, read on the forward strand.
CTCGCCCCGCTCCTCCGGCGCGGTGGAGATCCTGGCCAGGTACTGCTCGGCCTCCTGCCCGGCGACCACGGGGTTCGCCCCGGTCACGGAATGCTGGCTCATGCGTCCACTCCCCCGCTCTCGATGGTGGCCCCGCCGGTGAAGTGGGGCGCGATCCGGTTGTCGACCATGGACAGCGCGGCGCCGATCGCCATGTGCATGTCGAGGTACTTGTAGGTGCCCAGGCGCCCGCCGAAGAGCACCTTGTCCTCGCCGCGGGCGAGGTCGCGGTACTTCAGCAGCTTCTCCCGGTCCACGGAGGTGTTGACCGGGTAGTAGGGCTCGTCGCCCTTCTCGGCGAAGCGGGAGTATTCCCGCATGATCACCGTGGCGTCCTTCGTGTAGTCGCGCTCCGGGTGGAAGTGGCGGAACTCGTGGATGCGGGTGAACGGGACGTCGGCGTCCGGGTAGTTCATCACGGAGGTGCCCTGGAAGTCCTCGATGGGCAGCACCTCCTCCTCGAGGTCGATCGTGCGCCACGACAGGTCGCCCTCGGCGTAGTCGAAGTACCGGTCCACCGGGCCGGTGTAGACGACGGGCACCTGGCCGAGGACCGCGGAGCGGGAGTAGTCGTGGCCCTCGTCGAAGAAGTCGGTGTCCAGCCGGACGTCGATCCTCGGGTGGTCGGCCATGCGCTCGAGCCAGGCGGTGTACCCGTCCACGGGCAGGCCCTCGTACTTGTCGTTGAAGTACCGGTTGTCGTAGGTGTAGCGCACGGGCAGGCGCGAGATGATCGACGCCGGCAGGTCCTTGGGGTCGGTCTGCCACTGCTTGCCGGTGTAGTGCTTGATGAACGCCTCGTAGAGGGGGCGGCCGATGAGCTGGATGCCCTTGTCGTTGAGGTTCTGCGGGTCCGTCCCGGCCAGCTCCCCGGCCTGCTCCTGGATCAGCGCCCGGGCCTCGCCGGGCGAGTACGCCGCCCGGAAGAACTGGTTGATGGTGCCGAGGTTGATCGGCATGGGGAACACCTCGCCCTGGTGGCGGGTGTAGACCCGGTGGACGTAGTCCGTGAAGCCCGTGAAGCGGTTGACGTAGTCCCAGACCCGCTCGTTGGAGGTGTGGAACAGGTGCGCGCCGTAGCGGTGCACCTCGATCCCGGTCCGCTCCTCGTTCTCCGAGTAGGCGTTGCCGCCGATGTGGGGCCGGCGGTCGATCAGGGCGACGGTGAGGCCCAGTTCGTTGGCGGCCCGCTCTGCCACGGTCAGGCCGAAGAGGCCTGACCCGACGACGACGAGATCTGCGTTCACGGGCAAACTCCTGTGCTTGGTGTCGAGGGACGTCCCGGTGGTCGGGGAGCCGCGGGGGACGGCACGGGCGCACCGGGCATGCGCTGCGTACCCAAAGTACCTGATCAGTCCGGGAAGCCCCTGAGCACCCAGTCCGCGGCCAGCCGCCCGGAGGCCGCCAGGGAGGCGTTCTCCGCCGCCCACGCGGCGCGGCGGCGGCGCAGAGCGGCGTTCTGCTCGGCGAGCGCGGGGTCCAGGCGCCGGTCCAGGAGGGCGATCATGGTCTCGGCGACGGCGCCGGCGTCGTGGTCGACGGCCTCCCCGAGCCCGTTGTCCCGGACCAGCTCGGCGGCCGTGCCCACGCCGGCGAAGAGCACGGGCGTCCCGCAGGCGGCCGCCGCGTAGATCTTGGTGGGGCGGGAGAAGTCGTAGCCGATGCCCGGGACGATGGAGGCCAGCGCGGCGACCGCGCCCCGGGTCCACTCGGCGGTGTCGGCGGCGGGGCGCAGGCCCTCGAAGACGACGCTGCCGGGGGCCAGGCGCCGGGCCAGCTCCTCCACCCGCCGGGTGTCGGAGCCGCGGCCGAAGAAGTGCAGCCGGGCGTCCGGGTGGGCGGCGAGCACGCGGGGCATGGCCCGCACGAACACGTCCGCGCCCTGCCACTCGGACATCGAGCCGGCGTAGACGAAGTACGGCGCGCCGGGGTCCGCCGTCGGCCCCTCCGGCCGGAAGACGTCGGTGTCGATGCCGTTCTCGGCGACGAACACCTTCTCCCACTCGACGCCGGTGACCGACTGCAGCTCCCGCCCCATGGGCTCGGAGACGGTCAGCACCCCGGCGGCGCGGCGGGCGGCGAGGGTCTCCATGAGCCGCATGCCCCGCTTGAGCAGGGCGGAGATCTCCATCTTCCCGGCGGCGGAGGTCCACACGTCGGGGGCGTACCAGAGGTAGGGGCGGCGGCGCAGCAGCGACGAGGCGAGCACGGCCATGCCCGTGGTGGGCGGCGGCTCGCTGATCACCAGGTCGGCGCGGGTGGCCAGCAGGCGGAAGAACAGCGGGACGTCGAAGCTGAGGTACTGCACGATCCCGCGCACGTACTCGGAGCTGTCCCGCAGCACCGGCCAGCGGCGCACCGCGTAGGGCTCGGGCTCGATCGTGGCCGACGCCGGGGGCCGCGTGGTGAGCACCGTGACCTCCGCCCCGCGCTCGGCGAGGCCGCGGGCGAGGGCGCGGAGCCGGAACGACGCCGCGGCGGGCTCGGGGACGAAGATGCGGCTGACGATGACGATGCGGCGTGTTCTCACGGGACCACCTGTTCGAGGGTTCGCTTCGGGGCTGCGCGCGCGGCGGGGGACGGGCACGACGACGCGGCCGGGCGCGGGCGCTCCAACTCTAGCCGCGCGGCCGCCCGGCACGCCGGTCATCGGCGGGGCGGCGGGGCGCGGCCGCCGCTCAGCGGAGGGTGCGGGTGGTCCAGTCGAGGACGGCCGGCCGGAAGAGCAGCACGAGCACCACGAGCGCCGGAACGGCCGGGCCCAGGCCCGCCCACTCCCCCGCCTGCAGCAGGGGGAAGGAGACCACCAGCAGGAACAGCTGCACGACGAGCGCCGCGGCGCGGGGCCAGCGGAACCCCCGCCACAGCCCGCGGCCCACGCGCAGCAGCCACAGGGCCCCGGCCGCCGCGACCAGGGTCAGGAACACGGTCCCGCCCACCGTGAGGGGCTCCTCGAACAGCAGGGTCCACAGCAGCCGCAGCGCCGCCACGGCCAGGCCGAGCGCCTCGAGCAGGACGAGTCCCGCCAGGACCGCGACCTCGCGGGGCCGGGGCCCGCGGTCGGGGGTGGGGGCTGGAGTCATGGCGGGGTCTCCTTCCGGACGGGCGGGGCCGCGGCCGGCCCCCTGACACTGTAGTGGCGCTCCCGCGCGCCACCGGCCGGTCCCCGCGGACGGCGCCCGGCCGGGGCCGTCGAGCGGTTCCCGGGGACGCACCGGACACTCCGGGGGCTGTGAGCAACGACTCACCCGAACACCTGTGAAGGGCGTCTCATTACCCTTGTTTACGCCGTGTTCACGTGGGAGAGTTGACGTCAGTTCTTCACAAGGCCCGTGACAAATGGGCCTTTTCTCTTGTCCCGGACGCGTTCGCAGCAGGCTCGTCCTGCCCTGCATCGCCGGGACCCGTCCTCGAAAGGAGCGATCGTCGACCATGGATTGGCGTAGTCGCGCAGCATGCCTGGAGAAGGATCCCGAGCTGTTCTTCCCCGTGGGCAACACCGGACCTGCTCTGCTCCAGATCGAGGAGGCCAAGGCCGTGTGCCGGAGCTGTCCGGTCATGGACACCTGCCTCCAGTGGGCCCTCGAGTCCGGCCAGGACGCGGGCGTCTGGGGCGGGATGAGCGAGGACGAGCGCCGCGCCCTCAAGCGCCGCGCCGCCCGCGCCCGCCGTGCCTCCTGAGCACCCCGGCCCGAGCACCTCGGCGCCGGAAGGACCGGGACCCCCAGGGGTCCCGGTCCTTCCTCGTCCCCGCCCGTGCGCCTACTCGTCGAGGGCCGCGTGCACCGTCACCTCGGTGCCCCCGCCCTCCCGGGGCGCCCAGCGGATCGAGCCCCCGAGCTCGCTGGCCACCAGGGTGCGCACGATCTGCACGCCCAGCCCCTCCCCGGCGCCCGCCGGCCGGTACGCGCCGGCCCCGGACTCCTCGATGACCGCGTCGCCCATGCCCACGCCGTCGTCGCTCACCACGACCTCCAGGACCTGGCCCGTCCCGTCCTCACCGGGCACCCGGCTGGCCTCGAGGGTCACGGTCCCCGTCCGGTTCGCCAGGCCGTGCTCCACGGCGTTGGTGACGAGCTCGTTGATGACGAGGGCCAGCGGGGTGGCGATCCGGCTCGGCAGCTCCCCGAACTCCCCGATCATCCGGGTGCGGACCGTCTGCTCCGGGGACGCGACCTCGGCGGCGAGCCGGAACTGCCGCTCGATGAGCTCGTCGAAGTCGACGTTCTGGGAGTAGCCCTGGGACAGGGTCTCGTGCACCATCGCGATGGTGGCCACGCGGCGCATCGCCTGCTCGAGCCCCTGGCGGGCCTCGTCCGAGCTCATCCGGCGCGCCTGCAGGCGCAGCAGCGCCGAGACCGTCTGCAGGTTGTTCTTCACCCGGTGGTGGATCTCCCGCACGGTGGCGTCCTTGGTGACCAGCTCCATGTCGCGGCGGCGCAGCTCGGTGACGTCACGGCACAGGAGCACCGCGCCGAGGCGACCGCTGCGGTCCCGCAGCGGGACCGAGCGGAAGTTCACGGACACGCGGGAGCCCTCCACCTCGGTGCGCCAGGGCATCCGCCCGCTGAGCACGGGCGCCAGCGTCTCGTCGAGCGCGGCCGAGACGCCCAGCGCGGGCGGGACCACGTCCATCAGCCGCACCCCCAGCAGGTCCCCGTCGATCCCCAGCCGGCGCAGCGCGGAGTCGGCGTTGGGCGAGACGTGGACGACGCGGTCCTCGGCGTCGAGCCGGATCGCGCCGTCACCCACCCGCGGGGCGCCGCGGCGCGAGCCCGTGGGCGCGGAGAAGTCGGGCCACAGCCCCTCGTTGGCCATCCGCAGCAGCTGGTCGGCGCTCTCCCGGTAGACGGCCTCCTGCCGGGAGGCCTGCTGCCCGGGGCGCTGGCGGGTGTGCACGGTGAGGAGGGCGAGGGTCTTGCCGTTGCGCACCAGCGGGACCGCCTTGACGGTCCCGGCGTCCTGGGCGTCCCCGCGGGCCGGGCGGACCTGCTCGATCCGCTGGCTCACCCAGGCGGCGCGCAGGGGGTCGGACAGCTCGGCGGGCAGCAGCTCCCCCACCATGTCCTCGTGGAAGACCGTGGGCCCGGTCGCCGGGCGCACGTGCGCGAGGACGCGGAAACCGCTGCCGGGCGCGGGCATCCCCCGCCCGTTGCCGCTGCGGGCGGCCGGGATGTAGTCGACCGGGAAGCTCAGGACGAGGTCGCCGAAGCCGAGGTCCGAGATCAGCTGCCAGTCGCCCACGAGCAGGTGGAGCCACTCGTAGTCGCCGGGGCCGAAGTCCCCGCAGTTCCTGAGCGGTTCGGTGAACGCCACGTCTCCTCCGGTCGTCGCGGGCGGGGACGCGGTCCGCGGCCCCGGATCAGCGGCGCAACCAGGCCCCGACCCTGCCGCCCAGCCTAGTACCGTGCACCGGCGGCACCGGTGCGGCCTCCTCGCCGGGCCCCGCCAGCACTAGGGCGGCGAGCTCCCGCAGGCCGGCGCGCACGGGCGAGCCGGCCGCGGTCTCCGCCAGGACGGCGCCCGCCAGCAGCGCCTCGTCGAGGGCCTCCGGGTCCCACGGCAGGAACAGCTCGACGGCGGGCCCGGGGCCGAAGCGCTGCCAGGCCTCGCGGATGCCCAGCTCCGGGGAGCGGCCGGCCGCCGAGCGGCGCAGCTTGTTGACGGCGACGACGAGCCGGGCCCCGGGGGCCGCGGCGGCGACGTCGGGCAGGCCCTTGACCAGCCGCGGGACGCCGATGGTGTCCGCGGCGCCCACGGCCACGACGACGTCGGAGTGCTCCAGGGCAGTCAGGGCCGCGGCGTGCCGGCGCGGGGCCACGGTGTCGAAGCTGAGCTCCTCGTCGGCCTCGAGGGCGAAGCCGCAGTCGACGACCGTCGTGCCGAACTCCCGGGCGGAGCGCTCCAGCACCGCGGCCACGGCGCTGGAGCGCAGCTCCGGCCAGCGGTCCTGCCGGGTCAGGCCCGTCAGCACCCGCAGCGTGCGCCCGGCCACGGCGACGTCCGCCGCGGTGCGGCGCAGCGCGTCCCCGTCCAGCCGGCCCTGGTCGGCCAGCCGGCACGCCTGCGCCAGCCCCGCGGCCTCGTCCAGCATGCCCAGCGCCGCCGCCACGGAGGGCCCGTAGGTGTCGGCGTCGACGAGCGCGGTGTCCTCGCCGAGCAGCGCCAGCTCGGCCGCCAGGTTGACGGCGACGGTGGTCCGGCCCGGGGCGCCGGTGGGCCCCCACACCGCCACGATCCGCCCGGCCGGCCGCGGACCCGGGTCTGCGTCCGGGAGGGGCCCGGCGTCCCCGGTGCGCCCGGGCACGCTCTCCCGGCCCGCCGCCCCGGCGGGGTCCGCGTAGCCGGTCGGGGCGGGCGCGGGGGCTCCGGCCACGGCCCGCTCCACGAGCCGGGCGGCCTCCGCGGGCTCCGCGCGCTCCGGGACGACCGTGGCGCCGAGCCCCGCCAGCCGCGGGGCGTCGTGGCCCTCCAGCACGAGCAGCGCCACCCCGCCCAGCCGGAGCTGGTCGAGCAGGCTCGCGGTGATCTCCTCGGCGCCCTCCGCCACGAGGGCGGCCCGGGCGAGCCCGCTGCGCGCCGCCGCCAGCAGCTCGGTCAGGTCCAGGCAGCGGCGGACCACGGTGACGGGCCCGTGCAGCCGCTCGATCCCGTCCACCAGGGGCCAGGTGGAGACCCCGAGGGTCACCACGGGGATGCTCACCGGGCCCGCCCCGCCGGGTTCCACACGAGGGTCACGCGGGCGTCGTTGCCGAGGGCGTCCACGAGCTCCTCCATGGGCTCGTCCTCGACGAGCACGTGCACCACGGTGCCCCGCCCCGCCCCGAGCGCGGTCTCCTCGGCCTCGACGGAGGCGATCTCCGCCGCGGGCAGCAGCAGCCGCGCCGCCTCGTAGCCGCGGCCGGAGGCCTTCGGGGCCGCGACCCACACGTCCACGCGGGAGCCCGGGCGAGCGTCGCCGGGCAGGGGGTGGGCCACGGGGATGCCGACCGGCTTGCGGTCCAGCCGGTCCGCCGTGGCGAGGGCGGAGCCGGGCAGCAGCTGGCCCTCCGCGATCCGCTGGACGGCGACCGTGCCCGGGCCGGGCGCGGCGTCCGCCGGGACGTACAGCGACCCGGCGTCCTGGAGCCGGACGTCGACCGCCACGACGTCCTCCGCGGTCACGGCCTGGCCGACCTCGATGTCCCGCGCGGCCGCGAGGTAGGGGTCCGTGCGGTTCGTGGCGGCGACGACCGCGACCACGCCCGCCACGGAGAGCAGGACGAGCAGCAGCCCGGTGAGCAGGCGCGGGTCCCGCCACGCCGGCCGCCTGAACCGCGCGGACGCCGGCTCGGAGCCCCTGGCCGCCTCCCCCATGGGGCACCCCCTGCCTCGTCCGGGCGCGGGCCCCCCGCCCGCGCTCCGCCACATTCTGGTCCGTCCCGGGGCCCGGGGGAACCGGCCGGCCCACAACTGTGGACACGCCCGTCCCGGTGCTCCGCGGTCCGCCCCGGTCCGCGGACCGGGACGGAGCACGGCCGCGCCCTGTGGACGGGGAGCCGCACGAGGGGGTTCGGTGGCACACTGGAGCCGGCGCGCACCCACGAGCGCCCACGAGGAGGAAGGTGGGAGATGTCGCAGCAGCGCTTCCTGACCTTGGCGGACGTCGCCGAGATCCTCAACATCTCGGCCTCGCAGGCGCGGGCTCTCGTGCGCAGCGGGGAGCTGCCCGCCATCCAGGTCGGCGGACGAGGCCAGTGGCGCGTCGAGACGGCGAAGCTCGAGCAGTACATTACCGAGGGTTACGAGCGCACGGCCCAGGCCGTGCGCTCCGGCTCCGCCGACTGAGGCGGGTCGCCGCGCCGGTGCCGGCTCAGGCGCCGGCGAGCGAGGACACGCACAGCACCGCGTGGAAGGGCACCGTCCGCACCGCGGTGACGCTGTCCCTCCGGCGGTAGTCGTCGTCGGGGTACAGCGCCAGGTCGAGGAAGTCGCGGCCCACCGCGTCGACCGTCCCCTCCAGGACGGCCTGCGGGCCCTCCCCCGCCAGCCGGATCCGCACGCGCGCCCGGGCCCGGGCCAGTGCCCGCAGCGCGTGCGCCAGGCCCAGCCGCCCGGTCACCGCGTCCTCGTGCGGCGCCCAGCCGCGGCCCAGGCGCTCCCACCACACCACGGCGGCCAGGGGCACCACGTGCTCGACGCCCTGGTCCTCCAGCGAGACCCACCCGGCGCCGAGGGAGCGCACACGGCCCTCCAGCGGCAGCCCGCCGGCCAGCAGCACGCGCACCGGGTCCCCGGCCCGCGCCCGCAGCCGGTCCACGACGCCCACCCTCGAGTACTCCGCGCGGGCCTGCTCCCCCGCCTCCCACTCCAGGCTCTGCTGCGACGCCGCGGCGAGCTGCGCCTCCATGTCGGCGAACAGGTCCTCCCAGCGCATCGACGCCTCCCTCCGGCCGCGCAGGGCCTCACCGTAGGCAGAGGGCCCTCACGCCGGTCAAGGCGTCCTCCGTCCACCGGCACGAGCCCTGCCCTTTACAGCCGGCAGGACCGGGTGGTATCAATCTCCCATCACGTCAAACGACACCAAATGATATCAAACAAGAATAAAAATCATCCAGTGTCGTCTCGGGTTCGTTCGGGGGAATGAGATGACCGGCAGGCAACGACCAGCGTCCACCGCCACCGCAGCGCTGTGGCCCGTCCTCACGGTGCCGCTGCTGGGCCTGGGGCTCACCGGCTGCGGGGCCGTCCTGCTGCGCCTCCGGGAGCCCGGCCCCGCGACGTCCCTCGGCCTGGCCGCGGCCGGGTTCGGCTGCGCGGTGGTGCTGCTGTGGTGCGCGGCCTCCGCGCTGGCCCTCGTCGCCGTGCTCGCGCCGCGCAGGGGCCGGCGACGGCTCGGCAGGCTCTGCGGGCGGCTGTCCCCCGCGCTCCTGCTGCGTGCGGCGTCGGCGGTCCTGGGCGCGCAGCTGCTGGCGGCTCCCGCCGCGGTCGCGGACGGCGCCGCGTCGCCGTTCTGGTCCGGCCCCGACGGCCCCGTCGCCGTGGGCGCGCAGGATCCCGCGGTGCCCGCCGGACCGCCGGCCGGACCGCCGCGCACCGGCTCGCCGGACGACGGATGGCCGGGGACACCGGCGGCCGTCCCCGGCTCCGTCCCGGACGCTGTTCCCGGCACTGTCGCGGCCCCCCAGCCCGTTCCCGGACGGCCGCCGCTGGCGCGGCGCACCACCGACGGGGCGCTCACCGTCCTGCGCGGCGACACCCTGTGGGCGCTCGCCGCCGAGCAGCTCGGGCCGCGGGCGACGGACGCGCAGATCGCGCGGGCCTGGCCGGCCTGGTACGAGCTCAACCGGCACGTCCTCCCGCAGGGGCCCGACCACCTGCTCCCCGGTCAGCGGCTCGCCGTCCCCGCCCCACCGGGCTGAGGCCCCGCTCCCCGCGCACCGAGCCCCGCGCACCGTGGTCCTCGTCCCGCGATCCTCGACCCGTCCACCGACCGCCGCCGCGACCCCAGCCCAGGAGACCGCCATGAACGCTCCCGCACCCTCCGACCCCGACGTCCGCGGCGCGGCCCGGACACCGGCACGGACCCAGCCACGGACCCAGCCACGGACCCAGGCTCGGGCCACGGGCCCAGTTGCTGCCCCTGCCGTCCCGCCCACAGCACCCGGCGGCTACACCTGGGGCGCCACCCGCACGGTCGGCGACGACGTCCACGACGAGCTCGGCCGGGTCACCGCCCTGGCCCGCTCCATCGGTCAGGCGGCCGTCGAGGTGCTGGGCGGCAGCCGGCCGGCCGCGCAGCTCGCGCGGTGGACGACCCCGGAGATCGTCCAGCGCTTCCAGCAGCGCGCGGAGATGCTGCGTCTGCTCCAGGAGCAGTTCGAGGGCAAGGCCCAGCTGCAGGAGCTGCACCGCAACCCCCACGTGCGCCGGTGCCGGGTGTGCCGCGTGGACCGCGGGGTCTACGAGGTGGCGCTCGTCGTCGCGGAGCCGCAGCGCAGCCGGGCCGTGGCGATGCGGGTCGAGCGGCTCGGCCGCGGCTGGAGCGTCACGCAGCTCGAGGTGGGCTGATCCCGCCTCCCGGGGCTCAGGCCTCGGAGTCGCCGCCGCCGGACGCGCCCGCCCGGGCGCGGGCCCGGCGCTCTGCCCGGTTGACGGCCGGCTCCTCGGCGGCCGGCCCCGTGCCGTCCGCGCCGGCGCGGACGGGCTCGACGCGCGTCTGCGTCTCCCCCGACTCCCCCGGGGCGGTGTACTGCAGGAAGCTCGGCTGGCGCGGGATCTGGAGGTCGACGGCTCCGCCGGCGGCGCCGACGCGCTGGCGGCGGACCTCCATCTTGAACAGGAACGTGACCGTCTCCTCGCGGATGGCCTCCATCATGGCCTGGAACATCGCGTAGCCCTCCCGCTGGTACTCCACGAGCGGATCGCGCTGGGCCATGGCGCGCAGGCCGATGCCCTCCTTGAGGTAGTCCATCTCGTAGAGGTGCTCGGGCCACTTGCGCCCGATGACGGACAGCAGGACCCGGCGCTCCAGGTTGCGCATGGCCTCGGCGCCGACCTCCTCCTCGCGCTGGGCGTAGACGAGACGCGCGTCGGAGAGGATCTGCTCGCGCAGGAACTCCGCGGTCAGGCGGGTGCGCCCGCCCGCCTCCTCCACGACCTCGTCGACCGTCAGGGTGATCGGGTAGATCGTGGCGAGCGCCTCCCAGAGCCCCTCCAGGTCCCAGTCCTCGGGGTGGCCCACGGCGGTGCGGTCCACGACCGTCGAGGTGATGACCTCGTCGACGAACTGCGCGATCTGCTCCTGGAGGTCGTCCCCCTCCAGGACGCGGCGGCGGTCGCGGTAGACGGCCTCGCGCTGGCGGTTGAGGACGTCGTCGTACTTCAGGACGTTCTTGCGCTGCTCGGCGTTGCGGCCCTCGACCTGGCTCTGGGCGGAGGCGATCGCGCGCGAGACGATCTTGTGCTCGAGGGCGGTGTCGTCCGGGGCGCCCGCCATGAGGCGCTGCGCGGCGCCGGCGTTGAACAGCCGCATGAGGTCGTCCGCGAGGGAGAGGTAGAACCTGGACTCGCCGGGGTCGCCCTGGCGGCCGGAGCGGCCGCGGAGCTGGTTGTCGATCCGGCGGGACTCGTGGCGCTCGGTGCCCAGGACGTAGAGGCCGCCGAGGGCGACGACCTCCTCGTGCTCGGCCTTCGTCGCGGCCTCGCACTCGGCGAGCACCCCGTCCCAGACCCGCTCGTACTGCTCGGCGTCCCGCACGGGGTCCAGGCCCCGCTCGCGCATGCGCTCGACGGCGTTGAACTCGGCGTTGCCGCCCAGCATGATGTCGGTGCCGCGGCCGGCCATGTTGGTGGCGACGGTCACGGCGCCCCGGCGCCCGGCCTGGGCGACGATCGCGGCCTCGCGGGCGTGGTTCTTCGCGTTGAGCACCTCGTGGCGCACGCCGCGCTGGGACAGCAGCTTGGAGAGGTACTCGCTCTTCTCGACCGAGACGGTGCCGACCAGCACGGGCTGGCCCTTCGCGTGGCGCTCCTCGATGTCCTTGACGACGGCGGCGAACTTCGCGACCTCGTTCTTGTAGACGAGGTCGGAGCGGTCGATGCGGGCCAGCGGCTTGTTGGTGGGGATCGCGACCACGCCGAGCCCGTAGGTGTTCATGAACTCGGCGGCCTCGGTCTCCGCGGTGCCGGTCATGCCCGCGAGCTTGTCGTAGAGGCGGAAGTAGTTCTGCAGGGTGACCGTGGCGAGGGTCTGGTTCTCCGCCTTGATCTCCACCCCCTCCTTGGCCTCGATGGCCTGGTGCATGCCCTCGTTGTAGCGGCGCCCGGCGAGGATGCGGCCGGTGTGCTCGTCGACGATCATGACCTCGCCCTTGAGCACCACGTAGTCCTTGTTGGCGCGGAAGAGCTCCTTGGCCTTGATCGCGTTGTTGAGGAACCCGATGAGGGGGGTGTTCTGCGACTCGTAGAGGTTGTCGATGCCGAGCCAGTCCTCGACCTTCTCGATCCCGGACTCGAGCACGCCCACGGTGCGCTTCTTCTCGTCGACCTCGTAGTCGGTCCCCGGCTTGAGCCGCTGCACGAGACGGGCGAACTCGGTGTACCACCGGTTGGCCTCGCCGGAGGCGGGCCCGGAGATGATCAGCGGGGTGCGGGCCTCGTCGATGAGGATGGAGTCGACCTCGTCGACGATCGCGAAGTTGTGCCCGCGCTGGACGAGCTCCTCGGGGCTCCACGCCATGTTGTCGCGCAGGTAGTCGAAGCCGAACTCGTTGTTCGTGCCGTAGGTGATGTCCGCGGCGTACTGCGCCCGGCGCACCTCGGGGTCCTGGTTGGCGAGCACCACGCCGGTCTCCATGCCGAGGAAGCGGTAGACGCGGCCCATGAGGTTCGCCTGGTACTCGGCCAGGTAGTCGTTGACGGTCACCACGTGCACGCCCTTGCCCGAGAGGGCGTTGAGATAGGCGGGAGCGGTGGCCACGAGGGTCTTGCCCTCGCCGGTCTTCATCTCGGCGATGTTTCCGAGGTGCAGGGCGGCGCCGCCCATGAGCTGGACGTCGTAGTGGCGCTGGCCCAGCGTGCGGGACGCCGCCTCGCGGACCACGGCGAACGCCTCGGGCAGCAGGCGGTCCAGGGCCTCGCCGTCCGCGACCCGGGCCCGGAACGCGTCCGTCTCGGCGCGCAGCTCGGCGTCGCTCAGCTCCCGGAAGCTGTCCTCGAGGCTGTTGATCGCGTCCGTGTAGGACCGGAGCCTCGACAGGACCTTCTTGTCTCCGGTCCTGAGGACTTTCTCCAGGAATGACGCCACGTGCCACGCTCCTCGGTGCTCGACTGCCGTGCCGGACTGCGGGGGGTCCGGCACCACCTTCCAGTCTACGGGAGACATCCCGGGATTCCGGGCGCGGCGGAGCCCGGCGGGCGTGGCCGCCGGGCTCCGCGGGGTCTGCTCCCGGCGCTCAGCGCGCCGGCTCGGGCTGGTAGGCCCGGACGCTCTCCTCCGACTCCTGGCCGTCCTCGCTCAGGCTGATGACGCCGTAGCTCCAGCCCTTGCGCCGGTAGACGGCCGAGGGCTCGCCCGTCTCCTTGTCGACGAAGAGGTAGAAGTCGTGGCCGACCAGCTCCATGCGGTCGACGGCCTCGTCGACGCTGAGCTCGGCGGCGGGGAACCGCTTGCGCCGGATCTCGACGGGGGTGACGGCGTCCGAGAGGCTGACGCTCTGGTCGAACGCCTCCTCCTCGGCGGTGGCGAGCTCCTCGGGGGTGGAGTAGAGAGGTCCGGAACTCGGGACCACGGGCAGCGCGCCGGTGGCCTCGTGAACGGCCGTGGGACGGTGGGCGCCACGGTGCACCTTGCGGCGGTCGCGCGCCCGGCGCAGCCGTTCGAGCAGCTTGCCGTAGGCCTCGTCGAAGGCCGCGAACTTGTCGTCGCCACGGGCCTCCGCCCGCAGGACGGGTCCTCGGCCGGACACCGTGATCTCGACCCCCATGCCCTGGTGGCCGGGCAGGGAGTGGTCCTTGGTGACCTTGACATCAATGCGCTGGACCTTCTCGCCCAGCTCCTCGAACTTGACGACCTTCTCGGCGGCGTACTCCTTGAAGCGCTCCGGTACGGCGACGTTCCGTCCCATGACGTTCAGTTCCATGATGCCCTCCAGTTCTCGGGGGTGACGTGGACGGACCGGGGGACCGCCCACACGGGAGGTGGTGTTGCGTCCCGTGACTCAACGTTAGAGGAATCACACGTGATATTCACCAGAACGGCCCGGAGTGCGGAGGTGAATCAGCGGTGGGCGGAACGGCGGGGGCGCGCACGGCGGCCACCACCACGGCGCCCAGGACGACGGCTCCCGCGTCCCGCAGCGCGCGGGCCGCCTCCGCGAGGGTCGCCCCCGTGGTGAGGACGTCGTCCACGACGACGCACCGGGTGCCCGGCCGCACGACCGCCCGCAGGGACCCGGCGGGGCCGCTCCGCCGTCCCGCCGCCCCGAGCAGCTTCTGCGCGGGCCCGGAGCGCCGCGCGGCGGCGTGCCGGTGCCGCAGCGCGGGGGCCGCGGCGGTCCCCGGCGGGAGCACTCCCCGGCGCGCGCAGTCCTCCAGCAGCACCCGCACGGGCTGGAACCAGCGGCGGCGCAGGGCCGCCGGACTGCCCGGCACGGGCACGAGCAGCACCGGTCCGGGCACCGGGCCCGGCGGAGCGGCCGCCCGCCACGCGGGCGCGGCGTGGTGCAGCGCGGTGGCCAGGCAGGCGGCGAGCACGGGGGCGAGGTCGGTGCGGCCGCCGTTCTTGAACGCCAGCAGGCACCCGGCCAGCTCGTGGGCGTAGCGGCCGGCCGCGGTGACGGACAGGGCGGGTTCGAGCAGCGGGGCGGCCGCGGAGGCCTCGAAGGGCCGAGCGCAGGAGCGGCGCAGGAGCAGCCGGCAGGGCCGGCACAGGGCGCAGCCCGGCGCCCGGCACACGGCGCACTCCACCGGGAGCAGCACCTCGACGGCCTCGCCGAGGAGGGCTGCGAGGCGCGCGGCGGCACGGTCGAGGGCGGGCTGCGGGGCGGGCACGGACCCATGCTGCGCCGCGGGCGCCGGCGGTGGGGCTGCCCGGGCGCGGCTGTGGACCGCCGGGCCTGTGGAGGGGCGGGCCTGTGGAGGGGCGGGGCCTGTGGAGGGGCGGGCGGCTCAGCCGGCGAACGCGGTGTCGCGCACGTCCTCGCTCTGCGGCGACCAGGAGGCGCCCGTGAGCATGTAGAGGGTGCCGTCCGCCCCGGCGAACACGGAGGACGTGCCGTTGCCGCCGCTGAGACCGGTGATGCCCGCGAGGCCGGGCAGCTCGCGGTACCGGCCCGCCGCGTCGTAGACCCGCGGCCGGACCGTCCCGCCGGCGCCGACGGGGGCCGCCACGAACTCCCGGTCGCTCAGCCACAGGGCGACGTCCGCCTCCACGTCCGCCGCCACCCGGTAGCCCTGGTTGAGCCGCCGCGGGGTGCCGTCGGGGGCGCGCACGATCCCGGTGAGCCAGATCTGGGAGACCCCGTCCTGCTGCGTGACCACCAGCGCGCGCGTCCCGCCGCGGGAGACGCGCAGCGACGTCACCGTCCGCGCCCCGAGCCACGGGGCGTCCACCCGCACGGCCTCACCGCCGGACTCCGCGGACACCGAGCGCACCACGCCGGCCGAGTCCCCGACCCAGACCCAGCCGTGCTCGTCGAAGCTGGGCCGGCTCAGGCCGGTGCCGCTGAGGCGCACCTGCGGGTCCCGGTCGCGCCCCAGGGTGATGAGCGAGCCGGTGCCCGCGTCCACGAAGGCGAAGTGCTCGGCCGCGGCGTCCATGGCCGGGCTCGCCGGCCGGAAGGCGTCCAGGGGGCCCACGCCGTCCACCGGGTCGGTCTGCCCGCCCTGGTAGAAGACGAGGTCGCCCTCCCGCAGCCCGATCTGCCGGGACGGCACGGTGACCTCCGCGACGGGGGGCGTGTCCGACCACCCCGTGCCCAGCTCCACCGGGGCGCCGTCGACCCGCAGCTCCACGTCCGTCACGGTGCTCAGCGCGCCGAGGCTCAGGGCGAGCTGGTCGTGCATCCTGCGGTTGACCTCGATGTTGGCCGGGTCGAAGTCGGGCACGCTGAGCTCCACCGTGGCCGTCCCGTCCTGGACCGGCACCGAGGAGCGCGCCAGCGTGGTGCCGGCGGGGAACGCCGTCGTCACCGCGCCCCGCAGGTAGGGCGCCGGGCCGCTGAGCAGGGCGCGCACGATGGAGGTGGTCACGGGCACCCGGTCGGGGAACCAGCGGGGGTCCGCCACGACGTTGGAGAGGTCCTCGTCCGTGAAGTAGAGGTCGTGGGGCGCGAAGATCTCGCGGAAGTCGTCCCGGGACAGCACCGTGGCGTCCGGCGCGTCGGAGATCCGCCACTCGCCGTCCACCTGGGTGACGCTGAAGTCGAGGACCTCCGTGGCGCCGCCGGGTTTGCGCTCGATCACGCCGGAGCCGTCCACCACGCCGTCCACCTCCACGCTCAGGCGGTACTGGTCGTCCTCGAGCCGTGGCGCGAGCGCGGGGTCCCCGCGCTGCACGATCGTGCGGGCGTCGGGGTGCCACCGGCCGGCGAGCTCGGGTGTGAGGTACTCGCGGGCCACCGAGTAGTCGTCGGCCACGCCGGTGCCCGCCGCCAGGAACCCCTCGACGACCTCCTGGGGCGTCGCCCCCGCCACGGGGCCGGCCGGCGCGGCGCGGTAGGTCGGCTCCGCCGCGGTGGGGGTGGACTCCGCGTGCCGGTGCACCGGTCCCGAGCGCGGGATGGCCCCGCACCCGTTGAGCCCCACGGCCAGGGCCAGGACCAGCGCCGCCGCCCCCGCGAGGCCCCGTGCTGTCCTCGTCACGGCCTGGCCTCCTCGTCGTGCACGGGCTCCGCCTGCGGGGCATCCGCGGGCGTGCCGGCGGGCTCCACGAGGCCGGGCGCGGCCATGAGGCTCAGGGAGCCGGTGGGGGTGGTCTCGGCCGTCTCGGGGTACGCCAGGTCGTCGGGCGGCAGGGGCAGCGGGCTCGGGTCGTCGGGGCCCAGCCGCCGGGCGCGCGTCCGGGGCAGGGTGAGCAGGAAGCACGCGCCCTCGCCCGGGGCGCCCCAGACCTCGAGGCGCCCGCCGTGGAGGCGGGTGTCCTCGGTCGCGATGGCGAGCCCCAGGCCCGTGCCGCCCGTGGTGCGGGCACGGGCGGGGTCCGCGCGCCAGAAGCGGTTGAACACCTGGGCGGCCTCCTCCTCGGTCATCCCGATCCCGTGGTCCCGCACCGCGACGGCCGCCGCGGTCTCGGACTGCGCCACGAGCACGTCCACGGGCCGGCCCTCCCCGTGCTCCAGCGCGTTGACGACGAGGTTGCGGAGGATCCGCTCGATCCGCCGGTGGTCGCCCTGCACCGTGCACCGGGACAGGTGCGAGCGGACCCGCACCACCGAGCCGGAGGACGCCGCGAGCGGCGCGGCGGCCTCCACGACGTCGTGGATGATCGAGAAGAGCTCGACGGTGGCCACCTCCAGGCGGGCGGCGCCGGCGTCGAAGCGGGAGATCTCGAGCAGGTCCGCGAGCAGCGAGTCGAAGCGGTCCACCTGGTGGTAGAGCAGCTCGGCGGAGCGGCGGTTGACGGGGTCGAAGTCCTCCCGGGCGTTGAAGAGCACCTCGGCCGCCATCCGCACGGTCGTCAGCGGGGTGCGCAGCTCGTGGGAGACGTCCGAGACGAACGTCTGCTGCATGGAGGACAGCTGCTCCAGCTGGGTGATCTGCTCCTGCAGGCTGTCCGCCATCCGGTTGAAGGAGCGGGCGAGGCGGGCCACCTCGTGCGTGCCGCCCACGGGCATCCGCACCCCGAGGTCGCCCTCGGCCAGCTGCTCCGCCACGCGGGCGGTGGTGGAGACCGGCCGGACCACCTCGCGCGTGACGTACCAGACGATCGCGCCCACCAGCAGCAGCAGGGCCACGACCGACAGCAGCAGCACCGCGTGCATCGCGTCGAGGGTGCGCTGGGGGTCGGAGAAGTCGTAGACGAGGTACAGGCCGTAGGGCGAGTTCTGCGAGAGCTCCACGACCGTGCCCACCACGATCACGGGCACCGTGTCCCCGTCCTCCGCCATCCGCACCGACGCGGGCTGCCAGAAGACGCCGTCCTGCTCCTCGAGCCGCTCCTGCAGCTCCGGGGGCACGGTGCTCGACGTCATCCAGGGGCTCTGGCTCTGCGCCGGGATGAGCGTCTGCCCGCTCGTGTAGTCCATCGGCACCAGGATCCAGCGGCGCTCCGTATCCGCCCTGTCGGTCGCCAGCGACCCGAGGGTCGAGGCGACGAGCGCCTGCAGCTCGTCCCGGGCGGAGGCGTCGGACGCGTCGAAGCTCGCCTGCACGTCCTCGAAGTCGGCGGTGGCCCCGGCCAGGACCTGCTGCAGCCGGTCGTTGAACAGGCGGTCGGCGATCTGGTGGGACAGGAAGCTGCCGGTGACGAAGAACGCGAGCGCCGTCAGGGTCAGGGACACGGCGATGGCCCGGAATTGCAGGGACTGGCGCCAGCGCCGGAGCAGCAGCACGCGCCCCAGACGGAGCCGTCGGGCGAGCCTGCGGGCGAACCCCCTGCGCCGGGGGCTCGCGGCGGCGTCCGGCGCGGTCATCGTGCGGACGAGCCCGCCTTGTAGCCGACCCCGCGCACGGTCACCACGATCTCGGGGTTCTCGGGGTCCAGCTCGATCTTGGAGCGCAGCCGCTGCACGTGCACGTTGACGAGGCGGGTGTCCGCGGCGTGCTGGTAGCCCCAGACGTCCCGCAGCAGCATCTCGCGGGAGAACACCTGGTGCGGGGCGCGCGCGAGGGCGGTGAGCAGGTCGAACTCGAGGGGGGTGAGGTTGATCTCCTGGTCCCCCCGGCGGACGCTGTGCCCGGTGACGTCGATGCTGACGTCGCCGATCCGCAGCTCGGCCGAGGCGGCCCGCTCCACCGGGCGCAGCCGCGCCTTGACGCGCGCCACGAGCTCGGCCGGCTTGAAGGGCTTGGGGACGTAGTCGTCCGCCCCGGCCTCGAGGCCGCGGACCACGTCGACGGTGTCGGACTTCGCGGTGAGCATGACCACGGGGACGTCGGAGATTGCCCGGATCTCCCGGCAGACCTGGATGCCGTCCTTGCCCGGGAGCATGAGGTCGAGGAGCAGGAGGTCGGGCCGCACGGCACGGAAGGTGTCCACGGCGGTCGCGCCGTCGTAGCAGAACACGGGCTCGTAGCCCTCCGCGGTCAGGACGATCCCGATCATCTCCGACAGGGCCGCGTCGTCGTCGACGACAAGTATTCGCGCGTTCATCGCCTCTCCGCAGGTGTGGGGCGGGCCCGCCCAGCGGGCGCTCGCCGTGGCCCCGGGAGGTCCGGGGCGCCGTGGTGGACCGAGGTCCCTGATGCATTGTCGCCGATTCCGGCCGGGCCGCGCACCTCGGCACGCAGTGTGTCGGGGCGGGCTGCCCGGGCTCAGGCCTCGGCGGCCGTCCGTGCGAGCGCCTCGGCGGTCTCCGTGAGCAGTCCGAGGACGGCGCGCAGCCGGTCCGGGTCGAGCTCGTCGAGCTCGCCGAGCGGGGTGATCCGGACCCGGTCCAGCACCGCGGCCGGCAGGCCGAGGTCCCGCCAGACGCCCCAGACCCCCTCCGCCAGCGTGCGGGCCCGCACGGCCCCCGGGGACAGGGGGACGACGCCGAGCCACAGGCCCAGCCCCTCCTCCACGAGCGCGGCCAGGGGCTCCCAGTCGCGGGCGGAGGCGCCGGGGGACGCCACCTGGACCGCGTCCGCCCCGGCGTCGGCGGCGAGCCGCGGGTCGAGCCCGTCCGGCAGCCGCAGGGCCACCTCGGCGGCGCCGGCCTCCCGGCAGGCGTCGGCCACCGCCGCCAGCGCGGACCGGGCCTCGGCCGCGGGGACGGCCCGGAGGGTCCGGTAGCCGCTCATGGTGGGCAGGCTCCCCGCGAGCACGCGGTCGA
Organism: Kocuria dechangensis; assembly: GCF_014636775.1. Taxonomy (GTDB): domain Bacteria; phylum Actinomycetota; class Actinomycetes; order Actinomycetales; family Micrococcaceae; genus Kocuria; species Kocuria dechangensis. Next base: position 34,453 of record NZ_BMEQ01000004.1, read on the forward strand.
GGAGGGGCTCGTCGAGCTGGACGACGACGTCGCGCCCGGCGGCCGCGGCGCGCACGGCCCGCACGTGCTCGCCGATCCCGGAGGCCAGCGACGCCGCGATGTCGCGGCGCGCCCCGTGGTCCCGCAGGGCCCGCTCCCCCGCGTGCAGGTGCAGCTCGGCGGCGAGGCTCAGCGGGCCGAGCAGCTGCGTCTTGACCGGGGCGTCGTCCGTGCCGGACTCGGCGCCGAGCACGTCGGCGAGGACGTTGACGTCGCTCGCCAACAGCGCGCGGGCGGCCCGGGACTCCTTGCCGGGGGTCCCCGAGACCCGCAGGCCGTGGGGCTGGTGGTCGGCGTAGAGCCCGTCCAGCACGGCGGCCGTGCGGGCCACCGGGTCGGCGGCGGGACCGCGGGCGGGCAGCACGGGGAGGAAGGACAGGTGCGGGGCGCCGAGCTCGCCGCGGAGGACGGTGACGGCCTCCACGACGTCCGTGCCGGGCATCGACCCGAGCGCCGTGGCGGTGACGTGCGGGACGTCGGGGTCGGCGCGCCGGGTGCCGGGAGGGAGAGCGGGGCTCACGAGGCGTCGTCGTCCTGCCGCCGGTGGTCCTCGGAGATGGCCACGTGGTGGCGGATGACCTCGCTGATGATGAAGTTCAGGAACTTCTCCGCGAACTCGGGGTCGAGCTGGGCCGAGGCCGCGAGCGCCCGGAGCCGGGTGATCTGGGCGGTCTCCCGGTCGGGGTCGCCGGCGGGCAGGCCGTGGGCGGCCTTGAGCACGCCCACGCGCTGCGTGGCCTTGAACCGCTCGGCGAGCAGGTGCACGAGGGCGGCGTCGATGTTGTCGATGGTGCCGCGGATGGACCGGAGCTCCGCGAGCACCTCGGCGTCGGCCGTCCCCTCCAGCGAGGACGCGTCGGCGTCGAAGTCGTGGTGGGCTCTGACGTCGGCGGGGGCGTTCTCGTGCAGTGCGTTCATGCGGGCCAGTCTACCGACCGGGCGGGCCCGGCCGGCTCAGCGGGAGGCGGCGACGTCCGGGCGCGCGAGCGAGTGCGCCCGGTCGATCGTGGCCTGCCCGAGGACGCGGGTGCCCTGGTAGAGCACCAGCGACTGGCCGGGGGCCACCCCGCGCATCGGCTCGTCCAGGCGGACCACGAGCTCGGGCGCCGGGGCGCCGTCGGGCCCGTCGGGGCCCTCGACGAGCTCCAGCAGGGCGCGCGCGGGGACGGGGTCCCCGTGGGCGCGCACCTGGGCGAGGACGGGGAACGACAACGACGCCTCCCCCGCGGCGCGCCCGTCCCGCAGCAGCTCGGCCGCCTCGGGGACGGGGCGCCCGGCCCAGGTGGGGCGGATGCCGCGCAGCTCGTCCACCGCGAGCATCGCCTCGGGGCCCACCACGACCTCGTTGGTCTTCGGCCGGATCTCCAGGACGAAGCGGGGCTTGCCGTCGGGGGCCGGGGTGCCGATCCGCAGGCCCTTGCGCTGGCCCACCGTGAACGCGTTGGCGCCGGGGTGGGTGCCGAGCACGTTGCCCTCGACGTCCTTGATCTCGCCCTCGGCCAGCTCGATCCGCTCCGCGAGCCAGCCGCGGGTGTCGCCGTCCGGGATGAAGCAGATGTCGTGGGAGTCCGGCTTCTGCGCCACGGACAGGCCGCGGCGGGCGGCCTCGGCGCGGACCTCGGCCTTGGAGGGGGTCTCCGCCAGCGGGAGGAGCACGTGCTCGAGCTGCTCGGCGGTGAGCACGCCCAGGACGTAGGACTGGTCCTTGGCCCAGTCCGCGGCGCGGTGCAGCTCGCGCCCGCCCCCGGCGCCGTCGACGACCTTGGCGTAGTGGCCGGTGCACACGGCATCGAAGCCGAGGGCCAGGGCCTTCTCCAGGAGCGCGGCGAACTTGATCTTCTCGTTGCAGCGCAGGCACGGGTTGGGCGTGCGCCCGGCGGCGTACTCGGCCACGAAGTCGTCGACGACGTCGGCCTGGAAGCGCTCCGAGAAGTCCCACACGTAGTACGGGATGCCGAGCAGGTCCGCGGCCCGCCACGCGTCGCGGGAGTCCTCGATGGTGCAGCAGCCCCGGGAGCCGGTGCGCAGGGTCCCGGGCGTGCGGGAGAGGGCCAGGTGCACGCCCGTCACCTCGTGGCCGGCGTCGACGGCGCGGGCCGCGGCCACGGCCGAGTCGACGCCGCCGCTCATGGCTGCCAGTACTCGCACGGTGTGATCGTCTCCAGGGGTCGTGGGTGGTCGGTGGGGCGCCGCCGGGGCCGCCACCGGTCGTGGGCGGGCGGGCCGGGGGCCCGTGTCCTCAACGGAGCGCCGCCGGGGCCTATTCCCGGCCCGGCCCCGCCCCGCGGGGCCGCCGGTCAGCGCAGGGCCGCGCCGGAGAGCCCGGCCCGCAGCGCGCGCTCGTGCACCTCGGGCAGCGCGGCCAGCAGCGCGTCGACGTCCTCCGCGGTGCTGGTGCGGCCCAGGCTGAAGCGCTGCGCGCCGCGGGCGGTGGTCTCGTCCAGGCCCATGGCCAGGAGCACGGAGGAGGGCCGCGGCACCCCGGCGTGGCACGCCGAGCCGGTCGAGGACGCGATCCCGGCGCCGTCCAGCAGGAACAGCAGGGAGTCCCCCTCGCAGCCGGGGAAGGTGAAGTGGGCGTTGCCGGGCAGCCGCGTCCCCGCGTGCTCCCGGTCCTCCGGCCCGCGCAGGACGGCGCCCGGCACGGCGCGCCGGACGCCGTCGACCAGCCGGTCCCGCAGCGCGGCCAGGCGCGCGCTCTCGTCCTGGCGCTCGGCCGCGGCCTCGCGCGCCGCGACCCCGAAGCCGGCGATCGCGGCGGCGTCGAGGGTGCCCGAGCGCACCTTCCGCTCCTGGCCCCCGCCGTGCTGGACCGGCTCGAGCCCGACCGTGCGGCCGACGACGAGGGCGCCGGCGCCCACGGGGCCGCCGAGCTTGTGCGCCGAGACCGCGAGGGTGGTGAGCCCGGGCAGGTGCGCGTCGACGGGCAGGGAGCCGAACGCCTGGACGGCGTCGCAGTGGAAGGGGACGCCGAACTCCTCGGCGAGCGCCGCGAGCTCGGCCACGGGCTGGACGGTGCCCACCTCGTTGTTGGCCCACATCACGCTCAGCAGCGCGACGGAGCCCGGGTCCCGGGCCAGCTCCTCCCGCACGGCCTCCGGCTCCACCCGCCCGTGCGCGTCGACGGGCAGCCACACGGCCTCGGCGCCCTCGTGCGCGGCCAGCCACTCGGCCGTCTCCGCCACCGCGGCGTGCTCCACCGACGAGACGAGGACGCGCCGGCGGCGCGGGTCGGCGGCGCGCCGGTGCCGGTACAGGCCCTGGACGGCCAGGTTGTCCGCCTCGGTGCCCCCGGAGGTGAGGACCACCTCGACGGGGTCGGCGCCGAGCGCGGCCGCGATCTCCTCGCGGGCCTGCTCGACGACCGCGCGGGCCGCCCGGCCCGGGCGGTGCAGGGACGACGGGTTGCCGCCGCGCGCCAGCTGCTCCGTGACCGCGGCGAGCGCGGACGGGCGGAGGGGGGCGGTGGCGGCGTGGTCGAGGTAGACGGTGTTGCGCGGCACGGCGCCAGTGTAGGGCCCCGGGCTGGGCGCGCGCCCGGAGGGGACGGGGCGCTCCGTAGACTGTCGGGATGCTCCGCATCCTCTTCCACACCCCCGAGATCCCCGGGAACACCGGCAACGCCATCCGCCTCGCGGCCGTCACCGGGGCCGAGCTGCACCTCGTGGAGCCGCTGGGCTTCGGCTTCGGCGACGCGCACCTGCGCCGGGCGGGCCTCGACTACCACGACCTCGCCGTGCTCACGGTCCACCCCGACCTGGAGGCCGCGTGGGCCGCGCTGGCCCCGGCGCGCGTGCTCGCCTTCACCTCCCACGGGGAGACCTCCCACACGGACGTGGCCTACCGGCCCGACGACGTCCTCATGTTCGGCCGCGAGTCCACGGGCCTGCCCGCGCCGGTGCTCGCGGACCCGCACGTCACCGCGCGGGTCCGCATCCCGATGCTCCCGGCCCGCCGCTCGCTGAACCTGGCGAACGCCGCGTCCGTCGCCGTCTACGAGGCCTGGCGCCAGCTCGGCTTCCCGGGGGCGCAGCGCTAGGGGCCCCGGCCCCTGTTCCGCTCCTGCTCCTGGCCCGCGGCGGCTCCTGGTGGGCGGCTACTCCTGGTCCGCGGCGTCACCGACCATCACCTCGGCGGTGCGCTCCTCGCCGTCCCGCACGTACCGGACGGTCCCGGTGCCGCCGGCGGGCAGCTCCCGGACGGCGGCCGTGAGGGAGTTCGCGTCCTGGATGCGGTGGCCGTTGAACTCCGTGATGACGTCGTCCACCTCCAGGCCGGCCTCGTCGGCCGGGGAGCCGGCGACGACCTCGCGGATCACGGCGCCGTCGGAGAACGCCTGGCTGCGCCCCTCCGCGGCCGGCGCCGCCGTCACGCTCGTGCCGAGGTAGCCGTGCGTCGCGCGCCCGTTGTCGATGATCTCCTGCGCCACCCGCTTCGCGTTGTCGATCGGGATGGAGAAGCCCACGCCGATGTTCCCGGCCTCGGCGGAGGACCCGGCCGAGGCGATGGCCACGTTGATCCCGATGACCTCGCCGTCGGTGTCGATCAGCGGTCCGCCGGAGTTGCCGGGGTTGATGGCCGCGTCGGTCTGGATGACGTTGAGGTACACGATCGACTGGGCGTCGCGGGAGCCGCCGCCCTGCCCGCCGTCGTCGGGGAAGTTGAAGAAGAAGTCGTTGCCGCCGTTCCCGTCCTGCCCGTCCCCCTCCGAGGGGGTGGACGGGGCGGCCGAGGAGGCGACCTCGATGGTGCGGTCCAGGGTCGAGACGATCCCGTCCGTGACCGTGCCGGACAGGCCCAGCGGGGCGCCGATGGCGATCGCGGTGTCGCCGACGTTGACGTCGTCGAGGGAGCCCAGGGTCGCCGGCGTCAGGCCCTGGACCTCGATCTTGATCACGGCGAGGTCCGACAGCGGGTCGGTGCCGACCACCGTCGCGGTGTGCACCGAGCCGTCGTCCAGCCGGACCTCCAGCTCCGGGTCGCTCGCCGTGCCGTCGAGGGTCACCACGTGCGTGTTGGTCAGGATGTGGCCCTGGTCGTCGATGATCACCCCGGAGCCCGAGCCGGCCTCGCTGCCGCTCGAGGAGGAGATCGTCACCGTCGACGGGGACGCCTTCTGGGCGGCGGCGGTGACCGCGTTCACGTCGTCCTGGTCGTTGACGATGATCGAGCTCGAGGTCGAGGTCGACCCGCCGGCCGAGCCGATCTGCCCGTCCTCCAGCAGGGCGTCCGTCCCCACGGCGGCGCCCGCCCCGATCAGGGCCGCCAGCGCCATGCCCGTCACCAGCGACGCGCCCGAGAACCTCCGGCGCTCCGCCGGCCGGGCCCCGAACGGGTCCGCGGGAGCGCCGTCCCATCCCTGCTGCGGAGCGCCGGCCCCGGGCCCGCCCTCGTGGCCGGCCCCGTAGACCGGCCGGGTCCACCCGGTGCCGTCCTCGGCGTCGGCGCCGTACCGGTCGCCGTTCCCGGACCAGTGCCCGCGCTCGCCGCCCGGGGCCCAGGGCCCGCCGTCCGGCCGTGCGGAGACCGGGGGGATCGGCTGGGTCGGCTGCGGGTCGGTGCCGGACCGGGGGTCGCGGTGGTCGGACATGGACGTCTCCTCCTGCTGGTGCGGGGCGGGCCCGGGCCGGCCCGCCCCGGGGGCGGCCGTCCGGGGCGCCGGATCTGGGTCCCAGTATCTCCCCCGGCACTGAGACGAGGCTGAAAGCCCTGACCGTGCGGGGTGTGCTCCCTGGACGCCCGCAGGGCGCCGGCTGGGCGTGGTGGCTCCGCACTCCGGACCGATTGTTGCCCCGGAAGTTCACCAGCAGCCGTCCGCTTTCGCCCTCCGCGTAGGGCCGCGCGGCGTCCTGCCCCGGCCGGCGGGCCCGGCCCTACAATCGGGACCACCGACCACGTGAGGGAGATCATGCACTGGCGCCCCATTTCCCGCCGGACCGCTGCCGCCTGCGGGCTGACGCTCGCCCTGTTCGTGCCCGTGGGAGCCGCCGTCGCGCAGCCGCCCGTGGACGTCCCGCCGGGCGAGCGGGTGGTGGACGGCAGCGGCGTCCTGGACGACCCCGCCGCGCTCGAGGCCGAGATCGAGACCCTGGCCGCGGAGGAGAACCTCGTCCTCTACGCGGTGACCGTCGACGAGTTCACCGGCCCCGCCGACCCCGACCAGTGGGTCCAGGAGTTCGCCGAGCTCAACGGCTTCGGCACCAACGACGCCGTCCTCGTCATCGCGACCGACGCCCGGCAGGTCCGCCTCGACGCCCACGACAGCGGGCCGCTGAGCGACGCCCAGCTGCAGGACGTGCTCCAGGACATCCGGCCCGCGCTCTCGAGCGGCGACTGGGACGGCGCGGTGCGGGGGGCCGTCGGGAGCATCGAGGCCGAGCTCGCGGGCACGGGCGGAGCGGCCGCCGACTCCGGCGGGGGCGGGGGCGCCGGCCTCGGCCTCCTCGGCCTCGGGGCCCTGGGCGTGGGCGGTCTTGCGGTGTACGGGATCGCCAGCCGGAACAAGAAGCGCCGGCAGGGCCAGGCCGGTGCCCCGCAGGGCCCGGCCGGCGGCCCCCAGGGCCCCGCGGTCCCGTACCAGGACGTGCCCGTCCCCGAGCTGCGCAAGCGCGCCGGGGAGCTGCTCGTGTCCACCGACAACGCCATCCAGCACTCGGAGCAGGAGCTCGCGTTCGCCGAGCTGCAGTACGGCCCGGACGAGGTCGAGCGGTTCCGCCGGGCCATCGCCGACGCCAAGCAGCACATGCAGGCCTCCTTCGCCCTCCAGCAGCAGCTCGAGGACCACATCCCCGACACCGAGGAGCAGCAGCGGGCCTGGCTCGCCGAGATCATCGGGCGCTCCCAGGAGGCCCAGCGCCCGCTGAAGGAGCAGGAGCAGGCGTTCAGCGCCCTGCGCCGCCTGGAGACCCGCGCGCCCCAGGCCGTCGAGGACGTCGAGCGGGCGGCCCGGTCCGTCGAGCCGCGCGTGGCCACGGCCGAGGCCCAGCTGGGCGCGCTCGCCGCCCGCTACAACGACACCGCCCTCGCCCCGGTGCGCGACAACGTCGAGCAGGCCGGGGAGCGCCTGGCGTTCGTGGAGTCCGCCGTGGCCGAGGCGCGCGTCGAGCTGGACCGGGGCCGGACGAGCGAGGCCGTCCTCGACATCCGTGCGGCCGAGGAGGGCGTGGGCCAGGCCCGCGGCCTCCTGGACGCGGTGGAGCACGCCGCGACGGAGCTCGCCCAGGCGGAGGAGTCCCTCAAGGACGCCGTGGCGATCGCCCGCCGCGACGTCGCGGAGGCGGACGCCCTCGTGCAGCGGGGCTCCAACCCCGAGCTCGCGGGCGCGGCCGCCGGCGTCAACGCCGTCCTGCGCCTCGTCGAGGAGCAGATGACCGGCGGGCGGATGGACCCCCTCGGCCTCGGCCGCCGCCTCGCGGTGGCCAAGGACGAGCTCGACAAGGGCCTCGCCTCCGTGCGCTCCCAGAACGACCGGGACCGCTCGGCCCGGGAGACCCTGTCGCACACCCTCGTGGCCGCGCAGGCCCAGGTGAGCTCCGCGAGCGAGTACATCTGGGCCCGCCGGGGCGGTGTCGGCCCGGAGGCCCGCACCCGTCTCGCCGAGGCGGAGCGCTACCTCGAGGCCGCCCAGCAGATGCGCCAGTCCAACCCCTCCGAGGCCGTCACCCACGCCAACGAGGCCATGCGCCTGGCCGGCGAGGCCCAGTACATCGCCCAGTCGGACGTCGACAGCTTCGGCTACGGCGGCTTCGGCGCGCCCGCCGGCGGCCACGGCTACCGCGGCCGGTCCAACAGCGGCGTGGGCGGTGCCATGCTCGGCGGCATCCTGCTCGGGTCGATCCTCAACGGCGGGGGCGGCTTCGGCGGCAGCTTCGGCGGAGGATTCGGCGGAGGCGGGGGCGGGGGCGGCTTCGGCGGCTTCGACGGAGGCGTCGGCGGCAGCTTCTGACGCCCCGCCCCCGGGGCCGCCACCCGCGCCGCCCCTGTTCCTGTCCACCCACCACACCCATCCGCACCGACCGCCCGGGGACCGCCCGGGCGCAGCACCAGGAGAGAGAAGGACACCATGATCAAGCAGTCGATCTTCGGTCGCATCGCCCAGCTGGCGAAGGCCAACATCAACGCCCTCATCGACGCCGCCGAGGACCCGCAGCTCATGCTGGACCAGATGGTGCGCGACTACACCGAGAACATCCGCGAGGCCGAGGCCGCCGTCGCCCAGACCATCGGCAGCCTGCGCCTGCTCGAGCAGGACCACGCCGAAGACGTCCGCGAGGCCCAGGAGTGGGGCAACAAGGCGCTGGCCGCCTCCAACAGGGCGGAGGAGTTCCGCGCCACCGGCAGGTCCTCCGACGCGGAGAAGTTCGACAACCTCGCGAAGGTCGCCCTGCAGCGCCAGATCCAGTACGAGACGGAGGCCCGGGGCGCCGAGCCGCAGATCCAGTCGCAGACCGAGGTCGTGGAGAAGCTCAAGGACGGCCTGAACAAGATGCGCGGCAAGCTCCAGGAGCTCTCGGCCAAGCGCGACGAGCTCAACGCCCGGCAGAAGACCGTGCAGGCGCAGTCCCAGGTGCAGGACGCCCTCAGGTCCTTCGACGTCCTCGACCCGACGAGCGAGGTCTCCCGCTTCGAGGACAAGATCCGCCGCGAGGAGGCGCGGATCCTCGGGCAGCAGGAGCTGGCCGCGTCCTCGCTCGACGCCCAGTTCGAGTCGCTGGAGGCCCTGGGCCAGCAGTCGGAGGTCGAGGCCCGGCTCGCGGCCCTCAAGTCCCGCAGCGCCGAGAAGATCGTCTCCGCCGAGGAGGTCTGACCCCCGGCTCCTCCGGAGCCCTCGCACGCAGAACGCCCCGCGGTGGACGCCGTGGGGCGTTCGTCGTGCCGGCCGGAGGGGCTCCGCGCCGCGGCGCCTGCGCCGGCCGGTCCTTGACCGGCCGGTCCTGCGCCCGGGCATGACGAAGGCCCCCGGACCGTGACGGTCCGGGGGCCTTCCGTGGTTGCGGGGGCAAGATTTGAACTTGCGACCTCTGGGTTATGAGCCCAGCGAGCTACCGAACTGCTCCACCCCGCGGCGACACGTATGACTATACGGACCGCGGGGTGGGCTGGCAAATCGGCTACTCGCCCCCCTCCTCCGGCGCCAGGGCGCCGTCCGCCTGGGGCTCGACGACGCCCTCCGCCTCGAGGGCCCGCTCGATGGCGTCCTGCAGCCGGTCCTGGGCCTCCCCGTAGCGGGCCCAGTCGCCGTCCTGCAGCGCCTGGTCGGAGTCCCGGACCGCCTGGTTGGCCTCGTTGAGGGCGTCCTGCAGGGTGTCGCCCGTGCCGGCCGGCGGCCGCGCGCCGCCCTCGGCGGGCTGCTCGCCGTCGGGAGCGGCCTCGGCGTCGTCGACGCCGGCGCCGGCGGAGGTCTGGGCGCCGGAGTCGCCGCCGAACACCTCGTCCAGCGCCTCGTCGAGGGTGGGCGCGAAGCCGACCTCCTCGCCGAAGCCCACGAGCACGCGGCGCAGCGTCGGGTACGCGGCGTCGCCCGAGGACTGGACGTAGACCGGCTGGACGTAGAGCATGCCGCCGCCGGCGGGCAGCGTCAGCAGGTTGCCGTTGATCACCTCGGAGGCGCCCTGGCGCAGGAGGTTCAGCTCGGTCGAGACGTCGGTGTCCGAGTTGAACAGGTTCTGCGCCTGGCCGGGCCCCGGCACCACGGACGAGCGGGGCAGCTCGAGCAGCCGCAGCTTGCCGTACTCGTCGCTCTTGACCCCGTCCTCCCCCGTGCCGGCGTCGGCGTTCGCGGAGAGGTAGCCGTACATCACGTTGCGGGTGTTGCCCGTCTGCGACTGCTGGGGGATGAAGGACGTGGTGAGGGAGAAGTTGGCCTCCTCCTCGCCCGGCATCCGCATCGACAGGTAGTACGGCGGCAGCGGCACGTTGCTCTCCTGCGTCGGGTCGTTGGGCACGGACCACACGTCGTTCGCGTTGTAGAAGTCGTTCGCGTTCGTGACGTGGTACTCGTTGAGCAGCTCGCGCTGGACCTTGAACATGTCCTGCGGGTAGCGCACGTGCGCCATGAGGTCCGCCGACATCTCGGAGTAGGGCTTGAGCGTGTTCGGGAAGACGTTCTGCCAGGCCTTCAGGAGCGGGTCCTGGTCGTCCCACGCGTACAGGGTCACGGAGCCGTCGTAGGCGTTGACCGTGGCCTTGACCGAGTTGCGGATGTAGTTGACGCGCTCCGCCGGCAGCGCGGCCGCCGCGCCCTGGGCGGTCTGCGTGTCCTGGGTGGCCTCCTGCAGCACCGAGGGCGTCGAGTACGGGAAGGCGTCCGAGGTGGTGTAGGCGTCCACGATCCACTGCACCTGGCCGTCGATGATCGCCGGGTAGGGCGCGCCGTCGACCGTCAGGTAGGGGGCGACCTTCTCCACGCGCTCGCGCGGGTCCCGGTCGTAGAGGACCTGGGACTCCGGGCGGACCGCGTCCGAGAGCAGCAGGTCCGAGGACTGGAACTTGATCCCGTAGGACAGCCGGTTGAAGAAGTTGCCGACGCTGGGCCCGCCGTCGCCGTTGAACGTCGTCTTGGCGTCGCCCTCCTCGTCGCCCGCCGTCTGCGGGCGGTCCAGCTCGAGCGGGACGTCGCCCTCCCCGCCGCCCACGATGGAGTACTCCGGTGAGTTCTCGCCGAAGTAGATCCGCGGCTCGTAGTCGTCGGAGATCACGCCCCGGGAGGGGATCCCGGCCTGCATGAACTGGGGCTTGCCGTCCGCCTCCACCCGGTTGCCGTAGGCCGCGACCACGCCGTAGCCGTGGGTGTAGACCACGTGCTGGTTGTACCAGCCCTGGTTCTGGTCGGGGTTGAGCTCACGGGTCGCGATCACGGTGTCCTGGACCTCGCCGTCGATCTCGTAGCGGTCCACGTTGAGGGTGTCCGGGAACTGGTAGTACGGGCGGAACTGCTGCAGCTGGGAGAACGCGGCGGAGACCACGTTCGGGTCCAGCAGGCGGATGTTCGACGTCGTCTCGGTGTCCTGGCGCAGGGCGCCCTGCGCGGTCTCGGTCGTCGCGTCGTAGGCCATGACCTCGGTCGCCTCGAGCCCGTAGGCCTCCCGGGTCTGCTGGATGTTCCGCTGGATGTACTCGTTCTCCAGGGCCTGCTCCGTCGGGGTGACCTGGAAGCGCTGGACCACCCACGGGTAGATCCCGCCGGCCACGACCGCCACGACGACGAGCATCGCGGTGCCGATCAGCGGCAGGCGCCAGCGCCCGATGAAGGACGCCACGAGGAACAGCACCGCGACGATCAGGGCCGCGGCGGCGAGGATCGCCTTCGTGGGGATCACGGCGTTGACGTCCGTGTACAGCGCACCGGTCCACTTGCCGGACGAGGACTGCAGCGTCGAGTACCGGTCCAGCCAGAAGTTCGCGGCCTGCAGCAGCAGGAACAGCGCCGCGAGCACCCCCAGGTGCACGCGGGAGGCGCGCGTGGTGCTCAGCCCGCGCTCGTTGATCCGGATCCCGCCGTAGACGTAGTGCATCAGGATCCCCGCCACGCCCGCGAGCAGGATCGCGGAGACGAGGAAGCCGATGAGGAAGCGCAGGAAGGGCAGGGTGAAGACGTAGAAGCCGATGTCCAGGCCGAACTGCGGGTCCTCCTGGCCGAACGGCTCCTGGTTGAAGAACAGCAGGACCGTGTCCCACTGCGTCATCGCCGTGGACGCCGCGAACAGGCCGAACAGCACGGGCACCACGACCAGGACGATCTTGCGCACCGGCTCCAGGGCCTCCTGGTAGCGGCGCAGGTTGTCGTCCACGATGGACTCGGCCGTGATCGGCCGGCTCCGGTAGGCGAGGTAGAGGCTGGCGAACATCAGCGCGGCCACGAGCACGGCGGAGACGGCGAAGATCGAGATCTTGGCGACGTTCTCGGTGACGAACACGCTGAGGTAGCCCAGCTGGTCGTACCACAGGACGTCCGTGTACAGCTGCGTGAGACCCACGAAGGCGGCCACGAGGGCCAGCACGATGACGACGGTCGGCCCCAGCGCACCCCGCTTCTTCCGCTGTCCGGCTGGTTGCCTCGGTGGTCGGGGGGCTGTTGGTCCGGCGGTCACTGGTTACCTCTGCATTCCGCGTCGAAAGTCAGGCGTGCTGTGTGGAGTCGGGGTCGTCGGGCGCGTGGGGCGGGCACGGTCAGGGGCGCCCCGACCATTCTGCCCGTGGCGTTCACGGGGGTGCAATCGACGCGGCGGCGCGGCTCACCGCGGCTCGCAGCCGGGCAGCGCGGACAGGTCGCCGCCGCGGCCCACGGCCTCGGCGGCGGCCACGGCGTCGTCGAGGGTCGACACGGACACGACCGTGAGCCCCTCGGGGACGTGGCCCTGCGCCTCCGCGCAGTTGCCCTGCGGCACGAGGAAGACCTCCGCGCCGGCGGCGGCCGCGCCCTGGAGCTTCTGCCGGATCCCGCCGATGGGCCCCACCTCCCCCTCGGGGGTGATGGTGCCCGTGCCGGCCACGTGCCGGTCGCCGGCGAGCGAGCCGGGGGTGAGCTCGTCGATGATCCCGAGGGCGAACATCATGCCCGCGCTCGGGCCGCCGACCTGGTCGAGCTCGAAGTCCACGTCGACCGGGAAGTCGTAGGTGGGCAGGAGGAAGACGCCGAGCTGGCGGTGCCCCGACGCCTCGTCCAGGACGGTGTCCACGGGCACCTCCCGCACCGCTCCGTCGCGCTCGACCTCGAGGACGACGCCCGCGTCGCCGGCCTCGTCCAGGCCCGACTTCAGCCCCGCCAGCGAGGCGATCTGCGCCCCGTCCACGGTGAGCAGGACGTCCTCGTCCTCGAGCACCCCGTGGGAGGGACCGTCCGGGACCGTGCCGTGCACCACGAGGCGCATGCCGTAGTCAATGTCCAGGTGGGACAGGGCCGCGGCGATGGAGTTCTCCTGCGAGGAGTCCATGGCCACCGTGTTGGACTGGTCCACGTCCTCGGCCGAGACGTCGCGCGGGTACAGGGCGTCCGCCGGGAGGACGGTGTCCGACGGGTCCAGCCAGGCGCCGAGGACGCTCAGGGCGTTGACGTCGCTGTTCGGCCCGCCCGAGACGTAGACGGTGGTCAGGTCCAGGACGGAGTCGCTCGGGTAGGTCTGCGCCCCCGAGACGCCCAGCAGCTCCTGCCCGTCGTGCTCCCCCACCGTGTTGAACGTGGGGCCCGGCGCCTCGATGACGAACGGCGCGGGCAGCAGCGCGCCCGCCAGCAGCAGGCCCGCCGAGCCCAGCAGCGACCACGACTCCAGGCTCCGTCGGCGGCCGGTGGGGCGCGGGCGGGGGGAAACGGTCACGGGCGGTCCTCGACGGTCGGTGGCGGGTGGACCGCGCTCCCCCTGGGGCGCCCGGTCCGGGCGCCCCAGTCTATCCCGCGGGCCGGGGGCCTGAGCTCCCAGCGAACTGGGAGTTGCCCCGTGGTCCGCCCCGCGCAGGGCTCGCTACGCTGGGACCAGAGACGTCCGGCGCGCCCGTGCCGCCGGTCCCCAGCTCCCGATCAGACGAACGGTGGACCCATGACCTCCCAGCCCCCCAACGACCGCCCCGGGGACGAGCCCGACGACGGCAAGGACCCGTTCCAGGAGATGCTCGAGCGCCTCCTGGGCCAGAGCGGGATGAGCCCCGAGGACCTCCAGCGCGCGGGCATGCCCGCGGACCCGCAGGCCATGCAGATGATGTTCCAGCAGATCCAGTCCATGATGAGCGGCGCCGGCGCCTCCGAGGGCCCGGTCAACTGGACCCTCGCCCACGACCACGCCCGCCGCATCGCGGCCGCGGACGGCGACCCCTCCGTCACGCCCGCCGAGCGCGGGGCCGTGGAGGACGCCATGAAGCTCGCGGAGCTGTGGCTCACCGGCCACACCGAGTTCGACCAGACCGCGGTCCGTCCCGAGGCCTGGTCCCGCGCCGAGTGGATCGAGGCCACGCTGGGGACGTGGAAGGAGATGACGGGCCCGGTCGCGGAGTCGGTCACCGCGGCCCTCACCGACGCCCTCACCCAGCAGCTGCCCGCCGAGCTGTCCGCCATGATGGGCGGGGCCTCCGGCATGCTCGCCGGCGCCGGCGGCATGCTGTTCGGGATGCAGCTGGGGCAGGCGGTCGGCGGGCTCTCCCGCGAGGTGCTGTGCTCGACCGACATCGGCCTCCCCCTCGCGGAGGGCCGCTCCGCGCTGCTGCCCGCCGGCATCAGGTCCTTCGCCGAGGGCCTGGACATCCCCGTCCAGGAGATGATGCTCTACCTGGCCGTGCGCGAGGCCGCCCACGTCCGCCTCTTCGCGGCGAACCCGTGGCTCCGGGGGCACATCCTCGACCTCGTCAAGCGCTTCTCCGCGGGCATCCACATCGACATGGCCCGCATCGAGGAGGCCGCCCGCGACCTCGACCCCATGGACCCGGCGAGCATGCAGGAGGCCCTGTCCTCCGGGATCTTCGCGCCCCAGCAGACCCCGGACCAGCAGGCCACCCTCAAGCGGCTCGAGACGGTGCTCGCGCTCGTGGAGGGCTGGGTGCACGTGGTCACGGCCGACTCCACGGCCAACCTGCCCTCCGCCGGGGCGCTCGCCGAGACGGTGCGCCGCCGCCGCGCCTCCGGGGGTCCGGCCGAGCACGCGTTCGGCTCCCTCGTCGGTCTCGAGCTGCGCCCGCGCCGGCTCCGCGAGGCCGCGCAGTTCTGGCAGGTCGTCGGCGAGCGCCGCGGCCTGCAGGACCGGGACGCGATGTGGGACTCCCCCGAGCTGCTGCCCACGGACCAGGACCTCGACGACCCTGCCGGGTTCTCCGAGCGCCGCGGCCTGCTGACCGCGTCCGCGGACGAGGTCGACGCCGCGCTCCAGAAGCTGCTCGCCGGCGGCTACGAGGAGCCCGGCGCCGAGGGCACCGACGGCTCCGGTCCCGACCGGCCCCGCGACGACGGCCCTCAGGAGGGCGACGGCCCCCGCTGATCACCGGCGTCGGGGCCCGGGACTCCGGCGCCCCGGCCGGTTCCCGCGCCGGCTTCCTCCCCGGCGCCCGCGCTGGTTTCCTCCCCGGCGCCCTCGTCGATGCCGGCCGACGGCGCGGCGGGGTGCCGGTGGGCCCAGGCCGCGCCGTCGAGGAACGCCCGTGCGCGCTCCGCGTGCGGGCAGCGTCCCTCGAGCTCCCGGAACCGGGGGCTGTGGTCCGCCTCGAGCAGGTGCGCCAGCTCGTGCACGAGCACGAAGTCGAGCACCCAGTCCGGGGCGTCCTGGAGGTGGGCCGAGACCCGGATGACGCCCGTGGCCGGGGTCGCGGACCCCCAGCGGGAGTTCTGCCGCGCCGACCACCTGACGTCGGACGGTTCCGCGCGGCCCTCCAGGTGGCGGCGGGACAGCTCCCGGGCACGCTCGAGGAGGCGGTCGTCCGAGCGGCGGGCCGCCCCCCGGGCAGCCTCGCGGCGGCGGCGCTCCACGACCCGCGGCACGAGCTCCCGGGTCCAGTGGTCGATCTCCCGGCGGGTGGCCGACTGGGGGACGGAGAGCACGACGGTGTCCTCGCTCCAGTGGGCGGAGACGGTCTTGCGGCGGCGTGCGGATCGGCGCACGACGACCTCGGGCTGCGACGGTACGGGCATGGGGTCATTGAACACGGCCCCGGCCGGACCGGCGAATCCGGGCCGGGCCTCCGCACGGCCGGCGATGTGGACACCGTCCCGTCCGGACAGTGCACAGCACCGCCGGCGCCGCAGCCGGCCGGTGCCCGGCGGCACACTGGCAGGGCCAGGTCCCCCAGTCCCGCGAGGTGCGCCGTGCCGTCCGACTCCTCCTCTCCTCCCCCGCCCCACCACGGCTTCGACCACCCCTCGCTGCACTGCGTGGACCGCCCGCACGCCGAGGAGGTGCACGTCCTGCTCCTGGGCCTCGACGGCATCGCGGCGTCGCTGGCCGTGCACCTGCTGCGCTGCGGCGTGCTCTCGCTCAACGTCAACGACCCGGACCCCGTGGCCGAGGCCGACGTCGTCCCGGGCGTCTACCGCCGCACCGACGTCGGGCGCCCGCGGGAGACCGTGCTGCGCCGGCGGCTGCGCGAGCTCGACCCCCGCTGCGCCCCGGTGAGCGGGCCCGGGCTGTTCCCGGGGACGCTGCTGCCGGCGACCGTCGTGGTGCGCAGCGTCCGGCACGGCGCCCTCTCCCGGCCGGGGCCCCGTGGGGGCGCGGTGCCGCTGCCGGACGATCCGTGGGGCGCGTGCGGCATCGACCCCCGGCACCCGCTCGTGTCCGTCCACCGGCTCGACGGCGTGGTCGTCCGCTGGCCCGTCGTCCCCTGGGCCCACCGGCCGTGTCCCGGCTGCCTGCGCGCCACTCTCGGGCGCCGGCGGCCCCCCGCGCGCGGCACGGGGCGCGCCAGGGTCCTGGATGACTGGGCGCGCCCGGCGTACGAGGCCGCGGTGGCGGCCCGGCTGGCCGTGGACGTCCTGGCGCTGGGCCTCGACGCGCTGTGGGTGGAGACCACCGGCCCGGCGGACGCGGAGGTCGCCGGCGAGGAGGACACGGGGCCCGGGTGGGCCGCCGTCCTGCACCCCCCGTTCCCGGGGTGCACCGAGTGGCTGGAGGTCGACCGCGGCCAGTGCCTGTGCGGTCTCGCTCAGGAGTGAGCCCGGGACCTCCGGGAACGGCCCCTGCTCGCGGGCGGCCGCGCCGGCTCGGCGTCGCGCAGCGCGTCGAGGAACCGGGAGGGCTTGCGCGTGGGCCGCCCGCCCGGGGTGCGCGACAGCGTCCAGGACAGCACGAGGTGCTCGCGGGCACGGGTGATGCCCACGTAGAGCAGCCGGCGCTCCTCGTCGACCTCGTCGGAGGTCTCGGCGAAGCTGATCGGCATGAGCCCCTCGCTGAGGCCCGCCAGGAACACGGCGTCCCACTCCAGGCCCTTGGCGGAGTGCAGCGAGGCGAGCGTCACACCGTTCATCACCGGCGCGTCCTGCTGGGCGACCCGCCGCTCGAGCTCCGCCACGAAGGCGGGCAGGCCGAAGTCCTCCCCGCGGGCGGCGAAGTCCGCGGCCATCCGGTCGGCCAGGGACACCAGGGACGCCAGGGACTCCCAGCGCTCGCGGACGGCGCCGGTGGAGCGCGGCGCGCGGTCGGAGTAGCCGAGGGAGGAGAGGATGTCCCGCACCAGGCGGGTGGGGTCGTCCGAGGCGTCGGCGGCCCGGGCCGCGGTGCGCAGCTGGACGACCCCCTGCTTGACCTCGGGCCGGTTGAAGAACCGCTCGGTGCCGCGCAGCTGGTAGCCGATCCCGGCCTCCGCGAGCGCCGTCTCGAACGCCTGCGACTGCCCGTTGGTGCGGAACAGGACGGCGATCTCGGCGGCGGGGACGCCCTCGTCGAGCAGGTCCTTGATCCGGGCGGCCGTGCCGGCGGCCTCGGCCTCGTCGTCCGCGTACTCGTTCCACGACGGCGGGGGGCCGTCCGGGCGCTGCGCCACCAGGCGCAGCGGCGGCGCCCACGCGCCGGGCGTCGAGTCCCGGCCGGGCCGGCGCGCGGCCAGCAGCCGGTTGGCGGTCTCCACGACCTGGGGGGTCGAGCGGTAGTCCCGCACCAGCTCGATCACCCGGCCGCCGGGGTGGCGTCGCGGGAACTCCAGCAGGTGCCGGGACGTGGCCCCGGTGAAGGAGTAGATCGTCTGGGAGGCGTCGCCCACCACGCACACGTCGTCGCGGCCCCCGAGCCACTGGTCGAGCAGGCGCTGCTGGAGCGGGGACACGTCCTGGTACTCGTCGACCACGAAGTGCCGGTACTGCTCGCGGACCGTCGCGGCGACCCGCTCGTCCTCCTCGAGCACGGCCACGGTCAGCAGCAGGACGTCCTCGAAGTCGATGAGGTGCCGGTCCGTCTTGAGCTCCTCGTAGGACTGGTAGAGCCGCTGCAGGGTGCGCACGTCGTAGCCCATCGGCATGTCCCGGTGGGCCGCCCTGGTGGGGTACGTGTCCGGGGTCAGCATCGAGACCTTCGCCCACTCGATCTCGGAGGCGAGGTCCCGCACGGCCGCGCGGTCGGTGGACAGGCGCATGTTCTGCGCCGCCTCGGTGATCAGCCGCGCCTTGTGCTCCACGAGCCCGGGCAGCGGGCCGCCGACGGCCTGCGGCCAGAAGTACTGCAGCTGCCGCAGGGCGGCGGCGTGGAAGGTGCGGGTCTGCACCCCGCCCGCCCCGAGCGCGCGCAGCCGGTTGCGCATCTCGTTGGCGGCGCGCGCGGTGAAGGTCAGCGCCAGCACCTTCTGGGGGACGTAGACGCCCGTGGCGATGCCGTAGGCGATGCGGTGGGTGATGGCCCGGGTCTTGCCGGTCCCGGCGCCGGCGAGCACGCACACGGGTCCCCGCAGGGTCGTGGCGACCTCGCGCTGCTCGGGGTCCAGGCCGGCGAGGATGCGCTCGTCGAGGGGCGCGTCCACGTCGAGGGGCGCGTCCACGTCGAGGGGCGCGTCCACGTCGAGGGTCGCGTCCGCGGAGAGCGCCGGCTCGGCAGCGCTCACCAGGTGGTCTCCGGCAGGTCCTCGCCGAGCCAGTGCTCGATGAGGGCGTGGGCGATCGAGACCCGTCCGGGGAGGGTCACGGACCCGGTGCGGGCGGCGGTGCGCAGCTCCGCGCGGGTGAACCAGCGCAGCTCGAGGATCTCCTGGCCGTCCGGGACGGCCGCGCCGGAGCGCACCACGGCGCGGCACCCGAGCATGAGGGAGCGCGGGAACGGCCAGGGCTGCGAGCCGAGGTAGTGCACGTCCCCGACCACGAGGCCCGCCTCCTCGGCGACCTCCCGGACCACGGCCTGCTCGAGGGACTCCCCGGGCTCGACGAAGCCCGCGAGCGTGGAGAACCGGTTGCCCCGCCACAGGGCCGAGCGGCCCAGCAGCAGCCGCTCCCGGGCGGGGTCGGGGTCGCCGTCGGTGACGGCCACGATGATGGCGGGGTCGGTGCGCGGGAAGTGCAGGGACTCGTCACGCGGGCACTGCCGGGCCCAGCCGGAGCGGATCACCTCGGTCGGCTCCCCGCAGCGCGGGCAGCGGGGGTGGTCGCGGTGCCAGAGCCCCACGGACTGGGCCGTGACCAGCAGGGCGGTGTCCGTGGGAGGCAGCACGGGGCCCAGGTCCCGCAGGCCGGCCCAGCGCAGGCCGTCCCCCGCGCCCGGATCGGACCGCTCGGCGGCGTGCCGGGCCACGGTGTCCAGCAGGGCCTCCAGCAGCGTGTCCGGGGAGTCCCCGGGGCGCACGGGATCCGGTCCGGCCGCGTTCTCGGCCGTGCCCGGGTCCGTATGCTCGGCGGCGTGCTCGGCGGCCGCCGGCACGGGGCGCAGCAGCACCCGGGGCCCGGGGGCGCCGCCGGCGCCGGGGAGCCGGCCGAGGTAGACCTCGGGCCGGCGCGGGTCCTCGGGCAGGGCCGGCAGGCCGGCGGCGGGCACCAGCACGAGGGCGTCCCCGACCACGGGGGCGAGCCCGCCGGACAGGACGAGCACGAGCGTGGCGGGGTCCTGGGCCGCGGCCGCGCGCACGTCCCGCAGCTCCCGCTCGACCGCGTCCCGGTCGAAGGCGGTCGCCGCGAACGGCAGCCGGGACAGCGGGAGCCGCTCGGAGCGGAGGCCGGTGGAGGGCTCGGGGAGGGGATCGGTGGAGGCGGGCACGAGTCCACTGTAGCGACCCGGGCGGACCCGTGGACCCGTCACGCGGGCGCCGTGGACGGGCGCGGCCGCCTCCCGCCGGGGCTCTTGTAGGGTGGACGACGTGAGCACGTCCCTGGAGCACCTGGCCGCCGTCGCCGCCGCAGGCGTGCCCGGAATCGCACCCGTGGCCGTCGGGCCCTCGCCCGACGACGACGCCGACTTCCGCTCCGCCGTGATCCTCGACGCCGAGGGCCGGCACTGGCGCGTGCGCTCCCCGCTGAGCCCCGAGGCGAGCGTGCGGCTGGAGACCGAGCACCTCGTCCTGCGCGCCTTCACCCCCGCCATCCGCTCGCGGCTGCCGTTCCTCGTGCCCACCGCCGTGGGCTCCGTCGAGCACGGGCACCTGCACGCGTTCGTGCACTCCCACATCGACGGCGTGCCGCTGAGCATCGACGCGCTCGCCAGGATGGCCGCGGACCCCGACCCGGACGACCTCCGGCACGTCCCCAGCGCCGATCCCCCGCCCACCCTGGCCGTCCAGCTGGGGCGGATCCTCGCCGCGATCCACGCGCTGCCGTGCTCGCTCGTGGAGGACGCCGACCTGCCCGGCTACACCGCGGAGCAGTGCCGGGAGCGCCGGCTCTCCGAGCTGCGGCGGGCCGAGGCCACCGGCCGGGTGCCGGAGGCGCTGCTGCGCCGCTGGGCGGCCATCCTCGAGGACCGGCAGGCATGGCGCTTCCCGACCCGCGTGGTGCACGGGGACCTGCAGGAGGACAACCTGGTGATCGCCCGCGGTCGCGTCCGGGGCGTGACCGGGTGGACGGACCTGCACGTGGGCGACCCCGCTGAGGACTTCGCGTGGCTGATCGGCGCCCGGGACACGTACCTCGCGGACACCGTGATCGAGGCCTACGCCGAGGCCTGCCGCACGGCCTCGTTCCGGGCGCCGGACCGGGAGCCGGACGCCCACCTGCTGGAGCGGGCGCGGCTGGACGCCGAGTTCGCGCTGGCCCAGTGGCTCATGCGCGGCCTCGACCGCGGGCTCGACTCCGTGGTCGCCGACGCCGAGGCCATGCTCGCGCGGCTCGAGAAGGACCTGGCCCGACGCGCCGCGGCGCCGACGGCCGCTCCGGCGCCGTCCCCCGCCGCCACGGCCCGGGACGGCGCCGGGGGCGCCGCCGCGGGCGGGAGTCCCGCCCCGGTGCACTGACCCGGCGCCCTGACCCCGTGCCCTGACCTGCCGTCTGCCGCGACCCTCCCGATCGCCGGGGGCGGCAGGAGCCTCCGGGTCCGGCGTTCCGCACAGCCGCCCACAGGCCGCCGCGGACCCCCGCGGACCCCCGCGGAAACGGGGAATGCGCATGGCGCCGCACGCGGCAGCACGCTTCGGGCCCGACCGTCAACCCCGCCTCCGGGGATCCGTCGAGGACGAACCCGAACGCCGGCGGACCGGCTGGTACGACACACCTCAACGCCGTCGATGCTCCCGTTCCGTGCCGACCCTTGGACATAAATACCCCCTGGGGTATTCTGTGACCAACGTCATCGCAGACCGTCGAACCAGGACTCCCCACCGGCCTGCTCACACGATGGAGAGCTGACCATGCACCAGAAACTGATCGTGCCCGTCGCGGCGGTGGTCCTCGCGATGTTCCTCAGCGCCTGCGCCGGCTCGACCCCGACGACCGGGGGCGCCACCGCATCAGGGACGCCCGTCCCGACGACGAGCTCCGCATCGCAGCCCGGACCACCGTCACCGTCAATGTCACCGTCCGCACCCGGTGCCGCCGAGCCGGCCCCGTCGGTGTCGACACCTGCCGCCCCGACCGACCCCCTGGCCGCGGCCGCCTGGGACGCCCTGATGTCCCCCGACGGCGAGTACAAGGCCTCGGCGGAGTACCAGGCGGTCATCGACGAGTTCGGCCCCGTCGAGCCGTACGTGAGCATCCAGGCCGCCGAGGAGCGGCACATCGACGCCCTGACCCGCCAGCTGGAGCGGCTCGGGGTCGAGGTCCCGCCGAACCCCTACACCGGCACGATCTCCGCACCTGCCGACCTCCAGGCCGCTGCCGACGCCTGGGCCGCCGAGGAGGTGGACAACGTCGCGCTCTACGACCGGCTGCTGGCCGAGGTCAGCGGGGACACCGCCCTGACCCGCGTCTTCACCAACCTGCGTCGCGCCTCCCAGGAGGTGCACCTGCCGGTTTTCGAAGCCGCCGCGGCCAACGGAGGCCAGCTCACCCGCGAGCAGATGGCAGGCCTGGGCCTGCGCTGACCGGGCGTGGTCCGGCGCGATCGGATGAACACCCCATGGAAGGGACCCCCCATGAACACCTCTGGTCCTTGCAGAACCTCGAAGGAAGGCATCACCGCGATGAGCATCCACCACAAGATCCTGGTCATCGGCGGCGGCAACGCCGGGTTGAGCGTGGCCGCTCGACTGCGCCGTGCCGGCCAGAGCGACATCGCTGTGCTCGAGCCCAGCGACAAGCACTACTACCAGCCCCTGTGGACCCTGGTCGGCGGGGGACGGGCCCCGCAGGAGGAGTCGGTGCGGGACCAGTCCTCGGTCATGCCCCAGGGGGTGGCATGGATCCGTGACGCGGCGGCCGGCATCGACCCGGAGGCCAATCTGGTCACCACGGCCTCCGGGGCGCAGATCCGCTACGACCACCTCGTCGTCTGCCCCGGGATCCAGCTGGACTGGCACAGGATCCCAGGCATGGCCGAGGCGGTCGAGTCCCCGGCGGCCTCCAGCAACTACCGGTACGACCTGGCGCCCAAGACCTGGGACCTGATCCGGGGGATGCGTTCGGGCACCGCGGTGTTCACCATGCCCTCCGGGCCGATCAAGTGCGCCGGGGCCCCGCAGAAGATCGCCTACCTCGCCGCGGACCACTGGCGGGAGCAGGGGGTGCTGGACGACATCCGCGTGGTGCTGGTGCTGCCGACTCCGGGGATGTTCGGGGTGAAGGTCTTCGCCGACGAGCTGGAGCGGGTCGTGGCCGGGTACGGGATCGAGGTCCGCACGAACAGCGAGCTGACCGCGGTGGATCCCGTCGCCCAGGAGGTGGTCATCACCGACGACCTGGCCGGCACGCACGAAACGCTGCACTACGACATGCTGCACACCGCTCCCCCGCAGTCGGCCCCGGACTGGCTGAGGGCGACACCGCTGGCCGACCCGGAGAATCCCGGCGGGTACGTCGAGGTGGACAAGCACACCCTGCAGCACACCCGCTACCCCAACGTCTTCGCGCTGGGCGATGCGGGCTCGACGCCGAACTCCAAGACCGGGGCCGCGATCCGCAAGCAGGCCCCGGTGCTGGTCGAGAACCTGCTGGCGGTGATGGACGGCCGGCCTGTCGCAGCCCGCTACAGCGGCTACGGGTCCTGCCCGCTGACCACGGCGCGCAACAAGATGCTGCTGGCCGAGTTCGACTACTCCATGCAGCCGGCCCCGAGCATCCCGCTGATCGACACCACCCGTGAGCGCCGGGACATGTGGTTGCTCAAGCGCTACGGGCTGCCGTTCCTGTACTGGCACTTCATCCTGTCCGGACGGGCCTGACGTGCCCGGAGGCTCTCCCCACGTCAGCATCCCACCGCTGTCGACGCCCTGACGGGGTGTGTCTAGGGGCGCAGCACCACCCGGTAGGCCTCCCGGACCACAGCCTCCAGCTCGTCCGCCCCGGCGAGGTCGTGCGGGCGCACCACCCGGTTCTCCGCCACGTAGTAGAACGCCGCGGTGACGTCCTCCAGCGGCACCCCGCGCAGCCGCGACCACGCGAGCCGGTAGACGGCCAGCTGCGCGGAGCGCTCCTGCAGCTCCTTCCCCGCCGGCGCCCGCCCCGTCTTCCAGTCCACCAGCTCCCACGTGCCGTCGGCGTTGCGGAAGACCGCGTCGACCCGCCCGCGCACGGTCACCCCGGCGATCGGCGTCTCGAGGGGGAACTCCACGGCGTAGGGCTGGCGGTCCGCCCACGGCCCGGAGCGGAACGTCTCGGCCAGCTCCGGGAGGTCGTAGGCCACGTCCACATACTCGTCCGCGGAGCCGGGCAGCTCCCCGACGTCGAAGATCGCCGAGCTGCCGTAGAACTGCTCGACCCACGCGTGGAACGTGGTGCCGCGGCGGGCGGCGGTGCCCGGTCGGCGCGGCATGGGCCGGCGCAGCCCGGAGACGACGTCCTCGGGGTCGCGGGAGAGCGCCACGAGGGTCGAGGCCGAGACGTGGGAGGGCATGGGCACGGTCCGCTCGGCGTGGGCCTCCTCGTGCCGGGCCAGGAGGATCCGTGCCTCCTCGGACCACCGGCGCGGGTCCGGCTCGCGCCCGTCGCGCTCGGCGACGCCGAGCAGGTCCTCGACGTCGAGGTCGGCGGTGTCCTCGAAGCCCCGCTGCAGGACGGCGCGGGCCGCCCGCTCCAGCATCGCCCGCCGCCCGGGGTGCGGGGGCGGGGTGGTGCGCACGGTGGTCCCCCCGTCCTCCCCCGTCACCGTCTCGGTGATCTCCGGCCCCTCGAGCGGGTCGTAGGGCCAGGGCGCGCTCAGCACCGTGGACGCGGCCGGGTTGCGGGCGCCCTCGGACACCTGCGCCCAGTCCCCCCGGCGGACGACCGGTGCCGGCCCCTCGGTCAGCGGCTCGAGCTCCGCCACGAACACGGAGGGCTCCTGGCCCTTGACTGCGGTCCCCCGGAAGACCGTGCAGGACAGCTCGAGCACGTCGCGCGCCCGGGTGACGGCCACGTAGGCCAGGCGGCGCTCCTCGTCCTCCGCGTGCTGCGCGGCCAGCTCCAGGAACTCCTTGTGCGAGTCCTCGAGCGCCTTGAGGTCGGTCGTGTCGACGGACCACTGCGGCAGGAACCGGGCGTCGCCCCGCAGCGGCCAGGGCAGCGTCCCGGTGTCCAGGGTCCACCGGGCGGCGTTGTCCGTCGGGAAGTTCTTCGCGTTGAGCCCCGGGACGTACACGTGGTCCCACTCGAGCCCCTTGGACGAGTGGACGGTGACCAGCTGCACGGCGTCGCGCCGGGCGTGGTCGGGGCCGGGCTCGAGGCCGTTCTCCTCGGCGAGCGTGACGTCGAGCCAGGCGAGGAACGCGGAGACGTCGCCGGTCGCCGAGGACGAGACGAAGGTCTGCGCGGCCTCCTGGAAGGCGTCCAGGTTGCGCCGGGCGTGGTGGGAGGACCGGTGGGGGTGGGACGCGACCTCGATGTCGAGGCCCGTGACGGTCTCGATCTCATGCAGCAGGCTGGGCAGGTCGTCGGAGAGGTAGGACCGCAGGTGGTCCAGCTCGCCCCGCAGCCGCACCATCCGCTCCCGGGCCGCCTCCGAGAGGCTGCGCCCGTGGGCGGAGACCCAGCCGGGCCGCGGGAGGGTCTCCAGGGCCTCGATCAGGGAGGCGTGGTCCGACAGGTCCGGCTCGACCAGGGCGTCCTCCTCCGCCTCCTCCCGGGTGACCGGGCTCTCGAGGTCCTCCGCGCGACCGGCCCGGGCGGCCTCCGTGCGGCGGCGCTCCAGGTGGGCGGCCCAGTCGGACAGCGCCATGAGGTCCCGCGCCCCGATCCGCCACCGGGCGCCCGCCAGGAGCCGCACGAGCGCGTCGGAGCGGCCCGGGTCGTCGAGGACGCGCAGGGTCGCGACGACGTCGCCCACCTCCGGGGTGCTGAGCAGGCCGCCGAGCCCCACGACCTCGTAGGGGATGCCGCGGGCGGCCAGCTCGCGGCGGACCGGCTCGATCTGGGAGCGCTTGCGGCACAGCACCGCCATGGTGGGCATCTCCTCCTCCCGCCCGCCGCGGTGCTCCTCGCGGCGGGCCTGCACCTGCTCGGCGAGGGCGGCGGCCTCCTCGACGTCGGTCGCGTACCGGCTCAGCCGCACCTCGCCGGGACCTGCGCCCGGGCGGGGGCCCAGCGGGGGGACGGACACGGACGACGAGCCCCGGGCCCACTCCGGCAGGCTGCGCAGGGGGACGGCGAGGGTGTTGGCCACGTCGAGGATGCGGGTGGAGTTGCGCCACGCCGTGGTGAGGAAGCTGGGCTCCCCGTCCTGGCCCGCCGCCACCGGGAACGAGTCGTAGAAGCCGAACAGCTGGCCGGAGGAGGCGCCGCGGAAGCCGTAGATCGACTGCTGGGGATCGCCCACCGCCATGACGGAGTGCCCGTGCCCGAACAGGGCGGCGAAGAGCCGCAGCTGCGCGTGGGAGGTGTCCTGGAACTCGTCGAGCAGCACCACGCGGTGGCGCTCCCGCTCGGTGCGCCGGGCGACCGGGTCCTCCTCCGCGAGCCGCGCCGCGGCCGAGAGGAGGTCCCCGAAGTCCATGGCCTGCGCCTCGTCCTTGCGGCGGGAGAACTCCGCGACGAGCTCCGCGAGGACCCAGGCGGTGCGCTGGTTGTCCTCCACCTTCTTCAGCTGCGGTCCCAGGGTCTTCTTCCGGCGCGCGGGCGGGGTGGTGGCCAGCTCGCCGAGCAGGCCCGACGCGAACCGCTCGACGGCGGACGGGGGCACGAGGTGCTCCGCGCACGCCGACGCGAGGTCCAGGACGGCCTTCACCATGGTCGACTTGGCCGGCATGGCCTCGAGCAGCTCGCCGGTCCAGGCCTCCACCGTCAGGGCGGCCAGCTGCCAGGTCTGCGCCTGGCCCAGGAGCGTGGTGTCCGGCTCGATGCCGATCCGCAGCCCGTAGTTGCGCACGAGCGTGTTGGCGTAGGAGTGGTAGGTGCTGACCGTGGGGTCCTGCGGCGCCGACGGGACGTCGTCGTCCTCGTCCCCGGCCTCCGGGACGAGGCCCAGCGTCCGCAGCCGGTTCAGCCGGGCCCGCATCCGCTCCCCCAGCTCCCCGGCGGCCTTGCGGGTGAAGGTCACCCCGAGCACCTGGTCCGGGGCCACGACGCCGTTGGCCACGAGCCACCCGACGCGGTCGACCATGGTCGCGGTCTTGCCGGACCCGGCGCCCGCGACCACGAGCCGGGGCGTGAGGGGGGCCGAGATCACGGCGGACTGCTCGCGCGTGGGCAGGCGGGCGTCGCCCGGTTCGAGGGTATTGAGCAGTTCGGCGAGCTCCTCGGGGGTGTAGCGGGGCTCGACCCCGCCGTACGGGTGCTCGGGAGCCGGTGCGTGGGGGGTCTCGGTCATGCGCGCTCTCTCGGCCTCGTCGGAGGTGGGGGCAGGGGTGTCCGGTCCGGGTCCGGGGGCGCGCTCACGGCTCGCTCACCTGCCGGCCCTCGGCGCACAGGGGACAGATCTGGGGCAGCTTGCACCCGTGCCCGCCGAAGACGCCCTCCCCCTGGTCGTGGCGGGCCGTGAACCGCTCCCCCGCGACGAGCTCCGCCGCCCGCGTGATCAGCTCCCGCGCCCAGGTGGCGTCCGGGTCCAGGGGATCCTGCTGCTGGACGGACGGGGACCGGGTCGTGGTCCCCAGCTGGACGAGCAGGGCGCCGCCGGAGAGCTCCGTGACCGTCCCCTCGGGCAGCTCCAGCTCGGCCTCGTCCTCCCCCGCGACCATGGCAGAGCCCGCACCGGCGCTGAGGGCCACCTGGTAGGCGGCCAGCTGGGGGTGCTCCGCGATCTTCGACCCGACGGGCTGGTTCCGCCCCGTCTTCAGGTCCACCACGACGAAGCGGCCCTGGTCGTCCAGCTCCAGCCGGTCCACGCGTCCCCGCAGCAGGGCGTCGCGGGCGCGGCCCCGGACGAGCACGCTGAAGGAGCCCTCGACCGCGGCGAGCCGGCGGCCGTGCTTGTTGCGGGCGTCCACGACGTACTGGGCGAACTTGCCCAGCATCTGCCGGGCCCGCTCGAGCTGGACCTCGGCCTCCCACGTCTCCGGCAGGCCGAGGGTGGGCCAGCGCCGGTCGAGCTCGGCGACGAGCTCGGAGCCCGCGGCCTCGGGCATCTCCTCCGCGATCGCGTGGACGAGCGAGCCGAGGCTGCGGCTGAGGTCGGTGGCGGCCTCGGCGCGGGAGGCGGCCACGAACCAGTCGAGCGGGGACCGGTGGATCGTCTCGATCCGGGACGGTGACACGGGCACGGGGACGCCGTCGTCGAACACCGGGTCCGTGCTGGTCAGCTCGGCCGCCCCCCACCACGTGTCGGGGCGGGCGCCGGGCACGGGGCGCGGGGACTCCGCCATGCGGTGCAGCAGCCGGGCGGCCGCCTCCGAGCGCACCGGGTCCTCGTCGTGCAGCTGGACCCACTGCCGCAGCTCCGCCACGAGGGCGCGCAGCGTCATGGGCCTCGGGGCCTCGACCACGGCCCGGCTGCCGTCCCGGGAGCCCGGTGGGTCGACGAGGTCGAGGAACTCGGAGGGCTGCTCGTCCTCGTTGAGGGCCGCCGTCACCACGAGCGTCCCGCGGCTGCGGGAGACCGCCGCGGAGAAGGAGCGCAGCTCGTCGTGGCGCACCTCGCGCATCCGGGTCACCGGGGTGACCCGGGCGGCCTGCTCCGCGCCGAGATCGAGTGCGTCGGTGAGCAGGTCCGCGCCGAGCAGCTGCCCGCGCAGCCGGGTGTTGGGCCACACGCCCTCCTGGACCCCGGCGACGAAGACCACCGGCCACTGCCGGCCCGCGGCTGTGGCCGGGGTCATGATCTCGACCGTCTCGTCGGTGGGAGCCCGGGCCGCCAGGGTGTCCATGGGCAGGTCCTGGCTGTCGATGTAGTCCAGGAACTGGGCGGGGCCGGCTCCCGGGAGGTGGTCGACGTAGCGCTCGGCTGCCTCGAAGAGTCCCACCACGGCGTCGAGGTCGCGGTCGGCGCGCTCCCCGCCCGGCCCGCCCTCGAGGGCGCGGCGGCGCCACGTGTCGGCGATGCCGGCGGCCTCCCACAGCGCCCACAGGACGGTCTCCGCGGTGGCCCCCTCCTCCCGGAGCGCCCGCGTCCCGGCGGCGATCATCCGGGCCACCCGGCGGGCCGGCACGGACCGGACGCCGGCGGCGTCGAGGGCGCCCGGCACTGCGAGCGCCTCGACGAGCAGGTCGTCGCTGGTGCGACCGCCGCCGGCGGCGAGCTCCTCGGCCCGCAGTCGCTGGCGCAACCGCCGGACGTCCATCGGGGAGGCGTTGCCGATCCGGGAGGAGAGCAGGTCCAGGGCCGCCTGCACGGTGAGGAAGCCGAAGTGGTCGGTCTGCTCCCCCTCCTCTCTTCTCCCCTCGTCCCCGGCGCCGCGGATCCGTGCGGCCTCCGCCTCGGTGACGATCCTCAGGGCGTCCAGCAGGGGGCGCACCGCGGGCTCGTCCCGGACGGGGGTCTCGGCCGCGGAGGTGCTGACGGGGACGCCGAGGGCCGAGAGCTGGCGCTCGAAGCCCTCGAGGTAGCGGCCGTTGCGCACGACCACCGCCATGTCCGCGAGCGGGACGCCGTGCACGAGGTGGCGCTCGAGGACCTGGTGGGCGATCCACCGGGCCTCGTGCAGGGGGGAGGACAGCACCACGGTCAGCACCTCCCCCGCGCGCTCGCCGGCGGACGTGCCGGACCCGTCCGCCGGCTTCCCCGCGCCGTTCCCCCCGGGGGATGCCGCCCCGGCGCCGTCCTGTCCGGCGCTGTCCTGACCGGCGCTGTCCTGCCCGGCGCCGTCCCGCTCGCCCGGTGCCGGGACCGCCATCGCGCGGTGGCCGCGGGCCCCGCCCACGGCGGGGATCCGCTCGGCGATGCGTCCCCAGGCCTCCGCCACGGCCGCGGGCATGCGCAGGCTCGTGGTGAGGACGTGGCGCGCCAGGGGCCGGCCGGGCTCGGCGAGGCGGTCGTCGAGGGTGCGGAGCAGGTCCGGCCGGGCCCCGCGGAAGCCCTGGACCACGGTGTCGGGGCACGCGGTCACGACCGTGTCGCGGCCGCGGCACAGCACGGACAGCAGCCGGTGGATGGAGGGCGTCGCCTCCTGGAGGTCGTCGACGAGCACGAGCCCGAGCCGCTCCTGCTCGGCGCGGAGGAACTCCGGCTGCTCCTCGAGCAGGCGCGCGGCCTCGGAGACCAGCGCCGCGGGGTCGTAGGACTCCGGCATCCGCAGCCGGCGCACCGCCTGGTACTCGGCGCGCACGGCCGCGGCCGCGGTCCAGTCCGGGCGGTCCAGCCGGGCGGCGAGCGCGCGCAGGCCGGCCGGGCCGAGGTCGTACTCGGACATCCGGTCGAACACCTCGCGGACCTCCTGGCGGAAGCCCCGGGTGCCCAGCGCCTCCTGGAGGTCGGGCGGCCACACCACGACGGCGCCCTCCCCCGCGGCGTGCCCGGCCATGAGCTCCCCGATGAGCACGTCCTGCTCCGGCCCGGACAGCAGCTTGGGGGCCTGGGCGACGCCCTCCAGCAGCCCCTCGTTCTGGGCCCGGCGCAGCAGGTCGAACGCGTAGGACTGCCACGCGCGCACGGGCGGGGAGCTCATGGTGGCCGACACCGTGGCGGTGAGGTCGTCCCGCAGCCGTGCGGCGGAGAGGCGGGAGGGCGTGAGGACGAGCAGCCGGTCGGGGTCGAGGCCCTCGCGGATCCGGCGCGCGGCGAGCTCGACGAGCACGCGGGTGCGTCCTGTCCCGGGCCCGCCCACGACGAGCCGGGGACCGCAGCCGGCGGACAGCGAGACCACGTCCGCCTGCGCCTCCGTGGGCCGCCACGGGGCCCGCTGCGCCGCCGGGCCGCTCGGGGGCACGAGGGTCCACCGCACCGGACCGGCGCCGGTCTGCACGGTGAGGGGAACGCTGTGCTCGGTCTGCCGCATGATCCCATCCCATCACGGCACTCCGACGCGCTAACGGCGCCCCGCCCCGTGCTCCCGTGCGCCGCCCGCCCCACCCGGGGCAGGGCGTGGCGGGTCGGAGGCGGCCGGTACGGTGAAGTCATGTCCTCGACACCAGGCCCTGCCAGCGCCCCCGACCAGCTGCCCCTGCCGGAGGCCGCCCCGCGACGGGCGGAGCAGCCCGCGGCCCCGCCCGTCGCGCCCGGGGCGGAGCAGGACGCGCTCTTCGACCTCGCCCCGGGGAGCGGGCCCCCGGCCTGGACGGAGGGGCCGAGAGCCGCGTTCGACCTTGAGACCACCGGCCGTGACCCCCGCACCGCACGCATCGTCACGGCGTCGATCGTGCGCGCCGACGCCTCGGGCGAGGTGACGGAGACGTGGGAGTGGCTGGCGGACCCGGGGGTGGAGATCCCCGAGGAGGCGGCGGCCGTGCACGGCGTCACCACCGAGCGGGCCCGCGCCGAGGGGCGCCCGGTGCGGGAGGTCGTCGGGGAGATCGCCGCCGTGCTCGGCGAGCTCTTCGCGGCCGGCACCCCGGTGCTGGTGTTCAACGCCTCCTACGACTTCACGGTCCTCGCCCGGGAGGGCCGCCGGCACGGCGTCGCCGTCCCGGTCCCCTACCCCGTGCTCGACCCGTTCGTGCTCAACAAGCAGGTGCACCGGTACCGGCGCGGCAAGCGCACCCTCGGTGCGCTGTGCGAGGAGTACGGGGTCGAGCTCACGGCGGCGCACACCTCCGCGGCGGACGCGGTGGCCACCGAGCGGCTCGCCGTGCTCATGGCACGGCGCTTCCCCGAGCTGGCACGCCCCGCCGCGGACCTGCACGCGAAGCAGGTGGGGTGGGCGGCCGAGCAGGCGGAGAGCCTGCAGGAGTACTTCCGGCGCACCCGTCCGGACGCGGTCGTCGACGGCACGTGGCCCGTGGGCTCCTCCGAGGACGTCTGAGCGCCCTCGGAGGAGCGGGGGTCAGGCGGCCGGCCGCGCCTCCGCGGCCGCCCGGGCCGCCGCCGGCAGCGCGGAGATGATCCGGTCCATGGCCGCGTCGTCGTGGGCCGCGGAGAGGAACCACGCCTCGTACACCGACGGGGGCATGTAGACGCCCTGGTCGAGCATGGCGTGGAAGAAGGCCGGGTAGCGGAAGGACTCCTGCGCCTTGGCCTGCGCGTAGTCGTGCACCCCGGTCGCCGACGTGCCGAAGGCCACGGAGAACAGGCTGCCCGCGGTCTGGATCGAGTGGTCCACACCGGCCTCGTCCAGCGCCGCGCCCACGGCCTCCTGCAGCTGCGCGGAGCGCCGGTCGACGGTCTGGTAGGCGATCCGGTCCGCGGTGCGCAGCGTGGCG
Organism: Kocuria dechangensis; assembly: GCF_014636775.1. Lineage (GTDB taxonomy): Bacteria > Actinomycetota > Actinomycetes > Actinomycetales > Micrococcaceae > Kocuria > Kocuria dechangensis. Next base: position 66,158 of record NZ_BMEQ01000004.1, read on the forward strand.
GCGCCGGCGGCCATCGCGACCGGGTTCCCGGACAGCGTGCCCGCCTGGTAGACCGGGCCCAGCGGCGCGAGGTGGTTCATGATCTCGGCCCTCCCGCCCACGCCGGCCACGGGCAGGCCGCCGCCGATGACCTTGCCGAACATGAACAGGTCGGGCTCCCAGCCGCCCTCCGCACCGGCGGTGAGGCCCCAGTACCCGGCCTCGTGGACGCGGAACCCGGTGAGCACCTCGTCGAAGACCATCAGGGCGCCGTGCTCGCGGGTGATCCGGCGGAGGCCGGCGTTGAAGCCCTCACCGGGCGTGACGACGCCCATGTTGGCGGGAGCGCCCTCGGTGATGACGGCGGCGATCCGGCCCGGGTGGGCGGCGAAGGCCTCCTCCACCGCGGCGAGGTCGTTGTAGGGCAGGACGAGGGTCTCGGCCGCGGTCGCCGCGGTGACGCCCGCCGAGCCCGGCAGCGCGAGGGTCGCCACCCCGGAGCCCGCCTCGGACAGCAGCGCGTCCACGTGGCCGTGGTAGCAGCCGGCGAACTTCACGACCAGGTCGCGGCCGGTCACGCCGCGGGCGAGACGGATCGCGGTCATGGCGGCCTCGGTGCCGGTCGAGACCATGCGCAGCTCGTCGATCGCCGCGACCCGGTCGACGACGAGCTCCGCGAGCTCGGTCTCCCCGCGCGTCGTCGCGCCGAAGGACAGGCCCCGCTCGACGGCCTCGTGGACGGCGTCGATGACGACCGGGTGGGAGTGGCCGAGCAGGGCGGGGCCCCACGAGCAGACGAGGTCGACGTACTCGCGGCCGTCCGCGTCGGTGAGGTACGGCCCCTTGGCCGCGGTGATGAAGGGCGGGGTGCCGCCCACGGAGTTGAACGCGCGCACCGGCGAGTTCACGCCGCCGGGCATGACCTTCCGTGCGCGGTCGAAGAGTTCCTGGGAGACGCTCATGGCAGTTGTGCTTCCTTTCGCCGGGGGTCCGGCTGGGGGACGGGGAGGGGGGGTCAGGCGGTGCCGTTCTCCTCGCGGTACCAGTCCGCGAGCTCGACGGCGAAGTAGGTGAGCACCGAGTCGGCCCCGGCGCGGCGGATGGACAGGACGGACTCCTGGACCGCGGCCCTCCGGTCGATCCACCCGTTGGCGGCGGCGGCCTCGATCATGGCGTACTCGCCGGAGATCTGGTACGCGGAGACGGGCACCGGGGAGACCTCGGCGACGTCGCGGAGGATGTCGAGGTAGCTCATGGCCGGCTTGACCATGACCATGTCGGCGCCCTCGTCGAGGTCCAGCTGCAGCTCGTGCAGCGCCTCGCGGCGGTTGGCGGGGTCCATCTGGTAGGTGCGGCGGTCGCCCTGCAGCTGGGAGTCCACGGCCTCGCGGAACGGGCCGTAGAACGCGGAGGAGTACTTCGCGGAGTAGGCCAGGACGGCGACGTCGCCGTGCCCGGCCTCGTCGAGGGCGGAGCGGATCACGCCGACCTGCCCGTCCATCATCCCGGACGGGCCGAGGACGTGCGCGCCCGCCTCGGCCTGGGCGACGGCCATCCGGCCGTAGACCTCGAGGGTGGCGTCGTTGTCCACGGTGCCGTCGGCGGCCAGGACGCCGCAGTGGCCGTGGTCGGTGAACTCGTCGAGGCACAGGTCGGCCATGAGGACGATCTCGTCGCCGACCTCGGCGCGGATCTCGCGCAGGGCGCGGTTGAGGATCCCGTCCGGGTCCGTGCCGGCGGTGCCGCAGGCGTCCCGCTCGGCGGGCACCCCGAAGAGCATGAACCCGCCGAGGCCCTTCGCGGCGGCCTCGGCGGCGGCGCGGCGGAGGGAGTCCAGGGAGTGCTGGACGACGCCGGGCATCGACCCGAGCGGGGCGGGCTCGGTGAGGCCCTCCCGGACGAACACGGGCAGGATCAGGTCGGCGGGGTGGACCCTGGTCTGCGCGGCGAGCCGGCGCATGGCCGGGGTGGTGCGCAGCCGGCGGGGCCGGGACACGAGGTCGTAGCGCGGGGTGCGGTGGGTCACGGGGTCGTCTCCTCGATGGGTGCTGTCGGTGTCGTCGGTGCTGTCGGTGTCGTCGGTGCCGCGCCCGGTGCCCGGACGGCCAGCGCCCGGACGAGGGCGTCCCGGATCCCCTCCGGGGTGGGGAGCTGCGCGGCCAGGGCCCGCAGGCCCCTGTCGGCGGCCGCCCGGCGGGTCGGCTCCCCGATGGCCACGAGGGCCGCGCCCGCCAGGACGGCGGGGTCCTCGCCCACGAGCTCGGCGAGGTGCGACGGCGCGGTGAGCACCACGGCGTCGGTCCCGCCCGCGGCCAGTGCCGCCAGGAGCCCGGCCCGGTCGAGGACCTCGACGTCGGCGGCCCCGGAGGCGTCCTCCCGCCCGGACGGCAGCGGTGCCGGCGCGGGCCACGGCACCGTGGTGTACGCCGTCGCCGCACGGACACGGTACCCCCTCGCCGCCAGGCCGTCGGCCAGCACGGGGCGGGCGCGGGCGGACAGCGGCAGCAGCACGGTGCCCGGGCGCTCCTCCGCGGGCCACTCGGCGAGCAGGCCCTCGGCGGAGTGCGCCGCGCGGGGCACCAGATCGGGGGCCAGGCCCGCCGCCCGGAGCGCCGCGGCGGTGGCGTCGCCGACCGCGGCCACGCGCAGCCCGGCGCGGCGGGCCGCGGCGAGCCGCTCCCCCGGGCCTGCCGGTCCGCCGGCCAGCGCCTGGAGCGCCCGCACGGTGTTGACGGAGGTCACGGCCAGCCACGTGCCGGGAGCGGTGGACGGGTCGGCGGCGCGGGCGAGCAGCGCCGCCAGCGGCGCGGTGTCCGCCGGGAGCGTCGCCTCCAGCAGCGGCGCGAGCCGGACCCGGGCGCCCTCGGCGTGCAGCAGCTCCACGAGGGGCCGCGCGCGGTCGGCCGCGCGGGTCACGACCACCCGGGCGCCGCGCAGGGCGCCCGGGTGGTCGTGACCCGCGGACCGTGCCACGGGGCTCAGAGCGTCAGCCGGGCCAGACGGCCGGCGCCGTCCGCGAGCAGCTCCTCGGCCAGCCGGGTGCCGAGCTCGCGGGCGGCGTCCACGGTCCGCCCGGCGGTGGCGCCACGGCGGCGCATGAGCTCGGTGCCGTCCGGGTCGGCCACGACCGCGTCGAGCACGAGCTCGTCGCCCTCGAGCCGGGCCAGCGTGCCCACCGGGGCCGCGCAGCCGGCCTCGAGCCGGGTCAGCAGCGCCCGCTCGGCGGTCACGGCCAGCCGGGTCTCGAGGTGGTCCACGGCGGCCAGGCCCGCGGCGAGGGGGGCGTCGCCGGAGGCGTCCTCGCTGCGGCACTCGAGGGCCAGCGCCCCCTGGCCCGGCGCGGGCAGCATCACGGAGGGGTCGATCAGCTCGGTGACGGCGTCCTCCCGGCCGAGCCGCCGCAGCCCGGAGGCGGCGAGCACCACGGCGTCGAGGTCCCCGGGGGCCACGCGGGCCAGGCGGGTGCCCACGTTGCCCCGGATGTCCACGACCTCCAGGTCCGGGCGGGCGGCGCGCAGCTGGGCGGCGCGCCGCGGGGAGCCGGTGCCGACCTTCGCCCCGGAGGGCAGGCCGGCCAGGGTCAGCCCGTCCCGGGCGCACAGGGCGTCCCGGGGGTCCTCCCGCTCCGGCACGGCGGCGACGACGAGGCCGGGCACGGGCGCCGTGGGCAGGTCCTTGAGGGAGTGCACGGCGAGGTCCACGGAGCCTGCGAGCAGCGCGGCGCGCAGGGCCGTGGCGAACACCCCGGTGCCGCCCATCTGGGACAGCGGCCCGGTGAGGACGTCGCCCTCGGTGCGGATGGTCACGAGCTCCGGCTCGAAGCCCCCGGCGGCCGCGACGGCGCGGGCCGCCGCGGTGGTCTGGGTGAGCGCGAGCTGCGAGCCGCGGGTGCCGACCCGCACGACCGGCAGCGCGCGTGCGGCGTCGGCGCTCACGCCCACCGCACCTCCCCGGACTCGTCGAGGCCCACGGGGATCGGCTCGCCCGCCGGCCGCTGCGCGATGGTCGGGCGCGGGCCCGTGGCGCCGCGCAGGACCTTGACGCAGCAGTCGGGGGCGCAGTCGTCGAACCACGTGCCCTGGGCGCACGTGGAGCGCCGGGGCGGGGCGTCGGGCCCGGCCAGGCGCTGCTCCACGAGGTCCGCGAGGCCCTTCACGAAGGCGGGGTGCGTGCCGGCGGTGGGCGTGCGCACGGCGGGCAGGCCCAGCCGCTCGCAGGTCTGCAGGGCCTCGGTGTCGAGGTCCCACATCACCTCCATGTGGTCGGAGACGAAGCCCAGCGGGACGATGACGACGCCCGCGACGCCGCGGCCGGCGAGCTCCTCGACGGCGTCGTTGACGTCCGGCTCGAGCCACGGCACCTGCGGGGGCCCGGAGCGGGACTGGTAGACGAGGTCCCAGGTGTGGTCGCCGAGCTCCTCGGGGCCGACCCGCTCGAGCACGGTGCGGGCCACGGCCAGGTGCTGGGCGACGTAGGCCGAGCCCTCCTCGAACTCCATCCGCGCGGGCCCGGACGCCTCGGCGTCGCCGGTGGGCACGGAGTGGGTCGAGAACAGCACCGCCACGCGCCCGCCGTCGGGGCCCAGCTGCGAGCGCACCCGCGCCAGCCCCTCGCGCAGGCCCTCGACGAAGGGCTGCAGGAAGCCTTCGGCGTCGTAGTACTGCCGCACCTTGTCGATCTGCATCTCGTCCGCGAGGCCGAGCTCGTCGAGGGCGACGCCGTAGTCCTCACGGTACTGGCGGCAGCTGGAGTAGCCGGAGTAGGCGCTCGTGGCCAGCACCAGGAGCTTGCGCATGCCCCGGGAGTGGCACTCCCGCACGACGTCCTGGACGTAGGGGGCCCAGTTGCGGTTCGCCCACAGCACGGGCACGCTCAGGCCCCGGCCCAGCAGCTCGGCCTCGAGCGCGGAGCGCAGCGCGCGGTTCTGGGCGTTGATGGGGCTGACGCCGCCGTTGGCCCGGTAGTGGGTCGCGACCTCCTCGAGCCGCTCGTCCGGGATCCCGCGGCCCCGGGTGACGTTGCGCAGGAAGGGGATGACGTCGTCCTGCCCCTCGGGCCCGCCGAAGGAGGAGAGGATCACGGCGTCGTAGTCCTCGGGGGCGTGCGCGCGGGCCTGCGAGAGGGGGTTGCCGGCGGTCACCGCAGCACCTCCGCGACCTCGTCGCTGCGGATCCGGCGGCCGGTGTAGAAGGGGGTCTCCTCGCGCACGTGCAGCCGGGCCTCGGTGTTGCGGAAGTGGCGCATGACGTCCACGAGGTCCACGAGCTCCGGGGCCTCCAGGGCCAGCAGCCACTCGAAGTCGTTGAGGCCGAAGCAGGCGATGGTGTTGGCGAGCACCTGCGGGAAGTCCCGGGCCTTCATGCCGTGGTTGCGCAGCATCTCGCTGCGCCGCTCGGCGTTCATGTAGTACCACTCGTAGGAGCGCACGAACGGGTAGACGCACACCCACTGCTCCGGGGCGACCCCGCGGGCGAAGGACGGCGAGTGGTTGGCGGTGAACTCGGCCTCGCGGTGCACGCCCATGGCGTTCCAGACCTGCCGGGTGCCGGAGAGCAGGTCCGTGCGGCGCAGCCGCCGGACGGCGGCCTGCAGGGCCTGCGCGTCGGGGCCGTGCAGCCACGTGAGGACGTCGGCGTCCTCACGCATGCCGGAGACGTCGTAGGCGCCGCGCAGGGTCACGCCCTCGGCGGCCAGCTGCTCGACGACGGCGTCGAACTCGGCCGCGGCCGCGGCGTCGTCGCCGGCCGTCCGGGCCTCGGCCCCGCCGGCGGGACGGGCGAAGACGCTCCAGACGGCCCAGTGCAGCCGGTCCTCGCCGGCGCCCTCGGAGTGCTCGGGGCGGGGGTCGGGGCGTCCCTGGGATGCGTGCGGTGCGGTGTGCTGGGACACTGCTCAGTCCTTTCGTCGGGGTGCGGTCGTGGGCGGCGTCGGTGGGGCCGTGGTGGGGGCCGCGGGTGACGCCGCGGAGTCCGTGGAGGAGTCCGGGGCGGGTCTCGGGGCGGGCACGCCGGCGCGGTCCAGCAGCCCCTGCACCTGCGCGCGGGTGTCGCCGACGACGGAGGCGAGGCCGGTGCCGGCCAGCCAGGCGCCGACGGCGACGACGCCGGGGAGCTCGCCGAGGGCGCCGCGGAACTCCGAGACCCGCCGGGCGTGCCCGACGCCGGCGCGGGGCAGCGCGGAGCGCCAGCGCACGATGTCGGCGGCCACGAGCTGCTCCGGGCGCAGCGTGAGGCCCATGAGGGTCGAGGCGTCGGAGAGGGCGAGGCGGATGAGCTGGTCGTCGGGCAGGGACACCTCGGGGGGCACCGCCGCGGCGTCGGACTGGGCCCGGCCGTAGGACAGGCGCAGGACGTGCCGGCCGTGGCCGGCGGCCTCGCGGATCCACTCCCACTTGGCGGTCGCGTGGGTGAGGGCCTTGGCGCGGACGCCGCGGGCCTCCTCGCTCACGAGCAGGCCCGTGCCGCGGGGCGCGCCGTCGAGCCGGTGGTCGTCCACGACGAGGGTGGCCAGGGCGACCTGGGGACCGGGCTCCGGGACGAAGCGCTGCAGCTCCTGCCGGTGGCTCGAGAGCAGGCGCACCGCGGTGGCCCCGTCGGTGGCCACGACGAGCAGCTCGCCGCGCGCCACGGCGGTCTTGTCCCCGTTGCGGGGCTGGCGCTGGATGACCATCCAGCCGCGGCGGCGGGGGTCGCGGTCCAGGGCGATGACGTCGTAGCCGGTCACGAGCTTCACGCCGGTGCGCTCGAGGTCGCGCACCAGGGTCTCGGACAGCGCGTTCATGCCGCCGCGCAGGCCGGCCACGTTGGAGCCGGCGGGCGCGGCGCGGCGCAGCGCCGCCGCGGCGGCGCCGAGGGAGCCGTGCTCGCGCAGGGCGCGGCGCAGGCCCGGGGCCACGGTGTCCACGTCGAGGTCGTCGGGGTGGGCGGAGTGCACGCCCGCCGTGACGGGCGCGACGAGCCGCTCGAGCACGCGCTCCCCCATCCGGGCGCGCACGAGCCCGCCCAGGGAGCGCTCGGTCGTGCCGACGAAGGCGGGCAGCCGGCGGTCCATGGCGGCGCGCAGCACCCCGGCCCGGCCGAGGGTCGCCCGGAGGCGGGGGGCGGTGGGATCGGCGGGGATGCCGAGCACCCCGGAGTTCGGCGCGGGCACGGCCCCCTCGGGCAGGTACAGCCACGAGCCCGCCCGGTTCGGCTGCACGACGCGGTCCGCCAGCCCGAGCTCCGCCAGGAGGTCGGGCACGGCGCGGGAGCGGGTGGCGAAGGACTCGGCGCCGGAGTCGAGCACCAGGCCCGCGACGCGGTGGGCGCCGACGGCGCCGCCGAGGTGGTCCTGGGCCTCGACCAGCGTGACCTTCAGCCCGCGGGCCGCGAGGTCGCGGGCGGCCACGAGGCCGGCGATGCCGCCGCCGACCACGAGCGCCGAGCGCGGGGGCCGGGAGGGGCCGGACCCGGAGGAGCCGGGTCCGGCGGGGTCGGGGCTCACCGGCTCGCCCCCTCCGGCTCGGTGGCGGCGGGGGCGCCCCGGCCGTCGAGCGGCTGGTCGTGGACGAACGCAACGAGGTCGGTCAGCACCTGCGGGTCGGTGCCCGGGGGCACGCCGTGGCCGAGGTTGACGACGTGGCCGGGCGCCTCGGCCCCGCCGCGCAGGACGTCGCGGACGTGCTCCGCGAGGACCTCCCACGGGGCGGCCAGCAGGGCCGGGTCGATGTTGCCCTGGAGGACCGTGCGCCCGCCGAGCCGGCGGCTCGCCTCGGCCAGCGGGAGCCGGTAGTCCACGCCGACGGCGTCGGCGCCGGCGTCGCGCATCGCCGCGAGCAGCTCCCCGGTGCCGGTGCCGAAGTGGATGCGGGGCACGGGCAGGTCCGCGACGGCGGCCAGCGCGGCCGCCGAGTGCTCGAGGACGTGGTCCTCGTAGTCGGCCAGGGACAGCGAGCCGGCCCAGGAGTCGAACAGCTGCACGGCGGAGGCCCCGGCCTCGACCTGGGCGCGCAGGAAGGCGCCCGAGGTGCGGGCGGCCCACTCGGCCAGCGCCCGCCAGGCGGCGGGGTCGGCGTGCATCATGGTCCGCGGCAGCAGGTGGTCCCGCGAGGGGCCGCCCTCGACCATGTACGCGGCCACGGTGAAGGGCGCGCCGGCGAAGCCGATCAGCGGGGTGGCGCCGAGCTCCGCGACGGTGCGGGCCACGGCCTCCCGGATCGGGTCCAGCGCCGCGTCGTCGAGCTCGGGCAGGGCCGCGACATCCGCGGCGGTGCGCACGGGGCGGTCCAGGACGGGGCCGCGGCCGGGGACGATGTCGACGCCCACGCCGGCCACGCGCATGGGCACGACGATGTCGGAGAAGAAGATGGCGGCGTCGACGTCGTGCCGGCGCACGGGCTGGAGGGTGATCTCCGAGGCCATCGCCGGGTCCAGGCACGAGTCGAGCATGGCGGTGCCCGCGCGCAGCGCGCGGTACTCGGGCAGGGACCGGCCGGCCTGGCGCATGAACCACACGGGGCGGCGGTCGGGCACCCGCCCGGTGAGGGCCTGCAGCAGGGGCGCGTCGGCGGTGCCCGCCGAGCGCAGGGGGTGCCCCTCCGGCAGCGCCTCCAGGGAGCCGGTGAGGCGCTCCAGCGCCGACGGGGAGGCGGTGCCGCCGGCGGGGTGCCCGGGGACGGCTGCGGTCGACGTGTCCGGCGTGCTCGCCGTCTCAGGGGTGGTAGCCATAGTGGCTCCATTGTGCCAAGGAACACCGACACGGTTTACTGACGCAGCGTCAGCACCCGGTCGCCGCGGCGGGTCCGCGTCACGGGGGCGAGGATTTCTCGTGACCGTCTAGTATGAATGGACTGTGGTCCTCTTCGCACTCGTCGCATCCCATCAGAACGTCGATCTGAACACCGTTGCTCGGCTGAGCACCGGTGCGCTCGGGCTGTCCGAGGACCTGGTCCGCGCCGGACGGCTCCAGGGCGCCGTGACCCTCTCGACGTGCAACCGGCTGGAGCTCTACGGCGAGCTCGCGCCGGGGCCCGGCACGCCGCCGGGCGCCGCCCTCGAGCAGGTCCACGCGGACCTGGCCGAGCAGATCGGCGCCCGCTCCGGCCTCGACCCCGAGTACGTCGCCGACCTGCTGGTGCCCTTCGCCGACTCGGACGCGGCCCACCACCTGTTCACGGTCGTCTCCGGCCTGGAGTCCGCGGTCGTCGGCGAGCGCGAGATCACCGGGCAGGTCCGCCGGGCCGTCAACGAGGCCCAGCAGAAGGGCACGACCTCCGGCAACCTGGTCCGGCTCTTCGAGGCCGCCGCCCGGACCGCCCGGAAGGTCGGCACCCAGACCGCGCTCGGCGAGCGCGGCCGCTCGATCGTCTCGGTGGCCCTCGACCTCGCCGACGACGTCACCACCGGCACCTGGCCCTCGCGCCGCGCCCTCGTCTTCGGCACCGGCGCCTACGCCGGGGCGACGATGGCGGCCCTGCGCGACCGCGGGTGCGCGGACATCGAGGTCTACTCGTCGTCCGGGCGCGCCGAGCAGTTCACGGAGAACCGCGGCGGCTCGCCCGTCTCCGCCGAGGAGCTGCCCGCCGCCCTGGAGCGCGCCGACGTGGTCATCGGCTGCAGCGGCGGCTCCGCGCCGATGGGCGCGGGCGCCTTCCCGCCCGGCCAGCGGACCGTCGTCGACCTCGCCCTGACCCGCGACTTCGACCCCGCCGTGGCGGACCTGCCCGGCGTGGAGCTCATCTCCCTCGAGTCCGTGCGCGTGGCCGCCCCCGACGAGACCCGCGAGTCCGTGGACGCCGCCACCGGCATCGTGGAGCGCGCCGCCCAGGAGTTCGCCGCGGTCCAGAGCGGCCGGGACATGGACGACGCCATCGTGGCGCTGCGCAAGCACACGATGGCCGTCCTCGACGCCGAGCTCGAGAAGGTGACCGCCCACCACGGGTGCACCGCCGCGAAGGAGCAGATCGAGCTCGCGATGCGCCGCATGGTGCGCTCGCTGCTGCACACCCCCACCGTCCGCGCCCGGGAGCTCGCAGCCCAGGGCCGGCAGGACGAGTACATCACCGGCCTCGAGGCCCTCTACGGCATCCAGATCCCCCCCTCCCCCGCGGAGCGGCCGGCGGCGCCCCCCGCCGAGCAGCCCACGTCAGACGCCACCCGGCGGCCCCAGGCCGCCGGGTAGGGCACCACACGCGTGGCCGGCTCCACCGGCCGCAGGAGGAGGAACGCTTCATGACCGAGACCAGGAGGGGCCGCCCCGCGCGACTGCCCCGGGAGGCCCGCCGACGGCAGCTGCTGGAGACGGCGCTGACCGTGTTCTCCTCCAACGGCTACCACGGTGCGTCGATGGACGACATCGCCGACGCCGCCCAGGTGAGCAAGCCGGTGCTCTACCAGCACTTCCCCGGCAAGCGGGAGCTCTACCTGGCGCTCGTCGACCACTACCTCCAGGAGCTCTCGTCGTCGCTCGTGTCCGCGCTGCAGGGCAGCGAGGTCAACCGTGAGCGGGTGGAGTCCATGCTGGACGTCTACTTCGGCTTCGTGGAGTCCCGCCCGGAGGCCCACCGGCTGATCTTCGAGTCCGACCTCCTCGCGGACCCGGAGGTCGCCGAGCGCTTCGAGGCGTTCCACCTCGCGGTCGCGGACGCGATCGCCGGGGTGCTGGGCCCGAACGCCGGGCTGAGCCACCCGCACGCGGTGCTGGTCTCGCGCTCCCTGACCGGCATGGCGCAGACCGCCGCGGTGCACTGGAGCCGCAACCCGGACACGGGCGGGCGGGCCGAGGCGCAGCGCCAGATCTTCCGTTTAGCTTGGGGCGGAATCTCGATCATCGACGAGGACTGGGAGTAGGGCCCTCCCTAGACTGACCGGGACGAGACCCACCCGGGACGCACGCCGTCCCGCCCCGAGGAGGAACCATGGAAATCAAGATCGGTGTCCAGCACGTCGCCCGCGAGATCGTGGTCGACTCCGCGCTCCAGGCCCAGGAGGCCGTCGACCGGATCACCGCCGCCGTCTCCTCCGGCGACCCGCTGACCCTCACCGACACCAAGGGCAACGTGACCGTGGTCCCCGCGAACGTCATCGGCTACGCCTCCGTGGGCGCCGAGCAGAAGCGCACCGTGGGCTTCACACCGTTCGCCAAGCAGGACTAGGACCCTCCCCGCCGGCCCCGGCGGAACCCGGCCCGGCGACCTCGCGGCACCCGCGCGGTCGTCGGGCTACACTGTTAAGCGCACTGGATGACCGGTCGTACCCGCGCTTTCGACGAACGACACACCTCTTCCCGCCCCCGCTCCCGCGCCCGCGCCCGCCCCACGGCGGCCGCACGCAGGACCGGGCCCGGGCGCCACGACCCGTGGCGCGCCCGGCCGAGGCGGCCCCCGCTCGCGATCGGCTTCCACCACCGCACGCCCCGCGGCCCGTACTGCCGCCCGGAGGCAGGACCACGGCGTCCCCTCCGCTGAAGCGGGCGTGCCCGAACGAAGGAACCCGACCCGTGACCGACCACATCACCGGCACCGCCCCGGACGACGCCCCCGAGCTCGACCCGGCGGCGGAGGACCCCACCGCAACCAGCACCTCCAGCACCACGATCTCCGCCGACGACGCGCCGGACAGCGCCGCCCTCGGCGCCGAGGCCGAGGTCGTCGTGGAGACCACCGACGAGCCCGAGCCGCTGCCCCAGGGCTTCGGCGACTTCGGCGTGCGCCAGGACATCGTCGAGGCCCTCGCCGCCGCGGGCATCACCTCCCCCTTCCCCATCCAGGCCATGACCCTGCCCGTGGCGCTGTCCGGCCAGGACATCATCGGGCAGGCCAAGACCGGCACCGGCAAGACCCTGGGCTTCGGCATCCCCGTCCTCCAGCGCGTCACCGGCCGCGAGGACGCCGGGTGGGACAAGCTCAAGAAGCCCGGCGCGCCGCAGGCCCTCATCGTGGTGCCCACCCGCGAGCTCGCCGTGCAGGTGGGCCAGGACCTCTCCGTGGCCGCCCGGACCCGCAACGCCCGCGTGGCGACCATCTACGGCGGCCGCGCCTACGAGCCCCAGATCGAGGAGCTCCAGCAGGGCGTCGAGGTCGTCGTCGGCACCCCGGGCCGGCTCATCGACCTCAACCGGCAGCGGCACCTCGACCTCTCGGCCGTGCGCGTCGTGGTCCTCGACGAGGCCGACGAGATGCTGGACCTCGGCTTCCTGCCCGACGTGGAGAAGCTCCTCTCCGCCGTCCCCGAGGTGCGCCAGACCATGCTCTTCTCGGCGACCATGCCCGGCCCGGTCGTCGCCATGGCCCGCCGCTACATGACCAAGCCGATGCACATCCGCGCCGCCGCGCCCGACGAGGGGGCGACCAAGCGGGACATCCGCCAGGTGATCTACCGCGCCCACCACCTCGACAAGGACGAGGTCGTGGCCCGGATCCTGCAGGCCGAGGGCCGCGGCCGCACGATCATCTTCACGAAGACCAAGCGCGCCGCCGCGAAGCTCTCCGACGAGCTGATCTCCCGCGGCTTCGCCGCCGCGGCGATCCACGGCGACCTCGGGCAGGGCGCGCGCGAGCAGGCCCTGCGCGCGTTCCGCAACAACAAGGTCGACGTGCTCGTGGCCACCGACGTCGCCGCCCGCGGCATCGACGTCGAGGACGTCACCCACGTCATCAACTTCCAGTGCCCCGAGGACGAGAAGACCTACCTGCACCGCACCGGCCGCACCGGCCGCGCGGGCAACAAGGGCACGGCCGTGACCTTCGTGGACTGGGACGACGTCCCGCGCTGGCGGCTCATCGACAAGGCCCTGGAGCTCGGCGTGCCGGAGCCGGTGGAGACGTACTCCTCCTCGGAGCACCTCTTCGCGGACCTGAACATCCCCAAGGGCACCAAGGGCCGTCTCCCCCGGTCCAAGCGCACCCACGCGGGTCTCGACGCCGAGGTGCTCGAGGACCTCGGCGAGCCGGGCGGGCGCAAGGGCGGACCGCGCGGCGGGCGCTCCGGCGACCGTCCCGGGTCCCGCTCCGGCGGCGAGTCCCGCCGCCGCGACGACCGGCGCGAGGACCGCCGCGAGGACCGCGGCCGGCGCGGTGAGGGCGCGAGCAGCGCCGCCGCGGAGGGCCCGGCCGGCGGGGAGAGCTCCTCCCGCGCCCCGCGCGAGAAGACCCGCGAGACGTCGGTCGAGCGGACCTCGGAGGGCACCACCCGCCGTCGCCGCCGCCGGGGCGGCCGCGGCAACGGTGAGGCCCAGCAGGCGCAGAGCGCTCCCGCCGCCGAGTGACGTCCTTCGTCTTCGACGCCGAGGGCCCCGACGCGGTGGTCGCCGCGGAGAACCTGGATCTCCTGCGCCGGCTGCCCGACGGGGCCTTCCGCATGATCTACGTGGACCCGCCCTTCAACACGGGCCGCACGCAGCGGCGCCGGGAGTCCACCATGACCCCGGTCGCCGCCGGCGAGGGCGACCGGACCGGGTTCGGGGGCCGCTCCTACGAGACCGTGCTGGGCGCCCTGCGCAGCTACGACGACGCCTTCGCGGACTACTGGGGCTTCCTGGAGCCCCGGCTGCGGGAGGCGTGGCGGGTGCTCGCGGACGACGGGACCCTCTACCTGCACCTGGACTACCGGGAGGTGCACTACGCCAAGGTCATGCTGGACACGATCTTCGGCCGGGAGTGCTTCCTCAACGAGATCATCTGGGCCTACGACTACGGCGGGCGCTCCCGCCGCCGGTGGCCCGCCAAGCACGACAACGTGCTGGTCTACGTCAAGGACCCGGCCCGCTACCTGTTCGACAGCGCCGAGGTGGACCGGGAGCCCTACATGGCACCGGGCCTGGTGACGCCGGAGAAGGCGGAGCTGGGCAAGCTGCCCACGGACGTGTGGTGGCACACCATCGTCTCCCCCACCGGCCGGGAGAAGACGGGCTACCCCACCCAGAAGCCGGTGGGGCTGGTGCGGCGCATGGTCGCCGCGAGCTCCGCGCGCGGGGACTGGGTGCTGGACTTCTTCGCGGGCTCCGGCACCCTGGGCGCGGCGGCCCGCCAGCTGGGCCGGCGGTTCGTGTGCGTGGACCGCAACCCGGAGGCCGTCGAGGTGATGCGCGCCCGGCTGCCGGAGGCGGCCGTGTGGGAGTGACCGCGAGGACGTGAGCGCCCGGGCCGGGAGAGCCCGGGCGCAGGGTCCCGCACGACGACGGAGGCCCGGACCGATGCGGTCCGGGCCTCCGTCGTCGTGCGGGAGAGGAGCCGGCTCAGACGAGCTCGCGCCCCTCCCGCCTGGCCTCGGCGGCCTCCCTGCCGAAGGCGGTGCAGAGCACGGCGAGGACGCCGGCCACGAGGACGGGCCAGACGAGGACGTAGAGGGTCAGGACGAACGGTGACATGGGAGTCCTTTCGGGTGCGGCGGTCAGTGCTCGGCGCGGGCGCCGGAGAGGGCATCGGCCGGCGGAGCGGCCGGTGCGGCGGCGTCGTCGGTGAAGTCCCCGGTGCGGCGGCCGATCTCGGCGAAGTCGAAGTCCGTGGCGCTGCGCACGGACAGCGCCCAGCACACGAGGGTGCTCACCGCGTAGGCCACGAGGGAGCCGGTGAGGGCCTGGTAGTCGCGCAGGAAGCCCAGCACGAACGGGGCGGAGGCCAGGGAGCCGAGCAGGCCGACGACGAGGGCGGGGCGGGTGCCGAGGAAGCCGAAGACCATCAGGCCCAGGACCACGCCCACGCCGACGACCGCCAGGGCCTCGACGAGCAGCGGCAGCAGGCCCGTGCCGGGGACGGCCCCGAAGCGCACGGGCAGGAACACGGCCAGCGCGGCGAGCACCGAGACGGTGAACGCCCTGTTCGTGACCTTGCCCCAGTAGAAGCTGGCGATGACGGGGAAGACCAGCGCGCCCCACAGCGCACCCACGAACACCAGCAGGTCCAGGATGTTCAGCTGCAGGCTGGCGAAGACGACGGCGACGGCCGTGGCGACGACCATGGTCAGCCGGCCGACGAACAGCATCCGCTTCGGGTCGACCCCGCCCCTGCGGGCCACGCCCTGGCCGTAGATGTCGGCCATGGCGATGGAGGACAGCGCCGAGAGGTCCGAGTCGGCCGTGGAGGACAGCGAGCCGATGATCATGATGAAGAACACGGCGAGCAGCACGCCGGGCAGGTAGCTCGCGGCGACCTGCGGGAGGAGGTTGTTGGGGTCCCCGCCGGCCGGGGTGATCCCGGCGTAGAGGGCCAGCACGCCGATCATGCCGATGCCGATGACGGTGGCGCCGTAGCCGATGGTCGCCGTGACGAACGTGGGCTTGATCAGGTCCTCGCGCACCGCGAACAGGCGCTGGGCGATGGTCTGGTTGCCGATCGCGTAGGCCAGGACCGCCGCGATGTAGGGGGCGCCCTGGTTGAGGAAGGCGTCGGCGGAGAAGAAGTCCGCCTGCTGGGGGGACAGGTTCTCGGCTCCCTCCGTGAAGAGCGAGGGCCCGCCCAGGAGGAGGAACAGGGCCGGGACGATGACCACGACGGCCCCGAGCATCGCCACGACCTGCGCGAAGTCGGTCAGCACCGAGGCGCGGAACCCGGACCACAGGGTGTAGAGCAGCACCCCGGCGGCGATGGCGACGACGCCCTGGACGAAGCTGAACGGCGAGAGCATCGAGATGAGGGCGCCGCCCGCGATGAAGTTGGACATCAGGCTGATCACGCTGCCCACGACGTTGGAGCCGGCCAGCATGAGCTGGCTCGACCGCCCGTGCCGGGCGTACATGACCTCGGCCAGGGTGTGGGCGTGCGGGGCGACCTTCCGGATCCGCCGGCCGAACGGGTAGATGAACAGGATCATCAGCGCGCCCCAGAGCCCGTAGTGGATGGGTCCCGAGATGCCGTAGGTGTAGCCGGAGGTGACGGAGGCGTACATCGAGGACGCCCAGATCCAGGTCGCGGTCATCGACGCCGCGGAGACCCCGAAGCCGATCCCGTGCCCGGCGGTCATGTAGCTGTCCGCGTTCTCCTCCTTGTGCCCGATGCGCGCGGACATCAGAAAGGTCCCCCCGTAGAAGAGCACGAGGAGACCGAGGGTGAGCAGAAGGCCGAAGGGCGGATCCATGTCGGCGGGCGGCATGCGGGTCCTTTCGTCGGGGCGGCGGGCACCGCGGGGCACCGGCCGCCGGCTGAGCAGAAGGGGGCCGCCCGGGGGTGCTGCGGTGTTGATATATCACCCGGGGCGACCGAGTGACCGTAGCACGCGGCGATCTGCCGGGTTCTCCGGCCCGGCATCCCGCAGAACGCCCGGCGAGCCCGTGGTGGCGGGCCCGGAGCGCGGTGAGGCGGGCACGCCGGACGTGAGGAACCTCACGCCGATCCGGGGGTGCAGCGGTGTCCGGGGGTCCCCGCACGGTGGTAGAAGCCGCGGGGACGGAGGCCTCAGGGGTGGCGGACCCGGACCCCCGACGTGGCCTGCTCCTCGATCCGCACGAGGGACTGCACCGAGGTGAGGTTCTCCCCCAGCCGGTTGGGCTTGCCGGCCCCGTGGTAGTCGCTCGAGCCGGTGACCACCAGGTCGTGCTCGGAGGCCATCCGCGACAGGAGCGCGCGGGCGTCGTCGGGGTTGTCCCGGTGGGCCACCTCCAGCCCGGCGAGGCCGGCGTCGATCATGGCCTCGAACACCTCGGGGCCCACCACGCGCCCCCGGGCCGCGGCGAGCGGGTGCGCGAAGACCGGCACGCCGCCGGCGGAGCGCACCAGGCGCACGGCGTGCACGGGGTCGGGGGCGTAGTGGGGGACGTAGTAGCGGGAGCGGGTGCTGAGCACCGACGCGAAGGCCGCCGAGCGGGACTCCACGACCCCCACGGACACCAGGGCGTCGGCGATGTGGGGCCGGCCCACGGTGGCGCCCTCGTGGACGTGCTCCCGGACCACGTCCCAGTCGATGGGGTAGTCCTCCGAGAGCAGCTCGACCATGCGCTCGGCGCGGGTCAGGCGGGACGAGCGGGAGGACTCCACCTCGGCCAGCAGCTGGGGGTCCGCCGGGTCGTGCAGGTAGCTCAGCAGGTGCACCGAGATGCCGTCCTCGGTGGTGCAGGAGATCTCCATGCCGGGCACGAAGCTCACGCCGAGCGCCACGGCCGTGTCCCCCGCGTCCTTCCACCCGGACGTGGTGTCGTGGTCGGTCAGCGCGAACACGTCCAGGCCGGCCGCGCGGGCCGCCCGCGCGACGTCGGCCGGGGACTCCGTGCCGTCGGAGTCGGCCGAGTGGGTGTGGAGGTCGATCTTCACCCCCACCACGATACCGGCCGCGGCCCCGGCCGCTGACCGGCCCCGGGCCGCGGCGCAGGTTCGCGTGGCACGATGAGAGGAACGACCCCAGGAAGGAACCATGACAGAGCACAGCACGACGGAGCCGAACCAGGAGCCGAACCAGGAGCAGCACCCGGAGCAGGGCGCGCAGCCGCTCTCGGAGCGGGTCGACAACCGGTCCCAGCGCCCGGACTCCACCGCCTTCCAGCAGTTCATGGCCTCGCAGTGGGCGGAGTCGGAGCCCGTCGAGGCGGAGCGCCTGCCCGTGGCCGGCTTCGCCGCCGAGCGGCGCCGGCGGATCTCCGCGCGGTTCCCCGGCGAGCGCCTCGTCGTCCCCGCCGGGCCGCTGAAGGTCCGCTCCAACGACACCGACTACCGCTTCCGCCCCCACTCCGCGTTCGCGCACCTCACCGGGCTGGGCGTGGACCACGAGCCCGACGCCGTGCTGGTGCTCGAGCCGGTCGAGGAGGGCCGGGGCGACGACGGGAGCGGCCACGAGGCGACGCTCTACTTCCACCCCATGGCGGGGCGCGACTCCAGGGAGTTCTACGCCGACGCGAAGAACGGCGAGTTCTGGGTGGGCCCCCGGCCGACGCTCGCGGAGCTGGGCACGGCCTACGGGCTGCGCACGCAGGACCTGCGCGGGCTGGAGGTCGCGGTCACCAAGAACGCCGGCCCGGCCGCCCTGGGCGGCGTGCGGATCCGGCTCGTCCGGGAGGTCGACCTCAACATCGATGCCCTGGTGGACACCTCCCGGATCAACACCGGCGTGGACGTGGAGGCCTCCGACGCGCTCGACGGCGAGCTCGCCGAGGCGCTGTCCGAGCTGCGCCTGGTCAAGGACGAGCACGAGATCGCCCGGCTGCGGGAGGCAGTGGACGCCACGATCGCGGGCTTCACCGACATCGTGCACGTGCTGCCCGCGGCCGCGGGCCACCGGCACCGGGGGGAGCGGATGGTGGAGGGCGCGTTCTTCGCCCGCGCCCGGATGGACGGCAACGACCTCGGCTACGACACCATCGCCGCGTGCGGCAACAACGCCACGGTGCTGCACTGGATCCGCAACAGCGGGCGGGTGATCCCCGGCGAGCTCATCCTCGTGGACGCCGGGGTGGAGGCGGAGTCCCTCTACACGGCGGACATCACGCGCACCCTGCCCGTCAACGGGCGGTTCAGCGACGTCCAGCGCCGGATCTACCAGGCGGTCCTCGACGCGGCCGACGCCGCGTTCGACGCCGCCGTCCCCGGCAACCGCTTCCGCGACGTGCACGCCGCGGCCATGGAGGTCCTGGCCCGCCGGCTCGAGAGCTGGGGGCTGCTGCCCGTCGCCGCGGAGGTCTCGCTGTCCGCCGACGGCCAGCACCACCGCCGGTGGATGCCGCACGGGACCAGCCACCACCTGGGCCTGGACGTGCACGACTGCGCGCAGGCCAAGCGGGAGCTCTACGTGGACGGCGTGATCGAGCCCGGCATGGTCTTCACGATCGAGCCCGGGCTCTACTTCAAGGCGGAGGACCTCGCCGTGCCCGAGGAGTACCGCGGGATCGGCGTGCGCATCGAGGACGACGTCCTGATCACCGAGGACGGCAACGAGAACCTCTCCGAGGGGCTGCCCCGCACCCCCGAGGACGTCGAGGCGTGGATGACCGGGCTGTGGCACGCCCGGGAGGGCGGCGAGCCCAGCTGACCGGGGCCCGGCTGAGCCGGCCCGCCCGTCAGCGGGGCGCCGGGGAGCTGCCGCCGGCCGGCGGCTCCTGGCCCGGGGCCCTGGGCTCCGGGGCGCGGGACTCCGGGGTCCGGGACCCGGGAACCCCGGCGGGCCGCGGGGCCTCGGGAGGCGCCTCCTCCTCCTCGTCCAGCCGGATGCCGTACTGGGGCCGGCCGTCGGGCAGGTCCTGGAACGTCGCGGAGCGCGTGGGCGGCTCCGCAGGGCGCGCCCCGGGCACCGGACCCGGGGCGGGCTGCTGACCGGGGGTGCCGTAGGAGGGACGCTGCCACGGCGCCCCGGGCGCGGTGGGGCCCCCGGGCCCGGGGGCCCCGGCGTGCGGCGGCGGCGGCGGCTGCGCGGGCAGGCCCGGGACGCCGTGCGGGCCCTGGAGGACCTGGCGGGCGCGCTGGGCGACCTCGGGGGCGGCCACGACGTCGTAGGAGGTGGCCACGATCTGGTTGGTCGAGGTGAAGTCCCGCTTGCCGCGCTGCGTGGCGTAGGTCACCGTGGCCAGCAGCATCCAGAAGGCGCCGCCCATGAGCACGGAGACGAGCAGCGAGGAGACCCACTGCTCCCCGCCCAGCAGCGACATGATCATCCCGAGGAACGCGCCGAAGACCATGCCGTTGAGCGCGCCCTGCCCGGCGACCTTGGGGTAGCTGAGCCGGCCGGTGACCTGCTCGACGGACTTCAGGTCGTTGCCCACGATCGCGACCTTGTCCACCTCGAACTGCTCGTCCGCGAGGTGGTCCACGGCCTTCTGCGCGTCGGCGTAGGAGGCGTAGCGGCCGATCACCTCCCCGCGGGGAAGACCGCGGGGGGCGGAGCGGGCGGAGGACGCGGACCGTGGAGAACTCATGGGGCCATTGTCCCCCATCCGGCTGGTCGTCCGCCGAGTCCCCGGCCGGCCGGCGGCGCCCCCGCCCCTCCCGCCCCGGGCCGGTGGGTAGTCTTGTACGGTGAGCAGCAACGTCAACAAGATCTTCATCGCGCGCCTGATCGGGCTCGACGTGTTCGACCCGCTGGGCGACCGTCTGGGCCGGTTGCGCGACGTCGTCGTGCTGATGCGCAGCGGCTCCCGGCACGGCCGCTTCTCCCGGCGCCCCCTCGTCGTGGGCCTCGTGGTCGAGGTGCTCGGCAAGAAGCGGGTGTTCGTGCCCATGACCCGTGTGACCAGCATCGACGCCGAGCAGATCATCTGCACGGGCCTGGTGAACCTGCGCCGGTTCGAGCAGCGCGGGGCCGAGACCCTCGCCGTCGCCGAGCTGTTCGACCGCACCGTCGTGCTGCGCGACGGCTCCGGCACGGCCACGGTCGAGGACATGGCCATGGAGCAGAACCGCAACAACGGGGACTGGGTCGTCACCCAGCTCTTCGTGCGCCGCACGGCCACCACCGGCGGGCTCATGCGCCGGCGCAACGAGACGCTCATCGTCGACTGGGAGGACGCCGGGGACCCGTCCGCCGCGGGCCACCAGCCGGCCACCCAGTGGGTCGCCTCCCACGAGGAGGAGCAGCCCGCCGACCTCGCCGACGAGATCCACGACATGTCGGACAAGCGCAAGCTGGAGATCGCCCACGAGCTGCAGGACGACCGTCTGGCCGACGTCCTGCAGGAGCTGCCCGAGGAGGACCAGGTCTTCATCCTCACCAACATGGAGCGCGAGCGCGCGGCCACGGTGCTCGAGGAGATGGAGCCCGACGACGCCGCCGACCTGCTCAACGAGCTGCCCGACGCCGAGGCCGAGGAGCTGCTCGAGCGCATGCAGCCCGAGGACGCGGAGGACGTCCGGCGCCTGCTCGAGTACGAGGAGGGCACCGCGGGCTCCCTCATGACCCCGGTCCCGATCATCCTGCCGCCGGAGGCCACCGTGGCCGAGGCGCTCGCCCACATCCGCCAGGAGGAGCTCAGCCCCGCGGTGGCGGCGGCCGTGATCGTCGCCCGCCCGCCGCTGGAGACCCCCACCGGCCGGTACCTGGGGATGGTCCACACCCAGAAGCTGCTGCGCTATCCCCCGCCCGAGGCCGTCGGCAACCTCATCGACCGCTCCCTCGAGCCCGTCTCGGACCTCGCGTCCGTGCAGGACGTCGCGCGCGAGCTCGCGACCTACGACCTCACCATCATCCCCGTGGTCAACGACCACGGACGGGTGGTCGGGGCGATCACGATCGACGACGTCCTCGACGCCCTGCTCCCCGAGGACTGGCGGACCGCCGACGACGGCACCCCGATCCGGAAGGTGGGCAGACGATATGAGTGAGCGCGAGCCCCGGCGTGCCCGCGGCAACGCCCTCGACCAGCCGCGCGAGCACCGGCCCGGCCTCCTGGACCGGTTCCGCCCCAACCCCGACTCCTTCGGCCGGATGACCGAGGGCTTCGCCCGCTTCATGGGCACCCCCCAGTTCCTGTTCTGGATGTCGGTCTTCGTGGTCGTGTGGCTGGCCTGGAACACCCTCGCCCCCGAGTCGGCCCAGTTCGACCCCCGGGCCCTGAACTTCACGCTGCTGACGCTGATGCTGTCCCTGCAGGCCTCCTACGCCGCGCCCCTGCTGCTGCTGGCGCAGAACCGCCAGGACGACCGCGACCGCGTCACCCAGGAGGAGGACCGCCGGCGCGCGCAGCAGAACCTGGCCGACACCGAGTACCTGACCCGCGAGATCGCGTCCCTGCGGATCGCCCTGCGCGAGGTCGCCACCCGCGACTTCGTCCGCTCCGAGCTGCGCTCGGTGCTCGAGGAGATCCTCGAGGCGAAGGAGGACGGCTCCGCCGACGCCGCGGAGCCCGCCCAGCAGCCGAAGCGGACCGGCCGCAAGAAGTCCAGGAGCGCGGACCGCTCCGCCCCGCCCGCGACCGAGGGGATCCCCCGTGTCTGACCGATCCACCGATCACCACCCCACCGATCACCACCCCGCCGACCACCGCCCCGCCGACGGCGGCGCGGACGCCGGGCGCCCCGACGAGCTGCACACCGGCCGCCTGCACCCCGGGCTGCGCGCCGCGCTCGACCGCGTGCTCGACCCCGAGCTGCGCCGGCCGGTGACCGAGCTGGGCATGATCCGCTCCGCCGAGCTCGACGACGCCGGGCACGCCGTCGTGCACGTGCTGCTGACGATCAGCGGCTGCCCCCTGCGCTCCACGATCGAGCACGACGTCCGGGAGGCCGTGGGGACCGTGGACGGGGTGCGCTCCGTGGCCGTGGAGGTCGGCGTCATGACCCCCGAGCAGCGCACGGCGCTGAAGCAGCGCGTGGGCCACACCCGCACCGTGCCGTTCAACGACCCCGGCTCCCTGACCCGGGTGCACGCCGTCACTAGCGGCAAGGGCGGCGTCGGCAAGTCCACGGTCACCGTCAACCTCGCCGCGGCGCTGGCCGCGCAGGGACGCACGGTGGGCATCGTGGACGCGGACGTCCACGGCTTCTCCGTCCCGGGCCTGCTCGGCATCGACCGGGGCCCCACGCAGGTCGGCGACATGATCCTGCCGCCGGTCGTGGAGGTGCCGGCCGAGGCCCGCCGGGGTGACCGCGAGGGCGTGCTGAAGGTGATCTCGATCGGGATGTTCGTGGACCCGGACCAGCCGGTGGCGTGGCGGGGGCCGATGCTGCACCGCGCCGTGGAGCAGTTCCTCACGGACGTGCACTTCGGGGACCTCGACCACCTCTTCCTCGACCTCCCGCCCGGAACAGGCGACATCGCGATCTCGGTGGCGCAGCTGCTGCCCTCCGCGGAGGTCCTGGTGGTCTCCACGCCGCAGCAGGCGGCGGTGGAGGTGGCCGAGCGCTCCGGGGCCCTGGCCGTGCAGACGGGCCAGACGGTCGCCGGGGTCGTCGAGAACATGGCGGGGATGCCCATGCCGGACGGCAGCGTGCTCGAGCTCTTCGGCTCGGGCGGCGGCGAGCGGATCGCGCGGTCCCTGACCCGGCGGCTGGGCTACGACGTGCCGCTGCTCGGCGCCGTGCCCCTCGACGTCGCCCTGCGCGAGGGGGGCGACACGGGCCGGCCGGTCGTGTGGTCCGCCCCGGACTCCCCCGCGGCGGCGGCGCTGCGGGCCGTGGCGGAGAACCTCGGGACCCGGCGGCGCGGGCTCGCCGGACGGCCCCTGGGCCTCAACCCCCGCTGAGACCGCCCGGTGGCCGCAGCCGGGCCGGCGCGGTCCGGCTCAGGTGGCCTCGGCGTCGAAGGGGGCGCGCTCGCCGGGGGCGAGCCGCGTCAGCACCGGTCCCGCCGGGCGGGGAGGCGGCGACGGCTCCTCGTCGTCGTCCTCGAGCAGGGCCTGGCGCACGATGGTGCGGGGGTCGTACTGGCGGGGGTCGAGCTTGCGCCAGTCGACGTCGGCGAGCTCGGGGCCCAGGGTCTCCTTGAGCTCCTCGGTGGCGCCGGTCGCGTAGCGCTTGGCCGCCTTCACGAGATCCTTGAGCTTCTCCGCGTACTCCGGCAGCCGCTCCGGCCCGATGACGAACAGGACCAGGAGCACCAGGATGATGGCTTCGCCGCCGTTGATGCCGAACACAGTGGAAGATTACCAGTCGGGGCCGGTGGCCTCAGCCGAAGATCTCGCGCAGGCCGGTGAGGACGGTCGAGCCGGGACCGGGCTCGCCCGGGGCGGGCTCCACGACGCGACCCCGCTCGTCGGCCACGACGAGGGCGACGGTGTGCGCCATGGCCGAGGGGCTCGTGTCCGCGGTGACGGTGTAGACCACGTCCTCCCCCACGAGCACCGCCCGCCACGGCCGGCCCGGCTCCACCCACAGGGGCACGCCCGCGACGGCCGACGCCTCGAGGCCCTCCGCGCTGACGGGCAGGCCCGTCAGCCCATCCATGGGGTTGTGCCGGTCCACCCGGCCCCGCTGCTCGACGACGACGACGTCGTCCTCCCCCCGCTGCAGCGCGATGGTCACGACCGGGCGGCCGGCGAGGGAGCCGCGGGTCATCGAGGCCACCCGGTAGCCGTCGGAGGCGAGGGTGGGCAGGGTCCACCCCTCATCGCGCAGCCGGGCGGCGGAGGCGTCGTCCGCGTGCAGCACCCCGCCGGTTCCGGTCCACGCCGCGACGGGCACCGGCTCCGGCCCGCCCGCGGCGGACTCGTCCAGGACGCTGCGGCCCACGGCGTAGCCGGACCCCACGAGCACGACGAGCACCGCGCTGGCCGCGGCCGCGGCCAGCGGCAGCAGGCTCGGACCGGTCCCGGTGGGGTGCGGGCGGGGCATGGCCGGTCCTCCTGTCGGGGCGCGGATCGGTGCGCGGGACCGGCGCGGCGCGCCGGTCCTCCCATGATCGGCCGGGAAGCTGGGCGCGGACTGGACGGTGGCCGGGCGGTAAGATGACGCGCAGCCACCACAGCGACGAAGGGCGGAACATGGGCGCGGACAAGACGACGAGCTGGTCGTACGCCGAGGCGTTCGCCCTCGAGGACGAGCTCGCCTACCGCGCCCGGGAGCGCTCCCTGGCCCTGCGCATCCCCCCGGTCACCCCCGGGACGGCCGCGGCCCTCACGGTCCTGGCCGCGGCCGCCCGGCCGGCCACGGTGGTGGAGGTCGGCACCGGGGCCGGGGTCTCCGGTCTCGCGCTGCTCCGGGGCCTGCCCCCGGCGTCCGTGCTCACCACTATCGACACGGACATCCGGGCCCTGCGCGCGGCCCGCGACACCTTCCGCGAGG
The DNA here is from genome assembly GCF_014636775.1 of Kocuria dechangensis. Taxonomy (GTDB): domain Bacteria; phylum Actinomycetota; class Actinomycetes; order Actinomycetales; family Micrococcaceae; genus Kocuria; species Kocuria dechangensis. The sequence continues at coordinate 90,741 of NZ_BMEQ01000004.1, forward strand.
CCGGGGTGCCGTCCAACCGCACCCGCGCCATCCCGGGCCGGGGCTCGCTCGTCATGCCGCGGCTGAGCGGGGGCGCCTACGACATGGTGTTCCTCGACGCCGACACCGCCGGCACCCTGTACTACGCCGAGGAGGCCGTGCGGCTGCTGCGCCCCGGGGGCCTGCTCGTGGTCAACGACGCCCTGCACCAGGACAAGGTGGCCCAGCCCGCCAACCGCGAGGAGAACACCCGCACCATGCGGGCGGTGCACCGGCTGTTCCGGGAGGACGAGCGCTTCGCGACCGCGCTGCTGCCGACCGGCTCGGGCCTGCTGCTCGCCGTGCGCCGCTGACCCGCCCGCCGCCGGGGCCCCGCCCTCCCCCGGGGACGGCGAGGGGCCCGGCACCTGTCGGTGCCGGGCCCCTCGCCGTGGGACTGTCTCACTCGGTGACGCCGGCGAGGCACTCCCTGAGCTCCGCGGCCTCGTCCGGCTTCAGCTCGACCACGAGCCGCCCGCCGCCCTCGAGCGGCACCCTCATGATGAGGCTGCGCCCTTCCTTGGTGACCTCCATCGGTCCGTCACCGGTTCTCGGCTTCATGGCCGCCATGTGGGAACTCCTCTTCCTCAGTTGGTGTGACTCCCATCCTATCCGAGCGCCCGTGCCTGCTCAGGCCAGGCGGCGCGGGACCGGGGGCGCGTCGCCCCCGGCACAGCCGCTGCGCGGCCGCCGCCCGGACCGCGGCAGGCCGGGGTACGGCCGAGGTCAGGGCGGGTAGTCGCCGCCGCCGGGCAGCTGCTTCCAGTGCCACAGCCACCCCACCCACACGAGCTGCAGGACCGCGCCCGAGACCAGGCACGCGACCCGGTAGGCGCGCGAGTCCGAGACCGCCGCCAGCGGCAGGGCCAGGGGGAAGAGGGGCAGCAGCAGCCGGAAGGTGCTGGTCTGGGGGTGCAGGAAGAGCAGCAGGTAGACGGCGTAGCAGGCCAGCCAGACCCGCACGAACGGCCCGAGGCCCTCGCGCACGGGCCGGGACCGCAGCAGGGCGGTCCCTGCGAGGACGAGCACGAGGGGGAACAGGAGCCCGGCGACCGGCCCGAAGAGCTGGACGCCGGTGCCGAACCACGGCTGCACCAGCCGCAGGTCGTCGCCGCGCCAGGCCGTCTCGGTGTCGGTGTAGGCCGTCGGCTCCCCGGTGACCGCCCACGCGACGGCGGGCCACGCGAGCGCGGCGGCGCAGCCGAACAGCGCGAGCGCGAGGAGCCCGTCGAGGACGTCGCCGGGGCGGCGCACCCGGCCGGAGCGGTACCGGTGGACGGTGCGCAGGAGCCAGGCGATGCCCAGGGCGGCGGCGAACGGCACCCCCGCCGGGCGGGTCAGGCACATGGCGAGCACCACGGGAGCGGCCGCGAGGTGGCGGCCGTCGGTGACGAGCAGGAGGGCCGCGGCGAGCAGCAGCAGGTGCAGGGACTCCGCGTAGGGGACCTGGAGGACGGGGGACACGGGACCGAAGGCGACGAGCGCCACGCCCCACAGGGCGGTGGAGGGCGGGGCGAAGCGGGTGAAGAGCCGGTGGACGAGGATCGCCGCCCCGAAGCCGGCGAGCAGGGACACGGTGGCCGCCGTCGCGTCCCAGCTCGTCCCGGTGAGCGCCGTGACCGTCCGGACGAGCACCGGGAAGACGGGGTAGAAGGCCCAGGCGTTCTCCAGCGCCCGGCCGTCCCCGTCGCGCGGCACCTCGGTGGGATAGCCCTCCTCGGCGATCCGCTGGTACCAGTCGGAGTCCCAGGTGCCGGCGAACGCCAGGTAGCCCAGCGCGCCGTCGCCCCACGGCCCGGGCCCCTGCTGGCGGCCCACCGTGGTGAGCACGGCCCAGCCCCAGACCCGGGACGCCGCCCAGACGAGCAGCGCCTGCGCCCAGCCCGGGAGGGCCGCCCAGCGGTGGCTCACGCCCGGGGGTCCCGGCCGGAGTCCGCCGGCAGGGACCGCGCGACGTGCTCGAGCACCGCGTGCACCTCCTGGGGGTCGTAGCCGCGGCGGCGGACGTGGAACGCCACCCGGTCCAGGTCATCCGGGGCGACCGGGTCGGGGAGCACGAGCGCGGAGTCGGAGGAGCGCTCGGGGCGCACCCCGTCCCCCGCGGCCGCGGCCCACGGCGCGGCCCACCGCGGCGGCCGCTCCCGGCCCAGGACCACCACGGCCACGACGGTCAGGAACAGCACGACGGCGGTCAGCGCGAGGAGGAGTTCGCTCATGCCCCCAGGCTATGCGGCCCGCGCGGCGCTCCCGCCATCCGGGACCGCCCCTCCCCGGGCGGAGTCCGGCAAGTTTCCTACGTTGGAGTAAGGAATTTACGCAACAGCAACGTGGGCAGCGTCACAGACGGGAAAACTCCGCTATCTTCGACGGTATGTCACACGCCACTCCGTCCGCCGCCGTCCCGGCCGCTCCAGGGTCGGGCGAAGCCCTGGTCCGCATGTCGCACGTCAACAAGCACTTCGGGGACCTCCACGTGCTCAAGGACATCAACCTGGAGGTCGCCCGCGGCGAGGTGGTCGTCGTCATCGGCCCCTCCGGCTCCGGCAAGTCGACCCTGTGCCGGGCCATCAACCGCCTCGAGAGCATCGACGACGGCGAGATCCTCATCGACGGCAAGCGGCTGCCCGAGGAGGGCGCGGCGCTCGCGCGGCTGCGGGCCGACGTCGGCATGGTCTTCCAGTCCTTCAACCTGTTCGCGCACAAGTCGGTGCTGCAGAACGTCACCCTGGGACCCATGAAGGTCCGGGGGCGCTCGCCGGGCGAGGCGAAGGAGCGGGCCATGGAGCTCCTGACGCGGGTCGGCGTGGCCAACCAGGCGGAGAAGCTGCCCGCCCAGCTCTCCGGCGGCCAGCAGCAGCGCGTGGCGATCGCCCGGGCCCTGGCCATGGAGCCCAAGGTCATGCTCTTCGACGAGCCGACCTCCGCCCTCGACCCCGAGATGATCAACGAGGTCCTGGACACCATGGTCGCCCTCGCGAAGCAGGGCATGACGATGATCGTGGTCACCCACGAGATGGGCTTCGCCCGCAAGGCCGCCGACCGCGTCGTGTTCATGGCCGACGGCATGATCGTCGAGGAGAGCACCCCCGAGGAGTTCTTCACCAATCCCCGCTCCGAGCGCGCCAAGGACTTCCTGGGCAAGATCCTCGGGCACTGACCCCACCCGCCTCAGCGACCCCCACCGATCGTCCACTGATCGCTCACCGAAGCAAGGAGCACACCATGCGCAGCACGAAGCCCCTCGGACTGGCCGCGATGGCCGCGGCCGCGGCCCTGACCCTCACCGCGTGCGGAGGAGGCGGGGACGGCGGCGACGCGGGCGGTTCCGGGGACGGCGTCCGGATCGGCATCAAGTACGACCAGCCGGGCCTGGGCTACCGGGACGGCAGCGAGTACACCGGGTTCGACGTCGACGTCGCGAAGTACGTGGCGGGCGAGCTGGGCTACACCGAGGACCAGATCGAGTGGGTCGAGGCGCCCTCCGCCAACCGCGAGAACATGCTGGCCAACGACCAGGTCGACATGGTCTTCGCGACCTACTCCATCACCGACGAGCGCAAGCAGACCGTGGACTTCGCCGGCCCCTACTTCGTGGCCGGCCAGGACCTGCTGGTGCGCGTGGACGAGACCTCGATCCAGGGCCCCGAGGACCTGGAGGGCAAGAACCTGTGCTCCGTCACCGGCTCGACCTCGGCCCAGAAGGTCAAGGACGACCACCCCGGGGTCGGCCTGTTCGAGCAGCCCGGCTACGCGGACTGCCTCACGGCGCTCGAGTCCGGCCAGGTCGACGCCGTGACCACCGACGACATCATCCTGGCCGGCCTCGCCTCCACCGACGCCAACCAGGGCAAGTTCAAGGTCGTCGGCAACACGTTCTCCGAGGAGCAGTACGGCGTCGGCCTGCCCAAGGGCTCCGACCAGTGCCAGGCGATCAACGACGCCATCACCAAGATGGTCGAGGAGGGCGCCTGGGAGGAGGCCGTCACGGCCAACACCGAGGGCGCCGACTACCGGTACAACGCCGAGCTCAACCCCCCGGAGCCCGCGCCCTGCGCCTGAGCACCGGGCGCTGAGCGCAGGGTCCCCGTGGCCGGGCCCGTCCGCCCGGCCACGGGGACCGCGCAGCGGCGCGGCGCCCGCGCTCCACCCCGCGGGACCGCCGCCCCGCGGCACCGACCTCCACCCGACCGACGAAGGGCACCTGCCGTGACCCAGGACCTGCTCGAGCTCCGGGAGCTCCTGTGACCGACTACCTCAACGACTTCGCGAGCCTGTTCGACCAGTACGACGTGCTGGGCGCCTTCTGGGTCAACATCCAGCTGACCTTCCTCGCCGCGATCGGGTCGATGCTGCTGGGGTCCCTGGTCGCGCTCATGCGCATCTCCCCCATCGCGTCGCTGCGGCTGCTCGGGACCGGCTACGTCAACCTGTTCCGCAACACGCCCCTGACGATCATCCTGGTGTTCCTCGTCCTCGGCGTGTGGAGCCAGCTGGGCATCAACCTGTCCCCGGACTTCAACCGGAACTTCTTCCTCTACGCCGTGATCGGCCTGAGCCTGTACCACGCCGCGTTCGTGTGCGAGTCCATCCGCTCCGGCGTGAACACCGTGCCCGTGGGCCAGGCCGAGGCCGCCCGGGCGATCGGGCTGAGCTTCCTGCCCGCGGCGCGGCTCGTGATCTTCCCGCAGGCCCTGCGCGGGGCGATCACCCCGCTGGGGAACACCCTGATCGCGCTGACCAAGAACACCACCGTCGCGGCGGCCGCGTCCGTCACCGAGATCTCCGCGCTGATGAAGACCATGATCGAGTTCCGCCCGGACGTGATCATCGCGGTCTTCCTCACCGTGGCGCTCGGCTTCGTCCTGCTCGTCGTCCCGGTGGGCCTGCTCACCACCTGGGCCTCCCGGAAACTGGCGGTGAAGCGCTGATGGCCTCCTCGACAGCACAGAACGTCCTGTTCGACGTCCAGGGGCCCCGCGCGCGGCGGGTCACCCTGATCCTGAACCTGGTGGGGGTGCTGCTGGTCGCCGCCCTCGCGTGGGTGGTCCTCGGCAAGCTCGCCGAGCAGGGCCAGCTCGACGCCGCCAAGTGGACGTCCCTGTTCACCGGCCGCACGTGGGAGAACTTCCTGCTGCCGGGCCTGTGGCAGACCCTCCGGGCGGCGCTGCTGGCCGTGGTCCTGTCCATCGTGTTCGGCCTGGTCTTCGGCCTGGGCCGGCTCTCCCAGCTCGCCCCGGTGCGCTTCGTCTCGACCGTGGTCGTCGAGTTCTTCCGCGCGGTGCCCGTGCTGGTGATGATGATCTTCTTCTACCTGGGCCTGGGGCGCGCCGACCTGGTGGAGCCCTCCAACGTGCCCTTCTGGGCCGTGGTGCTGGGGCTGATGTTCTACAACGGCGCGGTGATCGCCGAGCTCATCCGCTCCGGGGTCCACCAGCTGCCCAAGGGCCAGCGCGAGGCGGCGCTGGCGATCGGGCTCACCCCGGCCCGGTCGCTGCGCATGGTCGAGCTGCCGCAGGCCCTGACGGCGATGCTCCCGTCGATGGTCAGCCAGTTCGTCGTGATCCTCAAGGACACCGCGCTGGGCTACATCATCACCTACCCCGAGCTGCTGGCCAGCGCCCGCCGGCTCGGCTCCGGGGACGGCAACATCCTGCAGGCCCTGTTCGTGGCCGCGCTGGTCTTCGTGGTGATCAACTACCTGCTCTCGGTGCTGGCCGCGTGGCTGTCCCGCTTCCTGAGCTACCGCACAGCGGGCAGGACCAAGCCGTCCGAGGGCCCCCTGGCCGGGGAGGACGCCGCCTGACGCCGCCCCACGACACCGCGGCCGAGGGGCCGGGACCGCACGGTCCCGGCCCCTCGTCGTCCCTGCGGCCACCGCGCAGGCACCGGCCGCCCCGCAGACACCGGCCGCCCCGCAGACACCGGCCGCCCCGCAGGCACCGGCCGGTCAGGCCGTGAGCCAGGCCTCGAGGGCGCGGTAGCACTCCCGGACGGCCTCGGCGGGCACGTGCTCGTCGTCGGTGTGGGCCAGGAGCGCGTCGCCCGGGCCGAAGTTCACGGCCGGGACGCCCATCTGGGAGAAGCGGGCCACGTCGGTCCACCCGTACTTCGGCTTGGGCTCCTGGCCCACCGCCGCCACGAACGCCGCCGCGGCGGGCCGGTCCAGGCCCGGCCGGGCCGCCGGGGACAGGTCCGTGATCTCGAGCTCGTACCCGGCGAAGACCTCCCGCACGTGGGCCAGCGCGTCGTCCGTGCTCCGGTCCGGGGCGAACCGGAAGTTGACCTCCACGCTCGCCGCGTCCGGGATCACGTTGCCGGCCACGCCCCCCGTGATCCGGATGGCGTTGAGCCCCTCGCGGTACTCGAGGCCCTCCACGGCCACCGTGCGCGGCTCGTAGGCCGCCAGCCGGGCCAGGACGTCGGCCTGCTTGTGGATGGCGTTCTCGCCGATCCAGGACCGGCCCGAGTGGGCGGCGCGGCCCGTCGTCGTGATCCGGAAGCGCATGGTCCCGTTGCACCCGCCCTCGACGGTCCCGTCCGTGGGCTCGAGCAGCACCGCGAAGTCCGCCGCGAGCAGCTCCGGGGCGTTGCGCTGGAGGCGCCCCAGCCCGCTCGAGGCCGCGTCCACCTCCTCGTGGTCGTAGAACACGTAGCTGACGTCCCGGTTGGGGGCGGTCAGGGCCGCGGCTAGCGCCAGCTGGACGGCCACGCCGCCCTTCATGTCGACGGCGCCGCGGCCGTAGAGCACCCGCCGGCCGCCGGCGTCCTCCCACGCGGAGGGCACGGTCCCGCGCGCGCCGGGGACGGCGGGCAGCGGCACCGTGTCGAGGTGGCCGGCGAGCACGACCCGCTCGGCCCGCCCGAGGTCGGTGCGGGCCACCACGGCGTCCCCGTCGCGGTGCACGCTCAGGTGCGGCAGCCCGCGCAGGGCGGCCTCCACGGCGTCGGCGATCGGGCCCTCCGCGCCGGAGACGGAGCCGATGTCGATCAGGGCGGCGGTGAGCTCGGCCGGGTCGGCGGCGAGGTCCAGGGCGGGGGTGGTCCGGGGAGTCGTCTCGGGGGCGGTCATGGCGCCCAGCATAGCGGCGGCCCCGGCTCGGGCCGGTGGGGGCGCCTCCCCTAGGATGGAGGCCATGACTGCATCCACCCCTCGTCCCGCCTCCGGTCTCGGCCTGGCCACCGTCGTGGCCTCCGGCCCCAAGGAGGGAACCGTCCTCGACGTCTGGTACCCGGCCCCGTCCCTGTCGGACGCCGTGGACACCTCCCTCGACGCCGACCTGCGGCTCGCCGCCACGGCCGACCCCGACCGCAACGTCCGCGGCGAGCTCGTCGAGACGGTGATCGACCTCGACGCCGCTCCCGCCGACGCCGCCGACGCGTACCTGCGCCTGCACCTGCTCTCCCACCGGCTCGTGCGCCCCAACACCCTGAACCTGGACGGCGTCTTCGGCCTGCTCGCCAACGTCGCCTGGACCGACCGCGGTCCCGTGCTCGCCGAGGAGCTGGACGTGCTGCGGGCCCGGCTGCGCGGCTCGAGCGGGCACCTCACCGTGCACAGCGTCGACAAGTTCCCGCGCATGGTCGACTACGTCGTCCCGAGCGGGGTGCGGATCGGCGACGCCAACCGGATCCGGCTCGGCGCGCACCTCGCCGAGGGCACGACCGTGATGCACGAGGGCTTCGTGAACTTCAACGCCGGCACGCTCGGCCAGTCGATGGTCGAGGGGCGGATCAGCGCCGGCGTGGTCGTGGGCGACGCCACGGACATCGGCGGCGGCGCCTCGATCATGGGCACCCTCTCGGGCGGCGGCAAGGAGCGGATCACCGTCGGCCAGCGGGTGCTGCTGGGCGCGAACTCCGGCGTGGGCATCTCCCTGGGCGACGACTGCGTCGTGGAGGCCGGCCTCTACGTCACCGCCGGCACCCGGGTGAGCGTCCACGCCGACGGGAAGGAGTCCACCGCCAAGGCCTCCGAACTCTCCGGAGTGCCCAACCTCCTGTTCCGCCGCAACTCCCTCACCGGCGCGGTGGAGGTCCTGCCGCGCACCGGCGCGACCGTGGAGCTCAACGCGGCGCTGCACGCCAACTGAGCACCGGCGCCGCGGGGGCACCGGCCCCCGCGGCGCTGCCCTCCCGGCCCCCTCCCCGCCCGACCAGGAGAACCCGTGCCCTCCCCCGCCTCCGGCCGCCGCACCAGGGCGGCCTGGACGTCCCTCTTCGCCCTCCTGCTGGTCTGCGCCGTGGCGGCCGCCGTGGTCCTGGTGGTGGTGGAGCTGCGGGTCGGTCGGCCCTCCGCGGGCGAGCCGCGGTGCGTGGCGACCACGGAGCACACCGGCGGCGAGCGGACCCGGCACACCCTCACCGCGGAGCAGACCGCGAACGCGGCTCTCGTCGTGGCGGAGTCGGTGGAGCGCGGGGCGGAACCGCGCGCGGCCGTCGTGGCCCTGGCCACCGCCATGCAGGAGTCCCGGCTGGTGAACATCGACTACGGCGACCGCGACTCCGTGGGGCTGTTCCAGCAGCGCCCCTCCCAGGGCTGGGGCACCGTCGAGCAGATCCTCGACCCGGAGTACTCGACCACCGCGTTCTACGACCGGCTCGCGGAGGTCGACCTCGGCTCCCTGACCGTGACCGAGGCGGCGCAGGCCGTCCAGCGCTCGGCCCACCCCGGCGCCTACGCCCAGCACGAGGGCATGGCCACGGCCTTCGCCGCGGCCCTCACCGGGCGCGCCGAGGCCTCCCTGAACTGCGTGCTCGCCGGCCCGCAGGCGCCCGGCGACCCGCGGGCGGCCGCCGGGGCACTGGCCGGCGCGTTCGGCGCCGCCGCGCCCGCCCCGCGCGCCGAGGACGGCCGGGTCCTCGTGCCCGCCCCGGGCGAGCCGACGGGCTGGGCGCTGGCCCACTGGGCGGTCGCCGCCGCCGAGGACCTGGGGATCGCCGAGGTGTCCTTCGACGGCAGGACGTGGGTGCGCGACGACCAGCGCACCTCCCGCTTCGCCCCCGCGCCGGGCTGGCGGGAATCGGCCGAGGCGCGCCCGGACGACGCTCCCGACCCCGGGGACGTCGTCATTTCTGTTGCAAATCCATGAGAGCCGGGTCCCCCCGATACGCTGGGGGCATGAAGATTCTCGTCACCGGGGGAACCGGGTACATCGGCTCGCACACCGTCCTGGCCCTGCTCGAGGCCGGGCACGACATCGTCGTCATGGACAACCTGGCCAACTCGTCGCTGACCGCCCTGGACCGCGTCCAGGAGCTCGCGGGGCGCTCCGTCGAGGCGTTCGAGAAGGTGGACCTGCTCGACCCCGAGGGCCTGGACCGGCTGTTCCGGGAGCACCGCCCGGAGGCCGTGATCCACTTCGCCGGGCTCAAGGCCGTCGGCGAGTCCGCCGAGAAGCCCCTCTGGTACTACACCAACAACGTGGCCGGCACCCTCAACCTCCTGCACGCCATGGACGAGCACGGCTGCCGCTCCATCGTGTTCTCGTCCTCGGCCACCGTCTACGGCGCCCCCGAGGAGATGCCGCTGACCGAGAAGCAGCCCATGGACGCGCAGAACCCCTACGGGCGGACCAAGGAGCACATCGAGGACATGCTCGTGGACCTCGCCGCCTCCGACCCGTCCTGGAGCGTCGCCCTGCTGCGCTACTTCAACCCCGTGGGCGCGCACGAGTCCGGCCGGATCGGCGAGGACCCCACCGGCGTGCCCAACAACCTGCTCCCCTTCATCGCCCAGGTGGCGGTCGGCCGGCGCGAGAAGCTGCGCGTGTTCGGCGACGACTACCCCACCCCGGACGGCACGGGCGTGCGCGACTACATCCACGTGGTGGACCTCGCCGACGGCCACCTCAGGGCCCTCGACCACCTCGCCGCGCACGGCGGACTGCACACCTGGAACCTCGGCACCGGCAAGGGCTACTCGGTGCTCGAGGTCCGCACCGCCTTCGAGAAGGCCTCCGGCCGGGAGATCCCCTACGAGGTCGTGGCCCGGCGCCCGGGCGACGCCGCCGTCTCCTACGCCGACCCCTCGGCGGCCCTGGCCGAGCTCGGCTGGTCCGCCGCGCGGGACATCGACACCATGTGCCGGGACCACTGGAACTGGCAGAAGAACAACCCCGAGGGATACGCCCGGCAGGAGCAGGCCGAGGCGTCCCGGGCCTGACGCCGGCGCGCGGCGGATCCGGCCCCCGGGCTCACCAGCCCGGGGGCCGGACCACGTTCGGGGGCGCGTCCGCGAACAGGGCGGCCACCCGCCGCTCGTCGTGGCCCGCGATCCCCGTCCCCACCCGGGTGAGCCAGAACGTCAGGTCGGGGCGGGAGAGGGCGAACGCCACGAACTCCGCCGCCTCCCGCTCGAGCGCGGCGAACCCGCTCATGGTGTCGATCGCGTAGGACCGGCCCTGCAGGCCGTGGCCGACGCCCGGCACGGCGCCGAAGCGCTCGACGGCGGTGCGGGCCGCGCCCGCCGCGTGCGCGCCGCGGGCGTTGGAGCCGAAGACGAAGACCTCGTCCGGGCCGAGCTCGGTGATCCGGTCGGGGGTGTGCCGCTGCTCGTTCATGCGGCCCAGGCTACCGGCGGACCTGCGGCCCGGGAACCGGCCGGCACCGGGGAGCACCCGGCAGGACGTGGGAACGGCCGGGACCCGCCCCCGGAAGGGGCGGGGTCCCGGCCGTCCACGGCGGGGCGCCGGCTCAGCGCTGCGGGTAGTGCCGCTCGCTCTGGCCCACGTACAGCTGGCGCGGGCGGCCGATCTTGGTCTCCGGGTCCTCGATCATCTCGCGCCACTGGGCGATCCAGCCGGGGAGGCGGCCGATCGCGAAGAGGACGGTGAACATCTTCTCCGGGAAGCCCATGGCCTTGTAGATCAGGCCGGTGTAGAAGTCGACGTTCGGGTACAGCTTGCGCTCCACGAAGTAGTCGTCGGCGAGGGCCTTCTCCTCGAGGCGCATCGCGATCTCGAGCTGCTCGTCGTTGCCGCCGAGCTTCTCCAGGATCTCGTGGGCGTAGTTGCGCACGATCCGGGCGCGCGGGTCGTAGTTCTTGTACACCCGGTGGCCGAAGCCCATGAGGCGGACGCCGTCCTCCTTGTTCTTGACCTTCTCCATGAAGGTCTCCGGCTCGACGCCGTCCTTCTGGATCCGGTTGAGCATGCCGAGCACCGCCTCGTTCGCGCCGCCGTGCAGCGGGCCGTAGAGGGCGTTGATGCCGGCGGAGACGGACGCGAACATGTTCGCGTGGGAGGAGCCCACGAGCCGGACCGTGGAGGTGGAGCAGTTCTGCTCGTGGTCGGCGTGGAGCATCAGCAGGACGTCCAGGGCCTTGGCCGTGTCCGGGTCGATCTCGTAGTCCTCGGCGGGGACGCCGAAGCACATGCGCAAGAAGTTCTGCGTGTAGTCGAGGTCGTTCTGCGGGTAGAGCATCGGCTCGCCCTTGGACTTCTTGAACGCGTAGGCGGCCAGCGTGGGGACCTTGGCCAGCAGGCGGATGGTGGAGATCTCCACCTGCTCCTCGTCGAAGGGGTCGAGGGAGTCCGCGTAGAACGTGGACAGCGCCGAGACGGCCGAGGAGAGCACGGGCATCGGGTGCGCGTTGCGCGGGAAGCCGTTGAAGAAGCTCTTGAGGTCCTCGTGGACCATCGTGTGGCGGCGCACCCGGGTGTCGAACGCGGAGAGCTCGTCCGGGGTGGGCAGCTCCCCGTAGATGAGCAGGTACGCGGTCTCGATGAAGCTCGAGTGCTGCGCGAGCTCCTCGATGGGGTAGCCGCGGTAGCGCAGCACGCCGTTGGCGCCGTCGATGTAGGTGATGGCGGAGCGCGCGTTGGCGGTGTTCACGAAGCCCGGGTCGTAGGCGACGTTGCCCGTCTCCTTGAGCAGGCTCGAGATCGCGTAGCCCTTGTTGCCCTCGGTGGCGTCCAGGATCGGCAGCTCGAGGGACTTGTTCTCCCCGTACGCGAGCTGGGCCGTGGCCAGTTCCTGTGCAGACTCAGTCATGTTCGTCCTCCGCGATGGATTCGGTGTCCGGTGCCCGGCCGGCCGCGCCGTGCGCCGCCGGTGGCGCGGCACGTGCGTGTCCCGGGACACAGCGATAGTCAGGGTCCAACCTACCCGGTCCGGCCGCACCGCGACCAATCCCGGGGCCCCGCCGCGCCGGGGGCGGGCGCGGCGGCCCGCCCCCGGCGCTGCCTCTCAGGCCGCGCCGAGGCGGGCCGCGGCGGCGTCGATCCGCTCGTCGGGGGCGGTGAGGGCCAGCCGGACGTAGCCCTCGCCGGCCGTCCCGTAGAACACGCCCGGGCCCACCACGACGCCCTGCTCTGCGAACCGGCGGACGGTGTCCCAGGTGTCCTCCCCGGCGGTGCACCACAGGTACAGCCCGGCCTCGGAGGCGTCGATCCGCAGCCCGAACGCCTCGACGGCGGGCACGAGGCGCTCGCGGCGCGAGCGGTACCGGGCCTTCTGCGCCAGCACGTGCTCGTCGTCGCCGAGGCCCGCGCGCATGGCCTCCTGCACCGGCGACGGGACGATCATGCCGGCGTGCTTGCGGGAGTTGACGAGGTTGCGCATGAGCGCCGCGTCCCCGGCCAGGAAGGCGGCCCGGTAGCCGGCCACGTTGGACTGCTTGGACATGGAGTACGCCGACAGCAGCAGGGAGTCGTCCCCGCCGGTGACCCGGGGGTCGAGCACGGACGGGACCGGGGTCCCGCCCTGCTGCACGTCCCAGGGGCCCCAGCCGAGCTCGGCGTAGCACTCGTCGGAGGCCACGACGGCGCCGAGGGCGCGGGCCTGGTCCACGATCCGGCGGGTCGAGGCGACGTCCCGGACGATGCCCGTGGGGTTGCCGGGCGAGTTGATCCACACCATCCGCACGCGGGCGCGGACCTGGGGGTCGAGCTCGTCCAGGTCGTCCGCGGCCACGGCCTCCGCGCCCGCGAACCGGGCGCCGATGTCGTAGGTGGGGTAGGCCACGGACGGGCGCACGAGCACGTCGCCCGGGCCGAGCCCGAGCAGCAGCGGCAGCCAGGCCACGAGCTCCTTGGAGCCGACGGTGGGCATGACCGCGGCCGGGTCGAGACCGGGCACGCCGCGGCGCCGCTCGTACCAGGCTGCGACCGCCTCCCGCAGGGCGGGGGTGCCGTGCGTGGTGGGATAGCCCGGGGCGTCGGCGGCGGCGGCCAGCGCCTCCTGGATCACGGCCGGCGTGGGGTCGACGGGGGTGCCGATCGACAGGTCCACGACACCGTCCGGGTGCCGTGCGGCGAGGTCCCGGTACGGGGCCATCGTGTCCCAGGGGTAGTCCGGGAGGTCCAGCCCGAAGGGCCGGGCCGCCACCGTCACTGGGCGTCCTGGTTCTGCGGGGGCAGCACCGCGATCATCGGGTGGTCCTTGTGGGTGTTGCCGAGCTTGGCGGCGCCGCCCGGGGAGCCGAGGTCGTCGAAGAACTCGACGTTGGCCTTGTAGTAGTCGGCCCACTCCTCCGGGGTGTCGTCCTCGTAGTAGATGGCCTCGACGGGGCAGACCGGCTCGCACGCGCCGCAGTCCACGCACTCGTCGGGGTGGATGTAGAGCGAACGCTCCCCCTCGTAGATGCAGTCGACAGGACACTCCTCGACGCAGGCCTTGTCCTTGACGTCGACACAGGGCTGGGCGATGACGTAGGTCACGGCGTTGGTACCTTTCTGCTGGGATTCTCGGACCAGTCTAACGACCGGGTCCTCGCTACGATGACGCCCATGGGTTTTCCGACATCGGGGTCAACATCGTCATCCGGCGAGTCACACAGCGAGTCCCACAGCGAGTCCCAGGGCGAGCTACAGGGCGAGCTACAGGACAAGTTCCTCGGAGGGTCCCGGGGCGGGTCCCCCGGCGGGCCGCCGAGCGGTCCGCGCGGCGGGGCGGCCGCCGGGGCCCTCGGTCTCCTGGCGGGCCTCGCCCCGGGCACCCGGGTGAGCGTGCGGTGGGCCCTGCCCGGCGACGACGCCTCGGGGCTGCCGCTGACCGACGCCCTGGGCGAGCTGGTGGGGGTGGACGCGGAGACGGTCACGGTGCGCACGCGCCGCGGTGACGTGGTGATCGCGGCGGGCGACGTCCGCGCCGCCCGGGCGGTCCCACCGCCTCCCCCGCGCCGGCGGCCCCTGCGGGGCTGAGCGCGGCGGCGACGCGGGCGGCGGGGTTGAGCGCGGCGGACGGCCGGGCCCCGCTCAGCGTGGGCGCAGCTCCCGGCGCCGGGTCCGCAGCCAGCGGGCGGTGACCAGCACGGAAAGCATGGTCACCAGGAAGACCACGGCGAACCAGGCGAGGCCGACGACGCCGATCGGCGCGGCGGGGTCCGTCACCACGAGCGCGGAGCCGTCGCGGCCGTAGGCGAACAGCCACGCGACGAGGTAGGTGCTCAGCCCCGGCACGGCGGCGGCCCACACGCGCCGGGTCGCGGTGCCGGCCCACACGGACAGGCACAGCAGGAGGGCCCCGCCGAAGAGCAGCCCCCACGGCAGCCACCAGCCGGCGGCGGAGTACCAGATGGCCCCGTGGAAGACGGTGGCCACGCAGCCGCCCACCAGGCCGGCCGCGGCGGACGTGACCAGGCTCACGGGCACGGAGGCGGGGTCGCCGGCGTCCCGGCGGTGCGGGTCCTCCCCCCGGCCGGAGGGGACGGCCCGGGGGTCGCCGGCGAGCAGCCGGAACGTCTCGACGGGGCCGGCGCTCTGCCAGACCCCGTTGGACAGGGCGAAGCGCTCCCCCTCACCCAGCACGATCTGGGTGGCGTGGGCGGCCATGGCGGCGCGCTTGCGCTCCGGGGAGCCGTGCACCACTGCCTGGGGCCGGGGGTCGCCGGCGCGGGCCTCGCCCTCGACGGCCCACACGAGGGGGACGTCCCAGGGGTCGACGACGCCCCCGTCCTCGTCGAGGCCGGGGCGGGCGGCCAGCCGGACGCCCCGCACGGTGACCGCGGAGGTCCGCACGTGGTCGGGGTGCCCGTAGCCGCCGTCGTCGTCGTAGGTGACGACGACGTGCGGGCGGACGGCACGGACGGCGGCCGCCACGTGGGCGGCGGCCTCGTCGACCGTGGCCGCGGTGAGGCTGTGCGCGGAGGCGTCGGGGGCGGGGGCGGCCCGCCCGTCGGCGCCCCAGGACATGCCGGAGTCGTGGTAGTGGCCCGTGCCGTTGGCGAAGCCCACGGCCGGGTCGAGGGCGGGGGCCTCCCCCGCGAAGAACCGGTCGGCCGTCCCGAGGCGGGCGGCGGCGTCCTCGAGCTCACCGACCCGGTACAGGCCGAGCGCCGTGCCGTCGTCGGCGCAGCCGGGCCGGCCGACCTCGAGGTGGCGCAGGTGCTCGGGGATGACCTCGCCCCGCTCGCCGCGGGTCATGGTCAGGAGCACGACCTGCGCGCCGAGCTCGGCGTAGCGGCCCATCGTGGCCCCGGTGGCGATGGACTCGTCGTCGGGGTGGGCGTGGACGAACAGCAGCCGGGCGTCCTCCGGGCGCACGCCCGGGGGCAGCAGCCCCGGCAGGGCGTCCTCGCGCACGAGGGCGCCCTGCTCGGGGTAGTACGGGACGGACTGGGTCACGACCGCTCCTGCTGCTGTGCCGGCGGGATCAGGCGCGGGCCCGGGCCCGGTTGGCCTTGAGCCGCTCGTTGGCGTCGAGGATCACCTTGCGGATGCGGATCGCCTCCGGGGTGACCTCCACGCACTCGTCCTCGCGGGCGAACTCGAGGGACTCCTCGAGGGTGAGCTTGCGCGGGGGCGTGAGGTTCTCGAAGGTGTCCGAGGAGGCCGCACGCATGTTGGTGAGCTTCTTCTCCTTCGTGATGTTCACGTCCATGTCGTCGGCGCGCGAGTTCTCGCCCACGATCATGCCCTCGTACACCTCGGAGGTCGGCTCCACGAAGAAGGACCCGCGCTCCTGCAGGTTGATCATCGCGAAGGGGGTGACCACGCCGGCGCGGTCCGCGATCAGCGAGCCGTTGGTGCGGTACTCGATCTCGCCGGCCCACGGCTCGTAGCCGTCCGCGTAGGAGGAGGCGATGCCCGCGCCGCGGGTGTCGGTCAGGAACTTCGTGCGGAAGCCGATGAGCCCGCGGGAGGGGACCTTGAACTCCATGCGCACCCAGCCGGTGCCGTGGTTGGACATGCCCTCCATGCGGCCCTTGCGGGAGGCCATCAGCTGCGTCACGGCGCCGAGGTACTCCTCGGGGACGTCGATGGTCATGTGCTCGTAGGGCTCGTGCACCTTGCCGTCCACGGTCTTGGTGACGACCTGCGGCTTGCCGGCCGTGAGCTCGAAGCCCTCGCGGCGCATCTGCTCCACGAGGATGGCCAGGGCCAGCTCGCCGCGGCCCTGGACCTCCCAGGCGTCGGGGCGCTGGGTCGGCAGGATCTTGAGGGAGACGTTGCCGACGAGCTCCTTGTCGAGACGGTCCTTGACCTGGCGCGCGGTGACCTTGGCGCCCTTGACGCGGCCGGCCAGCGGGGAGGTGTTGATGCCGATGGTCATGGAGATCGCGGGGTCGTCCACCGTGATCAGCGGCAGCGGCTGCGGGTTGTCCAGGTCGGTGAGGGTCTCGCCGATGGTGATGTCTTCGATGCCGGCGACGGCCACGATCTCACCGGGGCCGGCGGACTCGGCCGGCACGCGGTCGAGGCCCTTGGTGGCCAGCAGCTCGGAGATCCGCACGCTCTTGAGCTCGCCGTTCGCGCGGGCCCAGGCCACGGTCTGGCCCTTCTTCAGGGTGCCGTTGAAGATGCGCAGCAGCGCGAGACGGCCCAGGAACGGGGAGGCGTCCAGGTTGGTCACGTGGGCCTGGAGCACGCCGTCGGGGTTGTAGGACGGGGCGGGGATGCGCTCGATGATCGTCCGGAACAGCGGCTCGAGGTCCTCGTTCTCGGGCAGGGTGCCGTTCTCGGGCTGCTCGAGGGAGGCGCGCCCGGCCTTGCCGGCGGCGTAGACCACGGGCACGTCCAGGACGGCGTCGAGGTCCAGGTCCGGGACGTCCTCGGAGATGTCCGAGGCGAGGCCCAGGAGCAGGTCCATGGACTCGTGCACGACCTCCTCGATGCGGGCGTCGGGGCGGTCCACCTTGTTGACCACGAGGATCACGGGCAGCTTGGCCTCGAGGGCCTTGCGCAGCACGAAGCGGGTCTGGGGCAGCGGGCCCTCGGACGCGTCGACGAGCAGGACGACGCCGTCGACCATGGACAGGCCGCGCTCGACCTCGCCGCCGAAGTCCGCGTGGCCCGGGGTGTCGATGACGTTGATGGTGATGGTCTCACCGTTCGCGGAGGGACCGTCGTAGAACACGGTGGTGTTCTTCGCGAGGATGGTGATGCCCTTCTCGCGCTCCAGGTCACCGGAGTCCATCACGCGCTCCTCGACCTCGCCGTGGGCGGAGAACGCGTGCGTCTGCTGCAGCATCGCGTCCACGATGGTGGTCTTACCGTGGTCGACGTGGGCCACGATGGCCACGTTGCGGAGGTCGGCGCGCTGGGCGGTGGTGGAGGTGACAGTCATACGCGTGGGTCTCTCTTCGGGTGGAGATGGGAGGGGAGGATCGACCCTCCCGCGGGTGCGGGCCGGGGGCGCCTCCGCGCGCCCGGAGGGACCCGGGCGGGGGCGCCCGTACAGCGGGCCACCGAACAGTCTACCCCGGGAGGGGCCTCTCCCGCTGTGATCCTGCCTACCCTGCCCGCTCCCGAGGCCTCGGGCCCGGTTCAGCCGGGGGCCGCCGTCCACAGTCCTCGCCGGGGCGATATCCATCTGACCAGTGAGAAGACTAGAATGTGCGGCATATCACAGGCGGGCCTTCTGCGGCGCCCCGGGATCCCGATCATCCCCGGACGCCGGCGATCTGCCCCGCGGAGCGAGGAGCCCGATGCTCAGCTACATCCTCCGGCGAGTGGTCAACTACGTGGTCCTCACCTTCCTGGCCACCGTCTGCGCGTACATGCTCACGAGCGCGTTCATGGACCCGACCCGTCGCTACCAGGGGCGGAACCCCCCGCTGGACCCGGAGAGCATCACCCGGACCGTCGACGAGCTGGGCGTCAATCCCGACGTCCCCGTGCTCGAACGCACCGGCGCCTGGCTGCACCGGCTGGTCACCGAGGGCTCCTTCGGCCGGACCATCCACCAGACCGACGTCCTGACGGAGATGGTGGCCCGGGCCGGGGTGAGCCTCCGCCTCCTCGTCGTGGGCTCCGTCCTGGCGGCGGTCCTGGGCGTGGCACTGGGGGTCTGGGGCGCGGTCCGGCAGTACCGGGCCGCGGACAGCGTCATCACCTACGCCTCCTACGTGCTGATCGCGACCCCCACGTTCGTCGGCGGGGTCGTCCTGATGATCCTGGCCACGCGGTTCAACGCCGCCGTCGGCGAGCAGGTCATCCGCTTCACCGGGGCCTACACGCCGGGTGTCCCCCCGGAGTTCTGGCCCCGGCTCGCCGACACCGTCTCCCACATGCTGCTGCCGACGATCGCCCTGACCCTGTTCGGGGCCGCCGCCTACTCCCGGTACCAGCGCTCCATGATGCTGGACGTCCTCAACGCCGACTACATCCGCACGGCACGGGCGAAGGGGCGGACGCGCACCTCGGCCCTGTGGCGCCACGGGGTGCGCGTGGCGGTCATCCCCATGACCACCTACTTCGCCTACAGCTTCGGCACCCTGCTGGCGGGCTCCACCTTCCTGGAGGTCGTCTTCAGCTGGAACGGCATGGGGCAGTTCACCATCGACGCGGTCACGCAGTCCGACGTCAACGCGGCCACCGGCGCCGTGTTCTTCGCCGCCGTGCTCGTCCTGATCTCCTCGACCCTCTCGGAGATCCTCTACGCCGCCCTCGACCCTCGTGTGAGGTCCTGACACATGTCCACTCCCGACGTCCGGGTCCTGCCCGGCGGCGAACCGGGCCCCGGCCCGGGCGCCGAGGGGCCCGGGCCGCGCCGGCGCCGCCCGGCGGCGTCCCCGGGCACCTCGCGGGCCGCCATGGTCCAGCGGCGGCTGCGCTCGATGCCGCGCTTCTGGGTCGGCGCGTCGATCCTCGTCCTCATGGTCCTGTGGGCGCTGTTCGGGAACATTCCCAACATCTACGGACCGGCCGACCAGGACCCGTTCGCCCTCAGCCAGGCCCCCTCCCTCCAGCACTGGTTCGGCACCGACCGGATCGGCCAGGACCTCTACGCCCAGGTCAACTCCGGGCTGCGCAAGTCGCTGGTCATCGGCCTGTTCGCCGGCCTGCTCGGCACCGCGATCGCCGCGGTGGTCGGGTCCGTGGCGGGCTACCTCGGCGGCAAGGTGGAGACCGTGATCGTGTGGTTCATCAACTTCCTGCTGGTGCTCCCCGCCTTCTACATCCTGCTCCTCTTCGCCCCGGCCCTGAGGGGTCTGAGCTGGGTGGCGATCATCGGGATCGTGGCGCTGTTCTCCTGGATGGTGACCGCCCAGGTCGTGAAGGCGCAGACCAAGTCCCTGCGGGACCGGGAGTTCGTGAAGGCCGCACGGTTCATGGGCCTGTCCACGCCCGTGATCATCGCCCGGCACATCCTCCCGAACGTGGCGTCGCTGCTGATCGTCGACGCGACGCTCGGCGTGGTGGGCGCGATCCTCGCGGAGACCTCCCTCTCCTACTTCGGCCTGGGCGTCCAGCCCCCCGACGTCTCCCTGGGCACCCTCCTGGCGGCCGGCACCCCCGGTGCGGTCACCCGGCCCTGGGTCTTCGTCTTCCCGGCGCTCGCCCTGGTCCTGACCCTCACCGCGACCAGCATCATGGCCGACGCGCTGCGGGACGCCATCGATCCGACCTCGGGGGCCGGCCGTGCGTGAGAGCACGACCGTCCGGGCCGGACCGGTCGTGCCGTCCGGCCCCTCGGAGGCCGTCCTGGAGGTGGACGGGCTCAGCGTGACGTTCCCGCAGCGGTCCGGCGACGTCCGGGCGGTCCGGGACGTGAGCTTCACCGTCCGCCGCGGCGAGTTCCTGGCCGTCGTCGGCGAGTCCGGCTCGGGCAAGTCGGTCTCCGCCACCGCCGTCATGGGCTTGCTGCCCAGCACCGCCCGGGTCACCGGTGACGTGCGGTTCCAGGACCGGTCCCTGCTGGGGATGAGCGACCGGGCGCTGTCCCGGCTGCGCGGGAACAGGATCTCCATGGTCTTCCAGGACCCGTTGTCCGCGCTGAACCCGGTGCACACGGTGGGCGCCCAGGTCGAGGAGGTCCTGCGCCTGCACGCCGCCTCGACAAGCCCGGCCGCCGCGTCCGCCCGGGCCGTGGAGCTGCTCCGGACGGTGGGCATCCCGGACGCGGCGCGGCGTGCCCGGGCCTACCCCCACGAGTTCTCCGGCGGCATGCGCCAGCGCGCGATGATCGCCATGGCGATCGCCAACGACCCGGACCTGATCATCGCGGACGAGCCGACCACCGCCCTGGACGTGACGATCCAGGCGCAGATCATGGAGGTCCTGCAGGAGGCGCGGCGACTCACCGGCGCCGCGGTGCTGCTGATCACCCACGACCTGGGGGTCGTGGCAGGCCACGCCGACCGCGTGGCCGTGATGTACGCCGGGACCGTGGTGGAGCAGGGCACGGTGGAGGAGATCTTCTACTCCCCCCGCATGCCGTACACCCTCGGGCTCCTCCGCTCCGTGCCCAACCTCACCACCGCGGGCACGGAGCGGCTCGTGCCCCTCGAAGGGCGCCCCCCGTCCCTCGACGCACTGGGCCCGGGATGCCCGTTCGCCCCCCGCTGCCCCCTGGTGGTGGACCGCTGCCGCCAGGAGGAGCCGGCGCTGCTGCCGGTGGGGACGGAGCGCCGCGGGCCGCTCCCCGGGGACCCGGGACGGGTGCACGCGGCGGCGTGCTGGCGCGCGCCGGAGCTGGAGTCCGGGGCCGTGCACGCGGCCGACGTCTTTCCCCGCCCGGCGGGCGTGGCCGCCCGGACCGTCGCCGACGACGGCGAGACCGTCCTGGAGGTCACCGACCTGGTGCGGCACTTCCCTCTCACCCGCGGTGCGGTGGTCAAACGACGGGTGGGCACGGTCCGGGCCGTCGACGGCGTGTCCTTCACCCTCCGCCGGGGCCAGACCCTCGGCCTGGTGGGCGAGTCCGGGTGCGGGAAGTCGACGACCGTCCTGGAGATCCTCGAGATGGCGCGGCCCCAGCACGGGACGATCCGGATCAACGGGCGCGACGTCGCGCAGCTGACGAAGGCGGAGCGGCGGCACCTGCGGCGGGACGTGCAGGTCGTGTTCCAGGACCCCATGGCCGCGCTGGACCCCCGGCTGCCGGTCGCAGCCCTCGTGGGCGAGCCGCTGACCGCGCAGGGCGCCGACCGGGCGACGATCTCCCGGCGGGTGGCCGAGACGCTGGAGCTCGTCGGGCTCGATCCCTCGATGGCCTCCCGGTACCCGCACGAGTTCTCAGGCGGGCAGCGGCAGCGCCTGGGCATCGCCCGGGCCCTCAGCACCGAGCCCCGGGTGCTGGTGCTCGACGAGCCCGTCTCCGCCCTGGACGTGTCGATCCAGGCCGGGGTGATCAATCTGCTCGAGGACCTGCGCGACCGCCTGGGCCTGTCCTACGTGTTCGTGGCCCACGACCTCGCCGTGGTCCGGCAGATCGCGGACACGGTCGCCGTCATGTACCTCGGGCGGATCGTCGAGCAGGGCCCCGTGGCCCCCCTCTACGCGCGGCCCCGTCACCCCTACACCCAGGCGCTGATCTCGGCCGTTCCCGTGCCCGACCCGGGCGTGGAGGCCGCACGGCGCCGCATCCTCCTCGAGGGCGACCTGCCGAGCCCCACCGCCGAGCCGCACGGGTGCCCGTTCCGCCCGCGGTGCCCCCTCTACCGGGTGCTCGACGAGGACGCGCGGTCCCGCTGCCGTGACGAGGAGCCGGAGCTGCGCGCACTGGGCCCGCTCACCGCCGCCTGCCACCACGCCGAGCGGAACCACCTGCTCGTGGCGGGCAGGAGCGGGGCGGGGACCCGGTCCCCCGCGCCCCGCGCGCACGAGGACCGGTCATCGGAGAACACGCCCTAGGAGGATCCCTTGGCACTCGCTCGCAAGAAGTGTGCGGCACTGTCGCTGATCGTGGCGGCCGCACTGACGACCTCGGCCTGCCAGCAGCAGGGCGGCGCCCCCGGCACGGGGGACGCCGCCTCGGAGGAGGCGCTGCCCAACGCGGACTACCAGCAGGTCGACCCCGCGCAGCTCCGGGACGGTGGCAACCTCACCTTCCCCATCACCGACATCCCCGCCAACTTCAACTCCGCCCACCTGGACGGCGCCCTGGTGGACAACAGCGACCTCAACGCCCCCCAGCTCGGCGGACCCGTCAGGATCACGCGGGACGGCAGCTGGGAGGTCGACCCGGACTACGCCGAGTCGGTCGAGGTCGTCCAGGACGACCCCACGGTCGTGGAGGTCCGGCTCAATCCCGAGGCCGTGTGGGAGGACGGCACCGCCATCGACGTCGAGGACTACATCGCGTTCTGGAAGGCCCTGAACGGAAGCGACAAGCAGTTCCAGCCCGCGTCCACGCAGGGCTACGAGGACATCCGGAGCATCGAGCAGGGCGACGACGAGCACCACGTCGTCATCACCTTCGAGCGCGCCTTCGCGGACTGGCCGAACTACGTCGGGGTCTCCCTCCCCGACGAGCGCTCCAGCGACCCGGAGGAGTTCAACACCGGGATGGCCGAGGAGCCGATGCTGTCGAACGGGCCCTTCCGGGCCAGGAGCGTGGACGCGCGCAACGGCGTCGTGGTGTTCGAGCGCAACGAGCGGTGGTGGGGTGCCACGCCCAAGCTGGACACGATCACCTTCCGGGTCGTCTCCCAGGCGTCCCAGGCCCAGGCCTTCGCCAACAAGGAGATCGACGTGGTGAACATCGGCACGGACGGCGACGCCTACCGGACGGCCATGGACCGTGAGGACGGGCGGGTCTACAAGTCCTCGGGACTGCTCTACACGCACCTGACCATGAACGCCACCCGCGGCCCCCTGGCGGACCGGGCCGTCCGGGAGGCCATCGGGACGGCCCTGGACCGGGACGTGATCGGCCAGGCCGCGGTCGGCCCCGTCGAGGCCCCGGTCGTCAATGTGGACAACTACGTCTACATGCCCGGCCAGAACGGCTACCAGGACAACTCCGGCGGCTGGCTCGCCCAGGACCCGGAGGCCGCGCAGCGGATCCTCGACGACGCAGGATGGGCGATGGACGGCGACGTGCGCCGCAAGGACGGCGAGGCCCTCGAGCTGACCATCGTGGTGCCGGCGGACACCCAGTCCAACGCCGCCCGCGCGCAGCAGGTGCAGAGGGACCTCAACGCGATCGGCTTCCGCGTCGAGCTGGAGACCGTGCCCTCGGACAAGTACTTCTCCGACTACGTCACGCCGAGGAACTTCGACATGGTCACGTTCTCCTGGCAGGGCACGGCGTTCCCCGTGACGACCTCCGCGAACCTGTTCTACCCGGTGGACTCGCCGCAGAACTACTTCGGGATCACCGACGACTCCATCGGCGAGATCTACGAACGGGCCACCTCGGAGCTCGACCCCGCCGCCCGGATCGGGCTCGCCAACGAGATGGACGGGAAGTTCTGGGGGATGCGGGCCATGGTCCCGTTCTACGCGACGCCCACCGTCGTCGGGGTCAGCGCCGACATCGCCAACCTGGGTGCGTTCCAGTTCTCCGGCGCCGAGAAGTGGACGGAGGTCGGCTACACCGGCTGACCCGGGAGCGCTGGCGGCTCAGCCGGCCGTCCCTGCCACGCACACCGCAGCGAGCACGGCCACCAGCACCCACTCCCCCGCGTGGACCCGGCTCCGGCCCGACGGCGCGTTCGGCCCGGCCGGGTCCTCGGCGCGGTGGTCCAGGTGGCTGTGCCATGCCCGGCTCAGGGGGTGCCCGGAGGTGGTCCCCCGGGATCCCGGCCGGCCGCGGCCCAGGCCCGGGCCGTTCCACACCTGGATCCGCCTCCCCCGCCACGACACGGAGACCGCCGGGCCCACCCGGACGTCGTCGAGCTCCCCGAACGGCAGCTCGTACTCGCGCAGGGGATTGACCACGACCACCCGGTCCCGGTGGATCTCCAGGCGGGGGCGCCACAGGACGGCGTGGACCACCACCGAGCCCAGCGCCAGCCAGGGCAGGCCGCCCAGGGCCACGTCCCACGCACCCCGGACCAGGGCGTCGGCCAGCAGGTACCCGCACAGCGCCCAGACGAGGACGGGGATCGCCCGGGCCGACGCCGGCCGCAGCACCAGCGGCGCGCCGGCGTCCTCCGGACGGCCGTGACGGGTGCTCATCCCATCAGCCCGGACCGCGGTCGGGCACGGGCCGGCCGCTACCGGAGGAGAGCGCCGGCCCGCGCACGAGCAGGGTGCGGCCGCGAACAGCCACGGGCTCCACCGCCGGCTCCGCGCGCGCCGCGGATCACCTGCTGCGCACGGTCGCGGGTCACCAGGAGGGCAGGGCCGGCAACGGGCCGTCGGCCTCCACGTTCTCGGCGTCGCCGCGGGCCAGCCACTCCAGCAGCCCCTCGCGGTCGGACTCGACGCGCAGGGCGCCGTCGCCGATCACCCACTCGTCGCGCTCCTCGGTCACCAGGGTCATGCCCGGGGCGCCCTTGGCGCGCATGGTGCGCACGGCCGCCTCGAGGGCGTTGAGCAGCGAGTCGGGGTCGGCCTCCTCGATGGTCCAGGCGGTGTCGAGGTCGTGGTGGTGCACGACGACCTCGGCGATGCGCAGCGCCACGATGGAGGTCGCGGGGATCTGCTTGCCGTGCAGGTGCACCTCCTCGACGGCGAGCTCGCCCGTCAGCCGCTGGGCCTGCTCGGCGAAGTACGCGGCGGTCTCGCGCACCTTCTCGACCAGCTCCTTCCGGGGCAGGGCCGCCAGCTCCGCGATCTCCTGGTTGCGGGCCTCCGTCGAGGCGTAGGGAGCCTGCTCCTGGCCGGTGACGGCCCAGTCGATGAGCTTGACGAGGGCGCGCCCGTTGGAGGCGATGTGCGCGATGACGTGGGCCCGGGTCCACCCTCCGCACAGTGAGGGGGCCGCCATCTCGTCGTCGGACAGGGACTCGATGGTGGCCAGGAACATGTCGGTCTCGCGGCCGAGGCGGGACAGGTCCGAGTGCAGGCGTGCCGGATTGATCATGCTGTCACCCTATCCACGGGCCAGGACGCGGGCCACCGGCCACAGCGGGTGATCCATACCCAGATCGTACGAGTGGCCCCCCGCCGGGGCCCCGGCGGGAGCCGCGCCCGGTCCCCGGCTGCGGGGGCCGCGCCCGTCAGGACCCGGCCGCCCGCAGCCGGGCCCGCAGCTCGCGCCGCTCCCGCTGCGCCTCGGGGTCCGGCAGCGGCACGGCGGCCAGCAGGCGGCGGGTGTAGTCCTCCTGCGGGGAGCGCAGCACCTGCTCGCGCGAGCCCTGCTCCACGATCCGGCCGGAGCGCATGACCGCGATCCGGTCCGCGAGCTGGTCGATCACCGCGAGGTCGTGGGTGACGAACAGGCACGCGAAGCCCATCTCCGCCTGGAGCTGCTCGAACAGCTCGAGCACCTTCGCCTGCACGGACACGTCCAGGGCGGAGGTCGGCTCGTCAGCCACGAGCAGCTTCGGCGCCAGGGACAGCGCCCGGGCGATGCCCACGCGCTGCTTCTGCCCGCCCGAGAGCTCGTGCGGGTACCTGTTCCGGTAGGAGCGCGGCAGCTCCACCCGGTCCAGGAGCTCCTCGATGCGCCGCTGGAGCACGGCCCCCTTGGCCCGCCCGGCCAGGTACATCGGCTCCCCGATGGACTCGCCGATCGGCAGCCGCGGGTTCAGCGAGGACGAGGGGTCCTGGAAGACCATGCCCACGTGCTTGCGGACCGCCTCGACCCGGCGCCGGGACGCGCCGTGCAGCTCCTGGGCGTCCACCACGAGCGAGCCCTCGACGACGGGCAGCAGCCCCACCGCGGCGCGGCCGATCGTGGTCTTGCCGGAGCCGGACTCCCCCACGAGGCCGAGCACCTCGCCGGCGGCGATCGTGAGGCTCACGCCCTCGACCGCGCGGAACGCGGGGTTGCGGCCCTGCCGGGGGTACTCGATCGCGACGTCGCGCAGCGCCAGCACCGGCTCCCGCACCCGCACCGCGGCGGTGTCCGCGGCGGGCTCGCGGCCGAGGGCCCCGATCCGGCCCTCGACGGCCCGCTCGAGGGAGGCGACCATGTCCACCGCCTCCTCCCCCGCGCCGCCGCGGCCCAGGTGCGGGACCGCCCCGAGCAGGGTCTGCGTGTAGGGGTGGGCGGGGCTGCCGAAGATCTGCGCGGCGGTCCCGGTCTCCACGATCCGGCCGCGGCGCATCACCACGATCCGGTCGGCGAGGTCGGCGACCACGCCCATGTCGTGGGTGATGATCACGACCGCCGAGTGCAGCTTGTCCTTGAGGTTGCGGATCAGGTCGAGGATCTCGGCCTGCACGGTGACGTCCAGGGCCGTGGTGGGCTCGTCGGCGATCAGCAGCCGGGGGTCGCAGGCCAGGGACTGGGCGATCATCGCGCGCTGGCGCTGGCCGCCCGAGAGCTGGTGCGGGTACGAGCGGAACGCCTTCTGCGGGTCCGGCAGCTCGACGAGGCGCAGCATCTCGAGGGCCCGCTCGGCGGCCTCCGCCGGCGAGACGTCCCGGTGCAGCCGGACGGTCTCCACGATCTGCTGGCCCACGGTGTAGACGGGGTTCAGCGCGGTCATCGGCTCCTGGAAGATCATGGCGACCTCCTCGCCGCGCACCCGGCGCAGGGCGCTGCCGGTCAGCCCGACGAGCTCCTGGCCCGAGAGCTTCGCGGAGCCGCGCACCCGGGCGTTCGAGGGCAGCAGGCCGAGGATCGACATGGAGCTCGCGGACTTGCCGGAGCCGGACTCGCCGACGATCGCGAGCACCTCCCCCGCGTCCACGTGGTAGCACAGGTCGATCGCGGCGGGCACCCACTGCTGGTCCACGCCGAAGTCCACGCTGAGGTGCTCGACCTGCAGGACGGGCACCCCCTCGGCGCCGCGGCGCGCCGGGGCCAGGACGGTCGTGCTGCTGGAGCTCATGGTCGGGGTCTCCCGTTCTCGGTGGTGGGGCGGGGACGGGCGGGGCAGGAGTGCCTAGCATGGCTTCCGTGCCCTCGACCGCGTCCCCCCTCGTCTTCCGCTCCGCCGCCGCCCCGTGGCTCACCGGCTTCCTGGTGGCGCTCGGGGCCGCGGTCGCGGTGCTGGGGCTGGCCGGCGGGCCGGCCTCCGCGGTCGCGTCCGTGCTGGTCGGCGCCGCCCTGGGCCAGCTCGGCTGGTGGCTGTACTGGCGCCCGCGCGTGGTCGTGGAGGACGGGGGCGTGCGGATCGTGAACCCGCTGCACACCGTCGTGGTGCCGTGGCGGGCGCTCGTGGACGTGCGGACCCGCTTCACCCTGACCCTGGTCACGCCGCAGGGCGCGTGGTCGTGCTTCGCCCTGCCCTCCGGCGGCGCCTCGGCCGCGCTGCGGGGCAGCCCGGGGGATCTCCGGGGGACGCACCCCTCGGCCCGCCCGGACGGGACCCTCCGCCCGGGCGACCTGCTCGGCACCCGCGGCGGGGCCGCGGCGGACCTGATCCGCCGCCGCTGGCAGTCGATGGTCGAGGACGGCACCCTGGACGTGTTCGCGGACCGGGACGCCGACGACGACGCCGTGCGCACCGAGCTGCACCCCGTCCCCGCCCTGGTGCTGCTGGTGCTGGCGGGCCTGGCGGCGGCGGGCCTGCTGGCGGGCTGAGGCGCCCCCGCGGCGCGCGCTCACCGGGGGGCCCCGTCGCCGGCCACGGCCGTGGAGCCGGTCCGCTCCGCGGCGTCCTCGGCGGGGAGCGCGGCCTCGCGGGCCTTCTTCGGGTTGAACTTCCTCTGCCGCGGGTCGAACGCGTCCCGCAGCCCGTCGCCGACGAAGTTGATGGTCAGCGCGATGGTCACGATGAACACGCCGGGCCACCAGAACAGCCACGGGCGGGTCACGAACGCCGTCTGGTTGGCGCTGATCAGCCGCCCCAGGGACCAGTCCGGGGCCTGGACGCCGAAGCCCAGGTAGGACAGCGCCGTCTCCAGGAGGATGGCCGAGGACATCAGCAGGGTCACGTTGACCGTGATCACCCCGACCGTGTTGGGCAGGATGTGCCGGAAGATGATCCGCCCGCTCGAGGCGCCGGCGAGCCGGGCCGCGTCCACGAACTCGCGCTCGCGCAGGGACAGGAACTCCCCGCGCACCAGGCGGGCGAGGGCGGGCCACGAGGCGGCGCCGATGAGCAGGCCGAGCACCACGACGGTCGCCGAGGTGGGCCAGCCCTGCCGGCGGACGTACTCGCTGGCCATCTTGCCGAGCAGCGCGGCGATGATGACCAGCGGGATGATGATGATGACGTCGGTCAGGCGCATCAGCACGGCCTCGGTCAGGCCCCGGAAGTAGCCGGCCACGCCGCCCACGACCGTCCCGACCAGGCCCGCCACGACGCCCACGATGAACATCACCAGCAGGGAGTACTGGGTGCCCTGCATGGTCATGGCGAACAGGTCGCGGCCCAGGTTGTCCTGCCCGAACGGATGGTCACCGATCCGCAGCGGGTCCAGGCCCATGGTGGGGGCCCCGCCGGCCAGGAGAGGGCCGGTGGTCGTGGGGTCCCACTTCCACCACCCGGGCACCGGGCCCACCCCGATCGAGGTGACGGAGAGCAGGACCACGAAGGTCAGGGCCGCGAGGGAGACCACGGCGGCGGTGTTGTGCAGGAACCGCCGCCGCACCAGCTGGCCCTGGCTCCTGCCCCGCGTCTGCTCCGGGGTCTCGCCGGGGGCGGTGTGCGGCCGGTCGTCGGCGGCCTCGTCGACGGTGCTCTCGGGGTCGCCGGGGACCTGGCCGGGGAAGTACTGGCTCATGCTTTCACCCTCACTCGGGGGTCGAGGACGGAGTAGACGAGGTCGGCGAGGAGGTTGAAGACCATCGCCACGATCCCGGTCACGAGGAACACGCCCATCACCGGGTTCGGGTCCACGTTGTGCACGGAGTTGACGAACAGGTTGCCCATGCCGGTGAACGCGAAGACCTGCTCGGTGATGATCGCCCCGCCGATCAGGGCCCCGATGTCGTAGGCCACGAGGGTGGCGAGGGGGATCAGGGCGTTGCGGAAGGCGTGGCGCATCACCACGGAGCGCTCGGAGACGCCCTTGGCGCGGGCGGTGCGCACGTAGTCCTGGTTCATGATCTCGAGCATCGAGGCCCGCGAGTACCGGCTGTAGCTGGCCAGCGCCAGCAGCGTGAGGGCAATGGTGGGCAGCAGCAGGTGGGTGAACAGGTCCAGGCCGGTCATCCAGAAGTCCCCCGACATGCCCGGGGTGGTGGACCCGGCGGTCGCGATCGGGCGGCCCCGGATCCGGCCGTGGTCGAGGTACTGGGGCCAGGACTGCATGAAGCGGTCGAGGACCACGAGACCCATGACGAGCAGCCCGGTGACCGCGCCGACGCGGACGTTCTGGCCGCGGTCGTAGCCGCCGGACAGCCGCCCGATGCCGGCGCCGAGCGCCGTCGTGGCCGCCAGCAGGAGGACCACGACGCCGAGCCCGCCCTGCGCGAACAGCCCCTGGACCGGGAAGTAGAGCAGCAGGCCGGCGCCCACGGTCGCCAGCCCGCCGTACAGGGCGCGCCGGTTGCGCAGGCCCGCCAGGAGGAACGTGGCGACGACGGCCACGAGCACGCCCGTGAGGGCGATGAGGGGGATGCCGAGGGCCGGCTGCTGGAACCAGTCGGTGGCGAGGAGGAACCACAGCACCGCGGCGGTGAGCACGAAGCCCGTGGCGCCGAGCAGGAGGCGGGTGCGGCGGGCGCCGTAGGAGGCCACGTACCAGCCGAGGCCCACGACGGCGGACACGCCCAGGACGGTGGCCCAGGAGACCACCGGGTCCAGGAGGAAGTTGTTGAAGCTGATGGCCGCGAACTCCTTGAGCAGCACCGCGAGCCAGAAGCTGGGCAGGGAGAAGCAGAGGAAGGTGAAGAACGTGACGGTGTAGTCGAGGCCCGAGTACTGGCGCAGGGCCGAGACGATGCCGAGGGTGATGCCCACGACGATGGCCAGGACGGTCCCGGCGGTGACGAGCAGGAGGGTCTGGACCACGGCGGCCGCGAGCAGGCCGGTCACCTGCTGGCCCTCCACCGTGACCCCGAGGTCGCACGTGGCGGCGAACGGGGCGAGGCAGCCGAGGGCCCCGCCCAGCCAGTCGAAGTAGCGCAGGACGGGAGGGGTGTCGAGGTTCAGCGCCTCGACGCGGGCGGCGATCAGGCGTTCGGAGTTGGGGACGCCGTAGAGGTCGCCGAGGGGGTCGCCCGAGAGCGCGGTCATCATGTAGACGATGAACGACGCCCCGAAGAGGATGAGCACGGCAGTGATGAGCCGGCGCAGGACGTAGGAGAGCATGGTGTTCCTCGGTGGGAGAGGTCGGGGTCCGGCCGCGGGTGCCGGGTCCTGGGACCCGGCACCCGCGGCCTCAGCTGAGCTGGTCCGCCGTCACGTGCTCAGCCGCGGCTCCACTCCCAGAAGTTCCAGAAGACGCCGGTCTGGTTGGCCATGTACTCGACGCCGTTGACGTCCTCGGCCACACCGAACATGCCCGGGGACTGGAACAGCGGCAGGCCGTAGTCGTCCTCGAACAGGATCCGGTCCATCTCGTACATCTTCTGCCGGCGCTCCTCCTCGTCGAGCGTCACGCGGGTGTCCGTGGCCAGGGCGTCGACCTCGGGGTTGGAGTAGGAGTTGTAGTTGCCGCCGCCGCCGGCCTTGAAGATCTGGGTCAGGGCCTCCGTGCCGACGCCCGGGCTCACCCAGCCGAACAGCGAGGTGTCGTAGTTGCCCTCGGCGAGCTTCTCGCCCCACAGCGGGTCGCCGAGGTCCTCGACCGTGAAGCCGGCCTGCTCCGCGGACTCCTTGATCAGCGCGAAGGTGTCCACGCGCACGGGGTTCTCGGAGTTGTAGAGGATCCGGACGGTCGGGGTCCTGCCGTCGAGGAGCCGGCGGGCGCCCTCGATGTCGGGCTCCGCCGGGTACTTCTCGGCCGCGCCGTTCTCGGCGACGGCGCCCTCGTAGGCCTCCTCGCTGGTGACGAACAGCTGCGAGTTCAGGACCTCGGAGTTCTCCACCACGGGCTTGATCAGCTGGTCGAGGATCTGCTGGCGCGGGATGGTCTTCAGGAACGCCTCGCGCACGGCCTGGTCCTCGAAGATGTCGGCGCCGAAGTTGAGGTCCACGTGGTCGTAGGCCAGCTGCGGGCCCTCGAGCACCTGGACGCCCTCGATCGAGGAGACCTGGTCCATGGTGTCCTTGGTGACCGAGACCGGGGCCATGATGTCGACCTCGCCGTTGCGCAGGGCCTGGATCTGGGCGGTGGAGTCGCCGATGGTCCGGACGGTGATCTCGTCGACCTGGCCGACGTGGTCCCCCTGGTAGTTCTCGTTCTTCGACAGCGTGACCGACTGGTCCTTGACGATGTCCGTGATCACGTACGGGCCGTTGGACACGAGCAGGGACTCGTCCGAGGGCATCTCCGCGAAGTTGAAGGCGGTGTCCCAGGCCTCGGCGATCTGCTCGACCTCGGGCCGCTCCCGGGGGCTCTCGGGGTCCCCCTGCGGGGAGTCCCGGAGCGCGGCGAGCAGGTCCTCCTCGGACATCCCGGCCTGCTCCGCGACCACGTGGGCGGGCTGGAGGTAGCCGTCGCTGGCGGAGAGCGCCAGCTCCCAGTCGGCGTGCGGCTCGTCCCAGGTCAGCGTCATGGTCCGGCCGTCCTCGCTGAACTCCGGGAGGTCCGTGCCGTCAAGGATGTCGGTGGAGCCGGCGATGGAGAAGTAGTTCGCCCCGGACTCGACGTCGCCCGCCTCGCTGGTCTTCGCGTCGTTGTAGTAGCCGGAGGTGGTCGCCCACCACAGCATGAGGTCCGCCTGGTCGACGGCGTTGCCGTCCGACCACTGCTGGTCCTCGCTGATCGTGTACTCGACCGTGAGCGGGTTCTCGGAGACGACCTCGTAGGTGCCGAAGCCCTCGTTCTTCACGACGTTGAGCTCGGAGTCCACGAAGGTGAAGCCCTCGCGGATCATGTAGTTGATCTTGCCGTTGATGTCCTTGTTGTGCTCCGTGGTGGCGGAGTTGACCGACGTGAAGTTGTTGGTCTCGGCCACGGTGATGACGCCGCCGGAGCCCTCCCCGCCGGCGCCGCCGGTCTCCTCGTCGCCGCCGGACGGGCCCCCGACGCTGGCGCAGGCGCTCAGCGCGAGGGCTGACGCCGCGGCCAGTCCCAGGGCCTTGGTTCCGCGATCGAATCGCATGTCGTTCTCCTCGGTCGTGATAACGGATCGTGAGCCTGCCGCGCACTGCGGCCAGGGGGAGCCCATGACGTGACCCAACTCACAGATGTCACACATTACCCCTGCGTAGATAGCTCGTCAGCACGAAACCCCCGGGGAAACGCATCGTTTACCGAAACGATAAGTATCCGATACTCCGGGTCCCGACACAGGCCCTCCGGGAGGCCTGCGGGCGCCGCTCAGGGCAGGGCCGGCAGCCGGGCGAACGCCCGCTCGGCGGCGCGCCGACGGGCGGGCGAGAGCTCCTCGAAGGGCTCCAGCACCAGCTCGTCCCCGGCGGCGCGGCGGCGCCGGCCCCACGTCCCCACGATCCGCCCGCCCGCGACCACGACCGGGCGGAAGACGCCGTTCCCACCGGGGACGATGCGCGCGGCGCGGTCCTCGGCGAGCACGTGCGAGCGGTCGCCGTAGCCGAGCACGAACTCGTCGAAGGACGGCAGCAGGAAGACCCCGGCGGCCCGGCGGGCGGCGCGCGGCAGCTCCTCGAGGACCTCCGGGGCGCACCACAGCTCCCGGCCGCGGCGGTCGTGCACCGCCACGACGTCGTCGAGCCCCGCGGCCGCGGCGCGCACCACGGACTTCGGCAGGGCGGACCAGCGCGCGGCGTCGTCGAGGGAGACCGGTCCGTGACCGCGCAGGTAGCGCCGGAGCCAGCGCACGACGACGGGCGGGACCCCCTCGTCCCCCGGTGCGGCAGGGCCGGCGTCCCCCGGTGCGGCAGGGCCGGCGTCCCCCGTCACGGGGACGGGCAGCCAGTCCGCCACGGGCACCACGAGCTGGTCCCGCGCGTCGCCGGTGAGCGGGCCCAGGCACAGGGTGGCCTCCAGGTGCAGGGCGAACATCAGGTGGTAGGCGCGCCCCGGAACCCCCAGCAGCCCGGCCTCCTCCCACGCCGCGTGGAGGCGCTCGCGCGGCTGGGGGCCGTGGCGCAGGGCGGCCAGCGCCGTGCCGCGGGCGGCGTCGAGGACCTCGTCGACGCCCAGGGCCCGGCGGCGGGCGGCCACCGAGGCCGCGGTGCGGGGCCCGAGCACGGCGAGCCACGGCCGCAGCTC
This sequence comes from Kocuria dechangensis, assembly GCF_014636775.1. GTDB lineage: Bacteria > Actinomycetota > Actinomycetes > Actinomycetales > Micrococcaceae > Kocuria > Kocuria dechangensis. The sequence continues at coordinate 124,175 of NZ_BMEQ01000004.1, forward strand.
CTCGGCGGGCACGAGGTGGAGGGTCCCCCGCATGGGCCAGGTGCGCACCACGCGGGCCTCGTCGAAGGCCTCCCGCAGCCCGGCGGCGCCGGCGGCCCGGCGCAGCCCCACCGCCACGAGCGCCCCCGGCAGGTCCTGGGCCTGGACCGCGCCGAGCCGGCGCACCACGTCCTCGGGCGCGACGTCGGCGGGCGCCACGAGCCCGTGGGAGACCAGCCGCGCCAGCCCCACCTCGCGGTCGGTGAGGACCGGGACGTCCGGGGCCGCGGTCATCGCAGCGCCCGGCCCCGCTGCTCGGGCATGGCGAACGTGGCGAGGGCGGCCAGCAGGAACGCGGCGCCGAACGCGGCGAAGACCGCGATGAGGTCGTAGCGCTCCCCGCCGAGGCGCAGCAGCAGGGGCACCGACAGGGGCGCGAGGATCGAGGCGACGCGGCCGAAGGCGGCCGCCGCGCCCGTGCCCGTGCCCCGCACCGAGGTGGGGTACAGCTCCGGGCCGATGGCGTAGAGCGCCCCCCAGGCGCCCAGGTTGAAGAACGACAGGGCCATGCCGGCGCCGATCACCTGCCACGCGATCACGACCGTGCCCATCGAGGCGATCCCGAACAGCACCGCGCTGACCGCCGAGCCGGCCAGGAAGACGGCCAGGGTGATCCGCCGGCCCCACACCTCGATCAGCCACGCCGCGACGGCGTAGCCGGGCAGCTGGGCCAGGGTGATGATCAGGACGTAGCCGAAGGAGCGGGTCAGGGTGAAGCCCTGCTGGACCAGCAGCGTGGGCAGCCACGTGAACGCCCCGTAGTAGGCGAAGTTGATGCAGAACCAGACGGTCCACAGGGCGGCCGTGCGGCGGCGCAGCGCGGCCGACCAGATCCCGCGGGCGCCCTCCGCGGCGTCGGGCGCCGCGGAGGGGGGCTCCTCGGCGGCCTCGGACCGGCCGCCGCCCAGCGGCCGGGCGCGCTCGAAGGCCCGCACGGCCTCCTCGGCCTCGTCGGCGCGCCCGGCGCCCTCGAGGAAGCGCACGGACTCCGGCAGGGCCCGGCGCACCACCACGGCGTAGAGGGCCGGGAGGACGCCGATCGCCAGGGCCCAGCGCCAGCCCTCCTCGGAGGACGGCACCACGAAGTAGCCCACCAGGGCCGCGAGGATCCACCCCACGGCCCAGAACGACTCGAGGATCACGACCAGCCGGCCCCGGATCCGCCGCGGGGCGTACTCGGAGACCAGGGTCGAGGCGACCGGCAGCTCCGCGCCGAGGCCGAGGCCCACCACGAAGCGCAGCGCCACGAGGGCCGCCAGCGTGCCGACGAGCGCCGACGCCCCGGTGGCGAGGCCGTAGACGAGCAGGGTCAGGGCGAAGACCTGGCGGCGGCCGATCCGGTCGGCGAGCAGCCCGCCCAGGCCGGCGCCCACGGCCATGCCCACGAAGCCGATCGAGGCGAGCAAGGACAGCTGCCCCGCCCCGAGCCCCCACTGCTGGGCCAGGGCGGCCATGACGAACGACACGAGGCCCACGTCCATGGCGTCCAGCGCCCAGCCCACGCCGGAGCCGACGAGCAGCTTCCGGTGCTGGGTGTTGAAGGGCAGGCCGTCCAGGCGCTCGGTGCGGGTGGGCCCGGCGGTGCTGCCCGCCGGACGGGGGGTCTGGTGCATGCTGCGGGTCCTTCCCCGTGGACTGGGCTCTGCGCCCAACTCTAGGCGGTCCGGGCGGGCCGGCGCCCGTGGCGGCGCGCGGTGCCGGAGGGGCGCCGCCACCGGCCGGGGCGGCGCGGCGCGCCCTACACTGGTGACGTCCCCGCCCACCCGCCGACGAGGGAGCTGCCAGTGTCGACAGTCGCCGTGTACCTCGTCGTCGTGTTCTGCGGGGGCGCGCTGGCCGTCCTCTTCCGGCTGCCCCCGCTGATCGGGTTCCTGGCGGCCGGCTTCGTGCTCAACGGCCTGGGCGTGGAGCGGCTCGACGCCGTCGACCAGCTCGCCGACCTCGGCGTGACGCTGCTGCTGTTCGGCATCGGGCTGAAGCTGGACGTGCGCTCGCTGCTGCGCAAGGAGGTGTGGGGCACCGCCGGCCTGCACGCGGCGCTCAGCACCGCCCTGGGCGCGGGCTTCCTGGGGCTGCTCATGGTCGTCGGGCTGCAGCTGCCGGAGGAGAGCCCGAGGTCCCTGCTGCTGGCCGGCTTCGCCCTGTCCTTCTCGAGCACCGTGCTCGTGTTCAAGGTGCTCGAGGACCGCAGCGAGACGACCTCCCTCTACGGCCGCGTGGCGATCGGCATCCTCGTGGTCCAGGACATCGCGGCGGTGGCGTTCATCACCGTCACCGGAGAGGGGTGGCCCAGCCCCTGGGCGCTGGCGCTGGTGCTGCTGCTGCCGGGGGCCTGGCTGTTCCGCCGGGTCTGGGACCGGATCGGGCACGGCGAGATGCAGGCGCTGTTCGGGATCGTCATGGCTCTCGTGCCCGGCTACCTGGCCTTCTCCGCGGTGGGCCTCAAGGGGGACCTCGGGGCCCTGGTGGTGGGCGTGCTGCTGGCCTCCCATCCCAACGCCGGCGAGCTGTCCCGCGCCCTGTTCACCTTCAAGGACCTGCTGCTCGTGGCGTTCTTCGTCTCGATCGGGTTCCACGGCCTGCCGGACCTCGGGACGGTGGCCATGGGGCTGCTGCTGCTGGCGCTCCTCCCGGCCCAGGCGCTGCTGTTCGTGCTGCTGCTGTGGGGCTTCGGCCTGCGCCGGCGAACCTCCGCGCGGGCGGGCCTCGCCCTGACGAACTACTCGGAGTTCGCCCTGATCGTCGGCGCCGTCGGCGTGTCCACGGGGCTGCTCGTCGAGGAGTGGCTCGTGATGCTCTCCGTGGCGGTCGCGGCGAGCTTCGTGGTGTCCACCCTCCTGAACCGGCGGGGGTCCCCCCTGCCGACGGCCCTGGCCGGGCTGCTGCCGGAGCACCCCGAGCGGAAGCTGCACCCGGAGGACCGGCCCATCGACATCGGCCACGCCGAGGTGCTCGTGCTCGGCATGGGGCGGGTGGGCCAGGCTGCGTACCGGGAGTTCGCCGACGAGTACGGCTTCTCGGTGGTGGGCATCGAGAACTCCACGGACCGGGCCGAGCGCCTGCGCGCGGAGGGCTTCGACGTGCAGAGCGCGGACGCGACGGACACCGAGTTCTGGGAGCGGGTGATCGCGACCGGCCACGTGCAGGTGGCCGTGCTGGCCATGCCCTTCCACGGCTCCAACGTGGTGGCCCTCCAGCAGCTGAGCGCGAGCGGGTTCTCCGGGGCGGTGGCCGCGGTGGCCCAGTACGACGACGAGGTGCAGGAGCTGCGGGCGCGCGGTGTGCGCACCGTCTTCAACCTCTACAGCGGCGCGGGCATCGCCCTGGCCTCGGAGACGATCGAGGCCCTCGGGCTCCCGCCGACCGAACGCTGAGCGGGCCCCGGCCGGACGCCGTGCGGGCGGGCCGCGAGCGGGTCAGGCCGACGCCCCGGCGGGCCGCGGGCGGCGGGCGGACCGCCGTACGAGCTTGGCCAGCTCCTCGGCCCACAGCACGATCGAGGCCATCCCGACGGCCACCGCCCAGTGCGCGAGGTCCAGGGGCTGCGTGCCGAACGCGACCTGGAGCACGGGGACGTGCACGACGAGCACCTGCAGCGCCGCGGCGAGGGTCAGCGCCCCCCACAGCCAGGGGTTGACGAACATGCGGTGGAAGGCGCTGGAGAGGTCCGAGCGGGAGTTGAGGGCGTTGAACAGCTGCGCGAACACCAGGGTGGTGAACCCGGCGGTGCGGGCGACCTCCAGGGAGTCCTGGCCCGGCACGAGCCCGCCCGGCAGGAAGATGTCGATGGTGAGCAGCGTGACGGCGGCCATGACGAGGCCCACGAGCCCGATCCGGGCCCACATCCGCCGGTCCAGGATCCGCTCGTGCGGCCGCCGCGGCGGGCGCGCCATGACGTCGTCGACCTCGGGGTCCACGCCCATCGCGAGGGCCGGGCCCGAGTCCGTGACGAGGTTGATCCACAGGATCTGCGTGGCGAGCAGGGGCAGCGCGATCCCGTCGGTCCCCGCGTCGGTGAGGCCCAGGACCCCGGCCAGGACCACCCCGAGGAAGACGGTGGCGACCTCGCCCATGTTCGACGACAGCAGGTACCGCAGGAACTTCTTGATGTTCTCGAAGATGACCCGGCCCTGGCGGATCGCCGCCACGATCGTGGCGTAGTTGTCGTCGCCGAGGATCATCCGCCCGGCCTCCTTGGTCACCTCCGTGCCGGTGATGCCCATGGCCACGCCGATGTCCGCCGCCTTGAGCGCCGGGGCGTCGTTGACGCCGTCGCCGGTCATCGCCACGACGCTGCCGTCGGCCTGCAGGGCGGCGACGATCCGCAGCTTGTGCGCCGGGGCCACCCGGGCGAAGACCGAGACGCCGCGGACCGCCTCCCGGAGCTCCTCGTCCGTGAGCCCGTCCAGCTCGGCCCCGGTCAGGGCCGGTGAGCCGGGCGGGACGATGCCCAGGACCGCGGCGATCCGGGCGGCGGTCGTGGGGTGGTCGCCGGTGATCATGATGGTGCGCACCCCGGCGGAGTGGGCCTCGGCCACGGCGGCCGCGGCCTCCTCGCGCGGCGGGTCGATGATGCCCACCACCCCGAGCCAGACCAGGTCCTGCTCCGCGGCCTCCCCCAGGTCCCCGGGCTCGTGGTCGTGGACCCTGCGCACGGCCACGGCGAGGGTGCGGAACGCCTGCGCCGAGAGCTCCTCGACGGCCGCGGCCGCCTCCCGGCGCCGCACCTCGTCGAACGGCTCGACGGCGTCCCCGACCCGCACGCCCGAGCAGCGGCTCAGCAGGACGTCCGGGGCGCCCTTCGTGAAGAGGTAGCGCCGGCCGGTGTCCGTCTCGATCTCCAGGGCGGACATCATCTTCCGCTCCGAGGTGAAGGGCAGCTCCGCGGTCCGCGCGAAGTCGTCGGCGCGGTCGGCGGCGCCGTAGAGCTTGTGCACGGCGGTCAGGAAGGCCGCCTCGGTCGGGTCGCCCTGGACCGTCCACACGCCCGCGGCCTGGTTCAGCTGTGCGTTGTTGGCCCGCGCCCCGCCCACCAGCACGCCCCTGGCCTCCTGCAGCGCCTGCTCGGCGCCGGAGCGGGCCTCGACGACCGTGGCCTCCCCCTCGGGGGAGTACCCCGCCCCGGACAGCTCCACCGTCCCGGACGGGGTCACCAGCCGCTTCAGGGTCATCTCGTTGCGGGTCAGGGTGCCGGTCTTGTCCGAGCAGATCACCGACGCGGCGCCGAGCGTCTCCACGGAGTGCAGGTCCTTGACCACCGCCTGGCGCCGGGCCATGGCCCGCACCCCGATGGCCAGCACGAGCGAGATGATGGCGGGCATGCCCTCCGGGACCGCGGCCACGGCGAGGGACACGCCCAGCAGCAGCACGGTGACGAGGTCCTGGACGCCGCGCACGCCGTGGACCAGGACCACCGCGCCCATCACGACGACGGCGATGGCCACCACCCCCAGGCCCAGCGACCGGGACACGGCCGCGATCTCCTTCTGCAGCGGGGACGGCTCGATCCGGGTGCTCTCCAGCATGCCGGCGATGGCGCCCACCTCGGTCGCCATGCCGGTGGCCGTCACCACGGCGCGGCCCACGCCCTGGGCGACGGCCGTGCCCTTGAAGACCATGTTGCTGCGGTCCCCCAGGGCCGCGGGGGCAGGCAGCACCGCCGGGTCCTTCAGCTCCGCCTCGGACTCCCCCGTCAGCGACGCCTCCTGCACCCGGAGGGCCGCGGCCGAGAGCAGCCGCGCGTCCGCGCCCACGGCGTCGCCCTCGGCCAGGGCCAGGACGTCCCCGGGGACCAGCTCCGCCGACGGGACGGTCGTCAGCCGGCCGTCGCGCAGCACGGTGGAGTTCGCGGCGGTCAGCACGGCCAGCGCGGCGACAGCGTCCGCCGCCTTGGCCTCCTGCACGTAGCCCAGGACAGCGTTGGCCACCACGACGATCCCGATCACGAGCGCGTCCACGGGCACGCCCCGCGCGCCCTCGGCGGCCCAGGCGCCCAGCGAGATGACGATGCCGGCCAGCAGCAGGTAGATCAAGGGGTCCTGGAACTGGGCCAGGACCTTGCGCCACAGCGGCACCGGCGGGGCCGAGCGCAGCTCGTTGGGGCCGTGGCGCGCGAGCCGGGCGCGGGCCTCGTCCGCGGTGAGCCCCCGCCCGGGGTCGACCTCCAGCTCGGCGAGGAGCGACCGCGCCTCGCGCAGGGACGGGTCCTGGGTCGCGCTTCCGGTTCCGACAGCCACACCGCCATTGTCCCGCACGGACCGCCCCACGGCCGTGCGGACGCGGATCCCGCGAGGTGCACGGACCGCCGGGGGCTAGGCTCTGGCCCATGAGGGCCCGGATCGATCGCTACCTGCTCAACGTCGCGGGCCCGCGCCGCACCCCCGCGCTCAACCGGCACCTCGCCTACCTGCTGGCGCTGGTCGCGGGGATCCTGAACTCGGTCGGCTTCGTGGCCGTCGCGGTCTACACCTCCCACATGACGGGGCTCGTCGCGACGGTCGCGGACCACCTCGTGCTCGGCGACCTCCGCCTCGTCCTGGTGGGACTGCTGGCGCTCGCCGCGTTCACCGCCGGGGCCGCGTGCTGCGCCCTGATGTTCAACTGGGCGCGCCGCCGCGGTCTGCACAGCCGCTACGCGAACGTGCTCCTGCTGGAGGGCCTGATGATGATGCTGTTCGGGCTGCTCGCCGAGAGCGTCGTCCACGAGCACCGGGACCTGCTGTTCATCCCCGTCCTCGCCTTCACCATGGGTCTCCAGAACGCGGTGATCACCAAGATCTCCGGCGCCCAGATCCGCACGACGCACGTCACGGGCATGGTGACCGACATCGGGATCGAGCTGGGCAAGTTCCTCTACCGCAGCCGCCTGGCCGGCTCGGACCCTGTCTCGGGCGACGCCGCGAAGCTGAGGCTGCTGGCCGCGCTCGTGGCGCTGTTCTTCGCGGGCGGGGTCCTGGGGGCGCTCGGCTACCTCGCCGTGGGCTTCGCGGTCCTGGTGCCCACCGCGCTGACGCTGCTGGTGGCCGCGTGGCGGCCGCTCGCCGCGGACCTCGGCCGCCGGCCCCGCCCGCCCGCCGGCTGAGCCACGGGCCCGTCCCCCGCCGAGGACGATCAGGCGCCCCTCTGCACCGCCTTGCACAGCTGCACGAGCCCGGTCGCGTCCGGGCCGCGGTGGGCGGTGAGCGCGAACCGCACGAGCGCCCACGCGCGCAGCCGGTCCGCGTCCGCGTCCGCGGCGAGCGCCAGGGCCTCGAGCCGGTCCTCCAGGGCCGCGGCGAGCGCCCCGCCGCGCCCCGCCTCCGCGGTGCGGTCGCGCAGGGCCGGGACCAGGGCGAACTCGGGGACGGCGAGCACCGGCTCCGCCCGGACGACCAGCCAGGGCGCGCGGTCGGCCGCGCGCACCGCGCCGTAGTGGAGGTCGGCCGGCAGGAGGACCGCGTCCAGGTCGTCCCGCAGCAGCCGGCGCAGGGCGGCCACGGCCTGGAGCCGGAAGCGGCGGGGGAAGCGGGCGTCCAGCTCCGCGGCCCCCTCCAGCTCCGCCAGCCACCCCCGGGCCAGCCCGGACAGGGGCGGGAACGGCGGCCGGGGCGGGCGGGCGAGGACGCCGGCGAGCTCGCCCAGCACCCGGCACGCCTCCAGGACGGGCACCGAGTGCAGGTCCTCGGCCCGCGTCCGCTCGAGCAGCAGGACCCGCTCCGCCGGCTCGGCGCGGAGCAGCCGCACGGCGCCGCGCCCGCCCCACAGCCGCAGCGCCAGGTGCTCGTGCTCGGTCCCCGGCACCGGCCGGGAGACCCGCAGGACGGCCGCCTCCCCGGCGGGCGTCCTCACCGGCCGGAGCAGGGCGCCGTCGTCGGCCTCCCCGTCGATCTCCTCGTCGCCGTCCGGGGCGAGCTCCCACGCGGCCAGGTACCGCCGGGCGGTCGCGCGCGCCCGGTCCGCCCAGGCGCTGTCGGCCGTCGCGTCGTCCCTGCTCGTCACCGGTCCATTCTGGCGCACGGGCCCGCCCCAGCGTTCGCTAGACTGCGAGCGCCCACCCCGGAGGACCCGATGGAGACCCGCCCGTGAACGAGCTGCTGTTCGCCTCGGCCCTGACGCTGTTCGCGGGCCTCGCGACGGGGCTGGGCAGCTTCCTGGCGCTGATGACGAAGCGCACCGACGCGAAGTTCCTCTCCATCAGCCTCGGCTTCTCCGCCGGCGTGATGATCTACGTGTCGATGATCGAGATCTTCGTGAAGGCGCAGCGCGCCCTCGTCGCGGAGCTCGGCGAGCGCGGCGGGGCGTGGGCCACGGTGGGCGGGTTCTTCGCGGGGGTCGCCCTGATCGCGGTGATCGACCGGCTCGTGCCCGCCCCCGCGAACCCCCACGAGTTCCCGCACGACGACGACGGGCGCAGCCGGCGGCTGATGCGCATGGGCACGCTCACCGCGCTGGCCATCGCCCTGCACAACTTCCCGGAGGGCTTCGCGACCTTCGTCTCGGCCCTGCAGGAGCCCTCCATCGCGATCCCGGTGGCCGTCGCGATCGCCCTGCACAACATCCCCGAGGGGATCTCGGTGTCGGTGCCGATCTACCACGCCACGGGCAACCGCCGGAAGGCGTTCACCTGGTCGTTCCTGTCCGGCCTGGCCGAGCCCGTCGGCGGGATCCTCGGCTACCTGCTGCTGCGGCCGTTCCTCACCGACACCCTCTTCGGGGTCGTCTTCGCGGGGGTCGCGGGGATCATGGTGTTCGTCTCGCTGGACAAGCTGCTGCCCACGGCCCGGGAGTACGGCGAGCACCACCTGTCGATCTACGGGCTCGTGGCCGGGATGGCGGTCATGGCCCTGAGCCTGCTGCTGTTCGTCTGAGCACCCCGGCGGACCCTGGTGGACGGGAGGGGCCGGTGCTAGCTTGGCGGGACGCCGAGGAACCACCGCCGACGTCGCCGGACCCCAGGAGCCACAGTGCTGTCAGACACCTCGTACCCAGTCGTCAAGGCCACGCTTCCCGTCGTCGGGGAGAACATCCAGGAGATCGCCCGCCGCTTCTACGGGCACATGTTCGGCGAGCACCCCGAGCTGCTGGACGGGCTGTTCAACCGGGGCAACCAGGCCGACGGCCGCCAGCAGCAGGCGCTGGCAGGCTCCGTGGCCGCCTTCGCCGGCTACCTGGTGAACAAGCCGACCGAGCTCCCGGACCACCTGCTGTCGCGCATCGCGCACAAGCACGTGTCCCTGGGGCTGCGCCCGGACCAGTACCAGATCGTGCACGACAACCTGATGTGGGCCATCGTGGACGTGCTGGGCGACGCCGTGACGCCCGAGGTGGCCGCGGCGTGGGACGAGGTCTACTGGCTGATGGCGAACGTGCTGATCAACAAGGAGCGCGGGCTCTACGAGGCCGTGCGGCTCTCCCCGGAGACCATCTGGCGGACCTGGCGGGTCGCGGAGAAGGTCCCCGAGACCGAGGACGTCGTCACCTTCGTGGTCGAGCGCGTCGACGAGCGCGAGGTGAAGCCCTCCCTGCCGGGGCAGTACGTGACCCTCCGGATGGAGATGCCCGACGGCGTGCGCCAGCCGCGGCAGTACAGCCTCACCCGGGCCGACGACGGCCAGCATCGGCAGTTCGCCGTCAAGCGGGTGCGCGGCAACGGCACCCCGGCCGGGGAGATGTCCAACCTCCTCCACGACCGCGTGCAGGTGGGCGACGAGATCGAGCTCTCCGTGCCCTCGGGCGACGTGGTCCTGGAGTACACCGACCGTCCGGTGGTCCTGGCCAGCGCCGGCATCGGCGTCACCCCCATGGCGGGCATGCTCTCCCACATGGTCAAGGCCGGCGCCCAGCGCAAGGTCCTGTTCCTGCACGCGGACACCTCGCCGGAGGAATTCGCGCTGCGGGAGCAGGTGACGGAGGACCTCGGCAGCCTCCTCGACGGGACCATGGCCACCTGGTACGAGCAGCCCTCCGCCTCCCCCGCCGCCCACGAGCACGCGGGCCTCATGGACGTGAGCTCCGTGGAGCTGCCCCACGACGCCCAGTACTACCTGTGCGGCCCGCTGCCCTTCATGCAGTCGGTCCGCAGCGGCCTGATCGCCAAGGGCGTCCCGCCGCGGGACATCCAGTACGAGGTCTTCGGCCCGGACCTCTGGCTGGCCGACTTCGAGTAGTCCCGGGAGCGGGTCAGAGCACGCCCGCCGCCCGGGCGGCCTCGGCGAAGGCCGCGGCCAGGTCCGCCCGCGACGCGTGCGCGTTGAGGCCGCTGGGACTGGGCAGCGCCCACAGCTGGGCCCCGCAGAGCTCCTGGTCCTGGCGGCCGAGCACGGCCCGCGGCTGCGCGAACGCGTGCCGGTAGGCGGTGACCCCCGCCACGGCCACCACCGCGGGCCGGCGCTCGGCCACGAGCCGGGCCAGCCGCTCCCGGCCCGCCACGAACTCGGCCGGGTCGAGCTCGTCCGCCCGGGCGGTCGCCCGCGCCACGAGGTTGGTGATGCCGATGCCGCGGGCCACCACGTGCTCGCGGTCCGCCGAGGTCATCCCCGCGGAGCAGTCCACGAGCCGGTCGGTGAGCCCGGCGTCGTGCAGGGCCGGCCAGAACCGGTTGCCGGGCCGCGCGAAGTGCGCCTGGGTGGCGGCCGCCCACAGGCTCGGGTTGATGCCGCAGATCAGCAGTCTCAGCCCGGGACCGAGGAGGTCGGGCAGGCTCGTGCCCCGGGCTGCCTCGAGGTCCGCCCGGGACGGACGCGCGGTGCCGGACGGGAGCGGTGGTGCCATGCCGTCATGCTAGGTCCCGCCGGGCCGCCCGGGCATCCTGGGGGCATGCCGGACGACCAGCACGATCCCGGGACGCTCTTCGCGGGCTCCCCCGCCGGCCTGCGGATCCTCGCCGCGGTCCGGGACGCCGTCGGCGAGCTCGGCGGCGCGCAGGTCCGTGCGACCAGGAGCCAGGTGGCGTTCCGCCGCCGCCGCGGCTTCGCCTGGCTCTGGCGGCCCGGCATGTACGTGCGCTCCGACGTCCCCGCGGTGCTGTCGATCGCCCTGCCGCGGCGGCTGGCCTCGCCGCGGTTCAAGGAGGTCGTGCGGCCCTCCCCCCGGGCCTGGATGCACCACCTCGAGCTGAGCGCTCCGGAGCAGGTGGACGCCGAGGTGCACCGGTGGCTGCGCGAGGCGTTCGACGCCGCCGGCTGACCCGCGTGGCCCGGCTACCGTGGTGGCCATGCCGAGCCCCGCCGAGAACCCCGCCCCGCACGCCCCCGAGCACGACACCGAGCGCGCCGCCGCACACGCCGCCGAGCAGAGCCCGCAGCGCACGGCCGGGGACGCCGCCGCCCGGGCCGTGGAGGTCCTCACCGTGCCGACCGACGCCGGGCCGGGACGCCTCCTGGTGTCTCCCGCCGCCGAGCCGCGGGCGGTGCTGTGGCTGGGCCACGGCGCCGGCGGCGGCGCGGGATCGCGGGACCTCCTCGCCCTCGCCGCCGCGCTGCCCCGCCACGGCGTCACCGTGGTCCGGCACGAGCAGCCGTGGGTGGTGGCCGGGAAGCGGATCGCCCCCCGCCCTGCGGCCCTCGACGCCGCGTGGCTGGCCACGGCGCCCGCCGTGGGCGAGCTGGCGGCGGGCCTGCCCCTCGCCGTCGGGGGCCGCAGCGCCGGGGCCCGGGTGGCGTGCCGGACGGCGGGCGCCGTGGACGCGGTCGCCGTGGTGTGCCTGGCCTTCCCGCTGCACCCGCCGGGCCGGCCCGAGCGGACCCGGGCCGAGGAGCTGCTCCGGCCCGGGGTGCCCGTGCTGGTCGTGCAGGGCACCCGCGACCCGTTCGGCTCCGCCGAGGAGATCGTCGCGGCCGTCCCCAGGGCCGTCGCCGGGGCCGTCCCCGGGGCCGTCCCCGGGGCGCCGGCCGTGGAAGTCGTGCCCGTCGAGGGCGCGGACCACGGGCTGAAGGTCGGCCGGACCGCACCGCTGGACCAGGAGGAGGCCGGGCGGCTGGTCGCCGAGGCCGTCCACGGCTTCCTCCGGCGGACCCTCACGGCCGGGTGAGCGCCGCGGGGGCTTCATCCGCGGACCGGCCAGGACTACCGTGAGCAGTGGAGCTCCGAGCGACCAGGAATCCGCGCGACCAGGAAGAGGACCGTCATGGACCGCACACCCGACCCTTCCGACGCACGCCGGCAGGACGACGTCCCCGGGACCGGGACCGGCGGTCCCGCCGGGCAGGTCCCGGACGCCGGAACGCCGTCCTCGTCCCTGGAGCAGGACGACACCCGGCGGGGCCCGCGGGGAGGGGGCGCCGCGGCGGAGGCTCCCCGGCCGCGGGTGGACACCGACCCCCGGCTCGACGAGCACCCGAAGCGGGGCATCGCGGGGACCACCTGGATCGCCCTGATCCTCGGCCTGCTGATCCTGATCCTGCTGCTCGTGTTCATCCTGCAGAACAACGTCCCGGCGGACTTCACCTACCTGGGCTGGACGTTCAACCTCCCCCTCGGCGTCGCGATGCTGCTCGCGGCGATCGCCGGGGCCCTCATCATGGCCCTCGTGGGCTCGGTGCGGCTCTTCAAGCTGGGCCACCGGGTGCGCATGCTGGAGAGGGAGCGCGAGGCCATCAAGCGCGCCCTGAGCTGAGGACGGGCGCGCCACGCCGGCGCGGAGCGCGCCGCCCGTGACGCTCCGTGACGGCCGCGTGTCGCGGGCGCCACCGCCCCCCGGGTGTGTGCGATCGCACACCCTAGACTGCGCGTGTGACTCCTCGATGGACGCCCGACCAGGTGATGGAGGTCGCCCCGGACGCCTCGTCCCGGGCGGCCGGGCGGCGGCTGGCCGTGCCGGGACCGTGGTCCGGGACCGGGACGCAGGGCGCGCTGCTCTGGGGCGAGTGCCACGGCTCCGGCAGCACCCCGTACCAGGTCACGGTCGACGTGGCCGCGCGGCGCTGGAAGTGCTCCTGCCCGTCGCGGAAGTTCCCGTGCAAGCACGTCCTGGGCCTGCTCCTCCTGTGGGCCGACGCCCGGCTGGACGAGTCGGGGACCCTCACCGACTTCGCCGAGCGCTTCGCCCGCTCCGGTGCCGCCCGGAGGAAGAGCGACGACGGGTCCCCTGCGGACGCGGTGCCCGAGGACCCCGCCGCGGCCCAGGCCCGGCGCCGCGGCGCCGAGCAGCGCGCCGCCCGCCGCGAGGAGCGCGTCTCCGAGGGCATGGCCGAGCTGGAGCGGTGGCTCCAGGACCAGGTGTCCTCCGGGCTGGCCGCCGCTTCCCGGGACCCCGAGCAGTGGGCCGAGCAGGTCGCCGCCCGCATGGTGGACGCCCAGGCCCCCGCCGTCGCCTCGGCCCTGCGGCGGCTCCCCCGCGTGGTGCGCTCCGGCGACGGCTGGAACGAGCGATTGCTCGAGGAGCTCGCCCGGCTGCACCTGCTGGCCCGGGCGTGGGCGCGCGCGGCGGAGCTGGACGAGGACCTCGCGGCCGTGGTGCGCCGGCGCGTCGGCTTCACGGTGACCACCGAGGAGCTCCTGCGCGTCCCGCCCGTCCGGGACCGGTGGACCGTGGTGGGGCTGCGGGACACGGAGGAGGACCGGCTGAGCACGCGCACGCTGTGGCTGCGCGGGCGCAGCACCGGGCGCTGGGCGAGCGTCCACTACTACTCCCGCGGCGGGGAGGGCTTCGCCACCCCCCTGCGGCGGGGCGAGGAGGTCGACGCCGACCTCCACTTCCACCCGGGACGGCCGCCGCTGCGGGCGGCGCTCGGAACGGTGCACGCCGAGCACGGCCGGCCCGCGGACTGCACCTGGCCGGGCGGCACGCTCGCCCGGGCCCGGGCGCAGTGGCGGGAGACGCTGGCCCGGGACCCGTGGTCCGACGGCTGGCCCGTGGTGGTCCGCGGGACCGTGGACCTCGTGGGCGGGTGCTTCGTGCTCACCGACGACGACGGGGACGCGGTCGCCCTGCTCGGGCGGTGGCCCGGGCTGGTCGAGCTCCTGGGCCTGACCGCCGCGCGGTCCCTCCCCGTGGTCGGGGAGATCGGCCCGGACGGGCTGACCCCCACGGCCTTCCTGGAGGACGGGACGGTGGTCGTGCTGTGACCGGCTTCCCGGACCTCGCCGTCGCCGCCACGCTGGGCTGCGCCTCCCGTCGCGTGGACCTGGCCGGGCTGCCGGGGGAGATCAGCGTGCCCGGCGAGGACGCCCGGGCCGGCGGGGCAGGAGCAGGGGGTCCCGCTCCCCGGCTGCTGGACGCCGCGGCCCAGTACGCCACGGCCCGGCGCGCCCGGGTCCGCCCCGCCGCCCCCTCCCGGCCGGAGGCGCCGCCCCCGGAGACCCGCCCTGCCGTCCCGCCCCGCCTCGCCGGGGTGGTCCAGCGGCTCGCGGGCGACCCCGAGCTGCTCTCCGAGGCGGTCCGGCTCGTCGCCGCCCGCGGGCTGCGCCTCTCCCCCTCGACGCTCGTCCGGTGCCTGGAGGGCGCGGACGAGGACCGCTGGGCGGTGCTGGAGCCGGTGGCCGGACAGGCCGGCGCCTGGCTCTTCGCCAAGGGCGCGTTCCCCGGCCAGAGGCCCCGCCTCTCCGCACAGGAGCGGTGGGCCCGGGCGACGGAGCCGGAGGCCCGGACCGCCGCCCTGCGCGCGCTGCGGGCGGCGGACCCCGCGCTGGGCCGGGAGCTGCTGGAGCAGGAGCTCGCCGTCGTCCGGCCCCGGGAGCGCGCGGCGCTGCTGCCCGCCCTCGAGGTCGGGCTGGGCCCGGAGGACCTGCCGCTGCTCACGGGGCAGTGGGAGGGGAGGGCCGCGGGACCGCGCGCCGCGGCCCGGGACCTCCTGGCGCGGCTCCCGGGCTCCGCGGTCGCCCGGCAGCACGAGGCCTGGGCGGCCGAGTGGATCACCGTCCAGCGCCGCCTCGCCCGGTCCCCCCGCCTGGTCCTCGGCGGGGAGGGCCCCCCGGACGCCGAGCGCTGGGGGATCCCCCGCGACAGCGCCCCGGCCCGCGTCCTGCAGGTGGTCTCCCGGGTCCCCCCGGACTCCTGGCCCCGGATCCTCGGCCTCGACGTGCTCGAGCTGGCGGCCCTGCTCGAGGCCGCCGGCACGGACCCGTGGCCGCACCTGCGCACGGCGGCCCTCACCTTCCGCCACCGCCGGCTGGCCTCGGTGATCGTCCACCGCCCGCGCCAGGTCCGGCGCGCCGGCGACCGGTCCGCCGTCCGGCCGCTCGACCAGGACCTGCTGCGCCTCCTCGAGCGGCCCGAGCAGGAGCGGCTCGTGGCGCAGGCCCTCCGGTCGCCGGAGGACCGGTGGCCGTGGGACGCGGTCGCCGCCCTGGCCGCGCCGCTGCCGGCCGCCGTGTGGCGGGCCTGGCTGGAGCGCCTGGTGCGGGAGGCGCCGACCGGCGGGGGCCCCACCGCCGCGCACTGGCGGATGCTCCTGCACCGGGTCGGGCCCGCGGACCTGACGGCCGTGGGCGCGGCCCTGCGCGAACTCACCGCCCGCGGCGACGGCGCGGCGTGGCGGACCCCGCTCCACCGTGCCGTCGAGACCCTGACCCTGCGTTCCGCCCTGCACGAGGAGCTGTCATGACCGAGACCACCGCCGTCCTGCGACCCCACGCCGAGGAGGCCTTCGCCGGCGAGCTGGCGGCCCTGGCCGCCGCGGACGACCGCCCGCGCCCCGTGAACTGGGCCCTGTCCCCCTGGGCGGTGGTCACCTACCTCATGGGGGGCACGCTGCCGGACGGCACCCGGATCGTCCCCAAGTACGTGGGGCAGCGGCGGCTGGTCGAGGTGGCGGTGGCCACCCTGGCCACCGACCGCGGGCTGCTGCTGCTCGGCGTGCCCGGCACCGCGAAGTCCTGGGTCTCCGAGCACCTGGCAGCCGCCGTCAGCGGCGACTCCACGCTGCTCGTCCAGGGCACGGCCGGCACCGCGGAGGAGGCGATCCGCTACGGCTGGAACTACGCCCAGCTGCTGGCCCACGGCCCCTCCGAGGCCGCCCTCGTGCGCTCCCCCGTCATGACGGCCATGGCCGAGGGGCGGATCGCCCGCATCGAGGAGCTCACCCGCATCCCCTCGGACGTGCAGGACGCGCTGATCACGGTCCTCTCCGAGAAGACCCTGCCCGTGCCGGAGCTGGCCACCGAGGTGCAGGCGACGCGCGGCTTCAACGTCATCGCCACCGCCAACAACCGGGACCGCGGGGTCAACGAGCTCTCCTCCGCCCTGCGCCGCCGCTTCAACACCGTGGTCCTGCCCCTGCCCGCCACGGTCGCCGAGGAGGTGGAGATCGTCTCCCGCCGGGTCGCGGACCTCGGCGCCTCCCTGGACCTGCCCCCGGTGGACTCGGCCGCGGACGAGATCCGCCGCGTGGTCACCGTCTTCCGCGAGCTGCGGGAGGGCGCCACCGCGGACGGCCGCACCGCGCTGAAGAGCCCGTCCGGCACCCTCTCCACCGCGGAGGCGATCTCGGTGGTCACCAACGGCCTGGCCCTGGCCGCGCACTTCGGCGACGGCCTGCTCAGCCCCGGCGACGTCGCCGCCGGCCTGCTCGGCGCCGTGGTCAAGGACCCGGTGAGCGACCGCGTGGCCTGGACCGAGTACCTCGAGGCCGTGGTGCGCGAGCGCGACGGGTGGGGGGAGTTCTACCGGGCGTGCCGCGAGGTGACCGCGTGAGCGAGCCGGGCTCCGACGGGGTGCCGGCGGGACGGCTCACGCGCGTGCTGGGCGTGCGCCACCACGGCCCCGGGTCCGCCCGCACCGTGGTGGCCGCCCTGGAGGCGATGCACCCGGACGTCGTCCTGGTCGAGGGCCCGCCCGAGGCGGACGACCTCGTGGCGCTGCTGGCGGACCCGGGGCTGGTGCCCCCGGTGGCGGTGCTGGCGCACGCGGCCGAGCGCCCGTCCCTGGCCGCGTTCTTCCCCCTGGCGGTCTTCTCCCCCGAGTGGCAGGCCCTGCGCTGGGCGGTCGACCACGGGGTGCGGGTCCGCTTCCTGGACCTGCCGGCGACGCACCGCCTCGCGCTGCGCGCCGCCGAGGAGGAGGCCCGCGGCGCCGAGGAGGAGGCCCGCGGCGGCGCGGGGCAGGACCGGCAGGAGGACGACGGGGACGGGCCCCCCGCCGTCCCGCCGGCGGACCCGGCCCTGCGCGCCGACCCGATCGCGGCCCTGGCCCGGGCCGCCGGCCACGAGGACCCGGAGCGGTGGTGGGACGGCGTCGTGGAGTCCCGGTCCGACGGGGACCCCTTCGACGCGCTCGCGGAGGCCATGGCGGAACTGCGCCCGCAGGTGCTGGACCCGCAGGAGGAGCCGCTGGACGCCCTGCGGGAGGCGCACATGCGCAAGGTGCTGAGGGCCGAGCAGCGCAGCGCCCAGCGGATCGCCGTGGTCTGCGGGGCCTTCCACGCGCCGGCGCTGGCGGGCAGGCTCCCGCCCGCCGGCCCGGACAACGCGCTGCTCAAGGGCCTGCCCAGGCTGAAGTGCACCGCCACCTGGGTGCCGTGGACCCACTCCCGCCTCTCCTGGGACTCCGGCTACGGCGCGGGGATCGACTCCCCCGGCTGGTACCACCACCTCTTCACCGCACCGGACCGGCCCGTCGCCCGGTGGATGACGAGGGTCGCCGGGCAGCTGCGGGCCCACGACCTCCCGGCCTCCAGCGCCCACGTCATCGAGTCCGTGCGGCTGGCGGAGACCCTCGCGGCCCTGCGGGGACGGCCCCTGGCCGGGCTCGAGGAGGTGCTCGACGCCGTGCGCGCCGTGCTGTGCGAGGGCGACGAAACGGCGGTGCGCATGGTCGTCCGGGAGGTCGTGGTGGGCGAGGCCCTGGGGTCCGTCCCGGAGGCCGCGGTCTCCCTCCCCCTGGAGGCCGACCTCCGGGCCACGGCCCGGCGGCTGCGGCTCCGGCAGAGCCCGGAGGCCCGCTCCCTCGTGCTGGACCTGCGCCAGGACGGAGACCTCGAGCGCTCGCAGCTGCTGCACCGGCTGCGGGTCCTCGGCATCGGCTGGGGCACCGCGCAGCCGGTCACCGGCACCGGCACCTTCAAGGAGGGCTGGGCGCTGCAGTGGCGGCCCGAGCTCGCCGTGGCGGTCGTGGAGGCCTCCCTGTGGGGCACCACCGTCCCCGACGCGGCCGCCGCGCGGCTGGCCCGCCGGCACGAGGAGCTGGCCGACGTGACCCGGGCGGTCGACGACGCCGTGACCGCCGGCCTGCCCGAGGCCCTGCCCGGGCTGCTCGCGCAACTGGACGCCCTCTCGGCGCGCACCGCGGACATCGGCCGTCTGCTGGAGGCGTTCCCGCCGCTGGCCCGCGCCCACCGCTACGGCTCCGTCCGGTCACGGGACGCGGCCGACCTCTCCCACGTGGCCGGGGCCCTTTTGGTGCGGATCTGCTCGGGCCTGGGCCCTGCGACGAGCGGGCTGTCGGACGAGGCCGCCGAGGACGTCCGGGAGCAGCTGGAGGCCTGCCACCACGCCGTGCCCCTGCTGCGGGACCCGGCCCTGGACGAGCTGTGGGCCGGCGCCCTCGAGGACCTGCTGGGCCGCCACGACCTGCCCGGGGTGCTGACCGGGCGCCTGGTGCGCCTGCTCCTGGACGCCGGGCGGATCGACGCCGAGGACGCCGCGGGACGGCTGCGCCGCGCCCTGTCCCGCGGCGCTCCCCCGGTGCAGAAGGCGCACTGGGTCGAGGGCTTCCTCGCCGGCGGGGCGCTGCTGCTGATCCACGACGACCGGCTCCTGGGCGTCCTGGACGACTGGGTCGGTTCGCTGGCGCCCCAGGAGTTCGTGGACGCCCTGCCGTACCTGCGCCGCACCTTCGGGGCCTTCGAACCCGCCGAGAAGCGCCGGATCGTCGAGGCCGCGGGGCACCGGCGGACCCCCGGCCGCGACGGGCCCGCGGCCGAGCAGGAGCTGCTCGCCGGGGCGGCCGACGTCCTCGCCACCGTCCGCACCCTGTTGGGAGTCCCATGAGCCAGGTCGACGACACCGAACGGCGGCGCCGGTGGCGGCTGATGGTGGGCGGCGACCGCCCGTCGTCGGCCGCCGCGTGCACGGGCGCCGGAGGGCTCCCCCTCTCGCCCGACGACCGCGCCGTCGACGAGGCGCTCGGCGCCCTGTACGACGGCGACGGGGCGCCGTCCGGGCGGAGCCGGCGCGGGGGCCTGGGCGCCTCCGCGCCCGCGCTGACCCGGTGGCTGGGCGACATCCGCACCTACTTCCCGTCCACCGTGGTGCAGGTGATGCAGAAGGACGCCATCGAGCGGCTCGACCTCAGGGCGCTGCTGCTGGAGCCGGAGCTCCTCGGCGCCCTGGAGCCGGACGTCCACCTGGTGAGCACCCTCGTCAGCCTCGGCCACCTCATGCCCGAGCAGTCCCGGCACACCGCCCGCGAGGTGGTGGGCCGGGTCGTGAAGGAGGTCGAGGAGCGGATCGCCGAGCCCACGCGGACCGCCGTGCGCGGCGCCCTGGACCGCTCCGCGCGCACCCGCCGCCCCCGGCCCGCCGACATCGACTGGAACCGCACCGTCCGCGCCAACCTCCGGCACTGGCTGCCGGAGCACCGGACGGTGGTCCCCGAGACCCTGATCGGCTACGCCCGGCGCAGCACCAGGGTGGAGCGGGAGATCGTCCTGGCCGTGGACCGGTCGGGGTCCATGGCCGAGTCCGTGGTCTACTCCGCGATCTTCGGGGCGGTCATGGCCTCCATCCGGTCGGTGAGGACGTCGATGGTGGTCTTCGACACGAACGTCGTGGACCTCACCGACCAGCTGGGCGACCCGGTCGAGGTGCTGTTCGCCACCCAGCTGGGCGGCGGCACCGACATCAACCGGGCGGTCGCCTACTGCCAGGAGCTCATCACGCGGCCCGAGGAGACCCTCTTCGTCCTGATCTCGGACCTCTACGAGGGCGGAGTGCGGGAGGAGCTGCTGCGCCGGGTGCGGCAGCTCTCCGGGTCGGGGGTGCAGGTGGTGGTGCTGCTGGCGCTCAGCGACTCCGGCGCCCCCTCCTACGACCAGGACGTCGCCGGCGCCCTGGCCCAGCTCGGCGTGCCGGCCTTCGCCTGCACCCCGGACGCCTTCCCCGACCTGCTGGCCACGGCGCTCTCGCACGGGGACGTGGCCGGATGGGCGGAGCGGTTCGAGGAGCGGCGCGCCGCGGGTGCGTGACGCCGCCGGGCGGGGAGGACGACTCCGGCCCGCGAGGGGGCCTCGCGATTCCTGCAACCGTCAGTATCCTGTCATCACACCCGAACCCGAGGACGGACCCATGGAACCCCCAGTCACCTCCCCCCGCCCGCCCGAGCCCGAGGAGGACGCCACGCCCCTCCCCGCGACCGTGGTGGACCTGGCGGCCGGCCAGGCCCAGATCACCCCCGTGGTCGTCGACGGCGAGGACCGCTACGAGATCGAGCTGCCCGACGCGCCCCTGCGCGAGGACGACGTCGAGAGCCTGGCCGTCGCGCTCCACGCGGCGCAGGCCGGCTCCGCGGTGCTCGTCGACGTGGAGGACTACATCGAGGCGGTGGGACCGCCCGGGCCCGACCCGGAGCAGTAGGTCCGGCCCCGCCCCCGCCTCTCCTGGGTCCCCGTACCCGGGCGCCCGGTGCTCCGGACGCGGGCCGCAACAGAGCCCTCGTGCGTTGTGCGTTCGCACACGGAGCCCTAGGGTGGGCCGGGAGGGGAGTCGTTCCGAGGTTCCCACCCGCCCCTCGCCCCCCGCTCCTGGGTCGGGAACCCACAGCACAGGAGCGTCCTATGCACCGGTCCGGTCGAGTCCTCGCGGGGGCGGTCGTCCTCGTCGCCACCGCCTTTCCGCTCGCGGGAGCCCACGCGGCCCCCGCCGACGTCACCCGGGGGTCCTACTCCGGGATGACCTTCACCGGCTGCGCCGGAGAGCAGGTGAGCATCTCCGGGACGTACACCAGGGTCCGGATGCAGCACGCCGACGGCAGCCACGAGGTCCGCGACCAGGTGCACGGCACCGGCGCCGGCTCCGACGGCAGCCCGTACGTCTACCGTGAGACCGCGAGCTTCGGCTACGTGGACTACCGGCCGATGGAGCACTACCGCCGCACGATCCTGCTGGTGAGCACCGGCCCGCAGCCGAACCTGCGCGCGGAGACGACCATCAGCGACGGGGTCCTGGTCGCCGCCGAGGCGGTCTGCACCGGCTGAGCGGCGGCCCTCCGCCCGCGCCCGGCCGCGCGGGCGGCGCCTCCGCCGAAGGGTGCGCCCGGCCGCGGGCGTCCTGGCCACGGGCGTCCCCCGTGCTGTCCCGGGTCTGTGGTTGACTGCCGGGAGATCCATTCCGGTGACCGACGACCTGGAGGGCCGACGACCCATGGCTTCTGGCGAGCTCGACCCCTCCTCCGGGGTCCCCCTGTACCGGCAGATCAAGGACATCCTGCGCACGGAGGTCGCGGAGGGGGTCGCGGATCCCCAGAAGCCGATGACCGAGGCGCAGCTGCTCGACCGGTTCGGGGTGAGCCGGGCCCCCATCCGCCAGGCCCTCAAGGAGCTCGCGAGCGAGGGCTACGTCTACCGGAAGCAGGGCAGGGGGACGTTCCCGGTCACGGGCGCCCGGGTGCACCGGCCGGCCGACGTGCGGCCGGGGGCGCTGTACCAGTACCTCTCCGAGAGCGGGCTGCACCCGGCCTCCAAGGTCTCCGGCATCGAGCGGGTGGAGCCGCCCGCCCACATCCGGCACCGCCTGGGGATCACAGCGCACGAGCGGCTCCTGCACTTCACCCGCCTGATCTCGGCCGAGGACGAGCCGCTGGTCGAGGCGAGCGTCTACATCCGGGCGCCCGAGGGCTTCAGCCCCACGGCCGGGGAGCTGGAGGGCACGGGCTCCGCCTTCGAGCTGCTGGAGCGGGAGTTCGGCATCACCCTCGACCGGGCCGAGCACGAGGCCTGGGCGACGGCGGCGACCGCCGAGCACGCGGCGACCTTCGGCGTGCTCGAGGGGAGCCCGCTGCTCGTCATCGAGACGACCTTCTACACGACGGGCGGCCTGCCCGCGGGATGGCGGTCCGCGGTGCACCGGGCCGAGGACTTCAAGTACCGCTTCGTCACGAGCCGGTGATCCCCCCGGCGGCGCACAGGGTCCACCCGGTCGCCTGAGCCCCCGGCCACGACGTCGGCCATCCTCCCGCCCACCCGCGGGTCGAGAACCCCTCCCCCAGAACCCGCAGCACCGGCCTCCGCCGGGAGACCCTTCCTTGACTTTCGCCTTACACCGTGTCAATTTAGTAGACAACGTAAGAGAGATCACATTCCCAGGCAGTGGACTACGGCCCAGAGGCGGACTTCGGGCCCCCCGGTGCACTGACTCCTTCGACCACAGCCGCCTGCACCGAGTTCGGCGAGGAGTTCCTCCAGAGGCCGCGGTGCATCATCCTTCCCAGCGCGTCATGCCGCAACCGGCGCGACGCTGACGAAAGGTTGTGCCAATGACGGATACAACGACTGTCACCAGCAAGACCATCAACACGGTGCTCGGCCCCGTCCCCGCTGACGAACTGGGGGTGGTCGCGGTCCACGAGGCCCTGCTCTCCGTGGTTCCGGGCGCGGAGCACGCGTACGACATCACCATGGACCGGGCCGAGATCTTCGAGATCCTGGCCGCGAAGCTGACGGACTTCCGCGAGGCCGGCGGCCGGACGATCGTGGACAGCACGGGCATGTTCCACGGCCGCGACGTGAACCTGTACGAGGCGCTCTCGCGCTCGACCGGCGTGCACATCGTCGCCTCGACGGGCATGGGCCCCGAGGAGATGCTCGGGGGCTACTTCCTGACGCCGCAGACCAACCCGCCGACGCCGTGGCCGGCCGAGAAGTTCGCCGACCTCTTCACCAAGGAGGTCATCGAGGGCATGGTCGTCCCCCGCGTGGAGCGGCGCGGCGCCGCGGGCATCGTGGCCACCACGGCCACCCGCGAGGGCATGACCCCCACCGACGAGAGTCTGTTCCGCGGCGCGGCCCGGACCGCCCTGGCCACGGGCGTCCCGGTCTCCATCCGGTACGGGAAGGACGCGCTGCACGACCTCGGCGTCGTCCTGGACGAGCAGCTCCCGGCCGACCGGGTCGTCGTCGGCGGGCTCGACCGCAGGGATGCGGTCGCCGCCGGGGCGCCCCTGGAGGTCGCCCGCCGGGGCGCCTTCGTCGCCCTGGACCACGTGGGCCTGGACGACGACGAGGACCACGTGGACGACCGCGAGCGCGCGGCCCTGCTCCTCGAGCTCGTCGAGGCCGGCCACGGCCACCAGATCCTGCTCTCGAGCAGCGCGATCGGCGTGGCCAAGGGACACCCGGACTACGAGCTGCCGTTCGGCTACGTCGCCTCGACGTTCGTGCCCTTCGCGAAGTCGGCGGGGCTCACCGACGAGGACGCCCGGCGGATCCTCGTGGACAACCCGCGGAACCTGCTGACCCTGCGCTGAGAACGCGCGCCCACATCATTCTTTCCAACTGTTAGGTGAAGCTCTTGTCGAGAATCAACACGGTGCTGGGACCGGTCCCGGCCGAAGAACTCGGATACGTGGCCGTCCACGAGCACATCGGGTACGGCATGCCCGGCTCCGAGCTGGACACGAAGTGGTGGAAGACGCCCGAGCAGCGGTACGAGGAGACCGTGCCGAAGCTGCGGCAGTTCCACGAGTACGGCGGTCGCACGTTCGTCGACGCCACGGGCATCTGCAACGGCCGCGACGTCGACTACTACAAGTCGCTGTCCGAGAAGACCGGGGTGCACATCGTCGCCTGCACGGGCTTCGTCGGCGGCGACACCGCGCTGCCGCACTTCTCGCGGGCGTCGGTGGACTACCTGGCCCGCCACTTCGTCCACGAGATCACGGTCGGGATCGGGAGCACCGGATCCAAGGCCGGCGTCATCAAGGTCGGCGTCAGCCGCGGTGGCCGCATGACGGAGCTGGACAAGCGGATCTACCGCGCCGCCGCCCGCGCCGCCGTCGCCACCGGGGTGCCGGTCCTCACCCACCTGGCCATCGACCCCGAGCCCGCGGTGAACATCTTCCACGAGGAGGGCCTGTCGCTGGACCGCGTGCTCTTCGGGCACGTCGACGACGGCGTGAACGCCGAGAAGACCCCGGACCGGTGGATCATCGAGCAGGGCGGCCGCCTCGGCTTCGACACGTTCGGCTACGAGACCGAGCTCCCGGACCCGCCGTTCTGGGCCCGCCCCCGCAAGGACCGCATGGACCATTTCCTCCGCTTCGTCAAGGGCGGCCACTCGGACAGGGTCCTCGCCTCGGCCGACGCGAACTGCAGCCCGCTGGGCTGGCCGGGCGTGAAGGGCCACACCGTGAACTACATCTTCGAGGTCCTGATCCCCGAGCTGCGCCACAACGCCGTCGACGAGGACACGATCACCCGGATCTTCGTCGACAACCCGGCCGACTTCCTGTCGATCCGCAGCTGATTCCCCGCCCGACCAGCACACATCCCAGTTCTTCCAGGCACGTCCTGGCACACGAAAGAGAATGAAGACATGAAGGCTTCTGACATCAAGAACCTCAAGATCGCGATCATCGGCGCGGGGTACGGCGGCGCCGCGGCGGCCAAGGCCCTGAGCCTGCTCGGCGCCGACGTCACCGTGTACGAGCAGGCGGCCCAGATCGGGGAGGTCGGCGCCGGCATCGGCCTGCGTCCGGCCACCATGCACCGCTTCCGCCAGTGGGGGATCTTCGACGCGATCGCGAAGGTGAGCTCCCCGAGCGACTACTTCGAGATCCTCACGGCCACCGGTGACCCGATCATGAAGGACACCTGGCCGGAGTTCGGCGAGGAGACCCACACCTACCTGATCCACCGCGGGGACTTCATCGAGGCCCTGCTCGGAGTGCTCCCCGAGGGCATGGTGAAGCTCGGCCACAAGCTGGAGAGGATCGAGGACAAGGGCGACCGCTCCGTCCTCACCTTCACCAACGGCGAGACCGCCGAGGCCGACCTGGTGGTCGGCGCCGACGGCATCAAGTCGGTGGTGCGGCAGCAGCTGTTCAGCGACAAGGGGCCCGTGTTCTCCGGCGAGCACGCCTACCGCGCGGTGGTCTCCCTCGACGACGCCCACGGGATGATCGACGACGACAACCTCCGGATGTACATCGGCAAGGGCACCAAGGTCTACCTGCTGCCGCTGCGCCACCGCAACCAGGTGTCCTTCGACATCACCGCCCTGGCCCCGGACAGCACCTGGGCGCCGAAGATCACGAAGGAGGATCTCCTGGCGACGGTCGAGGGCTTCGACGAGCGGATCGTGGAGATGACCCGCGACCTCGACATGGACACCGTGAACATCCGTGCCGTGTACGACATCGACCCGGTCGGCACGTGGCACTCCGACTCGGTGGTGCTCCTGGGCGACGCGGCCCACTCGATGCTGCACCACCAGGGCCAGGGCGCGAACTCGGCCATCGAGGACGCCGGCGCCCTCGCCGACGCCCTCGCGGAGGCCGATTCCGTCAAGGAGGCACTGGCCCTGTACCAGGCCACCCGCAAGCCGGTGACGGACGAGCTGCAGCGCATCTCCCGCCAGGGGTGGACCGAGGACGAGGTCGAGGACGTCTTCCCCGGCCAGAAGCCCTCGGCCCGGTCGCAGGCCTGACGCCATGACGATCCATCCGGAAATCGCCAAGATCCTCGCCACCCTGCCGGCACTCGACGGCTCGCCGCTGGACCCGCAGGCCATGCGCGCCGGCGAGGCCGCCCAGGTGCCCCCGCCGGAGGACCGGCTGCCGCTCCACGCCGTCGAGGACGTCACGGCGTCGACCCCGTCCGGGGAGGTGCCGGTGCGGATCTACACGCCGGTCGAGGCCGACTCCTACGGCCTGCTGGTCTACTTCCACGGCGGGGCCTTCTTCCTCGGCAGCCTGGACACGCACGACCACGTCGCGCGGTCCCTGGCCGAGGAGACCGGCCACAAGGTCGTCTCCGTCGGCTACCGCCTGGCTCCGGAGGCAGCCTTCCCGGCCGGCCTGCAGGACTGCTACGGGGTGGTCCGCTGGGCCGCCGAGCAGGGCGAGAGCCTGAAGTGGGACGGCAAGGACCTCGCCGTCGCGGGCGACAGCTCGGGCGGCGGCTTCGTGGCCGCCGTCGCCGCGATGGCGAAGGACGACGGGTTCGACGGCATCACGCACCAGATCCTGTTCTACCCGTCCCTGGACCTGGACTTCGACGTCGACCGCTACGCCTCGCTGCGGGAGAACGCCGAGGGGTACGGCCTCGAGACGGCCGGCCTCAAGCCCTTCAACGCGTTCTACCTCGAGAGCGGGGCCGACCCGGCGGATCCGCTGGTCTCCCCCATCAAGCGGGAGGACCTCTCCGGCCTGCCGCCCGCCCTGGTCGTCACGGCGGAGCACGACCCGCTGCGCGACGAGGGCGAGCTTTACGGCCAGCGCCTGGCGGAGGCCGGCGTGGACGCGACGGTCAGCCGCTACTCGGGGGCGAACCACGGGTTCGTCGCCAACTTCTCCTGGATCCCGGAGTTCCACCGGGTCTTCCGGGAGACGGCCGAGTTCCTGGACCGGCGCTGAACCGGCGCTGAGCCGGCCGGGGTGGGCCCCGGCCGCCCCCGGCCGAACGGCGGCACGGATCCTCGGATCCGTGCCGCCGTTCGGCACGCACCATGCCCTGGATCCGCGGGCGCCGCCCTGCGGGACTCCTCGCGTGCGCGGGATGCCCGTTCGTCCCGCGCCCGTCCTTCTGTCACCCACCGCCCCGGGCGGCCGCTCCGCGCCGCACCGGTCCACCAAGGGAACACTGTGATGACCACGATCAACATCCACGGCCTCATCGGCGAGGCCAGGTTCAACCGCTTCCACGCCGGAATGCTGTTCTGGGCCTGTTTCATCATCACCTTCGACATGTACGACCTGGTCGTCTACGGCTCGGTCCTGCCCGTCCTCATCGAGGACTGGTCCTTGTCGCCCGTCCAGGCCGGGGCCATCGGCAGCTACGGGTTCTTCGGCATGATGGTCGGCGCCGTCCTGTTCGGCATCCTCGCCGACAGGTTCGGGCGGAGGAGGATCCTGGCGGCCAGCGTCGTCCTCTTCAGCATCGCGACCGCGCTGTGCGGCTTCGCCCCGGAGCCGGTCACCTTCTCGGCCCTGCGGCTCCTGGCCGGCCTGGGCATCGGCGGCATCCTGCCGACCCTCATCGCGATGCTGACGGACTACGCCCCGAAGGGCATGGCCAACACCATGGTGGCCGTCGTGATGTGCTTCTTCTCCGTCGGCGGCATCCTCGCCGCCCTGGTCGCCATGAACCTCATCCCCGCCCTCGGCTGGCAGAGCGTCTACCGGGTCGCCGTCATCCCCCTGCTCTTCCTGCCGTTCATGCTGAAGTACTTCCTCGACTCCCCCGCCATGCTCCTGGAGAAGGGCCGGATCGACGACCTGCGGTCGGCCCTCGCGAAGGTCGTCCCGTCGGCGGAGCTCCCCGCGGACGCGCAGTTCGAGGGAGTCCACGAGAAGGAGCCCGGCAGCCCCGTCGGCGCGCTGTTCACGAACCGTCGCGCACTGGGGACGATCATGATCTGGGTCGCCTTCTTCATGTGCCTGCTGATGATCAACGGCGTGACGACCTGGCTGCCCAACCTGATGGTCAAGGCCGGGTACGCCCTGGGCTCCAGCCTGACCTTCATGATCGTGCTCAACGTCGGAGCCATCGTCGGCACCCTGGTCCTGGGCAGGCTGGCGGATCGCTGGGGAGTGAAGAGGGTGCTCGTGCCCATGTACGTGATCTCGGCGATCTCCCTGGCCCTGCTCGGGCTGGGGAACAACATGGCGGTCCTCCTGCTGCTGGTGGCCGTCACGGGCGCCTGCACCATGGGAGCCCAGAACATCTCGTACGCCTTCGTGTCCCAGTACTACCCGTCGTTCATGCGGTCGACGGCGATCGGGCTGGCGTCGGGCGTCGGGCGCATGGGGGCGATCGTCGGGCCGCTGTTCGGCGGCGTCCTCCTGACGCTGGGCCTGCCGGTCCAGATGAACTTCATCTTCTTCGCCCTCCCCGGGGTCGTCGCCGGGCTGGCGTTCCTGTTCGTCCCGCTGGCACGGAAGAGGGGCCGGGACGGATCCGCGGCGGACGACGGACCCGCCACGAAGGACCCGGTGGCGGCGGCCTCCTGACCCCGGCCTCCTGACCCCGGCCTCCTGAACCCGCGTCGTGACGCGGAGACGGCGGCACGCATCCTCCGATGCGTGCCGCCGTCGTGCCGCCGCCGCCGTGCTGCCGCCGCCGGCGCGGGACGCGCCGCGGGCGCCTCACGCCGGGAGGGTCACCGCGCCGCGGCGGACCGCCGCAGGTAGCCGTCGAGCGTGGTGAAGAAGGGGGACGGCTCCAGCGTGGGGTCGCCGGTGTAGCCGAGCTCCTCGGCGACCCGGGCGAACGGGGAGTACACCGAGTCGGTCTCCCGCGGACCGTCCTGCAGGCAGCGCCGGGCGGACTCGGCGATGCGGGCCTCGAGGTCGAGGCTCTGCTGGAGGGCCTGCCGGGCGGTGTCCCCGGCCAGCCCGATCTCGTAGGGCTCCCCGTCCGGGCCGCGGTACGGGTGGCCCAGGAACAGGCGGTTCGGCCGGACCTCGTCCCGCAGGTGCTCCAGGCTCGCCCGGTAGGCGGTCGGGTCCTCGTAGCCCGGGAAGCCGTTGGCGGCGCCGTGGGCCTGCACGGCGTCGCCCACGAAGACGTCGTTCTGCCCGTCGACGACGTAGGCGACGGACCCGGCGGTGTGGCCGGGGATGTGGTGCACCGAGACGGAGACTCCCCCGCCGAGGGAGAGTCGCTCGCCGCCCTTCACCAGCAGGGTCGGCTCCATCTCGCCCGAGATGGCCTGCTCGGCCATCCCGGTCTGCTTGGCCTCGCCCTCCGGGTCGTTCAGGTACTTCTGCCGCACGTCGAGGTAGTGGTCCACGTGCGCGCGCCGGGAGCGCAGCAGGTGGGCGTCGGCCTCGTGGATCACGACCTGGGCGCGGCGGCCCGTGAGCTCCCACAGGGCGTGCGCGCCACCGAGGTGGTCGATGTGGCCGTGGGTGAGCAGGATCCAGCGGACGTCCTCGATGCGCCGCCCCAGGGCCTCGAGCGCCGGGGCCATGCCCTCGGCCGGCGAGGTGGTGATCCCGGTGTCCACGACGGCCGGCTCCGGCGCATCGATGAAGAAACTGTAGAGGCCGAAACGGCCCCAGGGGGACACCAGCGAGTGGACCTTCACGTCGTGCGTCATCGCTCGCTCCTCGGTTGTAGGACTTCTCGGTGTCCGATGACCATCATCGACCACGGGGTTGTGCGCGTGCCCGGGCGCTGGGGCCCGGCGGCGACCGGCCGCCCCCGCGACGGGGCGTGACCTTGCCCACAACCACATTAGTATAATAATATGTCCATGATCGGGCTCGGGAGAGCAGGTCTGTCCAGCGGGAAAGCTGGCACTCGATCGTCCAAGAAGGAGCTGCACACTCATGGCTGAAGTCGACACCTGGGATGCCGGTGGGGAGACCATCCATATCCGCAAGGACCTCAGGGCTCCGATGCGGGACGGGGTCGAGCTGGCCCTGGACGTCTACCACGGCACGGAGGACAAGCCCCGGCCGGCCCTGGTGGCCCTGAGCCCCTACGGCAAGGAGCTGCAGGCGCTCGCCCTCACCATGCCGCCGCAGCGGCGCCCCAGCCCCATGTGGGACGGCTGCATCGAGGCCGGCGACATCGCCCGCATCGTCAAGGAGGACTACGCGCACGTCATCGGCGACCTGCGCGGCTCCGGCGACTCCGGCGGCGAGCACATCGGCAACTACAACGCCGGCGGCGTTTCGCTCGGCCAGGACGCCTACGACTTCATCGAGTGGGTCGCCGAGCAGCCCTGGTGCGACGGCAACGTCGGCATGGTCGGCATCTCCTACTTCGGCTCCATGCAGGTGCTGGCCGCCGCCGAGCGCCCGCCGCACCTCAAGGCGATCTTCGTCTCGGGCGGCCACTACGACTTCTACGAGACCACCTACCACGGCGGCGTCATGTGGTTCATGCCGCGCGCCGCCCGCGAGGGCCGCGGCGGCGACTCCGGCTGGGCGTTCACCGACAACGTCAAGTCCCGCATGATCGAGAAGCACTCCCCCGAGGAGCTGAAGAAGCTCGTCGAGAAGCGTCTGCAGGATCCGGACGTCGCCGCCTGGCCGAACCTGGTGCACGTCCTGAACTACCCGAAGAACCACGAGGCGTGGTTCGACATCGTGATGAACGAGCTGGACGGGGAGTGGTACGAGGAGCGCAACCCCATCACGCTGGCCCCGAACATCGACGTCCCGGTCTACCTGCAGATCGACCAGGGGCGCGGGTGGACCATGGACGGCACGATCGAGCTGTTCAACGAGCTGAAGGGCCCCAAGAAGCTGGACATCGGCTCCTACCCGCCGATGCAGTCGCGCCCCTTCATCGAGGAGCACGACAAGATGTTCCGCTGGTACGACTACTGGATCAAGGGCATCGACAACGGCGTGATGGACGAGCCGGCGGTCTCCGTGTTCGTGGAGGGCTCGCGCGAGCGGGTGACCGGCAGCCAGTGGCCGCCGAAGGACGTGGAGCACCGGTCGCTCTACCTGCGCCCGCGCCGCAAGCTGTCCACGGAGCCCGAGCTGATGGGGGCGCAGCACGCCGCCCCCGACGGCTTCTACCAGGCCCCGCTGACGGTCACCGACAAGGTGGAGATCCTCGACTGGAGCACCGAGCCGTTCGAGGAGGACACGGAGCTGATCGGCACCGGCGCCGCCCACATCTTCGCGGAGATCGACCAGGAGGACACGAACTTCATCCTGCGCCTGTGGGACTCGGCCCCCAACGGGAAGCGCCAGCTGATCACCACCGGCTACCTCAAGGCCTCGCACCGCGAGCTCGACGACCGCACCACCGAGGGCAACCCGTACCACCCGCACACCCGCACCGTGCCGGTGGAGCCCGGGAGGATCGAGGAGTACGTGGTGCGCCTCTACCCCTTCGCGAACACCTTCAAGCCGGGTCACCGCCTGACGGTGGAGCTGTCCTGCGACGAGCCGCTGGCCGACGAGCACAACGCGCTGCTGCCGCCGGACGCCTTCCACCTGCCGGTGGGCCGGCCCGTCACCCACAAGATCTACCGCGACGCGGCCCACCGGTCCCGGCTCGTGCTGCCGTACACCGCGCGCAGGACGGCCGGCGAGCAGGACTGACCCTGCTCGAACCGGGGTCCTGACCGCCGCCGCGGCTCCAGGACCCCGGAAAGGCCTCCGGCCGTGACGTGGGGATCCGCGTCACGGCCGGAGGCCCGTTGTTCGTGCTCACCGGAGACGTCGCGTCCGGTGTCGGCGCAGGTGCGGCACAATCGTCGTGTGGACGATCTCTGCGTGCCCCCGGGCCCCGGCATCCCCCGCGGCCTCAGGGTACCGGCGGGAGAGCTGGTCGAGCAGTTCTCCCACGCCTCGGGGCCCGGTGGCCAGGGCGTCAACACCGCCGACACGCGGGTCCAGCTCTCTCTCGACCTGGCCACGACGACTGCGCTGAGCGACACCCAGCGCGAGATTGTCCTCGACCGGCTCGCCGGGAGACTCTCGGGCACGGTGCTCACCATCAGCGCCGCGGAGCACCGTTCGCAGCGGCGCAATCGCACGGCGGCGAGACAACGCCTTGCCGCCCTCCTGCGCGATGCCCTGGTTCCGCCTCGCGCCCGGCGACCCACCCGGCCCACGAGCGGCTCGCGGCGCCGACGGGCCGAAGGCAAACGCCGGCACTCCGAGACCAAGCGGAACCGCAGACGGCCCCAGTCCGAATGAGCCGCGCGCCGGCGCGGCTCATTCGCCGTGTCAGACGTTGAAGCGGAATGTCCGTAGTCTGATTGTGTGCAGTAGCACAGGCCAGTTAACCGCATGATTCCGCGGTTTCTGTATGAGTCAGCCATAGGCTGATCCGGTCCGTATTCGAGCCTTTTGCGGACTCCATGCGGACTGCGGACCACTCCCCCACCAACACTCCGACCCCCTCAGGAGCCCCCCGTGAACACCACCCACACCTCTGCCCACACGTCCTAGTGCGAGCCCGCCCACTGCATCGAGGACGCCCCAGACTCAGTCCTCCACACCACGGCACCCCGCACCTTCCACGAGAACGGCTACGGCATCACCGTGGCGCTGAACAAGGGAAGCGGCGAAGCACGCACCGCAGCTGAACTGAACATCACTGCCGAAGACCTGGACGCCGCCGGCATCCGAGCCCTCATCAGCAACCTCGAACTCCTCGAAGGCAAGCTCCGGGCACTCGACGCAGCCTGACACCTGCTAAATGCAGAAGCGCCCCCGGGCAAAATTGCCGGGGGCGCTTCGCCATGAGCTCAGTGAGGTAATTGCTGGAGCCTTAACCTAGGACCGTCAAAATTTTCGGAAACGGTAGACATAGAAAGCACCAGCCTGCCAACTACTTATCGGAAACTGCAGAAATAGCGAAGAATTGGACCTAATCCCTTGAGCCTAAAATCCTTACGGGACTTACGCGCCAAGTTCCTTTTTGATCAGCTCTATGGCTTTTTTCTCCGCCATTTTCTTTAGCTGCGTCCCCCACCTTGTGCTATCATTCCAGCCAATGTCACCCCCACGATTTCGATCAAAGTAGATGAAGAAAAGATTCGCTTTGGTGTTGAAAATGGCGACAGGGGCATCTCTTTTAACCACAGTCCCTTTCTTGCCGCCCAAAATTTGCCATTCAAACTTTTGCGTGCCGGACCAGTCCAAGTTGATACCTAGAAGTCGTTCACTGTAGTAGAGGAAGGATTTCCCCCCGCCATTACCAAGGGCAATATCCTCCCCATAAAGTATTGAGCTCCCCTCCTCACCCCTTCTAGTAAAGAACCATCGGGACACTTTCTTTTCGGTTTTGTCGGTGGCATCATCCGTCCACCCAAGATTTATCCCCCAGCTTTGCTTCTCATACTGCAGGAACTTAATGGTCTTCATATTTTTCAGACTGTAATTGAACTCAGGATGCGCCGCAAAGCTATTTTTCGACTTAACTACCCCCGCTTTGTTAGCCCCAATTCTCCACTGCCTGTAATTTGCAGCCGCCTGGGCAGCATCTTCCTGAGCAGTCGCCGTCCTTACCACACTGTTCAAGGGGGTGGCGGACACAGCCGGGGCCGCCAATAACGATGAACCCAGGACTCCTGCCCCGACGGCCAAAGACTGTCTGCGAGTGGGCATCAGACCTCCGATCCGATCTGAGTCATGGTGACTTGCCGGTAATCCACTCACAAATTCATTCGACATTTGAACGCTCCCTTGTAGAGGCTCCGACTGCGGGCCTACGTCGTCCCAGATGGAGCCACTTTATAAATTCGTTTATAGGTGGCCACCACGGCTAGGAATCGAATTCTACGATTTGCCGGCAATGGCACATGACCCACAATTTTGCTTTTGCCATATATTTCGCTTGAGGCAATCACA
Organism: Kocuria dechangensis; assembly: GCF_014636775.1. Lineage (GTDB taxonomy): Bacteria > Actinomycetota > Actinomycetes > Actinomycetales > Micrococcaceae > Kocuria > Kocuria dechangensis. The sequence continues at coordinate 157,611 of NZ_BMEQ01000004.1, forward strand.
AGTTGAGCCCATTTGGCGTTACTGGTGCGTGACTACCATGCAGTCATGTTTAAGTCCTGCGTAACAATACGATTTTGAACTTGGAACCCATTAGTAGGTATGAGGGTACGGGGACGTCACCCATAAGGATTTATGGGTGCGGCAACCGGAGCGTTGCAGAAACGTCCTTTGGTTTGTCACCAGTCGGTTCCATGCTCGTCGTACAGGTGTCGCCATGCCGACTCATCCCGCCGGATCCGCTCTACCCATGCCCCGGGAATGAAGACGTCGAGGATGCCCAGTGCGCCCGCGTCACGCCAAAACTCCACCACGGGGCCGCGTTCGGTCCGCAACACCTTGCCGTCAACGACGATGACGCCCCGGGCCGTGGGGATAGGGGCACGCCCGTAGGGCTCCCTGTTGTACGGGTACCGGCGAGCCCCGCTGCCCTCAGTCATCCCCGGCGCAGATACGGCCCGGATAGCTGCGATGTGTTCGGCAGTGAGTTTCACGCCCTCAGTTATGCCAGGTAGTACAGACAAGACAGCGCCCCGGCACCGTTGCTGGGGGGCTTCGTTTTTCCGGACCTTGTCCAGCCATGCCATTCGGAGTAAAAGCTTCACCCCCGAATCATCATAACAATTTTGAAATATATACCACCGTGGCAACCGAACAGTAGTCATGCGCCTGTAACGCACCCTCTTCCAAAATAATTGAGCCTCACTCGGAGACCTGACATCCACAGCTGGCACTTGACCTGCTACGGACATCAGCAATAAGGGTCACCCAAAATGGACCACTCAATGATAGGGGTTTCATCATGCCCAGAAACCAGGGCCTCCAAAAACGGATCCGGCCTGCCGCGCGCAGAATAGCCCTCATTTCCGTCTTAGGTTTCGCCGCCACCGCGGGCCCCCTAGCCGTTGCACCAGCGGCCGAGGCAGCAACGACCCGGGGCGGCTGCACGCTCAACCCGCTGGCGCCCATTCTCGCCCAGGATGACCCGAAGGATGGCGAGAGAACAATTAACTACCGAATAAGCTTGGACTGTGCAGCAGATCGACGTCTTGAAGTTCAGCAAGAAATTTATGTAGTTACACCCCGCCGATCCATGAGAAAGGGCGCCACGACACACACTCGCACCTTCAAGGACACCGGAGGAAAATTTAGATTAAGCACGATAAGCAGACTCCCGGACACAGGGGCCGAACGCGAGGACGTGTACCACAGGATCCGATTCATCACCCGATCCCGCGACGGTAAATGGGATAGTGGCTGGACTGAGTGGGATACTAGTAAGACAGCCACCTTCAAACACAATAAATAGAAATCCGCCCACGTAAGGATGGCAGGGCCTCGGAGAAACTTATCTCAGAGGCCCTGCAAACATTTCCAGGAGAACTGCCGGCACGGCCCCGACTTGTTTAAGCTCTATCGGCGTTCGCCCAGTACCCTCGGGCGCGTAGCTCGTCCTGCGTCACGTAGATGTTGCGGGTAATGTCGATCCACGCCCCGTAATGCTCCCACGCATAAAGGTTCTCTTGGATCCACGCCCGGACCGCTGACGACCACTCACGGAACCCCCCGGGCCAGCTCTCCTCATGGAACTCCACGCACCAGCGGGGCACTGCTGGCCCCCGATCCGCTGCCCGGACAGCCCTACGCGCCACGACCGGCCCCCATCCATGCCTGGAAGCTAGCTTCCATCAAGTCATACGCAGCAGAACGGTGCTCCGCAGACAGGTTCGCCTCCACCCAATCCCACACAGCAACCACCCAATCCCCCTGATCCACGAACCGCCCCGGCTGATACTCGACAACCCATCTCGGAACAGCCGGCCCCACAACCTCTCGCACCACCCTGCGGGCCATCAGGACGCATCCTCAACGACATGGAAGCTCCGCGGCCCCGTGGGCTCCTCCTGCGAATTCCCGCGCCGGTTCCCCCTCGAGGTGCCCTCAACCAACGGGATGCCCAGGGACCTCACCAGCCGGTCCAAAGTCTGACGTTGCATTCTCGCCTCACGTAGAAGCGGGTTCACCACGCGCCCCTGCGGAGAAGAGTCCGTGAGCGGCTGCCCCGCCGCTTCCGTCTCCAGGCGCTCGAGCGTGTCCATCACCCGAGCCGCCTCAACTAGCACAGCCTCTTCCGCCGGGCTGAGTTCGTAGTCATCCATCACGCGATTCCAGAGGCTCTTCCCCGCCCGCCCCAGATTCCTCGGAGCACGCTTCTTCTGCTCGGTCATTTCGTTCCCTCCATGTCAATCATGCACTTTCTGCACGTTTCCATGCTCATTTACTTTCCAAATCATGTGTCTGCGATAGGTCCAGCGGCCCCGTATCCGTTACTGAGCCGATCCCCGCTAAGCCCCCAGAATCCGCAGAAACACACGGGACTACCCCAGATCCCAGCAAGTCCCTCAGAGCGGCGCACAGCCCCTCCCAGACCCCCATAGGGGCATAGTTTCAGGAGGTTCCTACGGGGAAAGACAATAAGGTGAGTGGGCGCCACAAGGGGGTCCGGGAAGGGGTAACCGGGTACCCGTTGCGTTTATCCTTGTCAGCGGCGTGTCGTGTTGTTGGTGGCCTGTGATACGCTGGCTTGGCCAGCGTGTCGGTAAAAAGTCTGATGCTCCGATGGCTTTGTTGTGTGTGCTGCGCGTCCTGGTGCTGTGTGGTGTTGCCGGCTACCAGAGAAGCGGGCGCTTCACTTCGGGGATATTTTTAGGCACGTTGGTGCCTTTACCCTTGATGCTTTTAAAGCGTTTACTTGATCGTTCGTCTTCGAATAATTGCATAAACTCTTGGACTGTCTTGTTCTGCCGCCGTTGATTGTGCAGTCTGCAACTCGGGATCATTTCCCCAAGGACGTGACCGCCTAAGCTGACAGGTATAACGTGGTCAGCTTCCAGTGATTTCTCCAGACCTGATGTCCCCCATAAGAGTTCAGTCCCGCAGTATGTGCAGGTTCGCCCTTCCCTCTCCCATTGGCGTTTCAGTGCTTTGATCCTGTCTTGCACGCGTCGATGGTTTCTTTCCATATCCCTCCTTCCTGTTGCTGATGTTGTGTGCGCCCGTGTGTGCGCTTCTCCGGGCTCAGTGGTGCCCTGTGCCCGTGTGGTGGTGCTGTGCTGCTGACGGGCGCGTGGTGGTCTCGGGGGCATGGCAGGGGCCCCGGCAACGTGTGGTTGTTGGGGCCCCTGCTGGTCATGCGGTGGGGGTGCTGTTGTCAGAGCACCCGGGGGTTAGCCGAAGAAGGAGCCCCGTGCCGGCCGGCGCTTGCCCTGCTCGATGAGGGGGCGCAGGTCGGCCACGGTCTCGAGCTGGTCATCCCCCACCAACTTTGCGTACTGCACTCGGGCCACGGCGCGGGACTCAGCGGAGTGCGCGGTGAGGTCGTCGGTAGCGGCTTCCGCTGCCTTCCACAGTGCGATGCCCTCGTGCGGGTCGTGGACGACGAGTGCGTGCTTGTCTGCCAGATACGTGATCCAGTGCACCGGATCTGCGCCCATCGGGAGGGCTCCACCCCGGGGCTGGTCGGTGGGGAACTGCGTCGAGGGGGCGTTGCTGGCCCAGGCGTGCTGAACCTCGTGGAAGCTCCTTGCCTGAGGGCGGACGTTGGCCTTGGCGGCTGCCCGTCGTCGGCCGATCATGTAGGGGTGATTCGCCAAGGGATCATCACAGAATGCCGCGGCGGCGAGGATCGACACGTCGAGCCCGGAGACGGTGTGCCTGGTTAGGGTCTGGTAGGCGGCGGCGAGCTGCTGCCACTCTCCGGCGAGCTCCTGCAATACCTTCCACTCATCGATCGCGCCCAGTTCGATAGCTTCCTGCGCAGACAGGGGGCGGTGGCGGAGCCCGTAAACGCGGGATGCGATCTTGTCCACCCGTCCCCGAATCTCGGTGACTACGGCGTCCGTCGAGTCCTCTTCGATGGTGCGGAGCTGGTGCTCGGCTCGGCCCATGGCGTGTGCGATGGCGTCGAGGTCCTGCTGCCCTGCATCGAGGCGGTGCTTCTCGAGGCGCGCGGCGTCGAGGACGGCCTGCATATCGGCGGGCCCGTCGGCTGCGAGGAGGGCATCGGACACGCTTTTGCTGGTGTCCATGATGGTGGGGCGGTCGACCTGCCGGCGCTGGACTTCCTTACGGAGTCGGACGGCGGTGTCTCGCATGGTCACCCACTCGGGGATTGCGGTCTCGAGGACGTTAGCGACGGTGCCGGTACGGACGGTGCGGGTCATGTTCGTCATGGTGTGTCTCCTGTTGCTTTCGGTTCGGTGTTCAGTTGAAGTAGGCGCGACTGCGGCGTGTGTCTGCGTCGTGGCGGAAGAGTTCCTGGCGGATATAATCTGTGTCCACCTGCAACGCACCATTCGACATTGCCGCTAGGTATTCGTTTCGGTCTTCGTCGGGGATTGCGTTTGCTGCGGGGTCACGCCGGCGCGCCTGCTCGGCCGTAATGTCTTTGAGGTGCTTTTCAAGCTCTGGTGCGGTCATGGCGGAAATGTTCATTTGTTAGCTCTCTTCCCTGGTTGTGATGCGATCAAATCGCGGTGCCTTCGCGGCTACTGCAAGGTCTCCGTCACTGTTGACGATGAGCGCCTTCCCCTGTGCATTGAAAGCAATCACAGGAACGCGGGTTCCATCTGCGAATACGGCCCATACGGGACGCGTGCAGGGGATCATCTGTCGGCCAAGTCCGCGAAGGCTGCGTTCACCGCGGTATCCCTGCGAACCTTGGTGCGCCGGTCGTGAGCGTCGATAGCGTCTGCCAGTTCAAGAGCGAGCCCCTTAGCGGACTCGGGGGAGATGACGGCGACGACTCGGCGGCGCGTGAAGACGGCCACCCCGGGTTCGTGTTCCCTGTCGGGGGTTGTGATGAGCGCGGGTGACGCGGTGATCGTCCGGTCGTGCTCAAGATTGGATTCGTAGTGATTGGGGGCTGTGGTAAACAATTCAGTTCCTTTCGTGGTCGTGCTGCTCATAGCTATCGACGAGCTGGTCCGCGATATGGATTAGTCGATCCATCGGGAGGAACATGAAGGTTCTGTCGTCGGTGCGGCGGACCATTACGCCGGGGATTTCCTTGTCGGGTCCTTTCCCGCGGTTCCAGTTATAGAGATTGACTGTGATATCCACGGGTTTCCTTATGCGGCCAGTTTGGTGATGATTGCGAGGACGAATGCGGCGGTGCTAATCACTGGTCCGACGAGTACGGGTTTCATGCGGCCCACCTTTCGGCGCGGTTTGCGTACTGGGCGGACGAGGCGCGTGCGGCTGCTCTAAGCGCTTCGCAGAAGTCGTCAACTTCCCCGAGAGGCAACCAACCACCGGCGTGGCCCGGGGTCGTGAATCTGATGCCGGGTGATCCGGGGCCTGGCGCTGATGGGACGAATACCCACCCGACTGCTGTCTGCCTGAAATACGTCTTGCGATATTCGTATCGGTCCAAGGCGGTTACTTCCCCTTCGATGCGGTCAGCAGGTCGATCAGGTGGTCGAGCCGCCATGCCGAATGCGTCACGGTGTCTTCAATGGCGTCCAGGCGTGCGCCAAGGGCTGCGAGTTCGGCGCGTACTTCGTGTGCGTCGATCGTGGGGACGGGGTGCTTCGTGGTCATGCGGTGTTCCTCTTCATCGTGTGCCTTTGTTGAGCCGGGCCTGTGCGAGCTGCACGGCGAGGTCGTCGCGGATTTTCTGGAGCCGCATGTTCCTACGGTCGAGGCTCCGAACGAGTTCTTGAAGCTCGGCCTTGCTCTTGGCTGTCTTTAGCCTTTGCGCCACTCGGGGATCGTCGGGGGCCTCGGTGATTGTTTGTTCCATGTCTGTTCCTTCCGGGTACAGGTGAGGCCCGCGAACCATTACGGCTGCGGGCCTCACTAATACGTCTTCACCACCACTCCCCCATCCCGGTGGAAACGGTAAAGACGGCGAAGACGGTAAAGACGGTTGCTCAGTCATCCGAGGGGTTGAGCCGGTAAGACCAATCCGGGCCGACGTTCGTCGACTTCCCCAGCTCCTTCATCACGGTCTCGGTGTTGCGTCGACTGACGCCGCGCTCCTTGAGGTGCTTCTTCACATCGGACGGGTTAGCCGACTCACGACCCTGCATGTAGGCGCGGAGGACCATGCGGGCGGGCTCGAGCTTGTCGCCGTCACCGTTCCGTATATCCCGTGTTTCCTGATGCCATTTCCCGAACAGGTCACCAACCGGCGCACCCATGTCCTCGGGGTTCGCGAGCCGGGCGGTGGTGCCAGGGTCGTCGTCGGACGGCGGGCGAACCTGCACCACGTCCACGTCGAAGCTGATCGCGTTGGCCAAACCCGTCACGTTCGACTTCTCCGGTCCGATCACCAGACGTCGACGGAGGTCATCATCCTCAGTGGGCGGTTTCGTGGCGAACAAGACCATGCGTGCTTTTTGCCGCAGTGCCGCAGTCGCGCCCATCTTCGCCCGGGTATCCCCCGTGTCGATCCGGTTGGTGTGGGTCAACAGGACCACCGCGAGGTCATGCCCAGCCGCCACCACCTTCCACGGGTGAAGAGCCTGCCGCGCCTGCTGAGTGTCACGGACGTTGAGGTTCCCTTGCACGGTGTCCAGCCATGCGTCCACGACCAGCAGCGCAGGTTGCACGTCCTCGGCTTCCAGGTAGCCGCGTAGAGCGAGGAACGCACCATCGCGGGCGTTGTTCCCGAACGTGGGAGAACCCGTGCCGTCGTCGTCGTGGGAGTACACGAGCACCCGGGACAGGTCAGCGCCGGCAACCTGTAGACGGGCCTGCACCTCCCCCAAGCTGTCCTCGGTGATCACGAGCACCACGTCCGCAGGGTCACGAGCGGGGATGTTGAACGGCTTGAAAGCTTTCCCCGTTGTGATTGCTGCGGCGACCGCCACCCAGGCCAGAGACTTACCGATCCCCTCGTCACCCACGAGGACGGTGATCTCGGATCGCGGCAAGAAGCCCGTGCCGATCCACCGCGTGGGTGGTGGGGTTCGCATGTCGGTGAGGCGGCGAAGCTTCAAGGAGGTGCGCTTCTCCGTGGCGTCTTCGCCGTCTTCGCCGTCTTTACCACCTTCCCCATCATGGTGGTGGGGGTGGTATAGACGGTCTCCAGTGGGTACGACCCGGAGTGCGGGGGCACTCCCGAGGTCCACGCCGTAGGGGTTCGCGGGGTCGAAGTCTTCCTCCTCGGTCCAGTGGGTCACTTTCTCTCCTGGCGGTACAGGTGGCGGGCGTCCCGGGGGATGGGCGCGGCCATGAAGTGTCGGACGTCGTTGTGGTCCATTGCTTTGATGTGTTCGGCCCGGAAGTCGAGGACGTAGGGGAACAGGTGGTCCTCGTCCGGGTAGAAGACGCCGCTCACAGGGAGATGCCCTTCGGCATAGCGAGGCACCGGCCAAACGAATCGCGGCCGTAGTGGAGCATCGCCTCATTGATGGCGGCTTCGGCGTTCTCTTCCGGGCTCTGGCAGTCGGGGCAGAGAATCCATTGGGGGACGCCCCGTCGCATCTCCACGTTCCACTCGCCTCGACCTCGGTACTTCTTGCCACATCGGTGGCACCGGGAAAGCGTGTTGACGTCCTGCGTGGTTCCGGTAGTGTTGTCAGTAGACATTTCGGTTCCCTCCTGGGGGACTAGAGAGGCCCTGGTGCGTGAGCTTGGCGGCGATGCACTGGGGCCGTTGTCTTTCTCGATCCACGTTGGCGGCTGCTGTATTGCCCGTTGGATCTTGGTACTCAATTGCGCTTGCTAGTCGCGGGTCAGGGTTGAAGGTTCCGCGGATGATCTTGTCCGCGATGCGCCCCGCTTTGGACTTGGATATTGGTTCACCGTCTTCCTTGTACTGCTGGAAGACGATGGCGGCTAATTCATGTCTAGGCAGTCTTGTGCCGTGACTTGTGAGCATTTGCTCTGCTCTCCGCCCGGGGATACCCGGGACTTCTGTGGTGCTAAGCCATGGCTTTGTGGTCTTCGGCTACGAATTGTCGTTCGATCCAGGCGATGACGTCTGACTCCTTGAAGAGTCGCCGGCCCATGATCCGCGCCGACGGCGGGGCCGTCCCCGCATGGATCTGGTATCGCAGCGCGCCCGGCGTCTTGCGCAGAGCTTCCGCGACTTCCTCAACCGTCATGAACTTGTCCATCTGTTGCGCCTCCTTCCGTTGCAGATCCGCACACCCCGTGCTGTCCTGCAACAGACTAGCATGGATTGCGGTTTCTGCAATACCCTTGCAGACATGCAACACGAAGAGCCCTCAGAGAAGATGTTTGACACCCAGTTCGGCGGACGAGTTCGCCACTACCGTGAGGCTCAAGAGGTGAGTCAACGGGACCTGGCTAGACGTGTAACTGCACTCGGTGCATCGGTGGACGCCTCCGGTATCTCCCGTATTGAGAAGGGCACGAGGACGGTTAAGTTATTTGAGGCCGTTGCCTTGGCTGAAGCTCTAGATGTGCCACTTGACTACCTCATCCACGGCCAAAGCGCCCGGGCCGAACTAAACACAATCCGCAACGAGCTGAGCAGATATTTGAAGGAATTTCACAGTTCTGTTTTCAGGGTGGCTACTACTGCCGGTGATATCGAAGATATGCTGGCCACGGACCCTGAGTTGCTCGCCAGCCTGGCGTCCAGCGACCAGGAACCGCCAGCCTCAGCCGCGGATTATCCCGGATGGGTCGCAACCCGTGCGCGCGAGGAAATGTCACCACCCGGCGCGGGCCACGTGCTTTTGAGCGGCGATATAGAGCAAACGAAACGCCTTAGGGCAATGCTTTTCGACATCATCAAGGCGCAACTTCCTATCCCCAGCGGTGAAAATCTGCCTGCCATGGGTGTCGACGACTGATGGCATCCATCAAGAAACGCCCTAATGGCTCCTGGAGGGCCCGGTACAGGGACCACGAGGGTAAAGAGCACGCCCGGCATTTTCCCCGGAAGATCGACGCTCAACACTGGCTCGATGAGGTGACCACTTCGGTCCGCACTGGCCGCTACGTCGATCCCGGGCACGGGCGCACCACGTTGACGGACTATTTCGAGGAGTACGCTGCGCGTCAGCTCTGGGAAGCCGGAACCGAACGCGCCATGCGCTTAGCAGTCCGCGACTGCACCTTCGCCGGCACCCCGTTCGGGAAGCTCAGCAGGGGTCACGCCGAACACTGGGTGAAGGACATGTCCACCCGACTCGCGCCCGGTACCATCCGAACCCGCTTCAACAACGTCCACACCGTCATCCGTGGCGCAGTCCACGACAAGAGGCTTCCCGAAGACTTCATGCGAGGCGTGAGGTTGCCCTCCACCGGCTCCACAGAGCACAAGCTAAGGATTCCCACACCCGAGCAGGTCGGGATGATCCTGGGCGCGTCCGAGGATCACACACGGACGTTCTGGGCGGTCTGCGCGTTCGCTGGTCTACGGCTCGGGGAAGCTGCGGGTCTGCGCGCCGAGGACATCGACATCGAGGGCCGCACGATCCGGATAGAGCGGCAAGTCCAACGGGCACCGGGCGGTGTCGAAGTCCGCGAACCGAAGTACGGGTCGCAACGCACCGTGTACGCACCGGACAGTCTCACCACGATGTTGGAAGAGCATATCGGCAGTGGCGTCTACGGCGACGGTTGGTTGTTCATCGGCTCGAGAGGCAACCCACCACACCAAAACACGGTCGGGCACTGGTGGCGGAAGACCACCGCGACTGCGGGCGTGACCGGGTTCGTTCTCCACGACCTCCGGCACTTCTACGCCTCCGGGCTCATCGCTGCCGGCTGCGACGTCGTGACCGTGCAGAGGGCCTTGGGCCACAAGAAACCCACTGTCACGCTCAACACGTACAGCCACCTCTGGCCCACGGCCGAAGACAGGACAAGGGCCGCTGCTCAGGGCCTCATCGACTCCGCGTTCGGTATTCCTGCGGACTCCATGCGGACCTTGAGCGACAACATGCCGTCTGACTAGGGTATATATGCAGGACTAGACGTTGAAGCGGAACTCCACCACGTCGCCGTCGCGCATGACGTAGTCCTTGCCCTCCATCCGGACCTTGCCGGCGGCCTTGGCCTCGGCCATGGACCCGGCGGCGTCCAGGTCCTCGAAGGAGACGATCTCGGCCTTGATGAACCCGCGCTCGAAGTCGGTGTGGATGACGCCGGCGGCCTGCGGGGCGGTGGCGCCCACGGGGATGGTCCAGGCGCGGGACTCCTTGGGGCCGGCGGTGAGGTAGGTCTGCAGCCCGAGGGTGTGGAAGCCGACGCGGGCGAGCTTGTCGAGGCCGGCCTCGTCCTGGCCGGACATCTCCAGCATCTCGCGGGCCTCCTCCTCGTCGAGCTCCACGAGCTCGGACTCGAGCTTGGCGTCCAGGAAGACGGCGTCGGCGGGGGCCACCAGGTCCCGGAGCTCCTGCTGCCTGGCGGGGTCGGCCAGCACCCCGTCGTCGGCGTTGAAGACGTAGATGAAGGGCTTGGCGGTGAGCAGGCTCAGGTCGCGCAGCTGCTCGACGTCGAGCTTCTCCTTCTCCGCGACCCCGAAGACCGTGTCCCCCCGCTCGAGCACCGCCTGCGCCTGCTGCATGGCGGCGAGCTTGGCGGGGTCGGCCTTCTTGATCTTGACCTGCTTCTCGAGCCGCGGGATCGCGTTCTCGAGGGTCTGCAGGTCGGCGAGGATCAGCTCGGTGTTGATGGTCTCCATGTCGGAGGCGGGGTCGATCTTGCCGTCCACGTGGATGACGTCCGGGTCGTCGAACGCGCGCACGACCTGCGCGATGGCCTGCGCCTCGCGGATGTTGGCGAGGAACTGGTTGCCCAGGCCCTCCCCCTCGGAGGCGCCCTTCACGATGCCGGCGATGTCCACGAAGGAGACGGTGGCGGGGAGGATGCGCTCGGAACCGAAGATCTCGGCGAGCCGGTCGAGCCGGGGGTCCGGCAGGTTGACCACGCCGATGTTCGGTTCGATGGTCGCGAACGGGTAGTTCGCCGCCAGGACGGTGTTGCGGGTCAGCGCGTTGAACAGGGTGGACTTGCCGACGTTGGGCAGTCCGACGATTCCGATAGTAAGAGCCACGGGAGACAAGTCTACCCGCCGGTCGTCCCCCGGGTCAGCGCGTGGGCCGGGCCCCGCGGCCGCCGAGCCGGTGGGAGGTGTCCCCGGCGGCGGTGAGCCGGGCGCGCAGCTCCTTGGGGAGGGAGAACAGGACGTCCTCCTCGGCGGTGACGACCTCCTCGACCTCGCCGTAGCCGTACTCCGCCAGCAGCCGCAGGACGTCCTGGACGAGCACCTCCGGCACGGACGCGCCGCTGGTCACCCCGACCGTGGCGACGCCCTCGAACCAGGACTCGTCCACCTGGTGGGCGAAGTCCACGCGCTCGGCCCGGCGGGCGCCGTACTCGAGGGCGACCTCCTTGAGCCGCACGGAGTTGGAGGAGTTCGCGGAGCCCACCACGATCACGAGGTCGGCGTCGGGGGCGACCTTCTTGATCGCGGTCTGCCGGTTGGAGGTCGCGTAGCAGATGTCGTCGCTGGGCGGGTCCTGCAGCGAGGGGAAGCGCTCGCGCAGCCGCTCGACGGTCTCCAGGGTCTCGTCGACGCTGAGGGTGGTCTGGGACAGCCACACGACCTTGTCGGGGTCCCGGACGACCACCTTGTCGACCTCGTCGGGGCTGTTGACGACCTGGATGTGCTCGGGGGCCTCCCCGGAGGTGCCCTCCACCTCCTCGTGGCCGTCGTGGCCGATGAGCAGGATGTCGTAGTCGCTCCTGGCGAAGCGCACGGCCTCTCGGTGCACCTTGGTCACGAGGGGGCACGTGGCGTCGATGGTGCGCAGGCTGCGGTCCTCGGCGGACTGCACGACGGCCGGGGAGACGCCGTGGGCGGAGAAGATCAGCAGGGACCCCTCCGGCACCTCGTCGGTCTCGTCCACGAACACGGCGCCCTGCTCCTCGAGGGTGCCGACCACGAACTTGTTGTGCACGATCTCCTTGCGCACGTACACCGGGGCGCCGTAGTGCTCGAGCGCCTTCTCCACCGCGATGACCGCGCGGTCCACACCGGCGCAGTACCCGCGCGGGGAGGCGAGCAGGACCTTCTTGGGGCCGTCGACGGGGGCGGCGGCGGCCACGTCCTCGGGCGAGCGCCGCTGACGGGGGACGGTGGGCATGGAGAGCGCAACGGTGGTCGGCATGGCCTCCATGCTACGCGGTGGCGCGCCTCCGGCGCCGTGAGCCGGCCGACACCGCGACGGCCCCCAGGAGGCCGACGGCGCCCGCGGCGCCGGCCACCCACCCGGCCGTGACCATGCGCTCGCCGAGCTCGCCCAGGAGCAGCTGCGTGACGCGGTCGACGACGAGCTGCACGAGCGGGTCGGAGCCCAGGGCGCCGGTGGTCCGGTGCACGCCCCGCTCGACGACCACCCACACGACCCCGAGGCCCGCGAGCGAGCCGAGGCCCATGACGGCGAGGGTCGCGAACCGGTGCCGGGTCACGGCGAGCGCGAGCACCCCCAGTGCCCCGGCGGCCCAGGTGAGCGGCTCGGCCATGCCGGTCAGCCGCGTCCCGTGGTCGACGAGCCGGCCCGTGCCGGTCCCCGGGACGGTCAGCACGCCCTGCCGGCCGGCCAGGCCGGTGTCCACCCCCACGGCGCGCTGCACGGCGCCGTCGACCGCGCCGAGCAGCGGGGTGAGGTCGAGCACGAGGTCCGCCGGCGCCCGCTCCACCGCGCCGTCGGCGGGGACGTTCGCCGCGTGGGTGCGGACCAGCGCCTGGGTCCAGGCGCGCTGGTAGGCGGGGTCGGCGGAGAGGTTCACCGCGACGTCCCCGGCACGGCGGGCCGCCTCGTCGACGAGGCGGTCCAGGAAGGCGATGCCCGTTGAGCGCTCCCCCACGAACGAGTCGACGGCCCGGTCCACGGCCGTGCGGGCCAGCTCCTCCTGGAAGGCGCGGTCGTCGGCGAGGGTCCCGACGACGCGGGTGAAGCCCTCGCGGGAGACCACCGTCTCCCCGGCCCAGTGCAGCGGCACGAGCACCGCGACGAGGGACGCCGTGGCGAGGCCGAGGACCGTGCCGAGGCCGGTGCGCAGCACGGTGGCGGCCCGTCGTGGGGAGCCGGGCCCGGGAGCGGTGGCGGTGGCGGTGGCGGTGGAGCTCACGCGACCACTGTAGGCAGGATTCCCGTGCCGCACAGCCCTGCCGGGTCCCCGGCGCGCCCGCGGGGGCCCGGGCCCGGGTCGGCTGTCCGGCGGGGGTGGTATGCATGGAGCATGACCTATCTGGAGCCGCCGCAGGACGCGCCGGGGGACGGAGCCCGCGAGCTGCCGCCGCGGGCGGACCGGACGACGCCGGAGAACCCGTGGCCGCTGCGGCTGCTCTCCGAGAACCTGCACGCCTACATCGCCCGCTGCGCCCCCACCTGGGTGGAGGGGCAGATCATCGAGCTCAACCAGCGCGCCCGCGTCACCTACGTGACCCTGCGCGACGTCGACGCCGAGATCTCGGTGCCGGTGACCCTCTTCGCCGGGGCGACCGCCCACCTGGACCGCCCGCTCGAGAAGGGCATGCGCGTGGTCGCCCAGCTCAAGCCGGACTTCTGGACGAAGACGGGCCGGCTGTCGATGCTGGGCCACGGCATCCGGCCCGTGGGCCTCGGGGACCTCCTGGAGCGGCTCGAGCGGCTGCGCCGGGCCCTCGCCGAGGAGGGCCTCTTCGACGCCTCCCGCAAGCAGCCCCTGCCCCTGCTCCCCCGCCGGGTGGGCCTGGTCACCGGGCGCAGCTCGGACGCGGAGAAGGACGTCATCCGCAACGCGACCCTGCGCTGGCCCGCCGTGCGCTTCGAGGTCCGCGAGGTCGCGGTGCAGGGCTCCGGCGCCGTGCGCGCCGTGACCGAGGCCCTCCGGGAGCTCGACGTGATGGCGGAGGTCGACGTCATCGTCATCGCCCGCGGCGGCGGCTCCTTCGAGGACCTCCTGGCCTTCAGCGACGAGCAGCTCGTCCGTGCGGTCGCCGCGGCCCGCACCCCCGTGGTCAGCGCGATCGGCCACGAGAACGACCAGCCGATCCTGGACTGGGTGGCGGACCTGCGCGCCTCGACGCCCACGGACGCCGGCAAGCGGATCGTCCCCGACGTGGTCGAGGAGCGGGCGGGGGTCGCCCGCGCCCGGGCGTCCCTGGACCGGGCCGTGCGGACGTTCCTGGACCGGGAGGCCGCCGGCCTCGCCGGGGTCCGCTCCCGCCCCGCGCTGGCCCAGCCCGAGGACATGATCCTGCTGCGGGAGGAGGACGTGGACCGGCTGCGCACCCGCGCGCTGTCCGCCGTGGACTCCCGCACGCTGCGGGACCGCGACGCCGTGCGCCACCTGCGCGCCCGGGTCCGCGCCCTGTCCCCGCAGGAGACCCTGCAGCGCGGCTACGCCGTGGTCCTGGACGCCTCCGGGGCCGTGGTCACCGACGCCGCCGCGGTGCGGCCCGGGGACGCGCTCGGCGTGCGGCTGGCCGCCGGCGAGCTCGGCGTGCGGGCCGAGACGGTCTCCGCCCGCAGGCCCGGCGAGCACCCCGGGCCGGGCTGAGCCCGCGCCCCCACCGCCTTCAGAGAACCCCCGGAACCCACCACGGGACCACCCGACCGAGCACGTCCGAACGAGAGGCCGCACCGATGGCGAGCACCGACCACCCCGCAGCACCCGACCTGTCCGACATCGCGAGCATGGGCTACGAGCAGGCCCGCGAGGAGCTCGTGCAGGTCGTCTCCCGGCTCGAGGCCGGGGGCACGTCCCTCGAGGAGTCCCTCGCCCTGTGGGAGCGCGGCGAGGCGCTGGCCGCCCGGTGCGAGCAGTGGCTCGACGGCGCCCGCGAACGGCTCGACGCCGCCCGGGCCCGCCGCGCGGACGCCGACGGCGGGGAGCCCGCCGAGGAGTCCTGAGCCGCGGCGCGTCAGAGCCGGGCGAGGCGCCGGCGCATCAGCCGGACGTCGTAGGGCGGGGCCGGCCAGTCCAGCTGCAGCTCGGCCAGCGCGGAGATCAGCAGGTCCTGCACCACGGCGCGGGAGTACCACTTCTTGTCGGTGGGCACCACGTACCAGGGCGCGTGGTCGGCGTCGGTCGCGTCGATGGCCCGCTCGTACGCGGCCATGTAGGTGTCCCACTGCCTGCGGGCCTCGAGGTCCGAGGGGTCGAACTTCCACTGCCGGGTCGGGTCCTCGAGGCGGGCCAGCAGGTTCTTCCGCTGGGCCGCCAGGCCCAGGTGCAGGAAGACCTTGACGATCAGCGTCCCGTCCTCGGCCAGCTCCCGCTCGAACTCCCGGATCTCGGCGTAGCGCCGCTCCAGCTGCTCGTCGTCGATCGTGTCGTGGACCACGGGCACCAGGACGTCCTCGTAGTGGGAGCGGTCGAAGGCCCCGATCACCCCCGGGCGGGGCAGCTGCCGGCGGATCCGCTCCAGGAAGTGCTGGGCGGCCTCCTCCGGGGTGGGCCGGCCGAAGCCGTGGGTGTGCACGCCGTGGGGGTTCAGCCCCCCGAGCACGTGCTGGAGGATCCCGCCCTTGCCGGAGGTGTCCATGCCCTGGAGCACCAGCAGCAGCCGGTGCCGGGCCCCGGTCGTGGCGTTGGCGTAGATGAGCCGCTGCAGCAGGGCCAGCTCGCCGTCGCGGGCCGCGCGCACCGAGAGGCCGAGCCGCTTGGTGCCGGCGAAGCCGGGCGTGGCCCCGGTGTCCACCGCGGCCAGGGAGAGCCCCGGACGGGCGCGCAGCAGCGGCCGCACGTCCTGCTCGAACCCGGTGCCGGACAGCTTCTCGCCGACGGTCATGCGCGGACCTCCTGGTGGGGCGGGACCGGCCGCCGGCCGGTCACTGGCGGTAGTTGGAGAGGAACTCCTCGATCCGGTCCAGGGCGGTGCCGAGCATCTCCACGGACGGGAGGGTCACGAGGCGGAAGTGGTCCGGCTCGGACCAGTTGAAGGCCGTGCCGTGGCTGACCAGGATCTTCTGCTCCTTGAGCAGGTCCAGCGCGAACTTCTCGTCGTCGACGATGTGGAACTTCTCGACGTCGAGCTTCGGGAACAGGTAGAGGGCGCCGTCGGCCTGCTGGCAGGTGACGCCGTCGATCTCGTTGAGCCGCCGGTGCGCGAGGTCGCGCTGCGCCTTGAGCCGGCCCCCGGGCAGGATCAGGTCGTTGATGGACTGGTACCCGCCGAGCGCGGTCTGGATCGCGTGCTGGGCCGGCACGTTGGCGCACATGCGCATGTTGGCGAGCAGCTTGATGCCCTCGATGAAGCTCTCGGCCTTCCAGTTCGGCCCGGTGATGGCGAGCCACCCGGAGCGGTACCCGGCCACCCGGTACGCCTTGGACAGCCCCGAGAAGGTCAGGCACAGGACGTCCTCGCCCGTGAGGGACGCGGTGTTGATCATCTCCGCGCCGTCGTAGGTGATCTTCTCGTAGATCTCGTCGGAGAACAGCAGCAGCTCGTGCTCGGCGGCGAGCGCCACGATCTTCTGCAGCACCTCGCGGGAGTACACGGCGCCCGTGGGGTTGTTCGGGTTGATGATCACGATGCCCCGGGTGTTCGGGGTGATCCGCGCCTCGAGGTCCTCGAGGTCCGGGTTCCAGCCGTCCTCCTCGTCGCAGCGGTAGTGCACGGGGGTCCCGCCGGCGAGCGCCACGGACGCCGTCCACAGCGGGTAGTCCGGGGTCGGCACGAGGATCTCGTCGCCCGGGTTGCACAGGGCCTGGAGGGACATGGTGATCAGCTCGGAGACGCCGTTGCCCAGGTAGACGTCGTCGGTGTCGAGGTTCATGATCCCGCGCGTCTGGTAGTACTGCACCACCGCGGTGCGGGCGGAGTAGATGCCCCGGGAGTCCGAGTAGCCCTGCGCGTTGGGCAGGTTCTTGATCATGTCCACGAGGATCGCGTCCGGCGCCTCGAACCCGAAGGGGGCAGGGTTGCCGATGTTGAGCTTGAGGATCCGGTGGCCCTCCGCCTCCATGCGCTCCGCCTGCTCCAGCACCGGGCCGCGGATGTCGTAGAGGACGTTCTTGAGCTTCTCGGACTGCTTCACCACTGCCATGCGCTCCACCCTACCCCCGGGACGGAGGACGGCCCCGACGCCGCTCAGGTGTCGTCGCCGCCCTCCAGCCAGTAGCGGGCGGCCTCCTCGGGGCGGTACGGGTCGCGCGCGGTGGTCATCCGGGTCATGAGCACGAGGTCCTCGGTGCCGATCCCCGCCGAGACCTCGTCGACGACGTCCGCGGCGGCCTCCGGCAGGTCCTCGTCGGCCACGGGCACGACCCGCTGCGGGACGAAGTTGTTGAGGGGGTCGCCGAGGACCACGAGGGCGTTGTCCTCGATCTCGGGGGACGCGGTGAACAGCGCCGCGGCCTGCACCTCGTCCTCCAGCAGGGCGGTGACCAGCTCCTCGGCGGAGCCGAAGGGCACCACGTCCTCGGGCACGCACTCGTAGGCCTCGGCGAGGCCCTCGATGCCGTAGGGCCGGTCGGCGAAGTCGGGGTCCGCGCCCAGGGCGATCCCGGCGCAGATCGGGCCGAGGTCGGCGAGGTCCTCCAGCGAGTGCTCGACGGCGGTCGCCCTGGTCACGACGACCGCCACCGTGTTCTCCGCCGGCGCGGGCTCGAGGATCCGCAGGCCCTCCGGCAGGACGTCGCGCACGCCCGCGAGGACGTCGTCGTTGTCCGCGCCCTCGCCGCCCAGGCCGAGCAGCTCGGAGAGGTCCTCGGCGAGCCCGCCGCGGGCGGGCGTGGGGGTCGGCGCCGGGGTGCCGGTGGGCGCCGGGGTGGCGGGGCCCACGGGCTCCAGTCCGCGCAGGTGCAGGTACAGGTTGCCGGAGTGGTCCGGGACGAGCTCGACCTCGCCCCGCTCCAGGGCCCCGAGGTAGGCGTCCCGGTCCGTCCCGGTGTCGACCACGCTCGCGTCGAAGCCCGCCTCGCGCAGCCGGCCGGCGTAGAGGTGGGCGAGGACGGCCGTCTGCTCCGTGGGGCCCGTGGCGATCCGGACCGGCCCGGCGGCGGCCGAGGGCGTGGCCGGGGCGGTGGCCGTGGGCGCCGAGGTCTCGGGCGCCGGCGGCGGGTCGGCGGGGCCGCAGCCGGACAGGACGGCGGCGGCCGCGGCGAGGAGGGCTGCGGCCGCGCGGGGGCGGCTCACCGCCGTTCCCGGGCGGGGCCGCGGTGCCCGGCGAGCTCGAGCGCGACGGGGACCAGGCTGACGAGCGGGAGCCCGGGCAGGGCGTCGAGGGGGAACCAGCGCGCCTCGTCGGAGGAGCCGTCCGTCTCCGCGGTGAGCGTTCCCCCGGTGATGTGCGCGCGGTAGACCACGCGCAGGGCGTGGAAGGGCCGGCCGAGCCCGTCGAGCCGCTCGCCGGGCTCCATGTGGCGGCTGTGCACCCCCAGCAGCTCGTCGAGCTCCACCGTGAAACCGGTCTCCTCGAGCACCTCCCGGACGGCGGTCTCGGCCGGCTGCTCCCCGATCTCCATGCCTCCCCCGGGCAGGCTCCACGCCCCATGCAGCGTGGGGTGGCGGGGGTTCCAGTGGCTGAGCAGCACCGCCCCGTCCTGGACGATGACGGCGTAGGCACCCACCCGGGTGTCCATGGGAAGACTCATGGGCCCATTCTAGGAAGGTCCGCGCGTCCGCCGTGCCGCGGGCGCCGCCGGGGATAATGGGCCGCGTGAGCATCGTCGACAACGCCGTCTACCGGGGCGGTCAGCGCATCGCGACCCCCGCCACGCTCGAGGAGACCTACCGCCTGCTCGACCGGCTGCTCGCGGAGGACCCCCGGTGCGCGGAACCGGGCGAGCACCGCGTCCTGGTCTGGATCGGCCTGCACCGCCCCTCCGACCGGGAGCTCGACTCCGTCGCCCGCCACTTCGACCTCCACTCCCTGGCGGTGGAGGACATCCGGCAGGCGGAGCAGCGGCCCAAGCTGGACCGCTACGGGCAGACCCTGTTCACGGTGCTGCGCCCGGCCGTCTACCAGGACGCGACCGAGACCGTGGACTTCGGGGAGATCCACATCTTCACCGGCGAGCACTTCGTCATCACCGTCCGCCACTCCGAGCACGCCCGCGTGGGACGCGTCCGGGAGCGGGTGGAGTCCGAGCCGCGCCTGCTGAGCACCGGCGCCGAGGCCGTGCTCTACGCGGTGCTCGACCAGACGGTGGACGACTACTTCCCCGTGGTGGAGGGGCTGGAGAACGACATCGACGAGATCTCCGACGCCCTGGTCTCCGCCACGGCCGACAGGGACGGTCTCGTGTCCCAGCGCATCTACCAGCTCACCCGCGAGGTCAGCGCCTTCCACCGGGCGGTCGCGCCGCTGCACATGGAGCTGCACCAGTTCCTCGAGGAGCTCGGCCAGGACGGCACCGACCTCGAGCTGCGGCACGGCCTGCGCGACGTCCTGGACCACCTGATCGTCGTGGACAACAAGATCGAGTCCTTCCAGGCGTCGCTCACGAACGCGCTCATGCTCGACTCCACCCTGCTCGCCGCCCGGCAGAACGAGGCCGCGATCGAGCAGAACGAGCAGATGAAGCGGATCTCCTCGTGGGCGGCGATCCTCTTCGCCCCCTCGATCATCGGCTCGGTCTACGGGATGAACTTCCACCGCATGCCCGAGCTGTCCTGGACCTGGGGCTACCCCATGTCGCTGGGGCTGATGCTCCTGACGGGGGTCTCGCTCTACACGGTGTTCAAGCTCAAGAAGTGGCTCTGAGCGGGCGGGTCAGGAGTCGCCGCGCTCGCGGAGCGCGGCGTCGGACAGGCCCCGGCGGTTGCGCAGCACGCGCTTGACGACCCACCAGACGAGGAAGGCCGCCACGGCGACGACCACGACCTTCGAGAAGATCCCGGCGTACTGCTCCGCCACGTGCCAGTTCTCCCCCAGGTAGTACCCGGCCAGCACGAAGATCGTGTTCCAGATGAGGGAGCCCGCCGCGCTGAGCAGCACGAACATCCCGAAGGACATCCGCTCGATGCCGGCCGGGATGGAGATGAGCGACCGGAAGATCGGCACCATCCGCCCGAAGAAGACCGTCGCCTTGCCGTGCCGTGCGAACCACTCCTCAGTGCGGTCGAGGTCGTGCAGGTCCACGAGCGGCATCCGGTCCACGATGGCGCGCAGCCGCCGGCGGCCGAGCGCGGCGCCGATCCAGTAGAGGGCGATCGCGCCCACCACGGCGCCCAGGGTCGTCCAGAAGATCGCCCCGCCCACCGTGAAGTTGCCCTGGCTCGCGGTGAACCCGGCGAGCGGGAGGATGACCTCCGAGGGCAGCGGCGGGAACAGGTTCTCCAGCGCCACCAGCAGACCGGCGCCGGGCGCGCCGATGGCCTCCATGATGCTCACCGCCCAGTCGGCGATCCCGCCCAGGCTCTCCGCCGCGGGGTCGGCGGCGGCGTGGAGGGCTGCGGGCAGGACGGTGCTGGGAGAAGAAGTCATGGGATCCTCGGGGTCGGGGCGTGCGCGGCGGCGCCACGGGTCTGCGCACCATTGTGCCCGACGGCCCCGGGAGGACGCTGGGCGCCGCCCGCCGGTGCGGAGGTCCGGAGCGGGCTTCGCTACGCTTCCCCCATGCTCTTCCCCCTGTCCTCCCCCCTCTCGCTCCCCGCCCCCGCCCCCTCCCTCGGCTGGGACTTCTGGCTCGACAAGCCCCTGCGCATCGTCCTCGTCCTGTTCGGCGCCACGATCCTGGCCGCCGTGGTGCGCCTGCTCCTGCGCAGGATCACCGGCGGGATCGCCCGGGGCACCCGGTCGAGGATCGTGCGCCGGCTGGAGAGCGGGCGGCCGCGGTGGGTGGAGGACGCCGGCCTGGCCGGGGCCCGGCAGGCCCAGCGCGCCCACACCATCGGATCGGTGCTGTCCTCCGTCTCGACCGTGGTGATCTGGGCCGTCGCGCTGCTCATGGTCATCTCGGAGCTCGACTACAACATCGGCCCGGTCCTGGCCTCCGCCGGCATCGCCGGCGTGGCGCTGAGCTTCGGGGCGCAGTCCCTGGTGAAGGACTACCTCTCCGGGATCTTCATGGTGGCCGAGGACCAGCTGGGCATCGGCGACGTCGTCGACCTCGGGGAGGCCAGCGGCACCGTGGAGTCCGTGGGGCTGCGGGTGACCCAGGTCCGGGACGTCAACGGCACCCTCTGGCACGTGCGCAACGGCGAGATCCTGCGGGTCGGCAACCAGTCCCAGGGCTGGGCCCGCTGCGTGCTGGACGTCCCCGTCCCCTACGACACGAACATCGACCTGCTCAGCGAGCTGATCCTGCACGAGGCGGCCCTGCTCCGCGACGACCCGAAGGTGGGCGAGTTCATCACCGAGGACCCCGAGGTCTGGGGCGTCGAGGCCGTCACCGGCGAGTCCATCACCGTGCGGATCGCCGTCCGCACCGTGCCCCTCAAGCAGTGGGACGTGGCGCGGGCGCTGCGGCTGCGGATGAAGAAGATGCTGGACCGCGAGGGCCTGCACGTGCCCCTGCTGAACCAGACGGTCATCCGGCAGGCCGAGCCGGCCGGCGGGTCCAGCGCGCTCCCGGAGACCGGGCAGGTGCGGGCCGTGCGGCGGGATGTGCCAGGATCGGACGCATGAGCATCATCAAGATCAACGCCATCACCGTCCCCGCCGACTCCGGCGACGAGCTCGGCAAGCGCTTCGCCGCCCACGGCGGGTCCATGGCCGGGGTCGCCGGCTTCGAGGGCTTCGAGCTGCTGCAGCCCACGGACGGGCGCACGCAGTGGCTCGTGCTCACCCGCTGGGCCGACGAGGAGTCCTTCGAGGCCTGGACGTCCTCCCAGGACTTCGCCCGCTCCCACGGCCACGGGTCCGCCGAGGAGGGCGCGTCCCGTCCGCGGCCCGTGGGCACGTCCTCGGAGCTGTGGTCCTACACGGTGGCCGTCAGCCGGTAGCGCTCAGCGGCGGCCCTTGGCCCGGCCCGGGGCCTTTCCGCGGCCGCCCTTCCCTGCGCCCCTGCGGGCGCCGGATCCCCTGCCCGCGCCCGCGCGCCCGGTGCGCCCCGACGACGACGCCGCCCCGGCCGGCTTCCGGGCGGGGCCCTTCGCCGGCGCGGGCTCGGGCGGGGTCGCCGTGCCGCGCGAGCTGTTGAGCCCGCGCCCGCGCACCACGCCCACGAAGTCCTGGACGAGCTCCTCGCGCTCCTCGGGGAGGTCCTGCGGCCACACCAGCGCCACCGGGACCGTGGCGGCGTCCGGCACCACCCGGTGGACGAGGTCCTTGCGGTGGTGCAGCCGCGCCAGGGACATGGGCACCACCACGAGCCCCAGCCCGGCGGCGACGAGGTCGATCGCGTCCTTGGTGTGGCGCATCGCCGGCAGCGGGGCGTCCGCCGCGGCCTGCTCCGGGGAGCGCAGCCGCTCGCGCTCGGGGAGGGCCGCGGGGTCCTGGAGCAGCACCTCGCCGGCGAGCTCGGCCACGGGCACCTCGTCGAGCAGCGTCAGCTCGTGGTCCTGCGGCAGCACCACGACCTGCTGCTCCGCGTAGAGCTCCACGGCCCGGTACTCCTCGCGCAGGGCCGCGATGTCGTCCACGCCGGCCCGGGGGTGCGGCGGGAGCCGCACGAAGCACGCGTGGGCCCGGCCCGCCGCGAGCTCCTCCCGCCAGGCGTCAGTCTCCAGCGGGAGCTCGGCGAGGACGCGGCCGGGGTTGCGGTCCCGCCACCGGAAGAACCACTTGCCCGGCATGACACCCGGGACGAAGGCCACGGCCAGGTCGGCGCTCGGCCCTGCGGCCGCCGCGGCGTCCGGGCCGCCGGTGTGCTCGTTCTCGATGGGGTCCCGGTTCCCGGGTGCTTCGCTCATGGCCGCCAATCTACCCACTGCCGGGGCGGGGCCCGATTCCCGCTTCCGTCCCCCGCCGCCCGCCGGCGCTCCCGGCGTGGCGCGCCGGGGCCCGAGATGCGAAACCGACGCCGCCCGTATAGGATGAAACGGTTGCTCCGGGGCTATAGCTCAGTTGGTAGAGCGTTTCGTTCGCAATGAAAAGGTCAGGGGTTCGATTCCCCTTAGCTCCACCCCGAGAAGGGCCCTCACCGGGCAGAACGCCTGGTGAGGACCCTTTGCTCTGCCCCGGAGAACGGGCCGGGCCCCCGCTCGGCCCCCGAACGAGCCGAGCGCGCCCCTGCCGCCGGACCGTCAAAGCCGGTCGTCCAGGGCCATGGGCGGGGCGACGCGGACCGGGGCCGGCTTGCCCAGTGAGCCCTGGGCCTTGCCCTGTCCCATGCTGCGCGTGACGGAGACCACCTGGTAGGGCCGTTTGGCCCGGGGCCGGGGGTCCCGCCGGAGCAGCGCCACCCACCCCTCGCTGGCAACGTCCAGCTGCTGCAGGGGCCGGGTGAGGTAGCTGATGATCGTGGGCGGCTCCGTCGTCCGGTCGATGCGGACCCCGCCCACGAGACCGGTGTTGAAGTCCCGGGTCCAGGCGTCCTTCGCCGGCGTGGCCGATGCGAGATGTTCTGCGAACTCCGGCGGCACCACGAAGGTGGCGATCCTGCCCTCCACGCTCCGCAGCCGCAACGGCACCCGGTACCGAGGTGCGGTCAGCTCGCCCATCCCAGGCCCTTCTCTGCGGGTTCGGACGGCGGCATTGTAGCGGATCCGCCTGGGGTTCTCCCACAGGAGACGGGAGATCGTCCCAGCAGCGGGAAACCGCGCTCCGAGTCGGTGCCACGGCTCCCCCTGATGGGGCAGGGGTGGGGTAGTCTGTGGGGTGGACATCTAGATCTCGCCGTCTGGTGTCCGCGGCTCGCTCGGTCTTACTGGACCGGGCGGGCCATTTTTTTGGTTCCGGGGGGCCGGCTCCTCCGGCCCCGGTGGGATCGGACGCAGGACGCAGTGCCGGGCGCAGGGCGCGGTGGAGGACTACAGGCCCAGCTCCCTGGCCCTGGCCTCCTACTCGGCCTGCGCGTCCCGCGCCTGGGTGGACCTCTGCGTCTCCCGCATGGCCCTCAGCGCGGCGTTGCGCTGCTCCGCCAGGGAGTCCGCGCCGGCCGACGTGGGGACCACGGCCGCCGCGGAGGTGATGGTATCGGGCCCCCGCGGGCCGGGCACGGGACCGTCAGGAGAGGTCCTGGCGGAGCTGCTTCAGGAGCACCTCCACCACGTCCGAGCCGCCGGTGACCCCGGTGTGCAGGTGGACCTTCTCCGCGCCGTGCAGGACGCCCACCGCGTACCGGTCCTCCTCGGAGCCGTTGAGCGCCTGCGCCGAGCGGGCGAGCCACCCCTCCACGACGGCGGAGTCCATGACGCGGCCGAGCGAGTCCTGGTAGTCCTCGGCGTCGGCGGCGGCCCGGCGCAGGGACTTGCCCGGGCGGAACCCCGCGCGGCCGAGCGCGGCCTCCACGTAGCGGACGCGCTTGACCGCCTTGCGGACCGTGTGGAGGTGCTCCAGCCGGTGGGCGGCGTCGGTCTCCGTGCCCGACTCCTCGGCGGCGGCGCCGCGCTCCGCGACGCGCACGACCTTGCGCACCGCCCTGCGCACCATCGCATCCGAGACCTCGCGCGCCGACAGCCCCGCGCACGCCTCGGTCAGGGGCGGATCGGCAGCGAAGGCCTGCACGTCGGCCAGCAGCTGCAGGTGCTGCTTCGAGGTCACGTGCCGGCGCACGGTGGCGGAGGCGGCCTCCGCCTCCTCCCGGGCCGAGCGCTGCAGCGCGGTCGCCGCCTCCGGGCCGACCAGCCCGTCCAGCTCCTCGACGCGCGCCGGCAGCAGCTCCGCCGCCACCTCGGCGTCCCGGGCCACCGACAGGGCCCGGGCCAGGGCCCGCAGCCGCACGTACAGGTCATCGGCGGCGTCTCCTTCGAAGAAGGGGGCCGCGGCCTTGAGGACGCTGCGCAGGGAGCGGGACGTCACGCGCATCTGGTGAACGGCGTCCGGGAGGTCGAGCCGGACCTTGAAGTCCCACAGCACCAGCCGCTCGGCGAGCTCGGACAGCACCGTCCGCAGGACGCCCGTCCCGCTCCTCGTGCTCTTGCCGTTCTTGCCGGTCTTGCCGCTCTTCGTGCTCTTGCCGTTCTTCCCGTCCTGCTTCCGGGGCGCGCTCCCCCGCCCCGCCGGCTCGTCCCCGGCCGCGTCGTCCTCGCCCAGCGCGCGGGCGATCTTGGCCCGCGAGGCGGACGGCACCCCGCCGGCCGCGAACACGGCCTCCTCGACCGCGTCGAAGATCTCCTGCTGCCGCTCCTCGGGCACGGACCCGTCGACGAGCTCGACCTCCCACTCCGACCACGACCGCTCGGTCCCGCTGCGCTCGTCGACGGCCTCGACGTCGTCGGCGGCGACCTCCGCCACCTCCGTGCCGCCCTCGTCGCTGATCATCAGCACCCGCCGGACCGTCCGCAGCGTGGCGATCGGCACGAGCGGCTCGCCGTGCGTCAGACCCGCGAGCAGACGGCGGACCGCCGCCGGCATGCGGTCCGGGGTCCGCAGCAGCGGGAACTGCAGCTCCCGGCGCGCGGACGCCTCCTGGAACTTGATGTGCCACCCGTCGTCGGCCCCGCCGCGGCGGCGGCGCAGGGCGACCATGCGCCGGCCCAGGGCCATGTCCGCGGTGTCGTAGTAGACGGCCTCCATGCGGTGCTCGACGGGCTCCGCGGCCACCGTGAAGCCCTGCAGCCCGCTCCAGTCGATGCGAGCCTGCGTGCCCTCCGGCACCTCGTACTTCCGCTCGACCTCGTGGTGGGCGACGGGGCTCATGGGTCCTCCTCGGTCGGGTGCGCGGGGGCCTCGGCCACCCGCCGGCTCTTCCCGCGATGATACGCGCGGCCCGGCGGCGGGCCAGGGGCCGGCCCGGGGAGTGCCCGGCAACGACGAACCGCCGCAGCCCCGGAGGGACGTGCGGCGGTCGTGGTGGGCGGAGAGGGCGCTCAGGCCCGGCGGCGCTTGAGGACGTCGTCCAGGTCGAGGGCGGCACGCCCGCGCTCCTCCCCCGTGCGGACGGCCTCCTTCAGGGTGGCCGAGCGGGCGGCCGGCTGCTCCGGGACGGGCAGCGGCTCGGGCTCGGGCCGCTGCACCACAGGGGCTGCGGCGTAGGTCGGCTTCGGCACGGGCACGGGCTCCCAGGTGCGGTCCGCGGTCGCCGCGCCGGACTCGCGGGCCACCCTGAGCGCCTCGGCGCGCAGCTCCTCGACCGTGAAGGCCGGGGTGGGGGCGGGGACGGGCGTGGCGGGGACGGGCGTGGCGGCGGCGGGCGTCTGCGGCTGCTCGTGCTCGGCGGGGAGGTCCAGCTCCTGCTCGGCCGGCACGGTGCCGGCGCGGGCCTGCTCGGGAGCGGCGCCCTCGTGGTCGAAGAGGGAGACGTCCGCCCGCGGGGCGTGCGGGTCCGCCGGACGGGCGGGGGCGGGGCGCCCGGCCCGGCGGGCCGCGCGCTCCTGGACCGCCAGGTAGCGCAGCGCCAGCACGGAGCCCACGCCGAGCAGGCCCAGGAACACCGGCCACGGCCAGGCCACGGCGGCGGAGAAGGGGGCGACGACGGCGGTGACGAGGGCTCCGAGCAGGGCCGCGCAGCCGGCCAGGAAGATGCCCGTGCGGTCCCACCTGACGTGCAGGGTCCCCGGGGCGGAGCGGGAGGCGGCGCTGCTGCCCGCGCGCCGGGACGTGGTGTCGGTGGTCGCCATGGTGATCCTTCGTCGGCGGGACACGGATGGGGGCGGCTCGGCCTCGGCTGCGAGGTGCTCCGGAGCGAGATCGCTGTCCTCGATCTCGACCTGGGCCTCGACGGGGGCTTCGCGGCGACGTTGCAGGCGTGGGACGACCCAGAAGAGGGACAGGGCGCACACCACGGCCAGCACGGCCGAACTGCTCACCCAGATCATCGTCGCGGTCCTGTTCTTCTGCGCTCGGCCGGCGAGCGGACGGGAACCGCCGGCGCAGGACGCCGGCGTGCTCGGGGCCCCGGTCGGGCCGTGAGGGACAGCCTACTACCGCGGGCCCGGTGGGGGCGTGCGCCTGCGGGTGTCGCTGTGGATGTCACTGTGGATGTCAATGCGGATCCCGCTGGGGTGGCCGCGGGGGCCGACGTCGTCGGCGCCGGGCGGGGCACCGCGGGCGCGGGCCCCCTTCACTCCCAGACCGCTGGGCGGTCCGAGCCGGTGAACCGCCGCACCAGGCCCTCCGGCACCTCGGGGGCGGTGAGCGCGAAGCTGCGGTGGTCCGTCCACCGCCCGCCGATGTGCAGGAAGTCCTTGCGCAGGCCCTCGTCCCGGAAGCCCAGCTTCTCCACGACCCGCAGCGACTTGGTGTTCTCGGGGCGGATGTTGATCTCCATCCGGTGCAGCCCGAGGCCCTGGAAGCAGTAGTCCGTGGCCATCGCCACGGCCATGGGCGCCACGCCGCGACCCGCCTGCTCCTGGTCCACCCAGTAGCCGAGGGTCGCGGACAGGAACGAGCCCCACGTGATCCCGGAGACGGTCAGCTGGCCGATGAGGTCGTGCCGGTCCGTCTCCGGGTGGCGCTCGGTGATGACGAAGGGCAGGGCCGTGCCGTGCCGCGCCTGCTGGTCGAGGGTCCGCACGAACTGCCCGAAGGTAGGGGCGGACCCGCCGGGGGCGGGGTTCGTCGCCTCCCACGGGTCGAGCCACTCGCGGTTGCGGAACCGCACCTCGTCCCACTCCCTCCGGTCCGCCCGCGTGAGCGGGCGGAGCCGGAGGTCTCCCCACGAGACGGTGACGGGCCAGCGGAACTGTCCGGCCACGGGGGGCGTGCCGCTCAGTCCGCCGGCAGGGAGCGGGTGTAGTCCTTCAGCCAGGCGCACAGCTCCGGGCCGAGGTCCTCCCGCTCCGAGGCCAGGATGATGTTGGCCTTGAGGTAGCTGAGCTTGTCGCCGGTGTCGTAGCGGCGGCCCTTGAAGATCACGCCGTAGACCCCGCCGCCCTCGCCGTCGCGGACGGCCAGGGTCTGCAGGGCGTCGGTCAGCTGGATCTCGTTGCCGCGGCCCGGCGGGGTGTTCTCGAGCACCTCAAAGACGTCCGGGTGCAGGACGTAGCGGCCGATGACCGCCAGGTTGGAGGGGGCGTCCTCGGGCGAGGGCTTCTCCACGAGGCCGTTGATCTTCACGTAGTCCTCGCCCTCGACGGGCGTGACGTCGGCGCAGCCGTAGGAGCTGATCTGCTCCTGCGGGACCTCCATCAGGGCCACGACGGAGCCGCCGGTGCGCTCCTGGACCGCGATCATCTCGGTGAGGAGGTCGTCCCGGGCGTCGATGAGGTCGTCGCCGAGCAGCACCGCGAAGGGCTCGTCCCCCACGTGGATCTTGGCGCGCAGCACCGCGTGCCCGAGGCCCATGGGGTCGGCCTGGCGGAGATAGTGGATCTCGCCGAGGTCGGAGGCGTGCTGGACGTCGCGGAGCTGGGCGGTCTTGCCGGACTCCTCCAGCTGGTGCTCCAGGGCGGGCACGCGGTCGAAGTGGTCCTCGAGGGCCCGCTTCGAGCGGCCGGTGATCATGAGGACGTCGTCGAGACCGGCGTCCACCGCCTCCTGCACCACGTACTGGATGGCCGGCCGGTCCACGACCGGCAGCATCTCCTTGGGCATGGCCTTGGTCGCGGGGAGGAAGCGGGTGCCGAGCCCGGCCGCGGGAATGACCGCCTTCCGGACGGCACGTCGGTTGTTGTTTCCAGTCATGGGCTCAGGCTAACGGAAAATCCGCACCGCCCTGTTGATCGCCCCGACCGCCGCAGCTACCCTCGCACCAGCGGCCCCCACGACGGCCGGGAGAACCGGCGGACGGGAGCGCACACCACCATGACGGACGCGGACGGACCCGCCGAGCGGAAGGCGCGGCTGCGCCACGAGCTGCGCGCGGCCCGCACCCGGCGCCCGCGGGCGGCCCGGGAGCACGCCGCCGCGGGGCTCGACCGGCAGGTCCGGGAGCTGATCGCCGACCGGGGCCACCTCGACATCGCGGCGTACCTGCCGATGCCCACCGAGCCGCCCCTCGAGCGCGCGCTGACCTCCGCGCACCGGCACGGCCACCGGGTGTGGGTGCCCGTGTGCGAGCCGGGACGGCGGCTGTCCTGGGCCCGGTGGACCCCGGAGAGCACCGTGCGCGACAGCAGCCTCACCGAGCTGCGCGAGCCGGTCGGCCCGCGCCACGGCGCGGAGGTGATGCGCTCGGTCGGGGTGCTGCTGGTGCCCGCACTGGCCGTGGCCAGGGACGGGGCGCGGCTCGGCTTCGGCGGCGGCTACTACGACCGCTTCCTGGCGCACCTACCGCGCACCGCCCACCCGGAGATGGTCACGGCGGCGTGCGTGTTCGCGGACGAGGTCCTGCCCGCCGGTTCCGTCCCCGTGGACGAGCTCGACGCGCCCGTGCAGCTCGCCCTCACCGAGGAGGGCCTGGAACGGCTGGCGCCCCGGGCGGAGGCCGCCGCGCGCACACGGTAGAATCGGCACTCGAACCACGCGAGTGCCAGAGGTGCCCGTCGACCCGTCCAGGAGGACCCATGCCCGTGTACGCCTACGCCTGCAAGGACTGCGGCCACGCGTTCGACATCCGCCAGTCGTTCAGCGAGAACGCCCTCACCGTCTGCCCCGAGTGCGAGGGGGAGCTGCGCAAGAAGTTCAACACCGTGGGCGTGGTGTTCAAGGGCTCCGGCTTCTACCGGAACGACTCCCGCTCCGGGAACACCGAGGCCGCCGCGTCGTCCTCATCCTCGGCGTCTGCGCCCGCCACGGCGTCCACGGCGTCGCCCTCCGCCTCCGGGGACTCGTCCTCCACCGCGTCGGCGGCCCCCGCCACCGCGGGCAGCACCGCCTCCTGAGGCCCCCCGCCCCGGCACCCGGGCGGCACCGGCACTGCACCGCAGGGCTCCCCCGGGCCACGGCCGGGCCCGCGTCCACGACCCGGCGGCGCGCCGGGCCACCGGGGCCGCGCCGGGCCTAGCGTCGGGCGCGTGAGCCCACGTCCGCGCGCGGCGCGCCGCCGCTATCCCCTCTCCCTGCACCTGCGCACCGCCCTGTCGCGGCGGCGGCGGCTGGCGGCCGCCGCGCTCCTGAGCCTCGCCCTGACCGTCGTGGTGCTGCGGCTGAGCCCGCCGCAGGCGCCCACCGTCCCCGTGGTCACCGCCGCCGAGCCGCTGGCCGCCGGAACGGTCCTGTCCGCCGGGCAGCTCGCGGTCGCGGCCTACCCGGACGGGCTGGTCCCGCAGGGCGCCGTCTCCGACCCCGGCCGCCTGGTCGGGCGCGTCCTGGCCGGCGCCGCCGTGCCGGGGCTGCCCCTCACCGAGGCCGCCGTGATGGGGCCGGGCCTGCTCACCGGCCGGCCGCCCGGCGTGACGGCCGTGACCCTGCGGATCGACGACCCCGGGGTGCTGCGCCACGTCCGGGCCGGGGACCACGTGGACGTGGTGGGGCTGCCCGACGGCGCGGGCCCCGCCGGGCGGGAGGTCCTCGGCCGCGCGCTGCCGGTGCTGTGGGTCTCCGCCCAGGACGGGCGGCAGGATCAGGGCCTGCTCGCGGACGGGCTCGGGGACGACGGCGGCCTGCTCGTGGTCGGCGCCGCGCACGAGGACGCCGCGCAGCTGGCGGGGGCCGTCGGCGCGGGCCGCGCCACCGTGGTCCTCGTCCCGGCGCCATCCGGCCCCGGTGCCCGCCCCGGTGTCAGCCCCAGCATCAGCCCCAGTGGGGAGGGCGCTGCTCCCTGAGCCACCGCTCGTGGTCCTCCCCGCCCTCGCGGGACTCCTCCCCCGCCCCGGGCGCCGGCGCCCCGGGCAGCCGCGGCTCCGGGCCGGACCAGGTGCCGGGGGCCGTGCCGCCGGTCGCCCGCCGGGGGCCGCGCCGCCGCGGCCGCGGGGCCGGCGCCCCCTCCCCGGGGCGGTCCTCCGGCTCAGCCGGCACGGGAGGAGCCCCCGGGGCCGGCGGGCAGGCCGAGGTAGCGGCGGATGAGCTCGGCGACCGTGTCCGGGTCGCTGAACACCTCGATGGTCCACAGCGTCAGGTAGTTCCACCCCGTGCGCTCGAGCTGCTGGGGCCGCAGCCGGGAGCGCTCGCGCACGGACAGCGCCGAGGCGGTGGGCGAGCCGTCCGACTCGACGGCCACGGGGATCCGCAGCGGGCGGGCCCGCGTGCCGGCCCGCTCAGGGAGCGCGCCCCCGGCGGACAGGGACTCGGTCCGGGCCCAGGCCACGAGGTCGATGACGCCCGCGTAGTCCAGGAGCACCGAGGCCCCGCGCGCGGTGAGCCGCCGGGCGAGGTCGAGCACCAGGGCGTCGTCGTGGGTGTCCTGGGAGCTGGGCCTGCGCCCGGCGCCCTCCCCCATGAGCATGCCCAGCACGTTCGCGAAGTCCCGGGCCCCGTGCTGGAGGCCCTTGCCCTCGACCTCTCCGGGGTCCAGGGAGGTCACGATCAGGGTCGAGTGCCGGGCTCGGGTCATGCCGAGCACGAAGAACTGCCGCCCGTGCCGCTCCGACAGCGCCCCGAGGTAGGGAACGGTGCGGCCGTTGGCCGTCTTGCCGAAGCCCAGGGAGAAGATCACCGTGTCCCGCACGATGCCGGCCGCACGGTGCAGGTCGACCACCCGGAAGGACTCCGGGCCGGGGGCGAAGAAGTCGGCGGCGCCCGGCTCCTCCCGCATCCGCTGCCGGACCGCCTCGGCGATCCGGGCGGCGTGCACCGCGCTGGCCGTGACCACGGCCAGCGAGCGCTGGGGGTGCCGCGCGGCGTGCTCGAAGACGAGCTCCACGACGCGGCGCACCTCGGCGGCGGGGGCCTGGATGCCCTCGATCCCGGCGGTCAGGGCGCCGATCCCGTCGGGGACGTGCTCGACGGAGAGGACGGGGGTCGTGCCGGTCACGGACTCCCCGTGGGGCAGCCGGGTCAGCCGGCCGCCGTAGAAGTGCTCGTTGAGGTAGCCGAAGACCTGCTCGTCCATGGAGCGGTACATGGTGCGCAGCGTCCGCTCGGGCACCACGCGGGAGAGGGCGTCGAAGGCGCTGTCCACCTCGACCACGGGCTGCGCCCCGCCCGGCGCAGCCATGGGCGCGACCGTGAACGGCTGGGGACGGCCCAGGTGGGGGTCGCCGAACGCGACGACCTGCCGGCCGCGGGTCAGGGCGGGCAGCACCGCCGCGAGCGGGGAGCTCTCCGCGTCGAGCACCACCACCGCGTCGAAGCGGTGCTCCTCGGGCAGCGCCGCGGACAGGACGAGCGGGCTCGCCGTCCACACGGGCACGAGCGAGCCGATCAGCTCCCCGGCGGACGCGCCGAGCTCCTCCAGCGGGGCGGCCCCGGCGCGCAGCATCGTCCGCAGCGCGACGGCGGCCCGCGGCGAGCGGCGGAGGGAGCGGCGCCACCGCTCGGCCAGCTCCCACAGCAGCCGTCCCGCCCCGGAGGCGACGTGCGCGGAGTCGGCCCGGCGGAACGTGGACTCGACCCGGCGCAGGGCGTGCCCGTCGGGCATGGCGAGGAAGTCGTCGCCGCTGATCATGGCCTCGAGCGTGGACTGCCACCAGGCGAGCTCGAACTCCCCGCGCACCTGCTCGAGCGGCACGGTGCGCCGGACGTGGTCGTCCACGAACGGGCCGAGGCCGTGGCTGCGCAGCTCGTCGAGCAGGACCGTGCGCTCGGGCAGGGTGGCGAGGTTCGCCTCGTCGTTGATGAGCCGGTCGAGGGTCTCCCGGAGCTCGCCGACGGGCAGCTCGAGCAGCCCCCGCCCGGCGGGCGAGCCCTCCAGGGCGATGGCCAGACCCTCGAGGTCCTCGACGAAGCGCGACTGCACGGCGGCGATCTCGTCGACGCGGTCGGAGACCGCGGGCTGCTCACGGGTGGTGGCCCACTCGCGCCAGCGCTCCCGCTCGGACTGGACCCGCACCAGCGCGCTGTGCAGGTCGGACAGGTGCACCCCGGGCCGGATGTACTCCTTGGCGGCCTTGCGCAGCCGCGAGCGCTGCAGGCCCGTCATCTCGATGCCCTGCTCCCGGCGCCAGGCGGACCCGGCCGTCGCGGCGACGAGGTCGGTCACGGGCCGGTCGTAGATGTCGGGGGTGAAGCGGGTGAGGGAGTCCTGGACCTCCTGGAGCAGGCGCAGCTGCCGGCCCCACTCGGGGACCGTGGCGCCGGAGCGCAGCCCGCTGGTGGCCAGCACGTGGCGCATCCCGGTCTCGAGGGTCGTGAGCTCCAGCAGCAGGGACTGGGCGAGCCGGTGGGCCTGCCGGGCCTCGTCCTCGTTGACGAGCCGGGCGCCGCTCCAGGGCCCGGCGAGGACGTCGGCGTCGAAGGCGCCGAGGGCCGCGGCGCGCTCCAGGCGGGCGACGGCGTCGTCCCGGTCGTGGACGGCGTCGAGGACGGAGCGGGGGAAGCGCACGGGCGTGGCCGGCGCGGGCCGCCGGGAGGTGAGCTCGGCGAGGGCCTGCATGGCACGGTACGGGGAGACGGACCAGCGGGGCCGGACGGCGTGCAGGGACCGGACGTGCTCGGCGAGCCGGTCCCGGGACTCCCGCAGCGTCGCGTGCAGCTCGTCCAGCTCGGGGCGCTCGGCGCGCTCGTTGCGGGTGATCGCCCGGACGAGCTGCTGGGCGACGTCCGCGTCGCTGAGCTGGGAGGACAGCGGCAGCACCGCGCTGCCGAGCCCGAGGCCGTCCATCCGCCGGCGGAACGCGGCGAGCGTGGTCCGCCGCTCCCCCAGCACCAGGACGGTCCGGCCCTGCGCGACGAGGGTGCCGACGGTGTTGACGGCGGTGTCGAGCTGGCCGGTGCCGGGGGCCGCGGTCACCACGAAGGAGCGGCCCTGCGCGGCGAGGTCCAGCACCTCCTGCTGGGGGCCGTCGGCGTCGAGCAGCAGCAGCTCGTCGGCGGGGTCCCGCTCGTCGGTGGGCGGGGCCTCGACGGTGATCTCCTCGACCTGCGGGATCCGCCCGACCTGGGGGTCCTTGAGCCGGGCCAGGTCCCGGATCACCGCCGTCTCCGCGACGACGGACAGGTCCGCGGGCCGGTCGTGCAGGTCCGCGAAGGTGGACACGAGCAGCCGGTGCTCCACGTGCATGCCCGGCACCGAGCCCGCCACCGCGCGCAGGGTCTCGAGGGTGGGGGCCGGGTCGAGCCGGCGGGTGCCGTAGGCGAGGCGGGCGAGGTCGCCGGAGGTGAGGTCCACGCCGTGGTCGGCGGCCAGCCGCCGCACCATGGCGGGGTTGAGCCGGGCGGGGCCCACGATCTGGAGCTCGAAGTCGTCGAGGTCCGGGCGCGGCTTGAGGGTGACGGGGGCGAGCAGCACCGGGGCGATCCACCGCCGCTGTCCGGCGCCCGTGGGGTCGGAGCCCTTGGGGCGGGCCAGCCAGGAGGCGGTGCCGGCCGCCAGGTAGGCCGCGTCCAGCCCGTGGTTGACGGACAGCTCGTGGATCTTGGTGCGCAGGGACCGGGCGGCGCGGGCGGCGACCCCGTACGCCTGGCGGTCGTGGACGATCGTGGACAGACGGGTGGGCCGGCCCATCAGCAGCTGGGCCTGGCCCGAGGAGTTCGCCTCGGTGAGGTCGATGCACACGTTGTCGACCTGGTTGAAGTCCAGCAGCGTGTCCGGGCCCGTGTAGGCGTCCATCTGGCGGGTCCAGGGCTGCAGCGAGACGCGCCGCGGCTGCTCCTGGGGGGTCTCCGACGTCTGGGGGGTGCGGTCGGATCCGATCGACATGCTTCTCCTCCCGTGCCACGGCCCCTGGGCCGCGCACCGGTCATGCGTCGGTCGAGCGGCCCGTGCGGACCGCTCGACCTCAGCTCTTCGTTCCTCGCCGGTGAGGGGTGGGGCAGGCCGGGGGGCCTACTCCCACTCGATGGTTCCCGGGGGCTTGGACGTGACGTCCAGGACCACCCGGTTGACCTCCTCCACCTCGTTGGTGATGCGGTTGGAGATGCGGGCCAGCAGGTCGTAGGGCAGCCGCGACCAGTCGGCGGTCATGGCGTCCTCGCTGGACACGGGGCGCAGGACGATCGGGTGGCCGTAGGTGCGGCCGTCGCCCTGGACGCCCACGGAGCGGACGTCGGCGAGCAGCACGACCGGCATCTGCCACACCTCGTCGTCGAGGCCGGCGCGGGTGAGCTCCTCGCGGGCGATCGCGTCGGCGCGACGGAGGATGCCGAGGTTGTGCTCGGTGACCTCGCCGATGATGCGGATGCCCAGGCCGGGCCCGGGGAACGGCTGGCGGCCGACGATCTCGTGCGGCAGCCCGAGCTCGCGGCCGACGGCGCGGACCTCGTCCTTGAACAGGGTCCGCAGCGGCTCGACGAGCTCGAACTGCAGGTCCTCGGGGAGCCCGCCGACGTTGTGGTGGCTCTTGATGTTGGCGGCGCCCTCGCCCCCGCCGGACTCGACGACGTCCGGGTAGAGGGTGCCCTGCACGAGGAAGCGCACGGGCTCGCCCTCCTGGGCGGCGGCCTTGGCGACCTCCTCGGCGGCGGCCTCGAACGAGCGGATGAACTCCCGGCCGATGATCTTGCGCTTCTGCTCGGGGTCGGTGACGCCGGCGAGCGCGCTGAGGAAGCGCTCCTTCTCCTCGGCGACGTAGAGGTTCACCCCGGTGGCGGCCACGAAGTCCTGCTCGACCTGCTCGGCCTCGCCCTCGCGCAGCAGCCCGTGGTCGACGAACACGCAGGTGAGCTGGTCGCCCACGGCGCGCTGGACCAGGGCCGCGGCCACGGCGGAGTCCACGCCGCCGGAGAGCCCGCAGATCACGGAGGCGGAGCCGACCTGCTCGCGGATCCGCTGGACGTGCTCCTCGATGATGTTGCCGGTCGACCACGTGGGCTCGATCCCGGCGCCGTCGAAGAGGAAGTGCTCGAGCACCTTCTGCCCGTGCACGGAGTGCTTGACCTCGGGGTGCCACTGCACGCCGTAGAGCCGGCGGGCGTCGTCGGCGAACGCGGCCACGGGGGTCGTCTCGGTGGAGGCGAGGACCTCGAAGCCGGCGGGGGCCTCGACCACGGAGTCGCCGTGGCTCATCCACACGGTCTGGGTGCCGGGCGAGCCCTCCAGGATGGAGGCCCCGGGCCCGCCGACGGCGGTGGCGGTGGTGGCCCCGTACTCGCGGGCGCCGGTGTGGGCGACGGTCCCGCCGAGGGCCTGCGCCATGGCCTGGAAGCCGTAGCAGATGCCGAACACGGGCA
Source organism: Kocuria dechangensis (assembly GCF_014636775.1). Taxonomy (GTDB): domain Bacteria; phylum Actinomycetota; class Actinomycetes; order Actinomycetales; family Micrococcaceae; genus Kocuria; species Kocuria dechangensis. The sequence goes on from NZ_BMEQ01000004.1 coordinate 193,667, forward strand.
CGCCGGCCTCGAAGAGGGCGGGGTCCTGCTGCGGGGCGTCCTCGGCGTAGACCGACGAGGGGCCGCCGGAGAGGATGATCGCGGCGGGGTTCTTCGCCAGGATCTTCTCGGTGGGCCAGGTGTGGGGGACGATCTCGGAGTAGACGTTGGCCTCGCGGACGCGGCGGGCGATCAGCTGCGCGTACTGCGCGCCGTAGTCGACCACCAGGACCGGGCGCTGCTCCAGGTCGGTGCGGGTCTCAGGTGTTTCGGTCACGCCCTCCAGTCTAGGGCAGGCTCAGTACCGCTTCGCGGCCTTCGGGTTGGCCCTCAGCTCCGCCGCCGTCGAGGCGTGGATCTTGCGCTCCACGATGAAGGACAGGAAGGGGACGACGCCGCCGAGGGCCATGACGACCAGCTGCGGGAAGGGCCAGCGCATGAGCGTCCACACGCGGAAGCAGGAGATGAGGTAGACCACGTAGAACCAGCCGTGGACGATGAGGATCCACGTGGAGATGTTGACCCCGCCGGAGAGGTTCTCCAGCTCCAGGTCCTGCCAGCCCAGCGGCACGGTGGCGCCGGTGAGCTTGTCCGTGCCGCCGGCGACCAGGTCGTAGCCCAGGCCGTAGCGGGTGATCATCTCGGCGACGAGCAGCAGCAGGAACGTGCCGGAGATCCACGCGGAGACCATGTAGAACTTCAGGGCCCCGCGGATCTGCGCCTCGGTCCCCCCGAAGCGGCGGCGCGGCTGCAGGGCCGCGGGCTGGCGCGGCACCCGCCCGGGGGTCGCCGCCCGCGACGGCGCGGCGTCGCGCGGGAGCGGGACCCGCACCCCGTCGGCGCGCTCCTTCGGCGCGGGCGCGGACGACCGCGCGGACGTCGGCGTGGGGGTGGGCTGCGTGGGCTCAGTCATGGTGGGCTCCGGTCCTGTTCTCGGTCCTGTCGGCGGGCTGGTCCTGCGGCACGGGCTGGTCCGCGGGCTGGTCGTCGAACCAGTAGTACTCCCCCGCCGCGGGGTCGTAGTAGTAGTAGCGCCCGGCGCTCTCGTCCCAGTAGTACTCGCCGTCGTGGTCGCCGTCGTGGTCGCCGTCGAGGTAGAAGTACTCCTCGGGGTTCTGCTCCCGCAGCCACTGGTCGCGCACGAAGCGCCACCAGATGTACACGGCGAACCCGGCGAAGACGACCCACTCGACGGCGTAGAAGAGGTTGAGCAGGTTGACGGACTCGTCGGTGGGCTGCTGGTCGATCTCCAGCCGGGACAGCTCCGGGCTCAGCAGGGAGGGGTCGGCGGCGAGGGCGCCGTCGTCGCCGACCTGGAGGGGCTGCCCCGCGGGGCTCTCCGCGAAGGCGGCCACGAACCCCGCGTAGAGGGGCGCGTCCCACAGGTTGGTGAGCTGCGCCGGGGAGACGGTGGGGACCTGCCCGTCGGGGAGGTCCTCGCCGGGCAGCGGCGCCTCCGGGGGCAGGTAGCGCCCGACGACGCCGACCGTCCCCGCCGGCTCGTCGGGGGCCAGGGCGGGGTCGGCCACCCACCCGCGGGCCACGGCGACGGTGAGGGGGCCGTCCGCGGCGGGCCACTGCTCCTCGGTGCCGGGCAGCGTCAGGGCGGAGACGACCCACCACCCCTCGGCGCCGTCCTGGAGCCGGCCGGGCACCAGGACGGTGGAGCCGTCCCGGTAGACGCCGGTCGCGGTGACCAGCTGGTCCGCCTCGGGCACGGTCACCGCGGTGCCGGCCCGGTCCGCCTCCGTCAGCGGACGGGCCACGTCCTTGGCGGGGTCGGCGACCGTGCGGGACTGCTCGCTGGACTCCAGCTGCCACTGGCTCAGCAGCACGAACGCCACCGCGATCCCCAGGGACAGCGCCAGGGCGAGGAGCGAACGGGGGCGCAGGGCGGTCTTGAGCACCCGTCAAGGCTAGTGCTCGTTCCTGGGCGTTCGCCAATCCCGCCGCCGGGCGCCCGGCGCGGGGGCTCAGGTGCGGACGACGACCTCGGCGCGCTGGAACTCCTTGAGGTCCAGGTAGCCGGTGGTGGCCATCGACCGGCGCAGCGCGCCCACGAGGTTGGAGGTCCCGTCCACGTGGCGGGACGGGCCGAAGAGCACCTCCTCGAGGGGGCCGACGGTCCCGACCCGGGTACGCAGCCCCCGCGGCAGGTGCCCGTGGTGGGCCTCCGCGCCCCAGTGCCACCCCTGGCCGGGGGCCTCGTCGGCGCGGGCCAGGGCGGTGCCGAGCATCACGGCGTCGGCGCCCATCGCGAGCGCCTTCACGATGTCCCCGGAGACGCCCACGCCGCCGTCCGCGATGACGTGCACGTAGCGCCCGCCGGACTCGTCGAGGTAGTCGCGGCGGGCCGCGGCCACGTCGGAGATGGCCGTGGCCATGGCCGCGTGGATGCCGAGGGTGGTCTGGGTGCGCAGCGACGCGCCGCCGCCGAAGCCGACGAGGACGCCCGCCGCGCCCGTGCGCATGAGGTGCAGCGCGGGGGTGTACCCGGCGGCCCCGCCCACGATGACGGGGACGTCGAGGTCGTAGATGAACTTCTTGAGGTCCAGCGGCTCCTGGTTGCGGGAGACGTGCTCGGCCGAGACCGTGGTCCCGCGGATCACGAAGACGTCCACGCCCGCGGCGAGGACGGTCCGGTAGTGCTCCGCCGTGCGCTGCGGGGTGAGCGAGCCGGCCACGATCACCCCGGCCTCGCGGACCTGGGCCAGCCGGGCGGTGATCAGCTCCGGCTGCACGGGCGCCTCGTAGAGCTCCTGCATCCGGCGGGTCGCGGCCGGGGCGTCCTCGCCGCCGAGGTCGGCGATCTCGTCGAGGACGGCCTGCGGGTCCTCGTAGCGCGTCCACAGGCCCTCCAGGTCGAGCACGCCCAGGCCGCCGGCCCGGCCGAGCGCGATGGCGGTCTCCGGGGAGGTCACCGAGTCCATCGGGGCGCCCAGGAACGGGATGGAGAAGCGGTAGGCGTCGATCTGCCAGTCCGTGGAGACGTCCTGCGGGTCGCGGGTGCGGCGGGAGGGGACGAGGGCGATCTCGTCGAGGGAGTAGGTGCGGCGGGCGCGCTTGGACCGGCCGATCTCGATGTCGTAGCTCATGGTGTCCTTTCCGGACGGTGCGGGGCCGGGGCGCTCAGCGCTTGTAGTTGGGGGCCTCGACGGTCATCGTGATGTCGTGCGGGTGGGACTCCTTGAGCCCGGCCGGGGTGATGCGCACGAACCGGCCCTTGGTCTTGAGCTCGTCGATGCTGTGCGCCCCCACGTAGAACATGGTCTGGCGCAGGCCGCCGTCCAGCTGGTGGACCACGGCGGAGAGCGGGCCGCGGTAGGGCACCTGCCCCTCGATGCCCTCGGGGATGAGCTTCTCGTCGCTCGCGACGTCCGCCTGGAAGTAGCGGTCCTTGGAGTAGGAGGTGTTCTTGCCGCGGGACTGCATGGCGCCCAGGGAGCCCATGCCGCGGTAGGCCTTGAACTGCTTGCCGTTGACGAAGATCAGCTCGCCCGGGGACTCGTCGCAGCCGGCCAGCAGGGAGCCGATCATCACGGAGTCGGCGCCGGCCACGAGGGCCTTGCCGATGTCCCCGGAGTACTGCAGGCCGCCGTCGGCGATGATCGGCACACCGGCCGGGATCGCGGCCTTCGCGGCCTCGTTGACGGCGGTGACCTGCGGGACGCCGACGCCGGCGATGATGCGGGTGGTGCAGATCGAGCCGGGGCCCACGCCGACCTTCACGGCGTCCGCGCCGGCGTCGATGATCGCCTGGGCGCCGTACCGGGTGGCGGCCTGGCCGCCGATGACGTCCACGTGCGCGGCGGCGGGCTCGGCCTTGAGCCGGGCGACCATGTCCAGCACGCCCTGGGAGTGGCCGTTGGCGGTGTCGATGAACAGGGCGTCCACGCCGGCCTCGACCAGGGCCATGGCGCGCTCGAAGCCGTCGCCGAAGAAGCCGACGGCGGCGCCGACGCGCAGCCGGCCCTCGTCGTCCTTCGTGGCGCGCGGGTACTGCTCCGCCTTGGTGAAGTCCTTGATGGTGATCAGGCCGGTGAGGCGGCCCTCGTCGTCGACGAGCGGCAGCTTCTCGATCTTGTTGGTGGCGAGCAGCCCGTGCGCGTCCTCCTTGGCCATCCCGACCTTGCCCGTGATGAGGGGCATCGGGGTCATGATCTCGTGCACGCGCCGCCGCGGGAAGTCGCTCTCGGGCAGGTAGCGGGTGTCGCGGTTGGTGATGATGCCCAGCAGCTTCTGCTCGGCGTCGACCACCGGCAGGCCCGAGACCTTGTAGTAGCCGCACAGCCGGTCCAGCTCCTCGAGCGTGGCGTCCGGGGAGATGGTGACCGGGTCGGTGATCATCCCGGACTCGCTGCGCTTGACGCGGTCCACGTGCGCGGCCTGGTCCTGGATGGAGAGGTTGCGGTGGATCACGCCGATCCCGCCCTGGCGGGCCATGGCGATCGCCATCGGGGACTCGGTGACGGTGTCCATCGCGGCGGACAGCAGCGGCGCCTCGAGGGTGATGCGCCGCGACAGGCGGGTGCGCGTGGTGGCCTCGGACGGGATGACGTCCGTGTTCCCCGGCAGCAGCAGGACGTCGTCGTAGGTCAGGCCGGTGAACCCGAACGGGTCCTCGAGCAGGGCGGTGGGGACAGCAGTATCCGACACGGTGGAGCCTTTCAGCTGGAGGGAGTCCCGACCATTCTACGGGCCGCCCCGGGAGCCGCGGGCGGGCCCCGCGGCGGATGTGCGTGACCTCACGGCAGCGCGGGGGCCTCGACGCCGTCGGAGGCCAGGGCCTCGCCGACCCGCTGCGCGAACATCGGCGCCAGGGTGGCCGAGTAGACACGGCTGAGGTGGTCGTCGTCGAAGTAGACGTAGACGTTGCCCACGACGGGCCGGCACTGCTCCTCGGGGCAGACCAGGTCGGTCATGTCCACGGCGGAGAAGCGCTCCAGCTCCTGCGCCAGCGGCGCCTGCGGGTCCGGGGTGCCGAGCATCGGGTGCGTGTACACGCACTCCGGGGCGTCCGCGCCGTGCTCGATCGCGCACTCGCCGGGCTCCGTCCCGAAGCGGGGGACGTCACGCACGCCGACCACCTGCACGCCGCGGGCGTCGAGCTCCCGGACCCGCTCCTCGAGCCCCGGCTTCCAGAACTCGCCCGAGGGGTTGGTGAAGGTGCCCTGGACGAACATCAGGTCCGGGTCCACCGACTCGAGCACGTCGTCGGTGCCCTCGAACCAGCGCCGGCACGTCTCGGACGCGGGCTGCTCCTCGGCCGTGGTGTACAAGCACCCGGGCATGAGGTAGACCACCAGGCGCCAGCCGTTGGCCTCGGCGAGGGGCTTCAGGGCCGGCAGCCAGTGCTGCATGTGGCTGTTGCCCGTGACCAGCACGGTCTTCGCGGGGTCCGCCTGGGCCACGGTCTCGTGGCAGAACTCGCGGTAGGCGTCGCCGAGGGCGACGTCCTCCGGGCAGGGCTCCCCCACCGGGGAGGCGCCGGCGGGCAGGTCCTCGGGCAGGGGCAGCGTGGGCGCGGCCGGGTCCCCCTGGAACCGGAAGCCGGGCAGCAGGACGGCCGCCCCGGGGTTGTTGACGTGCTGGGCGGCGGCGATGCGGGCGTCGCGCCGCTCGTCGAGGACGTGCCACGACCCCAGGGGCAGGGCGACCAGGCCCAGGCTCACCGCGATGGACACCGCCAGCGTCCGCCGGCCGCGCTCGGGCCAGGCCCAGCGCTTCAGGGGGTTCTCGACGTACCGGGTGGCCAGCACGGCCAGCACGAGCGAGAGCAGGATGATCGCCGCGCCCGAACGGGGCCCGGCCATCGGCCGGTCGCGGAGCACCAGGTAGGTGATCAGCAGCGGCCAGTGCACGAGGTACAGGGCGTAGGAGGCGTCGCCCAGCCGCACGAGCGGGCGGGAGGACAGGAGCCGGTCCACGCCCGCCGGGGAGCCGGACTGCCCGGCCACGATGATCGCGGCCGCGGACAGCAGCGGCCACAGGGCGATCCAGCCGGGGAACGCCCCCTGCACGTCGACGACCAGCCCGACCGTGAGCATCCCGGCCAGCCCGAGCCAGCCGAGGAGGACCCGCGCCCACCGGGGCGGGCGCAGGTACGGCACGGCCAGGGCCAGGAGGGAGCCCAGGGCGAACTCCCACAGCCGGGCCCGGGTGTCGAAGTACGCGAAGGCCTGGTCCGTGGCGGTGACGTGCACCGAGTACGCCAGGGAGGCGGCGAAGATCACGCCGAAGGCCACCGCCAGCACCGGCACGGGGCGCCACCGGCCCCGCCGGCTCAGCAGTGCCGCCAGCCCGAAGACCAGCGGCCACAGCAGGAACACCTGGCCCTGCACGGACAGGGACCAGAAGTGCTGGAACGGCGAGGCCGTCGAGTGGTCGGCGGCGTAGTAGTCCACGGCCGCGGCCGCCAGCGCCCAGTTCTCGGCGTAGAGCAGCGAGGCCCACGCCTCGGTGCGGAGCTGCTCGACCTGCTCCGGCGGGAAGAGGAGCGCGACCAGCACGAGGGTCGCCAGGACGGTGAGGGCCGCCAGGGGCAGCAGCCGCTTGAACACGTGCAGCCAGTAGCGGCCCAGCGCCAGTGGCCGGCCGGCCTCGAGCTTGCGCGCGAAGGAGAGGGTGAGGAAGAACGCCGAGATGAGCAGGAAGATGTCCACTCCCCCGGAGACCCGGCCGAGGAACACGTGGTAGGCCACCACGAGCAGCACGGCCAGCGCCCGCAGCCCCTGCACCTCGGGGCGGAACCCGGAGTACCGGTCCGCGCCGCGGCCGGGCCGCGCGCTCCGGTGGCGCGGGGCCCGGGCCGGGGGGCCGGAGACGGGTGCGCTGAGGGTCGGCATGGGCGGGGTTCCTCCTGGAGCGCCGGGACGTGGCAGGACCACAGCACCCTACTCGCGCGACCTGAGGAACGGCTGAACGGCAGCGGCTCGGCGGGAGCGGCTCGGCGGGAGCGGCTCGGCGGGAGCGGCTCGGCGGGAGCGGCTCGGCGGGAACGGCGACGGACCCGCCCACCGGTGGTGGGACGGGTCCGTCGGCAACCGGGCGCCGGACGCGGCGCCGGGCACGGCTCAGTGCTGGTGGCCGTGCTCCTGCGACTCGGCGGGCTTGTCCGTCACGAGGGTCTCGGTGGTCAGCACGAGCGCGGCGATGGAGGCCGCGTTCTGCAGGGCCGAGCGGGTGACCTTGACGGGGTCGATGATGCCCGCGGCGACCATGTCGACGTACTCGCCGGTGGCCGCGTCGTACCCGTGGCCCAGCTCGAGCTCGGCGACGCGGGCGGCGACCACGGCGCCGTCCTGGCCCGCGTTGCTCGCGATCCAGTACAGCGGCTGCTGCAGCGCGCGGCGGACGATCTTCAGGGCCGTGGCGGCGTCCCCGGTGAGCCCGAGGTCGGACTCGTCGAGGACCTTCGCCGCCTGGATGAGCGCGGTGCCGCCGCCGGAGACGATGCCCTGCTCGAGGGCCGCGCGGGTCGAGGACACGGCGTCCTCGATGCGGTGCTTGCGCTCCTTGGCCTCCACCTCGGTGGCCGCGCCGACCTTGATGACGGACACGCCGCCGGCCAGGCGCGCGAGGCGCTCCTGGAGCTTCTCGCGGTCCCACTCGGAGTCGGTGCGCTCGACCTCGGCGCGGATCGTGGCGACCCGCTCCTGGATCTGGGCCTCGGTCCCGCCGCCGTCGACGACGGTGGTGCTGCCCTTGGTGACCGTCACGCGGCGGGCGGTGCCCAGCTGCTCGAGGGTGACCTGCTCCAGGGTGATCCCCAGCTCGCTGGTGACGACCTCGCCGCCGGTGAGCACGGCGAGGTCCTGCAGGATCGCCTTGCGGCGGTCGCCGAAGCCCGGGGCCTTGAGGGCCACGACGTCGAGGGTCCCGCGCAGCTTGTTCACCACGAGGGTGGAGAGGGCCTCGCCCTCGACGTCCTCGGCGATGATCGTCAGGGGCTTCTTGGCCTGGAGGACCTTCTCCAGCACCGGCATGATCTCGGCGACGGAGGAGATCTTGCCCTGGTACATCAGCACCAGGGAGTTCTCCATGACCGCTTCCTGGCGCTCGAGGTCGGTGACGAAGGACGGGGAGAGGTAGCCCTTGTCGAACTGCATGCCCTCGGTGACCTCGAGCTCGACCTCGGTCGAGGAGCCGTCCTCGATGCTGATCACGCCGTCCTTGCCGACGGTGTCGAAGGCCTGGGCGATGAGCTGCCCGATCGCGGGGTCCTGGGCGGAGATCGTCGCGACGTGCGCGACGTTGGCGCCCTCGACGGGACGGGCGTTCGCGAGGAGGCGCTCGGAGACGGCCTCCACGGCCTTCTCGATGCCGCGCTTGAGGCTCAGCGGGTCGGCGCCGGCGGCCACGTTGCGCAGGCCCTCCTTGACCAGGGCCTGGGCCAGGACGGTCGCGGTGGTGGTGCCGTCACCGGCGACGTCGTTGGTCTTGGTCGCGACCTCCTTGGCGAGCTGCGCGCCGAGGTTCTCGTACGGGTCGTCGAGCTCGACCTCGCGGGCGATGGTCACGCCGTCGTTGGTGATCGTGGGCGCACCCCACTTCTTGTCGAGCACGACGTTGCGCCCGCGCGGGCCGAGGGTGACCTTGACGGTGTCGGCGAGCTTGTTCACGCCGTTCTCGAGGGACTTGCGGGCGGCATCGTTGAATGCCAGCTGCTTCGCCATGGACGATGGCTCCTTCTGGGTGGCTGGGGGTCCAGCGGGGAATGTCGGGGACGGGAGCGGCGAAGGGTGCCGGCCGCGGCCCGCCGGTGAAGCGGGTCGTGCGGCGGGCACCCTTCGTCAGGACTGCGCGGTGTGCGCGGGGTCTACTTCTCGACGACGGCGAGCACGTCGCGGGCGGGGAGCACCAGGTACTCCTCGCCGTTGTACTTGACCTCGGTCCCGCCGTACTTGGAGAAGATCACGACGTCGCCCTCCTTGACGTCGACCGGGATGCGGTTCCCGGAGTCGTCGACACGACCCGGGCCGACGGCCAGGACCTTGCCCTCCTGGGGCTTCTCCTTGGCGGTGTCGGGAATGACGAGACCGGACGCGGTGGTCTGCTCAGCGGCGAGCGGCTGAACGACGATGCGATCCTCGAGGGGCTTGATGGAGACCGACACGATCTCTCCCTTTCTGTAGGCGTGGAAAACAATGGGCGACCGCGGGCGGGGCCCGCCGTCGTGCTTCGGGCCGGTTGGCGCACCAACCGTCGTCGCGGTGCCGATCGATCGCCTGGCCCTTAGCACCCTCACCCGGAGAGTGCCAAGGCCAACTGTAGGAGGGGGCTGGCAGTCGGTCAAGGCGAGTGCCAGCGCGGCGGACGGGACGCGGCAGCCAGGGGCAATTAGGGCACACGGGTGTTGCCCAATGATTTGCCTCACCGGCCCGGCACCCCTTAGGTTGGCGCTAAGGCAGACCTAACCTCGGCCGAGACAGGGTGCCCTCCCCGACGACCCGCGCACAGGCGCGCAGGCCGTCGCGCCCACCGGACCCCCGACGGCGCCTCCCCGTGCGGGGCGCCGCCGGCCTTCGCAAAGGAACACCCATGACCCGCACCCTCCTGAAGCGCTCCAGCGCCCTGCTCGCCGCGGCCTCCGCCCTGGCCCTCGCCGGCTGCTCGACCGGCGGCGCCGCGTCCGCCGGCAGCGCCGAGAGCTCGGCGGCCGGGACCGTCAGCGTGGAGCACGCCCAGGGCACCACCGAGGTCCCGGCCGACCCGGAGAACGTCATCACCTACGACCTCGGCGTGCTCGACTCCCTCGAGGCCCTCGGTGAGGACGTCCAGGGCCTGCCCAAGGGCTCGAGCCTGCCGGAGCAGTTCTCGAAGTACGAGTCGGACGAGTACGTCAACGCCGGGGCCCTGAAGGAGCCGGACCTCGAGTCGGTCGCCGAGGCGGACCCGGACCTCATCATCATCTCGGGGCGCACCGCGGAGTACTACGACGAGCTGTCCGAGATCGCCCCCACGGTCGACCTGAGCATCGACCAGGCCGACGCCATGGCCTCCTTCACCGAGCAGTCCGAGACCCTCGGGCGGATCTTCGGCAAGGAGGCCGAGGTGGAGGAGAAGCTCGCCGCGATCGACGAGCAGATCGAGCGGACGAAGGCCGGTGCCGCGGACGCCGGCTCGGCCCTGTTCCTGCTGACCAGCGCGGGCGAGGTCAACGCCTACGGCCCCGGCTCCCGCTTCGGCAACATCGTCTTCGACGCCCTGGGCCTGGAGTCGGCCGCCCAGGTCGAGGCCGAGGGCACCCACGGCGAGGCCGTCTCCTTCGAGGCGATCGCCGACGCGAACCCCGACCGGCTCTACGTCATCGACCGCGACACCACGATCGGCGAGTCCGGCGACGCCGCCCAGCAGGTGCTGGACAACGAGCTCGTCAACGGCACCACCGCGGCCCGGGAGGACAGGATCACCTACCTCGACGGCGCCGGCTGGTACCTCGTGGGCTTCGGCCTGAACAACCTCCCGGCCATGATCACCGAGGTCGAGGACTCCCTGTCCTGACCCCGGGGCCGGGCTCCCGGGCCGTCCCGCGCGGCGATCGCCACCGCCCGCGCGGGACGGCCCGGCCCCCTCTCCTCCCGCGGCCGCCCCTGGGGGCGGCCGCCCCCGACCCGGAAGGTCCCCGATGACCGCCCACGCGCAGCGATGAACCCCGCCGCGACCACAGCCCCGGCCCCTGCGACCCCCGGCACCGTGCCGGCGGGTCCTCCGTCGCCGGGCGCGCCCTCGGGGTCCGCGGCGGCCGTCCCCGGGGCCTCCGGCCGGCGCAACGCCCGCCGCCTCGCCGCCGCGAGCGCCGTGGTGCTGCTGCTCGCCGTGGTGAGCACGTTCGTGGGCGTCCTCGACGTCACGCCCTGGTCCCTGTGGCACCAGCTGGTCTCCGGGGACGCCGACGGCTTCTGGGCCTCGACGGAGATCCTCGCGGTCTCCCGCCTCCCCCGCACCGCCTCCGTCGTCCTGGCCGGGACGGCCCTTGCCGTGGCGGGGCTGATCATGCAGCTGATGGTCCGCAACAAGTTCGTGGAGCCCTCGACCGTGGGCACGGTCGAGTCGGCCTCCGCCGGGCTGCTCGTGGTCAGCATCTTCCTGCCCGCCGCCCCGCTGATGGCGAAGATGGGCTTCGCCGCGGTGTTCGCGGTCGCCGGCACCGCGCTGTTCCTGCTGGTCCTCCAGCGCGTGCCGCTGCGCAACACCCTGCTCGTGCCGCTCGTGGGCATCATGCTCGGCAACGTCATCGCCTCCCTCACCACGTTCTTCGCCTACCGCTTCGATCTGCTGCAGACCCTCAACTCCTGGATGATCGGGGACTTCTCCGGGGTGATCCGCGGCCGCTACGAGCTGCTGTGGCTGGTCCTGGCCCTGACCGTCGTGGGCTACGTGGCCGCGGACCGGTTCACGGTGGCTGGCATGGGCCAGGAGTTCACGACGAACCTCGGCATCGACTACCGCCGGGTCATGGCCCTGGGCCTGACGCTCGTGGCGCTGATCTCCGCCGTCGTGGTGGTGACCATCGGCTCGATCCCGTTCCTGGGCCTCGTGGTCCCCAACCTCGTCTCCATGCTGATCGGGGACAACGTGCGCCGCACGGTCCCGTGGGTCGCCGTCTTCGGCGCGGGCTTCGTCCTGGTGTGCGACATCGTGGCCCGCGTGATCCGGTACCCGTACGAGATCCCGGTCGGCACCATCGTGGCCGTGGTCGGCGCGGCCCTGTTCCTGACCATGCTGCTGAGGGGGCGCCGCCGATGAGCGCCGGCACCTCCCCCCTGCCCCCCTCCGTCACCACCGCCCCGCGCCTGCGGCGCCGCCCGTCCCTGTCACCCGCCGCCCTGTCCCCCGCCGCGTGGATCGGCGTCCTCGCGGTGCTGGCCGCCGCCTCGGTCGCCCTCTACCTGACGGTGGACCTCGGCGGGAACCTCGGCTACGTCCTGCCGCGGCGGGTCAACCGGGTGCTGACCATGGTGCTCGTGGCCTACTCCGTGGGCGTGTCCACCGTGCTGTTCCAGACGATCACCGGGAACCGCATCCTCACCCCCTCCATCATGGGCTTCGACGCCCTGTACCTGCTGATCCAGACGGGGCTGGTGTTCTTCATCGGCTCCAGCGGGGTGGTCGCCCTCGGGTCCACCACCAAGTTCGGCGTCGAGCTGGCCCTCATGGTGGCGTTCAGCTGGGCGATCTACCGCTGGCTGTTCACCGGCTCCGGCACGTCCCTGCACCTGGTGCTGCTCGTGGGCATCGTCTTCGGCACCATGTTCCGGGGCGTCTCCTCCCTGCTGCAGCGGCTGCTGGAGCCCAGCGAGTTCGTCGTCCTGCAGGACGCGATGTTCGCGTCCTTCACGAACGTGGACACCGGCCTGCTGCGCGTGTCCTTCGTCCTGGTCGGCCTGGCCAGCCTCGTGGTCCTCGGGCTGCGCCGCCAGTTCGACGTCCTGGCCCTGGGCCGGGACACCGCGATCAGCCTGGGCATCGACCACGCCCGGGTGGTCACCGCCGTCCTCGTGGTCTGCTCCGTGCTCGTGGGCGTGTGCACCGCGCTGGTCGGGCCCATCACCTTCTTCGGCCTCATCGTGGCGAACCTGGCCTACGCGCTGTGCCGCCGGTTCCGGCACCGCCACGTCCTGCCGATCGCGGTGCTGCTCGGGATCATCGCCCTCGTGGGCGGGCAGGTGGTCCTCGAGCAGGTCTTCGCCTTCGACACGGCGCTGAGCATCGTGATCGAGTTCGCGGGCGGGCTGCTGTTCCTCGTCATGCTGCTGCGGGGGTCCATCAAGTGAGAAGGAGTGCACCGTGATCGAACTGACCGGCCTCACCAAGAGGTACGGGTCCCGGACGGTCGTCGACCGCGTCTCGGGGACCATCGAGGCGGGCGGGATCATCTCGATCATCGGCGCCAACGGCGCCGGGAAGTCGACCCTCCTGTCGATGGCCGCGCGGCTGCTGCCGATGGACGAGGGCACGGTCTTCGTGGACGAGCTGGACGTCCTCTCGACCCCCTCGGACCAGCTCGCCCGGAAGCTGTCCATCCTGCGTCAGGAGAACACCCTGAGCGTGCGGCTGAGCGTGCGGGACCTCGTGGCCTTCGGCCGCCACCCGCACAACAGGGGCCGGCACACCGCCGAGGACCGGGAGCACGTGGACCGCGCCCTGCGCTACCTCCAGCTGGACGAGCTCGCGGACCGCTACGTCGACGAGCTCTCCGGCGGGCAGCGGCAGCGGGCGTTCATCGCGATGGTGATCGCCCAGGACACCGACTACGTCCTGCTGGACGAGCCCCTCAACAACCTGGACATGAAGCACGCCGTGGAGATGATGCAGTTGCTGCGGCGGATGGCGCACGACTTCGGCAAGACCGTGGTGCTGGTCATCCACGACATCAACTTCGCGTCCTGCTACTCGGACCGCATCATGGCCATGAAGGACGGGGCGCTGGTCCACCACGGCACGCCCGAGCAGATCATGCGCCCCGAGGTGCTGCGGGACGTCTACGGCATCGACATCCGCGTCGAGCAGATCGACGGCCACCGCATCGGCATCTACTTCGCCTGACGCCCCCGCCCCTCCGGCAGAACGGTCCCCCATGAGCCCCGACGCCCCCGCCGACCCGCGCGAGATCGCGCCCCTGCTGACCGCGGAGGGCATGGCGCTGCTCGACTCCCTGGGCCCCTACGACGAGGCCGACGCCCTGCGCGCCGCGTCCCGGCTGCGGGCCGAGGGCTTCGACCCGGGCCTGGTCTCCGCGGCCCTCACCCAGTCCCGGCTGCGCACGCGGGCCCGCGAGAAGTTCGGCGACTTCGCCGGGCACATGCTCTTCACGAAGGCCGGCCTGGAGCAGGCCACCCGGCTGCGCGTGGCCGCGCTGCACGCCCGGCGCTTCGCCGACGCGGGCCTCGCCCACGTGGCCGACCTCGGCTGCGGGATCGGCGCGGACGCCATGGCCCTGGCCGCCCTCGACCGGCGCGTCACCGCCGTGGAGCTCGACGAGACCACCGCGGCGGTCGCCACCGTCAACCTCACCCCCTTCCCGGAGGCCACGGTCGTGCACGCCGACGTCGAGTCGCTGGACCTCGCCGCGCTGCCGGGCGGGATGCCCGACGGGGTGTGGCTGGACCCGGCGCGGCGCACGACGTCGTCCTCCGGCACCCGGCGGATCTTCGACCCCGAGGCGTTCTCCCCGCCCCTGTCCTTCGCCCAGGCGCTCGCCGCGCGCGGGCTGCCCGTCGGCGTGAAGATGGGCCCCGGCATCCCCCACGAGGCCGTGCCCGCCGGGTGCGAGGCCCAGTGGGTCTCCGACCGCGGGGACGTGGTCGAGGCGGTGCTGTGGTTCAACGCCGTGGCCCGCCCGGGCGTGCGGCGGGCCGCGCTCGTGCTCGGCGAGCACGGGGCCGCGGAGCTGGTCAGCCCCCGCGACGCCGACCCCGGGCACGAGGAGGCCGAGGTGGGCCCCGTGGGCGCCTGGCTGTACGAGCCCGACGGCGCGGTGATCCGCGCCGGACTCGTCGCGGACCTCGCGCGGCAGCTGGGCGCGCGGCTGATCCACCCGCGGATCGCCTACCTCACCTCGGACGAGCTCGTGCGCACGCCGCTCGCCCGGGCCTACCGGGTGCGGGAGGTGCTGCCGCACACCGTCAAGGTGCTCAGGCGGTGGGTGCGGGAGCACGAGGTCGGCACCCTGGAGATCAAGAAGCGCGGCACGGACGTGACCCCCGAGCAGCTGCGCCGCCAGCTCGCCCCCAGGGGCCCGAACCGGGCCACGCTCGTGGTGACCAGGACGGCGCCCGGCGGCACGCACGGTGGCCCGGGCGGCGGCCCGGGCGGCGGCGCCGACGCCGCCGAGAAGCGCGTGGTGCTGGTCGTCGAAACCGTAGACTGAGGGACCCGAGGGTGGTGGCCCCACCCGCTCGCCGACGCACGTAAGGACCTGCCGCGTGGAGATCTCGTTCGCCCGCTCCGACCAGTCGACGCTCGGCGTCGAGTGGGAAATCGCCCTCGTGGACAGCGCCACCGGCGACCTCGTCCCCCGCGGCCGGGAGATGTACGAGGCCGTCCTGGCCGGACACCCCGAGTGGAGCGAGCACGGCAACCACCCCCACCTGACCGGGGAGTTCCTGCTGAACACGGTGGAGATGGTCACCGGCGTGTGCCGGGACGTGGCCGCCTCCACGGAGCAGCTGTCCACCATGATGGACGAGATCCGCGGCGTCGCCGGCCCGCAGGGACTGGAGATCTTCGCTGCCGGCACCCACCCCTTCGCGCGCTGGCAGGACCAGCAGGTCACCGACAAGCACCGCTACCACAAGCTCGTGGACCGGACCCAGTACTGGGGCCGGCAGATGGTCATCTACGGAGTGCACGTGCACGTGGGCCTGGACACCCCGGGCAAGGCCCTGCCGGTGCTCGACGGGCTGCTCACCTACTACCCCCACCTGCTGGCGCTGTCCGCCAACTCCCCCTTCTGGGCGGGCGAGGACACCGGCTACGCGTCCCAGCGCTCCATGATCTTCCAGCAGCTGTCGACGGCCGGGCTGCCCTACCACTTCGCGTCCTGGGACGAGTACGAGAAGTGCGTGACGGACATGATCTCCACGGGGATCATCGACGAGCTCAGCGAGTGCCGCTGGGACGTGCGCCCGGTGCCCCGTCTCGGCACCACCGAGGTCCGGTTCTGCGACGGGCTCTCCACGCTGTGGGAGGTGGGGGCCCTCACCGCCCTCACCCAGTGCCTCGTGGACTCCCTCTCCCGGGACGTCGAGGCCGGCCGCGCCCCGGAGCGGCTGCAGCCCTGGCACATCCGCGAGAACAAGTGGCGGGCGGCCCGCTACGGCCTCGACGCCGAGATCATCACGGACCCCCGCAACACGGAGCGGGAGCTCTGCGAGGACCTCAGCGCGCTGCTGGACCGGCTCGAGCCGGTCGCGGCGCGGCTGGGCTGCTCGAAGGAGCTCTCCGACGTGGAGCGGATCATGCAGGAGGGCGCCGGCTACCAGCGCCAGCGGGCGGTCGCCGCCGCGAACGGCGGGGACCTGCACGCCGTGGCCCTCGACATCGTCCGCAGGACCCGCGAGAACGCCTGAGCGCGGGCGCCCGGCGGCGCTCAGACCGAGACGGTCGTCACCGGCAGGGACGGGTCCACGGCGAAGCCCAGGTCCGAGGGGGCACGGCCCTCGGCGACCACGCGCGCGGCGAGCGCGGCGACCATCGCCCCGTTGTCCGTGCACAGGGACAGCTTGGGCACCACGAGCTCGATGCCGTGCGCGGCGCAGCGCTCCGCCGTGAGCTCCCGCAGCCGCGAGTTCGCGGCCACGCCGCCGCCCAGCAGCAGGGTGGTCAGGCCCTGCTCGGTGCACGCGAGCACGGCCTTGCGGGTGATGACGTCGGCCACGGCCTCCTGGAAGGACGCCGCGACGTCCTCCACCGGGACCGGCTCGCCCTCGGCCTCGTAGGCCTCGACGACGCGGGCCACGGCGGTCTTGAGCCCGGAGAAGGAGAAGTCGTAGCGGTGCGGGCCGGGCTTCTCGGCGGAGCCCATGTACTTGCCCGCGGTGAGCCCGCGGGGGAGGCGGAAGGCGGTGGGGTCACCGCGGCGGGCGGCCGCGTCGATGGCGGGCCCCCCGGGGTAGTCGAGGCCGAGCACGCGGGCGACCTTGTCGTAGGCCTCCCCCGCGGCGTCGTCGAGGGTGGCCCCGAGCAGGCGCACGTCCCGGGTCAGGTCCTCGACGGCCAGGATCTCGGTGTGCCCGCCGGAGACGAGCAGCGCCCCGAGCCCGCGGGGCAGCCCGTCGTCGAACGCCCCCTGGAAGCCCTCGATCCCCGAGTCCTCGAGCACGCCCACGCCGACGTGGGCCACGAGGTGGTTGATCGCGTACAGCGGCTTGCCCGTGGCCACGGCGAGGGCCTTCGCGGCGGCGACCCCGACCATCAGCGCGCCGGAGAGGCCCGGGCCGGAGGTCACCGCGATTGCGTCGAGGTCCTCGAGCGCCACCCCGGCGGTGTCCAGCGCGGCGCGCAGGGTCGGGACCATGGCGTCCAGGTGGGCGCGGGAGGCGATCTCCGGGATCACGCCGCCGAAGCGCACGTGCTCGTCCATGGAGGAGGAGACGGTGTTGGCCAGCAGCGTCCGGCCGCGGACGACGCCCACGCCGGTCTCGTCGCAGGACGACTCGATGCCCAGCACCAGTGGTCCGTCGGTCATGGGGTGGCTCCCTCGGAGGTCGTCGTGCCGGGCTCCGCCGGGCGGGTGAGGTCGCAGCGCATGACGATCGCGTCGGCGCCGTCGCGGTAGTAGCGGGGCCGGGTGTGGATCTGCTCGTAGCCGAAGCGGCGGTAGAGCTCCTGGGCGCGGGGGTTGTCCGCCCGCACCTCGAGCAGCATCTCCGTGGCGCCGAGCTCCACGGCCTGTCCGTGCAGGGTGCGCAGCAGGGCCGAGCCGATCCCGCGGCCCTCGTGCTCGGGGAGCACGGCGATCGTCTGGACGTCG
The DNA here is from genome assembly GCF_014636775.1 of Kocuria dechangensis. Classification (GTDB taxonomy): domain Bacteria; phylum Actinomycetota; class Actinomycetes; order Actinomycetales; family Micrococcaceae; genus Kocuria; species Kocuria dechangensis. Next base: position 211,122 of record NZ_BMEQ01000004.1, read on the forward strand.
CCGACCGGGGGGATGCACATCAGCCCCGCGTAGCCGACGATCGCGCCGTCCTGCTCGGCGACCCAGTACCAGCACACGGGCTGGGCGAGCTCGGCGAAGAACATCTCGAGCGGCCAGGCGTCCACCGGGAACAGCCGCCGCTCGAGGGCGTGCACCACGGCGACGTCCTCGGGGACCATCCGGCGCAGGGTCCAGCAGCCGGGCTCCGGGGCGGGGCTCACGCGCTCGCCCGCTTCCGCGGGCCGGGGACCTTCGCGTCGGACTCGCGCAGGTACAGCGGGGTCGTGTCCGGGGACAGGGCCTCCCCGCGGGCCGCGCGGCGCACGGCGGCGAGGCCCAGCGACGACGCCGTGGGCTGCGCCTCGGCGAACTCCGCCACGGGACGGGCCAGCCGGTCGGCGTAGAGGCCCGCGCCGCGCCCGTAGGCGGGCAGCTCCGGCAGCTGCCCGGCGGCGGCCACGCCGGGGCCGCCGACCGGCCGGGGCCCGTCCTCGGCGAGCGCGAAGCGGGCCCAGTAGACCTCCTTGCGGCGGGCGTCGGTGAGCACGAGGAACTCGTCGTGGCCGGCGGCGCGGGCGGCGCCCGCGGCGTCCTGGGCCACGGCCTCGAGGCTCATCAGCCCGTGAAGCGGAAGGTCCCACGCGAAGGCGAGAGCCCGGGCCGTCGCGATCCCCGCGCGCAGGCCCGTGAAGGGGCCGGGGCCGGTGCCCACGAGGATCCCGCCGAGGTCCGCGCCGGTGAGGCCGCGGTCGGCCAGTAGCGCGCGGACGGCGGGGGCCAGGACCTCGGCGTGGGAGCGGGTGTCCGGGCTCGCGAAGCTGCCCAGCACCTCGCCGCCGCCCGTGACAAGGGCGGCGGAGGCGACGGCGGAGGAGTCCAGGCAGAGAAGCACCCGGCCATTCTAGTGCCCGCCCGGCGGAGGCGTCGGCCCCGCGGGCGACGGCTGCGGGCGGGCCGGGGTCAGGGGATCAGGGCCGGGCCGTGGGGGTCAGAGCTTCGGCGGTCAGAGCTTCGGCGGTCAGAGCCGCGGGGGCCCTCCCGCCCAGCGCGGGCCGACACCGGTGAGGGTGATGCGCCGGGGCTCGGCGTCGTCGGCCTCCTCGCCTTCCTCCTCGCTCTCCTCGGCCGGGCCGGTGAGGTCGCCGAGGTCCAGGGGGTCGGCGCCCACGGCGCGCTCGAGGGAGACCTCCAGGCGGGAGTCGGAGAGGTGCTCGACCAGGCCGGTCCCCCACTCGACCACGGTCACGGCCGTGTCCACGGTGTCCTCGAGGTCGATGTCGTCGACCTCCGCGGGCGAGGACAGCCGGTACGCGTCCACGTGGACGAGGTCGGGCCCGCCCGGGCGGGGGCCGTCGGGGGCGCTGGGGTGGCGGCGCACCAGCACGAACGTGGGCGAGATGATGCCCTCGCGCACGCCGAGGCCGCGGCCCAGGCCCTGGGTGAACGTCGTCTTCCCGGCGCCGAGCTCGCCGGTGAGAACCACCAGGTCCCCGGCGCGCAGCTGGGCCCCCAGGCGCTCCGCGAGGGCCTGCGTCTGCTCGGGCCCGTCCACGACGACGGTCCGGGTCCACGCGCTCACGCCGGCTCCCCGTCCGCGTGCTCCGCGGGGCGCTGCCCGCCCTCCCCCGGGCCGTCCACGTAGAGGCGGGGAACCCGCGGGGAGACCCGGGTGACGATCTCGTAGTTGATGGTGCCGGCGGCGTCGGCCCACTCGGTCGCGGACGGGTTCTGCCCCGCCCCGAACAGGACGGCCTCCGCGCCGAGCAGCCCGTGCTCGGGCGCGGACAGGCCCGGCGCGCCCAGGTCCACGACGATCTGGTCCATCGCGACCCGGCCGACCTCGGGGTAGGTCCTGCCGTTGATCCGCACCGGCCCGCCGGTGCCGACCCGCGGCACGCCGTCCGCGTAGCCCAGGGGCACGAGGGCCAGGGTGGTGGGCCGGTCGGTGACGTAGTTCAGCCCGTAGGACACGCCCTGCCCGGCGGGCACCTCCTTGACCGCGTTGACGGTGGTGCGCAGCGTCATCGCCGGGACCAGGTCGAGGTCCTCGGGGGTGCGGTCCGGGAACGGCGAGAGGCCGTAGAGGGAGACGCCCACCCGCACCATGTCCAGGACCATCTCGTCCGGGCGCTCGCGGCCCGCGGCGGAGAGCAGCCCGGGCGAGTTCGCCGCGTGCCGGAGGGCGGGGCGCAGCCCGGCGGCCCGGGCTGCGTCCACGGCGGCGCGCAGGCGGGCGAGCTGCTCGCCCGTCTCGGGCCGGGCCGGGTCGTCGGCCACGGCCAGGTGCGTGAAGATCCCGACCACGCGCACCAGCCCCGCGGCCTCCGCCTCCGCGGCCGCGGCGACGAGCCGCGGCCACTGCTGCTCCGTGGCGCCGTTGCGGCCCAGGCCCGTGTCGATCTTGAGGTGGACCCGCGCGGTGACGCCGAGCGCGCGGGCGGCCTCGGCGACGGGGGTCAGCTCCCAGCCGCTCACCCCGATCTCCACGTCCTGCGCCAGCGCCGCGCGGAAGTCGGTGTCCACGGTGTGCAGCCAGGCGAGGACCGGCGCGGTGATGCCGGCCGCCCGCAGCTCCAGGGCCTCGCCCACGTGGGCGACGCCCAGCGCGTCGGCACCGGCCTCCAGCACGGCGCGGGCGACGGGCACGGCCCCGTGGCCGTAGGCGTCGGCCTTGACCACGGCCATCAGGCGGGCGGGGGCGGCCAGGCCGCGCAGCCGGCGCACGTTGTGGCGGACCGCTGCGAGGTCGACGACGGCGCTGCGCTCGGCGGGAGGGGCGAAGGCCGCGGCGGGTGCGGGGGACAGTACGGGTTCGGCACGGTTCACCCCCCTATTGTCGCACCGGCCGGCCCGGGGCCGTGCTCGCCCCGGGTGCCCGGCCGCGGCCCGGCGGCTACAGTTGAGCCGTGCCCGATGCCGCCCTCCACGTCCTCCTCGTCAGCCTGCACACCTCGCCCCTCGAACAACCGGGGTCCGGGGACGCGGGCGGCATGAACGTCTACGTGCGCCACCTCGCCGCGGGCCTCGCCGACGCGGGGCACACCGTGGACATGGCCGTCCTCGACCGTTCCCCGGACGCCCCCGGCGCGGAGGGGCTGCGCGCCGAGTCCGTCGGCCCGGGGATGCGGCTGCTCACCGTGACCCTGCCGGGCGCGGCCGGGGCCGCCAAGGAGGACCTGCCCCGCTTCGTCGACCCCTTCGCCGCCGTCCTCGGCGCCGCGCTGGACGCCGAGGACCGGCGCCCCGACGCCGTGCACGCCCACTACTGGCTCTCCGGGGCGGCGGGCCGCGTCCTCGCGGACGAGTGGGGCGTGCCCCTCGTCCTGAGCCTGCACACCACGGCCCGGGCGAAGAACCTGCGGGCCGCCCTGGGCGAGGGTCTCGAGCCGGAGGAGCGCGCCGCGGCCGAGGAGGCGCTCGTCGCCCGCGCCGAGGCGACGGTCGTCAACACCGGGGCCGAGGCCCACCAGATGCTCGAGCTCTACGACGCGGACCCCGCGCGCCTGGCGGTGATCGCCCCCGGCGTGGACCTGGGCGTCTTCCACCCGGCGGGGCCCGCGAACTCCCCCGCGGCTTCTCCCGGCGTCTCCCCCGGGGCCGGCGACGGCCCGGGCACCGCGGCCCGGCCGCTGCGGCTGCTGTTCGCCGGGCGGCTCCAGGCCCTGAAGGGCCCGCAGGTGCTCGTCGAGGCACTCGCCCGCATCCGCGAGCTCGCCCCCGACCTCGTGGTGGAGCTGGAGATCACCGGGGTGGGCGCGCCCTCGTTCATCGGGGCGCTGCGGGCGCGGGTCCGGGAGCTGGGGCTCGGGGACTCCGTGGTGTTCTCGCCGGCGCTGCCGGCGCAGGAGCTCGCCGCGCGGATGCGCCGGGCCGACGCCGTCGTCGTCCCCTCCTCCTCCGAGACCTTCGGGCTCGTGGCGCTCGAGGCCCAGGCCTGCGGGACGCCCGTGCTCGCCACGGACGTCGACGGCCTGCGCACCGCCGTCCTGCACGGGGCCACCGGCCGGCTCGTCCGGGACCGCGCCCCCGGCACGTGGGCGCGCGCCGTCGTGGACCTCGCCCGTGACCCGGAGGCCCTCCGGCGCCTGGGCGCGGCCGCCGCGCGCCGGGCGCGGGAGTACTCCTGGGAGCGCACGGCCCGCGCCACCGTGGACGCCTACGGGCGGGCGGGGGTACGCGACGGTAGCCGCCGGCAGCTGAATACACTCGAACGGTGACGAATCCTCCCCTTCCCCCCGAAGACCTCGCACGCCACCTCGACCTGCACCGCATCACCGGGAACGTCGCGACCCCCCGGGAGGCGAACCTGCGCAACATCCAGGGTTTCCTGGACGGCGACGAGCACCAGCACATGGGCGTGGTGCGCACCCGCGAGTGGACCTACGACGATGTGTTCGCCCTGATGCGCGATCGCGTCGGCATCTCCCCCGACCCCGAGCACCGGCAGGGCCAGGACACGATCGGCGCCCACCTGACCCTCGCGGCGCTGGAGCGCTACGCGCGGGTGTTCGGGGAGGTCGTCGCCGCCGGCGGCCGTCTCCTGTTCGCGACCGGCCACCCCGCGGGGCTGTTCCCCGTCTACGCCCAGTTCGCCCGGGTGGCCCGCCGCGCCGGCGCGCACGTGGTCCAGGTCCCGGACGGCTTCGCGTTCGAGGACGGCGACGTCCGTCAGATCGAGCACGTCGTGATGGTGGAGCAGTACGGCGGGCTGCGCCACACGCACTATCCCACCCCCATGGCCCTCACCCTGCAGAGGCTGCGCCGGGACGGGCAGAACCCGCCGGACCTCGTGGTCGCCGACCACGGCCTCGCCGGCGCCGCCGGCTCGCGCGGGCTGCGCACCATCGCGTTCGCCGACTGCAACGACCCGGGGGTGTTCGTGGCCGAGGCCCAGGGCCAGGTGGAGGTCGCCGTGCCGCTGGACGACAACCTCCCCCCGCGCGTCTACGACCCCCTCACGGCGTTCGTGCTGCACCGGGCGGGCCTGGAGGAGTTCGTCTAGACGACCGGTGCGCCGGGGTTCAGCGGTCGTCGGCCGGAGGACCTGCCGGCAGCGCCGGGCCGCATGGACTCGGGCCCCGTGACGGTGCGCCTGCCCCGGACAGCAGAGGACCCCCGCACCGTGGGGTGCGGGGGTCCTCTGCTGTCCGGGGTGTGCTCAGCGCTCGAGCTCCCCGCGGATGAACGCCTCGAGGTTGGCCCGGGCGGTCTCGTCGGCCTGCTGCTGGGGCGGGGACTTCATGAAGTACGCCGAGGCGGAGGTCAGGGGCCCGCCGATGCCGCGGTCCAGGCCGATCTTGGCGGCGCGGATCGCGTCGATGATCACCCCGGCCGAGTTGGGGGAGTCCCAGACCTCCAGCTTGTACTCCAGGGAGATCGGGGCGTTGCCGAAGCCGTGGCCCTCGAGACGGACGAAGGCGAACTTCCGGTCGTCGAGCCACTCGACGTAGTCGGAGGGGCCGATGTGCACGTCCCGGGTGCCGAACTCGCGGGCCACGTTGGAGGTCACGGCCTGCGTCTTGGAGATCTTCTTGGACTCGAGGCGGGAGCGCTCGAGCATGTTCATGAAGTCCATGTTCCCGCCCACGTTGAGCTGGTAGGTGCGGTCCAGCACGTACCCGCGGTCCTCCAGCAGCTTCGCCAGCACCCGGTGGGTGATCGTGGCCCCCACCTGGGACTTGATGTCGTCGCCGACGATCGGCACGCCGGCGGCAGTGAACTTCTCCGCCCACTCCGGGGTCCCCGCGATGAACACGGGCAGGGCGTTGACGAACGCCACCCCGGCGTCGATCGCGGCCTGGGCGTAGAAGCGGTCGGCCTCCTCGGAGCCCACGGGCAGGTAGGACACCAGCACGTCGACGTCGGCGTCCTTGAGGGCCTGCACGACGTCCACCGCCTCGGCGGTGGACTCCTCGACCATCTCGCGGTAGTAGGCCCCCAGACCGTCCAGGGTGGGCCCGCGCTTCACCGTCACGCCGGTGTGCGGGACCTCCGCGAAGGTCATCGTGTTGTTCTTCGAGGAGTGGATGGCCTCGGACAGGTCCAGGCCGACCTTCGCGGCGTCGACGTCGAACGCCGCCACGAACGCCACGTCGTTGACGTGGTAGTTGCCGAACTGGACGTGCATCAGCCCCGGGACGGACTGGGCGGGATCGGCCGCGGCGTAGAAGTGGACGCCCTGGACGAGGGACGAGGCGCAGTTGCCGACGCCCGCGATGGCCACACGGATCGGGTGGTGGGACACGGTTCTCCTTTGTCGATGGTCGTCTGCCTCCCGTCCCGGGCGCACGCCAGGGAGACGCCCGTTCCGGCGTCCGGGGAGCAGCAGGGAAGACTCAGCGGTCCAGTCTAGACCCGCGGCCGAGACGGCACAGAACCGGCCCCTCACTCAGCGGGGACGGGCCGGGCCCCACCCCGGGGACGGAGCGGCACCCGCCGGGTCACAGGGCGCTGAGCAGCAGGCCCAGCGCCAGCACCAGGAACAGGGCGCCGGAGGCGAGCTCCACCGCGGCGGCGTTGCGGCGGAAGCGGACGGCGAGCCGCTCGACGGAGCCCATCCACGCCACGGCCGTGAACCATGCCAGGCCCACGGCCACGAGGAGCACGAAGACCAGGACGTTCTCCCACCAGCGGGCGCCGGCGGGGACCACGTTGGCGAACAGGGCCACGAAGAAGACGATGGCCTTCGCGTTCGAGAGGTTCGTCACGAGGCCGAGCACGAACGCCCGCAGCGGGGTGGGCGTGCGCCCCGGCGGGGCCGCGGGGAGGGACTCCCCGGACGGTCCCGGGGACGGGGCCCCGCCCGGGTCCGCGGGACCGTCCCCCGCCGGGACGGCGGCGCGGGCGGCCCGGGCGGCGAGACCGGCCCGGATCCCGCCCACGCCCAGCCAGCCCAGGAACAGGGCCCCGGCCACCTGGATCAGGCCCTGTAGCGCGTCGGCCCGCCCGATCAGCACGGTCACCCCGGTGAGGGAGAGCGTGATCCACAGGAGGTTGCCGGTCATCACGCCCACCGCCGTGAGCACCCCGGCCAGGCGGGAGCCCAGCGACGCGTTGCGCAGGATCACCAGGACGTCCGGGCCGGGCGCGACGATCCCGGCGATCCACAGCCCGAGCAGGGCGAGGTACTGCGAGGCCTCCATGGGTCAGCGGCTCCCGGCCGTCACGCGTGCTTGGAGTCCTGGGCGCCCGCCCAGATGTTGATGTCCGAGTCGAAGGCCAGCCGGTCGATCTCCGCCAGCTCCTCGGCCGTGAACTCGAGGTTGCGCACGGCGCCGACGTTGTCCTCGATCTGCTCCGGGGAGGAGGCGCCCACGAGCGCGGTGGTGACCTGCCCGTCCGCCTGCTCGCGCAGCACCCAGGCGAGCGCCATCTGGGCCAGCGACTGCCCGCGGCCCGCCGCGATCTCGCGCAGGCCCCGGATCCTCCCGAGGGTGGTCTCCGTCAGCCACTCCGGGTCCAGGGACTTCTCCGCCGCGGCCCGCGAGTCGGCGGGGACGCCGTCGAGGTACCGGTCGGTGAGCATGCCCTGGGCGAGGGGCGTGAACACGATGGAACCCATCCCGGCCTGCGTGAGGGCGCCGAGCAGGGACGTCCCGCTCTCGGACGGCGCCTCGATCCACCGGTTGAGCATCGAGTAGGAGGGCTGGTGGATCAGCAGCGGCGTGCCCAGCCCGCGCATGATCTCCTGGGCGCGGAGGGTGAGCTCCGCGTTGTAGGAGGAGACGCCCACGTAGAGCGCCCGGCCGGACCGGACGATGTGGTCGAGGGCCCGCATGGTCTCCTCGAGCGGGGTCTCGGGGTCCGGGCGGTGGTGGTAGAAGATGTCGACGTAGTCCAGGCCCGTGCGGCGCAGGGTCTGGTCCAGGGAGGACACCAGGTACTTGCGGGAGCCGCCGAAGCCGTAGGGGCCCGGCCACATGTCCCACCCGGCCTTCGAGGAGATCACGAGCTCGTCCCGGTAGGGGGCGAGGTCCTGCTCCAGGATCGTGCCGAAGTTCACCTCGGCGGCGCCGGCCGGCGGCCCGTAGTTGTTGGCGAGGTCGAAGTGCGTCACGCCGAGGTCGAAGGCCTTGCGCAGCGTGGCCCGCTGGGTCTCCAGCGGCTTGTCGTCGCCGAAGTTGTGCCACAGGCCGAGGGAGATCGCGGGCAGCTTCAGCCCCGACTCCCCCACGCGGCGGAAGGGCATGGTCTCGTAGCGGTCCGCGGCGGGGACGTAGCGGGCGTCGGGTCCGTAGGTCAGCACGGAGGGCCTTTCGTGGTCGGGAGGGGATGGCGGGGCGGGGCGGGCGGGCCGGCTCACCAGCGGACGACGGCCGCGCCGTGGGCGGGCAGCGCGGCGAGCGCGCCGCCGTCGGGCCCGGCCGTGAGGGAGACCTCGCCGGAGCGGAAGAGCACCTCGGCGTCCGCCCGGCCGGGGAACGGCGCGCGCGCCGGCGCGGCGCCGAAGTTCAGCAGGACGGCGACCCCGTGCGGGGAGCCGGGGTGCGCGGCGCGGCTGAGCACGAACCAGCGCGCGTCGTCGTCGTGGGCCGTGGCGATCGTGTCGAAGCGCGGGTCGGTCAGCTCGGGCACGGAGCGGCGCAGGGCGATCAGCTCGCGGTAGGCCGCCAGCACGCGGGCGTGCCCGTCGCGCCCCGGCTCCGCCCAGTCCAGGCGGGAGTTCTCGAAGGTGGAGGGCGCCTGCGGGTCCGGGACCGTGGACTCGTCCCAGCCCATGGACGCGAACTCGGCCTTGCGGCCCTGTGCGACGGCCTCGCCCAGCTCGGGCTCGGGGTGGGCGGTGAAGAACTGCCACGGGGTGGAGGCGCCCCACTCCTCCCCCATGAACAGCATGGGGGTGAACGGCTGGGTCAGCAGCAGGGTCGCGCCGAGCACCAGCTGCTCGGGCGTCAGCGTCGCGCTGATCCTGTCCCCGGCGGCACGGTTGCCCACCTGGTCGTGGTTCTGGATGCAGGTGACGAACTGCCACGGCTGCACGCGGCGCTTGTCGACCGGCCGGCCGTGGTGGCGGCCCCGGAACGTGGACATGGTGCCGTTGTGGTAGAACGCCTCCCGCATCACCTTGTCGAGGGTCTCCAGGGACGCGAAGTCGGCGTAGTAGCCCTGCGTCTCCCCGGTGAGCGCCACGTGGGCGGCGTGGTGGAAGTCGTCGAGCCACTGCCCGGTCATGCCCAGCCCGTTGGCCGCGGTGGGCGTGATCATGCGGGGGTCGTTGAGGTCGGACTCCGCCACGGTGAACAGCGGCTTGCCCGTCTCCACGCCGACGCGCTCCACGCGGTCGGCGATCTCCTCCAGGATGTGAAGCGCCCGGTGGTCCTGCAGCGCGTGCACGGCGTCCAGGCGGAAGCCGTCCACGTGGTAGTCGCGCAGCCACATCTCCACGTTGTCCAGGATGTACTCGCGCACCCCGTCGGAGCCCCACCCGTCCAGGTTGATGAGGTCGCCCCACGTGCTGGCGCCGGGCTTGAAGTACTCGGCGAACAGCGGCAGGTAGTTCCCCGAGGGCCCCAGGTGGTTGTAGACGACGTCCTGGATGACGCCGATCCCCCGCTGGTGGCAGGCGTCCACGAAGCGCTGGTAGGCCGCCGGCCCGCCGTAGGACTCGTCGACGGTGTACCAGAGGACGCCGTCGTAGCCCCAGTTGTGCTCGCCGTTGAACCCGTTGACGGGCAGCAGCTCGACGAAGTCCACGCCGAGCTCCACCAGGTGGTCGAGCCGCTCGACCGCGGAGTCGAGGGTCCCGCCGGGGGTGAAGGTGCCGACGTGCAGCTCGTAGATCACGGACCCGGCCAGCGTGCGGCCCTTCCACGCGGCGTCGCCCCAGGTGTGCTCGGCGGGGTCGAAGGTGCAGGAGAGGTCGTGCACGCCCTGCGGCTGGCGGCGGGAGCGCGGGTCGGGCAGCACGTCGGAGACCTGGGTGCGCTCCTCCGCGGTGCCCTCGTCGAAGGTCTTGGTCAGGACGTAGCCGTAGCGGACCGTCCCGGCGGGGACCTCGGCGTCGTCGGGGAGGGTCCACCAGCCGTCGCGGCGGGCGGCGGGGCCCTCCGCGGAGCCCTCGGGCAGGGCGGCGGCGGGGACCATGCGGTGGTCCACGCCCTCGATCCGGACGTCGACGTCCTTGGCGTGGGGGGCCCAGACGTCGAAGCGGTTCAGGTGCTCTCGGGTGCTCATGGGGTGCTCAGGAGTCCTTCCGGCGCAGCAGCGCCACGGGGTAGTCGGCCAGCAGGTCGGCCAGCGCCACGGCGCCGGTGTGGGGACGGCGGGTCAGCACGTCCTCCCAGTCGCCCGTGGGCAGGTCGAGGGTCTCGGCGGCGAACCCGCCCGCGGCGGCGAGGCCCAGGGGCAGGCGGGTGGCCACGGCCACGGCGCCGCCGCGGTCGAACGCGAAGACGTGCTCGGCCAGCGGGCCGGAGGCGGCCAGGGGGGTGTAGCCGGTGAACAGCCCGGGGTGGTCCCGGCGCAGCCGCAGGGCCCGGCTGGTGAGGAGCAGCTTGGCGGCGGCGTCGGGGCCCACGGCGGGTGTGCCCTGCGCGGAGCCGGTGACGGAGCTGTCGAGCCGTTGGAGCATCTCCGCCCGCTGCGCGAAGTCGACCGGCCGGCGGTTGTCGGGGTCCACGAGGGATGCGGCCCACAGCTCGGAGCCCTGGTAGACGTCGGGCACGCCGGGCATGGTGAGCTGGACGAGCTTGGCGGAGAGCCCGTTGGCCCAGCCCGCGGCGGTGACGTGCTCGGCGAAGCCCTCGACGACGGCCCGCATCTCGGGGTCGTGCAGCACCAGGTCGACGAACCGGGTCAGGCGCTCCTCGAACCCTGTGTCGCCGTCGACCCACGCGGTGGAGTTCCCGGCCTCGCGGGCGGCCTTGAGGGCGTAGTCGGTGATCCGGTCCTGCTCGACGGGCCAGGCCCCGACCAGGGCCTGCAGCACGAGGTTGACCAGGGGCCCGTCGCCCACGAGGACGCCGGCCCGCTCGGCGAGCCGCTTCACGGTCCCGACCACGCCGGCCCACTGCTCGGCGGCCTCGGCGAGGACCGTGATCCGGGCCCGCACTGCCTCGGAGCGCTTGGTGTCGTGGGTGGAGAGCGCCGTCATGGCCAGGGGCTCCTCGGCGGCCCGGCGGGCGAGCTCGGCGTGGGCCTCCGCGGGCGCCACCGCGAAGTGCGACGGGTCGCCGCCGACCTCGGTGAGGGAGGTCAGCCGCGTGAAGCGGTAGAACGCGGTGTCCTCGACGCCCTTGGCCATGACCATGCCGGAGGTCTGCTGGAAGCGCCGGGCCAGCTCGCCCAGCTCGGCGTCGTCCGCGGCGTCGGCGCCGAGCAGCCGGCCGAGGGTCGCCAGGGCGCCGGCGAGCTCGGGGCGGCGGGCGCGGGCGGCGTCGAGGGCCGTCCGGAGGTGCTCGGCGCCCTCGGGCAGGTAGCTGCGGTAGACGGGGAAGTTCGCGAGGACCTCCGCGATGGCGTCCGCGGCCTCCTCGTGGCCGAGCCCGGCGTCGGCGGGCACGGCCCGGGCGAGGCGCAGCACCTCGGCGCGCAGCGCGCCGTCGGCCATGGCGCGCTTGGTGCCGTGGATCAGCTCGTCCCACTCCACGGGCTCGCCGCCGCGCAGGCGGGCGTCGAGGCTGGTGAGGGCGTACTCCCCCGCGGGGTCGGTGAGCAGCCGGTCGACCACGCCGAGGGCGTCGTAGCCGGTGGTGCCCTGGGTGGCCCAGTCCCGGGGCAGCCGCTCGCCGGGCTCGAGGATCTTCTCGACGACGACGTAGGCACCGCCGGTGAGCTCCTTCAGCTGCTCGAGGTACGCCTTGGGGTCCCGCAGCCCGTCCGGGTGGTCGATCCGCAGGCCGTCGACGAGGCCCTCGTCGATCCACCGCCGGATCTCGGCGTGCGACTCGTCGAAGACCTCGGGGTCCTCGACGCGCACCCCGGCGAGCGTGGCCACGGTGAAGAAGCGGCGGTAGTTGAGCTCGGTGTCCCCGCGGCGCCAGTTGATCAGCTCGTAGTGCTGCCGGGCGTGGACGTCCTTCGGGTCGTCGCCCTCCGCCCAGGTGCCCTCGGCCAGGGGGTAGACGTTGTCGTAGTAGCGCAGCGTGCCGTCCTCGACGCGCAGCTGCTCCAGCTCGCCGTCGCCGTCGCCCAGCACGGGGATCAGCACCTTGCCGCCGCCGGCCTCCCACTCCACGTCGAACGCCTTCGCGTAGCGGGAGTCCCGGCCCTCGGCCAGCAGGGACCACCACCAGGGGTTCTGCCGCGGCACGGCCACGCCCTGGTGGTTGGGGACGATGTCGACGAGCACGCCCATCCCCCGCGCGTGCGCGGCGTCCGACAGGGCCTTCAGCCCGGCGGCGCCCCCGCGGACGGGGTCGATCTCGGCGGGGGACGCGACGTCGTAGCCGTGGTCGGAGCCGTCGACGGCCCGCAGGATCGGGGAGAGGTAGACCCAGTCGGCGCCGAGGTCGTGGAGGTAGTCCACGAGGCCCGCCGCCCGGTCGAGGGTCAGGTCGGAGGTGATCTGCAGTCGGTAGGTCGAGGTAGGTGTGCGCACCGGACCAGTCTGTCGGGAGGACCCCGAAAACGCCAGCAGGCTGTCGACCCGTGTCCGGGTCGACAGCCTGCTGGCGTGCCGGGTCACTGGTCCTGCGGCGCCTTCGCGTAGGCGGCCACGGAGGCGGCGACCGATGCGTCCGGCTCCTCCTCGGGCTGCTCGTAGGCGCGCAGCACGACCATCGACTTGCCCGCCAGGGTGAGCGTGCTGCGGGCCTTGCGGATCTGCCCGTCGGAGTGCTCCCCCGCGGTGTCGAGGACGGCCTCCCACTGCCGGCCGTAGCGCACCGGCGGCAGCTTGTACTTCACGGGCTCCGGGTTGGAGTTGAAGTACATGATGAAGTTCACGTCCGTGATGGGCCGGCCGCGCATGTCCACCCCGGCGATGCCGTGGCCGTTGAGCCACATGCCCATGGCGCGGGACAGGGGCTCGTCCCAGTCGGCGGGCTTCATCGGCGAGCCGTCGGCGTTGAGCCAGGCGATGTCCGGCATGGGCCGGCGGGTGTCGTCCTCGTCCATCTCGACGGGGCGCCCGTCGAAGAAGTTCGAGCGGCGGAACGTCGGGTGGTCGTGGCGCAGGTGGATCACGGCGGACGTGAACTCGACCAGCGGCCCGTCCATGTTCTCCCAGTTGATCCACGAGAGCTCGTTGTCCTGGCAGTACGTGTTGTTGTTGCCGTTCGTCGACCGGCCCAGCTCGTCGCCGTGCAGCACCATGGGGGTGCCCTGGGACAGCAGGAGGGTGGCGAGGAAGTTGCGCTGCTGGCGGGCCCGCAGGGCGAGGATCTTCGGGTCGTCCGTGGGGCCCTCCACGCCGCAGTTCCAGGAGCGGTTGTGGGACTCCCCGTCGTTGTTGTCCTCGCCGTTGGCCTCGTTGTGCTTCTCGTTGTAGGACACGATGTCCCGCAGCGTGAAGCCGTCATGGGCGGTGACGAAGTTGATCGAGGCGAACGGGCGCCGGCCGGTGTGCTCGTAGAGGTCGGCGGAACCGGTGATGCGGGAGGCGAACTCCCCGAGGCTCGCCGGCTCGCCGCGCCAGAAGTCGCGCACGGTGTCCCGGTACTTGCCGTTCCACTCGGTCCACTGCGGCGGGAAGTTGCCCACCTGGTAGCCGCCGGGGCCGATGTCCCACGGCTCCGCGATCAGCTTGACCTGCGAGACGACCGGGTCCTGCTGGACGAGCTCGAAGAAGGTGGCCAGCTTGTCGACGTCGTAGAACTCGCGGGCGAGGGTCGCGGCGAGGTCGAAGCGGAAGCCGTCCACGTGCATCTCGGTCACCCAGTAGCGCAGGGAGTCCATGATCAGCTGCAGCGAGTGGGGGTGGCGGACGTTGAGGGAGTTGCCGGTGCCCGTGTAGTCCATGTAGAACTTCTGGTCGTCCTCCACCGTGCGGTAGTAGGCCTGGTTGTCGATGCCCTTCATGGACAGCGTGGGGCCCAGGTGGTTGCCCTCGGCCGTGTGGTTGTACACCACGTCGAGGATGACCTCGATGTCGGCCTGGTGCAGGGCCTTGACCATGGCCTTGAACTCCTGGACCTGGCCGCCGAGGTCGTTGGTGGAGTGGTACTCGTTGTGGGGGGCGAAGAACCCGATGGTGTTGTAACCCCAGTAGTTGCGCAGGCCCTTCTCGAGCAGCGTGCTGTCCTGCACGAACTGGTGCACGGGCATGAGCTCGATCGCGGTGACCCCGAGCTTCTGCAGGTGCGCGATGACGGCGGGGTGGGCAACGCCGGCGTACGTGCCGCGCTGCTCCTCCGGCACCTCGGGGTGCAGCTCTGTGAGGCCCTTGACGTGCGCCTCGTAGATCACGGACTTGTGGTACGGCGTGCGGGGGGTGCGGTCGCCCTCCCAGTTGAAGAAGGGGTTGATCACCACGCCCATTGCCATGTGGGGGGCCGAGTCCTCGTCGTTGAACGAGTCCTCGTCGCCGAAGTTGTAGGAGAACAGCGGCTGGGCCCAGTCGAACTGGCCCGCCACGGCCTTGGCGTAGGGGTCGAGCAGCAGCTTCGACGGGTTGCAGCGCTGGCCCTCCGCGGGGTTCCACGGACCGTGCACGCGGTAGCCGTAGCGCTGGCCGGGCTGGACCTGCGGGAGGTAGCAGTGCCAGACGTAGCCGTCCTGGGCTGCGACCTCGATCCGGTTCTCGGTGCCGTCCTCGTCGAACAGGCACAGCTCGACCTTCTCCGCCACCTCGCTGAAGAGCGCGAAGTTCGTACCGTTGCCGTCGAATGTCGCACCGAGGGGATACGCATGACCGGGCCAGACTTCCATGGGGGATCTCCTGTCACGCCCGCCGGGCAGGGGTCACCCTCAGCGGACTGCAAATGTGGCTAGTGGTCTTAACCTTAGCCGGAGCACGGCGCCGCCCCCGCCGCGGGCCGTGCGGCGAGAGCCCGGACCGCGCCGGGACGCCGGTCCGGGGCGCCGGTCCGGGGCGCCGCTTCACGGCGCCAGGCGGAGGACCGAGCGCACGGCGGCCGAGAGGGCCGTGGGCGGCACGGGGCCGAGCCCGTCGGCGCGGGACGCGTAGCCGTGCACGGCCACCGCGAGCGCGGCCGCCACGGCGAAGCGCGCGTCCCCGCGGGCCCACTCCCCCGCCGCCGCGAAGGCGTCGGGGTGCTCGGCGCAGCCCGCGAGCACGGCGCCCATGACGCCGGCCAGGGTGTCCCCGCTGCCGGCGGTCGCGAGCCAGGGGCTGCCGTCCGCCTGGGAGAGCAGCGTCCCGCCGGGGGCGGCCACCAGCGTGGTGGCGCCCTTGAGCACGACCACGGCGCCCGTGGCCTCCGCGGCCGTCCGGGCCCACCGGGCGGGGTCGGCCTCGACGGCGGCCCGGTCGGGGGCCTCGTCGGTCGCGCCGAGGGCGGCCAGCCAGGCCAGGACCTGCACGAGCTCCCCGGCGTGCGGGGTGAGGATCTTGGCGGGGCCCAGGGCTCCGTCGGCGGCGGCCCGGGCGGCGGCGCCGAGCGCGCCCGCGTCGACGACGGCGGGCACGGGCCCGGCGAGCACCGCGTCGATCCGGGACTCCTGCGCGGGGTCCCCCACCGCGCCGGGGCCCACCACCCACGCCTGGACGTGCAGGTCGGCGGGGTGGTCCTCCGAGGCGACGACCTCGGGGCTGGTGAGGCACACGAGCCGGCGGGTCCCGGCGTCGCCGAGGTGGCGGACCATGCCCGCGCCGGCGTCCACCGCCGCGCGGGTGCACATGAGCGCGGCGCCCGGGTAGGTGGCCGAGCCGGCGACGACGCCCACCACCCCGCGGGAGTACTTGTGCGAGCCGGCGCCGGGCCGGGGCCACAGCGCGGCGACGTCGTCGTGCTCCAGGCGCCGCAGGGCGGGGGCGGGGAGGGCGTCCTCGAGGCCGAGGGGCACGGTGCGCACCTCCCCGCACAGCCGGTCCCCCGGCGGGAGCAGGTGCCCGGCCTTCGTGGCGCCGAAGGTCACGGTGGCGTCCGCGGGCAGCACCGGCCCGTCCGCCGCACCGGTGTCGGCGGAGACGCCCGAGGGCACGTCGCAGGCCACCACCAGGGGCGCGCGGCCCCCGGGAGCCGGCCACCGGTCCAGGACGGCGCGCACGATCTCGGCCGCGGTGCCGCGCAGCCCCCCGCGGGCGCCGGTGCCCAGGACCGCGTCGAGCACGAGGTCGGCGTCCAGGACCTGCTCGACGGCCCGACGGAGCGCCGGCGCGCCGTCGGCGGCGGGCAGGACCCGCCCGCCCGCGGCGCGCAGCGCCGCCTCGCCCTCCGGGTGCAGCCGGTCCCCGACGGCCACCGCGAGCACGGCGGCGCCCCGCCGGGCCAGCTCGGCCCCGGCCCACAGGCCGTCGCCGCCGTTGTTGCCGGTGCCGGCCAGCACGACGACGCGGGCCCCGGCGACGCGCCCGCGCCGGTCCCGTAGCCGCTCGAGGGCGACGAGGGCCAGTCCGTGGGCGGCGCGCCGCATGAGCGCCGGGCCCTGGCCGCGCTCGAGGTAGGGGGTCTCGGCGGCGCGCACCTGCGCGCCGGTGTACGCCTCGATCACGCGGGCCCCTCCTGCCCGGCCGCGGGCTCGTCCAGGCGCTCGGCGACGACCATGGCCATCGCGATCCCTCCGTCGTGCGTCATGGTCAGGTGCCAGCGGTCGATGCCCTGCCGGCGGGCCTCGGCGGCGACCGTGCCCTCCGTGCACAGCAGGGGCGCGCCGGAGGCGTCCTTCTCGATCCAGCAGTGCTGCCAGATCATCCCCGGCGGGGCCTTGAGCGCCTTGGCCGCCGCCTCCTTGGCCGCGAAGCGTGCCGCGAGCGAGCGCACGGGCAGCTCCCGCTCGGAGGGGACGAACAGCCGGGCCACGAGGCCGGGGGTGCGGGCGATCTGCTCCTCGAAGCGGGCGATGTCCACCACGTCGATGCCGGTGCCGATGATCATCCCCCCACCCTAGCGACCCCGGCGGCGCCCGGCCGGGGCCCCGACGGCCGCCGGCCCGCCGCCCCGGTCCTCGGACGAGGCGGGGCGGCGGGCCGGCGGAGGGTCGGGCGGGTCGTGCCTACTCGACGGTGACGGACTTCGCGAGGTTGCGCGGCTGGTCCACGTCGTAGCCCTTCGCGCCGGCGAGCTCGCACGCGAAGATCTGCAGCGGGACGGTCGCCAGCAGCGGCTGCAGCAGCGCGGGCGCGGCCGGGACGCGGAAGACGTGGTTGGCGTAGTCGGAGACCGACTCGTCGCCCTCCTCGGCGATCACGATGGTCACGGCGCCGCGGGCGCGGACCTCCTGGATGTTGGAGACGACCTTGGCGTGCAGCGAGTCGCGGCCCCGCGGGGACGGCACGATCACGAACACGGGCTGGCCCTCGTCGATCAGCGCGATCGGGCCGTGCTTGAGCTCGCCGGCGGCGAAGCCCTCGGCGTGGATGTAGGCGATCTCCTTGAGCTTCAGCGCGCCCTCCAGGGCCACGGGGTAGCCCACGTGGCGGCCCAGGAACAGCACGGAGCCCTCGTCCTTCATGGCCCGGGCCAGCTCCTTGACCTGGTCCTCGTTGTCGATGACGGTCTGGATCTTCGCCGGCATCGCCTCGAGCTCGGCGAGGATCGTGCCGATCTCGTCCTTGAACTTGTTGCCGCGCAGCTGCGCCAGGTACAGGCCCAGCAGGTAGGCGGCGGTGATCTGGGCGAGGAACGCCTTGGTGGAGGCCACGGCGATCTCCGGGCCGGCGTGCGTGTAGAGCACGGCGTCGGCCTCGCGCGGGATGGTGGAGCCGTTGGTGTTGCAGATCGCCACGACCTTCGCGCCCTGCTCCTGCGCGTGGCGCACGGCCATGAGCGTGTCCATCGTCTCGCCCGACTGGGAGATCGCGACCACCAGGGTGCGCTCGTCCACGATCGGGTCGCGGTAGCGGAACTCGTGGGCGAGCTCCACCTCGGTGGGGATCCGGCACCAGTGCTCGATCGCGTA
The DNA here is from genome assembly GCF_014636775.1 of Kocuria dechangensis. Classification (GTDB taxonomy): domain Bacteria; phylum Actinomycetota; class Actinomycetes; order Actinomycetales; family Micrococcaceae; genus Kocuria; species Kocuria dechangensis. Next base: position 229,083 of record NZ_BMEQ01000004.1, read on the forward strand.
GCGGGCGACCTGGCCCGCGTAGGACGCGGTGCCGCAGGCGATGACGATGATCTTGTCGACCGAGCGCAGCAGCGACTCGTCGATCTTCAGCTCGTCGAGGGTCAGGTTGCCCTTCTCGTCGAGCCGGCCCAGGAGGGTCTGCTCCACGGCCATCGGCTGGTCGTGGATCTCCTTCTCCATGAAGGACGGGAAGCCGCCCTTCTCCGCGGCGGCCGCGTCCCAGAGCACCTCGAAGGGCTTTCCCTCGGCGGGGTTGCCGTGGAAGTCGGTGATCTCGTAGTCGTCGGCGGTGATGGACACGACCTGGTCCTGGCCGAGCTCCACGGCGCTGCGGGTGTAGTCGATGAACCCGGAGACGTCCGAGCCCAGGAAGTTCTCGCCCTCGCCCAGGCCGAGCACGAGCGGGGAGTTGCGGCGGGCGGCCACGACGTGGCCGGGGTGGTCGACGTGCACGGCGAGGAGCGTGAACGCGCCCTCGAGCCGGCGGCACGTCGCCTGCATCGCGGCGGTGAGGTCCTGGCCGTCGAGGTCGTTGTAGGTGTCGGCGAGCAGGACGGCGGCGACCTCGGTGTCGGTCTCCGAGCGGAACTCGTAGCCCTTCTCCACGAGCTCACGCTTGATCTCGGCGAAGTTCTCGATGATGCCGTTGTGGATCATGGCCAGCCGGCCCCCGTCGACGACGTGGGGGTGGGCGTTGACGTCGGTGGGGCCGCCGTGGGTGGCCCACCGGGTGTGCCCGATCCCCGTCCGGGCGATGGGCAGCGGGCTCTCCTGGAGCTCCGTGATCAGGTTGGCGAGCTTCCCGGCCTTCTTCCGGTACTCGACCGCCCCGTCCGCGACCACGGCCACGCCGGCCGAGTCGTAGCCGCGGTACTCCAACCGGCGCAGGCCCTCGAGGATGACCTCCAGGGCACCGTGCTCCTGACTTCCCCCCACGAGGTCGGCGATGTCGAGGGGGGTGCTGACGGCGGGCTCACGGCCCACATATCCGACGATTCCACACATGCAAGGCACTGTACCGGAGAGGGGCGCGGCACCTTGATTTGCGTCAGCACATGAATGCCGCGGGCGTAGACTGGCCGCGATGAGTGCCCACACCCTGAACCACCGCGTCTCGCCGTTCGTGGAGCTCGACCGGCAGACCTGGTCGCGGCTCTCGAACGAGATCGACGTCCCCCTCACCTCCCAGGAGATCGAGAACCTGCGCGGTCTCGGCGACCGGCTCGACGTCGAGGAGGTGCGGGAGGTCTACCTCCCCCTCTCCCGGCTGCTCACCCTCTACGACGCGTCCTCGAGCGAGCTCAACGCCTCCACCAACGCCTTCCTCGGCGAGCAGCACGCGCGCACGCCGTTCGTGGTCGGCATCGCCGGCTCCGTGGCGGCGGGCAAGTCCACCACGGCCCGCCTGCTGCGGGAGCTGCTCTCCCGGTGGCCCTCCACCCCGAACGTCCAGCTGGTGACCACCGACGGCTTCCTCTACCCGAACGCGGAGCTGCGGCGCCGCGGGCTCATGGACCGCAAGGGTTTCCCGGAGTCCTACGACCGCCGGGCCCTGCTGCGCTTCGTCGCCGAGATCAAGTCCGGCGCCGCCGAGGTGCGCGCCCCCCGGTACTCGCACCACACCTACGACATCGTCCCCGGCGGGGAGATCGTGGTGACCCGCCCGGACGTCGTCATCGTGGAGGGCCTCAACGTCCTCGCCCCGGCCAAGGTGCGGCCCGGTGACCGGGCCGCCGTGGCCCTGAGCGACTTCTTCGACTTCTCCATCTACGTGGACGCCCGCATCTCCGACATCGAGCGCTGGTACGTCGAGCGGTTCCAGGCGCTGCGCACCTCGGCGTTCGCCGACCCGGGCTCCTACTTCCACCGCTACGCCGACCTCTCCGACGAGGAGGCCCGGGAGACGGCCCTGGGGATCTGGCGGCGGATCAACGGACCCAACCTCGTGGAGAACGTCCAGCCCACCCGGGGCCGGGCACGGCTGATCCTGTCCAAGGACTCCGACCACTCGATCCGGCGCGTGCTGCTGCGCAAGAACTGATGCGCCCCTCCCGGCCCCGGGCGCTGCTGCTCGCCACGGCCCTCCTGACCGCCGGGTGCGGCCCCTCCCCCGGGGACGTCGCCCCGGTCCCGTCGGCGCCGGCCACCGCCCCGTCCGCGACGACGACCGCCCCGGTCCCGTCCGCGCCCGTGTCGTCTGCTCCCGTGCCCTCCGCCGGCGTATCCTCCGCTCCCGTGCCCTCCGCCGGCGTGCCCTCCGCCCCCGGGGCGCCGGGTGCCGGGGACGCACCGGGCCCGGCGCCCGGCCTGGACGACCCCGCGTCCCTCGCGGTCGTCGTGAACAAGCGACGGCCCCTGGTGCCCGCCGGCTGGGCGCCCGCCGAGCTGGAGACGGTCGAGGGCCGGCGGCTGCGGCCGGAGGCGGCGGGCGCGGCCCGGGAGCTGCTGGCCGCCGCCCGGACGGACGGGGTGGGCGTCGTCCTGCTCTCGGGCTACCGCTCCTACGACGAGCAGGTCACGACCTACGCGGGGTGGGTGGCGCAGCAGGGCCAGGAGGCCGCGGACACCGTCTCCGCCCGGCCGGGCCACTCGGAGCACCAGACGGGCCTGGCCGTGGACGTCGGGGAGGACGGCCCGTGCGACCTGCGGGCCTGCTTCGCCGGGACCGCGACCGCGGCGTGGGTGGCCGAGCACGCCCCCGAGCACGGCTTCGTGGTGCGCTACCCGCCGGGCCAGGAGCCGACCACGGGGTACGCCCACGAGCCGTGGCACCTGCGCTACCTGGGGCCCGAGCGCGCCCAGGAGCTCGTCCGCTCCGGTGCGGCGACCCTGGAGGAGTTCTCCGGGCTGGGCCCCGCCCCGGACTACGCGCCGGAGCCGGCCCCCGGCGGCTGAGCCGGCCACGGGGCCCGCCGGGTGTCGCCCGCGCGTCATCAGGACGTCGCCCCCGGTCGACCCGCCCTTCTCCCGGGAGCCGTAGTGTGGGCGCATGCTCAGAGGATTCAGAGAATTCATCATGAAGGGCAACGTCCTGGACCTCGCCGTCGCCGTGATCATCGGCGCCGCCTTCGCCCAGGTCGTCAACGCCCTCGTCCAGTCCGTGCTCATGCCCGCCATCTCGGCGCTGGTGGGGTCGCCCGACTTCGACTCGTTCGCCATGGTCACGCTCAACGGCAACGACATCCGGTTCGGGGTGCTGCTCACCGCGCTCGTGAACTTCCTGCTCGTGGCCGCCGCCGTGTACTTCGCGATCGTCCTGCCCCTGAACAAGATGATCGAGGCCCGCAACCGCTGCCTCGGCATCGCCCCCGCCGACGAGGAGACCGATCCCCAGGTCCAGCTCCTCACCGAGATCCGGGACGCGCTGCACCAGCGCTCCTGACCACCCTCCGCTCCCGCCTCCCGGGACGGGCGGCCCGGGAACGACAGCGGCGAGGGCCCGCACCATCCGGTGCGGGCCCTCGCCGTGCTCGTGCCGCCGGGCCTTGTAGGGTCCGGGCCGTGCCTCAGACGGTCAGGGAGAGCTCCTGCTCCACGACCGAGGCCAGGTACTCGGCCTCCTCCTGCGCGACGTCCTGCGTGGCGGCCTCGACCATCACGCGGACCACGGGCTCGGTCCCCGAGGGGCGCAGCAGCACCCGGCCGGTCTCGCCGAGGCGCTGCTCGACCTCCCCGACGGCGGTGCGCACGGCGCCGTTGGCGCCGACGCCGGCGCGGTCCACGCCCCGGACGTTCAGGAGCACCTGCGGCAGGCGGGTCATCACGGTGGCGAGCTCCGCGAGGGGCGTGCCGGTCTGCGCGACCCGCGACGCGAGCATCAGGCCCGTGAGCAGGCCGTCGCCGGTGGTGGCGTAGTCGGACATGATCACGTGGCCGGACTGCTCGCCGCCCAGGTTGTACCCGTGCTCGGTCATGGTCTCCAGGACGTAGCGGTCCCCCACCGCGGTCTCCCGCAGCTCGATCCCGGCCTTGCGCAGTGCGAGCTTCAGGCCCAGGTTGCTCATCACGGTGGCGACCAGGGTGTCGTCCACCAGCCGGCCCGCGTCCTTCATGGCGAGGGCGAGGACGGCCATGATCTGGTCGCCGTCGACCTCCTGCCCGGTGTGGTCCACCGCGAGGCAGCGGTCGGCGTCGCCGTCGTGCGCGATCCCGAGGTCCGCCCCGAGCTCGACGACGGCGCGCTGCAGCGGGCCCAGGTGGGTCGAGCCGCATCCGTCGTTGATGTTCAGCCCGTCAGGCTCCGCGCCGATGACGTGCACGGTGGCGCCCGCGGCGCGGAACGCGTCCGGGGACGACGCGCTGGCGGCGCCGTTGGCGCAGTCGAGGACGACCGTCAGGCCCTCCAGCCGGTGCGGGATCGCCCCGACCAGGTGGAGGATGTAGCGGTCCTCGGCGTCGCTGAAGCGGCTGACGCGGCCGACGCCGGCGCCGGTGGGCCGCTGAAAGCGCCGGGCCTCGTAGACGGCCTGGATCTCGTCCTCCACGCGGTCGGGGAGCTTCTTGCCGCCGCGGGCCAGGAACTTGATCCCGTTGTCCGGGGCCGGGTTGTGGGAGGCGGAGATCATCACGCCGAAGTCCGCGCCCAGGTCCGCGACCAGGTACGCGGCCGCCGGGGTCGGCATCACGCCCGCGTCGCGGACGTCCACCCCCGAGCCGGCCAGCCCGGCCGTGACCGCGGCGCTCAGGAACTCGCCGCTGGCGCGTCCGTCCTGCGCGACGACCGCGGTGGGCCGCCGGCCCTCGGGCACCTGGCCGTGGCCGAGGACCACCGCCGCCGCCTGGGCGAGATCCAGTGTCATGTTGGCTGTGAGGAGGTCGTTCGCGAGCCCGCGGACGCCGTCCGTTCCGAATAATCTAGACATCGTTCCCCATCCTACGTTCTGCCCCGGCGCCGGCCCGCAGCCGTGCGCCGCCGGGGGCCGTCTCCCCGCGGCCGGGCGTGTGCTAATGCTATTCCTCCGGGGCGCCGGTGACCGTTCATGACGGCAGTTCCCGCCCCGGAACGACGGAACCCCGCCCGCGCCGGGGCGCGGACGGGGTTCGGCGGCCGAGGGACGGGCCCGCGGGCCCGTGGATCAGCGCTTGGAGTACTGCGGGGCCTTGCGGGCCTTCTTGAGACCGGCCTTCTTGCGCTCGGTGACGCGGGCGTCACGGGTGAGGAAGCCGGCCTTCTTGAGCGTCGGACGGTTGTTCTCCGTGTCGATCTCGTTCAGGGCGCGGGACACGCCGTGGCGCAGCGCGCCGGCCTGGCCGGAGGGGCCACCGCCGTGGATGCGGGCGATGACGTCGTAGGCGCCCTCGAGCTCCAGCAGCCGGAAGGGGTCGTTGACCTCCTGCTGGTGCAGCTTGTTCGGGAAGTAGTTCTCCAGGGTCCGGCCGTTGACGATCCACTGGCCGGAGCCGGGGACGACGCGCACGCGGGCCACGGCCTCCTTGCGGCGGCCCACGGCCTGGCCGGAGACGGTCAGGGCGGGGCGCTCGGCCACGGGGGCGGTCTCGGCGCCGGGCGCGGACTCGGAGGTGTAGCTGGTCAGCGCCTCCTCGCCCTCGACGGTGTACTGCTCGTCAGTATTCTGAGCCACGATTCTCCTCGTTAGTTTCTGTCGTAGGCCCGATTACTGGGCGACCTGGGTGAACTCGAAGGTCTTCGGCTGCTGGGCACCGTGGGGGTGCTCCGGGCCGGCGTAGACCTTCAGCTTGGACATCTGCTGGGCGGCCAGCTTGTTCTTGGGGAGCATGCCACGGATGGCCTTCTCCACGGCGCGCACCGGGTTCTTCTCCAGCAGCTCCGCGTAGGAGGTGGACTTCAGTCCGCCCGGGTAGCCGGAGTGGCGGTAGGCCCGCTTCTTCTCGAGCTTGGAGCCGGTCAGGGCGACCTTCTCGGCGTTGATGATGATGACGAAATCACCGGCGTCCACGTGGGGAGCAAAGGTCGGCTTGTGCTTTCCGCGCAGCAGCGTTGCGGTCTGGCTGGCAAGACGACCCAGGACGACGTCGGTGGCATCGATGACGTGCCACTGGCGCTGAATGTCACCGGGCTTCGGGGTGTACGTACGCACGTTAGTTTGCCTTCGTTCGGGTTCTCTCGGTGGCGCTAGTTGGGATCACGCCGTTACTCGGTGTGCCGTCCGGGGCTCGGGTGAGGGCCGAGCTGCATCCGGTGCCCGAGACCCCGGTGCACCGGACCGCCAGGCGTCCTGCAACGGGACAGCGGATCCGGGTACACGTGAACCGAGGCGGGACACGCACAACAGCAGTCAACGTTACCGGATCGCACGGCTTAAGACCACTCGGCATACACCCGGGCCGGGCGGCGGTCAATCTCAGCGGGCCCCGGGCCGGGTGTGCAGGAGCAGGCGCGGGGAGCGCGCCGGGCCGCCTCAGCCCGCCGGGGAGCGGCGCGCGCGGGTCTGGGCCGCCCGCTCCCCCAGCGCGCCGTCCCCGGGGTAGCGGACCTCCTCGAGGACCAGCGCGTGCGCGGGGGCCATGAGGACGCGGGCGTCGCGGACCCGGTCGGCGAGCTGCCGGCCGAGCCAGTCGGAGGCCTCCCGGCCCCCGCCCACCCGGGCGGCCGCGCCCACGATCGAGCGGACCATGTGGTGGCAGAACGCGTCGGCCTCGATCCCCAGGACCACGAGCCCGTCCCGGTCCCGCTCGACGGAGACCCCGAGGACCTCGCGGACGGTGGTGGCGCCCTCGCGGGGCCGGCAGAAGGAGAGGAAGTCGTGCAGGCCCACGAGGTCCTGCACGGCCTCGGCCATCACGGCGACGTCCAGCACGTCCTTCGTCCACCACGTGAGGTGGCGGGTGAGCGGGTCCCAGCCGGCGGCCCCGTCGTCGATCCGGTAGCTGTACCGGCGGGAGACCGCGGAGAAGCGGGCGTCGAACCCCTCCGGCGCCGCGGCGGCACGGCGCACCACGACGGCGCCCGGGCACTCGGGCAGCCCCTGCTCGCGGCGGCCGCGGCCCAGGACGTGGGCCAGCGCCCCGGTGAGCCGGCGCTCGAGCGCGGCGGCGGGGTCCTCCGCCCGCCCGCGGGCGAGGGCGCCCCACTCCCCCGCCGTGAGGTCCGCGTGCACCACCTGGCCCCGCGCGTGGACGCCGGTGTCGGTGCGCCCGGCCACGACGACCCGGACGTCGCGGCGCACCAGCACCGCCAGGGCGTCCTCCAGGGCGCCCTGGACCGTGGGCAGCCCGGGCTGGCGGGCCCACCCGGAGAAGGGGGCGCCGTCGTAGGCGAGGTCGATCCGCGCGCGCACGGGCGCGTCGGGCACGGTCCGGGTCACGGGCGGCTCCTGCTGGGCGTCGAGGTGTCAGTCGTCGGGGTGTCGGGCACCGGGGTGTCAGGCGCCGGGGTGTCAGGCGCCGGAGTGGTGAAGGCCGGCCGGTCCGGCGGCGGTCGGCCGGGTCCGGGCACGGCGACGCCGCCGGGGACCAGGTCCCCGGCGGCGTGCACGGTGTCTGTCCGGAGGGCTCCGGTCAGCGCAGCTTCTGGGCGGCGGCGCCACCGGCCGGCTGGAAGCCCGCGGCCTCGGCGTTGGCCGGGGAGTCGAACCAGATCTCGGCGGTCGTGCCCGCGTACCAGCGCGAGCCGGGCACGTGGTACTTCATCGAGTTCTTGTTGCCCTTGACGTCGAAGCCCTCGGGGGCCTCGCCGGACTCGAGCGGCGCGTGCGAGCCGGGGAACTCCGCGTCGGCGTTCTCGGCTGCGACCTCGGCGGCCTGCTCCGAGCCGACCTCGGGGGCCTGCTCCGCGGCGGGGATCTCCTCGGCGGCGACCTCGGCCTCGGTGGACTCCGCAGGGGTGTCGACCGGGGCGGCGGGGGCCGGGGCGGCCTTGGCGGTGGCGCGCTCGGCCTCGGCCACGGTGGCCTTGGTCGCGACGGGCTCCATCACGAGTTCGATGACGGCCATGGGGGCGTTGTCGCCCTTGCGGTTGCCGATCTTGGTGATGCGGGTGTAGCCGCCGTTGCGGTCCTCCATCGCCGAGGCGATGGTGGTGAACAGCTCGTGCACCACGGACTTGTCGGTCAGCTGCGCGAGCACGCGGCGACGGGCGGCCAGGTCACCGCGCTTGGCGAAGGTGATCAGGCGCTCGGCGTAGGGACGCATCCGCTTCGCCTTGGTGACCGTGGTGGTGATGCGCTTGTGCTCGAACAGCTGCTGGGACAGGTTCGCCAGCATCAGGCGCTCATGGGCGGGGCCGCCTCCGAGGCGGGGTCCCTTGGTGGGAGTAGGCATGGTTGTTGATCTCCTGGAAGTTCGTCCCGTCCGGGCCGTGCGGCCGGGGGGACGGAGCGGGAAGGATTACTGGTCGACGTCGTCGAACGGGTTCTCGTCGTCGATCGCGGCGGCGCGAGCGGCGAGGTCGAAACCGGGGGGCGAGTCCTTGAGGGACAGGCCGAGGTCGACGAGCTTGGCCTTGACCTCGTCGATCGACTTGGCGCCGAAGTTGCGGATGTCCATCAGGTCCGCCTCGGAGCGGCCGACGAGCTCACCCACGGTGTGGATGCCCTCGCGCTTGAGGCAGTTGTAGGACCGCACGGTCAGCTCGAGGTCCTCGATCGGCAGCGCCATGTCCGCGGCCATCGCCGCGTCCGTCGGCGACGGGCCGATCTCGATGCCCTCGGCGGCCGTGTTCAGCTCACGCGCCAGGCCGAACAGCTCGACCAGGGTGGTGCCGGCGGAGGCCACCGCGTCACGCGGGGTGATGGCCTCCTTGGTCTCCACGTCCAGGATCAGCTTGTCGAAGTCGGTGCGCTGCTCCACACGGGTGGCCTCCACGCGGAAGGTCACCTTCAGGACGGGCGAGTAGATCGAGTCGACCGGGATGCGCCCGATCTCCGCGTCCCCCGCCTTGTTCTGGGCGGCGGAGACGTAGCCGCGGCCGCGCTCGATGGTCAGCTCGAGCTCGAGCTGGCCCTTCGCGTTGAGCGTGGCGATGTGCAGGTCCGGGTTGTGGACCTCCACCCCGGCCGGAGCCGTGATGTCCGCGGCGGTGACGACGCCCGGGCCCTGCTTGCGCAGGTAGGCGACGACCGGCTCGTCCTGCTCCGAGGAGACGGCGAGCTTCTTGATGTTGAGGATGATCTCGGTGACGTCCTCCTTGACGCCCTCCACGGTGGAGAACTCGTGGAGCACCCCGTCGATGCGGATGCTGGTCACGGCGGCACCCGGGATCGAGGAGAGCAGGGTGCGGCGGAGGGAGTTGCCGAGGGTGTAGCCGAAGCCGGGCTCGAGCGGTTCGATCACGAAGCGGGACCGGTTGTCGGCCACGACCTCTTCGGAGAGGGTGGGGCGCTGTGCGATGAGCACTGATGTTTCCTTTCAGCGGGCATCCGCTATATGACGCACGCAGGTGGTGGAAAACAGTTGATGGGTGCGGACCGGTGACCGGTCCGGGGTCAGCGCGACCGACGGGACCCCGCGCGGGGTCCCGTCGGTTGCGCTCGCATCAGACGCGGCGGCGCTTCGGCGGGCGGCAACCGTTGTGCGCGCTCGGGGTGACGTCCGAGATGGAGCCGACCTCGAGGCCGGTGGCCTGCAGGGAGCGGATGGCGGTCTCGCGCCCGGAGCCCGGGCCCTTGACGAAAACGTCGACCTTGCGCACGCCGTGCTCCTGCGCGCGCTTCGCGGCGGCCTCGGCGGCCATCTGCGCGGCGAACGGGGTGGACTTGCGGGAGCCCTTGAACCCCATCTCGCCGGCGGAGGACCAGGAGAGGACGGCGCCGGTGGGATCGGTGATGGTGACGATGGTGTTGTTGAACGTGGACTTGATGTGGGCGTGGCCCTGGGTCACGTTCTTCTTGTCCTTGCGGCGGGGCTTGCGTGAAGCCGCTGCGCGAGTCTTCGGGGGCATGTGAATCTCCTACAAAGTTCGGGAAGAGTGGTGGTGGGCCGCTCGGGGGACCGCGGGGTCCCGGGGTGCGAGCGGCAGCGGGCTACTTCTTCTTGCCGGCGACCGTGCGCTTCGGGCCCTTGCGGGTGCGAGCGTTGGTCTTGGTGCGCTGGCCGTGCACGGGCAGGCCGCGGCGGTGCCGGATGCCCTGGTAGCTGCCGATCTCGACCTTGCGGCGGATGTCGGCGGCCACCTCACGGCGGAGGTCACCCTCAACCTTGTAGTTGCCTTCGATGTAGTCGCGCAGCTCCACGAGCTGGGCATCGGTGAGTTCGCGCACGCGCACGTCGCCCGAGATGCCCGTGGCCTCGAGGGTTTCGTGCGCGCGGGTGCGGCCCACGCCGTAGATGTAGGTGAGCGCGACTTCCAGCCGCTTCTCACGGGGAAGGTCGACGCCTGCGAGACGAGCCATATCGGCGGTTCTCCTTGTGTTTCTCCAGAGGTCTGGAGCATCGCTGCCCGGTCGGGGACGTCGTGTCCCCTCCGGTCCCCGGCCTCTGTACCGGGGGCACCCGACCGGATCTCTCCGGTCGGGAGCGGTGCCTTGTCAATCCACTTGCGTGGGGCAGGTCGGGGCCGGTCAGCCCTGACGCTGTTTGTGGCGCGGGTTCTCGCAGATCACCATGACCCGCCCGTTGCGGCGGATCACCTTGCACTTGTCGCAGATCGGCTTCACGCTCGGTTGGACCTTCATCGCATTCCTTCGCGTCGTTCTCTCGAGTGGTGTGCGGCCCGGGGGCCGCCGGTCCTACTTGTAGCGGTAGACGATACGACCACGAGTGAGGTCGTACGGGCTCAGCTCCACCACCACGCGGTCCTCGGGGAGGATCCGGATGTAGTGCTGGCGCATCTTGCCCGAGATGTGGGCGAGAACAAGGTGACCGTTGTTCAGCTCAACACGAAACATCGCGTTGGGCAGAGCCTCGACCACAGTGCCTTCGATCTCGATGACTCCGTCTTTCTTGGCCATATCCTCCGCTAACTTCAGGTGCCTGCCGCCGGGGCGGCAGGCAGGATTCGGTGTACTTGATCGTTAAACGCCGCAGCGGACCCGTACGCGTGCACCATCACCGAAAGTGTTCGGCGGGGGTGTGCGTGGTCCGATGAGTGCGGAATCGCTTGAGCACAGACAACCAACAGAACACTCTACTGGATCGGGGGCGGTCCCCGCAACGCGGGCCCGCTCCCCCGCCGCGCCCCGGCCGCCCTCCCGGGCCGGGAGGGGCGGGGTGCGACGACGCGGCTCAGACGGTCGCGGCCAGCTGCCCGCACGCCCCGTCGATGTCGGAGCCGCGGGTGTCGCGCACGGTGGTGGGGATGCCGTGGGCGCGCAGCCGCTCCACGAAGTTCTGCTCCACGCCGGGGCGGGAGGCGGTCCACTTGGAGCCGGGGGTGGGGTTGAGCGGGATCGGGTTGACGTGCACCCACCCGCCGCCGCGGGCGTTGAGCTTCTCCCCCAGCAGGTCGGCGCGCCACCCGTGGTCGTTGATGTCGCGGATCAGCGCGTACTCGATGGACACCCGCCGGCCCGTGACCTGGTAGTACTCGTAGGCGGCGTCGAGGGCCTCGTCGACCTTCCAGCGGGTGTTGATCGGGATGAGCTCGTCGCGCAGCTCGTCGTCCGGGGCGTGCAGGGACAGGGCGAGGGTGACCGGCAGCTTCTCCTGGGTGAACTTCCGGATCCCGGGGACCAGTCCCACCGTGGACATCGTGATCCCGCGCGCGGAGATGCCGAGGCCCTCCGGCGAGGGGTCGATGAGCCGGTGGATCGCCCCGATGGACGCCTTGTAGTTGGCCAGGGCCTCCCCCATGCCCATGAACACGATGTTGGACACCCGCAGGGGCTCCTGCTCCGCCCGGCCCACCCGGCCGCCGCGCAGCATCCGCGCCCCCTGGACCACCTGCTCCACGATCTCGGCGGTGGAGAGGTTGCGGGTCAGACCGGCCTGGCCGGTCGCGCAGAACGGGCAGTTCATCCCGCAGCCGGCCTGCGAGGAGATGCACATGGTCACCCGGTTGGTGTAGCGCATGAGCACGGACTCCACGGTGGCGCCGTCGAAGAGCCGGTGGACGGTCTTGAGCGTGGCCCCCTGGTCGGCCTCGAGGGTGCGCACCGTCGTCAGCAGCGGGGGCAGGGCCTGCGCCACGAGCTCCTCGCGGCCCTCCGCCGGGAGGTCGGTCATGTCCGCGGCCTCGACGGCGAACCGGTCGAAGTAGTGCCGGGAGAGCTGGCCGGCGCGGAACGGCTTGTGCCCCAGCCCGGCGAGGAACTCCCGGCGTCCGGCCATGTCGAAGTCGGCGATGTGCTGCGGCGGCTTGCCGCGCCGCGGCGCGGTGAAGGTGAGCTGGCCGGGCTTCGGCCGGACAGTCAGCTCGACGGGCGTCCGGCGCCCCGCGGAGGCCTGCCCCGGGGCGTTCTCCCCCGCGGTGCTCTCCGCCGTGGCATCCGCCGCGGCGGCGTCCTGTCCTGTGGTGTCCTGCATGGTGGTCTCCTGCGCGGTCGTCTGCTCGGGCGGATCCGGCGCGGCGGTCTCCCCGCCCGGACGGGAGCCGGGACCGGTCACGGCCGGTCCTCGGGGATGGGGACGGGGGTCACGCCGAGCGGCTCGAGCTCGGAGGCTCCCCCGTCCTCGGCGGTGAGCACCCAGATCCCGTCGGCGTGGAGGGCCACGGAGTGCTCCCACTGGCTGGAGCGGGCGCCGTCGGTCGTGACCACGGTCCAGTCGTCGTCGAGCACGCGGGTGCCGATGCCCCCGCGCACGAGCATGGGCTCGATGGCCAGGGCCATGCCCGCCCTCAGCCGCGGCCCGCGGTCGGTGCTGCGGAAGTTCAGGACGTCGGGGGCCATGTGCATCTTGGAGCCGATGCCGTGGCCCACGTACTCCTCGAGGATGCCGAACCGGTGCCCGGAGACCTCCCGGACGTGGTCCTCGACGGCCGCGCCGATGTCCCCGACGTGCGTGCCGGTGGCCACGGCGGCGATCCCGCGCCACATGGCGGCGCGTGTCACCTCGGACAGCTCGACGTCCGCGGGGTCGGGACTGCCCAGCAGGACGGTGCGGGCGGAGTCGCCGTGCCAGCCGTCCACGATCGCCCCGCCGTCGATGGAGAGGATGTCCCCGGCGGCGAGGACCTGCTCCCCCGGGATGCCGTGCACCACGACGTCGTTGACGGACACGCACACGGCGGCCGGGTAGCCGAAGTAGCCGAGGAAGTTCGAGGTGGCCCTGTGCTCCTCGAGCACGCCCCGGAACACCTCGTCGAGGTGGGCGGCGGTGACGCCGGGGACGGCGGCGGCCACCGCGGCGTCGAGGGCGCGCGAGGTCACCTCCCCGGCGCGCTGCATGGCGCGCAGCTGGGCGTTGGTCTTGTACTCGATCCGGCGGCGGCCGAACATGCGTCAGTCCTTCCCGGCCGTCCGCGCCCCCGGGTCGGGGACGGGCGGTCGTGTGTTAAACGTGAGACCCCCGGGGGTGTCCGGGGGTGTCACGCCGTCGGTGGTGCGGGGCGGCTCGTCAGGAGAGCGCCGCCATGATCCGCTCGGTGACCTCGTCGACGGTCCCCAGGCCGTCGACCTCGCGGACGATGCCGCGCTGGTCGTAGAGGTCGACGACCACGGCCGTCTCCTTGTCGTAGACGTCCAGGCGGTGCCGGATGACGTCTTCGGTGTCGTCGGTGCGGCCCTCCTTCTGGGCGCGGCCCAGGAGGCGCTGCACGAGCTCGTCACGGTCCGCGGTGAGCTGCAGGACGACGTCGAGGTCCTGGCCCAGCTCGGCGAGGATGGAGTCCAGCTCCGCCACCTGCGCGGCGTTGCGCGGGTAGCCGTCGAGCAGGAAGCCGTCGGCGGCGTCGGCCTCGGCGAGGCGGGCGCGGACCATGCGGTTGGTCACGGAGTCGGGCACGAGGTCGCCGGCGTCGATGTAGCCCTTGGCCTCGCGGCCGAGGTCGGTCTCCGCCTTGATGTTGGCCCGGAAGATGTCGCCGGTGGAGATCGCCGGGATGCCCAGCTTCTCTGTGATGCGCACGGCCTGGGTGCCCTTGCCTGCCCCGGGGGGTCCGATGATGAGCATGCGGGTCATGGAGTCTCCTTGCGTTCGGTGATGGCTGCGGGCCCAGTCTACCGGCCGGTCCCCGCCCCTCCCCGGGACGGCGGCGCGTGCCGCGGCCCCGGGGACGGGGCTCGGTGGCTCAGTGGCTGAGCGGCTCAGCGGAGCAGGCCCTCGTAGTTGCGCTGCTGCAGCTGCGCCTCGATCTGCTTCACGGTGTCCAGGCCCACGCCCACCATGATCAGCAGCGACGGGCCGCCGAACGGGAAGTTCTGGTTCGCGTCGATCAGCACGAGCGCCACGAGCGGGATCATCGAGACGATGCCCAGGTACAGGGCGCCGGGGAACGTGATGCGGGTGAGCACGTACTGGAGGTACTTCTCGGTGGGCCGGCCGGCGCGGATGCCGGGGATGAAGCCGCCGTAGCGCTTCATGTTGTTGGAGACCTCCTCCGGGTTGAACGTGATCGACACGTAGAAGTACGTGAAGAACACGATCATCATGAAGTACAGCGCCATGTAGAACGGGTGGTCGCCGGAGACGAGGTAGGTGTTGATCCAGTTGACCCAGCCGGGGATGTCGGTGCCGTCGTCGGGCATCCCGAACTGGGCCAGCATGCCGGGCAGCATCAGCATCGAGGACGCGAAGATGATCGGGATGACGCCGGCCATGTTGACCTTGAGCGGGATGTAGGTGGTCGTCCCGCCGATCGTGCGCCGCCCCACCATGCGCTTGGCGTACTGGACGGGGACGCGGCGCTGGGACTGCTCCACGAAGACCACGCACGTGATGACGACCAGGCCCACGGCGAGGACGGTGAGGAACAGGCCCCAGCCGCGGGTGCGCAGGATGTCGCCCAGGGCCGAGGGGAAGGTCGCGGCGATCGAGGTGAAGATCAGCAGGGACATGCCGTTGCCGACGCCCTTCTCCGTGATCCGCTCGCCGAGCCACATGATGATCGCGGTGCCCGCGGTCATGGTGATGACCATGATCACGACCGTCCAGATCGTGTCGTTCGGGATGATCGGAAGGGGGCAGTCCCCCAGCAGGGCGCCCGAGCGGGCGAGGGAGACGATGGTGGTCGCGTTGAGCAGGGCCAGCCCGATCGTCAGGTAGCGGGTGTACTGGGTGAGCTTCGTCTGCCCCTGCGCCCCCTCCTCGTGCAGCTCCTGGAAGCGCGGGATGACCACGCGCAGCAGCTGGGTGATGATGCTGGCCGTGATGTACGGCATCACGCCGAGGGCGAAGATCGACAGCTGCAGCAGCGCGCCGCCGCTGAAGAGGTTCACCATGTCGTACACGCCGCCCGAGGTGTTGCCCAGGGCCAGGCACTGCTGCACGTTGCCGTAGTCCACGCCCGGCGCCGGGATGAACGTGCCCAGGCGGTAGAGCACGATGAGGGCGAGGGTGAACCCCAGCTTCCGTCGCAGGTCGGGGGTTCGCAACGCCCGTCCGAAAGCGCTGAGCACATGTCCTCCTAGAGACTGGGTCCGACCGGCGTCCGGCCGCGTAGGTGGGGTGGGGCGGGAGCACGGTCCCGGTCCGCACGCGGATCGGGCGCGGACGACTCCCGGGCAAGTCTAACGAACGCGCCGCCGCCGGGGCCCAACCGGGGCCAGTGCGACGGCGCGGCGGGCGCGGCGGCCCGACGACGGGTCAGGCCCCGCCCACGCTGGCGTGGACGGGGCCTGACCGGTGCGCCGCGGGACCGGGCAGTGCGCCCGGTCCCGCGGCCGCGCTCACAGCGCGGTGGTGCTACCGCCGGCGGCGGCGATCTTCTCGGCGGCGGAGCCCGAGAAGGCGTGCGCCTTCACGTTCACCGCGACCGCGATCTCGCCGGAGCCCAGGACCTTGACGGGCTGGTTCTTGCGGACCGCGCCCTTGGCCACGAGCGAGTCGACCGTGACGTCGCCGCCCTCGGGGAACAGCTCGGTGAGCCGGTCGAGGTTGACGACCTGGTACTCGACGCGGAACGGGTTCTTGAACCCGCGCAGCTTCGGCAGGCGCATGTGCAGCGGGAGCTGCCCGCCGGCGAAGCCCGCCTTGACCTGGTACCGGGCGCTGGTGCCCTTGGTGCCGCGGCCGGCGGTCTTGCCCTTGGAGCCCTCACCGCGACCCACGCGGGTCTTGGCGGTCTTGGCGCCCGGGGCCGGACGCAGGTGGTGCACCTTGAGGGCGTGCACCTTCTCGTTGTTCTCAGCAGTGTTGTCTGCCATGGTTACTTGGCCTCCTCGACCTTGACCAGGTGGGCGACGGTGTTGACCATGCCCGCGGTCACCCCGTCGGCCTTGCGGACGACCACGTTGCCGGGCCGCTTCAGGCCGAGCGAGCGCAGGGTGTCACGCATGTTCTGCTTCTGGCCGACCACCGAACGGATCTGCGTGATGCGCAGCTCCGCCCCGTCGGGCTGGATACGCTTGCCGGACATCAGGCACCTGCCTTCTGGATCGAGCGCAGCAACGGACCGGGAACGACCTCGTCCATCGGCAGGCCGCGGCGGGCCGCGACGGCTGCCGGCTCCTCGAGCTGGCGGAGGGCCTGGATGGTTGCGTGCACGATGTTGATCTGGTTCGACGAGCCCAGGGACTTGGAGAGCACGTCGTGGATGCCGGCGCACTCGAGCACGGCGCGCACCGGACCACCGGCGATCACTCCGGTACCCGGGGTCGCCGGGCGCAGCATGACGACGCCTGCGGCGGCCTCGCCCTGCACGCGGTGCGGGATGGTGCGCTCCTCGATGCGGGGGACGCGGAAGAAGTTCTTCTTCGCCTCCTCCACGCCCTTCGAGATCGCGGCCGGCACCTCCTTGGCCTTGCCGTAGCCCACACCGACCATGCCGTTGCCGTCACCGACGACGACGAGGGCGGTGAAGCTGAAGCGACGGCCGCCCTTGACGACCTTCGACACGCGGTTGATGGTCACGACGCGCTCGAGGAACTTGTCCTTCTCCTCGTCGCGGCCGCCACGGCCCCCGCGGCCGCCACGCTCGCCGCGGCCGCCACGCTCGCCGCCGCGCCCGCCACGATCGCCGCCGCGGCCCCCGCGGTCGCCGCGGGAGTCCTGGGAGCGGTTGTCGGTGGACTCGGTGGTCTGCTGGGCCCCGGTCGCTTCCGTGGAAGCAGTGCTGGCTTCGGTCACCTGAGTTTCCTTCTCGTTGTTCTGCTCGCTCACAGTGCCAGACCTCCCTCGCGGGCGCCGTCGGCGACGGCCGCCACGCGACCGTGGTACTTGTTGCCGCCGCGGTCGAACACGACCGCCTCGACACCGGCAGCCTTGGCGCGCTCGGCCACGAGCTCACCCACGCGCTTGGCCTTGGCGGTCTTGTCCGCCTCGGTGCCGCGCAGGTCGGCCTCCATGGTGGAGGCCGAGGCCACGGTCACGCCCTTGGTGTCGTCGACGACCTGCACGAACATGTGCCGGGCAGAGCGGTTCACGACGAGGCGCGGACGGGCGGCGGTGCCGGTGAGGTGCTTGCGCACGCGCACGTGGCGGCGGCTGCGGGCAGCGGCCTTGGACTTGCCCTTGATCTTCAGAGCCATGATTACTTACCAGCCTTTCCGGCCTTGCGGCGGATCTGCTCGCCGGCGTACCGCACGCCCTTGCCCTTGTAGGGCTCGGGGGCACGCAGCTTGCGGATGTTGGCGGCGACCTCGCCGACCTGCTGCTTGTCGATGCCGTTGACGGTGAGCTTGTTGACACCCTCGACGGTGAACGAGATGCCCTCCGGCGCCTTGAAGGTGATCGGGTGGCTGTAGCCCAGGGCGAACTCGAGGTCCTGGCCCTTGGCCTGCACACGGTAGCCGGTGCCCACGATCTCGATGCCCTTGGTGTAGCCCTGGGTGACGCCCTGGATCATGTTGGCGATCAGGGTGCGGGTCAGGCCGTGCAGGGAGCGGGACTCGCGCTCGTCGTTGGGACGGGCGACGGTGAGGGTGCTGTCCTCGAGCGCGACGGTGATCGGGCTGGCAACGGTGTGCTGCAGCTCGCCCTTCGCGCCCTTGACGGTGACGACGTTGCCGTCGACCTTGACCTCCACACCGGCCGGCACAGAGATGGGGAGACGTCCAATACGTGACATGTTCTCTTCCTTTCTGTTCCGGGTTACCAGACGAACGCGAGGACTTCGCCGCCCACGCCCTTCTTCGCGGCCTGCTTGTCGGTCAGCAGCCCGGAAGAGGTGGACAGGATGGCGATGCCCAGGCCGCCGAGGACCTTGGGGAGGTTGGTGGACTTGGCGTAGACGCGCAGGCCCGGCTTGGAGATGCGCCGGACGCCCGCGATCGAGCGCTCACGGTTCGGGCCGAACTTCAGGGACAGGGTCAGGGTCTTGCCGACCTCGGCCGGCTGCTCCGTCCAGTCCGCGATGTAGCCCTCGCTCTTGAGGATGTCCGCCACGCGAGCCTTGAGCTTGGAGTACGGCATGCTCACGGTGTCGTGGTAGGCGGAGTTGGCGTTGCGCAGACGCGTCAGCATGTCCGCGACAGGATCTGTCATTGTCATTTTGGGGGCACGTGCCCTTCCTCGTCCCGGTTTCCGCCGGCGCCGTGGGGCGCGCGGGCGGACCTGGAACGTAGCGGGATTAGTTGGTCTTGAAGGGGAAGCCGAGCGCCTTCAGCAGCGCACGGCCCTCGTCGTCGGTCTTCGCGGTGGTGACCACCGTGATGTCCATGCCGCGGACGCGGTCGATCCGGTCCTGGTCGATCTCGTGGAACATGGACTGCTCGGTGAGGCCGAAGGTGTAGTTGCCGTTGCCGTCGAACTGGCGGTCGGACAGACCGCGGAAGTCGCGGATGCGCGGCAGGGCCAGGGTCACCAGGCGGTCGAGGAACTCCCACATGCGGTCGCCGCGCAGGGTGGTGTGCGCGCCGATGGGCATGCCCTCGCGGAGCTTGAACTGCGCGATGGACTTCCGGGCACGGGTCACGAGCGGCTTCTGGCCGGTGATCGCGGTCAGGTCGCGGACGGCGCCGTCGATGAGCTTGGAGTCCTTCGCGGCGTCACCCACGCCCATGTTCACGACGACCTTGACGACGCGCGGGATCTCCATGACGTTGCCGTAGGAGAACTGCTCCTGCAGCGCGGGAACGACGGTCTCCTGGTACTTGGCCTTGAAGCGCGGGGACACGCTGATCTCGGTGGTTTCGGTCATCACAGATCCTTGCCGGTGCTCTTGGAGACGCGGACGCGGACGGTCTTCTGGCGTCCGTCGCGCTCCACGGTCTCGGTGCGGTAGCCGACGCGGGTCGGCTTCTTGGTCTCCGGGTCCACGAACGCCACGTTGGACACGTGGATCGGGGCCTCGACCTTCTCGATGCCGCCGGCTTCGCCCTGCATGGAGGCCTTGCGGTGGCGGGTCATGACGTTGATGCCCTCGACCACCACGCGGGAGGTCTCCGGGAGCACGCGCAGGACCTTGCCCTGCTTGCCCTTGTTGTCCCTGCTGCCGGAGATGACCTGCACGAGGTCACCGGTCTTGATCTTGAACTTCGCCATGGTCAGAGCACCTCCGGGGCCAGCGAGATGATCTTCATGAACTTCTTGTCGCGCAGCTCGCGGCCCACGGGGCCGAAGATGCGCGTGCCACGGGGGTCCCCGTCGTTCTTCAGGATCACTGCGGCGTTCTCGTCGAACTTGATGTAGGAGCCGTCCGGACGACGGCGCTCCTTCTTGGTACGGACGATGACGGCCTTGACCACGTCGCCCTTCTTGACGTTCCCACCGGGGATCGCGTCCTTGACGGTGGCGACGATGATGTCGCCGATGCCTGCGTAGCGACGTCCGGATCCACCGAGAACGCGGATGGTCAGGATTTCCTTCGCACCCGTGTTGTCGGCGACCTTCAGTCGCGACTCCTGCTGAATCACTGATTACTCCTGTCGTCACGCCGGTTCCAACACCGTTCGAGAGCACGGTGCGGGCCTTGCGGAACAGCTTGTCGGATGATGTGCCCTCCCCCGGCGTCGCACGCCGGACCGGGCCAGCTCTCCATGCCAGGAGCATCTGAACCCGCCACCAGGGGGCGCGGGGGCGCCCTGCACGCGGTCATTATGCGCTGGCACGAAGAGCTGTGGGTCGTACGGGCAGACAAATTGGCCCATACAAGCTCACCAGCCTAGCACAGACGGGGCGCTGTCCGTGCCGGGCCGGGAGCGGACGACGGCCCGTCCCTCGCGAGGAGGGACGGGCCGTCGTGGCAGTGGCCGGCTCTAGCGAGCCAGGGTCACTTGGCCTTCTCGAGGATCTCCACGATCCGCCACCGCTTGGCGGCGGACAGCGGGCGGGTCTCCGCGATCAGGACGAGGTCGCCGACACCGGCGGAGTTCTGCTCGTCGTGGGCCTTGACCTTCGACGAGCGGCGCATGACCTTGCCGTACAGGGCGTGCGTGACGTTGTCCTGCAGCTGCACGACGACGGTCTTGTCCATCTTGTCGGAGACCACGTAGCCGCGGCGGGTCTTGCGGTCCCCGCGCTCGGCGGCCTGCTCGGCCCCGTTGTTGATCTGCTCGGTCACTTGGCGTCCTCCTCGGAGGTGGTCTCGGCGGTCTTCTCTGCGGACTCCGCCTGGGGCCGGATGCCGAGCTCGCGCTCGCGCAGCACCGTGTAGATGCGCGCGATGTCGCGCTTGACGGCCTTCAGGCGACCGTTGTTCTCGAGCTGGCCGGTTGCGGACTGGAAGCGGAGGTTGAACAGCTCCTCCTTGGCCTTGCGCAGCGCCTCAGCCAGAGACTCGTTGTCGAGGGCCGCGAGGTTCTCGACGTTCAGATCCTTGGATCCAACAGCCATTCTCATTCACCACCTTCGCGACGCACGATGCGTGCCTTCATCGGGAGCTTGTGGATCGCCAGGCGCAGGGCCTCACGGGCGACCTCTTCGGACACGCCGGAGAGCTCGAACATGACGCGGCCCGGCTTGACGTTGGCGACCCACCACTCGGGGGAACCCTTACCGGAACCCATGCGGGTCTCGGCGGGCTTCTTGGTCAGGGGACGGTCCGGGTAGATGTTGATCCAGACCTTGCCGCCACGCTTGATGTGGCGGGTCATGGCGATACGGGCGGCCTCGATCTGACGGTTCGTCACGTAGGCCGGCGTGAGCGCCTGGATGCCCCATTCGCCGAAGGCGACGGTGGTGCCGCCCTTCGCAGCGCCCGACCGCTTGGGGTGGTGCTGCTTGCGGAACTTCACACGACGTGGGATGAGCATTTACTTACCACCCTCTGCGTTGGTCGCCTCCGCGGCCGGAGCCTGGGAGGCGGCGGAGTCGCTGCGCTCACGGCGTCCGCCACGGTCGTTACGGTCGGTGCGACGACGCTCGCCGCCGCCGCGACGCTCGCCGGGGCCACCACGGCGGTCGCGGTCGCCGCCGCGGCCGCGGGACGGAGCGGCGGCCTGCTGGGCAGCCAGTTCCTTCGCGGTGAGGTCGCCCTTGTAGATCCAGACCTTCACGCCGATGCGGCCGAAGGTGGTCTTGGCCTCGAAGAAGCCGTAGTCGATGTTCGCGCGGAGGGTGTGCAGGGGCACGCGGCCCTCGCGGTAGAACTCCGAGCGGCTCATCTCGGCGCCGCCGAGGCGGCCGGCGCACTGGATCCGGATGCCCTTGGCGCCGGCCCGCTGCGCGGACTGGATGGCCTTCTTCATGGCACGGCGGAACGCCACGCGGGAGGCGAGCTGCTCGGCGACGCCCTGCGCCACCAGCTGGGCATCGGTCTCGGGGTTCTTGACCTCGAGGATGTTCAGCTGGATCTGCTTGCCGGTGAGCTTCTCGAGCTCGCCGCGGATGCGGTCGGCCTCGGCGCCGCGGCGGCCGATGACGATGCCCGGGCGCGCCGTGTGGATGTCCACGCGGACACGGTCACGGGTGCGCTCGATCTCGACCTTGGAGATGCCGGCGCGCTCCATGCCCGTGGACATGAGCTCGCGGATCCTGATGTCCTCGCGGACGTAGTCCTTGTAGCGCTGACCCTCCTTGGAGGAGTCCGCGTACCAGTGCGACACGTGGTCGGTGGTGATGCCCAACCGGAACCCGTGCGGGTTGATCTTCTGTCCCACTTAGCGGACCTCCTCGCTGTCCGGGGTCGCCACGATCACGGTGATGTGGCTCGTGCGCTTGTTGATGCGGAAGGCGCGCCCCTGGGCACGCGGCTGGAACCGCTTCATGGTGGGGCCCTCGTCGACGAAGGCCTCGCTCACGACGAGCTCCTCCTCCTTGAACGGCAGGCCGTCCCGGTCGGCCAGCTGGCGCGCGTTGGCGACAGCCGACTGGAGGACCTTGAACACCGGCTCCGAAGCGCCCTGCGGGGCGAACTTCAGAATCGCCAGAGCCTCATTCGCCTGTTGGCCACGAATCAGGTTGACGACGCGCCGGGCCTTCATAGGCGTCACGCGGATGTAGCGCGCAGATGCCTTGGCTTCCATTGCTTTCCTTCTCTCGTCTTCTCGAAGTGCTCACGCTGCGGGATCCCGGAGGATCAGCGGCGCTTGCCCTTCTTGTCGTCCTTCACATGGCCGCGGAAGGTCCGCGTCGGAGCGAACTCGCCGAGCTTGTGCCCGACCATCGACTCGGTGATGAACACGGGGATGTGCTTGCGTCCGTCGTGCACGGCGATCGTGTGCCCGAGCATGTCGGGGATGATCATCGAGCGGCGGGACCACGTCTTGATGACGTTCTTGGTGCCCTTGTCGTTCTCCTTGGCGACCTTCAGGAAAAGGTGCTGATCGACGAAAGGGCCCTTCTTCAGGCTGCGTGGCATGTGTCAGGCTCCTTAGCGCTTGTTCTTGCCGGTGCGACGACGGCGGACGATGAGCTTGTCGCTCTCCTTGTTGGGGCGGCGGGTGCGGCCCTCGGGCTTGCCGTTCGGGTTCACCGGGTGGCGACCACCGGAGGTCTTGCCCTCGCCACCACCGTGCGGGTGGTCGACCGGGTTCATGACCACACCGCGGACGGTCGGGCGGATGCCCTTCCAGCGGTTGCGGCCGGCCTTGCCCCAGTTGATGTTGGACTGCTCGGCGTTGCCGACCTCGCCCACGGTCGCGCGGCAGCGCACGTCGACGTTGCGGATCTCGCCGGAGGGCAGACGGAGCTGGCCGTACTTGCCCTCCTTCGCGACGAGCTGCACCGACGCGCCGGCCGAGCGGGCCAGCTTGGCGCCGCCGCCGGGACGGAGCTCGACGGCGTGGATCACGGTGCCGACGGGGATGTTGCGCAGCGGCAGGTTGTTGCCGGGCTTGATGTCGGCGCCCGGACCGGACTCGACGGTGTCACCCTGCGACAGCTTGTTCGGCGCCACGATGTAGCGCTTGGACCCGTCCACGTAGTGCAGCAGCGCGATGCGCGCGGTGCGGTTCGGGTCGTACTCGATGTGCGCGACCTTGGCGTCGACGCCGTCCTTGTCGTGGCGACGGAAGTCGATGACGCGGTACTGGCGCTTGTGCCCGCCACCCTTGTGCCGGGTGGTGATGCGGCCCTGGTTGTTGCGGCCGCCCTTCTTGGGCAGCGGCCGGACCAGCGACTTCTCGGGGGTCGTGCGCGTGATTTCTGCGAAGTCGGCAACGGAGGAGCCGCGACGGCCCGGGGTTGTCGGCTTGTGCTTGCGGATAGCCATATGGGTTCAGTTCCTCGTTAAAGTGGTCTCCGCTCAGGCGAGCGGACCGCCGAAGATGTCGATGGTGCCTTCCTTCAGGGTCACGACGGCACGCTTGGTGCCCTTGCGCTGACCCCAGCCGAAGCGCGTGCGCTTCCGCTTACCGGCACGGTTGATGGTGTTCACGGACTCGACCTTGACGCCGAAGATCTGCTCGACGGCGTACTTGATCTCCGTCTTGTTCGAGTCGGGCGCCACGAAGAACGTGTAGCGGCCCTCGTCGATGAGCCCGTAGGACTTCTCCGAGACGACGGGAGCGATGATGACGTCGCGGGGATCCTTGATGGTGGTCGCGCTCACTTGGCGTCCTCCTGCTTCTTCTTGCTGGCCGCGGCCACGAACGACTCGTACGCGGCCCGGGTGAAGACCACGTCGTCGGAGACCAGCACGTCGTACGTGTTGAGCTGGTCCGCGTAGATGGTGTGGACGTCGTCCAGGTTGCGGACCGACAGAGCGGCCACGTCGTCCTGGCGGTCGAGCACGACCAGCACGTTCTTGCGCTCGGTCAGCGCGCGCAGCGTCGACTGGGCGGCCTTCGTGTTCGGGACGGTGCCCTCGACGAGTGCCTCCACGACGTGGATGCGGTTGTTGCGCGCCCGGTCCGAGAGGGCACCGCGCAGGGCGGCGGCCTTCATCTTCTTGGGGGTGCGCTGGCTGTAGTCGCGCGGGGTCGGGCCGTGCACGACGCCGCCGCCGGTCATGTGCGGGGCGCGGATCGAGCCCTGGCGCGCGCGGCCGGTGCCCTTCTGCTTGAAGGGCTTGCGGCCGGCGCCGGAGACCTCGGCGCGGGTCTTGGTCTTGTGCGTGCCCTGGCGGGCCGCGGCCAGCTGAGCGACGACGACCTGGTGCAGCAGCGGCACGTTGGTCTGGACGTCGAAGATCTCGGCGGGCAGGTCGACGTTGACGGTCTGAGTTGCCATGGTGTCAGGCTCCCTTCACTGCGGTGCGGACGAGGACGACCGAACCCTTGGGGCCCGGGAGGGCGCCCTTGATGAGCAGCAGGGAGTTCTCGGCGTCCACGGCGTGAACGGTGAGGTTCTGGGTCGTGTGGCGCTCGTTGCCCATGCGGCCCGCCATGCGCATGCCCTTGAACACGCGAGCGGGGTAGGAGGCGCCGCCGATGGATCCCGGCTTGCGGTGGTTCTTGTGGGCACCGTGGGAGGCGCCGACACCGGAGAAGCCGTGACGCTTCATCACGCCGGCCGTGCCCTTGCCCTTGGTGGTGCCGATGACGTCGACCTTCTGGCCGGCCTCGAAGGTCTCCACGGAGAGCTCCTGGCCCAGCTCGTAGCTGTCGGCGTCGGCGGTCCGGAGCTCCACGACGTGGCGGCGGGGGGTCACGCCGGCCTTCTCGAAGTGGCCGGCCAGCGGCTTGGTGACCTTGCGGGGGTCGATCGCACCGAACCCGATCTGCACGGCCGAGTAGCCGTCACGGTCCTGGTTGCGCAGCTGGGTCACGACGTTGGAGTCCGCCTTGACGACGGTCACCGGCACGAACTTCCCGTTCTCGTCCCAGACCTGGGTCATGCCGAGCTTCGTGCCCAGCAGGCCCTTCACCTGGCGTTCGAAAGTGGTAGTCATTGGGATGCGATCCTCTTTACAGCTTGATTTCGATGTTCACGTCGGCCGGCAGGTCGAGACGCATGAGCGAGTCGACAGCCTTCGGCGTGGGGTCGATGATGTCGATCAGCCGCTTGTGGGTGCGCATCTCGAAGTGCTCACGGCTGTCCTTGTACTTGTGCGGCGAGCGGATGACGCAGTACACGTTCTTCTCCGTCGGCAGCGGCACGGGGCCGACCACCGTCGCGCCTGCGCGCGTCACCGTCTCAACGATCTTCCGGGCCGAGACGTCGATGACCTCGTGGTCATAAGACTTCAGCCGGATGCGGATTTTCTGTCCCGCCATGGCGTCGTGACTCTCTTTCTTGAAGTACTTCCCTGTGACGGAGCTCGCGCTCCTTGTGCATGGCGCCGGGTCTGACGGGCGCCGCTCCACGCAGGCTGAATCCGGAAGATTCCGGGTTCCTCACCCTGCTGGAGCTCCGACCCCCGAACTCGGGCGTGTCGCCTCGCGCAGAACACGCGGGCGCACCGAGTCCATCTGGACGAGGGCGGGTCGTATGTGGTCCGTACGTGGCGGCGGCTCGGGCTGCCGGCTCTCGGTTCTGCTTCGGATGACTACCGGTTCGAACCGCTGAGAGCACACGTCGGCGCTTGAACAACGTCGTCCATCCTGCCAGAGATCAGGACGGGGTGCAAATGCACGGTGTCCCGTCCGGGACACGCGGCCGGCCCCTCCCCCGGCCCCCTGAGCCGGGCAGGGCGGGGCCCCGACGGACCCCGGACACGGGAGAACCCCCCGCCGCGCGAGGCGGCGGGGGGTTCTCGAAAGATCCCGAGGAGTCAGAGGACTACTTGATGATCTTGGTGACGCGGCCGGAGCCCACGGTGCGGCCACCCTCGCGGATGGCGAAGCCGAGGCCCTCCTCCATGGCGATCGGCTGGATCAGCGCGACCGTCATCTCGGTGTTGTCGCCGGGCATGACCATCTCGGTGCCCTCGGGCAGCGTGATGACGCCGGTGACGTCGGTGGTCCGGAAGTAGAACTGCGGACGGTAGTTCGAGTAGAACGGGTTGTGACGGCCGCCCTCCTCCTTGGAGAGGATGTAGACGTTCGCCTCGAAGTCGGTGTGCGGGGTGATGGAACCCGGCTTGCACACGACCTGGCCGCGCTCGACGTCGTCACGCTTGAGACCGCGGAGCAGCAGGCCGCAGTTCTCGCCCGCCATGGCCTCGTCCATCTGCTTGTGGAACATCTCGATGCCGGTGACCGTGGTCTTCTGGACCGGGCGGATGCCGACGATCTCGACCTCGGAGTTGATCGGCAGGGTGCCACGCTCGGCACGGCCGGTCACCACGGTGCCGCGACCGGTGATGGTGAAGACGTCCTCGATGGGCATGAGGAACGGCTTGTCCATGTCACGGATGGGGTCGGGGACGTTCTCGTCCACGGCGTCCATGAGCTCCTCGATCTTGGCGACCCACTCGGGGTCACCCTCGAGGGCCTTGAGCGCGGAGACGCGGATCACGGGAGCGTTGTCGCCGTCGAAGCCCTGGTCGGAGAGGAGCTCGCGCACCTCCATCTCGACGAGGTCCAGCAGCTCCTCGTCGTCGACCATGTCGGACTTGTTCAGGGCCACCAGCAGGTAGGGCACGCCCACCTGGCGGGCGAGCAGCACGTGCTCGCGGGTCTGGGCCATGGGGCCGTCGGTGGCGGCGACCACGAGGATGGCGCCGTCCATCTGCGCCGCACCGGTGATCATGTTCTTGACGTAGTCGGCGTGGCCCGGGGCGTCCACGTGGGCGTAGTGCCGCTTCTCCGTCTGGTACTCGATGTGCGCGATGTTGATGGTGATGCCGCGCTGCTTCTCCTCCGGGGCGGAGTCGATGGCGCCGAAGTCGCGCTGCTCGTTGAGGTCCGGGTACTTGTCGGCCAGGACCTTGGAGATGGCAGCGGTGAGCGTCGTCTTGCCGTGGTCGACGTGGCCGATGGTGCCGATGTTGACGTGCGGCTTGGTGCGCTCGAACTTGGCCTTCGCCATGGTTGTTCCTCCTAGAACATTTGTCGAAACTTGCCCAGTGCTTCCCCGCCGCGTGAAGGGGCCGGGGGGCTGAGGCGATCAGCAGTACTGAAACCTCTGCAAGTCTACTTTGGCTGTGGTTGTTTGATGAAATTCCCGGCCGGGGCCGAGGGGTGGTGCTTACTCGCCGCGGTTCTTCTGGACGATCTCCTCGGCGACGGCCTTGGGGACCTCCGAGTAGCTGTCGAACTGCATCGAGTAGACGGCACGGCCCTGGGTCTTGGAGCGCAGGTCGCCGATGTAGCCGAACATCTCGGACAGCGGCACGAGCGCCTTGACCAGCTTGACGCCGGTGACGTCCTCCATGGACTGGATCTGGCCGCGGCGGGAGTTCAGGTCGCCGATGACCTCGCCCATGTACTCCTCGGGGGTGCGCACCTCGACGGCCATCAGCGGCTCGAGCAGAACCGGCTGGGCCCGGCGGGCGCCCTCCTTGAAGACCATCGAGCCGGCGATCTTGAACGCCATCTCGGAGGAGTCGACGTCGTGGTACGCGCCGTCGAGCAGCGTGGCTTTGACGCCCACGACCGGGTAGCCGGCCAGGATGCCGAGACGCATGGCGTCCTGGATGCCCGCGTCCACGGAGGGGATGTACTCGCGCGGCACGCGGCCGCCGGTGACCTTGTTGTCGAACTCGTAGAGCTCCTCGGAGTCCAGCGGGATCGGCTCGAAGGCGACCTGCACCTTCGCGAACTGGCCGGAGCCACCGGTCTGCTTCTTGTGCGTGTAGTCGACCTTGTCGACGGCCTTCTTGATCGTCTCGCGGTAGGCCACCTGGGGCTTGCCGACGTTCGCCTCGACCTTGAACTCGCGCTTCATGCGGTCCACCAGGATGTCCAGGTGGAGCTCGCCCATGCCGCCGATCTCGGTCTGGCCGGTCTCCTCGTTGAGGGACACGGTGAACGTGGGGTCCTCGGCGGAGAGCTTCTGGATCGCGACCGAGAGCTTCTCCTGGTCGCCCTTGGTCTTCGGCTCGATGGCCACGGAGATCACGGGGTCCGGGAAGGTCATCGACTCGAGCACGATCGGGTTCTGGAGGTCGCACAGGGTGTCGCCCGTGGTGGTGTCCTTGAGCCCGATGGCCGCGTAGATGTGGCCGGCCTGGATGGTGTCGACCGGGTTCTCCTTGTTGGAGTGCATCTGGAACAGCTTGCCGATGCGCTCCTTCTTGCCCTTGGTGGAGTTGAGCACCTGGTCGCCGTTGGAGGCCTTGCCGGAGTACACGCGGATGTAGGTGAGCTGGCCGTAGAACGGGTGGGTGGCCACCTTGAACGCGAGGGCGGAGAACGGCGCGGTGGAGTCCACCGGGCGGGAGAGGATCTCCTCCTCGTTGTTCAGGGCGTGGCCCTCGACGTTCGGGACGTCCAGCGGGGACGGCAGGAAGTCGATGACGGCGTCGAGCATCGGCTGCACGCCGCGGTTCTTGAACGCGGAGCCGCACAGCACGGGGTACGCCTGCGAGGTGATGGTGAGCTTCCGGATGCCGGCCTTGAGCTCCTCGAGGGTCAGCTCCTCGCCGCCCAGGTACTTCTCCATGAGCTCGTCGTCGGCCTCGGCGACGGACTCGACCAGCTGGTTGCGGTACTCCTCGGCCTTCTCCTGGAGGTCGGCCGGGATCTCCTCGATCTCGTACTTGGCGCCCATGGAGACGTCGCCCTTGGAGTCGCCGGGCCACACGAAGGCCTTCATGGTGAGCAGGTCGACGACGCCGGTGAACGCGGACTCGGAGCCGATCGGGAGCTGCATCACCAGCGGCTTGGCGCCGAGGCGGTTGATGATGGTGTCGACGGTGAAGTAGAAGTCGGCGCCCAGCTTGTCCATCTTGTTGACGAAGCAGATGCGGGGGACGTCGTACTTGTCGGCCTGGCGCCAGACCGTCTCCGACTGGGGCTCGACGCCCTCCTTGCCGTCGAAGACCGCGACGGCGCCGTCGAGCACGCGCAGGGAGCGCTCGACCTCGACCGTGAAGTCCACGTGGCCGGGGGTGTCGATGATGTTGATCTGGTTGTCGTGCCAGTAGCAGGTCGTCGCGGCGGACGTGATCGTGATGCCGCGCTCCTGCTCCTGCGCCATCCAGTCCATGGTGGAGGCACCATCGTGGGTCTCGCCGATCTTGTGGGAGATACCGGTGTAGAACAGGATGCGTTCGGTGGTGGTGGTCTTGCCGGCATCGATGTGGGCCATGATGCCGATGTTGCGGACCTTCTTGAGGTCGGTAAGCACGTCAAGTGCCACGGTGTTTCCCTTTCGGAGATGGTGCCGGCGGCCTGCCGGCCCGTGTGGGGCCGACAGGCCTGAAAGATTCTACCAGCGGTAGTGGGCGAAGGCCTTGTTGGACTCCGCCATCTTGTGGGTGTCCTCGCGGCGCTTCACGGCGGCACCGAGACCGTTGGACGCGTCCAGGATCTCGTTCTGCAGACGCTCCGTCATGGTGTTCTCGCGGCGGAGCTTGGAGTAGCCGACGAGCCAGCGCAGGGACAGCGCCTGGGCCCGGCCGGGCTTGACCTCGACGGGCACCTGGTAGGTCGCGCCGCCGACGCGGCGGGACTTGACCTCGAGGGCCGGCTTGACGTTCTCCAGGGCCTTCTTGAGCGTGGCGACCGGATCGGCGCCGGTCTTGCCGCGGACGCCCTCGAGGGCGCCGTAGACGATGCGCTCGGCGGTGGACTTCTTGCCGTCCTGGAGGACCTTGTTGATCAGCTGCGTGACGACCGGGGAGCTGTACACCGGGTCGACGACGAGCGGGCGCTTGGGAGCGGGACCCTTACGAGGCATTACTTCTTCTCCTTCTTGGCGCCGTAGCGGGAACGGGCCTGCTGGCGGCCCTTGACACCCTGGGTGTCGAGCGCGCCGCGGACGATCTTGTAGCGGACACCGGGGAGGTCCTTCACGCGACCGCCGCGGACGAGCACGATGGAGTGCTCCTGCAGGTTGTGGCCCTCACCGGGGATGTAGGCCGTGACCTCGATGCCGCCGTTGAGCTTCACACGGGCGACCTTGCGCAGCGCGGAGTTCGGCTTCTTCGGGGTGGTGGTGTACACACGGGTGCACACGCCGCGCTTCATGGGGCTGCCCTTGAGCGCGGGGGCCTTGGTCTTGACGACCTTGGGGGTCCGGCCCTTGCGGACCAGCTGCTGGATTGTAGGCACAGTGTCTCCTGGTTGCGCGGGTCGTTCGAGGACCCGCTGGGATGTTCCGCTCCCCCGCCCCTCCGGCGTGGGCCGGGCACGGGGCGCGGGCTGACGGTAAGCCTGGCGGACGATCACCACGGTCCTGGCGCCGGGAGTCCCCGGGCAGACGAAAAGAATGGCATTCAGGCACACATAGCGTGCCAGAGGACCGAGTCCGTTCTGCCATTGATCTTCCCGGTTCCGTCGGCGCGCCTGGCGCCGGCGGATGACCGTGCAATTCCTCGACAGCCTATCAGACCGCCCCGGCCCCCGGAAACCGGGGGCCGGACGTTCAGCAGCCGGGGGCTCAGCGGCCGGCGGCCGCGAGGTCCGCGGAGATCCGGCGGGCGCACTCGAGCAGGGGCGGGACGACGTCGCGCACCGGGTCCGTGGCGCCGGTGCCCGGCATGCCCACGCGCATGGAGACGTTGACGGCGGCGACCGTGCGCCCGGACCCGTCGGTCACCGGGGCCGCGACGGAGCGCAGGCCGATCTCAAGCTCCTGGTCGACGACGGCCCAGCCCTGCTCTCGGACGCGGCGCAGGTCGGCCTCGAGCGCGGCGCGGTCCACGAGCGTGCGCTCGGTCAGGGCGGGCAGCGCCGCCGTGCGGAAGTACTCCTCGAGCTGGGCGTCGTCGAGGCCCGCGAGCAGCACGCGGCCCATCGAGGTGGCGTGGGCGGGGAACCGGGTGCCCACCGCGATGGCGACGGTCATGATCCGGTGGGTGGAGACCCGGGCGACGTAGACGATGTCGGTGCCGTCCAGGACGGAGGCGGAGGTGGACTCCTCCAGGAGCGCCGAGAGCGCCTCCAGGTGGGGGGCGGCGAGGGCCGGCAGGGAGAGGGAGGAGAGGTAGGCGTAGCCGAGCTGCAGCACCTTGGGCGTGAGCTCGAACAGCCGCCCGTCGGTGCGGACGTAGCCCAGCTCCTCGAGGGTGAGCAGGAAGCGCCGGGCGGTGGCGCGGGTGAGGCCGGTGCGCCGGGCGACGTCGCTGAGGGTCATCCGGGCGTGCTGCGCGTCGAACGCGGAAACCACGCTCAGGCCGCGGGCGAGGGACTGCACGAACTGTCCGGACGTGCCCCGCTCGCCCTCGGGGGCGGTCGGGTCGGGCTCGGTCATGGGTGCTCCTCGGGACGGGACGGGGCGGGCGGGGGCGCGTCCTGCCAGGACGCGCCCCCGCCCGGTGCGCGGTCAGCGGGCGGCGGGCCGCAGGGGGACGCCGACGATCTCCTGGAGCTCGTCGAAGTCGATCCCGAAGGTCTCGCGCACGACGACGCCGTCCTCCTCGATGAGGAACACGGCCTTGTCGGTGTAGATGCGGGAGACGCAGGCGACGCCGGTGAGCGGCATGGTGCACTCCTCCACCAGCTTGGACTGCCCGTTCTTGGTGAGCAGCGTCATCATGACGAAGGTCTGCTTCGCGCCGGTGGCGAGGTCCATGGCCCCGCCCACGGCCGGGATGGCGTCCGGCTTGCCCGTGTGCCAGTTGGCGAGGTTGCCCTTGCGGTCCACCTGGAACGCGCCGAGCACGCAGCAGTCGAGGTGGCCGCCGCGCATCATGGCGAACGAGTCCGCGTGGTGGAAGTAGGAGCAGCCCGGGGTCTCGACCACGGGGATCTTGCCGGCGTTGATGAGGTCGGGGTCCACCTCGTCGCCCTGGGCCTCGCGGCCCATGCCCAGCATGCCGTTCTCGGTGTGCAGGGTGACGTCGTCCTCGGGGCTGAGGTAGTTGGCCACCAGCGTCGGCTGGCCGATGCCCAGGTTGACGTAGGAGCCGGCGGGGATGTCCGCGGCCACGATCTTCGCCAGCTCGTCGTGGTTCAGCGGGGTCTCGGAGGTCCGCAGGGCCGCGACGGCCTGCTGGTGGGTGGTCTGCTCGCTCATGGTCAGAGCTCCTCTCGGGGGTCGGTCTGGGCCGGGGCGTCGATCCGCACGACCGTGTCCACGTAGATGCCCGGCGTCACGACGACCTCGGGGTCCAGCTGGCCGCGCTCGACGACCTCGGCGACCTGCACGATGGAGGTGGTGGCGGCGGCGGCCATGATCGGCCCGAAGTTGCGCGCCGTCTTGCGGTAGACGAGGTTGCCCGCCTTGTCCGCGATGTGCGCCTTGGTCAGGGAGAAGTCGGCCTTGATGGGGTGCTCGAGGATGTAGTGGCGGCCGTCGATCTCGCGCGCCTCCTTGCCCTCCGCCAGCGGGGTGCCGTAGCCGGTGGGGGTGAAGAACCCGCCGATGCCGGCGCCGGCGGCGCGGATCCGCTCGGCGAGGTTGCCCTGGGGGACGACCTCGAGCTCGATCTCGCCGGCCCGGTACTTCGCGTCGAAGTGCCACGAGTCGGACTGGCGCGGGAAGGAGCAGATGATCTTCCGCACGCGCCCGAGCTGGATCAGCCGGGCGAGCCCCACGTCGCCGTTGCCCGCGTTGTTGTTCACGACGGTCAGGCCGGTGGCGCCGTGCTCGATCAGCGCGTCGATGAGCTCGACGGGCTGGCCGGCCACGCCGAAGCCCCCGATCATGACGGTGGCGCCGTCGTGGATCTCAGCCACGGCCTGGGCGCAGCTGTCTGCGATGTTCAGCATGCTTTGTGCCTCTCTTCGGTGGTCTCGGGTGGTTCTCAGGCGTTCTGGTTCTCGAGCACGACGGCGAGGCCCTGCCCCACGCCGATGCAGATGGCGGCGACGCCCCAGCGCTTCCCGGAGGCCTCGAGGGACCGGGCCAGGGTGCCCAGGATACGGGTGCCCGAGGCGCCGAGGGGGTGGCCGATCGCGATGGCGCCGCCGTGCCGGTTGACGATCCCAGGGTCGATCCCCCAGGCGTCGACGCACGCGAGGGACTGGGCGGCGAAGGCCTCGTTGAGCTCGACGGCGGCGACGTCGTCCCACGTGATCCCGGCGCGCCGCAGGGCGAGGTTGGCGGCCTCGACCGGGGCGAAGCCGAAGAACTGCGGCTCGTTGGCGGCGGCGCCGCGCCCGGCGATGCGGGCGAGGGGCTGCAGGCCGGTCAGCTCGGCGGCCTTCTCGGAGCCCAGCAGGGCGGCGGAGGCGCCGTCGTTGAGGGGCGAGGCGTTGCCGGCGGTGACGGTGCCGCCCTCGTCCTGCGTGCGGAAGACGGTCTTGAGCCCGCCCAGCTTCTCGACGGTCGAGGACGCACGGACGGACTCGTCCTGCGTCAGCTCGGTGCCGGGGACCTGCACGGTGAGGTCCGCGTAGAAGCCCTCGTCCCACGCCTGCTGGGTGAGCTGGTGGGAGCGGTAGGCGAACTCGTCCATGCGGTCGCGGGTGATGCCGTGCTTCTCGGCGAGCTGCTCGGTGGCCTCGCCCAGGGAGACGGTCCACTCCGGGTTCATCCTCCGGTTCACGAGCCGCCAGCCCAGCGTGGTGGAGGCGAGGGTCATGTCCCCGGCGGGGTAGGGCCGCTCGGTCTTGGGCAGCACCCAGGGGGCGCGGCTCATGGACTCCACGCCGCCGACCAGCACGAGGTCCGCCTCACCGGCGTTGATCTGCCGGGAGGCGATGATCGCGGCGTCCAGGGAGGAGCCGCACAGGCGGTTGACGGTGGTGCCGGGAAGCTCGACGGGCAGGCCCGCGAGCAGCGTGCCCATGCGGGCGACGTTGCGGTTCTCCTCGCCCGCGCCGTTGGCGTTGCCGAAGACGACCTCGTCGATCGTGGCGGGGTCCAGCGCGGACGCGCGCCGGACCTGCTCGCCGATGACGTGGGCGGCCAGGTCGTCGGGGCGCACGCCCGCCAGGGCGCCGCCGAAGCGCCCGAAGGGGGTCCGGACGGCGTCGTAGATGTAGGCCTCGGTCATGGTGTGTTCCTCACTTGCGTCGTTGCTCGTCGGTCACGGACGGACACGGGGTCGGGGTGGGTCTGGATCGGGGTGGGTCTGGATCGGGGTGGGTCTGGATCGGGGTGGGCCTGTGCGGGCCGGGAGCGGGTCCGGGCGGATCGGCGGCCCCGCGGGCCTCAGGCCGCGTCGAGGGCGTCGAGGACCTGCTTGGCGTGCTTGAACGCGTTGTTGGCGGAGGGCACGGAGAGGTAGATCGCCGACTGCAGCAGGATCTCCTTGATCTCCTCGCGCTCGAGGCCGTTGCGCAGGGCGGCGCGCACGTGCATCTCGAACTCCTCCCAGTGCCCGGCGGCGATCAGCGCGGTCAGGGTGATCGCGCTGCGCATCCGCCGGTCCAGGCCGGGGCGGGTCCAGATCTCACCCCAGGCGTAGCGGGTGATGAAGTCCTGGAACTCGGCGGTGAACTCGTCCTTGGTCGCCTCGGCGCGGTCCACGTGGGCGTCCGAGAGGACCTCGCGGCGCACGACCATGCCGTCCGCGTGGGCCTGCTGCTCGGTGCGCTGGGGGTCGGTGCTCATGCTCGGTCTCCTTCGGGGCGGGCTGCGGCCGCGGGGGCGTGCGGATCTGCGGGAGGGGCTGCGGGACGGGAGGGGCCGGGGGCGAAGTGCTCGCCCAGGAGCCGCGCGACCTCCTGCGGGGCCTCCGCCGGCATCAGGTGCGCGGCGCCGTCGAGGACGACGGCGCGCCCGCCCACGGCGTCGGCGACGGCCGCGACGGCCTCCGGCGGGGTGGCGACGTCGTGCGCGCCGGCCACCGTGAGGACGGGGGCGCGGACGGCGCCGAGCCGGTCGCGGACGTCGAACGCGCCGAGGGCCTCGCAGGCCCGGGCGTAGGAGAAGCGGTCGGCGCCCTGCAGGTCGTGCAGGAGGTCGGTCGTGGTCACGGCGTCCCGCTCGATGAAGCCGGGCGCGAACCAGCGCTGGGCGGAGCCGACCACCTGGGTCGGGGTGCCGGCGGCGGCCACCAGGCGGGCGCGCTCGGCCCAGGCGCCGGGCTCCCCCACCCGGGCGGCGGTGCCCAGGAGGGCGGCGGCGCGGACCCGGTCCGGGGCGTCGAGGAGCAGCTGCTGGCCCACGCAGCCGCCGATCGAGTTCCCCGCGTAGAAGAACGACCGTTCGATCTCGGTCTCGGCCGCCGCGCGGTAGCGGTCCACGGCCTCGAGGACGGCCCGGGCGAGCTCGGCGACGGTGAACGGCTCGCCGGTGGGGGCCGAGGCCCCGTGGCCGGGCAGGTCCCAGCCGACGACGCGCACGTCGCCCTCGAGCCGGCGGGCGACGCCCGCCCAGAGCGACGCCACGGACGTGCCCAGGGAGGGGCCGAGGACCAGCAGAGGGGCCTGCGCGGAGGGCGCCGGCCGGTCGATGAACTCGACGAGGGTGAGGACGGGGACGGTCATGCGGTGCTCCTGGCGGTGGTGCCGGCGGGCGCGCCGGGGGTGGTCGAACGGTCGTTCGCGGACCGGCGGGCCCGCTCGAGCACCCGGTCGATCAGCAGGTCGTTGGCGCCGAGGTACCCGGCGGGGTCGAGCAGCCCGGCGACGAAGGCCTCGTCGACCGGGGCGCCCTCCGGGCGCGCGGCGCCGGCGGCCAGCCGCACGAGGGCGGCCACCATGCCGGGGCGGTCGGTCGCGTGCTCGCGCACGACCGCCTGGACCCGCTGCTTGCCGGAGGCGCCGTCCGCGGCCGGCACCAGGGGCGCGAGGGCGGCGCTGATCCGCTCCGCCAGGACGGCGGGGCCGGAGGCGTCGAGGTTGGCGCGCATGCGTGCGGGGTCGACGGCCAGGCCCTGGGCCAGCTCCGCGGCGTGCGACGACGCCGCGACCGTCAGCCGGGCGAGCTCCCGCAGCGCGGACCACTCGGTGTGCCAGGCTCCGTCGGGCCGCTCGTCGACGTACAGGGAGGCCGCCAGGTGGAGCTGGGCGGCCAGCTGCGGGGCCGTCAGCGCGGTGCGCTTGAGCAGCACCGACAGGACCGGGTTCTGCTTCTGCGGCATGGCGGAGGACACGCCGCGGCCCTCGGCCGCCGGCTCGCGCAGCTCCCCGAGCTCGGGGCGGCTCAGGAGCAGGACGTCGTTGGCGATCCGCCCGAGGGCCGAGCACACGGCCGCGAGGGTGTCCCCCGCGCGCAGCACGGGACGGCGGGTCGTGTGCCAGACGTGCGGGGGCAGGGCGAGGCCGAGCTCCTCGGCCCAGAGCCGGGCGAGGTCGAGGGCGCGCTCGGCGGCGTCCGGGGCGTCGGGGAAGAGGGCGAGGCTCGCAGCGAGGGAGCCGACCGCGCCGCCGTAGGAGACGGGGAGTCGGTCCAGCTCGGCCAGGTCCTCCTCGAGGTCCTGGAGGCCGGCCAGCCACGAGGCGGCCTTGAGCCCGAAGGTGGTGGGCAGCGCGTGCTGGGTGAGGGTGCGGGCGGCCTGGACGGTGCCGCGGTGGGCGTCGGCCAGGCGGGCCAGCGCGTCGCGGGTCCGCCCGAGGTCGCGGGCCAGGGGCTCGGCGGCCCGGCGCACGACCAGCATCACGGCGGTGTCCATGACGTCCTGGCTGGTGAGGCCGCGGTGCACCCAGCGCACCGCGTCGGGGTCCACCTCCCCCAGCCGGCGGCGGTAGTCGGC
Organism: Kocuria dechangensis; assembly: GCF_014636775.1. Lineage (GTDB taxonomy): Bacteria > Actinomycetota > Actinomycetes > Actinomycetales > Micrococcaceae > Kocuria > Kocuria dechangensis. Next base: position 265,933 of record NZ_BMEQ01000004.1, read on the forward strand.
GAGGAGCGGGATCACGGGATTGCCCCCGCCCTCGGCGCGCCGGGCGACGTCGGCGGCGTCGTAGTCCTCGGCCCGGGCCGCCGCGCGGGCCGAGGACGCGGCGGCGTCCGGGGCCAGGCCGGCGCGCGCCTGGGCGGCGACCCAGGCGGCCTCGACGTCGAGGAGCGCCTGGAGCACGGCGGTGTCGTCCGTGCGCTCGGCCCCCCGGTGGGCTCCGGGGCTGAGCAGCCCGACGTCGGTCATGCGCGTTCTCCTGGGAAGTCGTCCGGCCGGGCGGCCGGGGTGTCGTCGTGCGTCGGCGCCGTCCTCGCGCGGGCGCACCGCGGACGGACGGCGGCGCAGGGGCTCCGGCCGGTGCGGCCGGAGCCCCTGCGCCGGCGGGTCACTTCTCGAGGTTCGGGTACGTCAGGAAGACGGTCTCGTCCTCGCCCTGCAGCCTGATGTCGAAGCGCAGGGAGCCGTCGGCCTCGCGCTCGGCGACCAGGGTCCGGCGGCGGTCCTCGGGCAGGGAGCTCAGCAGCGGGTCGTTCGCCAGCGCCTCGGTGTCCTCCGGCAGGTAGATCCGGGTGAACAGCCGGTTGAGCAGGCCGCGGGCGAAGACCGTCAGGGTGATGAACGGCGCCTTGCCGGGCTCGGTCGGCCCCGGGTCGACGGTGGTGAAGGTGTAGTGCCCCACGTTGTCGACCGGCACGCGGCCGAAGCCGGTGAAGGTGTAGCCGTCGCGCACGAGCGAGCCGTCCGCGGTGGGCACCGCGCCGTTCTCGTCGGCCTGCCAGATCTCCAGCAGGGCGTCGGGGACGACGGCGCCGTGGCCGTCGGTGACCACGCCGTGCAGGCGGACCGCCTTCGGGTGGGCCGGGTGCACGAGCTGCTCGCCCTTCTCGAAGGGCAGCGCGTAGCCGTAGAACGGCCCGATGGTCTGGCCCGGGGTCGCGACGAGCTTGGTGTTCGAAGAGTTCTCAGACATTGGAGTCGCCTTCCGTCCAGGTGCGGTTGGAGCCGCTGAGCACGATGTCCCACTTGTAGCCGAGCAGCCACTCGTGCTCGGAGACGTCGTGGTCGTACTCGGCCACGAGCCGTTCGCGGGCCTTCGGGTCCACGATGGACTGGTAGATCGGGTCCAGCGCGAACAGCGGGTCGGACGGGAAGTACATCTGGGTGATCATCCGCTGGGTGAAGTCCGTGCCGAACAGGGAGAAGTGCACGTGCGCGGGCCGCCACGCGTTGTGGTGGTTCTTCCAGGGGTACGGGCCCGGCTTGATGGTGACGAACTCGTAGGAGCCGTCGTCGCCGGTGATGCAGCGGCCCACGCCCGTGAAGTTGGGGTCGATGGGAGCCGGGTGCTGGTCGCGCTTGTGGATGTAGCGGCCGGCGGCGTTGGCCTGCCAGATCTCCACGAGCTGGTTGCGCACGGGCCGGCCGTCGCCGTCGAGGACGCGGCCGCGGATCTTGATCCGCTCGCCGATGGGCTCCCCGCCGGACTGGATGGTGAGGTCGGACTCGAGCCGGTGCACGTCCCGCTCGCCGAAGGCCGGGGCGTAGAGCTCGATGGTCTCGGGGTCCGTGTGGTGGGGATCCTTGGTGGGGTGGCGCAGGATCGAGCTGCGGTAGGGCGCGTAGTCCAGCCGCGGCTGCGTCTCGGGGGCGCCCGAGGCGTCGTACTGCTCCGTGATCCGGGCCATTTCCTGATTCAGGTCCGCCTGCGTGTCCGCCGCGTCATCCGGGCCCTTCGGGGTGAGGTGCACGAAGGCCTCCTCGGGACCCTGGTCCTTGTCGGTCATGGATCAACTCCTTTGTCGCGAAGTGGCTGCCGGACCGGATGGAAGGCCGGTCGCGGCTGCGGTGAGCGGCGCGCCGCCTGCGGAGATCCCTCCGAGGATAGCGCACCGGGTACATCATTCGCACATGTGTTCACTGTGCGAACTATTCTGGTGTCACATGGGCAGGGGGAGCACGGACGGGCCCGGCGGCGCCGGGTCCCGCCGCTCAGCTCTCCGGCCAGCCGGTGTAGGATTCGGCGAAGTAGGCCGCCCCGCGCTCGGAGCCGGTGATCGCCTGGAACTCCCCGTGCCGGCGCTTCTGGTTGAACGGGTTCTCCCCGGGCTGGGTGTGCATCAGGTTGG
>NZ_BMEQ01000004.1:268103-268341 GCF_014636775.1 Kocuria dechangensis
TCGGGGGCACGGTGTGCCCGGCGTCGCCGACCAGGAACAGGTTCCCGTAGCGCAGCGGCTCGCACACGTAGGAGCGGAACTTCAGCACGGTCTTCTCGAAGATCGGCCCCTGCTTGAGCTGCAGCCCGTCCGGGCCCTCGACGCGGCGCTGCAGCTCGGCCCAGATCCGCTCCTCGTCCCAGTCCGCCACGTCCTCGTCCGGGTCGCACTGGAAGTACATCCGCTGCACCGTGTCGCT
>NZ_BMEQ01000005.1:0-215062 GCF_014636775.1 Kocuria dechangensis
GAGTCGGTCACGATCACGACGTTGCGGGTGAAGAAGGGCCCGTGGGCGCCGGAGAGGTTCAGGAGCATGGAGTCGTGCCCGGCGACGGGCACGACCTCCACCCGGGAGATCGTGGGCTGGACGCTCATGCGCGGTCTCCTTCCGGTGCCGGCTCCTGCGTGGGGGCGTCGGCGAGCTGCAGGGCGCCGTCGACGCGGCGGTTCAGGCGCCAGGGGTTGGCCTGCTGCACGGGCGCCGGCAGCAGGGCGTCGGGGATGTTCTGGTAGGCCACGGGGCGCAGGAAGCGCTCGATCGCCAGGGTACCCACCGAGGTGGTCCGGGAGTCGGAGGTCGCGGGGAACGGCCCGCCGTGGACCATGGCGTCCCCGACGTCCACGCCGGTCGGCCAGCCGTTGGCGAGGATCCGCCCGGCCTTGCGCTCGAGCACCGGCAGCAGGGCGGACTCGGTCCGGTGGTCCTCCTCGGCCAGGTGGAGGGTCGCGGTCAGCTGGCCCTCCATGCTGCGGGCCGCGTCCGCCAGCTCCTCGGCGGAGGCGTAGCGGACCACGAGGGACGCGGCGCCGAAGATCTCCTCCTGCAGCACCGGGTTGGCGCGGAACGTGGGGACGTCGGACTCGAAGACCACCGGCGCGGGGGCGTTCTCCGTGGGCCCCTGCCCGCCGCGCGCCACGACGTCGACGCCCTGCTGGGCGCCGAGGGCCTCGACGCCCTCCTGCCACGCCCCCGCGATGCCCGGGGTGAGCATCGTCTGGCCGGCCGCGTCCGCGAGCGCCCGCTCGACGGCGACGACGAACGCCTCGCCCGCCTCCCCGGCCGGCGCGAAGAGCAGCCCCGGGGCGGTGCACAGCTGGCCCGAGGAGCCGGTGAGCGAGGTGACGTAGCCGCGGGCGAGGGCCTCCACGTCGCCGCGGAGGGCGCCCTCGAGGACGAACACGGGGTTGACGGAGCTCATCTCCGCGTAGACCGGGATGGGCTCCGGGCGGGCCGCGGCCGCGGCCATCAGCGAGGTGCCGGCCGCGCGGGAGCCGGTGAAGCCGACCGCCCTGATCGCCGGGTCCTTCACCAGGGCCTGGCCGATGCTCGCGCCGGGGCCGTAGACGAGGGAGAACACCCCCGGGTGCAACCCGCACTCGCGCACGGCGTCCGTGACGGCGCGGCCGACGATCTCCCCGGTGCCCGGGTGGGCGTTGTGCGCCTTGAAGACCACGGGGCAGCCCGCGGCCAGGGCCGAGGCGGTGTCCCCGCCGGCGGTGGAGAACGCCAGCGGGAAGTTGCTGGCGCCGAACACGGCCACGGGCCCGAGCGGGATCCTGCGCTGGCGGAGGTCCGGGCGGGGGAGGGGGGTGCGCCCCGGCAGGGCCGGCTCGATGCGCACACCGCGGTGGTCGCCCTGGCGGACGACCTTCGCGAACAGCCGCAGCTGGCCGGTGGTGCGGGCGAGCTCACCGTTCAGGCGGGGCTCCGGCAGGCCGGTCTCGGCGCCGGCGCGCGCCACGATCTCCGGGCCCACGGCCTCGATGTTCTCGGCGATCCGCTCCAGGAACCCGGCGTGGGTCTCGGGGTCGAGGGCGCCGAAGGACGCGGCGGCGTCCTCGGCGGCGGCGGTCGCCCCGGCGAGCTGGGCCTCGTCGATCAGGGAGTAGGAGGGCTCGAGCTCGGCGTTGGTCGCCGGGTCGATCCCCCGGGTGGTGCCGGCGCTGCCGGCGACCTCGTGGCCGGCGATGATCGAGCGGCCGGAGAGGGTGGTGGTCTGGGTGCTCATGGGCGGGGACTCCTCCTGGTGGATCGGGGGGCGGGAACTCAGGCGGACTGCAGGACGTGGGCGTCGATGAGGGCCTTGAGGTCGGCCAGGTCCTGCGCGGTGAGGTCCTGGAGCGGGGGGCGCACGGACCCGGCGTCGCGGCCGACGGCCTTCAGGCCGCCCTTGACGATCGAGACCCCGTAGCCCTTCACCCGGTCCCGGATCTCGATGTAGGGCAGGACGAACCGGTTGAGCTTGTCAGTGACGGCCGCACGGTCCTGGGCGCGCACGTCGCGGTAGAACTCCAGGGCGAACTCGGGGACGAAGTTGTACATGGCCGAGGAATAAGTGCTCATCCCCAGCTGCAGCAGGGGCAGCGCGAAGGTCTCGGCGGTGGGCAGCCCGCCCAGGTAGAAGAGCCGGTCGCCGTTCTTGGCGAAGACCTTGGTGAGGTGTTCGATGCTGCCCACACCGTCCTTGAAGCCGATGAAGTTGGCGTGCCGGTCGGCGAGGCGGGCGACGGTCTCGGCCGAGTAGATGGCGTTGGCGCGGTTGTAGACGATGACGCCCAGGTCGGTCGCGGAGCAGACGGCGCTGACGTGCGCCTCGAGCCCCAGCTGGTCGGCCTCGGTGAGGTAGGGCGGCAGGACCAGGAGGCCCTCGGCGCCGGCGGTCCCCGCGTCGTGGGCGTTGCGCACGGCCTGGGCCGTGTTCCCGGCGGCCGGGGCGAGCACGGGCACCGTGGACCCCACCTCCTCCACCGCGACGCGCACCACGGTGGCGATCTCCTCGGGGGTCAGGGAGAAGCCCTCGCCGGTGCCGCCGGCCGCGAACAGGCCCGCCACGGGGTAGCCGGCCTGCCACGCCAGGTGCTCGCGGTAGGCAGTCTCGTCGAAGAGCAGGTCTGCGTCGAAGGCGGTGACGGGGAAGGAGAGCAGCCCGTCCTTCAGGTGGGCCGCCAGTTCCTGGGGCGTGCGGTTGGCCACGGTGGTCGTCCTTTGCTCGGGACCGCGACGGCGGCCCGCTGGTGATGTCCGTCTCACCGTAGGGACGCCCGGTGATGCCTGTCCAAGCCATTCTTCGCATGGGGTGATGCCCGGAAGGTATCGAGAGAGGAGGGTGAGCTCAGGGGTGGCCCAGCCGGACCAGCTCGAGCATGCGGTGCAGGGCCGGGTTGCGCGAGTCCCGGTCCCAGATGGCGTGCAGCTCCACGGCGTTCGAGGAGCTGTTGGCGAGCCGCAGGTAGGACACCCCGGCGATGCCGAGCAGCCGGGCGGACTCCGGGACGAAGGCGACGCCGCGGTCGGCGGCGACCAGGCCGACCATCGTCAGGACCTGGCTGACAGTGTGCACCACGTTGCCGTGCTCGACGTCCACGAGGCGCACCACGTGGTCGTAGAAGTACCGCGCCTTGGTGGGCGAGTGCATGATCAGCGGCACGTCCTTGAGGTCGGCGGACGTGACCGGCCGCTTGAGGGCGGCGAGGGGGTGCCCATCGGGCACCGCGACGTAGAGGTCCTCGGCCAGCAGCAGCTGCGACTCGAAGACGTCCGTGTCGAAGGGCGGGCGCGCCAGGCCCAGGTCGAGCTCGCCGTTGCGCAGCGCCTCCACCTGCTCGCCGGTCACCAGCTCCTGCAGCTCCACGTCCACGTCCGGCAGAGCCGCCGCGATCTCGCCGAGGAGGGGGCCGAGCAGGCTGAACCCGGAGGCCGCGGTGAAGCCGACCCGCAGCACGCCCGCCCGGCCCGCGGCGATCCGCCGGGCCAGGCTCGGCGCCCGCTCCGCGGCGGCGACGAGCTTGCGGGCCTCGGCCAGGAAGGCCTGGCCGGCCACGGTGAGGGACACCCGGCGGTTGTCCCGCTCCAGCAGGTCGACCCCCAGGGTCCTCTCCAGCTTCTGGATCTGCCGGCTCAGGGGCGGCTGGGTCATGCTGAGCCGTTCAGCGGCCCGGCCGAAGTGCAGCTCCTCCGCCACGGCGATGAAGCCGCGCGCCTGGTCCAAGGTGAACATGATGCCTCCCGGGTATCACTCAATGCAGGAATAGGTTTGGACAGGCATCATACGAGGTTCCTAGGCTCGGGACTCAAGCCGCCTGTGACGGCACTCACAGCACCCGCCGGGACGCCCGGCCCCGCTCGCACCCAGGAGAACCCATGAAGCTCATTCTCACCCGTCAGGCCCTCGTCGGCGTGACCGCCGCGACCTCGCTGCTGGCCCTCACCGCCTGCGGCGGCAACGTCGGGGGCGGCGCCGCCAACGGCGCCGAGGACTTCCCCTCGGAGCCGATCACCCTGACGGTCGGCCAGGCCCCCGGCGGCTCCACCGACCTCATCGCCCGGGCCGTCGCCGACGCCGCGGGCCAGGAGCTCGGCGTGGCGATGCCCGTCGTGAACAAGGCCGGGGCCAACGGGGCGGTCGCCACCGAGGAGGTCGCTGGCCAGCCCGCCGACGGCTACAACCTCGTGCTGCTCAACGCCTCCCTGATCACCATCACCCCCCTCGCCGTGGGCGAGGAGGAGGCGGTGTCCCTGGACGACCTCGAGGTGCTCAAGGGGCTCTCCCAGGACGACTACGTCATGGTGGCCAGCGCGGAGTCCGGCATGGAGACGCTCGAGGACGTGAAGAGCCGCTCCGGGGAGTTCAGCTACGGCACGGCCGGGGTCGGCACCGGGTCCCAGCTGGCCCAGACCGTCCTGTTCGCCCAGGCCGACATCACCGGCACCGAGGTCCCCTTCGACTCCGGCTCGCCCGCCCTGACCGCGGTGCTGGGCGACCAGGTCCAGGTCGCCACCGTCCAGCTCGGCGAGGCCAAGCCGCAGATCGACGCCGGCGAGGTGAAGCCCATCGTGGTGTTCTCCGAGGAGCGCAACACGTTCCTGCCCGACGTCCCGACCGCCGTGGAGTCCGGCTACGACGTCCCCGTGTCCCAGTACCGGGCCGTGGCCGCCCCCGAGGGCCTGCCCGAGGACGTCAAGACCAGGCTGGTCGAGGCCTTCGACGCCGCGGTGGCGGAGGAGTCCTACCAGGACTTCAACGAGCAGAACATGCTCACCCCCCACGAGATCTCCGGCGAAGAGGTCGAGGCGGAGTGGACCGAGCTGGCCGAGCGCTACGAGCAGCTGGTCGCGGAGCACGACATCACCCTCGCCGACAGCTGATCCACCACCGTCGTCCGGGCCGGCACCCGCGGCCCCAGGAGGAGTTCCCATAAACCAGACCCGCACGGACCCGCCGCCCGCCGTGGCCGACGTCCACCTCGACACGGAGGCGGCCGCGGAGGAGCTGACCCCGGAGCAGCTCGCCGCCCGGTGGGAGGCCGAGGGGCCCCCGCCGGGCGGGCGCGCCGCCCACTTCGGCTCGACCCTGGTGGTGACGGCGCTGGCCGCCGGGGCGGCCCTGCTGTCCCTGGGGATGGGGCTCGGCACCCCGCAGCAGCCGGCCCCCGGCATGTGGCCGTTCGTGGTCGGCGTCGTGGCGGTCGCGATCGGCCTGGCCCACCTCGTCCTGGGGCGGCGCGGGGGAGAGGGGGAGAAGTTCTCCCGCGAGTCGCTGCTGCCCGTCCTCGGCCTCGCGACCCTCGTGGGACTGGTGCTGCTCATGCCCGTCGTCGGGTTCGAGATCCCCTCCCTGATCCTGTCCTTCGTCTGGATGAAGTTCCTGGGCGGTGAGTCGTGGCGGGCCGCGACGCTCTACTCGGCGCTCGTCGTCGCCGCCTTCTACCTGATCTTCGTCCTGGCCCTCGGCACCTCCGTCCCGCACCTGTTCTGACGGCCGCTGCCCGGCGGCCCGTTCCTGACAGCCACTGTTCCTGACAGCCACTGACCAAAGGCTCCCGCATGGAATCCCTGCAACCGGTCCTGGACGGCTTCACCGTCGTCCTCGAGCCCACCAACCTCCTCTACTGCCTGCTCGGCGTGGTGATCGGCATGCTCATCGGCGTGCTCCCCGGCCTCGGCCCCGCCGCGACCATCGCGATCCTGCTGCCCCTGACCTACGGCATCGAGCCCGTGACGGCCATCATCATGCTGGCCGGCATCTTCTACGGCGCCCAGTACGGCGGCACCATCACCTCCGTGCTGCTGCGCCTGCCCGGCGAGGCCAGCTCCGTGGTCACCGTCTTCGACGGCTACATGCTCGCCAAGCAGGGCCGGGCGGGCACGGCCCTGGGCATCGCCGCCATCGGCTCCTTCGTCGGCGGCACCGTCGCCATCGTCGGGCTGACCTTCCTGGCCCCCGTGGTCGCGGGCTTCGCCCTGGACTTCGGCCCGCCCGAGTACGCCGCCCTGGCCCTGCTGGGCATCCTGCTGGTCGCCACCATCAGCAGCGGCGACAAGTCCAAGGCGCTCATCGCGGCCTGCTTCGGGCTGCTGCTGGCCACGGTCGGGCGGGACGCCTTCACGAACACCGAGCGCTTCACCTTCGGCAACCTCAACCTGGCGGACGGCATCGACTTCGTGCCCGTCGCGATGGGCCTCTTCGGCCTGGGCGAGATCCTGCACAACCTGGAGGAGCGCCACCGGGCGGTCAAGGCCCCGAGCAGGGTCTCCAACGTCTGGCCCTCCCGGGCCGACCTCAAGCAGTCCTCCGGGGCGATCGGCCGCGGCTCGGTGCTGGGCTTCTTCCTCGGGATCCTGCCCGGGGGCGGGGCCACGATCTCCTCGATGGCCGCCTACGCCATGGAGAAGAAGCGGGCCAAGCGGCCGGAGCGCTTCGGCAGGGGGGCGATCGAAGGCGTCGCCGGCCCCGAGACCGCCAACAACGCCGCCGCCACCAGCTCCTTCATCCCGCTGCTGACCCTCGGTATCCCCGCCAACGCCACGATGGCCCTCATGTTCGGCGCCCTGCTCATCCAGGGCGTGACGCCCGGCCCGCAGCTGGTGGAGCAGGACCCCGAGCTGTTCTGGGGCGTGGTGAACTCGATGTACATCGGCAACATCCTGCTGCTCATCATGTCCATCCCCCTGATCGGGGTGTTCGTCCGCATCCTGCGGGTGCGGGCCGCGGTCCTCGCCCCGATCACCGTCCTCATCACGATGCTGGGCGCCTACACGATCAACAACTCGATGTTCGACGTCGCGCTCGTGGTCGTCTTCGGGGCCGTCGGCTACCTGATGAAGAAGTTCGGCTTCGAGCCCGGTCCGCTGGTGCTCGCCTTCGTCCTGGGGTCGCTGCTCGAGTCGAACGTCCGCCGCTCCCTCCTGGTGTTCCAGGGGGACGTCACGGGCTTCCTCGGCCGGCCCATCTCCGCGACCCTGCTGCTGCTCTTCGTGGCGGTCGCCGTCCTGCCCCTCGTCCAGTCCGCCCTCCGCCGTCGCCGGGACACGGGAACGCCCTCCGGGGACGCGCCCGCCGAGCCCGCCGATCGCACCCCTGTCAAGGAGAACGCATGAGCATCCTCGTCGGATACGTCCCCACCCCCGTCGGCGAGGCGGCCGTCCAGGCCGCCATCGACGAGGCCCGGCTGCGCCGCGAGCCGCTGCTGATCGTCAACTCCGTCCGCGAGGGAGCCCTGGCGGACCGCACCGTGGCCTCCGAGGAGGACCTGCGCCGGATCACCGCCGACGCGGACTCCGCCGGCGTCGCGCACACGGTCCTGCAGCCGTCCCACCGGGACGACCTCGCCCAGGAGATCCTCGACCTCGCCCGCGAGCACGACGTCTCGCGGATCGTCATCGGGCTGCGCCAGCGCTCCCAGGTGGGCAAGTTCATCATGGGCTCGCACGCCCAGCGCATCCTCCTGCAGGCCGACCGTCCCGTCCTGGCCGTCAAGGCCGCGGAGTCGTCCTTCTGACCGTCCCGCACCCGCGGAGGGCCGGCGACCGTCACGGGCGCCGGCCCTCGGCGCATCCGGCGCAGGCGGATCACAAACACTCTGTACATAGATATTGTGACCTGCCACACTGGCGGCGAGACGTTCTCGACCACGCGCGGGGATCCCGCCCCGGGCCCGTGCGGTGAAAAGGATGCAGGTCAATGCCGATCAACACGCCCCCCGACGACGCGGCGCTCGCCCGGTTGCTCTCCCACTGGTCCCTCGAGATGACCGGGAAGGACGTCCCGGTCCTCCAGGAGGCCGCTCCGGCGATCCCGCCGGGGACCCGGGTCAACGTGACGTTCCTCGGCAACGAGGACCTGGCGATGCGCGTGGCCGCCGCGAAGGCCGTGCGCGAGCACGGGTTCGTGCCCGTCCCGCACATCTCCGCCCGGCGGCTGCGCTCCCCGGAGGAGCTCGAGGAGTTCCTCGCCGCGCTCGCCGGGGTGGACGCCGCCGAGCAGATCTTCGTGGTGGGCGGGGACCCCGAGACCCCGCAGGGGCCCTACGAGGACTCGCTCGCCGTGATCCGCAGCGGGCTGCTCCAGCGCCACGGCGTCCGCGGCGTGGGCGTCAGCGGCTACCCCGAGGGCCACCCCGGGATCGACGACGGGACCCTGTGGTCGGCCCTGACCGACAAGACCGCCGCGATCCGGGAGCAGGGCCTCGAGCCCACCGTCATCACCCAGTTCGGCTTCGACACGGAGCCCGTCCTGCGCTGGCTCGCCGAGGTCCGCCGCCGCGGCGTCGGCGCCCCCGTGCGCATCGGCGTGCCCGGCCCGGCCGGGGTCAAGCGCCTGCTCGGCTACGCCCGGCGCTTCGGCGTCGGCACGTCCGCCGGGATCGTGCAGAAGTACGGGTTCTCCCTGACCAACCTGCTCGGCACCGCCGGGCCCGACCGCTTCCTGCGCGACCTCGCCGCCGGGCACGACCCCGCCGTCCACGGGGAGGTGCTGCTGCACTTCTACGCCTTCGGGGGGCTGCGGGCCACGGCGGAGTGGGTCGGCGAGTTCGCGGCGTCGGCGGGGAGCGCACGGTGAGCCCCCGCGACCAGGGCCTGCTCCTGCCCGACCACGCCAGCCTGGTGGTGCACGGGCGGGACCAGCCGGGCATCGTCGCCGTCGTCGCCTCCGTCCTGGCCCGGCACGGCGCCAACATCGTCGCCCTCGACCAGCACTCCGACGACCCGGCGGGCGGGGCCTTCTTCCAGCGCACCGTCTTCCACCTCGCCAACTACGCGGCGTGCCACCCCCTCCTCGAGCAGGAGCTCGACGCGGCCCTCGCCGAGGACTTCGACCTCGAGTGGCGGTTCACGGACCTGTCGGTGCCCAAGCGCGTGGCGATCTTCGCCTCCAAGTCCGACCACTGTCTGCTGGACCTCATCTGGCGGCAGCGCCGCGGCGAGCTGCCCATGACGATCTCCATGGTCGTGTCCAACCACCCGGACATGGCCGAGGACGTCCGCGGGTTCGGGATCCCCTTCTTCCTGGTCCCCACCCAGGACAAGGCGGCGGCCGAGGCGGAGCACCTGCGCCTGCTCCAGGGCAACGTCGACCTCGTGGTCCTGGCCCGCTACATGCAGATCCTCTCCTCCCCGTTCCTCGAGGCGCTCGGCGTCCCGGTGATCAACATCCACCACTCCTTCCTGCCCGCCTTCATCGGCGCCGCGCCCTACCGGAAGGCGAAGGAGCGCGGCGTGAAGCTCATCGGGGCCACCGCGCACTACGTCACCGAGGACCTCGACGAGGGCCCCATCATCGAGCAGGACGTGGTGCGGGCCTCGCACCGGGACTCCGCGGCGGAGCTCGCCCGGCGCGGCGCGGACGTGGAGCGCCAGGTCCTCTCCCGCGCGGTGCTGTGGCACTGCCAGGACCGCGTGATCCTCCACGACCGCCAGACGATCGTGTTCTGAACCCACCCGCAGAGAACCCGCAGAGAAGGAGCACACCGTGGCACCCAGCACCCTCCAGGAGGTCCTCGACGCCTCCGGCAGCACCGTCGAGCTGCTCCGCAGCTCCCAGATCGGCGCGTACGTCTACCCGGTCGTGGCACCCGAGTTCCACAACTGGCGCAGCGAGCAGAAGGCCTGGCGGGACACCGCCGTGCTCTACGACCAGTCCCACCACATGGACAACCTGTTCATCCGCGGCAAGGACGCCCTGAAGCTGATCTCGGACACCGCGATCAACAGCACCCGGACGTTCCCCGTGAACAAGGCGAAGCAGTACGTCCCGACCACCCCGGCCGGCCACGTCATCGGCGACGGCATCCTGTTCCACCAGGAGGAGGACGAGTACGTCTACGTCGGCCGGGCGCCCGCCGCCAACTGGCTGCTCTTCCACGGCGAGACCGGCGGCTACGACGTCGACATCGAGGTCGACCGCCGTTCCCCGTCCCGGCCCATGGGCAAGCCCGTGGTGCGCACGTACTGGCGCTTCCAGATCCAAGGCCCCAACGCCTGGCAGATCATCGAGAAGCTCAACGGCGGGCCGCTCGAGCAGCTGAAGTTCTTCACCATGGACGTCATGAACGTCGCCGGCGCCCGGGTGCGCACCCTGCGCCACGGCATGGCCGGCGCCCCCGGCCTGGAGATCTGGGGGCCCTACGAGAGCTACGACCGGGTCCGGGACACGATCCTCGAGGTCGGCGCCGAGTTCGGCATCGTCCCGGTCGGCGCCCGCGCCTACCCGTCGAACACCCTGGAGTCCGGGTGGATCCCGTCCCCGCTCCCGGCGATCTACACCGGCGACGGGCTGGCGGACTACCGCGCGTGGCTCGGGGCGGACAGCTACGAGGCGACCAACGCGCTCGCGGGCAGCTTCGTGTCCGAGAACATCGAGGACTACTACCTCACCCCGTGGGCCCTCGGCTACGGGTCGTTCGTGAAGTTCGACCACGACTTCATCGGCCGCGACGCCCTGGAGGCCATGGACCCCGCCGCGCAGCGCCGCAAGGTGACACTCGCCTGGAACGCCGAGGACATGACGAAGATCTTCGCCTCGCTCTTCGACACCGAGGGCCCGGACTACAAGTACTTCGACCTGCCCCTGGCCAACTACGGCTCGTCCAACTACGACGCGGTGGTCGACGCCGACGGGCGCACCGTGGGCCTGTCGATGTTCACCGGCTACAGCTACAACGAGCGCAAGGCCCTGTCCCTGGCGACGGTCGACCCGAACGTCCCCGAGGGCACCGAGCTCAGGGTCGTCTGGGGCGAGCCCGGCGGCGGCAGCCGCAAGACCACCGTGGAGCCGCACCAGCAGCTCGAGGTCCGTGCCGTGGTCAGCCCGGTGCCCTACTCGGAGGTGGCGCGCCAGGACTACCACGGCGGCTGGCGCACCGCCTACGCCAAGGGGTAGGGCTCCCGGACCGGAGACCCTGGCTAGGGGGCGCGCTCCGGCGGACCCCCGCCGGCCTCGGCCTCCAGCCGCCAGCGGGAGCCCGCCAGGTGCAGGCGCATGGCCGCGGCGGCGGCCAGCGGATCACCGGCCCGGATCGCCTCCAGCACCGCACGGTGCTCGGCGGCGACCCGGGCCGTCCGCCGTCCGGCCGCCTCCGGCCCGGCCCCCTCCGGTCCGTCCGCGTCCGCGCCGGTGGCGTCGAGCCGCTGCGGCGGCATGGCGATCATGGCCGGGCCCAGGCCGTTGATCGCGTCCACGCAGTAGGGGTTGCCGCTGGCCTCGGCCACGGTGCGGTGGAAGTCGAAGTCGTGCCCCAGGGTTGCCGCCGGGCTGCCGCTCTCCCGCTCGAAGCGCTCCAGGGCGGACTGCATCGCGGCCAGGTGCTGGGGCCGGTGGGCGGTGGCCGCCAGCGCCGCGGCCTCGGACTCCACCCCGGTCCGGAACGCGAGCAGGTGGAGCCGGTCCTGCACCGTGCGCACCGGCCGCCCCGCGCCGGCGGGGTCGGCGGGCGGCGTCAGCGCGAAGCTGCCGCTGCCGCGCCGCGTGTGCACGAGGCCCTCCGCCTGCAGCCGGGCGATCGCCTCCCGCACGACCGTGCGGCTGACCCCGTGCTCGGCGATGAGGGTGCTCTCGCTGGGCAGGCGCTCGCCGGGCGCGATCCGCCCGTCGACGATGCGGGCCCGCAGGTCCTCCACGAGGGCGGCGGTCAGGTTGCGGCTCATGGGGCCATGCTCTCACCCCGCCGCGGCGGCCGGCCGGTCGCCCGGCTCAGGGCCGTCGGCGGCGTTGCTGACGCCCACGAATGTCCTCCCGTCGAGCGGCACGGTCCGGGGAGGGGGCAGGGCGGGGGAGGTCATGGGCTCCACCAGAGGGCGCTCCACGGGACCGGCGCGCGGGCCGGCCCGGTGGAGCGCCCCGGGGAGGGCGCTAGGCGCGCGGTCTCCGGTGGACCGACTGGGGGGTGAGGTAGGCGCTCAGCCCCTCGACGCCGAACTCCACGCCGAGCCCCGAGTCCCCGCGCCCGCCGAAGGGCGCGGAGTGGTTGGAGGCGAAGAAGTTGATGCCCACGGACCCGGTGTTCATCCGCCGGGCGACCCGGTACGCCTCGTCCTCGTCGGCGGAGAAGACGATCCCGCCGAGGCCGAACGGCGTGTTGTTGGCCAGGCCGACCGCCTCGTCCACGTCGCGGTAGCGCAGGATCGTGATGACGGGGCCGAAGATCTCCTCCCGGGCCACGGTCATCTCCGGGGTGACGTCGGCCAGGACGGTGGGGCGCACGAAGAACCCGGTGCCCTCGGCGGGCCCCCCGCCGGTGACCACGCGGGCGCCCTCCCGGCGTGCCGAGTCCAGGTAGCCCAGGACGGTGTCGTACTGGCCCCGGTTGGCCATCGGCCCGAAGACCGTGGCCTCCTGCAGCGGGTCGCCCTGCACGGCCCCGGAGATCGTCCGTCCCACCATCTCGACCACCTCCTCGTAGCGGCTCTCGGGGGCGAGGATGCGGGTGGAGATGTAGCAGGTCTGCCCGGTGTTGCGCATGCAGGAGCGGATCAGCACGGAGGACATGTGCTCGAGGTCGGCGTCCGGCAGCACGATCGCCGAGGACTTCCCGCCCAGCTCCAGGGTCACCGGCTTGAGCTGCTCGCCGCAGGCCGCGGCGATCTTCCGCCCCACGGGGGTGGAGCCGGTGAAGGCGACCTTGCGCACGAGCGGGTGGCGGACCAGCCGGTCGCCCATCCGGCCGTTGCCGGTGACCAGGTTGACGACCCCGGCGGGCACCCCGGCCGCGGTGAGGGCGTCGACGATGAACCGCACGGACAGCGGCGTGGGCGAGGCGGGCTTGATCACCACGGTGCACCCGGCCAGCAGGGCGGGGGCGAGCTTGGCCACGACCAGGTTGATCGGGAAGTTCCACGGGGCGATCAGCGCGCACACACCGACCGGGTCCTGGTGCACGACGGTCTCGCCCGCGCCGTTGGGGAACGGGCGCACGTCCTCGGCCTCCAGCCACGGGGCCAGCGAGGCGAAGTAGCGGAAGATGCCGGCGGCGTTGGCCGCGGCCCCGAGGGTCTCGGAGATCGGGGAGCCGTTCTCGCGGGTGTTGGTCAGGGCCATCGGCTCGCGGCGGGCCTCGATCTGCTCCGCCGCGCGGACGAGGTGCTCGGCGCGCTCGGAGGGGGTCAGCGCGGCCCACCCGGCGAAGGCGCGCCCGGCGGCGGTCACCGCCCGCTCGAGGTCCTCCTCGGTGGCGTTGGGCACGGAGGCCCAGACCTCCTCGGTCGCGGGGTCGACGACGTCGTTGCGCTGCTCCCCGGTCGAGCGCACGTAGGCGCCGTCGATGAAGTGGTCGTCGACGTGCGTGTAGGGCAGGCGCAGCTCCGCGCGGGTGCGGGGCACGGTGGTGGTGGTCATCGCAGGACGCTCGCTTTCAGCAGGGCCCGGGAGCGGGCGAGGTCGGCCTCGGCCATCCGGCGGGCGGCCGAGGTCTGCAGCTCGGGGATGATCTCGGCCTCGAGGCGGTCCATGTAGGCCGACGGGGTGAGCTTGAACCAGCCGTGCGCCAGGGCGATCCCGGTGTGGTCGAAGCGCCACAGCCGGTCGGCGTCACGGACCAGGGCGTCCTCGAGGGACTTCGGCTCCGGGCGGGTGTCGTGGCCGTCGATGATCGCGGTGACCCGGGCGACGAACGCGTCGTCGTAGCCGAGCTCCGGGAGGACCTCCTCGGCGACCAGGCAGCCCTGCCGCTCGTGCTCGTAGCGGATGTCGGCCTTGCGCCAGTCGCCCGAGAAGCCCTCGGAGAGGATGCGCTCCTCGTCCACCCGGCCCCAGCCGGTGTCGTGCAGCAGGATCGCCACGCGGACCACGAGGGAGTCCGCCTCGGGGTGGGCCGCGCACAGCCGCTCGGCGTAGGCCAGCGAGATCGGCAGGTGGATGTCGTTGTTGCGGGCGCGGGTCTCCGGGACGACCTTCGCCCAGATCGGGTCGAGGTCGGTGCCGGCGGGCGGGGTGGTGCTGATCGGCGAGGTGTCGACCGCCTGGACGGTGTCGATGGGCATGGGGGTCAGCTCCTGGGAGTCGCGGGAAGGGGTTCGGGGGCGCCGGAGACGGCCAGCTCCTTGAGCCGCCGCGCCGGGTCGGCGGCGTCGTCGGCCGGGACGGTCAGGCCCTTGGTCAGGGCGGCCTTCACGTCCAGGAAGTCCACGCCGCTGTTGACGCAGTCGGCGGCGATCAGCCGCCCGTCGCGGTAGTAGAGCACGCACAGCTTCCCGTCGGTCCCGTCGCGGCGGACCACGGTGCGGTCGTGCCCGACGGACAACCCGGCGATCTGCAGCTTGTACGGGCCCTGGTTCGACCAGAACCAGGGGATGGAACGGTACTCCTCGCGGCGGCCGGTGAGCGAGTACGCGGCGACCTTGGCGTGCTCCACCGCGTTGTTGACGCTCTCCAGGCGCAACCGCTCGTCGGCGGGGGCGCCGGGGATCGGGTTCGGCATGTTGGCGCAGTCGCCGATGGCCACGGTGTGCCCGTCGGAGGCCAGCGCGTACTCGTCGACCCGGATCCCGTTCCCGCACTCCAGGCCCAGCTCCTCGGCGAGCTCGGTGTTGGGGACCACGCCGATGCCGACCAGCACGATGTCGGCCGGGACCACGGTGCCGTCGCCGAGCTCGACGCCCGTGACGCGACCGTCCTCGCCGACGATCCGGGACAGCTGCACGCCGAGCCGCACCTCGATGCCCGCCGCGCGGTGGGCGTCGAGGAAGAACTGCGACGTCTCCTCCCCCACGGCGCGGCCGATCAGGCGGGGGCCGACCTCGAGGACCGTGACGGCCTTGCCCATGGCGTGGGCGCTGGCGGCTGCCTCCAGGCCGATGAACCCGCCGCCGATGACGACGAGGTGCTCGGCGGAGGGCAGCTGCGCCTTGAGCTCCAGGGCGTCGTCGGCGTTGCGCAGGTAGAGCACCCCGCCCAGGTCCGCGCCGTCGAGCTCGAGCCGGCGGGCCCGGGCCCCGACAGTCAGCGCGAGCCGGTCGAAGGGGAACTCGGCGCCGGTGGTCGAGCGGGCCACGCCGGAACCGTCCGGGTTCTTCTCGATCCGCTCGACCCGCTCGCCCTTGACCAGCTCGATCCGGTGGTCGTCCCAGTACTGGTGGGCCCGGAAGATCAGCTTCTCCTTGTCCACCTTGTCCTGCAGGAACTCCTTGGACAGGGCCGGGCGCTGGTAGGGGCGGTGGTCCTCCTCGCCCAGCAGCGTGATGGGGTCCTGGTAGCCCAGGGCCCGCAGGGAGCCGGCGAGGGCGACGCCGGACTGGCTGGCGCCGATGATGAGCAGCCCGTGGCTGCGCGTCTGGTCCTGGGCCATGATCACACCTGGGTCTCGGGGGTGGTGACGTGCAGGTCCGCGCCCTCCGCCAGCTTCAGCTGGCAGGACAGGCGGGAGTTGTCCCGGCGGTCCTCGGAGGTGCCGTAGAGCATCTCGTCCTCCATCTCCTCCATCGGGGGGAGGGTCTCGAGGTCGTCCTCGGCGACGAAGACGTGGCAGGTGGCGCAGGAGAGGGAGCCGCCGCACTCGGCGACGATGCCGGGCACGCCGTTGCGCACGGCGGTCTCCATGACGGAGTCCCCGGCGGCGGCCTCGACGGTGCGCTGCCCGCCCTGGGCGTCGGTGAAGGTGACAGTGGGCATGGTCCGTCCTTTCGGAGGGCGCCGGCGTCCGCCGGCGCGGTGGTCAGATGAACTGGCGGCCGCCGTCGACCACGAGGGTCTGGCCGGTGACGTAGGAGCTGTCCTGGCCCGCCAGGAACAGGGCCGCACCCACGATGTCCTGCGGCTCGCTGGCCCGCTTGAGGGCCCCGCGGTCCACCCCGTAGGTCGCGGCGTCCGGCATCAGCCCGTAGCTGGCCTCGGTGAGGGTGAAGCCCGGGGCGACGGCGTTGACGGTGATGCCCCGGCGGCCCAGCTCCTTGGCCATGACCCGGGTCAGCCCGATCACCCCGCTCTTGGAGGCCACGTAGTGCAGCCAGTTCTCGGAGCCGCTGTAGACGGTCGCCGAGGACAGGTTGATCACGCTGGAGCCCTCCCCGAGGTAGGGGCTGCAGGCGCGGGCGCACAACCACGGTCCCTTGAGGTTGACCCCCATCACGAGGTCCCACTCGGCCGGGTCGATCTCCTCCAGCGGCGAGCGCGTCACCGTGGCGTAGATCGCGGCGTTGTTGACGAGCACATCGATCCGGCCGCCGCCGAAGGCCGCGGCCTCCTGCGCCATGGCCTCGGTCGACTCCGGGGAGGTGACGTCCACGGTCACGGCCAGGGCGCGGCGGCCCTCGGCCTCGACGAGCCGGGCCGTCTCGGCGGCGCCCTCGGCGTTGACGTCGGCGACGACGACGTCGTGGCCCCGGCCGGCGAAGCCGAGCGCGAAGGCCCGGCCGAGCCCGCCGGCCCCGCCCGTGACGATCACGGTGCGGGCGGAGCCGTCGGCGCGCGGACCCGTGGCGGCGGTCGGCGGGGTGGCGGGGGACGGGGTCACGACGCCGCCTCCAGCACGGCCTCCGGGCGGGAGCCCTGGGCCCCGCCGGCGGCCCCGGTCGTGTCCTCGGCCTCCTCGAGAACGGTCACGACGCCCTTGGTGCCGTCCACCCGCAGCCGCTGCCCGCTGCGGATCTCCAACGAGGCCGAGCCGGCGCCGGTCACCGCCGGCAGCCCGTACTCGCGGCACACGATGGCGGCGTGGGACATCATGCCGCCGATGTCGGTGACGGTGGCCTTGATCTTGCCGAACACCGGTCCCCAGGACGGGGAGGTGTTGGGCGCCACGAGGATCTCCCCGTCCCGGAGCAGCCCCAGCTCGTCGGCGGAGGTGACCACGCGGGCGATCCCCTCGACCACGCCCGGGGAGGCGGCCATGCCCGTGAACACGCCGTCGGGCAGCTCGTCCTGGCCCAGCCACTGGGCGACCTGGTCGGTGGTGATGCCGTAGAGCATCGTGGTGAAGGGCTCGGTGATGAACTCCGGCGGGGTGTTGAAGGCCGGGGCCGCCCGGTGCGCCTTCAGCGCCTCGACGATCCGCGCCCTGCGCGGGATCTCGGCGCCCCAGTAGCTCGGGCCGACGGGCTGCCTGGCGCCGATGCCCCACGCGTTGACGAGGTCGAACAGCGCGCCGCGGACCTCCTCCCGGCTGAGGTAGAGGATGTCGGCGGGGTCGTTCCAGAACCCGGCGTCCACGAACAGCCGGGACAGCTCGCGGACCTTGCGCCAGAACGTGCCCATGGTCCAGTGCTCGATGTAGAAGTTGTGGTTCTCCACGTAGGGGTAGGCCAGCCGGGCCAGGGCGATCTTCTCGTCGAAGGCCGCCTGCTGCTCGGCCCCGAGCAGGTCCCGGTACTCGCGGATGATCCGCTCCCGCTCGGCCACGAGCTCGTCCATCGGCCGGATCAGCTGCGCGCCGTCCTTGGCGCGGCGGATGTAGTCCGCGATGAACGTCAGCGGGATGTCCATGTGGTCGATCCAGTAGCGGTCGTGGCCGTAGAAGCCGTTGCCCACGGTGAAGTTGAACCAGGGGTCCTTGGACTCCTCGAGCTGGGCCAGCCACCGGTCGCCGCCCGGGGCGGCGCCGATCCGCCCGAGCGTGCCGTCGGCGTCCTCCGGGTGGTCGAAGAGCCCGTCGAGGCCGAGCTCCAGGGCCAGCAGCGCGAGCTTCTTGAGCTCGTCGTCGGGGCGGAACAGCTCCATGTCCTCGCCCTGGACCATGGTGGCGACGTTCTGGTCGGGGATGTTGGGGAAGACCTCCTTGCAGAAGCCGAAGAAGTCCAGGTAGGCGATGTAGCCGAGGTTGAGGAACTCGAAGTGGTACTGCCAGTTCTGGTAGGCGAGGTCGATCAGCTTGTCGTAGGAGCGGAACAGCTCCTCGGAGCCGTCCTTGCCCTTGCCGGAGACGATCTCCTCGAGCGGCACCATCTCCGGGAGCGGCCGGAACTCGAGCTGCTCCATCTCGCGGATGGTGCCCTTGACCTTGCCGTACCACTGCTCCAGCAGGGACTCCCAGTTGCGGTAGTAGTGGCCCGCGCGCTCCTCGAAGTGGGTGACGCGCTCGGCGACCTCCTCCTGGGGCACCGCGATGGGGCTCATGTAGAGGTAGCCCTGGTGGATGCGGTAGTCGATGCCGTTGGCGGTGGGGATCAGCAGGTGCCGGGAGTTGTACTCGCCCAGCTGCCGGATCGCGAACTCGCACCCGATGGTCTCGAAGGGCTTGAGCACCACGGGCCACTGCTGGGAGTTCTGGAACCAGAACTCCTGGCCGTCCTGGTCCTTCAGGGTCTCCTGGAAGACGAGGTAGTAGGGGTAGAGCTGCTCCCAGCCCTCGGCGCCTTCGGGGGTCTGCACGCTGAAGGGGCTGGGGAAGGACCTGACGGCCACGTCGTCGGCGGCGCCGACCCGCTCGGCCACCACGCCCAGGCCCGCCGGCGCCGCGGCCGGCGCGGTCTCCGCCGGGGTGGTCGAGTGGACGGTCTCGGGACGGGACTGCAGCAGCAGCAGGTTCTCCCCGGCCGGCAGGTCCCGGTCGAAGGCCCACTCGATGTCCTGGGGGCACCCGTAGTGCGTCTCGGCGCGCTTGGCCATCTCGGCGACCTGCCGCAGCTGGTCGTCGGTGAGGCAGCGGCGGGCGCGGCGCTCGGCGTCGACCTCGACCTCCCGGAGCGAGCCGCTGGCGGCGTCGGGGACGAGCTCCGCGTGCTTGTCGCCGATGTGCTCGGAGACCACCGCGAAGGTGACCTTGTCGAGCTGGAGGTTGTCGGGGGTGACCTGCCCGGAGACGACCATCTCCCCCACGCCCCAGGAGGCGTCGATGGTGATCTTCGAGCGGTCCCCGGTGGACGGGTCGAGGGTCATGGCCACGCCGGCGGTCTCGGCGTTGACCATCTTCTGCACGGCCACCGCCATGGACAGCCCGTCCTCCGGGATGCCGTTGCGCAGCCGGTAGAGGATGGCCCGGGCGGTGTAGAGGGAGGCCCAGCACTTGCGGATGTGCTCGAGCACCGACTGGCGGTCGGTCAGCCACAGGTAGGTGTCCGCGGCGCCGGCGAAGGACGCCTCGGGGAGGTCCTCGGCGGTGGCGGAGGAGCGCACGGCCAGCGGGGCGGGCTTCTCGAAGCGGGCCTGCAGCGCCTCGTAGGCGTCGATGGTCTGCTGCCGCTGGGCCTGCGGCACCGGGCGGGAGCAGATCTCCTCGCGGATCCGGGCGGAGACCTCCTCGACGTGCGCGACGTCGTCGGGGTCGATCCCGGAGAGCAGCCGCCGGATGTCGTCCTTGATCCCGGCGGACTCGAGGAACGCGTCGTAGAGATCGGTGGTCACCGCGAAGCCGGGGGGCACCGGCATGCCGGCGGCGGTCATGGACACGAGCGAGGCGCACTTGCCGCCCAGTCGCTCGAGCTGCGGCTCGGCGCCGCCGTCGAAGAATTCGATGTATCGCGTGTTCTGCACGGTTCAGGACTCCCAGATGACGGGCACCGCGACGGGTGCTCGGAAGGACAGGTTCTCGCCGAAGGTGATGGCGTCCGGATCGCTCAGCCGCAGGTGGGGCGCGATCCGCAGGGTCTCCTCGACCGTGATGCGGGTCTGGAGCTTGGCGAGCATGTTGCCGAGGCAGTAGTGGATGCCGTAGCCGAAGGCCAGGTGCTCGCGGGAGTTCGGCCGGTCGATGTCGAACTCCTCGCCGTTCTCGAACACGGCCTCGTCCCGGTTGGCGGAGCCCATGACCAGCAGCAGCTGACCGCCCTCGGGGATGGTCACGCCGCCGACCTCGGCCTCCCGCAGCGCCTTGCGCCGCCAGGCGACGATCGAGGGGCTGGTGCGGAGCACCTCCTCCACGGCGCCGGGGATCTTCTTGGGCTCCTCCTGGAGCTTCCGCCACTGCCCGGGGTGGGAGAGCAGCATGCGCAGGGTGTTGGAGATGAGCGTCGTCGTCGTCTCGTGGCCGGCGAACAGGAGGCTGTAGCACACGGAGGCGATCTCGTGGTCGGTGATCTCCGCCCCGGCCTCCTGGGCCTTCACGAGGTCGGCCACGAGGTGGTCCCCGCCCTCCCGGTGGGCCTTCTCCACCATCCCGAGGCACTTCTGCCAGTACTCCACGAGGTTGTGCGCGTGCGGGATCTGCTCCTCGTCGGAGAGGTCCCCCCAGGTCATGGCGCCGCGGGAGTCCGACCAGCGCTTGAACGTGTCGATCTGGTCGATGTCCTCGCCGAAGAGGGTCAGGATCGTGATGGTCGGCACGTCGTAGGCCAGGTCCCGGACGAGGTCGCCGGTGCGGTCCTCGCGCTCGAGCATCCGCTCCAGGAGCCGCGCCACGTTGTCGCGGATGAACGGTTCGAGGGCCTTGTAGCGGCGCGGGGTGAAGGCCTTCTGCACGATCCCCCGGATCCGGGTGTGCTCCGGGGGCACGCGGGCGGAGAGCCCCGAGTAGGCGGTGAACCCGCCCTCCTCCATGATCCGCTTCGCCTCGGGACCTCGCTCCCGCACCGGCGCCTGGGCGTTCTCGGAGCTGAAGGTCTCCCAGTCCCCGAAGACGGCCTTGACGTCCTCGTAGCGGGTCACCACCCAGTAGCCGATCCGCTCGTCGTACATCACCGGCTCCTCGGCGCGGAGGCTGCGGTAGGCCGGGAAGGGGTCGTTCTGCTGGAAGGGCTCGTAGCCGTGGTGGGCGACGGGGCACCCTCCGGTGGCGGCCGTCGTGGGCGTCTGGTCCTGCGCGGTGGTCATCGCTGCTCCTTCGGGACATGCGGTGCGGTTGACCACCAGCATGTCCCGTGAGCCCGGTCACACCAATGCTGCTCATCCACTGAGTGGATATCATGATCCGCTCGGGCGGCACGCCGGAGCGTCGCCCCCGATCAGGGGCGGGCGCCGTTCCTGGGATCGGTGACCCGCCGGATGGTGCTCAGCGGCACGTGCGCTGTGGCGGCCTCGATCTGATGGGCCACGCCGCGCAGGGTGGGCAGGTGGCGGGTCATGGTCGCGGCCTGCGCCGAGGACATGACCAGCCCCAGGGCCGCGCCGACCCGGCCCTCCCGGTGCCGCACGGGCACGGCGACGGAGCAGGCGCCGAGCCGGACCTCCTCCGCCGTCCCGGCCCAGCCCTGCTCCCGCACGGCCTCGAGCTCCTCCGCCAGGCGCCGCGGCGCCACGTGGGTGTGCGGGGTGACCGCCTGCAGGTCCTGCTGCAGGTAGGCGTCGCGGACCCACGGCTCCTCGAAGGCCAGCAGCACCTTGCCCACGGCGGTGGCGTGCAGCGGCAGGCGCCCGCCGACCCGCGAGGCCCGCGGCACCCGCTTGGAGCTGTAGGCCCGGTCGATGTAGAGCGCGTCGGTGCCGTCGCGCACCGCGATCTGCGCCGTCTCGCGGGTGAGGGAGTAGAGGTCCAGGACGAAGGGGCGGGCGATCTCCCGCAGCTGCCGGCCGGCGTTCTGGCCCAGCTCCCACAGCCGCATGCCGATCTGGTAGCGGCCGTTGACGTCACGGCTCAGCGCCCCCCAGTCGACCAGCTCCGCGAGCAGCCGGTGCACGGTGCTCTGCGGAAGGCCGGTGAGCTCCACGATCTGGCTCTGGCTCAGCGCCCGCCGGTCGTTCTCGAACGCCTCCAGGACGGACAGCGCCTTGGAGACGACCGAGCGCCCCGGCTCGTTGGACCCGCCGGCCATGCGCGCCTCCTTCGTGCGCCGGGCGCTCAGGACAGGGCGAGGCGCTCCGGTTCGTCGTCGATCGATGCGACGGCGGCGAAGCCCGCCGCCATGGCCCGCCCCGCGTCGGTGAAGAGGTGGTCATGCACACGGTAGCCGCACAGCCGGTGGGCCTGCTCGTGGGTGAGCCCGAACCAGCCCATCACCGTGCTGATCCCGTGCGGGGTGAGGCGCCAGATCTTGTCCGCGTCCTTGACGACGGCGTCGTCCGCGGAGAGCGCCTCGCGGCGGGAGTCGTGCCCGTCGATGATGGCGGCGATCCGCCGGATCAGCCCTTCGTCGTAGCCGATCCCGCGCAGGATCTCCGAGGCGATCCGGGCCCCCTCCACCTCGTGGGTCCGCACCAGGTCGGGGCGCCCGCCGCCCGGTGCGATCGCGGTGAGCACGAGCTCGGGAGGCACCTGCGACCAGCCGGTGTCGTGCAGGAGGATGGCCGGAAGGACCACGTCGGGATCGGCCCCAGGGGTCAGCTGAACTAGCTGGCGTGCGATCCCGTAGGCGTAGAGGCTGTGGACGTCGTTGTTGCGCACGTCCAGGAAGGCCTTGGCGCGGGACCAGATCCGGCGCTCCGGCGCCGACAGCCCGAAGACGCCCGCCACCTCCGCCGCGGGCGGGATCGCGGCCGCGAGATCGTCGTCGGCGGTGTGCTGCGGCGTGCGGGAGGCAGGAGTCATGCCGCCATGGAACACGCCCCGCGCCGGCCTGGGAAGGCCCGTCATCCACTCACCGGATGCTCGGGGGAATCCGGCCGCCCCGGTTATCGGTCCGCGATAACCGTCCTTGGCGCGTCGCGCCGCGGGCCGGGAGACTGGCGGGAGGAGCCCCGCGCCGGGGCGCATCCACAGAGAGACAGAGAGAGGGAGCAGGCATGATCTTCATCGTCGTCAAGTTCAAGGTGAAGCCGGACTGGGCCGACCGCTGGCTGGACTTCAGCCGGGAGTTCACCGAGGCGACCCGCAGGGAGCCGGGCAACCTGTGGTTCGACTGGTCCCGCAGCGTGGACGACCCCAGCGAGTTCGTGCTCGTGGAGGCCTTCAAGGACGACGGCGCGGCCCCGCACGTCAACAGCGACCACTTCCGCACGTTCACCGCGGAGGCGCCCCAGGCGCTCGTGGAGACCCCGCAGATCATCAGCGAGCAGATCTCCGCCGAGGGCTGGAACCGGATGGGCGAGATCACCGTCGAGCAGTAGCGCCCCCGCGGCGCCGCCGCCCCGGGAGCGCCGCTCCCGGGGCCTTGGCACGCGCGGTGCCGCGCGACAGGATATGAGGCATGACCACATCCGACGTCCCGCAGACCGGCATGGCCTCCGTCCAGAAGGCCTTCGCGCTGCTGGACGTCGTGGCCCGCGACCCGCGGGGCGCCACGGCCAAGGACATCAGCGCCGAGCTGGCCATCCCGCTGCCCACGGTCTACCGCCTGCTGCAGACGCTGGTGGCCTCCGAGCACGTGGTGCACCTCAGGGACGAGAAGCGCTACGGGCTGGGCTACAAGGTCCACGCGCTGGACGCGTCCCTGCGCCAGCAGGTCGGGACCCCGGCCACGGTCAAGCGCGCCGTCCAGGAGCTCCACGCGGCCGCCGACGCCGCGGCCTACTTCGCGGTCCACCGCGGCGACGCGATCGTGGTGGCGCACGTGGTCGACTCCCCGCACCGGCCGCGGATCGACCCGATGGACTTCGGGTTCACGGACGCCGCCCACGCCACCGCCTTCGGCAAGATCCTGCTCTCGGGCATGGACGACGACGAGGTCGCGGACTACCTCGACCGGCACGGGATGCCGGCGCTGACGGACCGGACGCTCACCACGACCGAGGTCCTGGGGCAGGAGCTGGCGCTGGTCCGGGCGGAGGGGATCGCGGTGGAGCGGGAGGAGTTCGTGCCCGGCGCCTCCTGCATGGCCGCGCCGGTGGTCGACGCCGCCGGACGGACCCTGGGGTCCGTGGCCGTCTCCCTCCGGCCGGCGGACTTCGAGCGCCGCCGCCGCGCGCTCGCGCCCGTGCTGCGCGACGCCGCGGACCGCGTGGGGCGCGCCCTGCGCGCCGCGGGCGGCTGCCCCTCCGGCCCGTCGGCCGGCTGAGCACCCGCCCGCGACGCGCTGCGGGCGGGGCCGCTCAGAGGTGCCGGCCCGCCAGCTGCTCCGCGATGTAGTCCGCCTGCCGGATGGCCAGCGCCACGATGGTCAGGGTGGGGTTCGCTGCCGCCCCGGTCGTGAACAGCGAGCCGTCCGAGACGAACAGGTTCGGCACGTCGTGGGTCTGGCCGAACGCGTTGGTCACGCCGTCCTCGGGCCGCTCGCTCATCCGGGCCGTGCCCATGTTGTGGGTGGCCGGGTAGGGCGGGGTGTGGTGCACCGAGCGCGCCCCCACGGACTCGTAGAGCAGCGACGCCTGCTGGTAGCCGTGGTTGCGCATCGCGATGTCGTTGGGGTGGTCGTCGAAGTGCACGTTGGGCACGGGCAGCCCCAGGTGGTCCGTGACGGAGGAGTTCAGCGTGACCCGGTTGGTCTCCTGCGGCATGTCCTCGCCCACGACCCACATCCCGGCCGTGTTCCGGTAGCCGTCCAGCAGGGCGGTGAAGTCCGGGCCCCAGGACCCCGGGTCCGCGAAGCTGGCCAGGAACGCGGGCCCCAGCGAGATGGTCTCCATGTAGTAGCCGCCGGCGAACCCGCGGTCGACGTCGTGCCGCGACTCGTCCGCGACGATCCCCGCCATCGTCTCGCCCCGGTACATGTGCACCGGCCGGTCGAACTGCGCGTAGACGGAGCCCGTGGTGTGGCGCATGTAGTTGCGGCCCAGCTGGCCCGAGGAGTTCGCGAGCCCGTCCGGGAACAGCGGGGAGCCCGAGAGCATCAGCAACCGGGGCGTCTCGATCGCGTTGCAGGCCACCGCCACGAGCCGTGCCTTCTGCTGCTGCACCTGGCCGTCGGCGTCCACGTAGACCACGCTGTCCACGAGGCCCTTCTCCGTGTGGGTGATCTGCACGGCCTGGCAGCCGGGTCGCAGGTCGAGGTTGCCCGTCCGCAGCGCCTTGGGGATCTCGGACACGAGGATGGACCACTTCGAGCGGTTCTTGTCCCCCTGGAAGTTGAACCCGTCCTGGATCGAGGCCGGCCGGCCGTCGTAGGGCTCCGCGTTCGTCCCGTAGGGGCCGGTGGCGTAGTGGCGGTAGCCGAGCTTCTCCGCGCCGGCGGCGAGGACCTTGTAGTTGTTGTTGGCGGGCAGCGGAGGGCGGCCGTGGCGGTGCGTGGAGCCGATCTTCTGCTCGGCCCGGTCGTAGTACGGGGCGAGGTCCTCGAGGCCGATCGGCCAGTCGAGGAGGTTGGCGCCGTCGACGCGGCCGTAGACGGAGCGGGTCCTGAACTCGTGCGCCTTGAAGCGAGGGGTGGCCCCCGACCAGTGGGTGGTGGTCCCGCCGACCGCCTTGACGATCCACGCCGGCAGGTTCGGGAAGTCCCGGGCGATCCGCCACGACCCGGTGGTGGTCCGCGGGTCGAGCCAGGCCATCTGGTGGAAGGCCTCCCACTCGTCGTTGACCCAGTCGTCGGGGGTGAGGTGCGGCCCCGCCTCCAGGAGCACCACCTTCAGGCCCTTCTCGGTCAGCTCGTGGGCGAGCGTCCCGCCTCCGGCACCGGAGCCGATGACGACGACGGCGGAGTCGTCGTCGAGCTCGATCTGCGCGGAGCGCTGCGTGTCGCTGGTCGTGGTCATGCGGTCTCTCCGTGGTCGATGATGTCGGACCCCTTGAAGAGGTCGCTGAAGGGCTGGTCGGTGGTCTCGGCGGCCCCCTGCTGGTCCAGGTTCCAGCCCTCCTTGGGGGCGCAGCTCGCGACCTGGTAGCCGAGGGGCCCGACCTCGGCCAGCTCCTCGTCGGACTCCTCGATCCGCGGGTCGGGCAGCCAGTCGAGGTCGTCGAAGCCGCGGTGCAGATAGCCGCCCCGGGAGAAGGACTCGCCCTCGTAGCCCAGGGCCTCCCACACCTCGTGGTCGTCGTAGAGGTGGAGCACCGTGGTGCGGCGGATGAAGCCGAAGAACTCGAGGTCCGCGACGCGCTTGAGCACGTTCAGCGCGGCCTCGTCGGAGAGCTCCACGAAGGGCTTGTCGCTCAGGGAGTTCAGGGTGAGCAGGCCCTGCGTCAGGGCCATGCGGAACCAGGTGGAGCCCTCCGCCTCGCTCACGATCTTGTCCGTCATCCGCAGGTACGGGCCGTCCGGGATCTGCGGGTGGGGGAAGGCCACCCGGATGACGCGGGTGAGGGTGCGTTTGGCCTCGTCCGTGAGGGCGAGGGCGTTGAGGGCGGAGTACTTCGCGGGATAGACCATGGCTGTCCTCCTCGTCGGCAGTGACGGGTGCGAATTCGAGTGTGACGGGGATCACGCCCAGGGACCAGGGTGGTTATCGCCCAGTGAGAACGGGTGGTCGCGTGACAGGGTCGCCGGGCAGGCGGGACCGCACGCACGGGGCCGTGGGACACTGGGCGCACGTGGCGCCGCGACGTCCGCGGCGGCGCCGGTGACGGACGGGCTGGCGATGGGCACACCACTGGGGACCGGAGTCCCGGTCGCGCCGCTGACCTGGGGCCGGGCGCGCGCCCGGTGGGTGCTGGCCGCCACCGTCCTCGGCTCCGCGCTGACCTTCGTCGACATGACCGCGGTGCCCGTCGCCCTGCCCGCCGTGGGGGCGGAGCTCGGCGGGGACGCGGCAGGGCTCACCTGGGTCGCCAACGCGTACACGCTGGCCGTGGCGTCGCTCGTCCTGCTGGGCGGGTCGCTGGGGGACCGGTACGGGCGGCGCCGGATCTTCCTCGCCGGCACGATGTGCTTCAGCCTCTCCGCGGCGGTGTGCGCCCTGGCCCCCGACCTCCCCGGACTGATCCTCGCGCGGGCGGCGCAGGGGATCGGGGGCGCGCTGCTGGCGCCGGCGAGCATCGCGATCCTGGAGGCGTCCTTCGCCCCGGCCGACCGGGCGCGCGCCATCGGGGCGTGGACGGGCCTGACCGCGGTGGCGACCGCCACCGGTCCCTTCGTGGCCGGGTGGCTCGTGCAGGCGGGGAGCTGGCGGTGGGTGTTCCTGGTCCATCTGCCCGTGGCGGCCGTGGCGGCGCTCATCGCGCACCGCCACCTCCCCGAGTCCCGCAACCCGGGCGCCTGCGTGCGGCTGGACGTGCCCGGGGCGGCCCTGCTCGTGGCGGGCCTGGGGGCGCTGACCCTCGGGCTGACCGCCGGGGCCGGTCCCGGTCCCGTGGCTGCGGGCGGGGTGATCGCCGGGGCGGTCCTGCTGCTGGGGGCCTTCCTGCTCCGGGAGCGCCGGGCGGTCTCGCCGCTGCTGCCGCCGGCGGTCTTCGCGTCCCGGCCCTTCGTCGTCGCGAACCTCGTCACGT
The DNA here is from genome assembly GCF_014636775.1 of Kocuria dechangensis. Classification (GTDB taxonomy): domain Bacteria; phylum Actinomycetota; class Actinomycetes; order Actinomycetales; family Micrococcaceae; genus Kocuria; species Kocuria dechangensis. The sequence continues at coordinate 27,060 of NZ_BMEQ01000005.1, forward strand.
TCGTGGCGTACGCGGCGATGGGCACGGTGTTCTTCGCCCTGCCCGTCACGCTGCAGGTGGGCGCGGGGCTCTCGCCCCTGGCCGCAGGGCTCTCCCTGAGCCCGTTCACCCTGGTGATGCTGGTGGGCTCGGCGGCGACCGGCCGGTGGGCGGGGCGCGCGGGCGCCCGCCGCCCCGTCGTCACCGGCCTCCTCGTCGCGGCGCTGGGCGCGGCCCTCCTGGGACGGGCCGGCGTCGCGGACGACTACGTCCGCGACGTCCTGCTCCCCGTCGCGGTCTTCGGCGCCGGCCTGACCCTGTACGTCACCCCGCTCACCGCGGCCTCCCTGGCGGCTCTGCCCGACGCCCGGGCCGGGCTGGCCAGCGGGGTGAACAACGCCGTCGCCCGCACGGGCGGCCTGCTCGCCGTCGCCGCCGTCCCCCTGGTGGGCGGACTCGGCGGGGCCGGGCTCACCGACCCGGAGCGGGTGCGGGACGGCTTCGCGCTGCTCGCCTGGGCCTGCGCGGGGCTGCTGGCCGCCGGGGCGCTCCTGTCCTCGCTCCTCGCCCGCCGACCGGAGGACGTACGCGCCGCGACACATCCTTGACGGGCCGAACGGCGCCTTCCTACCCTGAACTTCCTGGTCAGACGGCTGTTGATCGCGGTGCCGGGGGGCGGGGGACGCGCCGGGCGCCCCCGTGCCCGGGCCTGCCGCGCGACCGGTGCCCCACCGGCCACGACGCGCGTCCGCGCGCGGTCCTGCTCCCTTCCCCGGCGAGGTCGACCGAAAGACGTGGTGTCATGCGCCCTGCCGCCAGCAGCCCCAGCCCCGAGAACCCCGACAGCCCCGACAGCCCCGCCGGGACCGGCCGGCGGCACGGCGACCGCCACGGCGGTCGCCGTGCCGCCTCCGCCCTGGCGGTCGCCGTGCTCCTCGCGGGCGGCCCCGCCGGCGCGGTGGCCGCCCCGCAGGCGGCCGTCCCGCAGAGCGGCGTCGTGGCCGTCGCGCAGGTCCCGCCCGGGCTGGAGAGCTTCTACGCCCAGGTCCTGACCTGGGCCCCGTGCGGCCTGGGCGCCGAGTGCGCCACGCTCCAGGTGCCCCTGGACTACGCGAACCCGGCGGGCGCGCAGGTCCAGCTGGCGGTGAAGCGGGTGCGGAGCACGGACGCGGCCGCCCGCACCGGATCCCTGCTGGTGAACTTCGGCGGGCCGGGCGGTTCCGGGACGCAGTCGCTGGAGGCGTGGGCCGCCGGTCTGGACCCCCGGATCCGGGCGGCGTACGACCTGGTGGGCTTCGACCCGCGGGGCGTGGCGTCGTCCACGGCCGTGGAGTGCCTGGACGACGCCGGGATGGACGCAATGCGCGCCACCCAGATCGACCCCGACACCGAGGAGGGCCTCGACGACCTCACGGCGTTCGCACGGGAGTACGCCGCGGCGTGCGCGCGCAACACCGGGCCGCTGCTCGCCGAGGTCGACACCGTCAGCGCGGCCCAGGACCTGGACGTCCTGCGCGCGGTCCTGGGGGAGGAGGATCTCGACTACGTCGGGTACTCCTACGGGACGCAGCTCGGCTCCACCTACGCCGACCTCTTCCCCGAGCACACCGGCCGGCTCGTCCTGGACGGGGCGATGGACTCGACCCTCGACTACGCCGAGGTCACCCTCGGGCAGGCCTACGCCTTCGAGCGCTCCTTCCGGGTCTACGTGGAGTCCTGCCTGCCCATGGACGGCTGCCCGTTCGAGGGGACGCCGGAGGAGGCCTCGGCGGAGGTCGCCGCGCTGCTCGAGCGCCTCGAGACGACCCCGTTGCCGACCGCCGACGGGCGGCCGCTGACCGCGAACGACGCCCTCACCGGGATGCTGCTCCCGCTCTACGACGAGCGCCTGTGGCCGTGGCTGACCCAGGCGCTGATCCCGGCCCTGGACCAGGGCGACGGGACCGCGCTGATGTTCCTCGCCGACGCCCGGTACGGGCGCGCCGCCGACGGCACCTACCGGGACAACGGCTCCGAGGCCAACACGGCGATCAACTGCCTCGACCTCCCCGTGGACACCGACCCCGAGGCCATGGCGGCCCTGGACGCCCAGCTCCAGGAGGCGTCCCCGACCTTCGGCGACCTGTTCAGCCACGGCGAGGTCTTCTGCGGGGAGTGGCCGCACGGCCCGGCCCCCGACCGGGTGGTCCGCGACGCCGCGGGCGCCGCCCCGATCCTGGTGATCGGCACCACGGGCGACCCGGCGACGCCCTACGTGTGGGCGGAGGCGCTCGCCGAGCAGCTGGAGTCCGGGCACCTGCTCACGTACCGGGGCGAGGGGCACACGGCCTACACCCGCGGCAACGCGTGCGTCGACGCGATCGTCAACACCTACCTGCTCGAGGGCACGCTCCCGGCCGAGGAGAAGACCTGCTGAGCCGGGGGTTCACGGAGCGGGCCGGGCGGGAAGCTCGCGGAGGGGCCCGGCAGGGGGAGCCCAGTAAGCGGCCGGCACGAGGAGAACCCCGTACCGGCCCGGCCACCAGGATCGCGGGAAGCTCTGATGGCTTCGCCCCATCCTACTGAGAGCTGGGTCACGGTTCACCACTTGATTTCCGGACCGGGAGGACCACCGGGCCGCCCGCCGCTCCGCCCGTCCCCGCAGAGCAGGCGGGCGAGGTCCGCCACGGGGTCGGCGGAGTGGCGCACCACGTCCCGGTACTGCCAGAAGCGCAGCAGCTCGTAGCACACCAGGACCGCCAGCAGCGCGGCGACCAGGCCCAGCGACGCGAGGGCGGGCAGCCGGCCCGCCACGGGGAGCAGCAGGACCAGGAGGACGGCGACGACGCCGCGCTCGGCGTTCCAGGTGCCCACCTCGCGCCGGCGGAACGCGATGTGCCCGGCCAGGTGGACCGCCACGCCCGCGTAGAGGGCGACCAGCGGCACACCGGTCAGCGGGTCCGCGAGCTCCTGGTGGGCAGGGTCGGAGACGTGCTCCTGGACGCCCTTCAGCCCCGTGGCGATGAAGATGACGGGGACGACGATGAGGAAGTGCAGGTAGGAGTAGGAGGTGCGCGCCAGGGCCGCCCGCTCGGCCTCGGGCACCTGGTGCAGCACCCCCTCGGCGACGTGGGCGACGACGTCGAAGTACAGCCACCACAGGCTCACGGCTACGCTCAGCCCCAGTACGGAGGCCGCGACCGCCGGCAGTGAGAGCGGGTGCGCCGCGACGCCGAACCCGATCGCGATCAGGGACTCCCCGAGCGCCACCATGAGGATCAGGCCGTGCCGGTCGGCGAAGTGCCCCGGGCTGGGCAGCCGCCACCCGGCCACGCCGGACACCCAGACCCCGGTGTAGCTCACGACCACCGCCAGCGTCCACAGCACCGTCTGGTGGGGCGGTCCCAGCGCCCCGCCCGTGACGATCAGGGCGCACGACGCCGTGATGGGAGCGCCGGTGCGCAGCAGCTGGCGCCGCTCCTCGGCGTCGCCCCCCGCCACCACGAAGTGGCACGCCAGGTGCGCCAGCCGCACCACCGTGTAGCAGACGGCGAACACGAAGGGCGCGAACAGCCCGCCGGGGAGGTCGGCGAAGGACTCCGGGATGGCCAGGGCCGCCACGAACATCACAACCATGGCCCCCACGAATGTCGCGCGGACCAGCCCCTCGTCGGCCCGGGCCTGGTTGCCCAGCCAGGCGTAGGCGCTCCAGGAGGCCCACAGCATCGCCATCAGCAGCAGCCCGCGGGCCGCGCCCACGACCGTGGGGTCGGCCGTCATCAGCCGCGTGACCTGGATGAACGCGAAGACGAAGACCAGGTCGAAGAACAGTTCCAGGGTCGTGACCCGGTGGGTGGACTCCGTGGGCCGGACCCAGATGATCGCGGTTCTCGCCATGGCCAGTCCGATCGTCGCGGTCCCGTGCCGACATGGTACCGCCGGCCCCTCCCGGACCACAGACCACCGGCCGGGCCGGGGAGGACCGCCTACCGCCGGAGCTGCCCGGCGACGGAGGCCACCAGGGCCAGCCCGAACCCGGCGGCCTGAAGCCCCGTGAGCGTCTCGCCCAGCACCACCCAGCCCAGGAGCGCGGCCGTGACCGGGATCAGCGGCATGAGCAGCGTCAGGCTGGTGGCCGGCACCCGCCGTCCCGCGTGGAACCACGCGGCGTAGGAGATCGCCCCGCCGGGCAGGGCCAGCCAGGCGTAGCCGGCCACCGCCTGCGGCGTGAGCACGAACGGCCCGGTGTCCAGCAGCGGCACCAGCGGCGCGATCATCAGCCCGCCCAGCGTCAGCTGCCACCCGGTCGCGGCGAGCCCGCTCAGGCCCTCGGGCAGCTCCCACCGTCGGGTCAGCACCACCCCGGCGGCCATGATCACGGTCCCGGCGAAGGCCGCGGTGAGCCCCAGCGCGTCCAGCGTGAAGGGCCCGGTGAAGACCGCCACCGCCACGCCCGCGACGGCGGCCAGGGACCACAGCAGGCGTGGAGCGGGGGTGCGCTGGCGGAACAGGGCGAACACCAGCGCGGCCGCGACCAGGGGCTGGGCCGAGCCCACGACGGCGGCCAGGCCCCCGGGCAGGCGGTAGGCGCCCAGGAACAGCAGGGGGAAGAAGGCCCCGAAGTTGAGCAGCGCCAGCACCACCAGCCGCCCCCACCAGGCCGCCGGGGGCAGCTGCCGGGTGAGCGCGAGCAGCAGCAGCCCGGCCGGCAGGGCCCGCAGGAGGGACGCGGTCATGGGCCGGTCCGGGGGCAGCAGCTCCGTGGTGACCACGTAGGTGCTGCCCCACACGACCGGGGCCAGCGCGCCCAGCAGGATCAGCCGTGCGTACGCCGTCGTGCTGCGATCCATGTCCGTGCTCCCCACTCCCGCTCGAGATCCCGTGACCGGCACGGGCTCCCGATCCTGTGGCCGCGGGACCGTTCCGTGCCCCGGCATCCGGGGATACATTGTCCCCATGAACGTCCGCCGACACACGGTCGCGGCGCTCGCCGCCGCCGCCCTGCTGCTGACCGCGTGCGCCCCGGACGGCTCCGGCGCCGCGGACGGACCGGCCGCCGGGACGCCGTGGCCCTCGCCCACCGGGCCGGCCCTGTCCGTCGAGGTCGTGCTCGACGGCCTGGAGCACCCCTGGGACGTGACCTTCACCCCGGAGGGCACCGCGCTGGTCACCGAGCGCGGCGGCCGCCTGCTCGCCCACGACGACCGGGGCACCCGGCAGGTCGAGGCCGACCTGGGGGACCTCTTCGTCGGCAGCGAGGCCGGGCTGATGGGGCTGGAGGTCTCCCCGGACTTCGGGCGGACCCGGGAGATCTTCCTGTGCCACGCCACGCAGGACGACGGGCGCCCGCGGGACGTGCGGGTCACCCGGTGGCGGCTCGACGACGGCGCCACGCGGGCCGAGCGCATCGGCACGGTGGTCGACGGCCTGCCCGTCAGCAGCGGCCGGCACAGCGGCTGCCGGCTGCGCTTCGCCCCGGACGGCACCCTGCGCGTCGGCACCGGCGACGCCGCCCGGGGCGAGAACCCGCAGGACCCCGGCTCGCTCGGGGGCAAGACGCTGCGGCTGAACCCCGACGGCACCGTCCCGCAGGACAACCCGTTCGCCGGCCGGGGCGGGGACGCCGCGGCGGTGTACACCCTGGGGCACCGCAACGTGCAGGGGCTGGCGGTGCAGCCCGGGACGGGCACCCTGTGGGAGGTGGAGCACGGCCCCGACGTGGACGACGAGGTCAACGTCCTGGAGCCCGGCGGCAACTACGGCTGGGACCCGGTGCCCGGCTACGACGAGTCGGTGCCGATGACCGACCTCGAGAAGTTTCCCGGCGCCGTCGAGGCGGTCTGGTCCTCCGGCGACCCGACCACGGCCACCAGCGGGGCCGTCTTCCTGGAGGGCGGGCAGTGGGGCGCATGGGACGGCGCGCTGGCCGTGGCGGAGCTGAAGAACACCGGCGTCGGGGTTCACCGGGTCGACGGCACGGCGATCACCGGCACCACCCGCATCGCGGAGCTGGAGGACGAGCACGGCCGGCTGCGCTCCCTGACCCTCGACGACGAGGGCGCGCTGTGGGTCACGACCGACAACGGCGACGACGACGTGGTGCTGCGGGTCAGCCCCCGCACGTAGCAGCCGGCCCGGCCGGAGGCGGCCGCGGGAACCTGGAGGGACACGCATCGGGCGGGGGCGTCGGGCACGCACATGGACAGCACGGCAGGACCGCGCCACGCGGACGACGACGCGGGCCTGCTCGCCTACGCCCTCCTCGTGGTCCTGCTCGGGGCGGTGTTCTGGGTGGCGGGGCCGCTGCTCGGGGAGCTCACCGCGTGGACGCGCGCGGAGCTGCCCGCCTCGGCGCTGATGGTCGTCTGCCCCGCCCTCGCGGCGTGGATCGTGGCGGCACGACGGGGCGCCGCCGCAGAGCTGGTGCGCCGGCTGCGGCCCGTCCGGACCGGGTGGCACTGGTGGGCGACGGCCGTCGTCGTCATGCCCGGGATCCTGGCCCTGGAGGCGCTCGTGGGCGGACGGGCGCCCTGGCAGGGGGTGACACCGGGGGAAGTGCTCCTGCTGTGCGCGGTGTTCCTGGCCCCGGCGCTCGCGGAGGAGATCGGGTGGACCGGTTTCGCCCTGCCCCGCCTGCTGCGCCGCACCGGTCCGGTGGCGGCCGGCGTGCTGATCGGGACGTTCTGGTCGCTGTGGCACGTCGTGCCCTGGCTCCAGCTGGGGCACGGAGGGATGTGGATCCTCGGGCAGAGCCTCTTCAGCGTGGCGCTGCGCGTGCTGCTGGTGGCCCTGGCCGTCCGGTCGGGGGCGGGTCTGTGGCCGGCGGTGCTGGGCCATGCGTCGTCGAACGTGGCATGGGCGGTGTCCGAGGGTGCCGGGGCGTCCTACGACCCGTGGGTCGCGGCGTCCCTGACCGCGGGCGCCGCGGCCGTGCTCGCGCGGCGCGGCCACTCCTGAGGCGCTCCCTCCGGCTCCCGGCCGGGGCAGGAGCGGCTCAGGACTCGGCCTGGCCCTGCCGCCAGTAGCCCATGAAGGACACGTGCTCCTTCGGGATCCCGGCCGCGTCCACGCACAGGCGGCGCAGGGCCTTGACCGTCCCGGACTCGCCGGCCAGGAAGACGTACGGGACGTCGGGGCGCGCGGGCGCCGCCACGGACCACGCCCGCGGCTCGGAGGGGTCCTCCGCCACGGCCAGGCCCCGCTGCGGGCGCCGCCCCGCCAGGACGTCGTCCACGGCGCTGCCCGGCAGCTCCAGCAGGTGCGCGAGCCGCACCGCGGCCCGGTGCCCGTGGCCGGCCCGGCCGCCGCCGCCCGCGCGGGGCAGGACGTGCAGGCGCACGTCGGGCAGGTCGGCGAGCAGGCGGTGCGCGGCCACGTCCTCGGCGTGCGGCACCTCCAGCACGACGTCGAGGCGGGGACGGGCCCCGTCCTGCGCCGGGCCGTGCGCGGTCTCCGTGAACTCCTCCGCCACGGACATCAGGGCCGGGGCCGCGGTCTCGTCCCCGACGGCCAGGACCCGCCGCGCCCCGCCGTGGTCCCACGCCGCCCACGGCCGCTCCTGCGGGCCCGGGCCGAGGAGGTAGACGCGCTCGCCGGGGGCCACGGTGCGGGCCCACCGGCTGCCCGGCCCGTCCTGGCCGTGGCCGCCGTGCACCACGACGTCGATCACGAGCTCCGGCACGGGGACGCCCCCGAGCACCGTGCGCCGGACGCTGCGCACGGTGTAGGTGCGCATCCACCCCCGCTCCTCGGCGGGGCGTGCGAACCAGCCCTCCCGCAGCCCCGCCGAGAGGTCGGCCCGCTCCGGGGCGCGCCCGGGCGGCGGGACGAGCAGCTTGACGTAGGCGTCGCGGCAGCGGGTCAGCCCGCCGTCGCCGATCAGGGCGGGGGAGAGCGTGCCCAGCTCGGGGCCCGCCAGCGTGATGCGGCGGAACGACGGGCACAGCCGGGTCACCGACGTCACGGCGGCCTCGACGCACAGCACGGGGTCGGCGGCCGGCACGGCGGGCTCGGCGGGCACAGGGGTCTCGGGGCGGTGGGCCAGGGTCATGGTCGGATCCTCACGGTCGGTTCCTCACCGGCGGGCGGGCTCGGCGGCGGACGGCGCGGCCGGGACCGCGGGCAGGTCGGGCAGGTCGGACAGTACGGGCAGGTCGGGCAGGTCGGGGGACGAGCCCTCGCGGGCGCGGCCGCGGGGCAGGACGACGGGGTGCCCGCCGACCGGGTCGTGGGCCACGTCCGCCCGCAGGCCGAAGACCTCGGCCAGCAGCGCGGGCGTGAGCACCTCGTGGGGCGTGCCGGTGGCGACGATCCGCCCGTCGGCCATCGCCACGAGCCGGTCCGCGACGCGCGCGGCCAGGTTCAGCTCGTGCAGGACGGCGACGACGGTGGCCCGCGTGCCGTCCGGGTGCTCGAGCCCGTGGAGCATGTCGAGCAGGTCCACCTGGTGGGCGAGGTCCAGGAACGAGGTGGGCTCGTCGAGCAGCATGGTGCGGGCGCCCTGGGCCAGGGTCAGGGCGATCCACGCGCGCTGGCGCTGGCCGCCGGAGAGCTCCTCGACGGGCCGGGCCGCCAGCGCGGTGAGCTCCGTGAGCTCGAGGGCGCGGGCCACCGCCGCGTCGTCGTCGGGGGAGGGCGCGCCCCACCACCTCCGGTGCGGGTGCCGGCCGCGCTCCACGAGCTCTGCGACCGTGAGCCCCTCCGGGACCACCGGGGACTGCGGCAGGAGGCTGACGGAGCGGGCGTACTCGCGCGAGGACCAGGAGCGCACGTCCCGGCCGTCGGCCTCGAGGGTGCCGCCGGCGGGGCGCAGCTGGCGGGACAGGCCCTTGAGCAGGGTGGACTTGCCGCAGCCGTTGGCGCCGATCAGCACGGTGGTGCACCCGTGCGCGACGTCGAGGTCGACCTCGTGCACCACGGGGCGGTCCCCGTAGCCGAGGTCCAGCCCGCGGATCCGGAAGGCGGGGGTCATGCCGAGGCCCCTCTCCGCTGCCGCACGAGCAGCCACAGCATCACGGGCGCGCCGACGGCCCCGGTGACGACCCCGGCGGGCAGCCGCACGTCCCCGAGCAGCTCGGAGCCCACGGCGTCGGCGACGACGACGAGGACGGCGCCCACCAGCGCGCACGCCACGATCGAGGTCCGGCCGCGGGTCAGGGCGGTGGCGACCGGGGTGGACATCAGGGCGACGAACGCGAGCGGGCCGGTCGCGGCGGTCGCCGCGGCGGCCAGGACCACGCCCAGCCCCAGGGCCAGGGCCCGGCTGCGGGCGGGGTGCGCGCCCAGCCCGGCGGCCAGCTCCGGGCCCAGCTCCGCGGGCTCCAGGGACCGGTGGACGACGACGGCGACGGGCACGGCCACGGCCAGGCACGCGCCGAGGACCGTGATCCGCTCCCACGTGGCCGCGCTCAGCGAGCCGGCGGTCCACAGCGCGGCGTCCTGGGCGGAGTTCAGGGACAGCCGCACCAGCATCGCCGCCGTGAGCGCCTGGGCGAGGGAGGCGGTGCCGATGCCGGCGAGCAGGAACCGCTCGCCCACGATCCCGGCGCCGCCCCGCAGCCGGACGGACGCGGCCGCGATGAGGACGGCCGCCAGCAGTGCCCCGGCCAGCGCGGTCCAGGACACGGCCGTGCCGCGCAGCCCCCAGACCGCCATGCCGGCTACGGCCCCGGCCGCGGCGCCGTAGGTGATCCCCAGGATGTCCGGACTGGCCAGGGGGTTGCGCAGCACCCGGCGGAAGAGGGCTCCGGAGCAGCCGAACGCGATCCCGGCGAGGGCGCCGAGCACGGCCCGCGGCAGCTTCTCCTGGAGCACGATGAAGCTCGCCCCGGGGATCCGCTCCCCGGTGAGGATCGCGAAGAAGTCGGGGACCGTCACGGTGTAGCGGCCCAGCAGCACGCGCACGGCCAGCGCCGCGAGCAGGGCGAGGACCAGCAGCGCGAGGGCGCGTCGGGTCCGCCGGGCGCGGGCGCGGCGGACGGCCCGGACGGCGGCCGCGGGATCCTGTGCGGACGCGGACGCGGGCGCCGGGCGGACCGGGTCCGGGGCCAGGGCGGTGCTCACAGGCCCACGCTCCGTCCCCGGCGCAGCAGCACGAGCAGCACGGGCACGCCGAGCACCACGGTGGTCACGCCCACGTGGATCTCCTGCGGCGGGGTGAGGACCCGGCCCACGACGTCGGCGAGCAGCAGCAGCACGGGACCGAGCACCGCGCTGAGCACGACGATCCAGCGGTAGTCTCCGCCCAGCAGGCGGCGCACGGCGTGGGGGACGAGCAGGCCCACGAAGGCGATGGGCCCGGCCAGGGCGGTGGCCGCGCCGGAGAGCAGGACCACGCCCACGAAGACCAGGGCCCGCTGCAGGCCCAGGTCCACGCCCAGGCCGTGGGCGAGCTCGTCGCCCAGGGCCATGGCGTTGAGCCCGGAGGACCCGCCGAGCACCAGGAGCACGCCGAGGAGCACGAGCGGCGCGACGGCCGCGACGTCGGGGAGGTCCGCGCGGGTCACCGAGCCGATGTTCCAGAACCGGAACCGGTCCAGGACGGCGGGCACGGCCAGCACCGCGGAGGAGGTCAGGGCGGTGAAGCCCGCGCTGACGGCCGCCCCGGACAGGGCCAGCCCCGCGGGGGTCGGGGAGCCGCCGCCCAGCCGGGAGACGCCGAAGACCAGGACGGCGGCGACCGCCGAGCCGGCCAGGGCGAGGGCGGTGAGCTGCCAGGCCGCGGAGGCGCCGAGCCACCCGATGCCGAGCACCACCGCGGCGGCCGCGCCCGCGGTGAGCCCCAGCAGTCCGGGGTCGCCCAGCGGGTTGCGGCTGACCCCCTGCATCCCGGCGCCGGCCACGGCCAGCGCCGCCCCGACCAGCACCGCGGTGAAGGTCCGCGGGATGCGGCTGTGCACCACGGCGGCGTCGATCCCCAGGCCCGCGGAGACCTGCGACCACCCGCCGTCGAGCAGGGCCGCGGGCAGCTGCCCCAGCACGGCGAGGACCGTGGCCGGGTCCACGGAGCGGGCGCCCCAGAACAGGGACGCCGCGGCCGCGGCGAGGAGCAGGGCCACGGCCCCGAGCAGGGCGGAGCCCCGGTGCCGCTGGGCGGCACCGGGGACCGGGGAGGTCGTGCGGGCTGGGGAGAGCGTGCTCACCGTGGGCCGGGCCTCACTCGCCGGAGGCGGTCTTGGCGGCCTCGGCGATGTCCGGGACCACGTTCTCGAGCGCCCACGGGATGCTCAGCGGGGACGCGGCGGAGACGGACAGCACCTCCTGGGCGTCGGTCTGCAGCACCAGGGCGCCGTTCTCGACGGCGGGGATGCGGCTGAGCAGGGGGTCCTTCTCGATGTCCTCGCGCACGCCCTCGTCGGCGGCCCAGCTGACGAACACGTCGGAGGTCAGCTCGTCGGCCTTCTCGGGAGACCAGGTGATCGCGAACTGGTCCTCCTTGCCCTCGGCGGCCTTCGTGACGGCCTCGGACTGGACCATGCCGAGCGCGCTCAGGAACTTCGGCCGGTTGTCGACGTCGGTGTACGCGTAGATCTGGTCGGCGGCGGCCGGGTCGATCGTGCCCGAGACGAACGAGGTGCCCTCGAGCTCGGGGTGCTGCGCGGCGGTCTCCTCGATCTGCTGCTCGACGTCCGCGACGACCTCCTGGGCCTTCTCCTCGCGGCCCAGGGCCTGCCCGATCAGCTCCGTGGAGTCCTGCCAGGAGGTGCCGTAGGCGACGCCGTCCTCCGGGTAGGCGACGACCGGGGCGATCTCGGAGAGCTTGTCGTACTCCTCCTGGGTCAGCCCGGAGTAGGCGCCCAGGATGACGTCCGGCTCGAGCGCCGCGATCGCCTCGTAGTCGATCCCGTCCGTCTCGGAGTAGGTCTGCGGGGCCGAGGCCCCGGACTCCTCGAGCGCGGCGTCGAACCAGTCGGTGGAGCCGTTCTCGTTCGCGCCGAAGTCGGTGGTCGGGACGCCGACCGGCACCACGCCCAGGGCGGTCGCCACGTCGTGGTTGACCCACGAGACGGTGGCCACGCGCTCGGGGGCATCCTCGATCGTGGTCTCGCCGTAGACGTGCTGGACCGTGCGGGGGAACTCGCCGGTGGCGCCCTCCGCGGCGTCGGCACCCGCCGCCTCCCCGCCCGAGGCCCCGGTCGAGCAGCCGGTCAGCAGCAGGGCGCCCACGGCCAGCACGGCGGCCGGGGCCGCGGCGCGGCGGCGGGAACCGGGGCGCGGAGCGGCGGAGGGGAGGGGGAACAGCGGGCGCGGAGCGCGGAGCGGTGCAGGGGCCACGGGCCACCCTTTCGAACGGAACGGCGGGGCCGTCGGTGCGGATCGGGCGGTCAGGCAAGGTTTGCCTAACCAAAGAACAGGCCTCACCCTAGGCTGTGAGCCGGGGAATACGCAACAGGAGCATGATGTAATCCTCATCGAAATGTGGTTAGGTGAGCCTTGCCTAAGTGCTGGCAGCCCCATCGACCCCCTGCGAGGAGCCCATGAGCGACTTCCTGTTCACCCGCGACACTCCGGCGCAGTACGCCCGCGCCCTGCACTCCACCGTCGACACGGTGGCCGTCCATCTCGCCGGCACCGGGGGCCCCCGCTCCGCGGCGAGCCCCGGGCAGCTCGAGGACCTCGTGGCCGCCGTCGACCTCGACCGCCCGCTCGGGGACCTCGGCGCCGCCGTGGACGAGACGCGCCGGCTGTACCTGGACCACGCCGTCCACTTCCACGACCCCGGCTACATGGCCCACCTCAACTGCCCGGTGGCGATCCCCGCGGTGGCCGCCGAGGCCCTCACCGCGGCGGTGAACACGGCGGTGGAGACCTGGGACCAGAGCACCACCGCGACCCTGATCGAGCAGCGGATCGTGGACTGGACCGCGGCGCGGATCGGCTTCCCCGCGGCGGGGGAGCCGGACGGGGTCTTCACCTCCGGGGGCACCCAGTCCAACCTCCAGGCCCTCTTCACGGCGCGGGAGGAGCGGCTGTCCCGGCCGCACCCGGGGACCCGGCAGGAGCGGCTGGCCGGCCTGCGGATCGTGGCGGGCGAGCACGCGCACTTCAGCGTGGCGAAGGCGGCGCACCTGCTGGGCCTGGCCCCGGACGCGGTGGTCTTCGTGCCGGGCACCCGCAGCGGGGCCCTGGACGTCGTCGCCCTCGAACGGGCCCTGCACGACGTCGCCGCGTCCGGCGGCGAGGTCGCGGCCGTCGTCGCCACCGCCGGCACCACGGACCTCGGCGTGATCGACCCCCTGCCCGGCGTCGCGGAGGCGTGCCGCGCCCACGGCGCGTGGCTGCACGTGGACGCCGCGTACGGCGGGGGCCTGCTGGTCTCCCCGACCCGCCGGCACCTGCTGGCGGGCATCGAGCGCGCCGACTCCGTCACCGTGGACTTCCACAAGTCCTGGTTCCAGCCGGTGGCGGCCTCCGCCCTCCTGCTGCGCGAGGGGCGGAGCCTGCGCTTCTCCACCTGGAGCGCCGAGTACCTGAACCCCCGGCACGCGGTGCGGCCCAACCTCGTGGACAAGTCCCTGCAGACCACCCGCCGCTTCGACGCCCTCAAGCTGTGGATGACCCTGCGCACGGTCGGCGCCGAGGAGATCGGCCGGGCCCTCGACCGGGTGCTGGACCTCGCGCAGGAGGCGGGCCGGATCGTCGCCGGGGCCCCCGACATGGAGCTCGTGGCCGAGCCGGTGCTCTCCACCGTCCTGTTCCGGCACGTGCCCCCGGGGACCGGCGAGGACGACGCCGACCGGATCGTGGAGGCCGTCCGGACCGCCCTCTTCGACTCCGGCCGTGCCGTGGTCGCCTCGACCGTGCTCGACGGGCGCCGCTGCCTGAAGTTCACGTTCCTGAACCCGGCGACGACCGCGACCGACGTGGAGCGGGTGCTCGACCTGATCCGCGCCGCCGCCCGGGAGACCGCCCCCCGCCCCCTCGAGGCCGTGGCGGGGGCCCGCTGATGGGCCCCGCCACCGGGCACGTCCACGACCTGCTGGGCATCGGGATCGGCCCCTTCAACCTGGGCCTGGCCTGCCTCGCAGCCCCGCTGGAGGACCTCGACGCGGTGTTCCTCGACGCCCGGGACGGCTTCGACTGGCACCCCGGCCTGATGCTCGAGGACGCCACGATCCAGGTCCCGTTCCTCGCCGACCTCGTCACGATGGCCGACCCCACCTCCCCGCTGTCCTTCCTCAACTACCTCAAGCAGGCGGGCCGGCTGTACCCGTTCTACATCCGGGAGGACTTCAACCCCCTCCGGGCCGAGTACAGCGCCTACTGCCGGTGGGCCGCCGAGCAGCTCGGCTCCCTCCGCTGGGGCCGGGAGGTCGTGGCCGTCGAGCACGACCCCGCCGACGACGCCTACGTCGTCACCGCCCGGACGGCGGCCGGCACGGAGCGGTGGCGGACCCGCCGCCTGGTCCTGGGCATCGGCACCGTCCCGGCCGTGCCGGAGTGCGCCGACCTCCGCGCGGGGCCCGTCCTGCACACCAGCGACTACCTGCACCGGCGCGACGAGCTGCTGGCCCGGGACAGCGTCACCGTGGTGGGCAGCGGGCAGTCCGCCGCGGAGGTCTACCGCGACCTCCTGGAGCGCTCCGGGGCCGGGGGCCCGCGCGTGGACTGGCTCACCCGCTCCCCGCGGTTCTTCCCCATGGAGTACACCAAGCTCACCCTCGAGATGACCTCCCCCGAGTACGTCGACCACTTCCACGGCCTCGACATGCCCGTCCGGGACCGGCTCAACCGCGAGCACGCGAGCCTCTACAAGGGGATCAGCTCGGAGCTGGTGAACGGGATCCACGAGCTGCTCTACCGCCGCTCGGTGCACGGGCACCCCGCCGGGGTGCTGACCACGAACACCACCCTCACGGGTCTCGACCGGGACGGCGGCGAGCTGGTCCTCGCGCTGCACGACGACGAGCTGGACCGCCCCTGGCGGCACACGACCGGCGCCGTGGTCCTGGCCACCGGCTACCGCGCCGAGGTCCCCGCGTTCCTGGACCCCGTGCTCGACCGGATCGCGTGGGACGCCGCCGGCCGCTACGACGTCTCCCGCGACTACGCGGTGGACCACGAGCGCTCCCGGATCTGGGTGCAGAACGCCGAGGTGCACACCCACGGCCTGACCGCCCCCGACCTCGGCATGGGCGCCTACCGCAACAGCGTCATCCTCCGGGCCGTCACGGGCCGGGAGGCCTACCCGATCGAGCCCGCCATCGCCTTCCAGACCTTCGGCATCCCCCAGGAGTCCGCATGAGCCCCCGCACCGCGTCCCCCGCCCGCCTCGCCACCCCCGGCGGCGTCCTCGCCCTCGAGCCGCTCGTCCCGGACGGGCCCACCGTCGAGCTCCTGCACGCGTGGCTCACCCACCCGCGGTCCCGGTACTGGGACCTCCTCGACGCCGACCCCGACCGGGTCCGGCGCACCTTCGAGGCCGTCGCCGCGCACCCCCGCTGCGACGCGTGGCTGGTCCGCCTCGACGGCGTCCCGCTCGGGGTCGTGGAGACCTACGACCCCGGTGCGGTCCTCCTCGCCGGCCGCTACGCGCACCGCGACGGGGACGTCGGGATGCACCTGCTCCTGGCCCCCGCCCGGACCCCCGTGCCCGGGACGAGCGCCGCCTTCATGGCCGGGACGATGCGCTGGCTGTTCGAGCAGGAGGGGGTCCGGCGCGTCGTCGTCGAGCCCGACGCCCGCAACACGGCCGTCCACCGGCTCAACGCGCGCGCCGGGTTCGAGGTCCACGGCCCGCTCGAGCTGCCCGGCAAGACCGCCCTGCTCAGCACGTGCACCCGGGAGGGGTTCGAGGCCTCCGAGCTGGGGCCCGCGGCTGTGCCCGTCCCCGAGCCGGAGCCGGGCCGGGCGGGCGGCCCCGCGCCCGCCGCGCACCTCGGGCTGCACCCGATGCGCGTGGCCCACCGCCACCTGTGCTGCAAGGCGCTCGCCGAGTTCGCCCACGAGCGCCTCGTGCACCCCGAGGCCGTGGGCGACGGCGCCTTCGAGGTGGGCGCCGACGGCGGCCGCGTCCGCTACCGGTTCCGGGCGCGGCGCACCGGGCTGGAGCACTGGGTCCTCGACGAGGGCTCGCTGCGCCGCACCGTCGACGGCGCCGACGCCGAGCCCGACGCCCAGGCCCTGGTCACCGAGCTCGCCCCGCAGCTGGGCATCCCGCCGCACCTGCTGGCCACCTACCTCGAGGAGATCGCGAGCACCCTCGCCTCCGCGGCGTACAAGCTCGTGCACCGCACCCGGCCCTCCGCGGCGCTCGCGCGCGCCGGCTTCCAGGAGGTCGAGGCCGCCATGACCGAGGGCCACCCCGGGTTCGTGGCCAACAACGGCCGGATCGGCCTCGGCGTCACGGAGCACGACCGCTTCGCCCCCGAGGCCGCCCGCCCCGTGCGCCTCGTGTGGCTGGCGGCGCGCCGGGAACTCAGCCGGTTCGACGCCGCGCGCGGCCTCGACGAGGACGGGCTCTACGCCGGGGAGCTCGACCCCGAGGTCCGGGAACGGTTCCGGGCCCGGCTGACAGCCCTGGGCCTGGACCCGGGGGAGTACCGCTTCCTGCCCGTGCACCCCCACCAGTGGGAGCACCGGGTCACGGTGAGCTTCGCGCCCGACCTCGCCCGCCGGGACCTCGTGCTGCTGGGCGAGACCGGCGACGAGCACCAGGCCCAGCAGTCGATCCGCACCTTCTTCAACACCTCCCGCCCCGGCCGGCACTACGTGAAGACCGCCCTGGCCGTGCAGAACATGGGCTTCCTGCGCGGGCTCTCCCCCCGCTACATGCGGGACACCCCGGCGGTCAACGACTGGGTGGCCGACGTCGTCGCGACCGACCCGGTGCTCGCCGCGTCCGGGTTCTCGGTGCTGCGGGAGGTAGCGGCCGTCGGGTACACGGGGGACGCCTACCACCGCGCCGCGGCGGCCGGGCGCGCGGACGAGGGCCCGCACACCAAGATGCTCGCGGCCCTGTGGCGGGAGAGCCCCCTGGCCCGGACCGGGCCGGGGGAGCGGCTGGCGACCCTCGCCTCCCTCCTGCACGTCGACGCCTGCGGGGTGCCCCTCGTCGCCGAGCACGTGCGCGCCTCCGGGCTGGCCGCCGAGGAGTGGGTGGGCCGGCTCCTGGACGCCTACCTCGCCCCGGTGGCCCGGTGCCTGCTCGCCCACGACCTGGTGTTCATGCCGCACGGGGAGAACGTGGTCCTGGTGCTCCACGAGCACGTCCCGCGGCGGGTGATCATGAAGGACATCGGGGAGGAGGTCGCGGTCGTCACCGACCGGCCCCTGCCGGAGGGCCTCGAGCGGATCCGCCACGTCGTGGACCCCGCCACCGCGGCGCTGTCCGTGCACACCGACGTCTTCGACGGCGTGCTGCGCCACCTCGCCGGGATCCTCGAGGCCGAGGGGCTGCTGCCGTCGGAGCGGTTCTGGGCGGTTGCCGCGCGGTGCCTGCAGGAGCTGGTGGCGGCGGACCCGGGGACGGGGGAGCGCTTCCCGCTGCTCGCGCCCCGGTTCAGCCACTCCTGCCTCAACCGCCTGCAGCTGCTCAACACCCTGCAGATGGTGGACCTCGCCGACCAGGCGGCGTCCCTCCAGTACGCCGGGACGCTGGAGAACCCGGTGGCCGCACCGGTCCCCGTGGGGGCCTGAGCCGGCCCGGCTGGCGCTCCCGGGGCCGCTCGACGACGATGGTGCGGTGCCCGACGACCGCTCCGCCTCCGCCACTGAGCCCCTGCCCGACCCCGTTCCCGGTCCCGGGGCCGCGGGCGAGCCCGAGCCCGAGCTGCTGCTCGGGCTCGTGGTCTCCCCGCAGATCCGGTCCCTGCTGCCCCGGGACGTCGCCGCGGACCTGCCCGCCATGCTCGCCGGGCGCTACCCCGGGGTGCGGTGGCGGGTGGCGGTGGCGGAGGACCGGCTGGCCGTTCCGCCGGCGGACGGACTCGACCTGCTCGAGGCCGCCCGCGACCGGATGCTCGACGAGGACTGGGACCTCGTCGTCGTCCTCACGGACGTCCCGCTCAAGGACGGCCGCAACCCCGTGCTCACCCAGCTGAGCCCCGTGCACGGGGTGGGGCTGGTCGCCGTCCCGGCCCTCGGGGCCCGGCACGTGGCGCAGAAGGTGCGGGAGGCCACCGTGCGGATGGCCGGCGACCTGCTCGGCCACGACCCGGACGACGAGGACGGGATGGAGGAGCTGGTCCGCCGGGCCCGGCAGCGCGCCGTCGACGTGGAGGACCGGCCCGGGGACAACGCGGTGCAATTCACCGCCCGTGTCCTGGGCGGCAACGTGCGGCTGCTGCTCGGGATGATCCGGGCGAACCGCCCGTGGACCCTGGTGGCGCGGCTGTCCCGGCTGCTCGCCGTGGCCGCGGCGACCGGCGTGCTGACCCTGGTCGCTTCCGACCTCTGGCTGCTGGCCGCCGCCTACGGCCCGTGGCGGCTGGGACTGCTCGGCCTGCTCGCCGTCGGCGCGGTGACCGGGGCGCTCGTGGTGGGCGCCCGGCTCTGGGAGCGCCCGCGGCGGCGCGCCGAGCGCGAGCAGGTGGCCCTGTTCAACCTGGCCACCGCCGCGACCGTGGCCGTCGGGGTGCTCGTGTTCTACCTGACGGTCTTCGCGCTGTCCTGGCTGGGGGCGCTGCTGCTCGTGGACGGGGACGTCTTCGCGGAGGTGGTCGGGGCGCCCGTGGGGGCGCTCGAGTACGTGAAGCTCGCCTGGCTCACCGCCACGCTCGCCACGGTGGGCGGAGCCCTGGGCGCCGGGCTGGAGGACGACGACGTCGTGCGCGCCGCCGCGTACACCCGCTCGGAGGGCTGAGCGCCGCCGCGGGAGCTGCCCCGGTGCGGGGCGGGGGCTGTGCCGCCACCCCGGTCGTCAGTAGACTTGGTGTTCCCGGGACGGTCCGGGAGCCCCGCCCGGAAGGACGTCATGGCCGCCTTGCCGCAGACCCCCGCGACGCCCCGCAGACCCCGCGCACCGCGTCTGCGGCGCAGCGACTGCACCCGTCCGGGCATCACCCGCCGCGGCCACGGCAGGGGCTTCTCCTACCGCAGTGCCGACGGCTCCAAGGTGGAGGACGAGGCGGAGCTCGCCCGGATCCGGGGGCTCGCGATCCCGCCGGCCTGGAAGGACGTCTGGATCAGCCCGCGGCCCAACGGCCACATCCAGGCCACCGGCGTGGACGACGCCGGGCGGCGCCAGTACATCTACCACCCCCGCTGGCGGGAGCTGAAGGACCGGGAGAAGTTCGACCGCGTCCTCGACTTCGGCGACACCCTGCCCCGGGCCCGGCCGGCCGTGACCCGGCTGCTGCGCTCGGAGGGCGCCACCGAGGAGAAGGCGTACGCCGCGGCCTTCCGGCTCATGGACGTCGGGGCCCTGCGGATCGGCAACGAGGAGTACGCCCAGTCCAACGGCTCCTACGGCGTGACCACCCTGCTGGTCCGGCACGTGCGGGTGGACGGGGACGAGGTGCACCTGGACTTCCCCGGCAAGAGCGGCCACCGGTGGACGCTGGCCGTCCGGGACGCCGACCTCGCCGCGGCCCTGGCCCCGATGCTCGACCGGGGGCCCGACGAGCCGGCGCTGGCCTACTGCGACGAGGACGGGCAGTGGGCCACCACCACCAGCACCCGGCTCAACGACTTCGTGCGGATCCAGTGCGGCCCGGAGTTCACCGCCAAGGACTTCCGCACCTGGCAGGGGACCGTCACCGCCGCGATGGCCCTCGCGGCCCGGGCCGGCACCCGGCCCAGCGAGAGCGCCCGGAGGAGGGCGGTGTCCTCCGCCATGCGGGAGGTCGCGGAGCACCTCGGCAACACCCCCGCCATCGCGCGGAGCTCCTACGTGGACCCGCGCGTGATCGACCGCTTCCACGGCGGCGAGACCATCGACGCGGACACCTACCGGGCGGCCGAGCGGACCCTGCGCTCCTTCCTCGCCTGAGCCGGGGACCGCCGGCGCCCCGGTCTAGGACAGCGCCACGTAGGTGGCGGAGTACCCGAAGCCGACGACGTCGTCGCGGCCGTCGCCGTTGACGTCGCCGAGCAGGCGCGGGTACCGGTCGGGCCGCCAGCCGTCCACGGTCCCGAACTCGGCCAGCCGCCGCTCGGTGCCGACGAAGGCGTTGTCGTCGCCGTAGGACACGTGGACGCCCGACCACCCGAAGCCGACGGCGTCCTGCAGCCGGTCCCCGTTGATGTCGGCCAGGGTCCGCGGGTGCAGCTCCACCCGCCAGCCCTGCGCGTACCCGAACTCGGCCAGCTCCAGGGAGACGCCGAAGAACTTCGGCTCGCCCTGCGCGTAGGGCCGGGAGTGGGCTGCGAGCACGCCGCGCTCGCCGAAGCCGATCACGTCCGCCCGGCCGTCCCCGCTGGCGTCGCCGTCCACCACCCGGACGTGCCGGTCGAGCCGCCAGCCCTGGTTCCACCCGAAGTCTCGGACCTCCAGGATCGAGGGCGCGAACGTGTCCCCGGCGGCGGAGAAGTAGGAGACGTAGGTGCCGGCGTTGCCGAAGCCCACGACGTCGGCCGTGCCGTCGGCGTCCATGTCGGTGAGGATCCGGGGGTGCCGGTCGACCCGCCAGCCCTGCGCGTAGCCGAAGTCGTCGATCCGCCGCCCCGTGCCGGTGAACCCGCGCTGGACGGTCGCGTGGGAGACGTGGACGCCCGCCTCGCCGAAGCCGACGAGGTCGGCGAGGCCGTCGCCGTCGAGGTCGGCGACCTGGCGGGAGTGCCGCTCCGCCGTCCAGCCCTGGGCGCGGCCGAAGTCGCGCAGCTTCAGCTGCGGGGCCGTGAACGTGCCGTCGGGCTGGGCGTAGGAGGCCCAGACGCCGGCGTCGCCGAAGCCGACGACGTCGTCGCGGCCGTCGCCGTCGAGGTCGGCCACGGCGCGCGGGTGCGCGCCGACCCGCCAGCCCTGGTCCCAGCCGAAGCCGCGGACCTTCAGCACCGGGGCGGCGAAGGTCCCGCCGGGCTGGCCGAGGGCCACCCACACCCCGGCGTCGCCGAAGCCGACGGCGTCGGCGCGTTCGTCGCCGTTGACGTCGGCCAGGACCCTCAGGTGCCGCTCGACCCGCCAGCCGTCGGCGTAGGAGAGGAAGGGCTGCGCGGTGGCAGCGTGGGCGGGGGCCCCGAGCGCTACCGCGCTCGCGGCCAGTGCCGCGGCCGCGGCGCCGGCGATCAGGCGGGACAGTGACGAGCGTTCCATGACGGGCCCCCGTGACGGGAAGAAAGCGAAGGAGAAGAAGAAGCGGAGCGGGAAGCGGGGCCGAGGGGCCCGCCGCCGGTGCGGCGGGCCCCTCGGCCTGTGGTCAGGACAGGGTCACGTAGGTGGCCGAGTGCCCGAAGCCGACGACGTCGTCGCGGCCGTCGCCGTTGACGTCGCCCATGAGGCGCGGA
This sequence comes from Kocuria dechangensis, assembly GCF_014636775.1. Lineage (GTDB taxonomy): Bacteria > Actinomycetota > Actinomycetes > Actinomycetales > Micrococcaceae > Kocuria > Kocuria dechangensis. The sequence goes on from NZ_BMEQ01000005.1 coordinate 48,402, forward strand.
TACCGGTCCTCGGTCCAGCCGTCATCGGACCCGTACCCGGCGACCTTCAGGTAGACGGGTCCGAAGGTGCTGTTCGCCCGTCCCTCGGCCACGTAGACGCCGGCGTTGCCGAACCCGACCAGGTCCTGGATGCCGTCGACGTTGACGTCGGCGAGGGTCCGCGGGTGCAGGTCCTCCCCGCGCCAGCCCTGGGCCCGGCCAAAGTTGTTCACCTTCACCTGGACCCCGGTGTAGGAGGTCGAGAACTGCGAGCCCTGCCCGTAGGCGACGGAGACCCCGCCGTAGCCGAAGCCGACGACGTCCCGGAGGCCGTCGACGTTCATCAGGCCCACGGCGCGCGGGTGCTCGCCCACGCGCCAGCCCTGGGCGTAGCCGAAGTTCGGGATCTTCAGCGCCGCCGCGGTGAAGGTGTCGCCCAGGGGCGAGAAGTAGGACACGTAGGTGCCGGCGTCGCCGAAGGCCACGATGTCGGCCGTCCCGGTGCCGTCCATGTCGGCGAGCAGCCGCGGGTTCTTGTCCACCCGCCACCCGCGGTCGTAGCCGTAGCTGTCGATCCGCTTGCCCGTGCCGGAGAAGGACCGGTCGATGCGGCCGTGCGAGACGTGCACCCCGGACTCGCCGAAGCCGACGACGTCCCCGGCACGGTCGGCCGTCAGGTCGGCGATCATGCGCGGGTGGCGGTCGACGCGCCAGCCCTGGTCCCAGCCGAAGTCGCGGACCTTCAGCACCGGGGCGGTGAAGGTGCCGTTCGTCAGCGCGTAGGAGACCCAGACACCGGCGTTGCCGAAGCCGACGAGGTCCTCGCGGCCGTCCCCGTCCATGTCGGCGACCGTCCGCACGTGCCGGTCGTTGGTCCAGCCCTGTGCGGTGCCGAAGTCGCGGAGCCGCAGCACCGGCGAGGTGAACGTGCCGTTCGTCTGCGAGTAGGCGACCCACACACCGGCGTCGCCGAAGCCGACGACGTCCAGGCGTCCGTCGGCGTTGACGTCGGCGAGCTCGCGCACGTGGCGGTCGACCCGCCAGCCGTCCGCGTAGGAGAACATCGGGCTCGCGACGGCGGCCTGGGCCGGTCCGGCGGCGGCGAGGCCGGTCACGGCCAGCGCCGCGGCCGACGCGCCGGTGAGCAGTCGGGACATCAGTGAACGTTGCATGGCGGGTCCCCCAGACCTCCGAAAACCGATCGGTGTCAGCGGGTGCCACGACGCGCGGCGGTCAGTCGGGAGCGGCCCGGCAGAGCAGGTGCCACCAGGGGCTACGCACCGTTGCGCAGTTGCAGACTCTGACGTTCCCAGTGTAGGTCTGCGGTCCCGTGGTCACTAGAGCAAATCAGATAACGGTTGCGTGGCCGGACGCGTCCGCCCGCCGGGTGGTCAGCGCCGGATGCCCCGCCGGAAGTACACCAGAGGGCCCACGAAGTTGAGGGCGATGACCGCCGCCCACTTCGCCTTGCTGCCGTTGACCTGCTCGGCGGGCCGCCGGGCCAGGTCGGTCCACGCGGTCAGGGCCAGGGAGAGCTGCACGGACCCCAGCACCAGCAGCGCGGTCCGCTGCCCCGGCGTCAGGTCGCTCCACCGCCTGGTCCTCTTACCCCAGCCGGTCCTCTTCCCCCAGCCGGTCCTCTTCCCCCAGCTCATCTTCCTTCCGCACCTGCTCGTCCTCCCGAGCCCGGTCCGTGCTGATCTCCTGCCGGTCATGGCCGTTCCTCCTCCTGTGGGCCGGCGGTTCCTCCGCCGGCCGTCCGATGTTGCGCAGCATCTCCTGGCTCATGACGAAGCTGAGGGGCTCCAGCAGGGCGGCGGAGGTGGACAGCCGCTCCTGCCAGGAGGGCCCCGAGGCCATGGCCGGCCGTTCGCAGGCTGCGTCCGACGTCCATGACGGCTCCCCGGGTCCGGAGTCCGGCGCCCCCGTGGAGCGCCCTGTACCGCTCATGGTGGAATGGGGTCCACCGGCCGTCAACGACCAGGCCCGCCGCGGCCGTCATCACGGGACATCATCACGGGACACCATCGGAAGAACCGGGGAGACCGGCCATGAACTTCGTCGCCCGCCCGCACGTCCGCCCACGCGCCCGCCCCAGCGGCGGGCCGCTTCCGGAACGGCCCGCGCCGTGACGCGGGTCGCGGGCGCCGCGCCCACGACGACGGCGCCGGTGTGGCCGGTGGCGGGCGCGGTCGCCGGGCTGCTGTCGGTGGTGCTCGGCCTCGCCGGCGGCCTCCTGGAGACGATGCTCTCCGGGCCGTGGCCTGCTGCGGGGGACGCGTCCTACGGGCCGTTCCTCGCCGAGAACCGGACGCCCGTGCTCGCCCAGAGCATGCTCTTCGTGGCCGGGCAGGCCGCGCTGATCTGGTTCCTCGGCTACGTCCGCGCCCGGCTGCTCCGGGCCGAGGGGGACCCCGGGGTCCTCTCCGCCGTGGCCTTCGGCGCGGGGCTGACGGCGGCCGCGTTCAACATCGCGGGGCAGGGCGTCCAGATCGTGCTCACCCTGCCGTCGACCACGGCCCTGGACCCGGGAGTCCTCGCGGCGCTGATGAACCTGTGCGTCGTGACGATCGCCCTGGCCAACGCGCCGCTCGCGCTGATGTTCGCGGCCGTCGCGGCGCTGTCCGTCGGCCGCGGGGCGTACCCCGCGTGGCTGGGCTGGATCGCGGCGGCCGCGACCCTCGCGGCGATGCTCTCCACCGTCTCGCTCGTGCCCACGGAGGGCCCCCTGTCCCCGCTGGGCCCGCTCACGACCGCCCTGCGCCTGGTGCCGGTCCTCTGGTACCTGCCGGCCGCCGTCGTCATGCTCCGGGAGCACCGGCCGTGACCGCGCGACCGGGCGTGCCCCGCGCCGCGCGCGCGGACTGGGAGGCGCTGGGCCGCCCCGCGGCCACGCCCCCGGTCCCCGTGGGTCCCGCCGACCTGGAGCGGCTGCCCGAACCGGCGCGACGGTGGCTGGCCCGCGCCGTTCCGCCCGGCACCCCGGCGTGGTCCGCCGCCGAGCTGACCATGGAGGGCGGGATCCGGCTCGGCGGCACGTGGCACCGCTTCGCCGCCCGGCAGGTCATCGCGCCGGGCCGGGGCTTCGTGTGGGTCGCCCGCACCCGCGTGCTCGCCCTGTCCGTGGTGGGCTTCGACCGGTACGGGCCCGCGGGCGGGGAGATGCGGTGGCGGCTGCTGGGCGTCGTGCCCGTGCAGTCCGCCGCGGGACCGGACGTCTCCCGCAGCGCCGCCGGGCGCCTGGCGGGTGAGGCCGTCACGGTTCCCACCGCGTGCCTGCGCGCGGACTGGGCCGCCGGGCCGGAGCCGGACACCGCGACCATGTCCTGGACCCTCGGCGGCGAGCGCGAGGCCTGCGTGCTGCGCGTGGACCCGGAGGGCCGGCTGCAGGAGCTGAGCATGCAGCGGTGGGGGAACCCTGAGGGGGCGCCGTTCGGCCGGCACCCCTTCCGGGTGGCCCTGTCCGAGGAGGCGGTGTTCTCCGGGGTCCGGATGCCCACCGTGCTGCGCGCCGGGTGGGGCCCCGGGCCCGAGGACGAGTTCTTCCGGGCCCGGATCGGCGCGGTCAGCTTCCGCTGACCTGCGGCCCCCGGTCCGCCCACGGGCCCTGGTCCCGTCCTGCCGGCGGGCCCTGTTCCGGGCCCTGCTGCGGACCGGGAGCCGGGCCCCGCGGCGGGGACTGCGGCGCCGTCCCCGCCGCGGGCTCCACCGGGCCCTGGTCGAGGCGGAACGGCGGGTACTCGTCCCGCATCAGCAGCACGTAGGCGCCCACGCGGTAGAGCCACCGGTTGATGCCCATGATCAGGTCGAACAGCCCGGAGCGGTACCGCCCCGTGAACAGCAGGATGACGGCGGCGATGAGCACGAGCAATCCCAGCAGCGACGGCCCCCAGGAGGCGGTCGTCGCCCCGCCGCTCTCGTCCCACTCCGCGCCGGCCCCCGCGCTGCCGGCGCTGCCCGTGAGGGCCGCGACGACGAGCAGGTGCGGGATCGCCAGCAGCCACCACTTCACCAGCACGAGCCCCCGGGAGAGGCGCTGGGGGTGGGCGACGTCCAGGTCCGCCGGGTAGTCGGCGGAGGCCAGCGTGAAGGGCGGGTACCGGTCCGTGCCCAGGACCGAGTAGGAGTAGAAGCCCACCCGCCAGCTCCACCGGAGCACGCCCACGCAGAAGGAGAACCACGAGCGCGGGTAGCGCCCGGTGAAGAGGATGGCGATGCCGGCCGCGACCGTGGTCACGAACAGGGCGAACCACAGCACGGCGAGGACGATGAAGTGCGGGATCGCCAGCAGCCACTTGACCAGCCACAGCCCCCGCGACAGCCGGCGGTCCAGGAACCCGAGCACCCGGACCGGGTAGACGGGGAACGCGTCCCCGCCGCCGGTCCCGGCGGTCTGGGCGAGCGCGGCGCCGGGACCGGTGCCGGGGCGGGACGCGCCCGGGTCGATGTCCCGGCCCAGCCCGGCGGCGCCGAGCAGCAGCAGCGGGACCCCCACGACCAGGCCGATCAGCCCGCCCACCAGCTGCCCGGCGGCGACCGGCCCGATCAGGTCCGAGCGCGCGCCGACCTGCAGGTCGACCCAGACGGGACGGGACGCGTCGGCGTTCATCACGACCAGGCTCCAGGTGCCGGGCTGCAGGTCGAAGGTCAGCTCGCGGGTCCCCGTGCCCTGGTCGGACGCCGCCCAGAAGGTCTGGTTGCCCGGCCGGTCCGGGGTGCGGTCACCGGGCACCCGGGACCGGTCCGCCCCGTCACGGGTGTCCCGCCCCAGCTCGGCGCGGGAGACCCCGTCGAGGTACGCCGTGACGTCCGGGGTCGGGGCCACCCCCACGAAGACCTCCTGCTCCGGGTCGACGGCGGTGACCCGCACCTGCACCCCGGCCAGCTGCTCGACGTTCGGCACGTCGGGGAACGGGACCCCGCCGGCGTCGAGATCCACGGAGGGCGCGGTGAGGGCGTAGGCGGCGGTCTGGTGGCGTTCCGTGTCCCCGGTGAGGAAGCGGCCCCCCTCCTGGGCGCTCGCCGCCCCCGCCAGGACGAGCCCGGCGATCGTGGCGCCCAGCCCGAGGGCGGCCAGGAGGGTGCCGACGACGAGCATCACCCACCGGCCGGGCCGGGTGCGGGGCACGGGCCGCGGCGGCGGCGGGCCGGGTCGGGCTGGAGCGGTGTGTGCGGTCATGGTGTCCCCCGGTGGTGGTCGGCGTCGGTGTGCTGCTCGGTGCGCGCTGCAGGGTGGTGCGAGGAGGCCGCGGCCGTGCTCAGAGCGCGGCGGCCAGGGCCGCGCCCCACTGCCGGGCCCGGTCCGCCTCGCCCGGCGCCAGCTCGTTGGACAGGGTGACGAGGAAGCTCTCGGGCCCGGTGAGCAGGCGGTGCCCGTGCTCCTCGAGGGCGTCGGCGATCTTCCGGGACGCCTGCCCGGTGAGCAGCCGGGGCCCCTTGACGCGGGTGTCGAAGGCCGCGGCCCGCCCGGTGCCCGCCGGCAGGGACGCCAGCCACTCGCGCACGCCGGGCCCCTCCGCGGACTCGTCGACCCGCAGGTGGTGCCGGTCCGCGTCGTGGACGGCCTGCTCCCGGGAGTTCTCCCGGCTCAGCCCGTGGCCGTGGGTGGGGGCGCCGACCACCAGGACGTCGTCGTCGGCGAGGGGACGGCCCCACGCGTCGCGGATCGACAGCACCTCGGCCGGCACCCCGGCCTCGCCGAGGCCTCTGGCGACCGCGTCCGCGACCAGGTGGGTGTTGCCGTACATGGACTCGTAGACGACCAGGACGGACATCGCCGGTCTCCTCTCGCTCGGGTCGTGCGCGGTCGTTCGGGGTGGTGCCGGGCGCGGTGTCAGACGCGCAGGACGGCCGCCCCGGTGATCCGGTCCCCGGCGAGGTCGGCCAGGGCGCGGTCGGCGTCCTTGAGCGGATAGGGGACGGTGGTGGGCCGCAGGCCCAGCCGGGCGGCCAGGGGGAGGAACTCCTCCCCGTCCTGGCGGGTGTTGGCCGTGACGCTGACCAGCCGCCGTTCCTGGAACAGCTCCGCGGCGTAGTTCAGCGAGGGCACGTCGCTGAGGTGGATGCCCGCGACGGCGAGCGTCCCGCCGCGGTCCAGGGCCCGGAGGGCCGGCGGCACGAGGGTGCCCACGGGCGCGAACAGGACGGCCGCGTCCAGGGGCTGCGGGGGCGGCTCGTCGGCCTCGCCCACGAAGGCGGCGCCCAGCTCCCGGGCCAGCTCGCGCGCCTGCTCCGAGCGGGTCATCACGAACACCTCCGCCCCCTGGTGCAGGGCCACCTGCGCGGCCAGGTGGGCGGACGCGCCGAACCCGTAGATCCCGAGCCGGCCGCCGGGCGGCAGCTCCGCGCGCTTCAGCGCCCGGTAGCCGATGATCCCGGCGCACAGCAGCGGGGCCGCGTGCTCGTCGTCGAACTCCTCGGGCAGACGGTAGGCGAAGGCCTCCGGGGCCAGGGTCAGCTCGGCGTAGCCGCCGTCGTCGTCCCAGCCCGTGAAGCGCGGCGCGACGCAGAGGTTCTCCCGGCCGCGGCGGCAGAACCGGCAGCGGCCGCAGGTGCGGCGCAGCCAGGCCACGCCCACGCGCTCGCCGGTGCGGAAGCGGGTGCAGTCCGGGCCCCGGCCCACCACCTCGCCCACGATCTCGTGGCCGGGGATCACCCCTGCCCGGTGCAGGCCGAGGTCCCCCTCGGCGAGGTGGAGGTCGGTGCGGCAGACCCCGCACGCGCGCACGCGGACCAGCAGCTCGCCCCGCCCCGGCACGGGGTCGGGGCACCGCCCGAAGCGCATCGGCCCGCCGGCGATCGGTCCCTGTTCCTCGATCCACCAAGCACGCATGGCCGCTCGTCCGTCCGCCGGGGCGGGGCCCGCGGAACGGAACCCCTGTCCTGCTCCCGAGTCTAGGAACGGTGCGGGGGACCCGGAAGCGTGCCCGGAATGTTAACCGCCGCTCCGCGCCGCGCGGACGCCGCGGGCCGGGACGGCGCGGCGGCAGGATCTCACCGCCGGGTGTTCCCTTCCGGGACGGCGCGGACGACCATGGGGGGACAGGACTGCCGGTGCGGGGCCAAGTCGTCGTCGCCGTGGCCGCCGCCGGCGCGAGGAGAGGACATCCCATGGCGGAGCACGTCGACAGGTGGCCCCCCGGGGCCCCGTGCTGGGCGGACATCATGGTCTCGGACCTGAACCGGTCCCAGGACTTCTACGCCGCCGTGCTCGGGTGGCGGTTCACGCCCCCGGACCCCGCGTACGGCGGCTACTGCAACGCCCTCGTCGACGGGGAGGTGGTGGCCGGGATGTCCCCGGCCCTGCCCGAGATGGAGGACGACCCGCACGCCTGGGCCGTGTACCTGGAGTCCGACGACATCGGGGCCACCGGCCGCGCCGCGGTGGCGGCCGGGGCGCGGCAGCTGTTCGAGCCGATGGAGGTCGGGGACTTCGGCGCCATGGGGGTGTGGATCGACCCCACCGGCGCGGCGTTCGGGGTCTGGCAGCCCAAGGACCACACCGGCTTCAGCCTCGTCGGCAAGCACGGCACGGTCGCCTGGTGCGACCTCCTGACCTCGGACAAGAAGGGCGCCGAGCGGTTCTACGGCACGGTCTTCGGCTACACCTTCCAGGACATCGGCACACGCCACGAGGCCTACGCGGTGTTCACCGTCCCGGGCATGGACCGCACCGCCGGCGGGATCGGCGTCCCCGCCGAGGACGTGGACCCCCTGCAGGAGGCGCCGCCCATGTGGTGGGTGTGCTTCGAGGTCGACGACGCCGACACCGCCGCCGAGCGGGTCGTCGCCGCCGGGGGCACGCTGATCCGGGACCCGGAGGAGTTCGGCTACGGGGAGCTGGTGTTCGCCGCGGGCCCCGACGGGGAGCGGTTCGCGATGATGGGCCCCTCCTCCGAGGACTGGAACGATCACTCGTGGAGCCAGGACCTCGACGGCTGAGCGCGGCGGGGGTGGCGTGGGACGCGTGGCGGACCACCCGGGGCGGCCCCGCCGCCGTCGCCGCCCGGCAGGAGGCGCGCCTCGACGCGCTGGTCGCCCACGCCCGCTCCGCCTCGCGCTTCTACGCCGAGCACTACCGGGACGTGCCGGAGGGCCCGCCCGGGCCGGCGGGCCTGGCGTCCCTGCCCCCGGTCCGCAAGCCGCAGCTCATGGCCCGCTTCGACGACTGGGTCACGGACCCGGAGGCGTCCCGCGACGCCGTCGCCGGCTTCGTCGCCGACCCGGAGGCCGTGGGCACCGACTTCCTCGGCCGCTACGTGGTCTTCACGACCTCCGGCTCCACCGGCACCCCGGCCGTGCTGGTCCAGGACCGGGACGCGGTCGCGGTGATGACCGGGCTGGCCTACGCCCGCTCGGCCGGGGTGCTGCCGCCCCGCCTGCTCGGGCAGGTCCTGGCCCGGGGCGCCCGGCAGGCCGCGGTCTTCGCCGGAGGGGGCCACTTCCTCGCGGCCACGATGTTCGAGCGGCGGCTGCGGGCCCGCCCCCTGCGCCGGCGCATCGCCCGGTGGTTCTCCGTCCTGGAGCCGCTGCCCCGGCTCGTGGCCGAGCTCAACGCGTTCCAGCCGGTGCTGCTGGGCACCTACGCCAGCGCGCTCGCGGTGCTGGCCGAGGAGCAGGAGGCGGGCCGGCTGCGGATCCGCCCGCTCGTGGTCGCCAGCGGCGGGGAGCTGCTCTCGGCCGCCGTGCGGCGGCGGGCGGAGGCGGCCTTCGGGGCGGTCGTGGTGGAGTCCTACAGCGCCTCCGAGGCGACCCCGCTCGCGCTGCCCTGCCGGCGGGGGGTGCTGCACGTCAACAGCGACTGGTTCCTCCTGGAGCCCGTCGACGCGGCGGGCCGCCCCGTCCCGCCCGGGCGGCGCTCGGACAGCGTGCTGGTGACGAACCTGGCCAACCGGGTCCAGCCCGTGATCCGCTACGAGCTCGGCGACAGCGTCGTGCTGGGCGCGGACCCCTGCGCGTGCGGCAGCCCGCTGCCGACGATCCGGGTGGAGGGGCGCACCGACGAGATCCTGCGGGTGGCCGGGGACGGCGGGGGAGAGGTGGTGCTGCTGCCGATGGCCGTGTCGACCGTGGTCGAGGAGACCCCGGGCGTGCTCCGGCACCAGGTGCTGCAGACCGGACCGGCCGCGCTCGCCGTCCGGCTGGAGGAGACGCCGGGGGCGGACCGGGACGAGGTGTGGTCCAGGGTCCGGGCGCGGCTGGGGCTGTTCCTGCGCGAGCAGGGCGCCGGCGGGGTCGCCGTCGAGCGGGCCGGGGAGCCGCCGCGGCCCGACCCCCGCAGCGGCAAGCTGCGCCACGTGCTGGGGCCGCCGCCCGGCTAGCCGGGCCGGCCCTCAGGGGAACCTCAGCCCGATCTCAGAAGAGGCCGACCACGGCGCCGACGAACCACAGCACCGCGAACAGCACGACGACGCCGAGGATCACCGCCAGCGCGATCTTGCCCTTCACGGAGTCCCCCCGGTGGTCGACGTCGAGCTCGTGACGGGTGGGACCGACCCCCAGGCCCTCCGCCGGCGGGGTGTCGCCCTCGATGCTGTACCCGGAGCTCTCACGGGTGGCGTCGGCCGCCCTCTGCTCGTCGGTCCGGGCGTCGCGGTCCCGGGGGTCGTGCTTCCGGGACGCGTCGTTCTGGCTCTCGTCGGGATCGATGTCTGCCACGGGGTCCTGCTTTCGTCGGGAGGTCGCGCGCGGATCGGACGTGCGAGAAGACTAGCAAGCCTGCTGGTGGTCGCCCAGGGCCCAGCGCCCGGCGCCGGTGTGAGCGATCGGAAACATGCCCGTCGTCCCGCTGTGAAAGGAATTGAGTGCAACTCGTGGTATCACTTGTGGTGTGTGGTGCCCGTCACACCCCTGTCGGCGGTCCGGGAGCCACCACCCCCAGTTCCGCCACCTGGAACCGGCACTGCCGCTCGCCCTTCCGAGGAGTCCGTTCATGTCCACGCCATCCCCCTCCGGGCGCGCACGCCGCCCCCTCGCCGTCACGTCCCTCGCCGCCGCCGCCGCGCTCGTGCTCACCGGCTGCCTCGCCTCCGACCGCGAGGAGGGGGCCGCCGGCGGCGACCAGACCGCGGGCGGGGAGGTCGACGGCACGTTCGTCTTCGCGGCGTCGTCCGACCCCAAGACCCTCGACCCGGCCTTCGCCCAGGACGGCGAGTCCTTCCGGGTCTCCCGGCAGATCTTCGAGGGCCTCGTGGGCGTGCAGGAGGGCTCGGCGGACCCCGAGCCGCTGCTCGCCGAGTCGTGGGAGCAGTCCGAGGACGGGAAGACCTACACGTTCCAGCTCAAGGAGGGCGTGACCTTCCACGACGGCACGGCGTTCGACGCCGAGGCCGTGTGCGCGAACTTCGACCGCTGGTACAACTTCGAGGGCCTGCTGCAGTCCGAGAACATGGCCTACTACTACGGCTCGCTGTTCAAGGGCTTCGCCGACACCCCCGAGCAGGCCATCTACGCCGGGTGCGAGGCCGCGGGCGCGCAGGAGGCCGAGGTCACGCTGACCAAGCCGTTCGCCGGCTTCATCGCGGCCCTGTCCCTGCCCGCGTTCTCCATGCAGTCCCCGACGGCGCTCGAGGAGTACGGCGCCGACACCGCCGGCGGCACCGCGGAGTCCCCGGAGCTGTCCGAGTACGCCAAGGCCCACCCGGTGGGCACCGGCCCGTTCAGGTTCGACTCGTGGGAGGTCGGCAACCAGGTCGTCCTCTCCGCCAACGAGGACTACTGGGGCGAGCAGGGCCAGGTCACGGACGTGATCTTCCGGATCATCGACGACCCCCAGGCACGCCGCCAGGCCCTCGAGTCCGGCAGCGTGGACGGCTACGACCTCGTGGCCCCGGCCGACACCCAGGCCCTCAAGGACGCCGGGTACAACGTGGTCTCCCGCGACCCGTTCACGGTCCTCTACCTCGGCTTCAACCAGGCGCAGGAGGAGCTCGCGGACCTCAAGGTCCGCCAGGCGATCGCCCACGCCATCGACAAGGAGGCCCTGGTCTCCCAGACCCTGCCCGAGGGCACCGAGGTCGCCACGCAGTTCATCCCGGACTCCGTCAACGGCTACAACGAGGACGTCACCCGGTACGAGTACGACCCCGAGCGGGCGAAGCAGCTGCTCGCGGAGGCCGGCTACGCCGACGGCCTGGAGCTGGACTTCAACTACCCGACGGGCGTCTCCCGGCCCTACATGCCGAACCCCGAGCAGACGTTCACCACCATCTCCGCGCAGCTGGAGGAGGTGGGCATCACCGTGAACCCGCAGCCGAACAAGTGGTCCCCGGACTACCTGGACCGCGTCAACGGCTCCTCCGACCACGGCATCCACCTGCTCGGCTGGACCGGCGACTACAACGACACCGACAACTTCGTGGGCGTGTTCTTCGGCAAGGAGAAGCCCGAGTTCGGCTTCGAGGACCCCGAGCTGTTCCAGGCCCTGGCCGACGCCCGCGAGCTGACCAGCGTCGAGGAGCAGACCCCGGTCTACGAGGACATCAACGACCAGATCATGCAGAAGCTGCCGGCGGTCCCGCTGGCCCACCCGGCGCCGTCGCTGGCCTTCGACGCGCGCGTGACGTCCTACCCCGTGAGCCCGGTCAACGACGAGGTGTTCAACAAGATCCAGCTCAGCGAGTGAGCCCCCGCCCGGGGCGGCGCGACCGGCGCCGCCCCGGGCCCATCTCGTCCCCACCCTTCTTCCCTGTTCTTCTCCGTCCGAAAGGACCGGAATGCTCCGAGTCACCGGCAAGCGGCTTGCCCTGCTCATCCCCACCCTGTTCGGCCTGTCCGTCCTGCTCTTCGCGTGGGTCCGGGCCCTCCCCGGCGGCCCCGCCACCGCGCTGCTGGGGGACAAGGCCACCCCCGACGCCGTCGCCCGCATCAACGAGGTCTACGGCTTCGACCGGCCCCTGCTCGAGCAGTACTTCGTCTACATGGGCCGGCTGCTCCGGGGCGACTTCGGCGCCTCGATCGTCACGGGCCGGCCCGTGGTCGAGGAGTTCCTCACCCGCTTCCCGGCCACCCTCGAGCTCGCCCTCGTGGCGCTGGTCTTCGCGGTGGGCGTCGGCGTGCCCCTCGGCTACGTGGCCGCCCGGCACCGCGGGAGGACCCTGGACCACTCCTCCGTGGTGCTGTCCCTGCTGGGCATCACCGTCCCGGTGTTCTTCCTCGCGTTCATCCTGAAGTGGCTGTTCGCGATCCGGGTCCCGCTCTTCCCCGCGGACGGGCGGCAGGACCCCCGGATCGACGCGACGCACTACACGAACTTCTTCGTCCTCGACGGCCTGCTCACCGGGGAGTGGGACGCCGCGTGGGACGCGTTCCTGCACCTGATCCTCCCGGGCCTCGCCCTGGGCACGATCCCGCTGGCGATCATCGTCAGGATCACCCGTGCCTCGGTGCTGGAGGTGCAGAGCGCCGACTACGTGCGCACCGCCCGGGCGAAGGGCCTGACCCGCCGGCTGATCCGCGGCCGGTACATCATGCGCAACGCCATGCTGCCGGTGGTCACGACCATCGGCCTGCAGACCGGCCTGCTGATCTCCGGGGCGGTCCTCACCGAGACGGTGTTCGCGTTCAACGGCATCGGCCGGTTCCTGCGGGACGCGATCTTCAACCTCGACTACCCGGTCCTCCAGGGCTTCATCATCTTCATCGCCCTGGCCTACTCCCTGATCAACCTGCTGGTGGACCTCTCCTACAGCCTCATCGACCCCCGGGTGCGTGTCCAGTGAGCGCCACACTTCCTCCCGCCCCCTCCGGCCCCTCGCACACCGAGGGCCCCGAGGCCGTCACGACCACCCCGGGCACCACCGCGGCGGTCGGCACCAGCCTGTGGAAGGACGCCTTCCGGCGGCTGCGCCGCAACCCGGCGGCCATCTCCGGCGCGGTGATCGTCGGCGTCTTCCTGCTCGTGGCCCTCCTCGCCCCGTGGCTCGCGCCCTTCGGCGGCGAGGAGCTGCCCGGGCGCACCGAGATCAGGCCCACCACCATCCCCGGCCCCGGGGACGTGGAGGGCTACCCGCTGGGCCTCGACCGCTTCGGCGGGGACCTGCTGTCCAAGCTGATCTGGGGCGCCCGCGCGTCGCTGGTGATCGGGGTGGTCTCCACCGCGCTGGGGCTGGTGGGCGGCATGGTCCTGGGGCTGCTGGCCGGGGGCTTCGGCGGCTGGGTGGACAGCGTCATCATGCGCTTCGTCGACATCCTGCTCTCCGTGCCCAACCTGCTGCTCGCGGTGTCCATCGCGGCGATCATGGGCCAGAGCCAGTGGGCGGTGATGATCGCCATCGGCGCCTCCCAGGTGCCCATCTTCGCCCGGCTGCTGCGCTCCTCGATGCTGTCCCAGAAGGGCGCGGACTACGTCCTGGCGGCCCAGACGCTGGGCCTGTCCCGGCGCACCATCACTATGAGCCACCTGCTGCCCAACAGCACCGGGCCGCTCATCGTCCAGGGCACCCTGACCCTGGCCACCGCCGTCATCGACGCCGCGGCCCTGTCCTTCCTGGGCCTGGGCGGCGGGGTCCCGCAGACCGCCGAGTGGGGCCGCATGCTGACCTACGCCCAGGCGGAGCTCGCGATCGCCCCGCAGCTGGCGTTCCTGCCCGGCCTGTGCATCGCCGTCACCGCGCTGGGCTTCACCCTGCTGGGCGAGTCCCTGCGCGAGTCCCTCGACCCCAAGTCCCGAACCGCGTGAGGTGCACCGGCCGATGACCGCTCAGAACCCCGCCCAGAATCCCGCTCGGGACCCCGCCCGGGATCCTGTCGCGGACCCCACTGCGGAGCCCGCCCCGCTGCTGGAGGTCCGGGACCTCGCCGTCGCCTTCAGCACCATGTCCGGTCCGGTCCAGGCCGTGCACGAGGCGTCCCTGACGCTGCGCGCCGGCCGCGCCCTGGCCATCGTGGGCGAGTCCGGCTCGGGTAAGTCCACCACCGCCATGTCCGTGATCGGTCTGCTGCCCGGCAACGGCCGGGTCACCGGCGGCTCCGTCCGCTTCGCGGGCCAGGAGCTGGTGGGCCTGGACGAGCAGCGGATGCGGCGGATCCGCGGCCGGCAGATCGGCCTGGTCCCGCAGGACCCCATGTCCAACCTCAACCCGGTGACCACCGTGGGCCAGCAGGTCGCCGAGACCCTGCTCGTGCACGGGATGGCCACGCGCCAGGACGTGCACGAGAAGGTCGTGGCCGCCCTGGCGGCCGCCGGTCTGCCCGAGCCGGCGCGGCGGGCCAAGCAGTACCCGCACGAGTTCTCCGGCGGCATGCGCCAGCGGGCGCTCATCGCCATCGGCCTGGCCTGCCGGCCCCGGCTGCTCATCGCCGACGAGCCGACCTCCGCGCTGGACGTCACCGTCCAGCGGACCATCCTCGACCAGATCGAGCGGATGACCGAGGAGATCGGCACGTCCGTCCTGCTGATCACCCACGACCTGGGCCTGGCCGCCGAGCGCGCCCAGGACATCGTGGTGATGCACCGGGGGCGGATCGTGGAGGCCGGGCCCTCGGCGCAGGTGCTCGAGGACCCGCAGCACGACTACACCCGGCGGCTCGTGCAGGCGGCGCCCTCCGTGGCGGCGGCGCGCGTGGCCCGGCAGGCGGCCTCGCCGGGGGCCACCGCCGTCGCCGGCCGGGGCGCCCCGGGCCCCGCCGGCCCGGTCCCTGCCGCGGCGGAGAAGCCCGCCGCACCCGAGGCGCCGCCGCTCGTGGTGATCGAGGGCCTCACCAAGGTCTTCAAGGGCCGGCTGGGCCAGGCGGACTTCACCGCGGTCAAGGACGTCTCCCTCACCGTGCCGCGGGGGAGGACGGTCGCGATCGTGGGGGAGTCGGGGTCGGGCAAGACCACGACGGCGCGGATGCTGCTGAAGCTCTACGAGCCCACGGAAGGGTCGATCCGCTTCGACGGCCAGGACGTGGTGGGGCTCAGGGGCCGGGAGCTGGCCGCGTTCCGGCAGCGGGTCCAGCCGATCTTCCAGGACCCGTACTCGTCCCTGAACCCCATGTTCACGATCGGGCGGATCCTGGAGGAGCCGCTGAGCACGTACCGGCGCGGCACCCGCAAGGAGCGCCAGGAGCGGGTGAAGTGGCTGCTGGAGGAGGTGGCGCTGCCGCCTTCCATGCTCAACCGCTACCCCAACGAGCTCTCCGGCGGCCAGCGCCAGCGCGTGGCCATCGCCCGGGCCCTGGCCCTGCAGCCCGAGCTCATCGTGTGCGACGAGCCCGTCTCCGCCCTGGACGTCCTGGTGCAGAAGCAGATCCTGGACCTCCTGGGGCGGCTGCAGGACGAGTTCGGGCTGTCCTACCTCTTCATCTCCCACGACCTCGCGGTGGTGCGGCTGATCTCGGACGAGGTGTGCGTGATGAAGGACGGCGAGGTGGTGGAGGCCGCCGAGAGCGAGGAGGTCTTCACGAACCCCCGCCACCCCTACACCCGCCAGCTGCTGGCCTCGATCCCCGGCAACGAGCTGCGCGTGGGGGCCTGAGCCCGGCCCGGCCCCACCCGCGCTCCGAGCGCCGGGGCGCCGGTCCGTAGGATGGCGGCGTGCACACCTCCCCCGGAACGGACCCCGACCAGTCGACGACCCCCCGCGTGGTGCGGTGGGGGCGGCGCGGCGTGCGGGCCGCCGCGTACGCGATCCCCGGGGCCCGCGTGCTGCTGGCGCTGAAGACCGCGCTGGCCGTGTCCCTGGCCTGGGTCGTCGCCCAGCGCATGCCCGGGGTGGCCGCGGAGTACCCCTACTACGCGCCGCTGGGGGCGATCTCCGCCATGTACCCCACCGTGATGGGCTCGGTGCGCACGGGGCTGCAGACCGTGGCCGGACTGGCCCTCGGGATCCTGCTCGCGACCGGTGTGCTGCTGGTCGGCTCGCCCAACCTCGTGACGGTGGGCCTCGCCGTGGGGATCGGCACGCTGCTGGCCGGGCTGCGGCGGCTCGGCGCCGGCGCGGAGTACGTGCCCATGGCCGCGCTGTTCGTCCTCATCGTGGGCGGCCCCGACGCGGAGGACTACTCGATCGGCTACCTCGTGCAGATGGCGGTGGGCGTGGCGATCGGCCTGCTGGTCAACGTGCTCGTCATCCCGCCGCTGGACTTCCGCACCGCGCGCCTGCAGCTGGACCGGCTGCAGGGCGTCGTCGCCGACTACCTCCGGGACGTCGCGCGCGAGCTCGAGTCCCCGGGGACCACGGCGGGGCGGGACTGGGACCTGCGCAGCCAGGAGCTGTCCCGCCTCACGGCCGAGGTGCGGGAGGCCGTGGAGGAGTCCGCGCAGAGCGCCCGCGGCAATCCCCGCGTGGTGCTCCGGCCTGCCGCCCGGCGCACCGACCCCGGCTACGAGCCGCTGAAGAAGCTCGAGCAGGTGGTCTTCCACGTCCGCGCCCTCGCGGACGCGCTCCGGCAGATCTACGACCACGAGACCCACCGGTGGACGGCCGCCGAGCCGTTGACCCGCCGGCTCGCCGCGACCGTCGAGGACGCCCGGGCGTGCGTGCAGGCGTGGTCCGACGACGAGGACGTCGCGGAGCCGGCCGCGCGGGTCCGCGAGGCGCTGGGGAAGCTGTACGCCCGGCCGGTGGACCCCGCAGACGCCGAGCACCGGCTGGTGATCGCGGCCGCCGCCGAGCTGGGGCGGGTCGTCGACGTCCTCGACCCCCAGCAGCAGCCCCGGGGGAGCTCCCGCGCCGCGAAGAGGGACTGAGCGCGGCCCTGCGGGGGCTACACGTCGAAGTGGGTCTCGACCCGGCCCTTGCTCACGCTCGCCACGAGCTCGGCTGCCAGGTCCCGGAGCTTCACGTTGCGGTGGCTGGAGGCCGCCTTGAGGATCTCGACGGCCTGCTCCTGGCTGCACCGGTTCTGGCCCATGACGATGCCCACGGCCAGGTCGATGGCCGTGCGCGAGCGCATCGCCGCGGCCAGGTCGGCCTCCGCCTCCCGGTGCCGGGCCAGCCGGACCGCCAGCCGCAGCGCCTTGGAGGCCAGCAGCACCTCGTGCTGAATGGCCTCGATCGCGGCGTCGTCGTACTTGTCCGGCTGGTCGGAGTAGAGGTTGATGCCCGCGCTCGCCTCCTCGCCGAGCTCCATGGGGACGCCCAGCACCGAGCGGATGCCGTTGCGGGCGGCGGCCTCCTTGTAGCCCGGCCACCGGTCCTCGAGCTTCATGTCGCGGACGTGGACGAGGCGGTGCTCCCGGGCGGCGGTGAGGCACGGGCCGTCCCCGAACCCGTACTGGATCTCGTCGAGCTGCTCGGCCCGCTCGCTGCTGGAGGCGACGGTCGCGGCCTTCCGCTCCCGCAGCAGCGTCACGGCGCACCAGACCTCGTCGCCGCCGGTGGACAGGGAGCCGGCCAGCATCCGGGTGAACTCGTCCAGGAAGTCCGTGATGTCCGTGCTCTCCAGCAGCAGGTCCTGGAGGCGCTCCACGGGCGAGGCGCCTGATCCGTGCTCCGTCATGGTCCGTCCCGTCCGTCGTCCGCGGCACCGCGCCCTCGCGGGTGCGGGGGCGGGCGGTCCCCGTGCCGTCGGGAGAACTGTAGCAAGGCGGACCGCCACGCCGGCCGGAGGAGCGGGCTCAGTCCTCGGCGTGCGTGCGGGCCGGCGAGATCTCACGGGCCCTCAGCTCGACGACGAGCTGGTGGTGCCGGTCCAGGGTGATGGGGTGGGGGCCGTCGGGGTCGGTGAGGTGGTCGTGGTCGAGCTGGCGGCAGATCCGGCTGTGCAGCACCTGTAGGGCCACGAGGCCCAGCTCCGTGAGGTCTGCGGGGAACGCGTCGTCGGGGCCGAGCCGGACCACGGACGACTCCGGTCCGCGCGCACGGGGAGACCCCGTGGGCCGGGGCCGGGCGGGGGAGCACTCGCTCACGCGGCGCTCCTCCGGCACGGGAGCCGTCGGGCGGGGACGGGGAGGGGGGAGGGCATGGCAACGACCTTTCGGGCGCGGGGAGCGGCAGGCCGTTGCTTGACCTCCTCAGAGCGTAGTCGGCGACTCCGCCGGTGACCAGTGCTCCGGGCGGCGCCGCCCGTCGCCCGGCCTTTCCCGCGGTCGTCGGGGCCGCGCCGCGTAGACTGGTGGGCCATGCAGTGCTCCTATTTCGACGCCGGTTCCTGCCGCTCCTGCACCCTCATGGGACAGTCCTACGCCGAGCAGGTCGCGGGCAAGCAGGAGCACTGCCGTGCCCTGCTGGCGGAGTGGCGCGGCCTGGAGTGGCTGCCGCCGGTGACGAGCCCCGAGTCCGGGTTCCGCAACAAGGCGAAGATGGTGGTCGGCGGCACCGTGGACCGGCCCGCGCTGGGCATCCTGGACGAGCAGGGCCGCGGCGTGGACCTGCGGGAGTGCGGGGTCAGCGCCCCCGGGCTCACCGCCTGCTTCCCGGCGCTCGCCGCGTTCGTCACGCTCGCCGGTCTCGTGCCCTACGACGTCCCGGCCCGCCGCGGCGAGCTCAAGCACCTGATCCTCACCGAGTCCCCGGACGGTGAGCTGATGCTGCGGTTCGTGCTGCGCTCCACGGAGTCCGTGGTGCGGATCCGCAAGCACCTGCCGGCCCTGCGCGAGGAGCTGCCGCGGCTCGCGGTGGTCTCCGCCAACATCCAGCCCGAGCACAAGGCCGTCCTCGAGGGCGACCGGGAGGTCCTGCTCACCGAGCAGGAGACCCTCCGGATGCGCGTGAACGACGTCGACCTCCACCTGCGCCCCCGCAGCTTCTTCCAGACCAACACGGCGGTCGCCGCGGCGCTCTACGAGCAGGCGCGGGAGTGGGTCGCCGAGCTGTCCCCGGCCTCGGCCTGGGACCTCTACTGCGGCGTGGGCGGCTTCGCGCTGCACTGCGCCGGCCCGTCCCGCGAGCTCGTGGGCATCGAGACCAGCGAGGAGGCGGTCGCGAGCGCCGCGCTGAGCGCGCAGCAGGCGGGGCTGTCCCGGGTGCGCTTCGCCGCCGGGGACGCCACGGCCTTCGCCCTCGGGGCGGACCGGGCTCCCGAGCTCGTGGTCGTCAACCCGCCGCGGCGCGGGATCGGGCCCGGCCTGGCGGGCTGGCTCGAGTCCTCGGGCGTGGAGCACGTGGTCTACTCCAGCTGCAACGCCGTCTCGCTGGCCCGCGACCTCGCCGCCATGCCGTCGCTGAGGCCCCGGCGCGGGAGGGTGCTCGACATGTTCCCCCAGACCCGCCACTACGAGGTGATGGTCCTCCTCGAGCGGGCCTAGAGGTAGTCGCCGGCGCGTTCCCGTGCCACCTCCAGCAGGGTGGTGTGGAAAGCGACCTCCGCCGGGGCGTAGACCTTGTCCTGGCGCTGGGCCAGCAGCACTCGGCGCAGCGGGGCCTCGGGGCCGAGGCTGAGCACCCGCACGTCGGGGTGCTGCAGGGCGACAGCGGTCCTGGGGACCATGGCCACGCCCATGCCCACACTGACCATGGCCTGGGCTTCCTGGTAGTCGTTGGCCAGGAACCCGATGGTCGGCTCGAACCCGGCGTCGTGGGCGGAGCGCTGGAGGACCTCCACGACGGGGTGGGCCTCGGCGCGCACGATCCACGACTCGTTGCGCAGCTCCTCCATGGTGATCTGCTCCCGATCGGCCAGGGGGTGGCCGCGGGCCACCAGGATCACGGTGGACTCGCGGAAGACCTCGGTGACGCGGATGGCTTCGTCGTGGAAAGGGTTCCAGGGATAGTCCCAGAGCAGGCACAGCCCCGTGACCCCGGATTCGAGGTCGGCGACCAGTTCGTCGAAACGGGCGCTGCGCACCGACAGGCCGATGGCCGGGTAGCGCTTCTTGAACACCCGGATGACCAGGGGCAGGAAGGATCCGGCCAGGGTGGGGAAGGTGCCGACGGTCAAGGAGCCGCGCTTGAGCCCGGCGATCTGGTCCAGATCGGACTGGGCGGCGTGCATCTGCCGCACGATCTTGCGGGCGTGGCCGACGAGGATCTGCCCGGCCTCGGTCGGGACCACTCCGCGGGAGCGGCGGTTCAGCAGCGGCTGGCCCACTTCTTGTTCGAGCTTGCGCAGCTGCTGGGACACGGCCGAGGGCGTGTACATCATCAGCTCGGCCGCCGCCGTGATGGAGCCCTGTTCGACCACTTCCACCAGCAGGGCCAGGCGCCGCATGTCGAACAGGGGCCGCGCATCGTCGTGAAGCAACTGTTCACCCTCCTCTGGTGGTGGTTCATTCTCTACAAAAGCCCCCCTCCGCCACGGCATCAGGGTCCTGAACCGTACTGGATGCCACGGTGGGGAGGGGCATTGCGGCCTGCGGATGCAATGACTTAAGGATATCTACATCCTCATCCACAAACCCGACATTGTCTTAAGATGTGATCTGGATCAACCTCTTCTCAAGCCCCCAGCGGGATGACAGGACGAGGAGATGTCAGAGCCATGAAGATCGAAGCAGAGTGGATGCGCGGAGGCACCAGCAAGTGCTGGGTGTTCGACACCGGCCATCTTCAGGAGAGTGCGTGGAGCCTGGACGCGCTGCTGCCCCGGCTGTTCGGCAGCCCCGACTCCCGCCAGATCGACGGGGTGGGCGGGGCGACCTCGACCACCAGCAAGGCCGTGATCCTCCACCGGGCTCCTGCCGGCGACGAGGCCGATGTGGAGTTCACCTTCGCCCAGGTGGGCATCGAGGAATCCACCGTGGACTGGGGCAGCAACTGTGGGAACTGCTCAGCAGTCGTGGGCCTGTACGCCCTGGAGAAGGGCTGGATCACACCCACCGGAGACCTCACCCGGATCGTCACGCGCAACACGAACACCGGACAGATCATCGTCCAGCGGGTGCCTACCCCGCACGGTGCGTTGCCGCCGGCCCCCCACGCGGCGATGCCCGGGGTGCCCTTCCCCGGCTACCGGGTGGGACTGGGGTTCCAGGACCCGGCCGGCAGGACCACCGGAAAGCTGCTGCCCACCGGCTCTGCCACCGACACGATCACCGCTGCGGGCATCCCGCTGAGGGTGTCGATGATCGATGCCGGTGCCCCGGTGGTGATCGTCCGGGCCCAGGAGCTGGGCCTGGACCCCGCCCGGTACGACAGCTGGCGCACCGGGGTGGAGCTGCAGCTGGGCACCCTCGAGCACATCCGGCGGCAGGCGGCGGTGCGGATGGGCCTGGCCCGCACCGTCGCAGAGGCCGCGAGGGCGATTCCCAAGCTGGCCGTCGTCGCTGCACCCACCACGGCCGATCCCGCCTGCGACGTCAACGTCATGATGCTGTCGATGGGCAAGCCGCACCCCGCCCTGGCCATCACCGGCAGCATCGCCCTGACCCTGGCCGCCCGCACGCCGGGCACCGTGCTGCACGGGCTCACCGGGGGTGCTGTGGGCGAGACCCTGTGGCTGCGCACCCCGGCCGGGGTCGTCGAGACCTGGAGCGAGGAGAACGACGGGACCCTGCTCGTAGGTGTCGACCGCACCGCCCGCACCATCGCCACCGCCACCATCCACCTCCCGGAGGCCTCCGGCACCGCCGTTGCCGCTTCCTCCGCTGGAGCCACTCTCCGAGGAGCCCACCATGACTGAGACCCTGCGCGACACCGCTGCGCCCGGCCGCACCACTGCTGCCGGCCCGACCCCTCCCGGCGGCCGCACCGCCGTGCCCGAGGCGGGGGCCAGGGGCGGCCCGCCCGCCCGTCGCCGCCGTACCCTGGTGAGGGCGGTGGTCGGTCTCGCGATCCTGGGTCTGCTGGCCATCGTGCTGGGCAGCACGATCCTGGACCCGGCGGGCCCCACCACGGAGCCCACCATGACCGCCACCCAGATCATCCCGCTCGTGATCCTCGTCGTGATGTTCGTCGTGGCCACGAAGTGGCCGCTGAACATCGGCGTGATGGGCCTGGTCGCCTCCTTCGGCGTCGGGTACTTCATGCTCGGGATGGACGACAAGGAGATCCTGGCGGAGTTCCCCGCCCACATCGTGCTGACGATCATCGGGGTGACCTATTTCTTCAGCATGGCCCAGCGCAACGGCACCATCGACGTCATCGTCCAGAACTGTGTGCGCCTGGTCCGGGGCAGGACGCTGCTGCTGCCCTGGGTGTTCTTCCTGATCGCCGCGGTGCTCACAGGCCTGGGGACCTTCTCTCCGGCCGCGGTCGCGCTGCTGGCCCCGGCGGCCATCGGCTTCGCCTACGAATCCCGCCTCCACCCGGTGCTGATGGGCGCGTTCATCATCAACGGCGCCCACGCCGGCGGGTTCTCCCCGCTGTCGGTGGCCGGGGTGCTGGTGCACGACATCGCCGCGGAGAACGGCTTCCCCATCTCCCGCGGGGCGCTCTTCGCCGCCAGTTTCGCGCTCAACCTCGTCCTCTCCGTGCTCACCATCGTCCTGTTCGCCGTCCTGGGCCGGCTCCGCGACGGCCAGGCCGGCCGGCACGCCGATGTCGACACCACCGGGTCCCATCGCCCCCACGGTCAGCAGATCCTCACCCTGGGGCTGATCGCCGCGATGCTGGTGTGCACCCTGGGCTTCCACATGCCGATCGGCTTCGTCGCCCTCTCCGCGGGCCTGCTGCTGGCCCTGGTCAACATCAAGGAGCACCAGACCTTCATCGGCGGGATCTCCTGGTCCACGGTCCTGCTGGTCGCGGGCATGATCACCTACGTCTCCCTGCTCCAGCACGTGGGCGTCATCGACAGCCTCGCCCACATGGCCCTGGCCCTGGGCGCCCCGCTGCTGGTGGCGGTGGTCCTGTGCTACGTGATCGGCGTGGGGTCGGCCTTCGCCTCCTCCACCGCGCTGCTGACCGCGTTCATCCCCATGGCCGGCCCGCTGCTGGCCACCAGCACCCTCAGCGTCTCCGGCACGGTGGCGGCCCTGGCCGTTGCTGCCACCGTCGTGGACGTCTCCCCGTTCTCCACCGACGGCGCCCTGGTGGTGGCCAACGCCCGCGAGGACGACCGCCAGCGCGTCTACCGCCAGCTGATGATCTACGCCGGGGGCGTCGTGCTGGTCGCCCCGGCCCTGGCCTGGGCCCTGCTGGTCCCCACCGGCATCATGTGACACGTTCCGCCCCGGCGCCCTGATCCGCGCCGACACGGACAACGGCCCGTCAGCCGCGACCGACGGGCCGTTGTCGGTGTCCGTCAACTGATCGGGACGCCCTCGCAGCCGTTGTGCTCCCGACCCGTGTCAACAACGTCATGCCCTCTTACGCCCGGCCTCCCGCGGGGGAGGCCGTGACGACGACGTTCTTGCCCCACGGGTCCTCGGTGTAGCAGCTGATGAGGACCAGGCGGTCGGGGACCACGTGCCAGATGTCGCTGTCCTTCAGGGTGTCCTTGTCGTGGGTGACCACCGAGTCCACCACGTACTCCAGCGTGCCGGTGCCGGTGGTCAGCTCGATCTCCTGACCCACCAGCGAGGCGTCGCTCAGCCGGTTGAAGGGCGCGTCCCGGTCCTCCCAGCTGTGGCCCGCGACGTAGGTCGTGTTCTGCGACCCCGCGCCCGGCACGCCGTACGGCGTGAGCCAGTAGCCGTCGAGGGTGTTCGGCGGCACCAGCGACTGCGCGGCGAGCTCCTCCGGGGTGGGCGCGAGCGGGAGGACGGCCACGTCGATCCCGGCGGCCTCCACCGCCAGACGGACGGGCGGCGCCGCCGGAGGGAGGTCCGGGCCGGCGGCGGAGGCTGCCGGGGTGCCTGCCGGAGGAGCCGCCGGGGCGGCCGTCGGAGGGCTGCTCGGCGCAGTGGCAGACGCCGTGGCAGACGCCGGGGCCGCGGCGGCCGGGGTGACGGGTGCGGCGGGTCGCGCCGGGCCGGGATCGTCGGGGATGCCCACGAGCACGCCAGCGAGCACCGCCAGGGCGCCGGCGGCGGTGACGGCGGCCCGGCGGGCGCGCGGGATCCGGCGGGGCGGGGCCGTGCGGCTGCGGGGTTCCATGCGGTGCGGGTCCTCGGGAAGGCGCCGGTCCGTCGTCCCGGTGACCCGGTGCGGGCCACCGGGACGACGGCTGGTCACGGGCGGTCGGTCACAGGCTGACGGTCACGGGCAGCCGATCACGGGCGGCTGCGCGCGAGCCGCCGCAGGCGCACCGCCGCCGCGGCGGGAACGGCGATCCCCGCGGCGAGCAGGGCGGTCAGCAGCGCCGTTCCGGGGTGCTCCTCCCGGTCCCCGGCCGCCGTCTGCACGTTCATGCCGGGGTTGACGGCCACGGGGGCGGCCTCGACGACGACCGGAGCCGGTGCGGGTGCCGCCACGGGCGCGGCCTCCACGACGGACGGGGCCGCTGCGGGTGCCGCCACCGGCGCGGCCTCCACGACGACCGGTGCCGGGGCCGCGGCGGGCGCCGCCACGGGGGCGGCCTCCACGACGGCCGGTGCCGGAGCGGCCACGGGTGCCGCCTCGAGCGGGGCGGGTGCGACCGTGACGGGAGCCGCCTCCACCGGAGGCGGAGGAGTGGTGTCCACCGGCGCCACGACGGGCTGCGCGACCGGGGTCGACGGCGTGCCCGGGGCGACGACGGGGGCCTCACCGCCGACCCCCTCGCAGGCCACGAGGAACTGCTTGAACAGCCCGAGGAGCTGCGTTGCCGAGTTCTCGTCGAGCGACAGGCCCATCAGCAGGGCCTCGAGCGCCGTGGCCGCCTCGAGGACGGCCTGCTCGGCGGCGGCGATCTCCGGGGTGGCGATGGCGGCGGCCAATTGCGTCTCGAGCCCGGCGATCCGGGCCTGGGCCGCGGCGGCGCCGGTGGTGTCGCCGGCGGCCTCCGCGGCCTCCAGCTCCGCCAGGGCGGTCTCCAGCTGCACCAGGACGTCCCCGGCGGCGGTCTGCACGAGCGCCTCGTAGTTCGCCTGGGCGGTGGCGGCCGCCCCGGCCAGGCGCTCGAACTCCGTCAGCGACACCGCCGTGATGCCCACGGCGGCCAGCGCCCCGTTGAACTGGCCCGAGGCCTGCAGGCACGCGGCGTCGTCCGGTGCGGCGACGGCCGCGGGTGCGCCCAGGACCAGGCTTCCGGCCAGGACCGCGGCCGTGGAACCGGCGGCGACCCATGTCTTTGCAGCAGTCATGTCGTGCGTCTCCTTCGTCACGAAGCTCCCCGGGCCCTCCCCGGGGACCCAGCGCGCGGCACGGCCTCCCCGGAGCACTGCCCGGCGGCGCACCGGGGCGCGGCCGGGCAGTGCCGGTCATGCTGCTGGTCGCCCGGTGGATGGTGCGTGACGACGGACCCTGTGGGGCCTGGATCACGGCCGGAGGACTGCTGTGCGGTCAACCTATGCAGGGTGCTGACGACTTGGCAATGGTGAATTGTCGGTGCAGGTCACGGCGGGGTCACACGGCGTCGTCGAGCGCCCGCGGAGCCGGCGGGGCCGGAGGGGAGAGGGAGGGGAGAGGGAGGAAAGCGGGGAGAGCGGGGACGACGGGGGAGGGTACGGGAACGCGCCCCCGGCTGCGGGTGCAGCCGGGGACGCGTCGTCGTGCGGGAGTGGTGGCGCGGCGGGATCAGCCCGCGGGGGTGGCCGCCAGGTTCTCCTGGTGGGCGGCCCAGGCGGCGTAGCTGCCGTCGAGCTCCACCACGTCGTAGCCCGCGTGGCGCAGGGCGCTGGCCGCGACCGAGCTGCGCAGACCGCTCTGGCAGTAGGTCACGATCGTGCCCTCGGCGGGCAGCATGTCCAGGTTCCACAGGATCCGGCCGCCGTGCAGCTGGGTGGAGCCGGGGACGTGGCCCGCGGCGTGCTCGCTCTTGGCGCGGACGTCGAGCAGCAGCGCCTTGTCGAAGGCCTCGACCCCCTCCGGCTGCACCAGCTTCGGGGTGGCCTGCGGCAGGCCCTCGATGCCGGTCACGAAGCCGCGCACGGCGTCGATGCCGACCCGCACCAGGTGGTCCCACATCTCCTGCGCCTGCTCCTGGCCGTCGGCCAGCAGCACCAGCGGGCGGGAGTCCCGCCCGGGGTCCACGGCCCAGGCGGCGTAGGTGGCGGTGCTCCTGCCGGCCGGGATGTTGAGGGCGCCGGCCACGGTGCCCTCGTGCACCTGGGCGGCCGGACGGGTGTCCACGAAGGTCACGGCGTCCGCGGCGAGGTCCGCGGCCACGGCCTGCACGTCCAGCTCCTCCAGCGGGGCGCGCTCGCCCATGATCGCCGGGCCCTGGCGGTTCTGGCGCTTCATCCGCCCGAAGTACATCGGGGCGTCCGGCTGGCCGTCGAGGAGCTCGTTGACGAAGCCCTCCTCGTCGTTGGCGGCCAGGTAGGGGCCCCACCAGGCGTAGAGGCGCTCGTAGCCGACCGTGGTGGAGGGGATGGCGCCGAGGGCCTTGCCGCACGCGCTGCCGGCGCCGTGGCCGGGGTGGACCTGGATGTAGTCGGGGAGGGTGAGGAACTTGTCCCGCAGGCTCGCGAACATCTGCTTCGCGCCGACGAAGCGGGTGTCCACGCCGCCGGCGGCCTCGTCCAGCAGGTCCGGGCGGCCCAGGTCGCCGGAGAACACGAAGTCGCCGGTGAGCATGTAGCCGGGCTGGTCGCTGAAGGCGCCGTCGGTGACCAGGAAGGACAGGTGCTCCGGGGTGTGGCCCGGGGTGTGCACCGCCTGGACGGTGATGTTGCCGATGGTGATCGCGTCGCCGTCGTGCAGGCGCTCGCCCGCGAACTCGTACTGCCAGTCCGGCCCGCCCTCGGCGGAGACGTAGATGGTGGCGCCGGTCGCGGCCGCCAGCTCACGGGTGCCGGAGAGGTAGTCGGCGTGGATGTGGGTCTCGGTGACGGCCACGATCTCCATGCCGTTGGCGGCGGCCATGGTGCGGTAGACGTCGATGTCCCGGCGGGGGTCGACGACGACCGCCTCACCCTTGCGCTGGCAGCCGATGAAGTAGCTGGCCTGGGCGAGGTCCTCGTCGTAGATGCGCTCGATCAGCATGGATCTCTCCTTCGTGGTTCAGGTGGTGACGGGTGTTCCGGGAGTGGATCCCCGTGCGTCCTGTCCACAACAGTAATACCCCCTGGGGTATCCCGCAAGTACCCCCAGGGGTATTTCGGTCAGCGGCTTGCATGTCCTCCCGTGCGCGCGCCGTGCCGCTCGATCGCGCGCTCGTAGTGGCCCACCAGCGCCTCCGTGGCCACCCGCCAGCCGAGCTTCTCGGCCTCCGCGCGGCCGGCCGCGCCCATCCGGGCGCGCAGGGCCGGGTCGTCGAGCAGCCGGGCCAGGCGGTCCGTGAGCTCGTCCGCGTCGCCGGGCTCGACCAGCAGCCCGGTGCGCCCGTCGTCGACCGCGAAGGGGATGCCGCCCGCCCGGGCGCCGACCACCGGGACCCCGGAAGCCATCGACTCCAGCGCCACGAGGCCGAGGGTCTCCGTGGTGGAGGGGAACGCGAAGACGTCCGCGGACGCGTACGCCGCGGCGAGCTCCTCCCCCTCGAGCGCCCCGGCGAAGACCGTGGGCGTGCCGGCGAACCGCCGTTCCAGCTCGGCCCGGTGCGGCCCGTCGCCCACGACCGCCAGGCGCGTGCGCGGGAGCCGGCGGATCGGCTCGAGCAGCGACTCGAGGCTCTTCTCCTTCGACACGCGGCCCACGGACAGCACCAGCCGGTCCTCGGGGTGCCCGCCGGTGAGCCGGGCGCGCATCCCGGCCGAGGCCCGGTCCGGGGTGAAGGCCCGGGTGTCCACGCCCTTGGGCCACAGCGCGACGTCGTGCATGCCCATCTCCCGGGCCATCGCGACCATCGGCCCGGAGGTGCAGAGGTTGACGTCGGAGCGGTTGTGCAGGAACCGGATCCACCGCTCCGTGGGACCGCGCAGGGCGCCGAGACCCAGCGCCGTCGTGTACTCCGGGACGTTCGTGTGGAAGGAGGCGAGCAGCGGCAGCCCCCGGCGGCGGGCCGAGAGGGTGCCGTACGCCGCCACCCACACCGGGTTCACGGCGTGGACCACGTCCGGGCGGAACGCCTCCATGGCGTGCGCGATCCCGGGGGTGGGCAGCCCCACCCGGAACTCCGGGTACCACGGCCGGAAGGAGAGGGACCGGACCCGGACCACGGGGTGCGGGCCGCAGCGCTCCGGCGCCTCGCCGGGAGCCAGGACGAGCACCTCGTGGCCCATGCGGCCCAGCTCCTCCAGCGTGTGCACCAGCCGGGTGACGATCCCGTCGACCCGGGGCAGGAACGTCTCCGTGAACAGGGCGATCCGCATCCGGCGGTCAGACCCCCACGGCCGCGGGCCGCGACCGCGACGCCGGGACGCCGGGCCGCCGGCTCCGGTTCCACACCGACCGGGCGGGGATCCTCGACAGGTCCGCGCGGTGCGCCCAGCGGGCGGCGGTCTGCTCGACCTCCAGCAGCAGCCCCGCGGACAGCGTGGTGGGCTCCAGGCCCAGGTCCAGGAACGCGTCGTTGACCACGTGCAGCTCGTTCTCCGCGGACTCCTGCCGCGGGTTCGGCACCAGCTCCACCTCGGCGCCGGTCAGCCGCGCGACGAGGCGCGCGAGGTCCCGCACCCGGTGGGTCTCCGTCATCTGGTTGAAGATCTTCACGCGCTCGCCGGCGGCCGGCGGGTGGAGCAGGGCGAGCTCCACGCACCGGACCATGTCCTGGATGTGGATGAACGCGCGGGTCTGCCCGCCCGTGCCGTGCACCGTGAGCGGGTGGCCGACCGCGGCCTGCACGAGGAAGCGGTTCAGGACCGTGCCGTAGTCGCCGTCGTAGTCGAACCGGTTGACCAGGCGCTCGTCGAGGCGGGTCTCCCGGGTGCTGGTGCCCCAGATGATGCCCTGGTGCAGGTCCGTGATCCGCACGGCGTCGTTCTTGGCGTAGAACGCGAAGAGCGTCTGGTCGAGGACCTTCGTCATGTGGTAGATCGAGCCGGGGTTGGAGGGGTAGAGGATCTGCTGGGCGGTGCCGCCCTCCGGCCCGGGGACCTCCACGTCGAGGTAGCCCTCGGGGATCTTCATGCCCGCGGTGCCGTACCCGTAGACGCCCATGGTCCCGAGATGGACCACGTGCACGTCCAGCTCCGACTCCACGACCGCGCTCAGCACGTTGTGGGTCGCGCTGACGTTGTTGTCCACGGTGTAGCGCTTGTGGCGGGAGGACTTCATGGAGTAAGGGGCGGCGCGCTGCTCCGCGAAGTGGACGACGGCGTCCGGCCGCTCGGTCACGAGGAAGTCGAGGAAGCCCTCGTGGTCCCGGGCGAGGTCGAGCTGGGCGAAGCCGATGCTCCGGCCCGTGCGCTCCTCCCACGCCGCGCGGCGCTCGGCGAGGGGACGGATCGGGGTGAGGGACTCCGCGCCGAGCTCCTCGTCGATGGCCCGCCGGGAGAAGTTGTCCACCACGACCACGTCGTGCCCCCGCGCCGAGAGGTGGAGGGTGGTGGGCCAGCCGCAGAAGCCGTCGCCGCCGAGCACCGCGATCTTCATTCCGTCTCCGTTCCCGGACCGGGTCCCCCGGTCCTGTCGTCCGTCAGCTCCTCAGCCGTCTGCTCCTCAGCGTGGGGCACGTGCGTGAAGCGGAAGTGAACGGGACAGGACCAGTTGTTGGTAGGAGAACGACCCGGGAGCCACCTCCCAGCCCGGCCCGGCCAGCTCCCGCAGCTCCCCGGGGACGTACGCGCGGCGCAGCGAGCGCAGCCCGTCGGTGCGCAGGAAGGAGCCGGGCGCCAGCGGCAGGATCCCCATCGAGTAGAGGGCGTAGGCCGCAGGGTTCCGCACCAGGTCGTTGTGCACCACCAGGCGGCCGGCCAGCCGCTCCGAGTCCTGCACGAGCGCCCGGACCTGGTCGGGGTCGAGGTGGTGGAGCAGGTGGTTGGAGAGCACGACGTCGAACCGCTCCTCGGCCGCCACCAGCTGCCCGCTGGTGGCGCGGCGGAAGACCGGGGCCCGGTGCGCCGGGTGCCGGGCGGACCAGCGCTCCGTCCGCCGCGCCGTCCAGCCGAGGGCGCGGTCGTCCGGGTCGATGCCCGTGATCCGCAGGTCCACGCCGTCCCGGTGCGCCCACCGGGCCAGGGCCCGGGCGACGTCCCCGCCGCCGGAGCCGACGTCCAGCAGGGTCAGCGGGCGGCCCGGCTCCACCAGCGGCCTGATCCGCCGCCGGTAGGTGGCCGCCCACCCGGCGACCAGAAAGTTCACCGCGTCGAAGCGGGCGTAGGTGCGGTGCAGCGCGGCCAGGTCGCAGCCGGGGTCGTCCATCAGCTCCCGCAGCTCGTGGTCGCGCCGGGAGAGGTCGGGCAGGGCGCGGGACAGGAGGGGGCGCATCCGCCCATTGTTCTGCGCCCCGACACGTTTCGCCACCGGCCCGCCCGCCCCGCGGAGTCGCCGGGACCCGTCACTAGACTGGGCCTCCCCGGGCAGGGCCGGCCTGGCCGGGCGGACGGAGGGAGGCCGGGTGGACCGCACCGCACGCGACGCCCCCGGGCGCTGGCCGTGGATCGGGCTCGCCGGGGCCTGTTGGGCCGCCAACGCCGCCCTGGGCGCCTCCGTGGGCGCCGGCCTGGTGCGCACCGGCCGGTTCCGGTGGATCCACCACGCCCTCTACATCGGCACGACGACGACGACCGCCCTCGCAGCGGTCCTCTCCGCCTGCTCGTCCTCCCGCTCCCGGCGGGCGGCCGCCCGCGCGCTCGCCCCGGCCCTGCTGCCGCTCGCCGTCCTGCCGCACGCGGGCACGCCCGCCCAGGGCCACCCGCGCCGGCACGCGGCCGTCGCCCTGTCCGCCGCCCCGTTCTACGCCGCCGCGCTCGCCCGCGCGGCCCGCCCGACCTGACCGTCCTCGTCCCCGCCGAAACCGGAGTGCCCATGGAGTTCCTCGACGTCGTCTTCAACCGCCGCACCACCAACGGGCCGTTCCTGCCGGACCCCGTGTCCCCCGAGCACCAGAAGCTGCTGCTGCGGACGGCCGCCGCGGCCCCGTCCCAGTTCAACAGCCAGCCGTGGCGCTTCGTGGTCATCGAGGACCGGGGGACCATCGACCGGATCGCGCGGATCAGCGGCGAGTCCATGACGCAGGTGATGGCCGAGGGCACGTTCTTCGACCGGTACAAGCGCTACTTCCGCTTCAGCAGGCAGGAGATGGAGGAGCAGCGGTTCGGGATGCTCTTCGACAAGCTCCCCGCGGTGCTGCGGCCCTTCACCAAGAAGGCGTTCACCCCCGGCGGCCAGGCCCTGATGAACCGGCTGCGGGTGCCCCAGACCCTGGGCTCCGAGAACCACAAGCTGGTGGCGGGCTCACCCCTGCTGCTCGGCGTCATGCTCGACCGCCGCGAGTACCGGCCCGGGGAGCTGTCCGGCTTCTACTCCCTGTTCTCGATGGGCGCGGCGATGGAGAACCTGTGGCTGACCACCGTGGAGCTGGGCATGGGCATCCAGTTCATCTCCTTCCCCATGGAGCACCCCGCCCGCTGGGCCGAGATCGTCGACCTCCTCGAGGTGCCCGAGGAGCTGGAGCTCATGGCCGTCTACCGGCTGGGCTACGTGCCCGAGGAGCACCGCCGCCCGGCGATCGACTGGTCCAGTCGGGAGCGGCGGCGGATCTCCCAGTACGTGTTCCGGGAGACGTGCCGGGTCCCGCAGGAGGACTGGGACGACTGAGCCGCGGTCGGGCGCCGGCCCGGATCGGCGACTGAGGTCAGTGGCGGCCGGGGTCAGAAGCGGCCGGGGTCAGAGGTGGGCGTCCACGAAGTCCTGGGCGGCGGGGATGTCGGTGCGGAAGGAGAAGTCCGTGCCGGCGCACCGGCCGGTGATGCCGAACGAGGTGACGGCCACCACGGTGGTGGTCTCCCTGCCCGTGGCCGGGTCGATCCAGAAGGCGGGTCCACCGGAGTCGCCGAAGCACGTGCCGCTGCCGCCGGTGCCCTCGCCGGGGCTGTTGGTGAGCTGGAGGCTGTGCCCGCCCTGGGTGCTCGACCGGGACAGCCCCGTGATGGTGGAGGTCCCCCGGTAGCGCACGTAGTCCTCCTGCTCGAAGGCCGGGACGGTGCCCTGCAGGCCGTAGCCGACGATGCCGACCTGGCGCTGCGTGGTGGCGCCCTTGCGGGTGAGGAGGGCGTCCAGCATCCCCTCCTCGGGCAGCCGGCCGTACACGCCGCCCGTGTCGATCGCGCGCTCCAGCCGGACCAGGCCGATGTCGAAGGTGTCGGGGAACGCCGAGAAGCCGTCGTACTCGGGGTGCGGGACCGCCTCGCCCGGCACCCAGTGGTCGCTGGCCGCCAGATAGCCGGTCACGCCGCCCCCGGCGTAGTCGGCCAGGGGGTCGGGGGAGTTGCTCACGTAGGTGAGGTCGTTCGGCGCCCCGGAGTCCCCCTCGACGCAGTGCCCGGCGGTCAGCACCAGGTCGGGCGAGAGGAGCGTGCCGGAGCAGGAGTAGAAGCCGACGCCGTCCTGGGCGAACAGCAGGGTCACCACGTGGGGGTGCTCCTCGCCGTCCGGCTGTCCCCAGGTGATCGCGTGGGCGCTTCCGGCGCCCAGCAGCAGGAGCACGAGCGAGACGACCGCCACGACCGGTTTCCGCATGCCCATCCCTCTCCGGAGCCGTTCCCGGTCCTCGCGGACCGGGCCTCGAACACTACGGGCGGCGGACCCGGAGGGTAATGGACAAAAGTCGTGAAAAAGTCGTGACCTGCGCGGCCCACGGCTCCGAGTCCGCCGGCGGCGGCCGGGGACCGGTTCAGAAGCCCTCCGGTGTCCCCGGCGGAGTGCCCGGGGCCCGGTGGGTGGCCTCGATCGCCATCGCCACCACGTCGGCCACGTCACCGTGGCGCCGGAAGGCCTCCCGCTGGGCCCGGGCCCCGGACCCGTGGCGCAGGATGTCCTCGACGACGGCGGACACCCCGGGCTCCTCCCCGTACTCGGAGAGCACCGGCCCGACCACGCCCAGGAACTCGGCCACCACGTCCGCCGCGGGCACGAGGGTCCCGGTCGCCGGCGACACCAGGTCTCCTCCGACGCCGGTGTGGCTGGCCTGCCACATCCACGCCCGCAGCACGGACGCCCTGCGGGCCGGGGCGGCGTCGCCGGCCCGCCAGGCCCGGGCGGCCGTCTCGACCAGGGCGCGCGTCAGGGCCGCGATCACCGCGGCGTGGCCGGCGTCCAGGCAGACGTCGGCCACCCGCACCTCCACGGTGGGGTGGTGCTCGCACAGGCGGGCGTCGAAGTAGAGCATCCCGTCGTCCAGCGGCACGCCGGAGGCCAGCAGGTCCCTGCGGTGCCGGTCGTAGGCGTCCGCGGACCCGAGGACGTCGATGGGCCCGGCGGTGGGCCACCGGCCCCAGGCCTGGTACCGGTAGGAGGCGAACCCGGTGTCCGTTCCCTGCCAGAACGGCGAGTTGGCGCTCAGGCCCAGCAGCACCGGCAGCCACACCCGGATCCGGTCCAGCACCGCCACGCCCTCCTCGCGGGACCCCACCGCCACGTGGACGTGGAACCCGCAGGTCAGCTGCTCGCGGGCGGTCAGGCCGAAGTGGTCCCGCACCCACTGGGCGCGCGGCGCCGAGGCCAGGTGCGGGGTCACCGGGCCCGGGGCGGTCGGGAGGGCCGCCACCTGTGCGCCCACGCCGGCCGCCACCTCGGCCGCCAGGGCGCGTCCGGCGCGGATCGCCGCCAGCTGCCCCGCCAGCGTGGTCCGGGGCGGGCAGTCGACCTCGATCTGCTCCCGCTGCAGCTCCGTGGTCAGGCGGTGGCCGGTGCCGGTGGTCCGGTCCCGCAGGCTCACCGCCCACTCCCCGGCCGGCAGCGGCTCCAGGGTCGCGGCGTCCACCAGCAGCAGCTCCTCCTCCACCCCGAACGTGCGCACCAGGCCGCCCTCCCGAGGATCTCGTCCACGCTGTCCGACCCACCATCGTCCCCCAGCGGCGGGCGCCGGTCCACCACCGCTGCCACGGCCGGCCCGGCTGCTCTCCCTGCGGGTCCACTGCGGATCCACAGCGGGGGCACCGCAGCTCCCGGGCCCTGGTGGCGGCCCGCCGGGATCGGTACCGTCGGGTGCCATGACCCGCGACCCGACGCTGCGCTGGAGCGCACTGGCCGAGCAGGACGCCCCGGCGTGGTCCCGGCTCGTCCACGTGCTGGCCGAGGCGGACGGCACGGACGAGACGTACAGCCCCGAGGACCTGGCCGAGGAGCTGACCGAGGCCGGGGTGGAGGCCGCCGCCGACACGTGGGGCGTGTGGGACGGGACCGAGATGGTCGCCTACGGGCAGCTCCGGGTGAGCCCGGCGCTGACCGCCGGCGGTCTCGTCCGGGCGGACCTGGACGGTGGGGTGCATCCCGCGTGGCGCGGCCACGGCATCGCCACCGGGCTCTTCGAGCGGATGGAGCCCCGTGCCGCCGAGCTCGCGGCGCGCCGCCACCCGGGGGCGCCCGTGCAGCTGCGCGCCTCCGGAGGGGTGGAGGGAGCCGACGCCCGGGCCTTCCTGGCGGGGCGCGGCTACGAGCCGGTGCGGTGGTTCACCGACATGGCGCGGCCCCTGCCCGGCACCCCCGTCGGGGGCGGGAGCGGGGGCGGGCGCGTGGAGCCGTACGACGACGCCATGGGCGAGGAGCTGCGCCGGGCCCACAACGCCGCCTTCGCCGACCACTGGGGGTCCACCGCCCGGACGCCCGAGGCCTGGGCCGACCTGGTCGGGGCCCGCGGCAACCGCAAGGAGCTGTGGCGCGTGGCCCGGGACGCGGACGGCCGTGTCCTCGCCTACTGCCTGGCGGGCCAGTGGGCCGAGGGGAGCCTGTACGTCAGCCTCGTGGGCACCCGGCCGGAGGCCCGCGGGCGGGGCCTCGCCCGGGCCGTCCTGGCCGGGACCGTCGCCGCCGCGGCGTCCGCAGGGGAGTGGGCGACGATCGAGCTCACGGTGGACTCCGCCAGCCCCACCCGGGCCGACGCGCTCTACACCTCCGTCGGCTTCGCACCCGTGCGGACCCGGGCGACCTGCGCGCGGATCCTCGGCGCCCGGGACTGACACGCACCGCGGGAACGCCGGCTGTTCCCCCTTCTTCCGATAGTGTGTGTCACACAGTATTGTGTGGCCATGGAAGCTGATCTCGAGGACCGGGACGCCGCCCCGCACCTGCAGCAGCTGCGCCGCGGCACCGTGGTCCTGGCCTGCCTCCTGGTGCTGGACGAGCCGCGCTACGGCTACGCCCTGCTGAGGACGCTCGGCGACGCCGGGCTCGACGTGGAGGCCAACACCCTCTACCCGCTCCTGCGCCGCCTCGAGACCCAGGGCCTGCTCGAGAGCGACTGGAACACCGAGGAGTCCCGGCCCCGCAAGTTCTACCGGATCACCCCCCGCGGGGTCCGGGTGCGGGACGTGCTGGAGGCCGAACGACTCCGGCTCCACGCCACCCTCTCGGCCCTGCCCCGCCCGCCCCGCCACACCGAGGACTGATCGCCATGCCGTCCACCGTCACGACACTCTCCCTCACCGACGCCTACCTGCACGAGGTCGTCCGGCGGCTGCCCGCCAGGAGCCGCGCCGACGTCGCCCAGGAGCTGCGCGGCACCCTCGCCGACATGACCGACGACGGCGTCGCGCGCGGCCTGCCGCCGGAGGAGGCCGAGCGCCGCGCGCTCGAGGAGCTCGGCGACCCGGCCCGGCTCGCCGAGGACTACTCGCCCGGGCCCCACCACCTCATCGGTCCCGCCCACTACCACGACTTCCTGGAGCTGCTGCGGGTCCTGGTGCCCGTCCTGGCCGGGCTGTTCGGCGGGCTCACCCTGATCGGGCGGCTCTTCGAGGAGGCCGGCCGGGAGAGCCTCGCCGGCTACCTCGCGCTCTCGCTCGTGCCGGCGCTCGGCGCGGCGATCCAGGGGGCGCTCATGGGGGCGGGCATCGCCGTCGTCGTCTACGCGGTCGTGGAGCGGGTGGAGGCCGCCGAGGCGGCCGAGCGCGCCGAGACCGGCGCGCCCGAGCCCCCGGCCGAGGAGCCGCCGCGCTGGAGCACCGCGCAGCTGCCGCCGCCGCGGCCCGAGCGGGACGTCACGGTCGGGGAGCTGGTGTGGGCCACGATCGGGCTGAGCTTCGCGTTCGCCGCGCCGTTCCTGCTCTCCCGCCCGCTGGCGCGCGAGGGGGCGCTCGCCGGGGAGCCGCTGCTGGACCCCGCGCTGTGGATGCCGTGGGTGCCGCTCTACCTGCTGCTCGTCGCCGTCTCCTGGGGGTGGGAGCTGCTGCGCTTCTTCCGCCGCCGCTGGTCCTGGGGCCTGTTCTCCGTCAACGCCGTGGTGGACCTCGCCATGGCGGCGCTGCTGATCACCGTCCTGCGCACCGAGTCCGTGGTGAACCCGGTGCTGCGGGACCGCGGCTGGGTGGGGGAGGAGTTCTCGCGGATCGGCGTCGCGGTGGTCGTCGTCATCACCGTCTGGGACCTGGTCGCGACCTTCCTCGCCTGCCGGCGCTCGATCGCCCGGCGCGGCTGACGGTCCCGGGGAAGCGCTCGGCCCGCGGGAGCTCCTGGGAACTCCCGCGGGCCGCGAGAGGGCCTGCCGCCTCGGGGTGGTGGGCGAGCGCGGACGCCGGGAGCCTCGTGGGCGTCCGGCGCCGGCCTCGGCGCGCCCACCCGGGTCAGGTGGCGTGCCGTCTGTCCACCAGGAGACACCCTGGCCGGCAGGATGCGCAAACGTCTACTGTGGAACCGGTCAGATCGACCAAGATCGGCTGCCGGAGGAGTGCAGAAGTGGTCAGCATGACGAATCCCGCGCTCGACACCACCGACC
Source organism: Kocuria dechangensis (assembly GCF_014636775.1). Classification (GTDB taxonomy): domain Bacteria; phylum Actinomycetota; class Actinomycetes; order Actinomycetales; family Micrococcaceae; genus Kocuria; species Kocuria dechangensis. The sequence continues at coordinate 84,960 of NZ_BMEQ01000005.1, forward strand.
GGCGCATCCTCGCCGCGCTCGACGAGGACCCGCGGATGACGGTCCTGGCCCTGGCGAAGCGCACGGGGCTGGCGCGCGGGACCATCCACGCCCGGCTCGAGCGCTACCGCACGAGCCGGGCCCTGCGGCTGCACAGCACCCGGGTGTCCCCCGCGGCGCTGGGCTACGGCATGGCCGCGAGCGTGGCCGTGGAACTGGACCAGCACCAGCTCGAGGCCGCGATCGCGGGGCTCGAGGCCATCCCGCAGGTGATCGAGGTGTTCGCCCCGGCCGGGCAGACGGACCTGCTGTGCCGGGTGGTGGCCAGGGACCCCGAGGACCTCTACCGGGTCTCCGAGGAGATCCGGCTGTGCCCCGGCATCCTGCGGACCTCCACGAGCATGTTCCTGCGCACGGTCATCCCGTACCGGGTGGCGCCGCTGCTGGCGGAGGAGGGCTGAGCACCCGGCCCGGCCGGTGGCTCGGGCCGGGGCTCAGTCGATGGCTCGGACGGCGGCTCGGCTGAGGGCTCAGCCGGCGGCTCAGACGGTGGCGCGGCGCAGGGCGACCACGGTGACGTCGTCGGGGTGGCCCTGCGCCGACGCGTAGGCGACGGTCCGCTCGACCATCTCCTCGACGGGCAGGCAGGGCAGCCCGGCCGCGAGGACCGCCGCGAGGGTCTCCTCGACGGTGGGGAAGAAGTCCAGGAGGCCGTCGGACACGATCACGAGGGTCTCGCCCGGCTCGAGGACCGTGGTGCGCAGGTCCCACGTCGTGTCCGGGAAGATCCCCAGCGGGGGCCCGCACCGCTCCAGCCGGCGGTACCCGTCGGCGTCGAAGACGAAGGCCAGGCCGTGCCCGGCGTCGACGTAGTCGACCCGCCCGGTGGCGGGGTCCAGGCGGGCGGAGAACGCCGTGACGAAGGCGCCGGTCTCGGACAGCAGGTCGTAGGAGGCGGCGGCGGCCCGGTGGACCGTCCTGCCCTGGTCGTTGAACTGGGCGGCGCCCACCAGCGTGGCGCGCACCGACGCGGCGATCAGCGCCGCCGGGATGCCCTTGCCCATCACGTCGGCCACGTGCAGCTGCAGCCGTCCGTCCCCCAGGAGCTGCCAGGCGAAGAAGTCCCCGCCGATCGCCTGGGTGGGGACGCTCCGCCCGGCCAGCTCGTAGCCCTCCAGCACGGGGGCGGAGCGGGGCATCAGCACCTGCTGGACCTGGGCCGCGCGGTCCAGCTCCTCCTGGGCCGCCAGCTCCCGCTCCACCCACCCGGCCATCTCCTGCAGCACCTCACGCTCCTTGGGGCTCAGGTCCCGGGGACGGGTGTGGAACAGGCACAGCGTGCCGACGGGCTCCCCGCCCGGGGCCCGCAGCGGCTCGCCGGCGTAGAAGCGGATCCGGGCGTCCCCCACCACGAACCTGTTGTCGCGGAACCGCTCGTCGGCGGTGGTGTCCGGCACGACCACGGTGTCCGCCCGCTCGACCGTGCGGCGGCACATGGAGTCCTCCGCCGTGGTGTTCTCCAGGCCGTCGAGGCCCGACTCGGCCTTCGTCCACTGCCGGTCGGAGTCGATGAGGTTGATCGCGGCCATCGGCACGTCGAAGACGTGCCGGGCCAGGCGGACGATCCGGTCGTAGCGCTCCTCGCGGGGGGTGTCCAGCACGTGCAGGGAGTGGAGGGCCTCCACGCGCTCGGTCTCGGCGGCTTCTCGTACGTCGGCGGGCATGCCCACACCCTAGTCAACCCGGCGGCACGTCCTCGCCGGTGGGGGAGAGGGGCCGGCTGCGGAACCCTGCGGGCCCGGGTCAGACGCGGGAGAGATCCGCGTCCTCGTAGCGGACCATCTTCGAGCCGGTGACCAGCTTGTGGCCGAACCACAGGGCCAGGAAGAGGGGCAGGCCGATGTAGGCGGACAGGGCGGCCCGCAGGTCCACGTCCCCGGCGAACGCCTGGTAGTTCTGCCCGAGGATCACCACGGCGCACAGCACGAGCGCGATCACGGGCCCGAGCGGGAAGAACCGGGCCCGGTAGGGCAGGTCGGCGAGGTCGTGGCCCTGGGCCGTGTACGCCTTGCGGAACCGGTAGTGGCTCCAGGCGATGCCCATCCACACGATGAACCCGGCGAGCCCGGACGTGCTGACCAGCCAGACGTAGGCGGCGCCGTCGCCGATGAACGTGGTGAGGAAGCAGGCGGCCCCGACCGTGGTGGTGGCCAGCAGCGCGTTCATGGGCACGCCCCGGCGGTTGACCTTCGCCAGGAAGCGCGGGGCCTTGCCGCTCTCGGCCAGGGCCCAGAGCATGCGGGTGGAGGCGTAGAGCCCGGAGTTGCCGGCGGAGAGGATCGCAGTGAGGATCACCGCGTTCATCACCGAGGCCGCCGCCAGCACTCCGGCGTTCTCGAAGACCAGGGTGAACGGGGAGATCGAGATGTCCTCGACACCGCTGCCCAGGAGGTTCGGGCTGGTGTGGGGGATCAGGAAGCCGATCACGGCGATCGCGCCCACGTAGAACAGCAGGATGCGCACGAACACGGTGCGGATGGCCTTGGGCACGTTCTTCTCGGGGTTCTCCGCCTCGCCGGCGGCCACGCCGACCAGCTCGGTGCCCTGGAAGGAGAAGCCGGCCACCATGAAGATCGCCAGGATCCCGGCCCCGCCGCCCACGAAGGGCGCCTCCCCGTCGGTCCAGTTCCGGAAACCGGGGGACTCCCCGCCGAGGATCCCCACGATCATCAGGATGCCCAGCACCAGGAAGAGCACGATGGTGACGACCTTCACGAGGGAGAACCAGAACTCGCTCTCGCCGTAGGCGCGGGTGCTCAGGGCGTTGAGCCCGAACAGGATCGCCAGGAACAGCCCGGACCAGATCCAGGAGGGGGTGTCGGGGAACCAGTAGCGCATGATCAGGGCGGCGGCCACGAGCTCGGCGGCCACGGTGATCGCCCAGTTGTACCAGTAGTTCCAGCCGATGGCGAAGCCGAAGGACGGGCTGACGAAGCGGGTCGAGTACTCCTCGAACGCGCCGGAGACCGGCAGGTAGGTGGCCATCTCGCCCAGGCTCTGCATCAGCAGGAACACCATGAAGCCGATGGCCACGTAGGCCAGCAACGCTCCGCCCGGTCCGGCGGTGGCGATCGTGTTGCCGGAGGCCACGAACAGGCCGGTGCCGATGGCACCGCCCATCGCGATCATGGTCAGGTGCCGGGGCTTGAGGGTGCGCCGGAGTGCGTCGTGGGTCTCAGGGGCGGACAGTTCGATCTCAGGAGCGGACAGTGCGGTCCTGGTCGGTGCGACGGTATCCATGTGAACCTTTCCTCGGATGTGGCGGGTCTGCACGCCAGGAGGAGGCCGGGGGTGCCGTCCCCCGGCCTCCTCCTGGGTGTGGAGCATGTGTCTCACGTCACGCCGTCGGGGCGTTCTTCCTCGGCCCGGGCGTGTCGGACGGAGGGGCGGGACGCCCGGCTCAGTCGTTGACGTAGAGCAGGCGCTTGTTGACGAACTCGTCCATGCCCAGCGGGCCGAGCTCGCGGCCGTAGCCGGAGCGCTTGACCCCGCCGAAGGGCATTCCCGCTCCCTCGGCCTCGGCGGCGTTGACGTTGGCCATGCCGCACTCGAGCTGCTCGGCGATCCGGCGGGCCCGCTCCGGGTCGGTGCTGAAGACGGCCCCGCCCAGCCCGTAGGGGGTGTCGTTGGCCAGGGCGAGGGCCTGCTCATCGCTGCTCACGCGGTAGACCACCGCCACGGGCCCGAACAGCTCCTCCCGGAAGGCCGCCATCTCGGGGGTGATCCCGGTGAGCACCGCCGGGGCCAGGTAGGCCCCGGGCCCCTCGAGCAGGGTCCCGCCGGCGTGCAGGGTGGCCCCGGCCGCCACGGCCTCGCGGATCTGGGCCGCCAGGCCCTCGGCGGCGGCGCGGGAGGACAGCGGGGCGTAGGTGCCCGGGGCGTCGACGGCGGGATCCCCGGGCTCGAGGCCGCGGGCCTGGCGGGTGAGCTCGGCGACGAACTCGTCGTAGATGTCCTCCATGACGATCATGCGCTTGTTGGAGTTGCAGGCCTGGCCGGTGTTGCCCATCCGGGTGGCGAAGGCCGCACGGGCGGCCTCCTTGACGTCGGCGGCGTCGAGCACGACGTAGGGGTCCGACCCGCCCAGCTCCAGGACGACCTTCTTCAGGTTCCGCCCGGCGATCTCGGCGACGGCCGCCCCGGCCCGCTCGGAACCGGTCAGGGAGACGCCTTCCACGCGCGGGTCGGCGATGATCTGCTCGACCTGGTCGTGGGAGACGAAGAGGTTGGTGTAGGCCCCGGCCGGCACCCCGGCGTCGTCCATCAGCTGCTGCAGGGCCAGGGCCGCCCGGGGACAGCTCTCGGCGTGCTTGAGCACGATCGTGTTGCCGAGCACGAGGTTGGGGGCGGCGAAGCGGGCGACCTGGTAGTAGGGGTAGTTCCAGGGCATGATGCCCAGCAGCACCCCGACGGGGCGCTTCTGGATCACAGCCCGGCCCCCGGCCGGGGCGGGGATGGGCTGGTCGGCGGCCAGGGCCGGGCCCTGGGCGGCGAAGTAGGCGAAGATCTCAGCACAGAACTCCACCTCTCCGACGGCCTCGGCCAGGGGCTTGCCCATCTCCTCGGTGATGATCGCCGCCAGCTCCTCGGCCCGCTCGGTGAACAGCTCCCCGATCCGGGCGGCCACGGCCGCCCGCTCCTCGAGCGGCACGGTCCGCCATGCACGGTAGGCGGCATCGGCGGTGGCCAGGGCCTCCTCGACCTCGGCGCCGGTGGCGGTGGGGAACTCGTCGAGCAGCTCACCGGTGGCGGGATTGACCGAACGGTAGGCGGGACGGCCGGTGACCGGCCGGGTGGGCAGGGAAGGCACAGCAGTCACGGTGATTCTCCTCGGTGGAGGTGGAGGTGGAGGTGGAGGTGGATGTGGATGTGGACGGGGACGGGGACGGGCTCCTGCGGGGAGCACGGGTGTTCATGAGCCGCTGCGGGCTGGTGTGCAGAAGGCGTGAGTGAGCGCGATCAGCCGATGAGTCCCAGGGCTCTGCCCCGATCCGGCTCATCGGCGTGCACCGGATGACCCCACTGTGGCACGCGAGTTCCAGGCCGTCGGGGAGAGCTCAGAACGAAGGGCTGCCAGGAATGCGTCGACGTCCTCCGCGGTCGTGTCGAAACTGCACACCCAGCGGACTTCGCCCTTCGAGGCGTCCCAGTCGTAGAACCGGAACCGCTGACGAAGCCGGTCCGCGACACCACCGGGCAGTGCGGCGAAGACGGCATTCACGTGCGTCTCCTGCGTCAGGGTGACGCCTCGCATCGAACCGTCGGCAAGGCCTGCTTCGATGCCGTCGCGAAGACGCCGGGCCATGGCATTCGCATGGCCCGCATTGCGCAGGTACAGATCTCCGTCCAGGAGCGCCAGCAGCTGGGCCGAGACGAATCTCATCTTCGACGCGAGCTGCATCTGGTTCTTGCGCAGATAGACCAGGCCCTGGGACGCGGCGTCGTTGAGGACCACCACGGCCTCGGCGCCGAGGGCCCCGTTCTTGGTGCCGCCCAGGGCGAGCGCGTCGATGCCGGCGTCGGTGGTGAAGGCGCGCAGGGGGAGCCCCAGGGCGGCCGCCGCATTCGAGAGCCGGGCCCCGTCCATGTAGACGGACATGCCGTTCGCGTGGGCATGGTCCGTGATGGCGCGGATCTCGTCCGGCGTGTAGAGGGTGCCGAGCTCGGTGGACTGGGTGATGGCGACGACGAGTGGTTGGGCGCGGTGCTCGTCCCCCCAGCCCCATGCTTCTGCGGCAATCAGTTCGGGCGTGAGCTTGCCGTCCCCCGTGGGTACGGGGAGGAGCTTGATGCCTGCGGACTTCTCGGGCGCGCCGCCCTCATCGACATGGATGTGAGCCGTGTCCGCACAGATCACTGCGCCCCAGCGCGGGAGCATCGACTGCAGCGCGACGACGTTGGCACCCGTGCCGTTGAACATCGGCCACACAGACGCACCGTGGCCGAAGTGCTGCACGATCACTTCTCGAAGACGGGCCGTGTACTCGTCCTCACCGTAGGCGATCTGATGACCGCCATTCGCTTCCGCCAGTGCTTCCAGCACTTCCGGGTGCACCCCGGAGTAGTTGTCGGAGGCGAACCCCCGCAGCTCCACGTCATGGAGTCTCTTCATGCGGTGCCTCACCCTTTCTGCTGGAGTTCGAGGATCGAGTCGTTCAGTTCCGAGGCATCAGAGCCCCACAGCTCCGCGTAGGCGGTCGCGAGACGGTCCTCCAGGCCGGCCAGGGAGCTCACCCGGAAGATCACGGCCGCGGCGCGCAGCGGTTCGCCGGCTTCGCGGGCGGCCTTCGCGTATCCCTGTGCCACCGCCCGGGTCCAGGCCTCGGTCGCGGCCTTGACCGCGGCGTAGTTGGCGCCGCCCGCCAGCGGGCGGGCGACTGCGGTCGAGGAGACGACGGCCAGCCGGCCCGCGGGCGAGGTCCGCACGTCGTCGTCGAAGGCTCGACTCAGGTGCCGCAGCGCGGAGAAAGAGGCCTCCAGCGCACGGTAGTCGTCCTCCGTCTGCCCGGCGAGCCCGCCGCCGCCGCGCCAGCCGCCGACGAGATGGAGGAGACCGTCGATCGACACACCACGGCTGTGCAGCCTGCGGGAGAGCTCGACCACCGCGCGCTCGTCGGAGTGGTCCACGGTTTCCACGTGAGCCCCCAGCGCTGCGAGGGGGGCGAGCTTCTCGGGGCTGCGACCCGTGGCGACGACGCGTGCCCCGGCCGAGGTCAGGGCACGCGTCGCTGCCAGACCGGACGCGCTGGTTGCGCCTGCGATCAGCACGGTGCGGCCGGTCAGATCGGTCATCGCTCAGTCGTCCTGGGCACGGATGCCGGCAGTGGACTCGATGACGCTCTTCATCTTCTTGTCGAGCGCTTCGAAGAACATCGACAGCGGGAACTCGTCGTCCATCACACGGTCCGTGTACCCCCTGGGCGGCCCTGCCAGGACCTCAGGAGGGAGCCCCCGCGCCCACACCGATGCGGGGTTCGGGGTGACGACGGAGGCGATGAGCTCGTACGCCTTCAACCAATGCGCCGTCTTCGGCCGGTCGATCGACTCCCAGTACAGCTGGTCGATCGCATCGCCGAGCTCGACGACCGCATCTGCGACCCTGTCCCAGTCGAAGCTGAGCCGGACATCGCGCCACTCCAGCACATGCTTCTGGTGGAGCCAGGCGAACAGCAGCTGCCCGCCCAGCCCGTCGTAGTTGCGGACCCGCGAACCGGTGATGGCGAAACGGAAGATCCGGTCGAAGATCACCGCGTACTGCACGAGCTTCCCGTGCAGACGGGTCTGCTCCTCGAGCTCGGTGAGCTCTTCGCCGGCCGCCGTGCGCGCAGCGAGCGCACGCTCGATCGTGACCGATTCACGGAATGCCGTCAGGTCGCAGCGCAGTTCCTCCAGGGAGTAGAGGAAGAAGGGCATGCGCTGCTTGATCATGAACGGATCGAACGGCAGATCGCCGCGCATGTGCGTGCGGTCATGAATGATGTCCCACATCACGAAGGTCTTCTCGGCGAGGTCCTGGTCGGCGAGAAGTGCCGCGGCGTCATCGGGCAGCTGCAGCTTCGTGATGTCGGCGGCGGCGGTGACCACACGGCGGTAGCGTGCCGCCTCGCGGTCCTGGAAGATGGCACCCCAGGTGAACGGCGGGATCTCCCGCACTGCAACGGTCTCGGGGAACAGCACCGCCGAGTTCGAGTCGTATCCCGGGGTGAAGTCGATCAGCCGCAGGGACAGGAACAGTTCGTTGCCGTAGTCGCCGGCCTCGAGCGCGGCGATGAACTCGGGCCAGATCGTTTCGACGATCAAAGCCTCGACGTGCCGGTTCGCCGAGCCGTTCTGGGTGTACATCGGGAGCACGACGAGGTGCCGGATGCCGTCGACGCGGTGCCGTTGAGGCTGGAACTCGACGAGGGAGTCAAGAAAGTCCGGCTCCCCGAAGCCGCCGTCCGCCCAGCGCGCGAAGTCGGCCGGCACAGCCGCCAAGTACGCCGAGTCGTGGGGGAACAGCGGGGCGAGCTCGGCGATCGCCTCCACGATCACCTCCACGCACCGGCGCGCAGCCGGGTGGTCGGAGAGCTCGGGAACCGAACCGTCCTTGACCTGCAGAGCCTGCAGCTCGGTGGCCGCCGACTTCAGCCGGAGCCAGGCCGGGCTCGTCTCCACGGCGCGGGCGTCCTCGAAGACCTCAGGTTCGCCGATGATGGCCTGTGCCGTCTGCAGTGACGTGGACATTAAACCCTCCTGTCGAGGAGTCGATGGAAATTTTACGGTGATACCGCTCACACACAGGAACATTCACATGCTTCCAGGGGGCTGTCAACCCCCTCGGTGCGATCAGCTGGTAGCCTTCCGCCCATGGACGACCCTGTCGACGTGCGACTGGCCACCGAGGTCTCTCAGGACCCGCGCGCCACCCTCGCCCAGCTGTCCGAACGGATCGGCCTCTCGACCTCGGCCGTGCAGGCACGCCTGCGAAAGCTCGAGAGCAGCGGGGTGATCGTCGGATACCAGGCGATCCTCGACCCCGAGGCCATCGGCAAGCCGCTTGCGGCATTCATCGAGATCACACCGCTCGATCCCCGCCAGCCCGACAACGCCCCCGAACTCCTGCAGCCGCTCACGGCGATCGAGGCCTGCCACTCGGTGGCGGGGGACGCCGCCTACATGCTGTTCGTCAGGGTCGGCTCACCGAAGGAGCTCGAGGCTCTCGTCAACAACGTCCGCCATACGGCCTCCGTCAACACCCGCACGACAGTGGTGCTGCAGACCTTCTACGAGCATCGGCCGATGCTTCCCGCTGCTGAGGCCTGATGCGCATACGCGCGTGATGCAGTCCGTTCCCGACCGCGAGGAGGGCGTGTGAGCGCCGAGACCATGGCCGCGCTGACTCCGCTGCGCGGACTCTGGCGGACGAGCGGGCACGTGCTGGACGGCTCCGGCCGCCGGACGGCGGAGATCACGGGCACCGACGAGTACGAGCTCATGACCGGCGGGCAGTGGCTGATCCACCGGGTCGACGTCCTGGTGGGCGGGGCCCGCACCGTGGCGCTCGAGCTCATCGGCGACCCGGGCGAGGACGGGACGTTCGCCATGCGCGCCTTCGACGGGAGCGGGGCCTACGACGAGATGCGCCTCTCCGTGGCGGACGGAGGAGTGCTCCACCTGGCGGGCGAGGGGGTGCGGTCGACCCTGCGCGTCGACCGCGACGCCATGGAGGCGCTGTGGGAGCGCGACGACGGCGTGCGCTGGGTCCCGTGGATGGAGATGCGCTTCGACCGGATCCGCTAGCCGGTCCGCTGCGGCCGCCCGGGGGTCCCCGGCGCGGTGTCCCGCAGGGCGAGGGCCGCCTGGACCAGGGCGGAGTGGGTCAGGGCCTGGGGGAAGTTGCCGAGGTGGGCGCCGGTGGCGGGGTCCAGCTCCTCCCCGTAGAGGCCGAGCGGGGTGGCCAGGCCGAGCAGCTCCTCGAACAGCTCGAGAGCCTCGCCGCGGCGCCCGGTGCGGGCCAGGGCCTCGACGAGCCAGAAGGAGCAGGGCAGGAAGGCGCCCTCGCCGCCGGGCAGGCCGTCGCGGCCCGGGGGATAGCGGTACAGGAGCGGGCCGCCGGCCGAGAGCTCGGCCCGGACGGCGTCCACGGTGCCGCGCGCGCGGGAGGAGCCGTCGGCCTCGAAGCCCAGGCCCGGGAGCAGGAGCAGGGCCGCGTCCAGGTCGTCGGAGCCGTAGGTGCGGGTGTAGCTGTGGCGGACCGGGTCGAAGCCGCGGTCCCGGACCTCGGCGGCCAGCTCCTCCCGGGCGGTCAGCCACCGGCGTCGCTGCGCCTCGCCCAGGCGGTGGCCCTCCCCGATGCGCAGCGCCCGGTCCAGGGCCAGCCAGCCCATCAGCTTGGAGTGCACGTGGTGGGCGGCGTCGCCCCGGATCTCCCAGATCCCCGCGTCCGGGTCCTGCCACTGCCTGGCGACCTGGTCGGTGAAGCCGCGCATCGCCCGCCAGGTCTCGGAGTTCAGCCGGTGCCCGGCGCGCACGTAGGCCCAGGCGGCGTCCAGGACCCAGCCGTAGCCGTCGAGCTGGTGCTGGCCGGCGGCGGCATTGCCCACCCGCACCGGGTGGCTGGCGGCGTAGCCGGGCCAGCCGTCCAGCGTCCGCTCGGTGGGGACCCGGCATCCCATCAGGGTGAGCAGGGCGGGCAGCCGGGGCCGGTCCAGGCGGCTGGCGTGGAGCAGCCAGCCCAGGAACCGTTCGGCCTCGGCGGGCCTGCCGGTGCCCAGGAACGTGGCCACCCCGATGCTGGCGTCGCGGGGCCAGGTGTAGCGGTAGTCCCAGTTGCGCACGCCCCCGGGGTCCTCGGGCAGGGAGGTGGTGGGGGCGGCCACAGGGGCCCCCGAGGGGGAGTAGGTGAGCAGGCGCAGGGTGAGCAGGCTGCGCACCACCGCCGGCCGGAAGGGCAGGTCCCGGTGGACGGCCCCGGCCCACTCCTGCCACCGGGCCTCGTCGGCGGAGACGAGGTCCCAGGCGGTGGAGGGCACGACGTGGATCAGGGGCTCGCCGTAGGCGGCGGCGAGCACGACGGTGACCGGCCGGCCGGGCTCCACGGTGATCGTGGCCGGGCGTGCAGGGGTGATCTCCAGCGGCGGGTCACTGCCCAGGGACAGGGCCAGCCGGCCGAAGTCGCACACCAGCCCCGGCCCCCGCCGGGTGCGCGGCCGGCGGTGGTGCTCGCCCCAGCGGGGGTCGAAATCGACCACCGCGGTGACCGGGGCGTCCTCGGCCGAGAGCCGCCGCACCAGCACCGTGGCCGGCAGCAGGCGGCCGGCGACCTCGGCGACCATGGCCTCGGCGAGCACCAGACGACCGCCCCCGGTGGCCCAGGTCGTCTCCAGGGTGGCGGTGTTCTCCCGGTAGCGCCGCGCCACCGGCGCGGCGGGGTCGAGCGGGCCCATCCGGAAGCGCCCGGCGCCGGGCCCGCCCAGCAGGGCGCCGAACACCGGGGTGCCGTCGAAGCCGGGCAGGCAGCACCAGTCGATCGTGCCGTCGCCGGTGACGAGCACGGCCGTGCGGGTGCCGCCGATCAGCCCGTGGTCGGCGATGGGCGCCGGTTCCCGCGGGGCCCTGCTCCCGTCCCGATCGGCCATGCCGTCCCCGTCCCGCGGTCCTCAGCGCGGCTCGAGGAGCAGCCCCAGGAGGGCGCCGTAGAGCACATGGGCGAGCCCCGCGACGGCCGGGGTCTGGAAGCCGTAGTTCAGGCCGAGCAGTCCCGGCGGCTCCAGGACCGCCCTGCTGGCCGGCCCCGCCCGGTGCGAGGCCATCCGGGGGTGCACCCCCGGCAGCAGGGGCAGGATCAGGGTGAGGGCGACCGCGCCGTGGAGCAGGCCCAGCAGGGCGCCGAGCCACCACGTGCTCTGCCCGAGCAGCGCGAACGTCCCCGCGTAGCCGAGCGCGAAGCCCTGGCCCGCCCCCAGGTGCAGGAAGCCGCCGATCGCCCTGGCCCGGTCGGGATCCGGGGTGACGAGGGTGCCCAGTACCAGGGGCAGATCCAGCCGGGTGAGACCGGCCATCTGCGCCGCGATCATCACCAGCGTCAGGGCGCTGGTGGCCAGCAGCCCGAAGAGGGCCCAGCCCGCCCAGTCCATCTCGGCACCCCGTCCCGGTCCGCGGGCTCAGCCGGTGACCGCCCCCAGGGACGCCGAGCGCACCAGCTTCACGTACTTGCCGAGCACCCCGCCCTCGTACTGGGGGCGCAGCGGGGCCCAGCCGTCGCGGCGCCGCGCGAGCTCCTCCGGATCCACCAGCAGGTCGAGGGTGCGGCGCTGCAGGTCCACCCGGATCCGGTCGCCGTCGCGCACGAACGCGACCGGCCCGGCGTCGACCGCCTCCGGGGCGAGGTGGCCGATGCACAGCCCAGTGGTGCCGCCGGAGAACCGGCCGTCGGTCAGCAGGAGCACGTCCTTGCCCAGGCCGGCGCCCTTGATGGCGCCGGTGATGGCGAGCATCTCCCGCATGCCGGGGCCGCCCTTCGGGCCCTCGTAGCGGATGACGAGGACGTCGCCGGCGGCGATGGCGCCCTCCTCGAGGGCGTCCATCGCGGCCTGCTCCCGCTCGAAGACCCGGGCCGGGCCCTCGAACACCTCGGCGTCGAAGCCCGCGGACTTCACCACCGCGCCCTCGGGGGCCAGCGAGCCGTGGAGGACCGTGATGCCGCCCGTGCGGTGGATCGGGTTGTCGAGGGTGCGGATCACCTCGCCGTCCAGCGGGTCGGGGTCGAGGGCGGCGAGGTTCTCCGCGACGGTGCTGCCCGTGACGGTCAGGGCGTCCCCGTGCAGCAGGCCGGCGTCCAGCAGGGCCTTCATGACCACCGGGATGCCGCCGTGGCGGTCGACGTCGTTCATCACGAAGCGGCCGAACGGCTTGAGGTCCGCGAGGTGGGGCACGCGGTCGCCGATCCGGTTGAAGTCCTCGAGGCTCAGCTCCACCTCGGCCTCGTGCGCGATGGCGAGCAGGTGCAGGACCGCGTTCGTGGACCCCCCGAGGGCCATGAGCACGGTGATCGCGTTCTCGAAGGCCTCCTTGCTCAGGACGTCGCGCGCCGTGATGCCCTGCCGGAGCATCTCGACGACGGCCTCGCCGGAGCGGTGGGCGAACTGGTCGCGGCGCCGGTCCGCCGAGGGCGGGGCCGCAGAGCCGGGCAGGCTCATGCCGAGGGCCTCGGCCACGGAGGCCATGGTGTTCGCGGTGTACATCCCGCCGCAGGCGCCCTCGCCGGGACAGATGGCCCGCTCGATCCGGTCGAGGTCCTGCTTGCCCATCAGCCCGGCCTTGCACGCGCCCACGGCCTCGAAGGCGTCGATGAGGGTGACGTCCTTCTCGGTGCCGTCGGTGAGCTTCACCCAGCCCGGGGCGATCGTCCCGGCGTAGAGGAACACCGCCGCGAGGTCCAGGCGGGCGGCGGCCATGAGCATGCCGGGCAGGGACTTGTCGCACCCGGCCAGCAGCACGCTGCCGTCGAGGCGCTCGGCCTGCACCACGGTCTCCACGGAGTCGGCGATCACCTCGCGGGAGACGAGCGAGAAGTGCATGCCCTCGTGCCCCATCGAGATCCCGTCCGAGACGGAGATCGTGCCGAACTGCAGGGGATAGCCGCCGCCGGCGTGCACGCCCTCCTTGCAGCCCCGGGCCAGCCGGTCCAGGGAGAGGTTGCAGGGGGTGATCTCGTTCCAGGAGCTGGCGATGCCGATCTGCGGCTTGTCCCAGTCGTCGTCGCCCATGCCCACGGCGCGGAGCATGCCGCGGCTGGCGGTCGCGTCGACGCCGTCGGTGACCTGGCGGCTGCGGGGCTTCATGTCGGGGCTCATGCGGTCTCTCCCGGGTCGGCGGTGTGCGGTGCGGTGCGTGGGCAGGGCGTGCCGCCGAACCTATCAACGGGAGTCCCGGCCGTCGAGGGCTCAGGAGGAGGCGCTCACCTCGAGACCGCTGAAGCGGACCCTGGCGTCCTGGCTGTACAGACCGATGGACCCGCCCCGGTAGGGCGCCTCCTCGTCGACGACCGTGGCGAGCTCCTGCCCGTCGACGCTGACCGTCATCCGGGGCCAGTCGTGCTCGACGTGCACCCGGTAGTCCCGGCCGGTGGGGAACTGCCGGTCGGTGCCGGCGTCGAGGAAGCGCTGCTGCCCGGGGTAGTCCGGGTCCTGCTTCAGGATCTCCCACCCGTTGGGCTTGAGCACCACGGCGTAGAAGCGGTCCCGGTCCTGCACGTTCCACAGCACCCAGCCCACCTCCCAGGGATCGGGCGCGTTCTCCCGCAGCTGCTCCTCCGTGCGCAGCGTGATCCCCAGGTCCGGGTCCTGGTGCTCCGCGGTCGTCACGACCATGCCCGTGTGGGTGTCCTCCGGGGCGGCGGGGACCTGCGGCTCGAGCAGGACCTCGCCGTCGTCGCCGGAGACCTCCCCGCCCCCGGTGGACAGCACGGTCCAGCGGCCGTGGACCTCCCCGTCGGCCCACGTGCCGCCCCGGGCGACGAGCACCCCGGCGACCAGGAGGCAGACGATGAGCACGACCACGGCGCCGAGCAGCCTCCGCCGCGTCGTCCCGCGGCCGCCGGGGCCCGGGCGGTCCCGGCGGACGTGACGGGCCTCGGTGTGCAGGGCAGGACGTTGCATCGTGGAGCTCCTCTGTACCGCGCCCCGGTCCGTCCCCCTGACGGTCCGGCGGGTTCTCCCGCGAGGGGAGAACCCATGGCCTCCAGGGTCGCAGGATTCCCACGCCGAGTCTCGCACCTTCCCGTTGCGAACGGAACGGCCCACAGGGGTGCGGAGGCATGGATTTGCACTTGTCAACACACGGTCGGCCCACGCCCTCCTGCCGCTCGGGACGTGGTGGGGGGCGCGACTGTCGCACAAAGTGTCGACAGACCTTTGTCCAGTCGTCCCCCGGCCTGGTGCCGAGCCCGCCGCGCCGAGGGGGAGACAATCCGGCCCGGTGCTCCTAGGCTGGAGGAAGAAGGTAAGCAACCTGATCGAAGGAGATCGACATGCCAGAGTCGCCCGTGTCCCACCACGCCCGGCAGATGACCGACGACGAGGGAGGGATGCCCGAGCAGCAGCAGGCGCCCCCGGGCCTGACCGCGGCGATGGATCCGGTGCCGGACCACGGCGAGGCCTCCTGGGAGGGGCACGGCCGCCTGGAGGGGCTCAAGGCCCTGATCACCGGGGGCGACTCCGGGATCGGGCGCGCCGTGGCCATCGCGTTCGCCCGGGAGGGCGCCGACGTGGCCATCAACTACCTGCCCGAGGAGGACGAGGACGCCCATGACGTCGCGGGCTGGATCGAGAAGGCCGGGCGCACGGCCGTCCTGGTCCCCGGCGACCTCCGCGAGGAGCAGGCCTGCGAGGACATCGTGGCCCGCGCCGTCGAGGGCCTCGGCGGGCTCAACATCGTGGTGAACAACGCAGGCTTCCACTGGGCGCGGGGGGAGGAGGGCCTCAAGGGCCTGGCCGCGGAGGACCTGGAGCGGGCCGTGCGCACCAACCTCTACGGCACGCTGTGGATCAGCCGGGCGGCGCTGAAGCACCTGGGCCGCGGCGACTGCATCATCAACACGACCTCCGTGCAGGCCTACGACCCGTCGGTGTCGATGATCGACTACGCCGCCACCAAGGCCGCGCTCAACAACGTCACCGCGAACCTCGCCGCGGAACTGGGGCCGGAGGGCATCCGGGTCAACGCCGTGGCGCCCGGACCGGTCTGGACGCCGCTGCAGCCGGCCACCAAGGAGCCGGAGGCGGTCGCCGCCATGGGCAAGAACACGCCCCTGGGGCGGATCGCGCAGCCCGCGGAGCTCGCCGGCGCCTACGTCTTCCTCGCCTCCCCGGCCGAGGCCAGCTACGTCAGCGGCACCGTCGTGGGCGTCACCGGCGGCCTGCCGGTCTTCTGAACGACCGACCACGAGAAGGAGCACGCCATGCCCAAGACCGGCAAGGACGGCCACGCCCGCGACGAGGAGCTGCCCTCGACCCTGCAGCGCTCCGGGGAGAAGGCACAGGACACCTTCGCCAAGACCTACGACGCGGCCATGGAGCAGTACGACGACGAGGAGCGCGCCTCCCGCACCGCCTACGCCTCGCTCAAGCACACCCACGAGAAGGTCGGCGACCGCTGGGAGGAGAAGGACGAGTACGGCCCCTCCGACGCGCACGCCGAGGGCGGCCGGGACTCGAGGGCCCCGACGGCCGGCGGCGTGGACGCCAACGCCTCGAAGCAGCACCTCTACGAGGTGGCGCAGCGGCTCGACATCGAGGGCCGGTCCTACATGACCAAGAAGGAGCTCGTCGACGCGATCCGCAAGGCCAACGACGCCGCCACCCGGAAGGCGCGGGAGGGCTGACCCCGGCCTCCGGGAGGGGCCGGGACAGGGAGGGTCAGGGTGCGGGGAGGGTCAGAGGACGCCGAGCAGGCCGCGCACCAGGGTGAGCGCCCCGCCCGCGCCCGCCAGGACCATCGCCAGCGTGCGCGCCGCGGACACCGGCACCCGGCGGGACAGCGCCCCTCCGACGGCCACGCCGAGCAGCACGAGGACGACGACGCCGGGCGCCGTCCACCACGGGGGCAGCCCGTCGGCGCCGACGGCGCCCAGGAGGGTCTTGGTCAGCACGGACAGCGCGCCCATCGTCATGAACACCGGCTGGAGCGTGGCGGCGAAGGACCGCTGCTCCCAGCGGGCCAGGCGGGAGTGGATCACCATCACCGGCCCCGCCACGCCGGCCGTGGTGTTGAAGAACCCGCCGATCGCGCCGGCGAGCGCGGTGGGCAGCCGGCCCTTCCACTCCGGCAGGCGGGGGAGGCCGAACATCGTGCCCAGCGCCAGGAGCACCACGCCGCCGACCACCACCTGCAGCCACGCGGCCGGCAGCTCCCGGACCACGAGCGCGGCGGGCACCGCGCCCACGGCCGCGGCGGGGGCGATGATCGCGAAGCGGCGCCAGTCCACGTGGCGCCACACCGAGAGCATGATGAGGAAGCCGGAGACCGTCGTCGTCGCGTTGGTGACGAGCACCCCGGTGGCCGGGCCCAGGAGCAGTGCCAGGGTGGGGGCGACGACGAGGCCCACCCCGGTGCCCGAGACGCGCTGCAGGACCGAGCCCACGAGGATCGCGAGGGCGGCGACGGCGAGGAGTTCCACGGCCCCATTGTGCGCCACGGGGCGCCGCACGCCGGCACGGGCGGTCGTTGGGCCGTCCCGGGGGCGGCAGTAGGCTCGCTGTCATGACGACCGCCACGCCCGGCGCTCCTCCCGGGCCCGTGCCGGAGCGCGGGGGGACGCCGGAGGAGCTGCGGCGGATCGCCGCCGCCTGCTTCGGCATCGACGAGTTCCGGGAGGGGCAGTTCGAGGCCATGGAGGCGGCCGCCTCCGGCCGGGACGTCCTGGCGGTGATGCCCACCGGCCACGGCAAGTCCGCGATCTACCAGGTCCCCGGCACGGCCCTGCCCGGGACCGCGGTGGTCGTGTCCCCGCTGATCGCCCTGCAGCACGACCAGGTGGAGGCGATCAACGCGGACCTCGGCGCCGAGCGTGCCTTCGCCGTGAACTCGAAGGTCGGGCCCCGCCGCGAGCGCGCCGCGTGGGACGCGGTGGAGAGCGGGCGGGCGAAGTTCCTCTTCCTGGCCCCCGAGCAGCTGGCCCGCGAGGAGACGGCGGAGCGGCTCGCCGCGCACCCGCCCTCCCTGTTCGTGGTGGACGAGGCGCACTGCATCGCCTCGTGGGGCCACGACTTCCGCCCGGACTACCTGGTGCTCGGCGAGGCGGTCGAGCGGCTGGGGCACCCGCCCGTCGTCGCCCTCACGGCCACGGCCTCCCCGCACACCCGGGCCGAGATCGTGGACCGGCTGGGGATGCGCGACCCGCTGGTGCTGGTGCACAGCTTCGACCGGCCCAACATCGAGCTGAGGGTCGTGCGCCACCACAAGGCCTCCGACAAGCGGCGGGCGGTGCTCGCCGAGGTCGCCGGCCTCGCCGGGCCCGGCCTGGTCTACGTGGCCACCCGCCGGGAGACCGAGGAGTACGCCGCGCAGCTGGCCGGGCGCGGGCTGCGCGCCGAGGCCTACCACGCCGGGCGGCGCCAGGCCGAGCGGCAGGAGGTCCACGAGCGGTTCCTGGCCGACGAGCTCGACGTCGTCGTGGCCACCACCGCGTTCGGGATGGGCATCGACAAGCCCGACGTGCGGTACGTGGTCCACGCGGACATCCCCGACTCCCTGGACAGCTACTACCAGGAGATCGGGCGCGCCGGCCGGGACGGGCGGCCCGCCCTGGCCGTGCTCCACTACCGCTCCGAGGACCTGGGGCTGCAGCAGTACTTCGCCGGCGCGGCCCCGGACGAGGCCGACCTCGAGACGGTCTTCCGGGGCGTGCGCGCGGAGGGCCCCGTGCGGGCCCGCGAGCTGCGGGAGCGCACCGGTTTGGGGCCCCGCGCGCAGGCCAGGGCCCTGCACCTGCTCGAGCACAGCGGCGGCGTCCTCGCCACCCCCCAGGGCTACCGCGCCGTGACCGGCGCCGCTCCGGGGAGGGTCGTGGCGAGGGCCCTCGCGGAGGCGGCGGCCCAGCACCGGATCGACCGGTCGCGGATCGAGATGATGCGCGGCTACGCCGAGACCGACGGGTGCCGCAGGGACTGGCTGCTCAACTACTTCGGCGAGGAGACCAGCGGCTGGTGCGGCAACTGCGACAACTGCGAGGAGGAGGGCTCCGCCGCGGAGGCGGAGGAGCGCCTGGCCGCGACGCCCCACGGCTGGGAGATCCAGACCCCCGTCGCCCACCGCGAGTGGGGCCACGGGATCGTCATGGGCGCGGAGCCGGACCGGATCACCGTGCTGTTCGACTCCGTGGGCTACAAGGAGCTGTCCCTGAGGCTCATCGAGGAGAACGCGGGGCTGCTCGTGCACGAGGGACCCGCGGGCGGGTGAGGCGCCCCCGGGCGGATCAGCCGGGGGCGCCGACGGCGGGCCGGGCCAGCCCCAGGTGCCCGCGGAGGGTGCGGGCGGTGTACCGGGTGCGGAAGAGGCCGCGGCGCTGGAGCACCGGGACCACCAGGTCGACGAAGTCGTCGAGCGAGTCCGGCAGCAGCGGCGGCATGAGGTTGAACCCGTCCGCGGCGCCGGAGCGGAACCACTGCTCGATCCGGTCCGCGATGCTCTCGGGCGTGCCGACCATGGTGCAGTGCCCTCCGCCGGCGGCGAGCCGGCCGAGCAGCTCCCGCACGGTGGGGCGTTCGGTCGCCACGATGCGCAGGATCGTGGCGTAGCGCCCCTGGGGCCCGCCGAACCGTTCGAGCGGCGGCAGCTCCGGCACCGGGGCGTCCAGGTCCCAGCCGCTGCAGTCCTGCTGGACGTAGGTGCTCAGCTGGGACAGCGACTGCTCCGGGGGCAGCAGCGCGTCCACCGCGGCCTGCTTGGCCCGGGCCTCCGCCGCGGTCGCCCCCACGTAGGCGACCAGCCCCGGCATGATCGCCACGGCGCCCGGGTCCCGTCCCGCCGCGGCGATGCGCCGCTCGAGGTCCGCGTAGTACTCCTGGGCGCCGGCCAGGTCGGAGGCCACCGCGTAGACGGCCTCCGCGTGGCGGGCGGCCAGGTCGCGGCCCGGCCCGGAGGCCCCCGCCTGGAAGAGCACCGGCCTGCCCTGTGGCGGGCGGGGCACCGTCAGCGGGCCGTCCACCCGGAAGTGGGCGCCGGAGTGCCCGACCGGCCGCACCCGGTCCGGATCGGCCCAGAGGCCGTCCCGGTCCGGGGCCAGGGCGTCGTCGGCCCAGGAGTCCCACAGCCGCAGCGCCACCTCGACGAACTCCTCCGCCCGCTCATAGCGCTCCGCGTGCGGGGGCATCGCGTCGAGCCCGTGGTTGCGGGCCTCGGCGTCGAACATGGACGTGACGACGTTCCAGCCCACCCGCCCGCCGCTGATGTGGTCGAGGGACGCGAGCATCCTGGCGGCGTGGAAGGGCGTGCCGAACGTGGTCGAGACGGTGCTGACCAGGCCGATCCGCGTCGTGGCCCGGGCCATGGCCGCCAGGGCGGTCAGCGGTTCGAGGAACCAGCGCGGCCCGCTCCCGACGTCGCCCACGGAGTGCCCGTCGGCGAAGAACACGGCGTCGAACAGGCCGCGCTCGGCGGTGCGGGCCAGGTCCTCGTAGTAGGCGATGTCCCCGAGCCGCCCGGCCGGCGAGCCGGGACGGCGCCACGCGGCGCCGTGGTGTCCGGCGCCGAAGAGGAAGGCGTTGAGGTGCAGCTGTCGTGCGGCAGGCATGGGGACTCCTCTCAGTCCATGACCAGTCCGCCGTCGACCACCAGGTTCTGGCCGGTGACGGCGCGGGCCCAGGGGGAGGCGAAGAACAGGACGGCGTCGGCGAACTCCTCCGGCGTCGTGACGCGGTTCAGCGGCGTGGACGCGGCGATGAGGTCGAAGACCGCCTCGGGGGTCGCCGCGCTGGCGTCGGTGGTGCGCAGCAGGCCGCCGGAGACCATGTTCACCGTGACGCCGTGCGCTCCCAGGTCCTTGGCCGCCGTGCGGGTCAGCGACAGCAGCGCCGCCTTCGCCGCGGTGTAGTCGTGGTAGGGCACCACGGGGTTCTGGAACAGGTTGGTGCCGATGTTGACCACCCTGCCGAAGCCCTGCTCCCGCATCTGCGGCAGGGCCGCCTGGATCGTGTTCAGCGCGCCGCGGACGCTGCCGGCGAACTGGGCGGTGAACTCCGCCCAGCCGATCTCCGCCATCCCCGGGCGCGCGTCGCCGTTGAAGGAGAAGTCCGCCAGCGCGTTGTTCACCACGGTCGTGACCGGGGCGCCGAAGTGCCGCCGGGCGGCGGTCAGCAGGGCGTCCACCTGGTCGCGGTCGGTGACGTCGGCCGGCAGGGCCACGGCCCGCTCGGGGCCGAGCCGGTCCGCGAGCTCCTGCGCCGCCTCCCTGCTCGCACGGTAGTCGACGACCACCCGCGCGCCCTGGTCGGCGAAGGCGTGGACGATGCGGCGGCCGAGGCCCCGGCCGCCGCCGGTGACCAGGACGATCTGCTCTGCGATCTGCACGGGCATTCCCTAGAACGGGGCGCAGGGAGGCCGGCGTGGCGGCACGCGTGCCGCTGCGGCATGACATCCCTACGCCAGTGCTGACTGGATCAGGTTCGACGGGTCTTCTCTCAGCCCACCGCCGCTCTCCGGCGGGGGCACCCCGTGTCACTGCCGCCGAGTCTAACCAGTGCGGGGCTCTTGAACTGCCGGCGACGCGGTGGGATCGTCGGCGCAGGCGCCGGATCCACCGGTGCGCTCGAGGAGGCTCCCATGGCGGACGCGACGGTCGTGACGACCACCTGCTGCGTGGCGGGCGGGGGACCGGCGGGGCTCATGGCCGGGGTGCTCCTGGCCCGGCAGGGCGTGGAGGTCGTGGTGCTCGAGAAGCACGCCGACTTCCTGCGGGACTTCCGCGGGGACACCATCCACCCCTCCACGCTCGAGCTGATGGCCGAGCTCGGCTGGCTCGAGGACTTCCTGGCGCTGCCCCACACGCGGGTGGAGCGGGCCACCGTCTCCTTCGGCGACGAGGAGGTCGTCGTCGGCCGCTTCGACCGGCTGCCCGTCCGGTGCCCCTTCATCGCGTTCATGCCCCAGTGGGACTTCCTGGACTTCCTCGCCGCGCGGGGCGCGGAGCTGCCGTCCTTCCGGCTGCTGCGCTCGACGGAGGCCACCGGGCTCCTTATGCACGACGGGCGGTGCGCGGGCGTCGTCGCGCACGACGGGTCCGGGGCGCCCGTGCACGTGCTGGCGGACCTCGTCCTGGCCGCGGACGGCCGGGACTCCGCCCTCCGGGCCGCGGCGGGCCTGGTGCCCCGGGCCTCCCGCTCGCGGATCGACGTCCTGTGGTTCCGGGTGCCCCGCGGGGAGGCCCGGGGGATGCCGCTGTTCAACGCCGGGGACGGCGCGGTGGTCGTCCTGCCGCGCACCGGCTACTGGCAGGCGGCCCTGATCATCAGGGCGGGGGGCTACGACGAGCTGCGCGCCCGCGGGCTCGACGCCTTCCGCGACCAGGTGCGCGGGATCGCCCCGGACCTGGCGGAGGGGGTTGCGACGATCGAGGACTGGGACCAGATCAAGCTGCTGCGGGTGCGGGTCGACCGGCTGCGCCGCTGGTGGCGGCCGGGCGTCCTCTTCCTCGGGGACGCCGCCCACGCCATGTCCCCGGCGGGCGGGGTCGGGGTGAACCTGGCGATCCAGGACGCGGTGGCCGCGGCGAACCTCCTGGGCCCGCGCCTGCTCCGCGGGGAGCTCCGGGACCGCGACCTCGCCCGCGTGCAACGACGACGGGCGTGGCCGGCGCGGCTGACCCAGCTGTTCCAGCTCGTGCTCGCCCGCCGGCTCGTGCCGTCCCGCAGCGGGGCCGCCGCCAGGGCCCCGCTGCCGCTGGGCCTGGTGCGGGCGCTGCCCTTCCTGCCGCACCTGACCGGAAGGTTCATCGGCCTGGGCGCCCGGCCCGAGCACGTCCGGACCCGGCCTCCCGGCGGCCCCGGGGTGTCGCCGGTCAGGGGCGGGGGCTGAGCCGGTCCACCACCGCGAGCAGCGAGTCCAGGATCGCGTGGCGGTCCGCGGCGCCGCCGGGCAGGAGGCCGATCGACGCGTTGTGGTAGAGCCCGTCGCCCATCTGCTGCACCGCCGTGGCCACGACCGGGTCGCCCACGTCCGCGAGGATCAGCGCGTACCAGGCCTCCTCCAGGCGCTTCAGGGCGGCCCGGGCGTTCTCGTCCCCTGACTGCACCAGGCGGGAGGCCACGATCAGCGCCCGGTCCAGCTCGCTGTCCTCGAACAGGGACGTGGTGAGGAAGTACCGTGCCGCCCCGTGCTCCGCGGCGGCCATCGCCTCGAGGTCCAGGCGCACCAGCTCGTCCAGCCGCTGCAGGGTGGCGTCCACGAGGCCCTGGCGGTGGGGGAAGTGGTAGAGCAGCCCGCCCTTGGACACCCCGGCGGCCGCGGCCACGGCGTCGAGCGTCGCGGCGCGCTCGCCCTCGTCGAGGACGATCTGCTCGAAGGCGGCCAGGAGCTTGTCCCGGGCCACGGGTCGGCGCGGCATGTGAGGAAGACCTCCCTGGGGTCGGCGTCCCGCCCATTGTGTCAGGCACCGGATAACTGTACCGTCTGGACGGTACAGTTATTCAGACTGTCCGCTCCCGATCCGCTTCCCCGGAGGTGAACCATGACCACAGTCCTGACTCCCCGCCCCACGGCGGGCGCGCGCGAGTGGGCCGCCCTCGCGGTCCTCATGCTGCCCGTCCTGCTCGTGTCGGTGGACAACACGGCGCTGAGCTTCGCCCTGCCCTCGATCTCCCGCGCGCTGCACCCCTCCGGCGAGCAGCTGCTGTGGATCGTGGACGTCTACCCCCTCGTCCTGGCCGGCCTGCTGATCCCCATGGGCGGTCTCGGGGACCGGATCGGGCGCCGGAGGCTGCTCCTGGTCGGGGGCACCGGGTTCGCGGCCGTCTCCGCGGCGTCCGCCTTCGCCCCGACCGCGGAGCTGCTCGTGGCGGGACGGGCGGCCATGGGCCTCTTCGGGGCCATGCTCATGCCCGCCACCCTGTCCCTGCTCCGCAACATCTTCCTGGACCCCGGCCAGCGCCGCGTCGCCATCGCGGTGTGGGCGGGCGGCTTCAGCGGCGGCGCGGCGCTGGGCCCGGTCGTGGGCGGGTTCCTGCTCAACCACTTCTGGTGGGGGTCCGTGTTCCTCATGGCGGTGCCCGTGCTCGTCCCCCTGCTGGTCCTCGGTCCGCTGCTGGTCCCGGAGTCCCGCGACCCCCGGCCCGGGCCCCTGGACCTGGCCTCGGTGGTGCTCGCGATGCTCACCATGACCCCGGTGGTCTACGGCATCAAGGCGGCCACGGCCTCCGGCGAGCTCTTCGACGGCCTGCTCAGCGCGGCCTTCGGCGTGCTCTTCGGGCTGCTCTTCGTGCGGCGGCAGGCCGTGCTGGAGCACCCGATGCTGGACCTCGACCTCTTCCGCCACCCCGGCTTCACCGGCGGGGTGACCGTCAACGTCCTCGGCAACGTGGGGCTGATGGGCTTCCTGTTCATGCTCACCCAGTACCTGCAGCTCGTGGTGGGCCTGGACCCGATGACCGCCGGGCTCACCATGGTCCCGGGCCTGGTGCTGACCGTGCTCGCCGGGTTCGTGGCCGTGCGGGCCGTGCGGCGGCTCGTGCCCCGGACCGTGATCGTCGGGGGGATGCTGCTCTCGGCCGGCGGCTTCCTGGTGGTGGCCCTCGCGGACCTCGCAGCCGGGCCCGTGGTGGTCCTGGCCGCCTTCTGCCTGGTGGGCGCCGGGATCGGGCTGGCGGAGACCCTCTCCAACGACCTGGTCCTCGCGGCCGCGCCGCCGCAGAAGGCCGGAGCGGCGTCGGCGATCTCGGAGACCGGCTACGAGGTCGGGGCGGTGCTGGGCACGGCCGTCCTCGGCGGGCTGCTCACCGCCTTCTACCAGCGGCACCTCGAGCTGCCCGCGGCCCTCGACGCCGGGGCGGCCGCGACGGCGCACGAGACCCTCGGCGGCGCGGTGCAGGCCGCCGAGGGCGCGGGCAGTCTGGGGCCCGCCGTGCAGGAGGCGGCGGTGGCCGCGTTCACCGCCGGCATGCACTGGACGGCGCTGGTGATGACCGCGCTGGTGGCCCTCGCGGCGCTCGCGGTCGCCCGGGTGCTGCGGTCGCCGCGGGCCGGCTCCGCCGTCGTCCGTCCTGGACGCGGCCGGCCGGTGCGGACGTAGTCTCGGGGGAGGAGGGCCCGCCGGGCCCGGTCGGGAAGGAGCGCGGGATGACGCCGCAGGAACTGTTCGAGGACGCCGCCCGGCGCCCCTCCGAGGTGGCCGAGCACGTCCTCGAGGGCATCCCGCCGGAGGTCCTCAACACCATGCCGGGCGGGCGGGCCAACTCGATCGCGTGGCTGGTCTGGCACGCGGCCCGGCAGCAGGACGCGCAGGTCGCGGCCCTCGCCGGGACCGAGGAGGTGTGGACCGCGGAGGGCTGGCACGAGCGGTTCGGCCTCGACGTCCCCGGCGGCTCCATGGGCTTCGGCGACGGCCCCGAGGAGGTGGCACGGGTCCGCGTCAGCTCGCCCGGGCTGCTGCGGGGCTATCTCGACGCGGTGGTCGAGCGCGTCGTGGCCTACGTGCACGGGCTCACGGACGCGCAGCTCGACGAGATCGTGGACCGGTCCTGGGACCCGCCCGTGACGCGGGGCGTGCGGCTGGTCAGCACGGTCGACGACGCCGCGCAGCACCTCGGCCAGGCGGCCTACGTCCGCGGGCTGCTCGAGGACGGCTGGGCCGGGCCGTACTGAGGACCCCGCCGGGCCGGCGGATCCGCCCCGGGGGCGGTCCAGGGGCGGTCCGGGGACGTCGAGGAGACCGCGCCGGGACCGCCGGCCGATGGCGATGAAAGTTCGTAATGCATTGAGTCCGCATGTGACATCGCGCCGAAATGGGGACGTCCGTTTCCTGGGGCGGGCACCGGGCGTTCACTTAAGCTGATCACGCTGGTCCCCAGCACCTCGATCCACCGATCGGGGACCCCCGTCGCGTCTTTCCGGAGTGTATGACGTCATGCCTCGCGACCGCGCTCGCCGCCTTCCCCGACACGCCCTTCGCCGCCCGTCCATGCCCGTGGCCGCCTTCTCGGCCTTCTCGGCCCTCGTGGCCGTCAGCGTGGCCGTGAGCTCCGGCATGGGCCCCGCCTCGGTGCTCGAGGCCGGGCAGGGCTCGGCGTTCGGCGGCCAGCGGGACACCGCCGGCAGCCGGGACGGATGGAGCCTCCTCGCGGCCGGGCCGACGGGAGCGCGGCCGCCGGCCGCACCGGAGGGCGACCGGCGCTCCGACTCCCCGGTCCGGGACGGCGCGGAGGGCCACCAGGCGTGGCGGGAGGGCTCCGGCCGCGGCGCCGAGAACTCCTCGGTCCGGCCCAGCCCCCGCGCGCCCCAGCTCTACGAGGGCGAGCTGCCGGTCAACACGATCATCGCGCCCGCCAGCGGCCCCGTCCTCGAGGGCGGACGCTTCGGCTGGCGGATCGCCCCGGACCGCGGCGGCCGGGAGTTCCACAACGGCACGGACGTCTCCGCGGCCGAGGGCCTGCCCGTGGTCGCGGCCCTCGACGGCGTGGTGACGGACGTGTTCTGGGACGTGTGGGGCGGCAACCGCGTGGAGGTCACCCACGCCGACGGCCTCAAGACCACCTACAACCACCTCAAGGACGTGCGGGTGGAGATCGGCGACGAGCTGGTCGCGTCCGAGCGGCTCGGCACCATCGGCCAGACCGGCATCCGCGTGACCGGCCCGCACCTGCACTTCGAGACGTGGGTCGACGGCGCGGCCGTGGACCCCCAGTCCTTCGACTGGATCGACGGGTCGCGGGTCATCCCCGCCTCCCGCGACAAGTACACCCTCGAGGAGCCCACCGCCGACCCCGCGGACGACGCCGCGGTGACCGACGTCGCGAAGGCCGACGCGGAGAAGAAGGCTCAGGAGGAGACGGCCGCCGAGAAGAAGGCGGCGGAGAAGAAGGCGGCGGAGAAGAAGGCCGCCGAGCAGAAGAAGAAAACCGAGGCAGAGAAGAAGGCCGCTGAGCAGAAGAAGAAAACCGAGGCGGAGAAGAAGGAGGCGGAGCAGAAGGCGGCTGAGCAGAAGGAGGCCGCTCCGGCCGAGAAGGCCGAGCCGGCCCCGGTGCCGGAGGCCCCGGCTGTGCCCGAGCCCGTCGTGGAGCCCGAGGCGCCGGCGGCACCTGCGCCGGCCCCGGTGCCGGCGGCCCCGGCTGTGCCCGAGCCCGTCGTGGAGCCCGAGGCGCCGGCGGCACCTGCGCCGGCCCCGGTGCCGGCGGCCCCCGCTGCGCCCGAGCCCGTGGTGCAGCCCCCGGCGCCCGAGGCGCCGGTGGAGCCGATCACTCCTGCCCCGGCCCCGGTGCCGGCGGCCCCCGCTGTGCCCGAGCCCGTGGTGCAGCCCCCGGCGCCCGAGGCCCCGGCGGAGCCGACCACTCCGGAGCCGACCGCTCCGGAGCCGGCCACTCCGGAGCCGACCGCTCCGGAGCCGACCCCGGCCCCCGTGCCGATCCCGGACGAGATCCGTGACACCGACGGCGACGGCAAGCTGGACGTGGACGACGACGACATCGACGGCGACGGCAAGACCAACGACGTGGACGACGACATCGACGGCGACGGCAAGCTCAACGCCGTGGACGACGACATCGACGGGGACGGCCTGCTGAACGAGGTCGACCCGGACCGCGACGGGGACGGCAAGCCCAACGCCGAGGACGAGCAGCCGGACGTGCCGGCCCTGATCACCGCCGCTCCGGCAGCGGCCTCCGCGGCCGTGACGCCGGGGCCCGGCGTCACAGAGAGCGGCGTTACGGAGAAGTGACCGCGCAACGAACCCTCCCCGGAGGCCGGGCGAACTAGCATTGGTCCCCTGACCAGTCCGTTCACGCGCGGGGGCGAGAGCGATGAACACCACGGACCAGCAGCACCCGGGGACCACGGTCGACCACGTCCTGCACGAGCTGCGGGAGCGCCTGGCCGGCACGCTCCTCGAACCGGGAGACTCCGGCTACGACGAGGCCCGACGGGTGTGGAACGGCATGATCGACCGGCACCCCCGTGCCGTGGTCCGCGCCGGCTCCGTCGCGGACATCGCGCCCGTCCTGGAGACGGCCCGGCGGACCGGCCTGCCGCTGGCGGTGCGGGGCGGCGGGCACAACATCGCCGGCCACGGCACCGTCGAGGGCGGCCTGGTGCTGGACCTCGGCGGGCTGCGCGACGTCGTCGTCGACCCCGCGAACCAGCTGGTGAGCGTGGCGCCCGGCGCCCTCCTGGCGGACCTCGACCGCGCCACCGCCCGCCACGAGCTCGCGGTGCCCGTGGGCGTGATCAGCATGACGGGCGTGGCCGGGCTGACCCTCGGCGGCGGGGTGGGCTGGCTGACCCGGAGCAACGGCCTGACGATCGACAACCTGGACTCCGCCGACGTCGTCACCGCCGCGGGGGAGCACCTGCACGCCAGCGAGGAGGAGAACGAGGACCTGTTCTGGGGCCTGCGCGGCGGCGGGGGGAACTTCGGCGTGGTCTCGTCCTTCACGTTCCGCGCCCGCCGGCTGCCGAGCCCCGTGCTCACGGGGAACCTGTTCTACCGCCGTCCCCACTGGAAGCAGGCGCTGACCGCCTTCGACCGGTGGACGCGCGGGCTGCCGGACGAGATGAACCCCATCGTGACGGTCATGGTCCTGCCGCCCGACTTCGGGATGGGCGACGAGCCGTGGCTGATGGTGGGCTTCGCGTGGGCGTCCCAGGACCACTCGGCGGGGATGGACCTCGTCGACCGGCTGCGGGCGGAGGCCCCGCCGGACGCGGAGGAGATCGGGGCCACGCCGTGGACCGCGTGGCAGAGCGCCATGGACACCGTCTTCCCGAAGGGCGCGCGCGGCTACTGGAAGAACGTGTCGTTCTCCCGCCTGGACGAGGAGGTCGTCGACGCCCTCGTGGACGTCGCCGCGGAGATCACGTGGCCGGGCACGGGCATCGACATCCACCACCTGGAGGGCGCCTTCGGCCGGGTGCCGGAGGAGGCCACCGCGTTCCCGAACCGGTCCTCGCGGTTCTGGCTCAACGTCTACGGCTTCTGGCAGGATCCCGCCGAGGACGAGCGGCTGACGGCGTTCGCCCGGACGGTGCACGCCCGGATGCAGCCGTTCGCCGAGCACGGCGAGTACGTGAACTTCCTCGGCGCCGAGCACGGTCTCGACCCGGCGGAGACCGCCCGCCGGTCCTACGGGCGGGCCAAGCACCAGCGGCTGGTGGACCTGAAGTCCCGCTACGACCCGGAGAACCTCTTCCGGCTCAACCACAACGTGCTCCCCGCGCCGCCCGAGACCGGGAGCGGGCCGGTCAGCTGATCAGGCCCTGGCCGGTCCACTCCGTGGGCAGGTGCCCGCCCTGCGGCAGCATCACCACGTGCGCCGACGGCAGGCGCTCGCCGAGCCGGTGCGCGTGGGCGGGTGGGACGACCTCGTCGTCCTCGGCGTGGACCACGAAGATCTCCAGGTCCGCGAGCGTGCGGCCCGCGGTGGGCGGCAGGGCGAAGCCGGCGTGGCCCCACTCCGGGTCCGCCGCGTCCCAGACGGGCGCGGCCACCGTGATCACCCGCTGCAGGAGGGTGGGGATGCGGTGGCAGAGGAAGCGCAGGGCCTCGGACCCGCCCAGGGAGTGGCCCACGATCACCCAGGGCTCGTCCGGGATCGCCCGGATGACTTTCCCGATGGCGTCCTGCCACAGCTGCGGGTCGGGGTCCTCGGGGCGGGGCAGCTCGGGGGCGATGAGGTCCGCGTCCGGCCACTGCCGGCGCACGGCCTCCAGGACCGGGTTCGCGCCGGGGTCCGGCTGAGGCCCGGCGCCGTGCAGGAAGAGGATCCGGTGGACCATGGGGCACCTCGGGACGGGGGCGGGGACGGCGTGCGCCATTGGTACAGAACTGTCCTCGCCGGTCCCGCGGGCTGTCAAGGTCCGTGCGCCGCGCGGCGCGGCTGTCCCCGGCGGGGCGGGATGGACACAATGGGACCATGACCGACGCCGCTCAGCCGCCTGCCGCCCAGGACCGCACGGCCCGCTCCTACTGGACCGTGGAGCCCGGCCGGGGCGAGCTGCGGACGGCCCCGCTGCCTCCGGCCGGGCCCGGCGACGTGGTGGTCCGGGCGCTGCGCTCGGGGATCAGCCGCGGCACGGAGTCGCTGGTCCACCGCGGGATGGTCCCGGAGCGGGTGCGCGAGCGGATGCGCGCGCCCTTCCAGGAGGGCGGGTTCCCGGGCCCGGTGAAGTACGGGTACCTCGCCGTCGGCGTGGTGGAGGAGGGCCCCGAGGAGCTGCTGGGCCGGCGCGTGTTCAGCCTGCACCCGCACCAGGACCGCTACGTCCTCCCGGCCTCCGCCGTGACCCCCGTGCCCGACGACGTCCCCTCCGACCGCGCGGTGCTGACCGGCGCCGTGGAGACCGCCGTCAACGCCCTGTGGGAGGCCGCGCCCCGCCTGGGGGACCGGGTGGCCGTGGTCGGCGCCGGGATGATCGGGGCGTGCGCGGCCGCGCTGCTGGCCCGGTTCCCCCTCGCGCGCCTCCAGCTCGTGGACCCGCAGCCGTCCCGGCGGGAGCTGGCGCGGCGGCTCGGCGTCGAGCACGTGGTCCCGGAGGACGCCGCGGGGGACTGCGACGTCGTCGTCCACGCCTCGTCCACCGCGGCCGGGCTCGCCCGGGGCCTCGAGCTGCTCGGCGACGAGGGCGAGCTCATCGAGCTGTCCTGGTACGGGGACGAGGACCCCTCCGTCCCGCTCGGGGCCGACTTCCACGCCCGGCGGCTGCAGATCCGCGCGAGCCAGGTGGGCGCCGTCGCCGCCGCCCGCCGCGCCCGCCGCACCACCGCCGACCGGCTCGCCACGGCCCTCGACGCCCTGCGCGACCCCCGCTTCGACGCCCTGCTCTCCGGCTCCTCGCCCTTCGAGGAGCTGCCCGGGACGATGGTCCGGCTCGCCGAGCCGCGCTCGGACGTCCTGTGCCACGTGGTGACCTACGACCGACCGACCCCCTGACCCGAGGAGCCCCGTGTTCACCCTGACCGTCCGCGACCACATCATGATCGCCCACAGCCTCCCCGACCCCTTCTTTGGCCCCGCCCAGCACCTGCACGGGGCCACCTACGCGGTCGAGACCACGTGGGCGCGGCCCGTCCTCGACGAGCACGGCGTGGTCATGGACATCGGCGTGGCCTCCCGGCTGCTCTCGGGCGTGCTCGACGGGCTGCGCTACCGCAACCTCGACGAGCACCCGGACTTCGAGGGCCGGCTGACCACCACCGAGGTCCTCGCCCAGCACATCGCCGAGCGGCTGGCCGCGGGCGCGGCGGAGGTCCCCGGCCTGGAGCGGCTCACCGTGACCCTGCGGGAGAACCCCGACGCCTGGGCGTCCTACACCCTGGAGCTGCCCGTGCTCAGCGAGCGCGGCGGGCCGGCCCCCGCCCGATGAGCACGTGCGGGGACGGCGCCGGGGTCCTGGAGGTCGTCATGCCCGACGACGGGCGCCCGACCGGCGGGTCCCTCTACGACCTCCGCCTCGTGGCGGCGCTGCGCGGTCTGGGCCGCGCGGCCCGCACGGTGCCCGTCGCCGGGAGCTGGCCCCACCCGGACGCGGCCGCCAGGGCCCGCCTGCGCGCCGCGCTCGGCGAGCCCGCGCCGGGGCGGACGGTCCTGCTCGACGGCCTGGTCGGCTGCGCGGCCCCCGAGGTGGTCGACGACGCCGTGCGCTGCGGGGTGCCCGTCCACGTCCTGTTGCACCTGCCGCTGCCGGCCGAGACCGGGCTGGGCCCCGCCGAGGCGCAGGAGCTGGGGCGGCGGGAGGCCGCCGCGCTCGCGGCCGCGACCGGGGTGGTCGTCACCAGCTCGTGGGCCGCCCGGGACCTGCGGCGGCGCTACGGGACCGAGGGCGCGGCCGTCGCGGTGCCCGGCACACGGCCCGTCCCGGTGGCGGGCGGCTCGGCCCCGCCGCGGCTGTCC
Source organism: Kocuria dechangensis (assembly GCF_014636775.1). Taxonomy (GTDB): domain Bacteria; phylum Actinomycetota; class Actinomycetes; order Actinomycetales; family Micrococcaceae; genus Kocuria; species Kocuria dechangensis. The sequence continues at coordinate 116,072 of NZ_BMEQ01000005.1, forward strand.
TGCGTGGGCTCGCTGACCCCCCTCAAGAACCAGGTGCTGCTGCTGGAGGCCCTCGCCCCGCTGGTGCGCCTGGACTGGACGCTCGACCTCGTGGGCGCGCCCGGCCCCGCCGGGTACGTCCGCACGCTGCAGGAGGCGGTCGAGGCGTTCCCCGACCCCGCCCGGGTGCGCCGCACCGGCCCCCTCACGGGCGCGGCCCTGGAGGCGCAGTGGGAGGCCACGGACCTGCTCGTGCTCTCCTCGACGGCCGAGACCTACGGGATGGTCGTCGCCGAGGCGCTCGCCCACGGCATCCCCGCCGTGGTCCCCGCGGGCACGGGCGCGGTCGAGGCCCTCGACGGCGCCCCGGACGGGACCGGCGCGGCCCGGGACCGGGCCGGCGCCGCCCTCGACAGCGCCGACCCGGCGGCCTGGACCGCCGTCCTGCACGAGTGGCTCACGGACCCCGCCCTGCGCGAGCGCTGGCGGCGCCGCGCCCTGGTCCGCCGCGCCGGGCTGCGCACGTGGGAGGACACCGCCCGCGACGTCCTGGCGGCGCTGCGCCCGCCCGTCCCCGCCGCCGGCCCGCACGCCCCGCACACCGACCCACCGTCCGACACCAGGAGGTTGTGACCATGGAACGTCCCGTCGCCGAGCATCCCGCCGCGGAGCACCCCGTCCCCGAGCGTCCCATCGCGGGGGACTGGCTGGCCCTGCGCGAGCCCGCCGACGCCGCCGCGCGCGAGCACTCCCGCTCCCTGGCCGACCGGCTCGTCCGGCACTGGGCCGGGCAGGGGCCGGAGGAGGCCGGACAGGACGCGCCCGTCCTCGTCGTCGACATCGGGGCCGGGACCGGCGCCAACCGGGCCTGGCTCGCCGGGCACCTGCCCGGCCCGCAGCGGTGGGTGCTGCTCGACCACGACCGGGGCCTGCTCGAGCACGCCGTGGCCGCCGCGCGGGAGGAGGGGGCCGACGTCGTCCCCGTCCACGCCGGGGTGGAGTCGCTCGAGCGCGTGCTGGCCGAGCACCCGGCGCCCCGCCGGCTCGTGACGTGCTCCGCGCTGCTCGACCTGCTGAGCCGGGACCAGATCCGGGAGCTGGCCCGCGTGCTCTCCGCCGCGGGGGTCCCGGCCCTGTTCGCCCTCACCGTCGACGGCGAGGTGCACCTCGACCCGCCCCACCACCTCGACGCCCCGGTGCTGGGCGCCTTCGACGACCACCAGCTGCGCGGCGAGCTCGCCGGCCCGGAGGCGGTCGCGCTGGCCGCCGCCGCGCTGCAGGAGCAGGGGATGGCCGTGGACGTGCAGCCCACCCCGTGGTGGATCGCCGAGCAGCCGTGGGCCCGGCCCCTGCTGGAGCGCTTCCTCGCCGACCGGGCGGACGCCGCCGCGGAGCACCGCCCCGACCTCACCGCCGAGGCGCACGCCTGGCTGCGGACCCGGCTGGTGGACTGCGCCCGCGGGAGGCTGCGCGCCACCGTGGGGCACGCGGACCTGCTGGCCCTGCCCTGCGGCCGGGACGGCACCGGGACCGGGGACGAGGCCGGGGACGGGCTCAGCTGAGGCCGCGCGCCCGCCGTTCGAGCCACACGGTGTCCCGCCCGAACGAGACGACCAGCAGGGCCAGGGCCACCGCCACGGCGGCGGTCGCCAGTGGCAGCGGGATCAGCGGGACCAGTGCGCCCAGCAGCGTCCCGCCCTGGATCCCGGCGGTCGTCCGCCGGTAGGAGCTGTACGGCAGCGGCCGGCGCCACCCCGGCCGCAGGCGCAGGCCGAGGAGGAAGAGGTAGCGCAGCGCCCCGATCACCAGCACCCACCAGGCCCCGGGCAGGCCCAGCCGTGCGGCCACGGCGACGGCGAGGACCAGGATCAGGACGGCGTCCACCTCCTGGTCGAACCGGGCCCCGGCGCTCGTGGCGGTGCCGGTCCGGCGGGCGACCCAGCCGTCGAGGCCGTCGAGCAGCCACGCGGGCAGCGCCACGGCGAACAGCGCCCAGCACCAGGCGGCGGAGGGACGGGCCGCGGCCTCGCCGAGCACGGGCGCGAGGCCCAGGGGCAGCAGCGCCGCCGCGACGGCCACGAGCACGGAGCGCGCCACCGTGACCCGGTCCGCCGGGCCGTAGGGCTCCGCGCGGCGGTGCGTGGTGCTGCGGACCACGGCCCCGACCACGGCCAGGCCCAGGACGCCGGCGACGAGCGCCGGGACGGCGCCCGCGCCCGCAACGACCCCCACCAGGGCGACGGCCGCCGCGGTGACGACGAGCGCGGCGGCGCCGTCCCGGCGGGCCGACGCGCGCGGGTCGGCGGGACGGGCCAGCGCCATCGGGTCCTCCTCCGGATCGGATGACCCATCCTGGACGGGCCGCGCGCGGGCGTCAATCGGGCGGGGCGCGCAGGACCGCCCATTACACTGCGGCCATGCCGCCCGCCGCGCCGGACCCGCGCTCCGCCCCCGTCCCGGGGCGCCGGATCGTCCTGGCCGGGGTGCAGGCGGTCGTCGGGCTCGGCGTGCTCGTCGGTCTGTTCCGGGCGTTCGGCCCCGGCTCGATCGGCGCGGCCCTCGGGGTGCTCGGGCCCGGCACCGTCGCCCTCGCGCTCGCGGCAGGGTCCGCGGCCACGGCCGCGCAGGCGCAGCGCTGGCGCCTGGTCGCGCGTTCCCGGGGCGTGCGGATCCGCCCCGGGGAGGCTCTCGCCGAGTGCTGGGCCGCGGGGCTCGTCAACCTGCTGATGCCCGGGGGCGTGGCCGGGGACGCCGTGCGGGTGCTGCGCCGCCGGCGCCTGGGGGACAGCATCCCCGAGGCCGGGATCTCCGTGGCGGGGGAACGGCTGGCCGGGACGTCGGTGATGCTGGCGGCCGGGGTGGTCCCCGCGCTCACCCTGGGCGTGTGGCCGGCCGTCGGGCTGGGCGCCGGGGCCCTGGTGGTGGGCGCCCTCGCCTGGCGCGCGACGCGCGGGGCGCGGGCCCGGGACCGGGCCGCCGTGTGGGGGCTGTCCGTGCTGGTCTGGGCCTGCTACCAGGGGCTGTTCCTCGTGGCGGCGGTGCGGACCGCTCCCGGCGCGGCGCGCGCCGACCTGTGGGGGATCTCCGTGCTGGGCCTGGCCGGGATGTCCGTCCCGCTCGGCGTGGGCGGCTGGGGGCCGCGGGAGGGGATCACCACGCTGGCCGCGGCGGCCCACGGCCTGCCGGGGGAGACGGGGTTCGCGATCTCCCTGGCCTACGGCCTGCTGGCCCTGGTCTCCGCCGCGCCCGGGGCGGTCGTGCTGCTGCGGTGGCTCCGGCCGGCGGCGCGCGTCCCGGCCGGGGCAGCCGGGCGCGCCGCGTCGCCGGACCTAGAATCCGATCCATGCGGCTCTCGACGGCGTCCGTGGACACCCGCCCCGGAGGGGCGGTCCTCCGGCGAGCCGTCAGGCCCACGATCGCCGGATGGGTCGTCGGCCTCGCCGTGACCGGACTGGTCGTGTGGAGCCCCTACGTGCTGTTCGGCTACCGGAACCCCTCCGTGCACCTGGTGCTGGACTCGGTCGACGCGTGCGTGGCCCTCCTCGCGGCGTACCTGCTCCACGGCCGGCTCCTCCGCCGGGGACGGCTCCAGGACCTGCTGCTGGCGCAGGGACTGGTGCTCCTGGCGGTGGCGGGTCTGGGGCTGGGCCGTGCCGCGGAGGCCCTCGACGGGGACCGCGAGGGGACGCTGGACGTCTGGCTTCCCCTGACCGTCCGCGTCGCGGGGGCGGCCCTCATCGTGGCCGCCGCGGTGGTGGACCCGGCGCGGCGCACCCGCTCCACCTCGTGGCCGTGGTCGGTGGGCGTGCCCCTGGTGCTCGTCGTGGTGGCGTCCCTGACCCTGTGGGCCGGCCGGGCCCGGCTGCCCGTGGCCTTCGAGGGGGCCGGTCCCGCCCTGGCCGCCCAGCAGCCGGTCCTCACCGGCCACCCCCTGCTCCTGGCGGGGCAGGCCCTGTCGGCGCTGTGCTTCCTCGTGGCCTCCGCCGCCTTCGCGGCGCGCGCGGCGCGGCACGCCGATCCCCTCCTCCGCTGGCTGGGACCGGCCTGCGCCCTGGCCGCCTGCGCCCGCGTCAACTACGTCCTGTTCCCCTCGCTGTACACCGACTGGCTCTACACCGGTGACGTGCTGCGGACCGGCTTTTACCTGCTGCTGCTGGTCGGGGCGCTCCGGGAGATCGAGCAGTACTGGGACGCGCACTTCCGGGCGGCGGTGCTGGAGGACCGGCGCCGGCTGGCGCGCGAGCTGCACGACGGCGTGGTCCAGGAGCTCTCGCTGATCCGGATGGAGGGCCATGCCCTGCCGACGGACGCCCCGCCCAGGGCACGCATCCTCGCCGCCTGCGACCGCGGCCTGGACGAGGCCCGGGCCGCGGTGCAGGCCCTCGGGCACGGCGACGACGAGCCGCTGGGCTTCGTGCTGCACCGCGCGGCGCGGGAGCTGGCCCAGCGGTACCGGGTCCACCTCGAGGTGGACGTGGACGACTCCGTCGGCGCGGATCCGGACCAGCGGCACGCCCTGCTGCGCATCACCCGGGAGGCGGTGTCCAACGCGGTGCGCCACGGCCGCGCCGCGAGGCTGTGCCTGCGGCTCACCACGGACGGCGGTCTCCGCCGCCTGGTCGTCCAGGACGACGGCGACGGCTTCGACGTCGCCCGCGCCACGGGGCCCGGGGCGGGCTATGGTCTGATCAGCATGCGGGACCGGGCCCGTGCCCTGCCCGGCTCCTTCGAGGTGCACTCCGAACAGGGCGGCGGGAGCGTGGTGACGGTGACGTGGTAGCGCAGGACCGGCTCAGGGTCGTGATGGCGGACGACCACGCCCGGATCCGCGCGAGGATCCGGGAGGCGCTGGAGGAGGGCGGATGCGAGGTCTGCGCCGAGGCCGCCGGAGCCGACGACGCCGTGCGTCTCACCGCCGAGCACCGGCCCGACGTGGCGCTGCTCGACATCCACATGCCGGGCAACGGGATCCGGGCCGCCGAGCGGATCAGCCGGACCCTGCCGCAGACCGCGGTCGTGATGCTCACGCAGTCCGGCGACGACGAGGACCTCTTCGACTCCCTGCGGGCGGGCGCGGCGGGCTATCTGCTCAAGAGCACCGACCCGGCGGTCCTGCCGGACGCCCTGCGCGGGGTGCTCGCCGGGGAGGCGGCCATGTCCCCGGCGCTCGTCACGCGCGTGCTGCAGGAGTTCCGGGCGCCCGGCCGGCGGGTCCTCCGGCGGAAGTCCGAGGCCGCGGCCAGGCTGAGCCCGCGCGAGTGGGAGGTCATGGAGCTCCTCGCACAGGGGCGTTCCACCGAGGAGGCGGCCAACAAGCTGTTCGTCTCCCCGACGACGGTCCGGGTCCACGTCTCGGCCGTCCTGCGCAAGCTCCGGGTCAAGGACCGCGAGAGCGCGTTCCGCGTGCTGAGGGAGGACGAACCCCTTCCCGGCGACGCCGGGTGACGGTGCGTTTACATATTTGAACGCTTCGCAATCTCCGTTTGCGTTCAGAAACATGCAGACTCGTGGTGGGGCCGGCCCGTGGGGGGACGGTCGAGAAATTTGGGGGAGAACCATGTCTGTGTCACATCATTTTGTCGCGCCGTCAGACCGCTCGTTCGGGTGGGCGTCCGGCCGTGCGGTCGCGGTCCTGGCGGTCTCCGCCGTGCTCGGCGGGGCCGTCCTGGCCGGCCCGGCGCAGGCGGCACCGGTGTCGGCCACCTCGAGCAGCGGGATCTGCACCGGCGTGGTCAACCAGACCGCCCATCGCGGCACGGTGCAGCAGAACCTGCTGAAGGCGGCCGCCAAGAAGAACGCGGACCAGATCGCCACGCTCCAGGCCGAGAAGGCGGCGCTGGCGAAGAAGGCCGAGGAGCTCACGGCGAAGATCACCGCGGAACAGAAGGCCATCGCCGACGTCGATGCCAAGGACGCGCAGCTGGCCACCGACATCCAGGCCGCCGAGGACGAGATGGCCGCGCTGACCACCGAGCGCACCGAGACCGCTGACGCCGTGGCCGCCGCCGAGAAGGCCCTCGCAGAACTGCAGACGCAGCAGAGCAATCTGCAGGAGAAGCTGGCCCCTGTGGAGGCGGACCTGAAGGCCGCACAGCAGGTGATCGACGGCCTCAAGGAGCAGACCGCCGGGGCGACGACGGACGCCGCCGCCAAGCAGCAGCAGATCGACGCCGCCGGGACGGAACTGGCGACCCTGCAGGACGCCGCCACGACGGCCGCTGCCGCCGTCGCCGCGAAGAACGAGCAGATCGACGCCACCCAGGGCCGGCTGACCACGCTGGAGGACACCGCGGCGAAGGCCGGTGCTGCTGTCAGCACCGCCACGGACCGTGTCGCCGCGGCCGAGGAGGAGCTGAAGCGACTGGAGGGCGCCGGCACCGCGGCCCAGGCCGACCTCGAGGCCCAGCAGTCGAGGATCACCGAGGCGAAGGCGGCCCTGGCCGTGGCGCAGAACGACGCGAGGACTGCCGCAGACGCTCTGGCCGCGCAGCAGACGGAAATCACCCGGACCCAGGGCGAGCTGACCGCGCTGCAGGACGCCGCGAAGACCGCCGCCGACGCGCTGGCCGCCCAGCAGGAGCAGGTCGCCGCGGCCGAGCGTGAGCTGGCCGCGCTGGGGGCCACAGCGAAGGCTGCTGCGGACGCCGCCGCTGCGAACCAGGCGAAGATCGCCGCGGTCGGCGCGGAGATCCTCGAGATCCAGAACGACCTCGAGGCAGCGACCGCGCAAATCACGGCCAAGCAGGCCGAGCTCACCAAGGCCCAGGAGGAGCTGAAGACGCTGCAGACCCGGAAGGCAGAGCTGGAGAAGCAGATTGCCGACCTGGAGGCCATCAGGGGCGGCAGCCCGACCGTGAAGGCGGAGCGACAGAGGCAGATCGACGCCTACAAGGCCGAGCTGCAGACGGTCAACACCCAGATCAGCGACAAGAGCACGCAGATCTCCGGGCTGCAGGGGGACCTGACCACCCTGCAGAGCCAGGTGAGCACCCTGTCCCAGCAGCTCACGGCCAAGCAGCAGGAGAGCGCGGCCCTGCAGCAGCAGGTCGCCCCGCTGCAGGCCTCGCTGACCGCGGCCAACACCGCGGTGGCCACGAAGCAGACCGAGGTCACTGCCCTGCAAGGAAAGCTGCCCGCGCTCCGGACCGCCGTGGCCGAGGCGAACACGGCGGTAACGGCCGGGCAGGCGCGGCTGAGCGCTTTGGAGGGCTCGCTCCCGGCGCTGCAGGAGGCCGTCACCGCCGCCGATGCCGAGGTCGCCGAACAGGAGAAGCTCCTCGCCGATCTCGAGGCCGCCCTGCCCGGGCTCACCGACGGGGCCGAGGCCGCCCAGCAGAGGATCGCCGAGCAGAAGACGGTGCTGACCGGGCTGCAGGGCGAACTGGCGGAGGCCACGAAGGACCTCGAGGCCGCGGACGCGGCCGTCGCGGCCCAGAAGGCCGAGCTCGCGACGCTGCAGGGGGACCTGCCGGCGCTGCAGGCCGCCGCGGACGACGCCGCCAGGTCGGTGGCCGTCAAGCAGGACGAGATCACCGCGCTCAACACCGAGATGGACGCCCTTGTGGCGGAGGTGACCGCCCTGAACACCCGGATCGCCGCGAAGGAGGCCGAGGTCCTGACCCTGCAGGGCCGTGTCGCTCCGCTGCTGGATCAGCTGAACAAGGTCAACGGCGAGATCTCCGCCGCGGAGTCCCAGCTGAAGACACTGCAGACCCAGGTGACGACGCTGGACGGCGAGGTCACCGCGGCGCAGAAGAAGCTCGCCGAGCTGCAGGCGGTCAAGAAGCAGAACAAGGACGCGATCAGCGCCCAGGCGGCGGTCGTGAACAAGCTCGAGGACCAGCTCGGCGCCCTGCAGCAGCAGATCAAGGCCATCGACAGCACGATCGCCCTCGGCGGCTGCGTCGCCTGAGCCGTCGTCGGCGGCACCGGTGAGCGGGTGCCGTGCCGCCGACCGGGGACGGGCTCCGGATCGGACGATCCGGGGCCCGTCCCGGTCCCGCCGGGGACCGCCGGTTCTAGCACTCCCCGCGGCGGAGCAGCCGGCCCCGCGGGGTGGTGAAGTCCACCGGCACCCCGCGCAGGAACGTGCGGCGGACCGTCCCGGACAGCGCCTTGCCCTGGTAGGGGGTGATCGGGTTCTTGTGGTGCAGCTTCCCGGCGTCGACCACGAAGGCGTCGTCGGCCGCGAAGACCACCAGGTCCGCGTCGTAGCCCAGGGCCAGCTTGCCCTTGGAGCGCAGGCCGGCCCGCTGGGCGGGCCGGGTGGACATCCACTCGACGACCCGCTCCAGGCCGATCCCGCGGCGGCGCGCCTCCGTCCAGATCAGGGACAGCCCCAGCTGCAGGGAGGACACCCCGCCCCAAGCCACCCCGAAGTCCCCGTTCTCGAGGTCCTTGAGGTCCAGCGTCGAGGGGGAGTGGTCCGAGACGATGAAGTCGATCGTCCCGTCGAGCAGGCCCTCCCACAGCAGCTCCCGGTTGCCGACCTCCCGCACGGGCGGGCAGCACTTGAAGGCGGTGGCGCCGTTGGGCACCTCCTCGGCGAGGAGGGTGAGGTAGTGCGGGCAGGTCTCGACCGTGATGTCCAGGCCGTCGCGCTTGGCGGTGGCGAGCATGGGCAGGGCGTCCGAGGAGGACAGGTGCAGGATGTGGGAGCGGGCGCCGGTCCAGCGGGTGCGCTCGATGACCTCGGCGACGGCGAGGTTCTCCGCCCCGCGCGGGCGGGAGGCCAGGAAGTTCGCGTACACGTCGCCCTCGGGGTGCGGCGCGCGGTCGATGGCCCGGGAGTCCTCGGCGTGCACGATCAGCAGGGAGTCGAACGTCTTGATCTCGGCGAGGTCCTCCTCCATCTCGTCCGCCTCCAGGTGGGGGAACTCGTCCACGCCGGAGTGCAGCAGGAAGCACTTGAAGCCGAAGACGCCGTCGTCGTGCAGCTCCCGCAGGTCGGGCTTGTTGCCGGGGATCGCGCCGCCCCAGAAGCCGACGTCCACGAAGACGTTGTGCTGGGCGAAGAGCCGTTTGTACTCGAGGGCCGGCACGTTCACCGTGGCCGGCACCGAGTTCAGCGGCATGTCCAGGACCGTGGTGACCCCGCCGGCCGCGGCGGCGCGGGTCGCGGAGGCGAAGCCCTCCCACTCGGTGCGGCCGGGCTCGTTGACGTGCACGTGGGTGTCGACCAGGCCGGGCAGCACGGTCTCGTCGTCGGCGAGCTCCACGACCTCGCGGCCGGTCAGGCCGGCGCCGAGGGGCTCGACGGCCACGATCCGCCCGTCGCGCACCCCGATCTCCCGGGGGGCGAAATGATCGCCGCAGGAGACGTTCTTCCCGCGGACCACCAGGTCGAACTCCCGGTGGTCGCCGGCGAAGGCGCCGTGCTCGTCCGCCCCCATGTGCGGAGCCTCGACGGCGTCGTCCGGGAGCCCGTGCTCCTGCTTGTACTCGGCGATGAGCCGGCGGACGCGCTCGGGGTCGTTGACGTTCTCGCTGACCCCGCGCTGGTGGGCCTGCTCGGCCTCGAAGGCCTGATGCGCCGTCTCCGGCTTCGTCGCCGAGCGGGCCGGGTCCTCCTGGGCGATCTCGGCCGGGGCCGGCGCCCCGCAGGGGGCGGAGTCCCGCTCGGTCCGCTCGCGGTCCGGGCCGTCCTGGCCGGCAGGGGTCTTCTGCTCCGTCACGGGGAGTCCTCTCGGTGCTGGGCGCCGTGGCCGGCCGCCGCGTGGTCGGGGGTGCCCGCGCCGCCGAGCAGCGCGGGGAGGTCGCGGGCGAGCTGCGCGCCCACCTGCTCGAGCAGTCGCCCGGCCTCGAGCATGCACGTGCGGGCGTCGGGCTCGAGGTCGGTCAGGGCGTAGGTGCTGACGAAGCCGGCGTCGTGCAGGACCCGCGGCTCCAGCGTAGTCCGCCCGCACACGGCCACCGCGGGGACGCCCGCGGCGCGCGCCGCGACGAGCACGCCCACCGGGGTCTTCCCGCCGAGGGACTGCTCGTCGAGGCTTCCCTCGCCGGTCACCACGAGGTCGGCCCCGGCGAGCCGCTCGCGCAGCCGCACGAACTCCAGCACCACGTCGACGCCGGGCCGGCGGCGCGCGCCGAGGACGGCGAGCGCCGCGTAGCCCACGCCGCCCGCCGCGCCGGCGCCGGGGGCCTCCGCCGCGCGGCGGGCCCCGGGGCCGAGGGCGTCGGCGAGCCGGTCCCGCAGGACGGTCAGCGCGGCGTCGAGCTCGGCGACCTGCGCGGGCGTGGCCCCCTTCTGGGGGCCGAACACCGCGGCGGCGCCGCGCTCGCCCAGCAGGGGGTGGTCCACGTCGGCGGCGAGCACGACCTCGGTGGCCGCCAGGCGGGGGTCCAGCCCGGAGAGGTCCACGCGGGCGAGGCGGGCCAGCGCGCCGCCGCCGTGGCCGAGCTCCCGGTCCTCGGCGTCGAGCAGCCGGGCGCCGAGGCCCTGCAGCAGGCCGGCCCCGCCGTCGGTGCAGGCGCTGCCGCCCACGCCGATGACCACGCGGTCGGCCCCGGCGTCGAGGGCGGCCCGGACGAGCTCCCCGGTGCCGCGGCTCGTGGCGCCCGTGGCGTCGAGGACGGGATCGCCGTCCTCGCCCGCCGGGAGCGCCGCGAGCCCGGAGGCGAGGGCCATCTCGACCACCGCCGTCCGGCCCCGGAGGGCGAACTCCGCCTCCACCGGCGCGCCGTCGGGACCGGTCACGGTGGCGGGGCAGGGGGTGAACCCAGCGCCCACGGCGGCCTCGAGGGTGCCCTCCCCGCCGTCGGCCACCGGGACGGCGACGACCTCGGCCGTCGGGTCCACCGAGCGGATGCCCGCCCCGAGGCGGGCGGCCACGTCGGGGGCCTCGAGAGAGCCCTTGAACTTGTCCGGGGCGACGACGATGCGCACGTCCGTCCTCCTGTCCTGGTGCGGTGTCCTGCGGTGCGGTGTCCTGCGGCGCGGGGTCCTGTGGTGCCGCGGCCGGCGGCCTAGTCGAGCAGGGCGATCGCGGTGGGGGCGTCCTCCCCGCGCTCGGCCAGTTCCTCGAACTCGACCACGTTGTCGAGCTCCGTGCCCATGGAGATGTTGGTGACCTTCTCGAGGACGACCTCCACGACCACGGGCACCCGGAACCGCTCCAGCAGCTCGTGCGCCTCGGCGAACGACTCCTGCAGCTTCTCCGGATCGGTCACCCGCACCGCCTTGCAGCCGAGGCCCTCGACCACCTTGAGGTGGTCCACGCCGTACCCGTTGGTCTCGGGGGAGTTGATGTTCTCGAACGCCAGGGAGACGTTCTGCTCCATCCCGAAGCCGCGCTGGGACTGGCGGATGAGGCCCAGGTAGGAGTTGTTCACCACCACGTGGATGTAGGGCAGGTTGAACTGGGCGCCCACGGCCAGCTCCTCGACCATGAACTGGAAGTCGTAGTCCCCGGAGAGGGCCACGACGGTCTGCCCGGGCTTGCCGCGCACCACGCCGAGCGCGGCCGGCCCGGTCCAGCCCAGCGGACCGGCCTGGCCGGCGTTGATCCACTGCCGGGGGCCGTAGACGTGCAGGAACTGGCCGCCGGCGATCTGGGAGAGCCCGATGGTGGAGACGTAGGTGACGTCCTTGCCGAAGGCGGAGTTCATCTCCTCGTACACGCGCTGGGGCTTGATCGGCACCTCGGTGAAGTGGGTCTTGCGCTGCATGGTGCCCTTGCGGCGGGCGCAGTCGTCGGCCCACTGGCCCCAGCCGGGCACCGTCCCCTGCGCCTTGCGCTCGCGGGCCGCCTCCAGCAGGACCTCCAGCGCGGCGCCCGCGTCGGAGACGATGCCCAGGTCCGGGGAGAACACGCGCCCGATCTGGGTGGGCTCGATGTCGATGTGCACGAACTTGCGCCCGGCGGTGTAGGTGTCGAGCCCGCCGGTGTGCCGGTTGGCCCACCGGTTGCCGATGCCCATCACGAAGTCGGACTCCAGGAACGTCGCATTGCCGTAGCGGTGGGAGGTCTGCAGACCCACCATGCCCGCCATCAGGGGGTGGTCGTCGGGGATGGCGCCCCAGCCCATCAGCGTGGGGACCACCGGGACGTCCAGCAGCTCGGCGAGCTCCACGAGCTTCTCCGAGGCGTCGGCGTTGATGATGCCCCCGCCGGCCACGAGGAGGGGCCGCCGGGCGGCGAACATCATGTCGAGGGCCTTCTCCGCCTGGGCGCGCGTCGCTGCGGGGCGGGCCGGCCGCAGGGGCTCGTACACGTCGATGTCGAACTCGATCTCGGCCAGCTGCACGTCCAGGGGCAGGTCCAGCAGCACCGGGCCGGGGCGGCCGGAGCGCATCTCGTGGAAGGCCTTCTGGAAGGCCCCGGGAACCTGGCCGGGCTCCAGGACGGTCATCGCCAGCTTGGTGACCGGCGCGGCGATCGCGGAGATGTCCACGGCCTGGAAGTCCTCCTTGTGCAGCTTGGCCACCGGGGCCTGGCCGGTGATGCACAGGATGGGGACGGAGTCCGCGGCGGCGGCGTACAGGCCGGTGATCATGTCCGTGCCGGCGGGCCCGGAGGTGCCGATGCACACGCCGATGTTGCCGGGGGCGGAACGGGTGAAGCCGTCGGCCATGTGCGAGGCGCCCTCGACGTGGCGGGCGAGGGTGTGGCGGACGCCGCCGTGGGCGCGCATCGCGGAGTAGAGGGGGTTGATGGCGGCGCCGGGCAGGCCGAAGGCCTCGGTGGCGCCCTCCTTCTCGAGGATGGCGACGATGGCGTCGACCGTGCGCATTCTGGCCATGATGAACTCCTTGGAAGCGGGACCCGTGCGGGTCGGGAGGTGCAGAGCGGGGAGAGGGCTAGCGGCCGGCGCGGCCGGAGAGCTCCTCGACGAGCTTGAACAGCCCGGAGTGGTCCAGGCCGCCGTCGCCGCGGTTGACGGTGATGCCGACGAGCTGGGCGACGAGGGCCCCGAGCGGCACCGCCACGCCGGCCTCGCGGGCCGCGGAGGTGACGATGCCCATGTCCTTGTGGTGCAGCTGGAGCCGGAAGCCGGGGTCGAAGTCGCGGTCCAGCATCTTCCGGCCCTTCTGGTCGAGGACCTTGGACCCGGCAAGGCCTCCGCCGAGGACCTTCAGCGCCGCGTCGGTGTCCACGCCGTAGGCCTCGAGGAAGACGACGGCCTCGGCGAGCAGCTGGATGTTGCCGGCCACGATCAGCTGGTTGGCGGCCTTGACGGTCTGCCCGGATCCGGACGGGCCCACGTGCACGACGGTCCTCCCGACGGCCTCGAGCACCGGGCGGGCGGCCTCGAAGTCCTCGGCCTCGCCGCCGACCATGATGGACAGGGCGGCGTCGATCGCGCCCTGCTCGCCGCCGGAGACGGGGGCGTCCAGCGGTCGCAGCCCCTTCGCGCGGGCCTGCTCGGCCAGGCGGGCGGCGACGTCGGGCCGGATGGAGCTCGCGTCGATCCAGAGGGTGCCCTGCCGGGCGTTCTCGAACACGCCGTCCGGGCCGGTCACCACGCCCTCCACGTCGGGGGAGTCCGGCACCATCGTGATGACGACGTCGGCGTCCCGCACGGCCTGCGCGACGTCGGGGGCGCCGGCGCCGCCGGCCTGCCGGAGCTGGTCGATCCTGTCCTGCGAGCGGTTGAAGCCGACCACGTGGTGCCCGGCCGTGACGAGGTTCCTCGCCATGGGCAGGCCCATGATGCCGAGGCCGATGACGGTGACGTTGCGGGTGGCGGTGCTCGGGGTGGTGGTCATGGTGCTGTCCTCACTGTGCTGCGGGCGGGCGTGCTGCGGTCGTGGTGCGGTCGTGGTGGGGGAGACGGTCCCCGCGGTGGCCCCGCGGTGGTCACGCGGTGGCCACCGGGGAGAGCCAGGCGAAGGGATCCTCCTGGGAGGCCTTGTACTCCAGGCCCACGTACCCGGTGTAGCCGAGCTCCCGGCTGCGGGCGATCCAGCGCTGCAGGGGCAGCTCGCCGGTGCCCGGCTCGTGGCGCCCCGGGGCGTCGGCGATCTGGATGTGCCCGAACTCGGCGGCGTGCGCCTCGATCACGGCGTCGACGTCGTCGCCGTTGACCGCCAGGTGGTAGAGGTCGGCGAGCATCCTGACGTTGTCCGCACCGGCCGCGGTGACCCTCGCGATGACGTCCAGGGCGTCCTGGGCCGTCCTCAGCGGGTAGGCGGGGGCGCCCGAGACGGGCTCCAGCAGCACGGTCCCGCCGATGCGCGCCACGGCACGGCCGGCCCGGGCCAGGTTCTCGACCCCCAGCTCGTCCTGGGCCGACGGGCTCACGCCCTCCTGGCGGTTGCCGTACAGGGCGTTGAAGGCGCGGCACCCGGTGCGCTCGCCGATGCCGGCGACCACGTCGAGGTTGTCGGCGAACTCCTGCGAACGCGCCGGCCACGACACGAGGCCGCGGTCGCCGGCGGGCATGTCCCCGGCGTCGAAGTTCAGCCCGCTCAGCTGCACCCCCGCGTCCTGGAGCGCCGCCACGAAGGCGTCGACGTCGCGGTCCGCGGGCACGGACCCGGCGAACGGCCACCAGAACTCGACGGCGTCGAAGCCGGCGGCCTTCGCGGCGGCGGGACGCTCGAGCAGCGGGAGGTCGGTGAAGAGGATGGAGCAGTTCACGGTGTACGACATCGGGTCCTCCGGGACGGGAGCGGCGAGCTCATTGGGTTTCGTATGGTGGAAGTGATCTTCTGTTCTACGAAAATGCTACGGGCGGATGTGATTCACGTCAACGTCTGGTTGAAATCTGTGTTTCATGGAGGGGGGTGACGGCCCGGCTCTCCGCCCTGCCGTCCCGGGACGGAGAAGGACCCCGCACCGCCTCCCACCGAGGCGGTGGGAGGCGGTGCGGGGTCCTGTGGGCGCGGCGGGGGAGCCGCCGCGTCAGCGCAGCTTCATCTGCCGGTTGACGTCCTTGTAGAGGAGGTAGCGGAAGCGGCCGGGGCCGCCGGCGTAGCAGGCCTGGGGGCAGAAGGCCCGCAGCCACATGAAGTCGCCGGCCTCCACCTCGACCCAGTCCTGGTTCAGCCGGTAGACGGCCTTGCCCTCCAGCACGTAGAGCCCGTGCTCCATGACGTGGGTCTCGGCGAAGGGGATCACCGCGCCCGGCTCGAAGGTCACGATCGTCACGTGCATGTCGTGCCGCACGTCGTCGGGGTCCACGAACCGCGTGGTCGCCCACTTGCCGTCGGTGCCGGGCATGGCGGTGGGCTCCACCTGCCGCTCGTTCGTCACGAACGGCTCGGGCACCTCGACGCCCTGCACGTACTCGTAGGCCTTGCGGATCCAGTGGAAGCGCGCGGGCTCGTCGCCGTGGTTGCGCACCGTCCACCGGCACTCCGGCGGGAGGAACGCGTAGCCGCCGGGCCCGAGCTCGTGCTCCTCGTCGTCGACCACCAGGGTGAGGGCGCCCTCCATGAGGAACAGGACGCCCTCGACGCCCGACTCGGTCTCGGGGCGGTCGCTGCCGCCGCCGGGGCCGACCTCCATGACGTACTGCGAGAACGTCTCCGCGAAGCCCGACAGGGGCCGGGCGAGCACCCAGACCCGGGTGCCGTCCCAGAACGGCAGCCGGCTGGTCACGATGTCCCGCATGGTCCCGCGCGGGATCACCGCGTAGGCCTCCGTGAACATCGCCCGGTCCGTCAGCAGGTCCGTCTGCGGCGGATGGCCGCCGTGCGGGGCGTAGTAGGTGCGATCGGTCATCTCAGGCGTCTCCGGGGGTCGAGGGGGCAGGGACGGCGGCCTTGGGGTGGGCGAGGGCGAACAGGTCGTGCTCGCCGATGCCCGCCGCCTCCTCCAGCTCGGCCGGGGAGACCGCGCCGCAGAGCACGCCGCGGTGGACGAAGCGGGCCAGGGCGCGGGCCGTGGCCGGCTCGTCCATGATCTCCGACTCGATGCCGTGCACATAGTTCCGCAGCCGCAGCGCCGCCGCGGCGAAGCCCTCGCGGTAGAAGAAGTACGTGGCGAGGAACCGTGTGGGCAGCTGCGCGGGGTGCAGGTCCCAGCCCTGGTAGAAGCCGCGCTCGAGCGAGCGCCGGACCAGGCGGGCGTGCAGCGCCCACGCCGTGCGCCGCTGCTCCGCGTCCCCGGTGGGCAGGATGTTCGTGGACCCGTCGGACAGCCGCACCCCGGTGCCCGCCGCGGCCACCTGCATGACGGCCTTGGCGTGGTCGGCCGCCGGGTGCTCCATGGACTGGTGGTGCGCGGCGATCTGCAGGGAGTCCGAGTAGTCGTAGGTCCCGTAGTGCAGGGCCTCGACCCGCCCGCCGGTCTCGTGGATGATCCGGGGGATCGGCGAGCGCCCGTCGGCACCGAGGATGAGGGGCGCGGTCTCCATCTGCACCTCGAACCGGAGCCGTCCGGCCGGCAGGCCGAGGCCGTCCTCGAGGCGCTCGCAGGCCTCGGCCATCACCTGGACCTGCTCGACGGCGCTGACCTTGGGCAGGGTCAGGACGAGGCCGCGGGGCAGGCCGTCCTCGCTGTGCCCCGCCTCCCGCAGCCCGCCCTCGCGCACCAGGGTGCTCAGGAACAGGTCGAGGGTCCGCAGCCCGCGGGCCCTCGTGGGGGCCTCGAAGCACTTGAAGCGGATGCCGACGAAGGGGGGCGCGGTGCCCTCCCGGACGGCCCGGGCGACGCCGTGGGCGGCGCGGAGGACGAACTCGTCCTCGACGTCGTCCCCCCGGTCCCCGAAGCCGTCCTCGAAGTCGACGCGCAGGTCCTCGATCGGCTCCTCGGCGAGCTTGCGCTCGACCGCTCCGGCCACGGCGCCGAGCAGCGACTCGTCCAGGCCCGCGGGGGCCACCGCGGACGCGAGACCCCGCACGCCCTGGGGCGCGAGGGCCTCGAGGGCGCGCCGGCCCCACTCCCGGGGCAGCTCCGGGTGGAAGGCGTCACCGGGGACGTAGACCGTGTGGACGGGCTGGCGGGTTCCCGGGTCCCCCGTGTAGGAGCGCTCGAGGTGCGCGTCGGTCGCCGCCAGCCGCTGTGCGGCGACGGCCTCGAACTCGCGGCCGAGGACGCCCTCCACGGCGCTCACCGGCCCTGGACGACGTCGTAGGCGGGCAGGGTCAGGAAGTCGACGTACTCCTCGCCGAGCACGAGGTCGGCGATCAGGGCCGCGGCGGGCTCGACGTGCCGCTCGTAGAACTCCGCGTCCAGCTCCTCGCGCAGCACCTCCTTCTGCCGCTCCAGCTCCTGTGCGACGAGCTCACGGGTCGCCGTGGCGCCGGTGTCGTCGTAGACCACGCCGTTCCTGATCTGCTGCCACACCTGGGAGCGGGAGATCTCGGCGGTGGCGGCGTCCTCCATGAGGTTGTGGATGGCCACGGCCCCGTTGCCGGACAGCCACACGGCGGTGTAGCGGACGGCCACGTAGAGGTTGAGCGCGAGCTCCTTCTGGGTGCGCACGGTCCCGGCGCTGGGGACGTCGAGCAGCTGCTCGGCGCTCACCTGCACCTCCTCGCGCAGGCGGTCCACCTGGTTGGGCTTCTCGCCCAGCACCCCGTCGAAGACCTCCCGGCAGGTGGCCACGAGGTCCGGGTGGGCCACCCAGGAGCCGTCGAAGCCGTCGGTGGCCTCGCGCGTCTTGTCGGCGCGCACCTTCTCGAAGGCGGCCTCGGTGATCTCGGGCTGGCGGCGGTTGGGGATGACGGCGGCCATGCCGCCCATCGCGAAGGCCCCGCGGCGGTGGCAGGTCCGCACCAGCAGCTCGGTGTAGGCGCGCATCAGCGGCGCCGTCATGGTGATGGTGGAGCGGTCCGCCAGGACGAACTTCTCGCCCGCGTCCCGGAAGTACTTGATGATGCTGAACAGGTAGTCCCAGCGCCCGGCGTTGAGGCCGGAGGCGTGCTCGCGCAGCTCCCAGAGGATCTCCTCCATCTGGAACGCCGCGGGGATGGTCTCGATGAGCACGGTCGCCCGGATCGTGCCGTGCTCGATCCCGAGGTGCTCCTCGGCGAAGCTGAACACGTCGTTCCACAGCCGTGCCTCGAGGTGGGACTCCAGCTTCGGCAGGTAGTAGTACGGGCCGTGGCCGTTGGCCAGCAGCAGCTTCGCGGTGTGGAAGAAGTGCAGGCCGAAGTCCACGAGCGAGCCCGAGGCGGGCTGCCCGTCCACGGTCACGTTGTGCTCGGGCAGGTGCCAGCCGCGGGGGCGGGTGACCACCACGGCCAGCGGCGCGTCCTGGCGCAGGGTGTAGCTCCTGCCGTCGGGGGAGGTGTGGCTGAGGGTTCCCCGGGCGGCGTCGCGCAGGTTGAGGATGCCGTCCACCTGGTTGTACCAGGTGGGGCTCGAGGCGTCCTCGAGGTCGGCGAGCCACACCTTCGCCCCGGAGTTGAGGGCGTTGATCGCCATCTTCGCGGGCGAGGCGGGGCCGGTCATCTCCACGCGGCGGTCCTGCAGGGCGGGGGGCGCCGGGGCGACCTTCCACTCGCTCTCGCGGATCTCCCGGGTCTCGGGCAGGAAGTCGAGGGTGCCGGTGGACGCGGCCCTCCGGCGGCTCTCCTCGCGGGCCCCGAGGAGCTCGGCTCGGCGCGGCGCGAAGCGGCGGTGCAGCTCGGCGACGAACGCGAGGGCCTCGTCGGTGAGGATCTCGCCGGCGCGCTCGAGGCCCTGCGGGAGGGTGTGCTCGACGGTGCTGGTGGTGGTCATGGGTTCCTCCTGGTGGCGGGTAGCGGGTGGGGTGGGTGCTCAGGCGGTCGCCGGGGCGCCGGTCTCCGCCGTGGCACCGGCCGCCTCGGCGGTCTGCCGCACGGCCTCCGCGACGGCGGGGGCCACGGCCGGGTCGAAGACGCTCGGCACGATGTAGCTGGCGTTGAGCTGGTCCTCGGCCACGCAGCCGGCGATGGCGCGGGCCGCGGCCACGAGCATCCCGGTGGTGATGTCCGTGGCGCCGGCGTCGAGGAGGCCGCGGAACAGCCCCGGGAACGCGAGGACGTTGTTGATCTGGTTCGGGAAGTCCGAGCGGCCGGTGGCGACCACCTCGGCGTGCTCCGCGGCGATGCCCGGCTCGATCTCCGGATCGGGGTTGGCCATGGCGAAGACCACCGCGCGGTCGTTCATGGCGGCCACGTCCGCCTCGTCGAGCAGGTCCGGGGCGGAGACGCCGATGAAGACGTCGGCGCCCGCCATGGCCTCCTTGAGGCTGCCGGAGAAGGCGCGCTCGTTCGTGTTCTCGGCGATCCACTGCCGGTGGGCGTCCGCGTAGGACTCGCCCCGGTGGATCGCGCCGGTGCGCGAGCACGCCACGATGTCCCCGGCGCCGTGGGCCTTGAGCAGCTGGATGATGGCGTGGCCCGCGGCGCCCACCCCGGAGACGACGATCCGGACGTCCTCGAGGCGCTTGTCCACCACGCGCAGGGCGTTGAGCAGGGCGGCGAGGGCCACGATGGCCGTGCCGTGCTGGTCGTCGTGGAAGACCGGGATGTCGAGCTCCTCGCGCAGCCGGGCCTCGATCTCGAAGCAGCGGGGTGCGGCGATGTCCTCGAGGTTGATCCCGCCGTAGACGGGGGCCATGGCCTTGACGATGCGCACGATCTCGTCGGTGTCCTTGGTGTCGAGGCACACGGGCCAGGCGTCGACGCCCCCGAAGGCCTTGAAGAGCGCCGCCTTGCCCTCCATGACGGGAAGGGCCGCCGCGGGGCCGATGTCGCCGAGGCCGAGCACCGCGGTCCCGTCGGTGACCACCGCGACGGTGTTGCGCTTGATGGTGAGCCGCCGGGCGTCGGCGGGGTTCTCTGCGATGGCGGTGCACACGCGGGCGACGCCGGGGGTGTAGGCGCGGGAGAGGTCGTCGCGGTTGCGCAGGGACACGCGCGGGGTGACCTCGATCTTGCCCCCGAGGTGGATGAGGAAGGTGCGGTCGCTGATCTTGCGCACCGTCACGCCCTCGAGCGCGTCGAGGGCGTCCCGCACCTCGTCGCGGTGGGAGGCGTCCGAGACGTTGCAGCTGACGTCGACGACGACGTGGCGGGGGTGCGACTCGACGATGTCGAGGGCCGTCACGGCGGCGCCGGCCGTCGCGGCGGCGGCGGTCAGCTCGCTGGTGACGGTGGCGCCCGCGGGCGCCTCCACGCGGAGGATCATCGAGTATCCGGGACTGGGCGTGGCCATGGTGCCTCCAAGGGTCGGTGAATCGACTGTTTCAGTCGTATCGTGGAATGAAAATTTCGTATTATGGATATTATGGGAGCCTGCTGGGGTTGGCAAGGGTTCCCCGTGACGCTCGTCACGAACTCTCCCGCCGGCCCGCCGGACCCGCCGCGCCCGGTGGACGGGCCGTACCGAGGGGAGAACGCATGACCACGACCGCACGAACGGCGTCCGGCGGGGTGCAATCGGTGGAGCGGGTGTTCGAGCTCCTCGAGGTGATCACGGCGTCCGGCGGGGAGATGTCGCTGAGCGAGCTCTCCGCGGCGGCGAACCTGCCGCTGCCCACGATCCACCGGCTGCTGCGCACCCTGGTCCCGTCGGGATACGTCCGCCAGCTCCCCAACCGCAACTACGCGCTCGGGCCGCGCCTGATCCTCCTGGGCGAGGCCGCCGGCCGCCAGTTCGGCTCCTCGGCCCGGCCGATGCTCGACGGGCTCGTGGCGCAGCTCGGGGAGTCGGCGAACATGGCCGTCCTCGACGGCCAGCAGGTCGTCTACATCGCCCAGTCCCAGTCCAGCCGGTCCATGCGGATGTTCACCGAGGTCGGCCGCCGCGCTCCCACGCACAACACCGGGGTGGGCAAGGCCATCCTCGCGACGCTGCCGGACGAGCAGGTGCGGTCGATCGTCGCCGCGGCCGGCATGCCCACTCCCACGGAGAAGAGCCTCGGCACCCCGGAGGAGCTGTTCGCGGACCTCGAGCGGATCCGGGAGCGCGGCTACGCGATCGACGACGAGGAGCAGGAGATCGGCGTGCGCTGCTTCTCGATGGCGGTCCCGGGGGCCCCGACCCCCACGGCCATCTCCGTCTCCGGCCCGGTCTCCCGCGTGGACGAGGACTTCGGCCGTCGTGCCGTGCCCCTGCTGCGGAAGGCCGCCGAGGCGATCGCCGCCGAGCTGAGGCCGGCCAGGAGCTGAGCGCGGGGCGAGCGCGCCCGCCCCGCCCCGGAGGGCCGGCGGGCGCGGTCGTCCGGTCCGGCCCCGGCTCAGGCGTCGCCGCCGGCGTTGCCGGTGGTGCCGGCGTTGACGTCGTGGAGCCGGTACCGCTCGATGGCCCGGCCCGGCGCGTCGGCGTCCACCTCCCCGCGCTCGGCCAGCATCTGCAGGGCCCGCACCACGATGGAGTGCACGTCGATCGTGAACCATCGCCGTGCCGCCGCGCGGGTGTCGGAGAAGCCGAAGCCGTCGGCGCCCAGGGTGGCGAAGTCGTTCGGCAGGTACTGGCGGATCTTGTCCGGCAGGTCCGAGACGAAGTCGGTGGAGGCGATCACGGGCCCCTCCGCGCCGGCGAGCTGCCGGGCCACGAAGGGGATGCGGCGCGGTGCTGCCGGGTTGCGGAACGCCTCCCGCTCGGCGGCCAGGCCGTCGCGGCGCAGCTCGTTCCAGGAGGTCACCGACCACACGTCGGCGGAGACCCCCCAGTCCTCGGCCAGCAGCTGCTGGGCCTGCAGGGCCCACGGCACGGACACCCCCGAGCCCAGCAGCTGGACCTTGGGGCCCGGGAATCCGGAGCGGCTGATGCGGTGGATGCCGCGCACGATCCCCTCGACGTCGACGTCCTCCGGCTCGGCCGGCTGGTGGTAGGGCTCGTTGTAGACCGTCAGGTAGTACATGACGTCCGGGTCCGGTGAGTCCGGGCCGTACATCTGCTCGAGCCCGTGCCGGACGATGTGGGCGATCTCGTAGCCGTAGGCCGGGTCGTAGCTGCGCACGGCCGGGTTCGTGCCCGCCAGCACCGGGGAGTGGCCGTCGGCGTGCTGGAGGCCCTCGCCGGTCAGGGTGGTGCGCCCGGCGGTGGCGCCGATGACGAAGCCGCGGGCCATCTGGTCGGCGGCGGCCCAGAAGGAGTCGCCGGTGCGCTGGAAGCCGAACATCGAGTAGAAGATGTAGACCGGGACCATCGGCTCGCCGTGGGTGGCGTAGGAGGTGCCCGCGGCCGTGAACGCGGCGGTGGCACCGGCCTCGTTGATGCCCGGGTGGAGCAGGACGCCCTGCGGGGACTCCTTGTAGGCCAGCATCAGCTCGCGGTCCACGGAGAGGTAGTTCTGCCCGTTGGGGTTGTAGATCTTCGCCGTGGGGAAGAACGAGTCCATGCCGAAGGTCCGGGCCTCGTCCGGGACGATCGGCACGATCCGGTGGCCGAAGTCCTTGCTCCGCATGAGATCCCTCAGGACGCGCACGAAGGCCATGGTGGTGGCCGCCATCTGCTTGCCCGAGCCCTTCTTCGCCGACCGCCAGACGGCGTCGTCGGGCAGGGCCACGGGAGCGTGCCGGGACCGGCGCGTGGGCAGGCCTCCGCCCAGGGCCGCGCGCCGCCGGCGCAGGTACTGGATCTCCGGGGCGTCGTCGCCCGGGTGGTAGTAGGGGGCGTTGTAGGGATCGGCCTCGATCCGCTCGTCGGGGATGGGGATGCGCAGGTGGTCCCGGAAGGTCTTGAGGTCCTCCAGCGTGAGCTTCTTCATCTGGTGGGTCGCGTTGCGCGCCTCGAAGGAGGCTCCCAGCCCGTAGCCCTTCACCGTCATCGCGAGCACCACCGTGGGCCTGCCCCGGAACTCGGTGGCCGCCCTGTAGGCGGCGTAGACCTTCCGGTAGTCGTGGCCGCCGCGCTTGAGGGCCCAGATCTCGTCGTCGGTCATGCCCGCGACGAGCTCCTTGGTCGCGGTGGAGCGGCCGAAGAAGTGGTCGCGGACGAACCCGCCGGACTCCGCCTTGAAGGTCTGGTAGTCCCCGTCGAGGGTCTCGTTCATGATCCGCACGAGCTCGCCGTCCGTGTCGGCGGCCAGCAGGGGGTCCCACTCGCGGCCCCAGAGGACCTTGACGACGTTCCAGCCGGCGCCGCGGAAGAAGGCCTCGAGCTCCTGGACGATCTTGCCGTTGCCGCGCACCGGCCCGTCCAGGCGCTGGAGGTTGCAGTTGATGACGAAGTTCAGGTTGTCGAGCTTCTCGTTGGCGGCCAGCTGCAGGAGGCCCCTCGACTCCGGCTCGTCCATCTCGCCGTCGCCCAGGAACGCCCAGACCTGCTGGTCGGAGGTGTCCTTGATCCCGCGGTGGTGCAGGTAGCGGTTGAACTGGGCCTGGTGGATCGCGTTCATGGGTCCCAGTCCCATCGACACCGTGGGGAACTGCCAGAACCCGGGCATGGAGCGGGGGTGCGGGTAGGACGGGAGGCCGTTGCCGCCCCTGGACTTCTCCTGCCGGAAGCCGTCCAGCTGCTCCTCGGTGAGCCGTCCCTCCAGGTAGGCGCGGGCGTACATCCCCGGGGAGGCGTGGCCCTGGAAGAAGACCTGGTCCCCGCCGCCGGGGTGATCCGGGCCGCGGAAGAAGTGGTTGAAGCCGACCTCGTACAGCGTCGCGGCGCCGGCGTAGGTGGAGATGTGCCCGCCCACCCCGATCCCGGGGCGCTGGGCCCGGTGCACCAGCACGGCGGCGTTCCAGCGCAGCCAGCGGCGGTAGGTGCGCTCGATCTCCTCGTCACCGGGGAGCTCCGGCTCCCGGTCGGCGGGGATCGTGTTCACGTAGTCCGTGGTGACCGTCGGGACGCCCGCGCCGCCGGCTCCGGGCCGCGGCGCCGACGACTGCAGGAGGTACTGCGTCCGCTCCCTCACCTGCTTCTCGATGAGGTCCTCGAACGAACCCGGCCACTCCGCGGTCTGCCCCGGTGTGCTGAGCGGGAGACCGGGGGCCGGCCGGTGGCGGGTTTCAACCATTGGATCAGGGTTCACGTCAACTCTTTCTCAGTGGGCAGGTGGGCATGGGCAGCCGTGGGTGGAGCAGGAGCATGTCCGGTGGGCGCTCCTGCGGCGCCGGGATCCCCGGCGCCGCAGGAGGCCGGCGGTGGCTCGGTGCCGGTGCGTCAGTGCGAGGACGAGCCGCCGGCGCCGTCCGGGGACCTGCAGATCCGGGTGTCGACGATCTCGCCGGCGGCGGTGATCACGGGGACCGGGTTGCCGTCGCAGTCCACGAGCTGGCCGTTCTTGACGGTGTCGCCCTCCTGCAGGTGGTCCTGCAGGTGCTCCAGGCTCTCGTAGCGCACGGCGCGCACGGGGGCGTTGGCGAAGACCGAGCCCGTGCCCCGCGGCGGGTTGCCGGCGCGGAACTCGTTGTAGAGCAGGTTCAGCAGGACGGCCATCACGGCCGCGGAGCTGATGCCCGAGTGGAAGATGGTCTCGAACCAGCCGGGGAAGTTCGCGTAGATCTCGGGGACCGCGATCGGCAGCATGCCGAAGCCGATGGAGGTGGCCACGATGATCAGGTTGGCGCCGTTCTGGTAGTCCACCTTCGCCAGGGTCCGGATGCCGGAGGCGGCCACGCTGCCGAAGAGCACGATGCCCGCACCACCCAGCACGGGCGGGGGGACCGCGGCGACGACCCGGCCCAGGACGGGCAGCAGCCCGAGGACGACCAGGATGACGCCGCCGGCGGTGACCACGAAGCGGCTCTTGACGCCGGTGATCGCCACGAGCCCCACGTTCTGGGCGAAGGCGCTCTGGGTGAAGCCGTTGAAGATGGGGGCGATCGCGGAGGCCGCCATGTCGGCGCGCAGGCCGTCGCCGATGCGCTTCTTGTCGACCTCGGTGTCCACGATCTCGCCGACGGCGATGATGTCCGCCGTGGTCTCGGTGAGGATCACCAGCACCACGATGAACATGGAGAGGATCGCGGCGACCTCGAAGACCGGGGGGCCGAAGGCCAGCGGCTCCGGGAACGCGAAGATGCTGCCGTTGAGCACCTGGCTGAAGTCGGCCTTGCCGAGGACCGCCGCGAGCACCGTGCCCAGCACGAGCCCGATGAGGATGGACAGCCGGGAGATGGTGGCGCTGCCCACCTTGGACAGCAGCAGGATGATCAGCAGGGTCGCCCCGGCCAGCCCCAGGTTGCCCACCGAGCCGTACTCGGGGGACTGGGCGCTGCCGCCCATGGCCCAGCGGGCGGCCACCGGGAACAGGGTCAGGCCGATCGCGGTGATCACCACGCCGGTGACGACCGGCGGGAAGAAGCGCACGATGCCGGCGAAGAAGGGCGTGATGAGGAAACCGAGGACCGCCGAGGCGATCACGGCGCCGAAGACGGCCTGGATCCCGCCGTCGCCCTGGGCGATGGCGGTCATCGTGGCCACGGACGCGAAGGAGGTGCCCTGGACGAGGGGCAGCTGCGAGCCGAAGAACTTGATGCCGAAGGACTGCAGGATCGTCGCGAGGCCGCCCACGAAGAGACAGGCCGCGATGAGCAGCCCCTGCTCCTGCGGGGTGACTCCGGCGACGCCCCCGATGATGAGCGGTGGCGCGATGATGCCGCCGTACATGGTGAGCACGTGCTGCAGCCCGTAGCCGAAGCTGCTGCCCACTCCGAGGTACTCGTCCTCCGGACGGGCGCGGGTGGTGGTGGGCGGCTCGGCGGTGCGTGACCTGGCCATGGTGTTCTCCTAGGGATCCTGGTGACGGGAGAGGCCCGGTGCCGGCGTCGGCGCGGGACCGGGGCGGAGCGAGGAGGGGGAGAGACGCGCGCGGTGCGCGGTGGGCGCGGCAGGGGCGCCGGGCGGGCGGGAGCGTGTGCCCCGCCCGCAGGAGGGTGTGGCGAGGGGCCCGTCGTCGTCGTGCGCGGACGGCGACGACGGACCCCGGTGGCGCCGCCGTCGGCGGTGCCGGGTGGCGCGGCTCAGCAGAAGCCGGCGATGCCCATCCAGGCCTGGTCGTTCGCCGTGGCGCCCTTGCGCTGGATCGTCGCCTCGATGAGGCCGTACGGGCGGTCGGCCGCCCAGTGGGTCTCGTTGTGGTTCGGCAGGTCGCAGAAGCCGAGGTCGTAGACGAAGTGGTGCTTGTTGGGGCAGGAGAACTTGATCTCGTCGATCTCCGGGTGCGCCTCGATCACGGCCTTGCCCATGAGGTAGAGCGTCTCCTGCAGGGCCCGGGAGTAGTGGTCGGTGAACTTGGTGAGGATGATCCTCTTGACGTCCTCGTAGACGGCGTCGTAGTCGACGTCGGTGGTGTTGTAGCGCCAGCGCGTCGCGACGTCGGTGGACATGATCCGGTCCTCCGTCTCGGGGAGGGTCGTGTACTTGTCCTTCGGGTAGCCCGTGAACCCGGACCGGGTGGTCTTCAGGACCGTCAGGTCCTTGAACCCGGAGATGACCGTCCGCGAGTCGCCGTCGGCGACCACCACCGCGGTGCGGACCTCGTCCTTCTTCTGCACGAAGCAGTGGTCGTGGTCGTCGATGCGGTTCCAGGCGTACTCCTGCGCGGCCCAGCGCCCGCCGGTGATCCACTCGAACTCGCCCGTGAAGTGGTCGGAGAGCTTGAGCAGCAGCACCTCGGGGGACTCGATGCCGTACTGCTGGGCGAAGGCGAACACGGTGTTCTTCTGCGTGTCGGTGGGCACGCAGTGGGCGTTGTCGCCCTGGGTGTGCACGGCCTCGAGGTCGCCGCGCAGCTGCGAGGTGACGACGAGGTCGCGGATCTCGTGGCGGTCCGTGTCGCGGTTGACGCGCACGACGTGGTTCTCGGCCTTGCCGTACTGGTTGGCCCCCAGCACGACGGTGTCCGCGGCGGTCTGGGTGATGACGTCGGTCATGACGCTGCTCCTTGGCGAAGAAGGTTTCTACTGGTGGGGCGGTCGAAGACGGGCGGTGCCGTCAACTCCTGGGTCAACTGCCCCGGTAGGTGGAAAAGGCGAACGGGCTCAGCAGGAGGGGCACGTGGTAGTGCTTCTCCGTCGCCTGCACCGTGAAGTTCACCGTCACGAACGGGTAGAACGTCGGCAGGTTCCTGCCGGCGAAGTACTCGCCCGTTCGGAAGGTGATCCGGTAGTCGCCGGATTCCAGGGTCTGTGGGCCCAGTTCGGGCACGCGGCCGTCGTCGTCGGTCTCGGCGGTCGCGAGGCGGGTGCCGTCGGTGGTCTCGAGGACCACGGCGACGCCCCGGGCGGGCGTGCCGGTGACGGAGTCGAGGACGTGGGCGGTGACGTAGCTCATGGGGTGACAAGTCCTTCGAGTCGGAGGAGCGCGATCTCGCGGAGCTGCTCGGCGACGATCCGGCGCTCCGTCCCGGGGTCGTGGGCCAGGCGCGCGGTGAGGTGCTCGAGGATCTCCTCGGGGGTGCGGCCGGCGGCGCGGATCAGGAACACCTGGCCGAACTTCTCCTCGTAGGCGAGGTTGCCCTCGCGCAGGCGCTGCTGCACGTCGGTGTCCGTGGGGTCCACCGCGGCCTGCTCCGCCCGGGACAGCGCCGCCTCCCTGCCGTCACCGGCCGCGCGCTCCCCGATCCGGGGGTGGTGGGCCAGGGCCCGGTCGATCTCCTCCTGGGTGAAGGGCTTCGCCGCGCTGCGGGCGGCCCCGAGCAGGGCCTCGTGGTGCCAGTAGGGGCGGGCGTCGACGACCGCCTCGAGCCAGCGGGGGATGTCGAGGGCCGGGCGGACGGCGTCGGTCGCGCGGGTCCGGGGGAGGGCGTTGAACTCGGTGAGATGCATGGGCGGCGACCTCATCCTTTCATCATTCCACTATGTGAAAAAGTAATTTCACTAGGTACAGTGAAGTGCATCACAGATGTCAAGTCAATGGTTTCACCCGACTGTTTCCCCCTCTTTACAAGGAGCACTTCCTTTACAAGGAGCACTTCCTTCGCGAGGAGCACTTCTCGGCAGGCGCCGGCGGTGCGGGGGCGGGCAGGAGGGGCTGCCGGAGCGAGGAGCGGGTGCGGATGACCGGAGAGCAGGAGCAGGAGCAGGGCGGCGCCGGGGAGGACGCCGGGCGGGGGAAGGTGGCGGTCGTGACCGGCGCCGGATCCGGGATCGGCCGGGCCGTGTCCCGCGCGCTCCTGGCCGCGGGGTGGGAGGTGGTGCTGGCCGGGCGCCGGCGGGAGGCGCTGGAGGAGACCGCGGCCGGAGCGCCGCGAGCCCACGTGGTGCCCATGGACGTGGCCGACGCGCGGAGCGTCGCCGCGGCGTTCCGGGACGTCGAACGGCTCGCGGGGCGGGTGGACCTGCTGTTCAACAACGCGGGCACCTTCGGGCCCCGGGGCGAGGTGGACGAGATCGACCCCGCGGACTGGGAGGCCACCCTCCAGGTCAACCTGACCGGCGCCTTCCTGTGCTCGGCGGAGGCCTTCCGCCTCATGAAGCGGCAGTCGCCGCGGGGCGGGCGGATCATCAACAACGGCTCGATCTCGGCGCACTCGCCGCGGCCGCTGTCGGCCGCGTACACCGCGAGCAAGCACGCGGTCACCGGGCTCACCAAGTCCCTGGACCTGGACGGGAGGCCGTACGGCATCACCTGCGGGCAGATCGACATCGGCAACGCGGCCACGGAGCTGCTGGCGGGACTGGGCACGGACGCGGGGGCGCTGCAGGCCGACGGCACGATGCGCTCCGAGCCGAGCTTCCCGGTCGAGGAGGTCGGCCGGGCGGTGCTCATGATGGCCGAGCTGCCGGCGTCCGCCACGGTCAACTCGCTCGTGCTCACTGCGGCCGGGATGCCCTTCGCCGGCCGGGGCTGACGGGCCCGCCGGCACGAAGAGGTGCGCAGGGGCTCCCGGCGCCGAGGGCGCCGGGAGCCCCTGCTCCGCGGGTGCCCTGCGGGTGCCCGGAGGGCGGGCCGGTGCCGGCGTCAGGCCGCGAGGCGCTCCCGGAGGCCGGCGACGTGGCCCTCGGCCTGCACGTCCAGCTCGGCCGAGACCATGGTGCCGGCCTCGTCGACGACGAAGGTCGAGCGCAGCGGGCCGGTCCGGAGCTCGCCGCCGACGGTCTTCTCGCCCCAGGCGCCCCACGCGCGGGCGGTCTCCGACCCCGGGTCGGAGAGCAGGCGGTAGGGGAGGTGGTGCTCCGCCGCGAAGCGGTGCAGCGTCTCGGGGTCGTCCCCCGAGATCCCGAGCACCGTGCAGCCCAGGCGCTCGAGGGATCCGAGGTTGTCCCGGAAGTCGCACGCCTCGGACGTGCATCCCGGCGTGAACGCCTTCGGGTAGAAGTAGACGATCACCTTCCGCCCGCGGAGGTCGGAGAGGCGCACCGGGCGGCCCTCGTGATCGGTGAGCGTGAAGTCGGGGGCGGGACGGCCGGGCTGGATCTGGTGGGTCATGGCACTCCTGGAGGGGTCGGCGGGCGCGCGGGCCCGCGGGAACGGGATCGGGGGCTACGGGCGCCGGGCCGAGAGGCGTCCCACCGCTGCCCCGAGGACGGCGGAGGACACCGCGAGCATCCACAGGGGGCCGGCGCGGTGCTCGGCGTGCGGGCGGAGGCTGAGCTCAGGGTCGCAGTCCGCGCCGGTGTAGCTGAAGAAGGACGCGTGGGCGGCGGAGGCCGGGCTGGCGTTCATGGGGACTCCTTCGAATTCGTAATGCGGAATATTGATTCCGTCATACGAAACATAATCGGAGGTCTGGGCGCGGTCAAGGGTGATCTCGCCCGGGCGGGCGCGGCTGTGCCGCGGGGGCATGGTCCCGCAGGGGCCGGAGGAAGGAGGCGTCCGGCACAGGGCTCCGCGCGGGGCGGGGCCTCAGGAGGGATCCGGAGGGATCAGGCGCGGAACGTGAGCTCGGTGCAGAGGTCCTCGCCCAGCACGAAGCGGCGCACCGGCGCCCGCAGGGCCCCGGAGAGGTGGTCGGCGCCGCGGAAGCGGATCCCCGGGATCCCGTCGCCGATGAGCATGGGCGCGGTGGTCAGGTAGAGCCGGTGGAGCGTGCCGGCGGCGAGGAAGCGGGAGACGGTGCGCCCGCCGCCCTCCACGAGCACCCGCTCCAGCCCCCGCGCGGCGAGCGCGGCCAGCACGTCCTCGGGCGCGAGGTCCCGCCCGGCGGCGGGCAGGCGCACGACGGCGACGTGCGGGGCCAGGTCCGCGGGCACGGCCGCGCCCTCGCCCACGACCCACAGGGTCTGCGCGGCGCCGTCCGTGAGAACGGCCGAGCCGGGTGGGATGCGGGCGGAGGGGTCCAGCAGCACCCGTGCGGGGTGGGGCCCGGGCACGGCGCGGACGGTCAGCCGGCAGTCGTCGGCCGCGACGGTGCCCGCCCCCACGACCACGGCGTCGACCAGCGCGCGCAGCCGGTGCAGGTGCTCCCGGTCCTCGTCGCCGGTGACGAACTGGGCGTGGCCGGTGCGCGAGGCGATGAACCCGTCCAGGCTCTGCCCCAGCTGCGCGATCACCAGGGGCCCCCGGTGGGCCACGAGCGGGGCGTAGCGCTCGGCCAGCCCCGCGGCCGGGTCCCGCGGGACACGGCCGGCCAGGAGGTCCTCCCACGCCGCCGCCGCCGCGGCGTCGTCGGAGGGGGTTCCGGAGGTGGCTCCGGGCGCGGGCTCGGGAGCGGACTCCTCCATGCGGTCAGGCCCGGGCGAGGAAGCGGTCCCGCGCCGTCCGGCGGGCGATGGTGCGCAGCCGGTCGTACTGGTCGGCGGCGTCGGCCTCCAGCTTCCGCAGCTCTTCGGCGTCCAGCCGGGGCTCGGCGGGCGCCAGCTCCAGGAGGGTGACCCACATGCTGCGCTTGGCCACCACGAGGGACTGCAGCATCTCGAGCTCGCCGTGGGCGGCGATCCCGGCGCGCTCCCGGATCCGGCTCAGCGGGTTGAGCCGGGAGGCGACGCCCGTGACCGTGCCCAGCGTCCTGACGACCTGGCGGCGGGTGGCGCCGAGGCGGTCGAGCATCGCCTCGAGGTGCTCGATGTCGTTCTGGATGTCCTCCACGAACGCGGCGAACTGGCCCTCGTACGGGGTCCCCGACCAGGTGCGGCGGGCCTCGTCGAACAGCCGGATCCCGGACAGGGCACCCATGTAGTGGCCCAGCATGTACGCCTGGAGCTTGTCGGCCTGGACCGCGGCGCCCGCCGGGACCCCGGCGTCGTCGGTGCTGTGCTGTGGCTGGTCGCTCATCTGCTTCTCCTCCGGTGCGGTCCTCGCGCGGCTCGTTGGTCCCTCAGCCTACGCACTCGGTCCGGTCCGCGGCAGGCACGGGACCGTTCGGAGGCGGCGCACCCGCGGGACACAGTCCGTCGTATTCCCCGGACGCGACCGGGTTGTGCTGAAGTGAAGACCATGATGATTCGCCGCCGGCGGGGCGGTTCCGCGGTGGCCCTCGCCGTGCTGATCGGGCTGGGGGCCTCCGCGTGCTCGGACGAGTCCCCGGACGAGCCGCCGTCGGCCACGACGGGGACTCCCACGCGTGCCCCGTCCGCGCCGGAGGGCGTGGCCCTGCCCCCGGCGGGCGCCGCCTTCGACTACCAGCTCGGCGGCGCCTACGACCCGCCGCCGGGCGTGGGCGTGGTCGTGCGCGACAGCACGGCCGACCCGGTCCCGGGCGCCTACTCGGTCTGCTACGTCAACGGCTTCCAGACCCAGCCCGGGGCCGACTGGCCCGCGGACCTGGTGCTGCGCGACGAGTCGGGCGCCCCGCTCGTGGACCCGAACTGGCCCGACGAGCACATCCTCGACATCTCCACGGCCGCCAAGCGGGAGGCCGTCACAGGCCGCCAGGCCGAGGCGGTCGCCCGCTGCGCCGAGGCGGGCTACCAGGCGGTGGAGTTCGACAACCTCGACTCCTACAGCCGCTCCGAGGGCCGGCTGGATCTCGACGACGCCGTCGAGTTCGCCACCCTCCTCGTGGCCGAGGCCCACGAGGAGGGCCTGGCGGCCGCGCAGAAGAACACCGCCGAGCTCGCGGAGCGCGGCCGGGACGAGATCGGCTACGACTTCGCCGTGACCGAGGAGTGCGACCGCTGGGACGAGTGCGAGGACTTCGCCGAGGTCTACGGCGAGCACGTGCTCAACATCGAGTACACCGACGACCTGCGGGGCAGCCCCGAGGACGTCTGCGCCCGCGGCTCGACCCCCGAGAGCACGATCGTGCGGGACCGCGACCTCGTGCCCGAGGACGAGCCGGAGCACGTCTACCGGAGCTGCTGAGGATCCGGCGGGGGACGATCATAAGCGATATGACTATCATGGGCGCATGAGCGAGCACACGAACAGCGACTCCGGCTCCGGCGAGACCCTCGGGGCACCGACCCCCGAGCCCGGCGGCGGACTCGACCGCGACCCCGACGAGTGGGCCACCGGCGACGAGCCGATGACCGCGGCGCAGCGCAGCTATCTCGACACCCTGGCCCGCGAGGCGGGGGAGGAGCTGCCCGCCGACCTCACCAAGGCCGAGGCCTCCAAGCACATCGACCGCCTGCAGGGAAAGAGCGACCGGGTCCAGGACCAGTAGGTCCGGCCGGGAGGGAGCCATCGTGAAGATCGTCGTCCTGGGAGCCACGGGCAACGTGGGCACCGCCCTCCTCCGGCGCCTCCACCGGGCGCCGGAGGCCGAGCAGATCGTCGGTGTCTCCCGCGTGGGCCCCGACCGCGAGGGCGAGCCGTACGACGGCGTGGAGTGGCACACCGTCGACGTCGCGGACAAGGACTCCGTCCCGCAGCTCGCGGAGATCCTCCGCGGGGCGGACGCCGTCGTCGACCTCGTGTGGCTGATCCGGCCCAACCGTGACTTCGCCACGATGCACGCGACGAACGTCGACGGCCTGGTCCACGCGCTGGACGCCGCCGTGCTGGCCGGTGTGCCGCACTTCGTCTACGCCTCGTCCCTGGGCGCCTACGGCCGCGGGCCGAAGGACCGCGCCGTCGACGAGTCCTGGCCGATCGGCGGCGTGGACTCCTCCCACTACAACGTGCAGAAGGCCGAGGCGGAGACGGTCCTCGACCGGTTCGAGGCGGCCCACCCCGACGTCCTCGTGACGCGGCTGCGACCGGGGTTCCTGTTCCAGGCGGAGGCCGCGCCGGAGATCGCGGACTACTTCTTCGGCGCCCTCGTGCCCCGGCGCCTGATCGCCCGCCTGCGGCTGCCCGTGCTGCCGTTCCCCGAGAAGTTCCTGTTCCAGACCCTGCACACCGACGACGTCGCCGACGCCTACTGGCGGGTGATCGCCCAGCGGGCCGGGGGCGTGTTCAACGTCGCGGCCGAGCCCGTGCTCGGCCCGGACGGTGTCGCCCAGGTGCTCGGCGCCCGGCGAGTCCTGCCCGTGCCCCCGGCCCTGCTCCGGGCGCTGGTGGCGATCACCTACCGGCTGCGGCTGCAGCCCACCGACCCCGGGTGGATCGACCTGGCGGACGCCTGCCCGATCATGGACACCACCCGGATCCGCGAGGTCACGGGGTGGTCCGAGACGGTCGACTCGCTCGAGACCCTCCGGCAGCTCGTGGACAGCTTCGACCGGCCCGAGGGCCTGGGCAACGCGGCGCACCGGAACAGGTCGCCGCTCCTCTGACACCCCGCCCGAGCAGACGCGACCGGTCACGGCGTGACGGAGCGGGTCACCCAGACCTCCGGGGTCACCACCACCCGTCCGTGGGGCGGCGGGACGAAGCCCGGAACCGCCGTGAGGTCGTCGGTGCGGTCCGCGACCCGCAGCACCAGGGGCTCCGGGCCCTGCTCCAGCAGCAGCCGGACCTCGACCCCCTCCTCCGGTGCGCTCTCGAACAGGAATCCGAACTCCCACACCCCGTGCCTCCCGTTGCGGGGAAGTTCCCGGCCCTCGACCGTCGCCGCCCGCACCGTCGTCCCGTCCCCGCCCACCCACAGGCCCACCGCAGGGGCCCCCCGTGCGGAGCGCAGGCGCAGGACGAGTTCGCGGTCGCCGTTCCGCCGGCCGTCCGTCACCACCTCGACCTCGGGGGAGGCCAGCTCCGCCGAGGGCGCGGCGCCGTGAGGGAGCGGACGGCCCGCAGCGGGGAAGTGGCTCTCCAGCGGGGCCGGCGGCGCGGACAGGAGCTCGGCGGCCCACCTCGAGCGGGGCTCGTCCCAGGACGCCCACCGGGCCTCGCCGGTGTCGGCGTCGAGCGACCAGAGCAGCTGTTCCTGACGCGGCGGAGTGACCCCCTCCCGGTTCAGGGCGAGTCCTCCGGCCGCGGCACCGGTGGCGAGGAGCAGGAGCACGGCAGGGAGGCGGTGCGCTCCCGCAGGGACCGGCGGGAGGGCGGTCGGGGTCCCAGCGCCGGCAGCGTCAGCAGCACGAGCAGCGCCAGGAATGCGGCGGC
This sequence comes from Kocuria dechangensis, assembly GCF_014636775.1. Classification (GTDB taxonomy): domain Bacteria; phylum Actinomycetota; class Actinomycetes; order Actinomycetales; family Micrococcaceae; genus Kocuria; species Kocuria dechangensis. Next base: position 150,169 of record NZ_BMEQ01000005.1, read on the forward strand.
GGCCGGTCCGCCGGTCCCCACTCCGAGGTCGAAGCCCCACCACAGTCCCGGAGCGAGCACCGCAGCGGCGGCCAGCACCCCGGTCCTCACCAGCAGGCGGCGGGCCGTCCGCCACCGCCCGGGCAGCAGCTCGGCGGCCACCGCGCAGACCACGACCGGCAGTGCCGGGAGCACCACGGCACCGGAGGTCCCGGGCAGCAGCGCGGCGAGCAGGACTCCGCCGCCGGCCACCACCAGCAGCGCCCCGGCGGCCGGAGCGCCGGAGACGGAGCCGCCGCCGGGCCGCCGGAGAGCGTACGGCAGCACTGCTGCGGTCAGACCTGCCAGCAGGACGGACGCCTGGTAGGCCAGCGGGCGGTAGGGCTCCCCCAGCACGGACGAGGCCTGGCCCGGGTCCACGAGGAGGACCGCCCGCCACACCCCCGCACCGGCGGCCCCCGCCGTGGCCACGGCCAGCACCGCTGCGCCCGCCCAGCCGGCAGCGCGGCCCACGGCCAGTTCGCGACGACGCCGTCGGAGCCCGACGAGCGTCGTCGCGATGGTGAGCACCGCGACGGCGAGGGGCAGCTCCGCCGCCGCGGGATAGCGGAGCAGGCCTCCTGGCAGCGTGGTCACCAGATCCTCTCCGGCTCGCCCCGTCCCCGAGAGGTCGGCTCCGGCGAACCGGCGGGCCAGAGCCGTGCTGACGGCACCCATGTGCTGCAGAGCGTCGGCACCGAGGTGCTCGGGGCGGTCCAGCGGGCTGTGGTAGTAGGCGCCTCCCGCCGCGATCGCGGTGTCGTAGGCGTGCAGGCCGGCCGCCGAGAAATGGGTGAAGTCGCTGCCGAGCGACATGGCGTCGAAGGCGGCCTCGCTGGAGGAGTCCGCGAGCGCCCCGGGCGCGTCGGCCAGCGCCTCCAGCAGAACCCGGTTCGGGGACGTCGTCCGGAAGGTGAAGGGCACTCCGGTGACCCCGCCCGCCTCGTGGTTGAGCACCACGGTCGGCCCCAGCCGAGCGGCGCGCTCCCGCACGAACGCCTCCGCCCCGAGCATCCCCGGCTCCTCCGCGTCGGTGAACAGGAGGACGACGTCGTTGCGCGGGGGCCCGGTTCCGGTGGCGGTCAGCGCACGCGCAGTCTCGAGCACCACAGCGAGTCCCAGCCCGTCGTCCGCGGCACCGGGGGACGCCGCCACCGTGTCGTAGTGGGCGGCGAGCAGCACCGTCCCGGTGGGATCGGCACCCGGTCTCGTGGCCACGACGTTGCGCACCGCGGCGACCGGTTGCGTGCCGGGCTCCCAGAAGTCGGTGACCCCCACGCTCTCCTGGACCTCCACCTGCCAGCCCCGGTCCTGGAGCAGGCCGACGAGGTGCTCGCGCGCCCGGGCGTGCCCGGCCGAGCCCACCGGCCGTGGCGCCTCGGCCAGCGCCTCCACGTGGGAGAGGGCGCGGGCCGCGCTGAACTCCTGGGGCGGGGAGTCCGGTCCCCGGGCCCGGACCGGCCCCAGCGCCAGCACGGAGAGCACCGACACGAGGGTCAGGAGGAGCACCGTCACGGCATCGCCGTGCCGCGGGAAGCGCGGCGCGCTCCCCGCGGTGCCCGAGTCCTCCGCCGGACCGTGCGTCGTCATGGGCGTTGCACCCCCGTTCCCGCTGGGTCGACGGTCCGGTGGGCCAGGGCATCGTCCCCCGCCCCGGTCGGGGGACCGGTCTGCGGCCCATGTTAGGCGGCGTCCGCCGGGAGCGGACGGGCACTGCGGGACGGTGACCGCATCGTTGTCCCGGGCACCGGTCCGTCCGTCACAGGACGTCCGGGACGCTCAGCCGGCGGTGGGCTCCTTGCGCCCCAGGAGCGCCCCCGCCGCGCTGACCAGGACCATGGCGAGGCCCGCGGCCACGGCCGCGGCGAACGCGCCCCGGTGCCCGGCCGTCTCCGCCAGAGCGCCGGCCAGCGTGGCGCCCAGCGCGGTGCCGAGGACCACGCCGCTGGCCAGCAGGGTCATCACGGTGCCCAGCCGCTCGGGCCGGGCCGCGTCCCCGCCGATCGTGTAGATCGTGACCATGACGGGCCCCACGGGGATCCCGGCCAGCAGCAGGACGAGCAGCATCGGCGCGATCCCGTCCGGGAGGAGGAGCAGCAGGCTCAGCGCGGTCATGGCGGCGGCGCCCGCGACCCACCGGGCGGCGGGCCGGAAGCGCTGCGGCCACCAGGCCACCGACAGGGCCGCCGCCGCGGAGCTGATGCCCAGCACGGCGTAGAGCAGCCCCGCGGCGCTCTGCGCCCCGAAGCTGCCGCCGAACGCGCTGAGCCCGTTCTGCACGGCGCCGAAGAAGGTGCCCATCGCGACCATGCCGAGCACGGGCACGAGGACCAGCATCCGCTCCCGGCCGGTGGAGCGGGCCGCCGTCCGCCGGGCCTGCCGGGTGGTGGCCGGCGCCGCGCGGTGGGTGGGGTGGACGGCGAACGCCCACACCGTGCTCAGCGTCAGCGCCGCCGCGAGGGCGAAGGGCGCCCACGGGGCGACGAACGAGGCCAGCAGTCCCACGAGGGCGGGGCCGAGCACGAAGGTCAGCTCGTCCGCCGTGGACTCGTAGGACAGGGCCGTGTCCAGCTCCCGGCGGTCCCCGCCGGTCAGGCCGCGCCAGCGCACCCGCGCGAGCGGGCCGACCTGCGGGCAGGTGGTGCCCACGAGCAGGGCCGCCGCGACGACCGGCGGCACGGAGGGACCCTCTGCACCGCCGCCGACGAGGGCCGCGAGCAGCAGCGCGACGACGGCGACGACGTGGAGGAGGGCGGAGACCAGCAGCACGGGCCGCTGGCCCGCGCGGTCGGCGAGGTGGCCCATCAGCGGCCCGCCGAGGGCCGAGCCGACCCCGACCGCCCCGGCGGCCAGCCCGCCCGCGGCGTAGGAGCCGGTGACGGACGTGGCGAGGGTCAGCGCACCGACGGTGACCATGGCCAGGGGGAGGCGGGCGAGGAACGCGATCGGCAGGAAGCCGCGGCCGGCGAGCTGGGGGAGCCGGGCGTAGCGACCGCCGGACGACGGCGTCGTCCGGCGGCCGGCCGCGGGCCGCGCGGCCGTGGTGTGCTCAGCGGCGGCGCGCCCCGTGGCGGCGTGCCCCGCGGCGGGGCGGACTGCGGCGTGGGAAGCGGTGGTGCGGGAGTTCATGGGCGTCCTCGAGGGAAGTGCGCACCGTCCCCCCTCCCGGTGCGCCCGACCCGGACAGCGCTCCCAGTCTAGCCGTCCCGGCCGCTGCCGCCCGGCCCCTCCTGCGCGGTCCGGGAGTAGGTGACGTCCTCGGAGCCTGTGGCGGCGGAGACGTACAGGCACGGGCGGTCCTCCGGCACCCCGGCGCACACCGTGGCGGCCGTGAGCTCCTCGGGGTCCCGGTCGGCCTCGTCGGCCACCGCCGGCGTCCAGTACCGGGCGTCCGGCAGCACGGCCTCGATCGAGCCCGTGCGGGTGGTCACGGACGTCCGCCGCGGCGCGTCCCCGAGGAGGCGCAGCTCGGTGGAGCCGACCTCGGTGTGCACGTCCAGGTCCTCGACGACCCGTGCCCCTGAGAGCACGACGGTGCCGACCTCCGAGGTCGCCGAGAGGCTGCGGGCGGTGCCGCTCATCTCCACGACGCCGGCGTCGGTCCGCAGGACGACGTCCCCGAAGTCGCCCTCCGCGCTCAGCGTCCCGGCGTCGCTGGTGAGCTGCAGGTCCGCGGGGTCGTCGCCGGCGGGGACGGTGACGGTGACGTGCATGCCCCCGCCCGTCCCGGGCCAGTCGCCGGAGGGGACGGCGTCGATCGTCAGGCGGCCGTCCTGCACTCGGGGCTGCGGGGCGCGGTCCAGGCCGATCCCGGCGTACACGGCCTCGACCCGGAGGTCCGGGACGTCGGCGGTGACGACCTCGACCACGGCCGAGTGGCCGTCGACCACCACGGTGTCCACGGGGTCGGTCACGGTCGTCTCCACCCGGTGCTGCTGGACGGACAGGGAGGCGGCCATCGCGGCCCCGCCCCCGCCCAGGAGCAGGAGGGCGCCCAGGCTGCCGAGCACGGCGGTGGGGACGAGCCAGGCGGTGCGCTCGGCCTCGCCCGGGGTGTCCGGGGCGGCGGGGCGGGGGTCTGGGGTCGGAGAGGTGGTCATGGCCGGAACTCCTGGTTCGTGGGGGTCGTCGGGGTCGTGCGGCGGCCCCCGGGCGTGGACGGTCGGTGGCCGGGCCCCGGGTCGGGGTAGCCGAGGTAGCGCAGGACCGCGCGGACGCGGCGGTTGCCGCCGTCCTCGGAGGCGAGGCCGAGCTTGGTGAACACGGAGCGGATGTGCTTCTCCACCGAGGACTCCGTGAGGAAGAGGTTGGCGGCGATCGAGGCGTTGGACAGGCCCTGGGCCATGAGGCCGAGCACCTCGTGCTCCCGGGGCGAGAGCTGGTCCAGCTCGCGGCGGTGCCGGGAGCGCACGAGCAGCTGCGAGACGACCTCCGGGTCCAGGACGGTGCCGCCGGCGCCCACGGTCTCGACGGACTCGAGGAACTGGTCGACGTCCGCCACGCGGTCCTTGAGCAGGTAGCCCAGCCCGTCCCGGCGGGTCTCGATCAGCTCGGAGGCGTAGCGCTCCTCGACGTACTGCGAGAGCACCAGCACCGCGACGTCCGGGTGCTGCGAGCGGATCAGGACGGCCGCGCGGATGCCCTCGTCCGTGAACGTCGGCGGGAGCCGCACGTCCACGAGCGCGAAGTCCGGCTCGTGCTCCTCGACCGCCCGCAGCAGGGCCTCCGCGGTGTCGACGTCCGCGACCACGTCGTGCCCGGCCTCGGTGAGCAGGCGCACCAGCCCGGCGCGCAGCAGGACGGCGTCCTCGGCGATGACGATGCGCATCAGGAGGCACCTCCCGCGGCGACGGGCAGCTCGACCGTCAGCTCGGTGGGCCCGCCGGCGGGCGAGTCGAGGAAGAACCGGCCCCCCGCGGAGCGGACCCGGTCCGCGATCCCGGACAGCCCGCCGCCGGGGACGACCACGGCGCCGCCGCGGCCGTCGTCGGCGATCCGGGCGACCACCCGGGAGGCGCCCGTCACGGCGTCGTGCTCGAGGGCCACCCGGAGGGAGATCGCGGAGGCCCCCGCGTGCTTGACGGCGTTGCCCAGGCCCTCGGCCACCGCGAAGTACACGGCCGCTTCGGTCTCCGGGGCCAGCCGCGGCACGCGCACGTCCACGGCCACCGGGACGGGCGACTGGGCTGCGACGGCGGACAGGGCGGCGTCGAGGCCCCGGTCCTCCAGCACGGCGGGGTGGAAGCCGCGGGCAAGGCGGCGCAGCTCGGCGATGGCGGCCTTCGTGGTGGCGTGGGCCTCCCCGATGAGCTCCTTGGCGCCGGCGGGGTCGTCGTCGATCCGGCGCTGGGCCATCGACAGGTTCATCGCCACGGCCACGAGCTGGGGCTGGACCCCGTCGTGCAGGTCCCGCTCGATCCGGGAGCGCTCCGTGCGCGCTCCCCGGACCGCGGTCTCCCGGGCGGCGGCGGCCTCAGCGGCACGACGGCGCAGCTCCGCCGCCTCGTCCACCCGCAGCAGCAGCCGGGACAGCCCCCGGTGCGCGGCGGTGCACAGCACCACGACCAGCAGGCCGAGCAGCGCCAGGGTGATGCCCGCGAGGACCACGGCCCAGTCCGGCCAGGTGCCGAGCAGGTCCACCGGCCACACCGGGTTGTTCTCCGCCGCGTACAGCGGGGCGAAGGCCAGCGCGACGGCGGCGCCGGTGCCGGCCAGGGCGCTCACGACCACCCACCCCAGCGCGGTGGTCAGGAGCAGGTGGAGCAGACCCGTCCAGAAGGCGGCGTCGGAGACGTCCAGCCACAGCTGGTGCAGGTACCGCCACCCGTCCGGGCGGGGCGAGCGGCGCCGGTGCGGGGCCGGCAGGTGCAGCCCGAAAGCGGCCTGCGTGCGGCGGCGCTCCACCCACTCGATGCCGCGGACCGCGTAGACCGCGGCCACGAGCAGCAGCACCCCGATCAGGACGGGGATCGAGGCGAAGCCGGCGGTGACCAGCGAGACCAGGGCGGTCAGCCACAGGGTGCCCAGGGCGGCGTCGACCACGAGGTCGGTCGCGCCGAAGAACAGGGTCTTCGGGGACCACGGTCCCCACTCGCGGAAGCCGCCGGGCCCGGGCGGAGGCGCGGCCGGGCGGGAGCCCGCGCCGCCGCGGCGGGCCGCGTCGTCGGAGGGACCGGGGCCCTGGGGGCCGCTCCACGGGGCGGGCGGCAGGGGACGGGTGTCGTGCGGTGTGCTCATGGCTCTCACGCTACGGTCGCGGCGGTCCTCGGGACTGCCACGTTCTCCACCTGTTACGGCTGCGGATATCCGCAGGCCCGTCGCGTCGGTCGCTCCGGCCGGCTTGCCGCCGCGACGCCTGGAATTCACTTCTGCAATCGTGTCCCGGTGCCTATGCTGTGGGCAGGAGCGGCGACGCGGCGAGGAGCCCACGATGACAGCAGGAGCGGTGGAGGGGCACGCGGCGGCCCGGAGGTCCGCCACGACCGGCCGGCCCGGGCGTGGCTGAGGCGCTGCGCCAGGCCCGCCCCGGGTCCGCGGCGGCGCACGACGGGCGGGACCCTGCGGTCGACGCCGCCCGGACCGGCTGCCTGCTCGCGGTGGTGCTGGTCCACCTGCTCATGGTCACCGTGACGGCCGACCCGGTCACCGGGGGGCCCACCACCGTCATGGTCCCCACCCTCCAGCCCTGGTACTGGTGGGCCAGCTGGATCCTGCAGGTGATGCCGCTGTTCTTCGTGGCGGGCGGGCACGCGTCCGTGCTGTCCTGGCGGCGGCACGCCGCCCGGGGCGGGAGCGCCGCCGGGTGGGTGCGCGCGCGGGCCCTGCGGCTGCTGGAGCCCGCCGCGGTGCTGTGGCTCGTCCTGGCGCTCGGCTGCGCGGTCGCCCTCGCGGTCGGCGCGCCCTCCGACCTGCTGCTGGTGGTGGTGCAGGGCGTGGGCATGCCGCTGTGGTTCCTCGCCGCCTACCTGGCCTGCCAGGCGCTGCTGCCGTTGACGGCGGGATGGCACGCGCGCGCCCCCTGGGCCACGGCGGGGGCGCTGCTCGCGGGGGTCGTGGTGGTGGACGTCCTCCGGATCACCACCGGGGCCGCCTGGATCGGGCTGCTCAACCTCGTCCTCGTGTGGCCGTTGGTGCAGCAGCTGGGCTTCCTCCGCGCCGACCAGTGGTTCGCCCGCCGGTCCGTCCGCTCGCTGCTCGCCGCGGCGGCCGGGTGCTACGCCCTCCTGGGGGTGCTCGTCGCCACGGGCGGCTACGCCCCCGACATGCTGACCAACCTCAATCCCGCCACCGTCTGCATGGTGCTGCTGGGGATCGCCCAGGCGTGCCTGCTGCAGGTGGCCGCTCCCGCTCTCGCGCGGCTCATGAGCACCCGCCCGGCGCAGGTCGTGGCCTGGCTCGTGGGCAGCCGCGCCATGACGATCTACCTGTGGCACCTGCCCGTGATCGTCGTGGTGGCGGCCGCGTGGTTCCTGCTCGGCGGCCCCGACCCCGAGCCCGGCTCGGCGGCGTGGTGGGGCTGGCGGGTGCCGCTGGGCGGCGTCGTCGTCCTCGTGCTCGGGGTGCTGAGCGTGCCCCTGGTCCGGGCCGAACGGGTGCCCACGGCGCTGCCGCCGGGCCACGGGGCGCCCTCGGCGCCGGCGGTCGCGCTCGCCGTGGTGCTGGGCTTCCTCCCGCCGTTCCTGCAGATCATCTGGTGGCTCTCGCCGGAGCTGATCCTCTCGGGAGCGGTGCTGACCACGGCGGCGGTGACGCTGCTGGGGCGCGGTCGTCCGGCCGGCCCCTGAGCGTCCGCACCGCGGCGAGCGCGGCCGCCCGTCCCGCCCGGGTGGCGCCGACGGTCGAGGCGGAGGCGCCGTAGCCGACGAGCAGCACGCGCGGGTCCTTGAGCACCCGCACCCCGTCCGTCCGGATGCCGCCGCCCGGCTCGCGCAGCCGCAGCGGGGCCAGGTGGTCCAGGGACGCCCGGAAGCCGGTGGCCCACAGGATCGCGTCGGCCCGGACCTCGCGGCCGTCGGCGAGCCGCACGCCGTCCGGCAGCACCGCCTCCAGCGGTCCCGCGGAGACAAGGATCCCCGCCTCGATCCCCGCCCGGTACTGCGCCGTCAGCGGCAGCCCGGTGACGGACACGACGCTGGCCGGAGGCAGCCCCGCGCGGGTCCGCTCGCCCACGCGGCGCTCGACGTCCCGTCCCCACTCGGGGTCGAACTCCCGGTCCGTGAAGGACGGCGGGCGCCGGGTGGACCAGGTCGTCGTGGCCCCGGCCTCGTGCAGCTGGAGCAGGAACTGCACGGCCGAGGTCCCGCCGCCCACGACCACCACGTGCCGGCCCCGGAACTCCTCGGCGGAGCGGAAGTCGTGGGTGTGCAGCCGGCGGCCGCGGAAGCTCTCCCGGCCCGGGTAGTACGGCCAGTACGGGCGGTCCCACGTGCCCGTGGCACTGATCACCAGCCGGGTCCGCCACCGGCCGCGGTCCGTGACGACCTCGAGCGGCCCGCCGGCGGAGAGGGAGCGCACCTCGCGCACGGCGACGGGCCGGTGCACCGGCAGGCCGAAGCGGCGCTCGTGCTCGCCGTAGTAGCGGGCGACGACGGCGGACGCCGGCTCGGCGGGGTCCGGGGTCCCCAGGGGCAGGCCGGGCAGGTCGTGGATGCCGTGCGCGGCGCCCAGGGTCAGCGAGGGCCAGCGGTGCCGCCATGCCCCGCCGGGGCCGGGGTTGGCGTCCAGGACCACGAAGTCCTCCTCCGGCACCAGCCCTCGGCGGCCCAGGTGGTAGGCCGCGGACAGCCCCGCCTGACCCGCACCGATCACGACGACCTCCAGCACGACGACCTCCACCGCTGTTTTTAATGATGCATCAACAAAGGAGGGAACGGTGCCGCGGCCCCGGCTATTCCGCGCCGGGACGCGGAGGCGCCGCACGGCGGGCGGTCAGCTGCGGGGCCGTCACACCAGCCGTCACACCATGGGGGTGAGCACCGCGATCCGGTACTCCCCGTCCTGCTCGACGAGCTGGTAGCAGAAGCGCTCCTGCGCCCGGCCGCCCCAGGACCAGGTGACGTCGGCCCAGACGCTGCCCGGCGCCTCGCCCATGAGCTCGAGCTGCTTCGCCACGGCGTCGACCCCCTCGTACTGGTCCCAGGCCGAGGCGAAGAACTCCTCGGTCTGCCGCGCGTCGGTGACGAGGACCGGCTGCCCCGGGAAGAGCACGAGCGAGGGGACCGCGTACATCCGTGCGATCGCCGTCGCGTCGCGGGCCAGCAGGGCGTCCGCGTAGCGGTCGAAGAACTGCTCCACCTTCTCGCGGGTCCCGCCGCCGGTGTCCGTCATGGCGCCACCCTACGTCCGGGGCGGGCCCGTCCACAGCCCCTGCCGGAGGATGTCGTGAGCGGTGCTAGTACTTGCGCAGCGCGACCCGGGGCTGTCCCGTCCACTGCGCCCGCAGCAGCGCGGAGACGTCGAGCAGCAGCTCCGTCAGCTCGTCCGAGCCGGGCCCCAGGGCCCGCACGGCGAGACCGGGCGCCGGCAGCCCGGAGACCCCGCAGCGCAGCCCCGGCACCCGGTCCTCGGCGGCGGCCAGCAGGTCGTGGACGCGGTCGACCAGCGCCCGGTCCACGCGCGGGTCCACGACCAGCAGGGACCCGAGGTGGGAGCGGCCCTCCAGGAAGCCGAGGGCGGCGACGTCGTCCTCGCCGGGCCGCAGCCACAGGTTGTCCAGCACCACGGTGCGCCCGTCCATCAGGACCTCGGTGCGCAGCACCACGCCGCGGTACCGGAAGGGGGTCCCGTCGGGCGCCCACCCGGGGGTGACCACCTCGCCCACCACCAGGCACGCCGTCGGGTCCATCTCCACGGTGGTCCGCTGGACGTAGTCGGCGTCCTGGTAGGCGATGAGCTGGTCCGGGAGGTACTCGAGGACCGCGCCGGGGCCCAGCACGAGCCGGACGTCCTGCCGGGCGGGTGCGCCCGGGGTGCGGTAGACCTTGGTCGCGGACTGGGTGGTGACCAGAGCGGTGCCCCCGGCGGCCACCGTGACGTCCAGCTCGTACCGGTCACCGCCCAGGTAGCCGCCCCCGGGGTTGACGACGACGAAGCACGGCTGCCCGGACCCGTCCAGGTGGTGCGGCCTCAGCACGCGCAGGGCCCCGGAGTGGAACTGGTGCACGGCCACGGTGCGCCCGCCGCGGGGCGCCAGGGCCAGCTCGAGCCGGCCCGTGGGCGCGGCGGCGCCCGCTGCGGCGGGCGCGGCGGCGGTCACGGCACCATGTCCAGCATCAGGACGTCGTGCCGGATCCAGTCGAGGATCGTCCCCAGGCCCTGGTCGGTCCGGAGGTTGGTGAAGCAGAACGGCAGGTCCTTGCGGAAGACCGCCGAGTCGGCGGCCATGACGCCGAGGTCCGCGCCGACGTGCGGGGCGAGATCGATCTTGTTGATCACGAAGAGGTCGGACTTGATCATGCCCTGGCCGGCCTTGCGGGGGATCTTCTCGCCCTGGGCCACGTCGATGACGTAGATGGAGAAGTCGACCAGCTCCGGGCTGAACGTGGCGGAGAGGTTGTCCCCGCCGGACTCGACGAACACGATCTGCAGGTCCGGGTGCTCGGCGCACAGCCTCTGGATCGCGGCCTCGTTCATCGAGGTGTCCTCGCGGATCGCGGTGTGCGGGCAGCCGCCGGTCTCGATGCCCACGATCCGGTCCAGGGGCAGCACGCCGTTGCGGGCCAGGATCCTGGCGTCCTCGATCGTGTAGATGTCGTTGGTGATCGCGGCCATCGACACCTCGTCGATCAGCGCGCGCGTCACCCGCTCCACGAGCTGGGTCTTTCCGGCGCCCACGGGGCCGCCGACGCCGATGCGCACGGGGCCGCGGCCGGTCGGTGCGGCGGGGACGGGGGGGACGGTGGTCATGGAGTGCTCCTGGGTCGGTGGGGTGGTGGGGCGGTCAGGACATGAACATGCGTGCCCGCTGCCAGGCGTGGCGCATCTGGGCGATCTCGAGCCCGGGGCTGGTCGCCCCGAACTCGTCGGCCGTCATCCGGCCGATCCGCTCGACGCCGCGGGCGACGTCCGCGTGCAGGGCGCGCAGGACCCGCTGGCCGGCGCTCTGGCCGATCGGGATGCCCCGAACGGCGTTCTGGGTCAGGGAGGTGACGGTCGAGAAGAGGTACGCCCCGGCCAGCTGCTCCCAGTCCACGCCGTGGTCCGCGCCGACGATGGCGAAGGCCACCGCGGGGCTGCCGCGGCTGCTGCCCGTGCGCAGGCGCTCGGCGTAGGCGAGCAGGCGCGGGGAGGGGAAGTTCTCTGCGCCGATCTCGGCCGTCCGGCGGCCCATCGCGGCGGCGGCGTCCCGCACCTGGACGGGCAGCGCCTGGGCGTGCAGCAGGTCGTCGACGCGCCACACGTCGTCGTCGGAGGCCGCCGTGGCGACCGCGCGGACCGCCCAGCCCTCGGCGGGGACCACCTGGTGGTGCAGGCAGTGCCGGATCCACGCGAGGAAGCCGGCCTCGTCGGCCACCGTCCCGTCGTCGACGTAGGTCTCGAGCCCCAGCGAGTGGGCGAAGGCCCCGGTGGGCAGCGCGGAGTCGCACAGCTGCAGGACGGCGAGCAGCCCGGCGGTGCCCGCGGCGGGGCGCTCAGTGGGTGTGCTCGGCATGGCGGAAGGGGACCTCCATCTGCCGCTCGACGCGCGCGAAGCGCACCCCCGCCTCCCGGAGGTAGGCCTCGGCGGTGTGGTCGTACTGCAGCACCATGACGCCGTCGTGGCCCGGGAGTCCTTCGAACTCGGCGCCGGGGCCGAGGAACTGGGCGGGCAGGTGGCGGTTGCCCAGGGAGTGGGCCACGAAGCCCATCTGCTCGATCGTGGCGGGCGCGACGACCAGGACGTCGGTGGGCAGGGTGGAGACGACCACGGCGTTGCGGCCCTCCCGGTGCAGGATGTCCCCGTCCCGGAGCTCGCGCCGCTCGGCCAGGCGGATGCCCACCTCGGTGCCGTGGTCGGTCACGACCCGCTGGACGCGCCTGCGCAGCTCGGGCCCGGAGAGGGCGATCCGCTCCAGGTGCAGTCCGGAGCGCTCCTGCTCGGTGAGCTCGGCCAGGTTGCCGAGGACGGATTCGACGATCACGGGGGAGGGTCCTCTCGGGGCGGGGATCAGAACAGGAAGTAGCGCTGGGCCATGGCCAGCACCTCGGCGGGCTCGCACGTGACGAGCTCGCCGTCCACCCGGACCTCGTAGGTCTGCGGGTCCACGTCGATCCGCGGGGTGGCGTCGTTGTGCCGCATGTCCTTCTTGGACAGGCCGCGGATCCCGCCCACGGGCAGCACCCGCTTGCGCAGGCCCAGGCGCTCGCCCACGCCGGCCTCGACGGCGGCCCGGGACATGAAGGTGACGGAGTTGGCGTGCGGGGCGGCGCCCTTGGCGCCGAACGCGTCCCGCATCAGCTGCGGCTGCGGGGTGGGGATCGAGGCGTTGGGGTCGCCCATGACCGAGTGCACGATCTGCCCGCCCTTGAGCACGGCGTGGGGCTTCACCCCGAAGAACACGGGGTCCCACAGCACGAGGTCCGCGAGCTTGCCGGTCTCCACGGAGCCCACGACGTCGGCCACCCCGTGGGCGATCGCGGGGTTGATCGTGTACTTCGCGACGTAGCGCCGCAGCCGGGCGTTGTCCCCGCGCCCGGTCTCCCCGGGCAGGGGGCCGGTGCGCCGCTTCATCTGGTCGGCGAGCTGCCAGGTGCGCAGCACCACCTCGCCCACGCGGCCCATGGCCTGGGAGTCCGAGGAGGTCATGGAGAACACCCCGAGGTCGTGCAGGACGTCCTCGGCGGCGATCGTCTCGGGCCGGATCCGGGAGTCGGCGAAGGCCACGTCCTCCGGGATGTCCGGGTTGAGGTGGTGGCAGACCATGAGCATGTCCAGGTGCTCCTCGGCCGTGTTCCGGGTGAACGGCAGCGTGGGGTTCGTCGAGGAGGGCAGGACGTGGGGCAGCGCCGCGATGCGGATGATGTCCGGGGCGTGCCCGCCGCCGGCGCCCTCGGTGTGGAACGTGTGGATCACGCGTCCCGCGATGGCGGCCACGGTGTCCTCCAGGAAGCCGCACTCGTTGAGGGTGTCGGTGTGGATGGCGACCTGGACGTCGTGCTCGTCGGCGACGCGCAGGGCGGTGTCGATGGCGGAGGTGGTGGCGCCCCAGTCCTCGTGGACCTTCAGGCCCACGGCCCCGGCCCGGATCTGCTCCGCGAGGGGCTCGGGCGAGGACGCGTGGCCCTTGCCGAGCAGCCCGAAGTTCATGGGGTAGTCGTCCAGGGCCTGGAACATCCGGGCGAGGTGCCACGCGCCGGGGGTGATCGTGGTGGCGTTGGAGCCCTCGGCCGGGCCCGTCCCGCCGCCGATCATCGTGGTGATCCCGGAGGACAGGGCGGTGCCGATCTGGTCGGCGCCGATGAAGTGGATGTGGGAGTCGACGCCGCCGGCGGTGAGGATCCGGCGCTCGCCGGCGATCACCTCGGTCGAGGCCCCGACGAGGATCGTCACGCCGTCCATGATGTCGGGGTTGCCGGCCTTGCCGATCCCGCTGATCCGCCCGTCGCGGATGCCGACGTCCGCCTTGTAGATCCCGGAGTGGTCCAGGACCATCACGTTCGTGATCACGGTGTCCACCACGCCGTCGTCCCGGGTCAGCCGGCCGTTGTGGCCCATGCCGTCCCGGACCACCTTGCCGCCGCCGAAGACGACCTCCTCGCCGGGCACGGTGAGGTCCTCCTCGACCTCGAGGAACAGCTCGGTGTCGGCCAGGCGCACCAGGTCGCCGGTCGTGGGCCCGTACAGGCTCGTGTACTGGGCGCGGGACATCTCGTGGCTCATGCCTGCCCATCTTCCGTGGCCGGCTCCCCGGCCGGCTCTGGGGCGCTCCCGGTGGCGCCGGGGGCGACCGGGTCGAGGGGGCCGTCGACCCGGTTGCCGAGCCCGTGCACCTCGCGGCGCCCGGCCAGCGCCACGAGCTGGACCCGCTTGCGGTCGCCGGGCTCGAAGCGCACCGCGGTGCCGGCGGGGATGTCCAGGCGGAACCCGCGGGCGGCGGCGCGGTCGAACTCGAGGCCCGCGTTGGCCTCGGGGAAGTGGAAGTGGGAGCCCACCTGCACGGGGCGGTCGCCGCGGTTGACCACGTCGAGCTCCACGGTGGGGCGGCCGGTGTTGATCACCACGGGCTCGGGCCGCAGGACGTACTCTCCGGGGATCATGGCTGCTCCTTCGCGGGCGGGCCGGCGGGGCGGGCTAGCGGACGGGGTCGTGGACGGTGACGAGCTTGGTGCCGTCCGGGAACGTCGCCTCCACCTGCACCGAGTGGATCATCTCGGGCACGCCCTCCATGACGTCCTCGCGGGTGAGGATCGTGGAGCCCCAGGACATGAGCTCGGCGACGGTGCGCCCGTCCCGGGCGCCCTCGAGCAGCTCGGCGGTGATGAGCGCGACGGCCTCCGGGTGGTTGAGCCTCAGGCCCCGCTCCCGGCGGCGCCGGGCCAGGTCGCCGGCCACGACGACCAGCAGCTTCTCCTGCTCGCGGGGTGTCAGGTGCACGGCTCTCCTCGGGGACTGCGGCTGCGGCGGCGGGGCGCTCGCCGCTTCCCGCCACCGTATGGAGCCCGTGTTACAGGCAGGTTCACCCGGTGTTTCGCGCGCGTGCCGGCTGCCGGACGGCGTGGGCGGTGTCCACGTCCCGGGGTGGGCGACCCCGGGACCGATCCACCCGGTGAAAAGAGCGACAGCACTGATGGTCATGCCTCCACTCCACGGTCGTATCGTGGTAGGAGTCCGCCATCGGCGTGCTCGAGGAGGTGCCATGACCGTCTCGGCGGAGCCGCCTGTCCTGGTCCACGGCGAGCGTCCCCTCCCGCGGCGGCACCGTCTCCTCCGCGAGGCCGCGGGCCTGGGGGCGGCGACGGCGATCGGCTTCACGGCCGTCTACTGGACCGCGGAGGTGACGCTCGGCCTGAAGGGGTTCGCGCTGAGCACCGTGAGCCTGTTCCTCGTCCTCGTCCTCGTGATCTCCTTCCCGCTGCGGCGGCGCCGGCCGGCGTTGGCCGCACCCCGGGACCGCCCGGTCGTCACCAGGAGGGTCGGGCAGGCCGTGCGCGAGGGGCGCCTGCCCGGGGACGTCGCCTGGCGCCGGGTGTGCGCGGTGGGGGCGGCGGAGCAGCTCGGGGCGCTCGTGCTCATCGTGCCCGCCTGTGTCGTCGTGGTGTGGGCGCTGTCGGCCCTGTTCCCCGGCGCCGCGCCCTGGCTCGTCGCGGTGCTGCCCCTGGCGGTGCTGCCCCCGCTGACCGCTCCCGCCCACCGGGGCTGGGCCTACCTGGGCCTGTACGAGGCCGAGCTCTCCCCCTCGGGGACTCTGTAGAGTGGAGCTGACCCGCAGTACCCTTAGCGTCGCCCTGCCGTCCGGCATCGGGGCAGGTCAGGAGGATGGTGTCCATGGCATTCGGAGGCGGCCGCCTGGTGGGGGGCGTACTGGCGGCGCTGCTGCTCACGGGGTGCAGCTCCGGGTTCCCCAAGGACCCGGAGGGCACGCTCGACCGGGTCCGCGACGGCGAGCTGCGCGTGGGGATCTCCGAGAGCCCGCCCTGGGCGGAGGTCGACGACAGCGGGCGCTCCGCCGGCCTCGAGGTCGAGCTCGTGGAGGACTTCGCGGAGCGCGTCGACGCCGATGTGGTGTGGTACCCCGGCAGCGAGAGCCACCTGATCCGCTCGCTGGAGGGCGGCGACCTCGACGTCGTCGTCGCGGGCCTCACCGACACGTCCCCCTGGGAGAAGCACGCCGCCCTCACCCGCCCGCACACGGAGATCGAGACGTGGGACGGCCGCACCGAGAAGATCGTGCTGGCCACCCGGCCGGGGGAGAACGGCTTCCTCACCGAGCTCGAGACGTTCCTGGTGGAACGGGAGGAGGGGCGATGACGCCGACCGGGACGAAGGCACGGTTCGGGTCGACGGAGCTCACCGACGGCCAGGCGCGCACCCTGGCCCGCGCGGTGCGCCTGGAGTGGATCACCGTCGGGGTGCTCGCCGTGACCGTGACCGTCGTGGCGCTCGTCGCCGGGCAGTCCCAGGCGATGAAGGTCGCCTGGATCGAGGACTCGCTCTCGTTCCTGCCGCCTCTCGCCTTCCTCGTGGCGGTCCGCATCGCCGGCCGGCGCCCGACGCCGCGCCACCCCTACGGCTACCACCGCTCCGTGGGCGTGGGCCACCTCGTGGCGGCGGTCGCGCTCCTGGCGATGGGTGCTGTCCTGGTGGTCGACTCGGGCTCCGGGCTGCTCACGGGGGAGCGGCCCCCGATCGGTGTCACCAGCCTGTTCGGTGTGCCGGTGTGGTCCGGCTGGCTGATGGTGGTGGCGATGACGCTCACCAGCGTCCCGCCGGTGGTCCTCGGCCGGATGAAGCTGAAGCTGGCCGAGGAGCTGCACGACAAGGTGCTCTACGCCGACGCGGACATGAACAAGGCCGACTGGATGACCGGCCTCGCCACGGTCGCGGGCGTACTGGGCATCGGCCTGGGCCTGTGGTGGGCGGACGCCGTGGCGGCCCTCGTGGTCTCCGCGTCGATCCTCAAGGACGGGGCCACGAACCTCAAGGGGGCCGTGGCCGACCTCGTGGACTTCCGTCCCACCACCTACGACGACGCCGCCCCGCACCCCCTCGTCGGCCAGCTGGAGACGGTGCTGCGCCAGCTGCCCTGGGTGCGCGACGCCGGCGTCCGGGTCCGGGACGAGGGCCACGTCTTCCACGTGGAGGGCTTCGTGGTCCCCGCCGAGGGCGTCGTCCCGACGCTGGAGCAGCTCGCGGCCGCCCGGAAGCGCTGCGCGGACCTGGACTGGAAGATCGAGGACGTCGTGCTCGCCCCCGTGGCGGAGCTCCCGGAGGACCAGGTCCCGCGCTGACGCGACCCCTCGGCGGGGCTCAGATCCGCAGGTGGACCAGGCTGGGCCCCTTCACGGCGAGCGCCTCGGTCACCTTCTCGGCGAGGGTCTCCCGGGTGGCCTCGAGCCCGACGGCGCCGAACGCCTCCGCGAGCGCCGGCCAGTCCGGCTGCCGCAGGTCCACGGCGAGGGGGTCGATGCCCCGGTCCGCCATGTTCTGCCGGATCTCGCCGTAGCCGCCGTTGTCCACGCAGACGATCGGCAGGTCCAGCCCGAGCTCCACGGCCGTCATGAGCTCCTGGATCGAGAACATCAGCGCGCCGTCGCCCACCAGGCACAGCACGGGCCGCTCCGGGGCCGCGAGCTTCGCCCCGATCGAGGCGGGCAGCCCGTAGCCCAGCGTCGCGTAGGTCCCCATGTACAGCAGGGAGTGGGGGAGCCGGGCGCGGAAGAACGTCGTCGAGCCCATGTAGGTGACCTGCGAGGAGTCCCCGCCGATGATCGTGTCCTCGGGCACCACGGCCATGATCGCCTCGTTGAGGGCGGCGAGGTCGGGGGCCCAGCGGCGGGCCTCGTCGTCCATCCGGGCGAAGACCTCGGCGAGGTCCCGCGGCTCGCGCGGCTCCAGGTGGCCGAGGGCCTCGATCAGCTGCGGCACGACGGCCGCGGAGTTGCCCGGCAGCTCGATGTCCGGGTCGAGGTTGCACAGCATCTGGTCCCGCATGATGTCCATGCGCACGATCGGCCCGGCGGGGGTGACGTCCCCGCCCCACAGCTCGGCCTCGCCCACCTTGGAGCCGACCACCAGCAGGGCGTCGGCCGAGCGCAGGAACTCGTGGGCGGTGGACAGCCGCAGGTCCGCCCCGAGGGAGAGCCGGTGCCGCTCCGGGATGGCCCCCTTGCCGTTGGTCGTGGTGATCACCGGGGCCTCGAGCAGCTCGGCGAGCTCGAGCAGCCGCTCCCCGGCGGGCAGCGAGCCGCCGCCCGCCAGGATCACGGGGCGGCGGGCGGCGCGCAGGACCTCGGCGGCGCGGCGCACGTCGTCGGCCGGCGCCGGCTGCGGGGCGCCCAGCGGCCGCGGGGCCACCTGCCGGTCGGTGCACTCCAGCTCCGCCTCGAGGACGTCCAGGGGGATCTCGATGTGCACCGGCCGGGGCCGCGAGTGGGTGAAGTCCCGGAAGGCGTCGTGGACCATCGTGACGGCCTCCGCGCCGCTGGTGACGCGGCGGCTGCGCCCCACGATCGCGTCGACGGCCGCCGACGGGTTCTTCGTCTCGTGCAGCGACCCGATGTCCCGGAAGTCCTGGCCCAGCGGCCGGCCCGGCGAGAGCAGGATCATGGGCCGGGACTCGGCGTAGGCGGTGGCCGCCCCGGAGAGGGAGTTCAGCAGGCCCGGGCCGGAGGTGGTGATCACGACCCCCGGCAGCCCGGAGACCTGGCTCCACCCGTCGGCCCCGTAGGCGGCGCCCTGCTCGTGGCGGGTCGTGATCGCCCGGATGCCCAGCTCCCGGAGCGGGCGGTAGAACTCCAGCGAGTGGGTGCCGGGGATGCCGAAGACCGTGTCGATCCCGTAGCCCCGGAGGGTCTCCAGCACGGCGCGGGCCGTGGTCCTGCGGGCGGTCACGGACGGGCCGCCGTGGTGGTCGGCGGCGTGACGACGAGGACGTTCATGGGCCGGGCTCGTTCCCGGGGCGCGGGCCGGCGCCCCTGCGGTCGCGTGGGAGAAAAGTTGCATGGGAGAAAGTTGCATGGGAGAAACAGGAGTTGTCGCACATCGTAGGGGCCGGCGCACGTGCTGGGAACCGGTCCGGTCGGTCACGGCGGGGTGGACGCGGCGGGCTCCGGCACCCGCCGGAGCCCGCCGGGCTCAGTCCAGGCTGATCGGCCCGAGCTCCTCGAGGAGGTCCCCGGGCCCGGGGTTGCCGGGGGCGCTGACGCCCCCGAGGTGCTTCACGACTCCCCACACGGCGTTGAGCCCGGTGGTGACGGCGCCCTCGGCCCAGCCCGCGGTGAAGGAGATGTCGTCGCCGGCCAGGAAGATCCCGCGCTGGTGCTCCGGCAGCCCGTCCTGGGCGAAGTGCGTGAACAGGCGCTGCTGGTAGCGGTAGTGGCCGGGGAGGTTCGCCTTGAACGCCCCCATGAAGTTGGGGTCCGACTCCCAGGAGACCGTGATGGGCTCCCCCACGATGTGGGACGCGATGTCCACGCCGGGGTAGATCTGCTCGAGCGAGTGCAGCATCAGCTCGACCCGCCCGTCGGCGTCGAGGGCCAGCCACTTCAGGGCGTCGTCGTTCCAGGTGTAGGACAGCAGGATCACGGCGGGCTTGTCCGGCCCGTCGTCGAGCAGGTACGTGGCCCGCGGGAGCCGGTCGGTCAGCGTCATGCTCAGGACGTCGCGCCCGGTGCCCGGGTCGACGTCCTTCCAGAAGGGCCGGTCCACCATGACGAACGTCTTGGAGGACTGCATGTAGTGGGAGCGCTCCATGGCGGTCCAGAGGCGGGCCGGGAAGAGGCCCTCCTCGGTGTGGATCCGCGTGGACAGCAGCCACGACTGGCACGTCGAGACGACGGCGGGGTACTGCGCGGCGCGGCCCCACTTCTCCTCGATCCGGAAGTCGCCCACGCCGCCGCCGGCCCCGGGCGGACGGGTGATCCGTGCGACGGCGCCGCGGGGCGAGCCGCCGTGCAGGGAGGCCAGGGACGTCCCCGCGGGCCAGTGGACGAGGTCCTCGGGCGCGTGGTGCCAGAGGGCCTCGGGCAGGCGCTGGGCGCCGCCGACGATGCTGCGGTGGCCGTCGTCGGCGTCGGTGTAGACGACCCGGAGGATCTCGAGGATCGAGTTCGGGAAGTCGGTGTCCCAGCCGCCCGTCCCGAAGCCGACCTGCCCGAAGGCCTCGCGGTGGTCGAACCCGGCCTCCTTGAAGGCCCTGCTGGCCGCGATGAAGCCGTAGAACGTCTGCTCGTCCAGGTCCCGGACCAGGACGTTCCACAGCTGCTTGATCCGGCCGGTGTCACGGGCCCTGATGGCCTCCTGCATCTGCCGGAACTGGGCGCCGTCGTCGACCGCGTCGTGCCAGGCCTCGGCCACCTCGTGGAAGAACGCCGGCAGGTCCTCGGGGGTGCGGGCGTAGTGGGCCTTCCCGCCGAGCTCGATGACGGTGCTGGAGGTGGCGTCGGAGAGGGGGTTGGGGAACGCCTCGGTCCGCAGCCCGAGCTTGTCCACGTAGTGGTAGAAGGAGCGCCCGGAGACGGGGAACCGCATCCCGCCCAGGTCGGCGGTCACGGAGGGCGCCCCGGCGAAGGACCGGGTCTTCAGCCGCCCGCCGATCTCCCCGGCCTCGTGCACGACAGGGCACAGCCCCAGCTTCATGAGCTCGTAGGCCGTCACCAGGCCGGAGAGCCCCGCCCCGATCACCGCGACCTTCGTGCCCCGCGCGGCCTCCGGGATGCTGCCGAGCCCCGAGGGGTGCTGGAGGTAGGTGTCGTAGCCGAACGGGAAGTCCGGGTTCAGCATGGTGACCGGCGCGGTGCCGGGCCCGGAGTGGTTGATGTCCGTTGCGATGGTCACTGGTCGTCCTTCACGGTCTCGCGGGTGGGGGTGCGTGCGCCGGCGGAGGCGGCGGCGTCCGTCGGGGAGGAGGCGGAGGCCTCAACGTACTCGTCGTCGGTCATGGCCGCCACGGTGGAGTGCCGCCGCCCGTAGCCGAGGTACACGGCCGCGCCGAGGGCCATCCACAGGACGAACACCACCCAGGTGCTGCCGCCGAGGTTCACCATGAGGAGCACGCACATGGTCACGGCCAGGATCGGCGTCAGCGGGAACAGCGGGACGCGGAAGGTGCGCGGCAGGTCGGGGCGGCGCCGGCGCAGGTCGATGACGGCCAGGCTGACGAGGCTGAAGGCGAACAGGGTGCCGATGCTCGTGGCGTCGGCGAGCTCCCCCAGCGGGACGAGCCCGGCGGCGGCCGCGATGACTCCGCCGGTGATCAGCGTGTTGGCGACCGGGGTGCCGGTGCGGGCGGAGACCCTGCCGAAGACCGGCGGGACGAGCCCGTCCCGGGACATGGCCATCAGGATGCGGGTCTGCCCGTAGAGGACGACGAGCACGATGCTGACGATCGCGATGACGGCGCCGACGGCGAACACCAGCGACATCCACGAGCTGCCGGTGACCTCCTGGAGGATCCGCACAAGAGCGGCCTCCTGGCCGTCGAACCAGCCCCAGGGGCGGGCCCCCACGGCGGCCAGCGCCACCAGGATGTAGAGGGACGTGATGAGCGCCATGGACAGGATGATCGCGCGCGGCAGGTCCCGCTGGGGGTTGCGGGCCTCGTCGCCGGCGGTGGAGGCCGCGTCGAACCCGATGTAGGAGAAGAACAGCCTCGAGGCCGCCGCGGTGACGCCGGCGGAGCCCATCGGCAGCAGCGGGGCGAAGTTGCGGGAGTCGAAGGCCGTGAAGGCCACCAGGACGAAGAACAGGAGGACGACGATCTTCAGGACCACCAGCACGGTGTTGACCAGCGCGCTCTCCCGCGCCCCCCGGATCAGCAGGACGGTGGCCAGGAGCACGACGGCCACGGCCGGGACGTTGAACACCCCACCGTCGCCGGGCGGCTGGATGAGGGCCTCCGGGAGCGTCACGCCGAAGGTCGTCGCGATCTCCGTGAGGTACTCGCCCGCGCCCACGGCGATGGCCGCCACGGACACCGCGTACTCGAGCAGCAGGCACCAGCCGCAGATCCAGGCCAGGCCCTCGCCCATCGTCGCGTAGGTGTAGGAGTAGCTGGAGCCCGAGACGGGCACGGCACCCGCCATCTCCGCGTAGGACAGGGCGGAGAGCATGGCGGCGACCCCGGCCACGACGAACGAGATCCATACCGCCG
Organism: Kocuria dechangensis; assembly: GCF_014636775.1. Taxonomy (GTDB): domain Bacteria; phylum Actinomycetota; class Actinomycetes; order Actinomycetales; family Micrococcaceae; genus Kocuria; species Kocuria dechangensis. The sequence continues at coordinate 171,975 of NZ_BMEQ01000005.1, forward strand.
GGCCCGCGATGGGGACCGCGTCCCCGAGGACCACGAAGATGCCCGTGCCGAGCGTGGCCCCCACGCTGATCATCGTCAGCTGGAGGAGGCCGAAGCTCCTGATGAGCCCGGTGCTGGCGGTGTCCGAGTCCCGCACCATCTGCTGCAGCGGCTTGCGCCGGGTCAGCTGGTGGCCCAGCCGGAGGGCGGGGCCGGAGCGCTGCTGCTGTGCTGTGGGTGTCATGGTCATGGAGGCGTCCCTTTCGACGAGCGGCCTGCGGGTCCCCACAAACCCTAGGGATGTGACGGCAGTCTCAGTCGGGACGGAATGACTTAGAATCCCTCTCCATGAGCGGAAATGCACCACAGCAGGAACAGGTGGAGGCCGGTGCGGGCTGGGTGCAGCTCACCCTGGACCGTCTGCTCGCCCAGATGCCGGCCGAGCTGGAGCCCGTGGCGCGCCCGGAGGGGGACGCGAACCGGCCCCTGCGCTGGGTCGCCACGAGCGAGCTGGAGGACCCCACGCCCTTCCTGCTGGGCGGGGAGTTCCTCCTGACCGCCGGCGTCCCGCTGGTCGACCGTCCCCCGGAGGAGGTCGACGCCTACGTCGGGAGGCTTCGCGCCGCGGGGGTCACGGCCCTGGGGTTTGGGGTCTCTCCCGTGCACGACGACGTCCCGGCGCCCCTCGTGCGGGCGTGCACCGCGCAGGGGCTGCCGCTGGTCCGGGTGGCCCGGCGCACGCCCTTCGTCGCCGTGACCCGGAAGTTCGCGGCCATGCTGGAGGCCGAGGGCGCGCGCCTCAGCCGCCACCTCGCCGAGGTCAACCGCCGGATGCTGCGGGCGGTGCTCTCCGACGCGCCGGAGGGCTCGCTCCTGGGGGTGCTGGCCGCGGAGGTCCGCGGATGGGTCGTGCTCACGGGCGCGGACGGGAGGGCCAGCGCCGCGGCGGGGCGGCAGGTGCTGGCGGAGGAGCAGCTGCGGCCCCTGCAGGAGCGCATGCTGGCCGGCAGCGGCCCACGGGTCGAGGTCGCGGGATTCCCGGTACCGGGGGCCGCCCACGTGGTCGGCCACCCCCTGCGCAGCGAGCGCGACGTCAACCTGGGCACCCTGGTGCTCGGCTCGGCCACCGGCTTCAGCCCGCCGCAGCACACGACGATCACCCTCGCCGTGGGCCTCCTCGAGGTCCTGCTCCGCCAGCGGACCGTGGGCAACTTCGGCCCGAGCCGCCTGGCCACCCGGCTGCTGCTGGATCCCTCGGCCCTGGGCCGGGCCGCCTCGGGCCGCGACCGCACGCTCGCGCGGTCGCTGGCGCAGAGCATGTCCGGGGCCGAGGGGGCGCCGGTGCGGATCGTGCAGGGAGTGCGCCGGGACGGCCAGGACCGGGGCTGGCCCCCGCCCGCCGCCGGCGAGCTCCCCGAGCTGATCCAGCTGCGGCGCCTCTGCGACACGCGGCTGGTGGAGCTCACCGACTACGGCTTCGTAGCAGTCACCCGCTCGGCGGTCCCGGACCGGGTCGTGGCGGACCTGGAGCGGCTGGGGTGGCTGGTCGCGGTCGGGGGGCCCGTGGAGCCGGCCGAGCTCGCGAGCGGCAACGAGCAGGTCGCGGCGGTGCGGCGGCGGCTCCGGGGCGGCGGCGCCAGCGTCCGGGCCGAGGACGTGCAGTGGTCCGTGACGGGCCTGCTCGGTCCCGAGTCCGGCCGCCTGGTCGCCGAGCGCCTGTTCGCGCCGCTCGCGGTGCTGCCCGACGAGAGGCGGCGGCTGCTGCTGCGGGTCCTGCGCTCGTGGCTGGGGGTCCACGGCAGCTGGGACGCCTGCGGCCGGGAGCTGGGGCTGCACCGCAACAGTGTGCGCCGGCATGTCCAGCACGCCGCCGACGTGCTCCGCCTCGACCTGGACGACGCGCGGAGCAGGGCCGAGCTGCTGATCGCCCTGCAGTTCATGCCCGAGGACCGCTGACCCGCGCCGGGCCGCGTCAGCTGCAGGAGCAGCCGGTCCACCGCCCGTACAGGTCCGGGCGCCGGTCCCTCAGGTAGGGGACCCGTTCCCGCGCCGCCGCGACGGCCGCCCGGTCCACCGTCGCGCACAGGACCTCCGGGCCCTCGCCGGCGTGGGCCAGCAGGGTCCCGTCCGCCGCGGCGACCACGCTCTCGCCCCCCATCCGCAGCCCGCTCTCCGTGCCGCAGTGGTTGGCGTAGGCGACGACCACCTGGCTCTCGAGCGCCCGGGCCGGCACGAGGACGCGGGGCACCGCGCTGAAGCCGGCGCCGAGCGCGGTGGGGACCAGCAGCAGCTCCGCGCCCTGGTCGGAGGCGGCGCGGACGCTCTCCGGGAACTCCACGTCGTAGCAGATCAGCAGCGAGACCAGCATCCCGCCGTGCGCCACCGCCCGCGGGGCGGCCGAGCCGGGGGCGAAGGCCCTCCGCTCCTCGGCCCCGAACAGGTGCACCTTGTCGTAGGCCAGCACCTCCGCGCCGGTGGCGTCCAGCAGGCGGGCCGAGATGTGCCAGCGCCCGTCGGGGGCGATCCGGGGCGTGCTGTGCACGAGGGAGATGCCGTGGCGGCGCGCGATCCCCGCCGCGCGCTCGGCGATCCGGTCCAGGTCCGCGGCGGTCAGCTCCGCCCGGACCCGGTCGGGGCTGTAGCCGCACGTGAACAGCTCGGGGGTGAGGAGCAGGTCGGAGCCGTCCTCCCGGGCGCGCCGGGCGGCCGCGTCGACGGCTTCGAGGTTCGCCTCGAGGTCCATGACCTTCGCCTCGGACTGGAGGAGGGCGATCTGCATGGGGAGATCCTTCCGGAGACGGGGCCGAGGGCCCGCTGGGATCGGGCTGTCTCGGCAGAAGTTGCTGGTGGAGAAACAAAAGTTGTCCAACCTAGTATGATCTGGATCATGTTCCCCCACCAGGCCCCTGCCGTCGCGGGCCGCCGGCACCTCCGGAGGGCAGGCCCACCGTGAAAGCACTGCCCATCGAGAGCTCCGGCCGCTCCGCCGCCGTGGGCTCTCGCCTGCGCAACCACCGCCGGCGCAACCACATGACCATCGACCAGCTCGCCTCCGCTGCGGGCCTGACCAAGGGCTTCGTCAGCCGGGTGGAGCGGGACATCACCTCGCCCTCCGTGGACTCCCTCGTGCGGATGTGCCAGGTGCTGCGCATCGACGTGGGGGACCTCTTCGCCGGTCCCGGCGAGGTGGAGCTCGTCCGGCTGGCGGACGCCCCCCACATCGATCTCGGCGGCGAGGGGATCGAGGAGCAGCTCCTCACCCCCACCGACCAGCGCACGGTCCAGGTCCTCCGGGCCCGCGTGGCGGCGGGGGGCCGCGGCGAGGAGGCCATGTACAGCATGGACTGCGAGACCGAGGTCCTGCACCTGATCAGCGGCCGGTTCCGGCTGAAGGTCCCCGGCCGCACCTTCGACCTGGTCGCCGGCGACACCGTCACCTTCCCCGGCTCCGAGCCCCACACCTGGGAGAACCCCGGGGACGAGGACGCCGTCCTGCTCTGGATCCTCCGCACCTGATCCGGCCGTCCGTCCGCAGCGCCTCTCCGCACCACCCCTCCGACCCTCGAAAGGCCTCTCGCATGAACCCGGAACGCATCACCTCCACCGCCCCGGACGGCACCACCGTCGTGGGCCCCGTCAACGCGGCCCTGACCCCGCGCTGGGCCGGCCTGGGCACCTTCGCCCGGCTGCCGCGCACCGACGAGGTCGAGCGCACGGACATCGCGGTGGTCGGGGTCCCCTTCGACTCCGGGGTCTCCTACCGGCCCGGCGCCCGCTTCGGGGCCAACCACGTCCGGGAGTCCTCGCGCCTGCTGCGCCCCTACAACCCCGCCCAGAGCTTCTCGCCGTTCGCCGGGGCGCAGGTCGCCGACGCCGGGGACATCGTCGCCAACCCCTTCGACATCCACGAGGCCATCGCCTCGATCGAGGCCCAGGCGAAGGAGCTGATGGGGGACAGCACCCGGCTCGTGGCCGTCGGCGGGGACCACACCATCGCCCTGCCGCTGCTGCGGGCCGCCCACGCCCGCCACGGGAAGGTGGCGCTGCTGCACTTCGACGCACACCTCGACACCTGGGACACCTACTTCGGCGCGGAGTACACCCACGGGACCCCGTTCCGCCGCGCGTTCGAGGAGGGCCTGCTCGACACCGACGCCGTCTGCCACGTGGGCACCCGCGGTCCCCTCTACGGGCCCGAGGACCTCGACGACGACGCCCGCTTCGGCTTCGGCATCGTGTCCTCGGTCGACGTGATGCGGCTGGGGGTCGACGCCGTCGTCGAGGCGCTGCGCGAGCGCGTCGGCGACCGTCCGCTCTACGTCTCCCTCGACATCGACGTCCTGGACCCCGCCCACGCCCCCGGCACGGGCACCCCCGAGGCCGGCGGGATGACGAGCCGCGAGGTGCTCGAGATCCTGCGCGGGCTGCGCGGGACGGACGTCGTGGGCTGCGACGTCGTGGAGGTCGCCCCCGCCTACGACCACGCCGAGCTCACCGGGGTCGCCGCCGCCCACGTGGTCTACGAGCTGATCACGCTGCTCGCCATGGGCCCCGGCGCCGCACCCGGCGGGCCGGCGTACGGCCTGGCCGGGCACGTCTACGGCAGGGCCGCCGCAGGGCGGCCCGAGGACGTCCGGTGAGCGGAGGCGCGGCCGTGGCGCGCTGGCCCGACCACGTCTCCCTCTTCGCACGCCGCTCGGGGGAGTTCCGCCCGTCCCCCGTGCGGGCCGTGTTCGAGATCGCGATGCGGCCGGGGATGATCTCCCTGGCCGGCGGCAACCCGGACATGGGCGTGCTCCCGCACGACGTGATCGCGGGCATGACCGCCCGGATCCTCGCCGAGCGGGGGCCGGAGGTGCTGCAGTACGGCTCCGGGGCGGGCATCGGGCGCCTGCCCGGGCTGATCTGCGAGCTCATGGCCCTGGAGGGCGCCGAGACCACCCCGGACCGGATCCAGGTCACGGCCGGCTCCCAGGCCGGCCTGGACCTGGTCACCAAGCTGTTCTGCAACCCGGGCGACGTCGTGGTCGCCGAGGGCCCCACCTACGTGGGGGCGCTCGGGGTGTTCGGCAGCTACGAGGTCGAGGTCCAGCACGTCGACGTCGACGAGGACGGGTTCGACCCCGGCGCGGTGGCGGAGCGGATCGACGAGCTGCGGGCCGCCGGGCGGACCGTGAAGTTCGTCTACACGGTCCCGAACTTCCACAACCCCACCGGCGTGACGCTGAGCGAGGAGCGGCGGCGCCGGCTCGTGGCGGTCTGCGCGGAGCGCGGCGTGCTGATCCTCGAGGACGACCCGTACGGGCTGCTCGGCTTCGACCGGGAGCACCGGCCGCCGTCCCTGTACTCGCTGGACCCGGCCACCGTGATCCACCTGGGCAGCTTCTCCAAGATCTTCGCCCCGGGCCTGCGGATCGGCTGGATCGCCGCGGTGCCGGTGGTCCGGGCGCGGCTACAGATCGCGGCGGAGGCGGTCACCATCCACCCCTCGGTGCTGGGCCAGGAGCTGGCCGCCGAGTACGTGGGCAGCGAGCACTGGCGGCCCGCCCTCGACCGGGCCGTGGAGCGCTACCGCTCCCGGTGCGCCGCGATGATGGGCGCCCTCGAGGAGCACATGCCGGAGGGGGTGCGCTGGACCCGGCCCGCCGGCGGCTTCTTCACGTGGCTGGACCTCGACCCGGCCGCCGACCACGAGGACCTGCTCGACCGGGCGGTCCGGCACGGCTTGGTGCTGGTGCCCGGCGGCGCCTGCTACGCCGACGGCCGCCCCACCACGAGCCTGCGCCTGGCCTACTCCGCGGCCTCGGAGCAGGAGATCGCCGAGGGCGTCCGCCGCCTGGGGGAGGTGCTCCGGGGCTGAGCCCCCGCCGCGGCCACGCGGCGCCGAGGAGTCCCTACCGACCGGAATCGGTGTTGCACACCGACAGAACGCGACCCCTCGGCGGTGGCAGGGCGGCGAACGCGACCCCTCGGCGGTGGCAGGGCGGCGAACGCGACCCCTCGGCGGGGGAGGCGTGCCGAAAGCCGGTCAGGCCAGCAGCGCCTCCGCCGCCCTCCGCCCGGAGAGCAGCGCGCCCTGGGTGGAGGCGGTGGTGCGGTGGTCGCCGCACACGAACAGCCCGTTGCCGAGGGCGGCGGGGCGGGCGGCCACGAGAGGGGGCAGCTGCTCCGGCAGGGCGCCGCGCACCTCGTGGACGGTCAGGAGGTCCCACGCCGCCGCGTCGGCCTGCCAGATCTCGGCCAGCTGCCGGCGGACGTCGGCCTCGGGGGGCACGGCGGCGCCGCGGGGCAGCAGGGCGGTGGCCTGCACGAGCGAGCGGCCCTCCGGGGCGTAGCTGGGGGCGGCGTTGCTGACCACGGCGGTGTCGACCACCGGCCCCGTGGTCCCGCCCGGCAGCACCTGGGCCCTCAGGCCGGAGGGCGCGCGGTCGGGGGCGAACCACCACGTGACCTCCCCCTTCATGGCGGCGGTCGGCAGGTCCAGCAGCCCGGAGGCGGCCGGGGCGTCGGTCGCGACCACCACCGCCGGGGCGCGCCACGAGTTCTCCCCCGCGCCCACGGTCCACACCGACCCGGTGCGCTCGAGGGACTCGACGCGCGTGCCGAGCACCGCCCGGGCGCGCAGCCCGTCGTGCAGCCAGGCCGGCAGCGCGCCCATGCCCTCGGCGGGCAGGCCCGGGGTGCCGAGCAGGAACCACCCGACGAGCTGGCGCACGAACGCGGCGGAGGTGCGGCCCTCGTCCTCGAGGATCACGCCGGCGAGGAACGGCTCGAGCACCAGCTCCCGCAGGGGGCCGTGCACGCCCGCGGCGTCGAGGGACTCGAACCAGCTCCGGTCGTGCTCCTCCCGCCGCTCCGCGCGGGGGTCGAGCACGGGGGCGAGCCAGGCGAGCAGGGCGGGCACCCGCCGCAGCTCCACGAGGGGGCTGCGCAGGGTCTCCGCCAGGCGGGCCGGTGAGCGGCGGGGATCGGCGAGGACGTCGATGCCGTCGCCGCGGCGGACCCCCGCGGCCGCCTCGAACTTCTGCAGGCGCAGCGCCGGGACGTCCACGCTGCGGCGCAGCTCCGGGTAGGCGGGGTTGAGCACCTGGAAGCCGCGGTCGCAGCGGAAGCCGTCGACCAGGTCGGTGCGCACCCGCCCGCCCACGCCGTCGGAGGCCTCCAGCACCGCCACGTCCAGGCCGTGCTGCTCCAGCAGCCGGGCGCACTGCAGGCCGGCCAGTCCTGCGCCGACGATGACGACGTCGTGGTCCACGGGGTCCTCCTAGCGGATCAGGGGCGCCGCGGCCGGGAGGGCCCCGTCCACGTGCTGCCATCCTCGCAGGGCGGCGCCCCGGTTGTCAGGCGAACCAGGGAGCCGCCTCGGCGGGGTGCCGGTCCATCCACCGGCGCGCCGCGGCCAGGGGGTCGAGGCCGTCCAGGTTGACCGCGCGGTCCATCGCGCTCACCGCGGAGACGGTGAAGCGGATCCGGCCGAGCACCTCCCGGGTGCGCTCCGGCAGCCTCTCGAACGCGCCGCGGTGGGCGAGCAGGGAGGCCCGGTCCGGGGGCGGGAAGACGCCGAGCTCGTCGACGAGGGGGCGCAGGTCGTGGACCTCGTTGAGGTACTGGGGCTGCCACAGCGGGGTGACGAACCACTCGCGGGCGGCGATCCGCGCGTTGATGGTGTCGATGATCGCGTGGATGTCGCCGATCCGGTGGCTCCAGCCGGCCCGGTCCAGGCCGTAGTCGACCAGCAGCTGCTGGGACCGCGTGGTCAGCCCGGCTCCCGCGGTGGTGCCCTGCACGACGAGCGTCGCCATCCGCGCCGTGACCTCGGGGCGGGCCAGGTCGGAGAGGCGGGCGACCTGGTCGGCGGGGACGTAGCCGGGCACCGCCCAGAAGAACTCCGCGCCCTCGAACAGCGGGGCCACCTCGACGACCCGATCGCGGATCTGCTCCCAGTAGGCGGCGTGCCCGCCGGGCAGCCAGCTGTCCGCGAACAGGTCCAGCTCACCGCGTGCCAGCAGGGGGTACATCTCCGGGTGCGGTCCCTCGCGCACCTCGACGTCGTGCCCCAGGCGCAGGAGGACCTCTTCCACGACCGCGGCGGCGACCTGGTGGAAGGACTCGTCGATGCGGCCCAGCACCACGGGGGCCGGTGCGGAGGAGGTCACGGGCTCATCCTTTCTGCCGTCGGGCGGCCCACGCTATCAGGCGCCGTGGCGGGGACGGCAGGGAGCCGGGTCAGCCGACGACGGCGTCCGCCGCGCGTGCGCTCCGGGGTGCCGCGGCGGCGCGCCGCACCGGGATCGTGAACAGCGCCGACTCCACGGTCAGGCCCGGTCCGAACGCGAGCGCGCACACCGTCCGCGGCTCGTCGGCCGGCGCCTCGTCGATCACCTGGCGCAGCACGTGCAGGACGGTCACGCTGCTCATGTTGCCGCGGGTGGCCAGCACGTCGCGGGACTCCCGGAGGGCCTCCGGGGGCAGGCCGAGGGTCTTCTCCAGCTTGTCGAGGATGCTGCGCCCGCCGGGGTGGACGGCCCAGTCGGTGATCGCGGCGCGGTCCACGGCGCCGCCGGGGCCGTCGAGCAGGGCGTCGAGGGCGGTGTGGATGTTCTCCTCGATCACCCTGGGCACGGCGGCGCCCAGGACCATCTCGAAGCCCTCGTCCCCGATGCTCCAGGCCATGTCCCGCTCCCCGTCGGGGATCACGAGGGTGCGGAAGCGGTCGAGCCGGAGCAGCGGCTCCACGCCCGCGGGGGCCGCCGCGCTGACCACCGCGGCGGCGGCGCCGTCGGCGAAGAGGGAGGCCCCGCGGATGGCGTCGGGGTCCCGGGCCCGCTGCAGGTGCAGGGTGCACAGCTCGACGGCCACGACGAGCACGACGGCGTCCGGGTCCGCCTCCGCGACCGCGGCCGCCTGGCGCAGGCCGACGAGCGCGCCGTGGCAGCCCATGAACCCGATGTGGGACCGGCGCGTGGCCGGGTTCAGGCCGAGGTCGCGCACGAGCTGGTAGTCCGGGCCGGGCGCGAAGAACCCGGTGCAGGAGACCGTGATGACGTCGGTGACGTCCGCGGGGTCCAGCGCGGGGCAGCCGGCCAGGGCGTCGCGGGCCGCCGCCGCGAAGAGGGCGGGCGCCTCCTGGACGTAGGTGCGGTTGCGCGCCCCGGTGAGCGGGCCCAGGATGCGGCCGCCGGGGGCCACGTAGGCGGAGCCGGCACGGGCGTCCTCGTCGACGAGCTCCCGCAGGACGGTGTGCCGGCGCCCCACACCGCAGGCCCCGAACACGGTGCGCACGAGCCTCTCGGTGAGGCGGTCGGTGCCGGGCTGGGCCAGGTAGAGGTCCCGGGCGGTGGTCTGCTCGAGCACGTGCTCCGGGAGGGCCGTGCCGAGGGACAGGAGTGCGGCGGTCATCGCCCTCAGTATCGACCCTGGTTCCGCGGAAAGCCACGGCGCGGCGCGCCGCGCTGCGGGGCCCGGCCGCCGTGGGGCCGTGGCCGGGCCGCGATCAGGCCGGGGTCAGACCGTGGTCGTGGTGGCGTCGAAGTCCAGGCGCGGCAGCCGGTCGTGGCGGGGAGCGGCGGGCCGGCCGATGTTCACCACCATGATCGAGCGACGGTTGGTCCCGGGGTGGAACTCGGCGTCCACGCCGGCGGGGTCGAACCCGCCCATGGGGCCGGCGGCGAGGCCCAGCGCGCGCACGGCCATGATGAAGTACCCGGCCTGCAGGTGGGCGTTGTCCCGGCCCATCTGCGCGCGCAGCTCCTCGTTGCCGGCGAACATCTCCTGGTTGCCGGCGGCGGGCGGGAAGACGACGGGCAGGTGCTCGTGCCAGTCGACGTCGTAGCCGAGCACCGCGACGGCGGTCGCGGCGGCGGTCTTGGCCTTGTTGCCCTCGGCCATGTGCTGGACCAGGCGCTCACGTGCCTCCGGCGTGCGGATCCAGGTCACGCGCAGCGGCTGGATGTTCATGGCGGTGGGGCCCATCTTGGCGAGCTCGTGGACGGCGCGCAGCTGCTCCTCGGTCACGGGCTCGTCGAGGAACTCGGTGGCGGTGCGCGCCTCCCGGAAGAGGAGGTCGGCGGCGGGGGCGTCGAGGGCGAGGTGGTCCTGCAGGGCGTCGGCGGTCATGATGATCCTTTCGAGTTCAAGCACTGCTCGTGTACATGTCAACAACAAGCGACTCGATCCCATGCCCGGCCCGGACGTGCGCTTCATCACGTCACCGGTGAGTAGCCTGGGGCCAGGCGGACGACGTCCGGGCGCCGGGAGCGAGACCTGGCGGCCCGGCCGGCCGTGCCGCGGCCTGCCGCGCCGAGGGAAGAAGGACCCCGTGAACGCCGAGAACTCGTGCCCCGCCCCGCACCACGGCGGGCACCGGAAGTCCGTGCGCGCCGGAGAGGCCGCCGAGCCGGGGATCGAGGTGGTCGGGGGAGCCTGGCACGTGCGCTCGCTGTCCCTGGTCCGCCAGGTCCTGCGGGAGGGGGACGCCACGGTCCAGGCCGGGTTCAACGCCGAGACCGCGCACGAGGGGCTCGCCCGGACCCCCGTGCTGTTCATGGACGGCCCCGAGCACCGCCGCCAGCGCGCCGCCATCGCGCGGTACTTCACCCCGGCCACGGTGGGCCGGCGCTACCGCGGCCTCATGGAGGAGTTGGCCGACGAGCTGGTCGGGCAGGTCCGGCGGGACGGCGGGTGCGAGCTCTCCCGCGTGACCATGCGCTACTCCGTGGAGATCGCGGCGCAGGTGGTGGGGCTGACGGAGTCGGACACGGACGGGATGTCCGTGCGGCTGGACCGGTTCTTCGGGCTCCCGTTCGTCCCGCCGGGCGAGCAGGGGGCGGGCGGGAGCCGGCTCGGGGCCGCCCTCAGGGCCCGGGCGCGGTCGCTGCGCTCGCTCGCGGCCGTCGGCGCGTTCTTCCTCAGGGACGTCCGCCCCGCGATCGCCGCCCGCCGGGCGGCGCCCCAGGAGGACGTCATCTCGCACCTGCTCGAGCAGGGGTACGGGGACCGGGAGATCCTCACCGAGTGCATCACCTACGCGGCCGCGGGCATGGCCACCACGCGCGAGTTCATCGCGATGGCCGCCTGGCACCTGCTCGACGACCCGCGGCTGCGCGAGCGCTACCTGGCGGCGGAGGAGGCGGAGCGCTACGGGATCCTCCACGAGATCCTCCGGCTCGAGCCCGTGGTGGGCCACCTCTACCGCCGGGCCGTGCGGGACCTGGTCCTCGTCGACGGGGACGAGTGCCACGAGGTGCCCGCCGGGGCCGTGCTCGACCTCTACGTGCGGCAGGCGAACGCGGACCCCGGCGCCTTCGGGGACGACGCCCTCTCCCTGTGCCCCGTGCGCGAGCGGCCCACGGGGGCGAGGCCCGAGGGCGTCTCGTTCGGCGACGGCCCGCACCGGTGCCCCGGCAACTTCCTCGCGATCCAGGAGAGCGACGTCCTCCTGCAGCGCCTGCTCCGGCTGCCCCTCGAGCTGGCGGAGCCGCCGCGGCTCGGCTGGGAGGACCTCATCGCCGGCTACCAGCTGCGCGGGGTCGCGCTCCGGGTCCGCGGGTGACGCGCCGGGCCGTGGCACCGGCCCGCTGACATCGCCCGACGCCCTCCGGCAGGGGTCCCGGCAGGCTTCGCATTGGGTCACATGTCCATAACGTCCCTACGCTGGGCAGTGCACAGGAGTGGGGGCTCCTTTCTCGCAGGCTGTCCGCAGCCTTCTCGCAGGGGGATGGTCCGCGCTCCAGTCCGTCGGGGGGCAGGACTGCGTGCGCCGTGCTGCCTTCCGCCCGTTCGGCCGGAGGAATCCTTGACGACCACCCGCAGCACCACCGCAACCCTCGCCCTCGCGGCGGCACTGGCCCTCGTTCCCGCGGCGTCCGCCGTGGCGGCGCCCGCCGACCCCGGCATCACCGGGCCCGGCGCGCTGAGCACCGCCCTGGAGCAGGCGCCCGCCGTCGGGGGCACGGCCCCCGAGGTCCCGGCGAGCGGCACCGCCGTGCCCAACGACCCCGAGTACAAGGCCGTGCAGTGGAGCCTGTGGGACGACCCGGCGGGCCTGGGCCTACCCCCCGCGTGGGAGCGTGCCACCGGCGCGGGCCAGACCATCGCGATCGTGGACACCGGCATCACCGCCCACCCCGACCTCGACGCGAACGTCCTCCCGGGCCGCGACTTCATCTCCGCGGTGCCCCACGCCCGCGACGGCGACGGCTGGGACGCCGATCCCACCGACATGGGCGACTACCCGGACCCGGCCCTGTGCCCCGGCAGCCCCATGCCGCTCACGTCCACGTGGCACGGCACCCACACCGCGGGCATCGCCGCCGCGGACGGCAACAACGGGATCGGCGTCTCCGGGGTGGCCCCCGACGCGAAGATCCTGCCGGTGCGCGCCGTGGGCGCGTGCAGCACGGGCCAGATCTCGGACGTCGCCGCAGGGATCGCCTGGGCCGTGGGCGCCGCGGTGCCGGGCGCGCCCGCCAACCCGAACCCCGCCTCCGTGGTCAACCTGAGCCTCGCGGTGGAGGGCGTGTGCCCGCCGGTGCTGCAGAGCGCGATCACCGAGGCCGTCTCCCGCGGCGTGCCCGTGGTCGTGGCCGCCGGCAACCAGGGCATCGACGCCTCCCGCACCACCCCGGCCAACTGCGCCGGGGTCATCTCGGTCGCGGCCACCGACATCGCCGGGGCCGGGGCGCCCTACTCCAACTTCGGGGCGGTGACGCTCGCGGCCCCTGGCGGGAACGCCTTCAGCGGGATCCGCGGCACCCTCAACGCCGGCGCCCAGGGTCCCGCGGCGGCCTCCTACGGGGACCGCAACGGCACGTCCATGGCCGCCCCGGCGGTCTCCGGGACGATCGCCCTGCTGCAGCAGCTCGCCCCGGGCCTGGGGGTGGAGGGCGTGCGCGAGGCCCTCACGTCCACGGCCCGCACGGCGCCCGGCGGCTGCCCGGCCGGCTGCGGCGCCGGGATGATCGACCCGGTCTCCGCGCTGGTCCGGGTGCAGGGCGGCGAGCCCTTCGCCGTGGACGGTGCCATCGGGGAGCTCCACGGCCGGATCGGTGCGAGCACCGGCGAGCCCGTCTCCCGCGAGATCTGCGGGATGAGCGGTAGCCCGTGCTTCCAGGAGTTCGAGACCGGGTGGATCGTGTGGTCCACCACCGGCGGCGCGCGCTGGATCGACGGACCGCTCCCCGCGCAGTGGTGGCTGATCAGCTGAGCCCGGTGCCCCGCTCCCCGCAGCGGTGGCTGATCGGCTGAGCCCGCCGTCCCCGCACCGCCTCGGCGGGGCGGGGACGGCGTCGTGCGGGGCGGGGACGGCGGCCCCGCCCCTCAGGCGTTGAGCCGGTGGATGCGGGCGCTGAGCACGGTCGCGAACGCGCACCAGCCCGCGTAGGGCAGGAGGGCCGCGCCGAGGACCGGGGTCGTCCGGCCGGCGCGGCGCGCCAGGTCGGCGCTGCTGACCGTGAGGGCCGCGGCGGTCGCGGTGGCCAGGGCGGTGTCGTGCTTCGTGAAGAACACCCAGCTCCACCCGCCGTTGAGCGCCAGGTTCAGGGCGAGGGCCCGGCGGTAGCCGCGGTGCTGCCGCGCGGCCTCGGACGGGGTGCGGCCGGGCCGGGGCGGGCGGATGGTGCGCACCTGCCCGCTGCCGCGGTGCAGTCCCGGACGGGTCCGCCGCTCCAGCGCGGTGAGCACCGCGGCGGAGGTCACGGCGATGTCCGCGTAGAGGAGGGTCCACACGACCGGGAAGACCTCGGCCGGCGGCTGGATCGACGGCTTGCGCAGCGCCCGGTACCAGGCGCTGCCCGTCCCCGTGGCGGTGGCCGCGCTGCCCGCGGCGGCGGCCGCGGCCGTCTGCGCGGACGTCTTGAGCAGGTACGTCCCGAACATGGCTACCCCGTTCCCTCTGCGGTCTCTCCGACGGTGTCGGCCGGTGTGCGCGCCGGAGCGGACGCCGGTGGGTCCACTCTAAGCCGGGCCCAGGCCCCGAGGATGCCCGCCACGACGGCTCCCGCGTTGCCCGCGGCCAGGTCTCCCATGGTGTCCCCGTAGCCGACCTGCACACGGGGGTCCACGGCGACGTTGCCCACGAACTCCGCGTACTCCCAGACCACGGCCAGGGCGGTGCCCAGGGCGGTGACCACGAGCACGTGCGTGACGGCCCCCGGCGCGGCGAGGCGGCCCCAGCGCTCCAGCGCCCGGAACGCGAGCTCGGCCAGCACGGCGGTCGCCGCGAAGTGGACGACGAGGTCCCAGTACGACAGCCGCTCGTAGAGCAGGAACACGGAGCTCCACGCGGCGAGCAGCAGGACCAGGTCGGTGGCGAGCTCGAGGGCGGCCGGGAGGCGGGCCCGCCACGTGACGGTGACGCCGAGGCACACGAGCATCATCACGGCGGCGCCCACGGCGTCGAAGAGCGCGGCGGTGGCGAGCACCGAGAGCGGCCCGCACCAGCGCACCACCAGCACGAGCGGCCTCATGCGCGGTCCCGCCCGCTGCCCGCGCCGAACCGCTGGTCGAGCCGGGAGCGCCACCGCTCCCACGGCCGCTCCAGCGCCCAGTTCACCCGCAGCGTCCGCCCGGCACGGGCCAGGCGCCGCGCGCCGGCCGGGCCGAGCCGCAGGGCCCGCGGGGACATGCCCACGGCCAGGCCCGGGCGGAACACGATCCGCCGGCCGGGGGCCAGCCGGAAGCTGAGGTCCATGTCGTCGTGCAGCTCGGGGTCGTGGCGGTGCACCCCGTCGCGGACCTCGAGCCACCAGGAGCGGCGCATCGCCATGTTGGTCCCGAACAGCGGCGGGTGGGCCAGCGCGGCGCCCGTGCTGACGACGTAGAGGCCCATGTAGACGGCGGACACCGCCCGGTCGAGCCCCGGCGGGAGCCCGTAGAAGCGCCCGGGCCCGGACACGGCCACGGCGCCGTCGTCGGCCTCGAGGGCGGCCAGGAGCCCGGCGATCCAGCCGGGGCCGGGCACGGTGTCCGCGTCGCAGCGCACCACCACGTCCCCGCGGGCGGCGTCGTAGCCGGTCGCGGCCGCGGGCGGGATGCCGAGCTGCGGCTCCACCACGACGCGCGCCCCCGCGGCGCGCGCGACGTCCGCGGTCCCGTCGGTCGAGCCGTTGTCCACGACCACCACCTCGTCGGGCGGGCGGGTCTGGGTGGCGAGCAGGCGCAGACACCGCGCCAGGTGCACGGCGTCGTCCCGGGCGGGCACGACCACCGAGACGACGGGGGTGCGGTCGTGGCCGGTCTCGCTCCTGCTGTCCGTCATGGGCCCATTCTCTCGTGCCCGCCCCCTAGAATCGGCACATGCAGGCCGACGAGGGCACGATCAGCGGGTCCGGCGCCCCGGCGCCGGCGGGCGGCGCGCGCCGCGGGGACCGGGGCTTCGACGTCCTCTTCCTCCTCCAGCTCTTCAGCACCGAGGCGGAGCGCTACGCGGACCAGGTGCGCCGCGGCTTCGGGCTCGCCCACAAGGACGTCCACGCCCTCAATGAGGTGATGCAGGCCAACCGGGCCGGACGGCCCGTGCGCGCCGGGGACATCGCCCGGCGGCTCGTGCTCAGCGGCTCGGCGACGACGACGGTCATCAAGCGGCTGGTCGCCGCCGGCCACCTCGTGCGGGCGGTGGATCCCCACGACCGGCGCGAGGTCAGCCTCCGGGCCACGGAGCACGCCTACCGCTCCGGGCGGCAGATGTTCGCCGCCATGACGGAGGAGCTGATGGCCGTGCTGGACGACTGCACGGACGAGGAGCTCGAGGTGCTGCGGCGGCGCCTGCCGCAGCTGACCGACGCGGTGGGCCGGGCGGGCCGGCGCGCCGCCCAGGGGGCCGACCCGGCCCCGGGCCGGAAGGCGGGGGCGCAGGCCGTGCCGGGGGAGGGGCCCGAGGGGCGCCCGGGAGGCGCCGCGCAGGACCCGGAGGCCCCCGGAGGAGACGAGGAGGGTAATTGATTCGATTTTCGAACGACTGTGGTGGAATGGAGTCATGGTGACGGTCTCCTCGCGCGCATCGGCTCCGCACGGCGCCCCGGCGGACGCCCCGGCGGCACCCCGTGCGGGGAACGGGTCGGCGCCCGCCCTCGACGGCTTCCTCGCGGAGGCCACCGACCGGGCCGGCACCGTGGCCCCCGGCTTCGCCCAGCTGTGGGCCGAGGTCGCGCGGCTGAGCTCGGGCGGCAAGCGGATCCGGCCCCGGCTCGTCCGCCTCGCGGCCGGCGCCTATCCCGGGCGGGAGCCCGAGGCCGCGGTCGAGGCCGTGGGCGCCGCCTTCGAGCTGCTGCACACCGCGCTCATCGTCCACGACGACGTCATCGACCAGGACGACCAGCGCCGGCACCAGCCCACGATCAACGCGGCCGCCGCCGCCCGCGCCGCGGCGGCCGGCTCCCCGCCCGAGCACGCCCGGCAGTACGGGGCCAGCGTCGGCGTCATCGCCGGTGACCTGGCCCTGGCCGGCGCCTACCGGCTCGTGGCGCGCTCGGGGATCTCCGGCGAGCGCCTGCCGCGGATCCTCGACCTGCTCGACGAGGCCCTCTTCCACTCCGCCGCCGGCGAGCTGCTCGACGTGGACCACGCCCTGCCCGGCGCCCGCCCCGCGCGGGAGCACGTCCTGGCGGCCACGTGCCTGAAGACCGCGGTCTACTCCTTCGAGACGCCCCTGCAGGCCGGTGCGGTGCTCGGCGGCGCCCCCGAGGAGGACGTCGCGGTGCTCGGCCGGCTGGGCCGCGCGGTGGGCACCGCCTACCAGCTCGTGGACGACCTGCTCGGGGTCTTCGGGGACCCGGAGACCACCGGCAAGTCCGCTGTCAGCGACCTGCGGGAGGGCAAGCGGACGATGCTCGTTGCCGTCGCCCAGCGGACGCCGGCGGGGGAGGAGCTCGACGCCCTCCTGGACCGGCACGAGATCAGCGGGGAGCAGGCCCTGCGCGCCCGCGACCTCCTCGAGCAGTGCGGCGCCCGGCGCGAGGTGGAGGACATGGTCGCGGGCTGCGCCGCCGAGGCCCGGGCCCTGCTCGACGCCGCGGACCTGCCCCCGGACCTCGACCGGGACCTGCGCCGCATCGTGGCCGGCGCCACGGAGCGCGCCCGATGAGCGCCGCGCCGTCCCGCCCGCAGCACGCCGGCTCCCCGGCCGAGGCCGCCGCCCGCTACGACGACGCCGCCCTGCAGGCGGCCGCGACCGTGATCCGCCGCTACTCGACCTCGTTCGGGCTGGCCTGCCGGCTGCTGGGCCCCGAGGTCCGGCCGCACGTCTACGCGGTCTACGCGCTGGTCCGGATCGCCGACGAGATCGTGGACGGGGCCAGCGCGGGCTCCGGGGTCTCCGCCCGGGGCGCCCGCGAGCTGCTGGACGACCTCGAGACGGAGACCTACGCGGCCATCGGGCGCGGCTTCAGCAGCAACCTCGTGGTGCACGCCTTCGCCCGCACCGCCCGGCGCGCCGGGATCGGCCCCGAGCTGATCCGCCCGTTCTTCGCGTCCATGCGCGCCGACCTCAGCGAGGACCGGCACAGCGCCGATTCCCTCGACGAGTACGTGTACGGCTCGGCCGAGGTCGTGGGGCTGATGTGCCTGCAGGTCTTCCTCATGGACCGGCCGGTCCCCGAGGAGCGCCGCGCGGAGCTCGTGGCCGGCGCCCGGCGGCTCGGCGCCGCGTTCCAGAAGGTGAACTTCCTGCGGGACCTCGCCGAGGACTACGGCGAGCTCGGCCGCGTCTACTTCCCCGGGGTCGAGCCCGGCGCCTTCTCCGAGACGGAGAAGGACCGGCTGCTCGACGACATCGACGCCGACCTCGCCGCGGCCCGCGCCGTGGTCGGCGACCTGCCCCCGTCCTCCCGGGCGGCCGTGCTGGCCGCCCACGACCTCTTCCGGGAGCTGTCCGTGCGCATCCGAGCCACCCCGGCCCGCGACCTCCTGAGCACCCGCGTGCAGGTCCCGAACCCGCGGAAGGCCGCCTTGGCGGCGGCCGCCGTCGCCAAGGCGCGCACCCGCCGCCGCGCCCCGGCCCCCGCGCCCGGGGGAAGGCGGGCGGTCGTGGTCGGCGCGGGGATCGCCGGGCTCGCCGCGGCCGGCCTGCTCGCGCGGGACGGCTGGGACGTGGAGGTCCTCGAGCGGGGGACGACGACGGGCGGGCGCGCCGGGCTGCTCGAGCGCGACGGCTTCCGCTTCGACACCGGGCCCTCCTGGTACCTCATGCCGGAGGTCTTCGACCACTTCTTCCGGCTGATGGGCTCCAGCGCCTCGGCCGAGCTCGACCTCGTCCGGCTCGACCCCGCCTACCGCGTGTGGGGCGAGAAGTACGCCGAGCCGCTCGACATCCGCTCGGACCTCGAGCACACCGTGGCGCAGTTCGAGGCCGTGGAGCCCGGGGCCGGCGCCCGGATCCGCGCCTATCTGGGCTCCGCGAAGCGCACGTACGATCTCGCCGTCGACCACTTCCTCTACACCTCCTACGCGTCGTTCACCCCGCTGCTGACCCGGGCGGTCGTGGCCGGGCTGCCGGGCCTCGCCCGGCACCTCACCGGGTCCCTGCACGACCTCGCGGCCCGGACCGTGCAGGACACCCGGCTGCGCCAGGTCCTCGGCTACCCGGCCGTCTTCCTGGCCTCGGCGCCCCGGATGACGCCCTCGCTCTACCACCTCATGAGCCACATGGACCTCGCCGACTCCGTGCAGTACCCGCAGGGCGGGTTCCGCCGGATCATCGAGGCCGTGGAGCGGCTCGCCGTCGCCCACGGGGCACGGATCCGCACGCAGGCCGACGTCGTGCGGATCGTCACCGCCCCCGACGCCGGCGGCGCGGGCCGGCCCCGGGCGACCGGCGTCGTCTGGCGGGACGCGGACGGGGCCGAGCACGAGCTCGCCGCCGACGTCGTGGTCTCCGCCGCGGACCTGCACCACACGGAGACGCAGCTGCTGCCGCCGGCGCTGCAGACCTATCCGCAGCGCTACTGGGACGGCCGCCAGACCGGTCCCGGCGCGGTGCTCGTGATGCTCGGGGTGCGCGGGGAGCTGCCCGAGCTGCCGCACCACAGCCTGTTCTTCACCGACGACTGGGACACCAACTTCGGGGCGATCTTCGACGAGCCCGCCCGCGTCCCGGACCCCGCGTCGGTCTACGTGTGCAAGCCGTCGGCCACGGACCCGGACGTCGCCCCCGAGGGCCACGAGAACCTCTTCGTGCTGGTGCCGGTGCCCGCCGACCCGGGGCTCGGCGCGGGCGGTCCGGACGGCGGCGGGTCCGCCGCCGTGGAGGCCGCCGCGGACCGGGTGATCGACCAGATCGCGCAGTGGGCGGGCGTGCCCGACCTCCGGGAGCGGATCGTGGTGCGCCACACCGTGGGCCCGGAGGACTTCCGGCGGGACTTCAACTCCTGGCGCGGCAACGTGCTCGGCCCCGCCCATGTCCTGAAGCAGTCCGCGTTCTTCCGGGGCACCAACAAGAGCCGCCGGGTCCAGGGGCTGCACTACTGCGGGGCCTCGACCATCCCCGGGATCGGCCTGCCGATGTGCCTGATCAGCGCCGAGATCCTGCTCAAGGACCTCCGGGGGGACACCTCCACGGGCCGCCTCGCCGAGCCGCTGGTGCCGGGCGCATGAGCTTCCTGTACCTGGGGTTCCTGCTCCTCAGCCTCGCCGGGATGGTGGTCCTGGACGTGCGGCGGAGGCTGTTCTTCGCGGCCGACGCCCGGCGCGCGGCCCTCGTGCTGCTGGTCGGCGTGCTGTTCTTCCTGGCGTGGGACGTGGCCGGGATCGGCCTGGGCATCTTCCTGCACAGCCAGAGCCGGTTCGCGACCGGGTGGATGGTGGCGCCCCAGATCCCGGTCGAGGAGGTCGTGTTCCTGGTCTTCCTCTGCTACCTCACGATGAACGTGGTGCGGCTGGCCGAGCAGCTGCTGGGCCGGCGCGCCGCCGTCGTCACCCCGGAGGCGCGCCGGGAGGTGGACGCCCCGTGACCTACGCGATGATCATCCCCGTGTTCCTCGCCCTGGCGCTCGTGCCGGCCACGCTGCTGGTGCGCGCGCCCTCCCCGGCGCCGCCGGGACGCCGGGCGCCGGCGGTCCTCGGCCTCTCGTTCGCCGTGCTGGCGGTGCTGACCGTCGTGTTCGACAACCTCATGATCGCCGCGGGGTTCTTCGACTACGGGGACGGGCACATCACGGAGCTGCGGATCGGGCTCGTGCCGGTCGAGGACTTCGCCTATCCCCTCGCGGCCCTGCTCCTGCTGCCCGCGCTGTGGTGGGGGCTGGGGGAGCGCGGGCGCCTGACCGCGACCGTGCGCACCCTCGTGGCCACGTCGCGGCCGGTGTCCTGGGTGAACACCGCCTATCCGTTCGCGGCGGCCTACGTCATGACCACCGGGCGGGTGGACCTCCCGCTCGTGGTCGGGACGCTGTTCTTCCTGTTCCCCTACAACCTCCTGATGTACGGGATCAACGACGTCTTCGACTACGAGTCCGACCTCCTCAACCCCCGCAAGGGCGGCGTGGAGGGCGCCCTCGTGGACCGCTCCGAGCACCGGATGATCCTCGTGGGATCGGTCCTGCTCGCCCTGCCGTTCCTGGCCTGGCTGTTCCTGGTGGGCGGTGCCGCGGCGGCGTGGGTGCTCGTGGTCAGCCTCTTCGCGGTGGTGGCCTACAGCGCCAAGGGGCTGCGGTTCAAGGAGGTCCCGTTCCTCGACTCGGCCACCTCCGCGACCCACTTCGTGTCCCCGGCCGTGTACGGGCTCGTGCTCGCCGGGGCGGACTGGCGGCTAGGGACCGTGGCCCTGTGCGCCGGGTTCTTCCTCTGGTCCATGGCGTCCCAGGCGTTCGGCGCGGTCCAGGACGTGCAGGCGGACCGGGACGGCGGGCTGAAGTCGATCGCCACGGTCCTGGGCGCCCGCCCCACCGTCTGGGCCGCCGCCGTGTTCTACCTGACGGCCGGGCTGCTGATGCTGCTGACGCCCTGGCCGGGGCCGCTGGCGTCCCTGCTGGTGCTGCCGTACCTGGCCAACGTGGCCCCGTACCTGACCGTCACGGACGCCGGCTGCGAGCGCGCCAACCGGGGCTGGAAGCGGTTCCTGTGGCTGAACTACGTCACCGGCTTCCTGGTGACGATGCTGCTCATCTGGTCCTGGGCGCTCGCACACTGAGCCCGTAGTCGCCCCCTCCCCCCTCTGTGCGCGAGGGGTCGCGTCCCGCATTCTCCGCGCGTGAGGGGTCGCGTTCCGCTGCAATGCCGCGCGGATGCCGACCGAACGCGCCCCCTCGACGTGCCGCGCGGGCTGATCACGTCTCCTCGCCCCAGCCGCAGCTTCGTGCGCCCCAGCTGGAGGAAACGCACAGAACTACTAACCAGTGTTCGTCAGAAAGCACTGCTTTTCCTGATACTTGGAGCCGCCGATACTGGAGTCACCACCTCCTCAGCAGTGGCGGGGATCACAGGCCTCCATCCGTGATCCGTTGCTCGCCCGCTGCCTCCCGCCCGTCCACTGCGCGACCGCCGCTCAACGACGACTCTCACCAAGGACCAGTCATGATGACCATCGAACTCCCGCCGACCGTCTCCGCCACCCCGCCCCGGGCGGTTCTTGAGCATGCCCCGGTCAGGTCCCGGACGCCTTTCGTGCCGCGGTGCGAGTCCGCGACGTCGGAGGCCGACTGCCCGTACTGCTCCGGCCCGGAGAGCGACTGAGGGGCGCGTCCGTCAGGTCCTCCTCGCCCGATCACGTCGTAGTGTGGTCGGGAGCACACCGACCAGGAGGTCCGCGATGGAGCGACGTCTTCCCCGGTGGTCCGAGCTGCGCCCGCTCATGCAGTTCGAGACCCCGTCCCTCGACCGGCGCGCGGTCCGGCTGGCGCGAGCCGCGGACCTGTGGGACCTGCGCCGGATCGCCCGCCGCCGCACCCCGCGCCCGGCGTTCGACTACGCCGACGGCGCCGCCCAGCGCGAGCTGACCCGGGAGCGCTCGCGGGCCGCGTTCGACGCGGTCGAGCTGCTGCCGCGCATCCTGCACGGCATCGAGGCCCCGGACCTCTCCACCACGATCGCGGGGGCCCGCAGCGCCCTGCCGTTCGGCATCGCGCCGACCGGCTTCACCCGCTTCATGCACGCGGAGGGCGAGATCGGCGGTGTCCGTGCGGCCCGGAAGGCCGGCATCCCGTTCACGCTCTCCACCATGGGCACCCGGTCGCTGGAGGAGGTGGCCGAGGCCGCGCCGGACGCGACCCGCTGGTTCCAGCTGTACCTGTGGAAGGACCGGGCCCGCTCCCGCGACCTGCTGGAGCGCGCCGGCGGCAACGGCTACGGGACCCTGCTCGTCACCGTCGACACCCCGGTCGCCGGCCAGCGGCTGCGGGACGTGCGCAACGGCATGGTCATCCCGCCGAAGCTCACGCTGCGGACCGTGGCGGACGCGTCCCACCGCCCGGAGTGGTGGTTCAACTTCCTGACCACCGACTCCCTGAAGTTCGCGTCGCTGTCGAGCACGAGCGCCGACCTGCCGACCATCACGAACGCCATGTTCGACCCGACCCTCTCCTACGAGGACCTCGAGTGGATCCGCTCCGTGTGGCCGGGAAAGCTCTTCGTGAAGGGCGTGCTCACCCGCGAGGACGCCCGCCGGTCCATGGCCGCCGGCGCCGACGGCCTCGTCGTCTCCAACCACGGCGGGCGCCAGCTCGACCGCGCTCCCGCCTCCCTGCACGCCCTGCCCGAGGTGCGGGACGAGGTGGGGGAGGGCGTCGAGCTGATCCTGGACTCGGGGGTCATGAGCGGCGCCGACGTCATCACCGCGCTGTGCGCCGGGGCGGACTTCGTGCTGATCGGCCGGGCCTACCTGTACGGGCTCATGGCCGGCGGACAGCAGGGCGTCGAGCGGGCCGTCGAGCTGCTGGCCGAGGAGATCCGGATCAGCATGCAGCTCATGGGTGCCGAGTCGGTCCGTGGCCTGGGCCCGGAGCTGATGGGCACGCGCAACCACCCCGACCTGCGCCGGCGGGAGACCGTCACCGACCAGCCCTACTGACCCGGCGGCAGCGCCGAGGGGTCGCGAACAACGGCCCCGCATGCCGAGGAGGCCCGTCCGAACGGAACACGTGGTGCGTTCCGTCCGGACGGGCCTCTTCCGCGGTGGAGCCGGCCGCTACAGGTCGGCCAGCACCGACACCGGATTCTCGACCGCGTCGGCCACCATGCGCAGGAACCCGCCGGCCACCCCGCCGTCGCACACGCGGTGGTCGAACGCCAGCGAGAGCTGGGTGAGCTTGCGGACGGCGAGCTGCCCGTCGACCACCCACGGCCGGTCGATGATCCGGCCGATGCCCAGGATCGCGACCTCCGGGTGGTTGATGATCGCTGCGGCGCCGTCCGTGCCGAACACCCCGTAGTTGTTGAGGGTGAACGTGCTGCCGGACAGCTCCGCCGGGGACGCCTTGCCGGACCGGGCCCGCTCGGCGAGCCGCTTGAGCTCGGCGTCGAGCCCGCGGGCGCTGAGCCGGTGGGCGCCGCGGATGTTCGGCACCACGAGCCCGCGGTCGGTCTGCGCCGCGAAGCCGAGGTTCACGCCGTCGAAGCGCACGATCTCCTGGCTGCCGTCCTCGCGGGTCTCGATCCGGGCGGCGAGGTCGGGGTAGCGGGCGAGGCCGGCGAGCACGAAGCGTGCGATCAGCGCCATGAGACCGGGCGCGTTCTCGGGATCCCGGGCCTTGAGCGCGGCCCGCAGCTCCACCAGCTCCGTGGCGTCGACGTCGACCCACACCGTGGCCTCGGGGATCTCGGTGCGCGAGCGGGTCATGGCCTCCGCGATGACCTTCCGCACCCCGCTCACGGGCACGCGCCCGGCGACCTCCAGGCCGGTGCGGGCGTCCACGGCCTCGGCGGCCGGCGCGGCCACCGGTGCGGCCACCGGCGCCGCGGCCGGGACCGGCGCCGCCTCCGGGGAGGCGGCCGCCGTCACGACGTCCCGGCGCAGGATCAGCCCGCCGGGCCCGGAGCCGCGGACGGTCGAGATGTCGACGCCCCGGTCCTTGGCGAGCTTGCGCACGATCGGGGAGATCACCGTGGGCGCGAGCCGCGGGGCGGAGGCCATGGCGTCGTGGGCGGCACCCGTGGCGGCGGCCTGGGCCGGGGTGGCGGAGGGCGCCTTCTTCGGCCGGCGCCGGCGCCCGGAGGAGCCCCCGCCCGGGGTGCCGTAGCCGATGAGGACATTGCCGGAGCCGTCCTCGGCGGTCTCGGCCGCGGCCGCGGGGTCCGCCCCGGCGCGCTCCTCCTCGCGGTAGGTCTGCCCGCCCTTGGGCCCGCCGCCCTGGGGCGCGGGGACGCCGTCGCCGGCGCCGGTGTCCACGGAGATCAGCGGGGCGCCCACGTCGAGGGTCTGCCCGGAGGCGCCGTGCAGCTGGCGCACGGTCCCGGCGAACGGGCAGGGCACCTCCACGGCGGACTTGGCGGTCTCGACCTCGGCGATCGGCTGGTCCACCGCCACGGTGTCCCCCACCTGGACGAGCCAGGTGACGAGCTCGGCCTCGGTCAGCCCCTCGCCGAGATCCGGCAGGGTGAACGTCTTCACGGTCATGGTCAGTCCTCCCACTGCAGGTCGTCCACGGCGTCGAGGATGCGGTCGACGCTCGGCAGGTAGTGCTCTTCGAGCTTGGGCGCGGGGTAGGGGATGTCGAACCCGGTCACGCGCAGCACCGGGGCCGCCAGCGAGTGGAAGCAGCGCTCCTGGACGCGCGCCACGATCTCGCTCGCCACGGACGCGAAGCCCGGGGCCTCGGCGACGACGACCACGCGCCCGGTCTTGCGCACCGACGCCCCGACCGTCTCGTCGTCGAACGGGACGATGCTGCGCAGGTCCACGACCTCCAGCGAGCGCCCCTCGGCCGCCGCCGCGGCGGCGGCCGCCAGCGCGGTGGGCACGGAGGGCCCGTACGTCAGGATCGTCGCGTCGTCCCCGGCGCGGGCGACGACGGCGCGGCCCTCCCGCCGCTCGGGGGAGCGGGCCTCGTAGCGGTCCCGCAGCGCGGCGAGGTCGACCGGGGCCTTGGACCAGTAGAGCTTCTTGGGCTCGAAGAACACGACGGGGTCGTCCGAGTCGACCGCCTCGCGGAGCATGAGGTAGGCGTCCTCGACCGTGGCCGGGGTGAAGACCTTCAGGCCCGGGGTGTGGGCGTAGTACGCCTCGGAGGAGTCGCAGTGGTGCTCCACGCCGCCGATCCCGCCGGCGTAGGGGATGCGGATGACGATCGGCAGCCGCACGGCCCCGCGGGTCCGGTTGTGCATCTTGGCGATGTGGGACACGATCTGCTCGAACGCGGGGTAGGCGAACGCGTCGAACTGCATCTCGACGACGGGCCGCATCCGGTTCATCGCCATGCCCACGGCCATGCCGGCGATCCCGGACTCGGCCAGCGGGGTGTCGAAGCAGCGGGTCCGGCCGAAGCGCTTGGTCAGCCCGTCGGTGATCCGGAAGACGCCGCCCAGGGTGCCGACGTCCTCGCCGAAGACGACGACGCCGTCGTCGGCCTCCAGCGCGTCGGCCAGGGCCGTGTTCAGCGCCTGGGCGAAGGTCACCGGCTTCTGCACCGGTGCCTCGGGGGCCGGCGCGGGGGCTTCGAGGGTGCTCACTTCTCGGTCTCCTCTCGGGCGAGCTCGTCCGCCAGGAATCGCTCCTGCTCGGCGAGCTGCGGGGTCTGCTCGGCGTAGACGTGGCGGAACAGCTCGAGCGGGTCGATCTCCACCTCGGCGTTCATGCCCTCGCGCAGGGTGGCGGCGACCTCCTCGGCGCGGGCGGCGATGCGCTGCTCCGCGGCCTCGTCCAGCACGCCCTCCCCGGACAGGTAGGCGCGCATGCGCGTGACGGGGTCCTTCTTGATCCACTCCTGGACCTCGGCGTCGTCGCGGTAGCGGGTGGCGTCGTCGGCGTTGGTGTGGGCCTGCATGCGGTAGGTGTGGGCCTCCACGAGCAGGGGCTCGGACTCGGAGCGGGCGAGGTCCACGGCCCGGCGCAGGGTCGCCAGCAGGGCCACGAGGTCGTTGCCGTCCACGCGCTCGCCGGCCATGCCGTAGCCGACCGCCTTGTGGGCGAGGGTCGGGGCCGCGGACTGCTGGGACAGCGGCACGGAGATCGCGTAGCCGTTGTTCTGCACGAAGAAGACCACCGGCAGCTTGAACACGGCCGCGAAATTCAGGGCCTCGTGGAAGTCGCCCTCGCTGGTGGCGCCGTCGCCGCACATCGCGAGCACCACGGTGTCCTCCCCGCGCAGCTTCGCGGCGTGGGCCACGCCCACCGCGTGCAGCAGCTGGGTGGTCAGCGGCGTGGACTGGATGCTGACGTGGTGCTCGTGGGGGTCGTAGCCGCTGTGCCACTCGCCGCGGAAGATCGCCATGACCTCCATGGGGTCCACGCCCTTGGTCATGACGGCCACGGTGTCCCGGTAGGTGGGGAACAGCCAGTCGCCCTCCTCCAGGCACAGGGCGGCCGCCACCTGGCAGGCCTCCTGGCCGTGGCTGGACGGGTAGACCGCCATGCGGCCCTGGCGCACCAGGGCGGAGTTCTGGTCGTTGACGCGCCGGCCCACCACCAGCTTCTCGTAGGCGTCCAGCAGGACGTCCTGGGGCGGCAGGGGGTACTCGTGGCCGGGGCCGGTGCCCTGGTCCTCGGGGGCCAGCAGGCACCCGTTCGGGTCGACCATGCGGATCTCGCCGCGGGCCGGGAGCATGTACTGCTCCGGGGTGATCCCGAAGGTCTGGGAGGCCTTCAGGATCGGGTTCTCCGCGTCGTCGAGGTCGTCGACGTTCTCGACGGTCTGGCTCATGGGGTTCCCCTTCGGTCGGTCCCCGAGCCGGGTGCGGAGCGGGGAGACGGGACAACGGAACTGGTTCTGTCTCCCAAGTATGGGAAGAGAAGCGGGTTCGTATCCACAGATCCGCGAAAGTGCAGAATTGTGGATCCAGGACCGTGTCCTGCATGGACGAAATGTTCTAGTGTGGCGTGGAGCACACCGGTTCGTCCGGTGCCCCGTCCCCGACCGCATCAGGAGCTTCCCGTGCCCTCCACCCCCGTGCCGCTCGACGAGACCGACCGGAAGATCCTCACCGAGCTCTCCCGCGACTCCCGGCAGTCGGTGACCGCGATCGCCGCGGCCGTGCACGTCTCTCGGGCCCATGCGTACGCCCGCATCAACCGGCTCCGGGAGGAGGGCGTCATCCAGCGCTTCAGCACCGTCGTCGACCCCGTGCGGGCCGGCCTCCAGGCCTCCGCCTACGTGACGCTCAAGCTCCGGCAGAACACCTGGCGGGAGCTGTGCCAGCAGCTGCAGGCCATCCCGGCCGTGCACCACATCGCCCTGGTCGGCGGCAACTTCGACGTCATGCTGCTGGTGCGGGCCGTGGACACCGTGCACCTGCGGCAGGTCATCTTCGAGCACATCCAGCAGCTGCCCGGCGTCGTGGACACCCAGACGTTCCTGATCTTCGAGGACATCGACACCCGCGCCTGAGCCTCCGCCCCGCCCAGCGGGACGTCACATGACGACGGCCCGCGTCACAGTCGTCACATTGCCGGGGGCTGGAACGGGCACTGCCTATGCGCATAGTGTGGCCCCAGCTTCACGAGACGTGGCCGCGAAGCTCCGACTGGGCCACGCACCAACCCCGTGCTCATGGGTGGTTCGGATGAGGAAGCGGCCCGCATCCCGGCTGTGGCGCAGCCGGTGACCGATGCGGGTAAGAGCAAGCGCGAGGAGCACCGCCATGTCCGTCACCGTCCACGACCTCTCGACCCGGCAGATCCACGCCGGCACCGAGAACGACCTCACCCAGCGCACCCTGACGGTCCCGATCTACCAGTCGGCCGCCTTCGAGTTCCCGGACTACGAGGCCGCGAAGCAGATGTTCGCACAGACCCGCCCGGGCTTCACCTACACCCGCACCGGCAACCCCACGGTCGCCGTGCTCGAGCAGCGCATCGCCGACCTCGAGGGCGGCGTGGGCGCCGTGGCCACCGGCTCGGGCCAGTCCGCCGTCGCCGTCGCCCTGCTGGCCCTGCTGGGCCAGGGCTCCGGCAAGCACCTCGTCGCCTCCGAGAAGCTCTACGGCGGGACCGTGGACCTGCTCACCGACTCCTTCGCCGACTTCGGCATCGAGGTCGACTTCGTGGACCCCGCCGCGCCCGGGGCGTGGGCCGCGGCCGTGCGCCCGGACACCCGGGCCTTCCTGCTCGAGTCCATCGGCAACCCGCTGGCCACCCTGCCGGACCTGCCCGGCATCGCCGAGGTCGCCCGGGCCGCCCGGGTGCCCGTCGTGGTGGACAACACCCTCGCCTCGCCGGCGCTGTACCGGCCGCTGGAGAAGGGCGCGGACGTCGTGGTGCACTCGGCCACGAAGTTCCTCGGCGGGCACGGCAACGCCCTCGCCGGGGCCGTCGTGGACGGCGGGACGTTCGACTGGGCCGCGCAGCCCGGGAAGTGGCCGCAGTTCACTGCGGCACGCGCCCGCTGGGGCGGGCAGAGCCTGGTCGACAAGTGCGCCGGCGCCAGCCCCTACCTGCACCTGGTCCGGGCCAAGTACGTCCACGACCTCGGCACGACCCTGTCCCCATTCAACGCCAGCCAGATCCTGCAGGGCACCGAGACCCTCGACCTGCGCGTGTCCCGGCACACCGCGTCCGCCCTGGCCGTGGCCGAGTTCCTCGCCGGGCACCCCGCCGTCGCCCGCGTCCACCACCCCGGCGTGGACGGGGACCCCAGCGCGGGGATCGCCGCCCGGGACTTCCCCCGCGGCATCGGCTCCGTGTTCTCCTTCGACCTCGCCGCCCCCGACGACGCCGTGGGCCCGTTCATCGACAGCCTCCGGCTGTTCAAGCTGGTCGCCAACATCGGGGACGTCCGCAGCCTCGTCGCCCACCCCGCCGCCATGACCCACTGCCGGCTGACCCCCGAGCAGCGGATCGCCGGCGGGATCGCCGAGACCACGATCCGGCTCTCGATCGGCCTCGAGTCCCCCGACGACCTCGTGGCGGACCTCCGCCAGGCCCTCGACCGCGTCCAGACCTCCGGGAAGTGAGACCCACGATGACCACCGCCTCCACCACCGCCGCCGCGTCCGCGACCACCGGGACCCGCACCCCGGGCTTCACCACCACCGCCGTCCACGCCGGGCAGGAGCCCGACCCGCTGACCGGCGCCGTCATCCCGCCGATCTACCAGACCTCGACCTTCGCCCAGGACGAGATCAACGTCCTGCGCGCGGGCCACGAGTACAGCCGCGGCTCCAACCCCACCCGCAGCGGCTTCGAGCAGCAGCTCGCCGCGCTGGAGGGCGGGCGGCGGGGCTTCGCCTTCGCCTCCGGGATCGCCGCCGAGGACGCCCTGCTCCGGGCGGTGCTGCGGCCCGGGGACCACATCGTGCTCGGCGCCGACGGCTACGGCGGCACCAACCGGCTGATCACCAAGGTGCTCGCGCCGTGGGAGATCGGCAGCACGCCGGTGGACATCACCGACCTCGACGCCGTGGCCGCGGCCGTCCGGCCCGGCTCCACCCGGGTGCTGTGGCTGGAGACGCCGTCCAACCCGCTGCTCGGCATCGCCGACGTCGCCGCCTGGGCCCAGTTCGCGCACGACGCCGGGGCGCTGCTCGTCGTCGACAACACCTTCGCCTCCCCGTACCTGCAGACCCCGCTCGCGCTCGGCGCGGACGCCGTGGTGCACTCCACCACCAAGTACATCGGCGGGCACTCCGACGTCCTCGGCGGCGCCGTGGTCGTGGGCGACGCCGCGTGGCGGGACGCCCCGCTGACCGACGCCGTGGGCTTCCAGCAGTTCGCCGCCGGAGCCGTGGCGGGCCCCCAGGACAGCTATCTGGCGGCGCGCGGGCTCAAGACCCTGAGCCTGCGCATGGAGCGGCACCAGGCCAGTGCGCAGACGATCGCCGAGTGGCTGCTCGAGCGCCCCGAGGTCGCGCACGTGCTCTACCCGGGCCTGCCCGGCCACCCCGGCCACGAGCTCGCCGCGGCCCAGATGCGCGGGTTCGGCGGCATGGTCTCCTTCCGGCTGGCCGGCGGCGAGGCCGCCGCGCGGACGGTCGCGGAGTCCACGGAGCTGTACTCGCTGTCCGTCAGCCTGGGCGGGGTCGAGTCCCTGGTCTGCTACCCCTCCGAGATGACGCACGCCTCGGTGAAGGGCACGCCGCTGGCCGTGCCGGCCGACCTCGTGCGGCTCTCCGTGGGCATCGAGGACGTCGAGGACCAGCTCGCCGACCTCGAGCGGGCGCTCGCGGCCGCCACCGCGTAGCAGGCGCTCACGGCAGACCCTCGTGGCGGGGCCATGTCCGCACTAGCCTGGGGCGCATGACGCACAGCCTTCCGCACGACGACGACGCGACCGCCCCGCTCGGGCTGCCCGGGCCGGTGGTGGGCACGGCCTGGCTGGCCGAGCACCTCGACGACCCCCGGCTGGTGCTGGTGGACGCGAGCTCCACGCTGAACCGCGCCGACGAGGCGATCCCGGGCGCCCTGCTGCTGGACCTGGACGGACCATTCTCCGACCCGTCCTCGGGCCTGCCGCACACCCTGCCCCCGGCGGAGCAGCTGACGGCGGCCGCCCGGGCCCTGGGCATCCGGCGCGGCAGCACCGTCGTGGCCTACGACGGCAAGGGCCTCTTCGCCGCGGCGCGCGTGTGGTGGATGCTGCGCGCCGCGGGCTTCGAGCGGGTCGCGGTGCTCGACGGCGGCCTGCCCGCCTGGGCCGCCGAGGACCGGCCGACCGGCCCGCACGCGCCGGCCCCCGCCGAGCCCGGCGACGTGGAGCTCGTCCCGCGGGAGGAGTTCTTCGTGACGGCGGACGACGTCGCGCGCGCCCTGGCGGCTCCGGACGCGACCGTCCTGGACGCCCGCTCCGCCGGCCGGTTCGCCGGCACGGAGCCCGAGCCGCGCCCGGGCCTGCGCCCCGGGCACATGCCCGGCGCGGTCAGCCTGCCCCACACGGAGCTGCAGACCGCGGACGGGCACCTGCTGCCCCTGCCCGAGCTGCGGGCCCGCTTCGCGGCGGCGGTCCCCGAGGGGGACCGGATCGTCACGACGTGCGGCTCGGGGCTCACCGCGTGCGTGCTCGCCCTGGGCGCCCACCTCGCCGGGCGGGAGGACGTGGCGGTCTACGACGGCTCCTGGAGCGAGTGGGGACGCCCCGGCCCGCGCCCGGTCGCCGCAGGCCCGGCCTGATCGAGGTCCCGGCCGATCAGGGCCGCGACGCGGCGCCCTCCTCGGTCGTGTCCAGCGCGGCCGCCCGGGAGAGGATGTTGCGGGCCATGGACGGGAAGATGAAGCCGTGGAAGGGCCACACGCCCCACCAGTAGAGCCGCCCGGGCAGGCCCCTCGGGAAGAAGATGGCCCGCTGCTTGTAGCGGCTGCCGTCGCCCTCGGGCTCCACGGACAGCTCGAGCCAGGCCCGGCCCGGGGCCTTCATCTCGGCGTGCAGGAGCAGCCGGTGGCCCTCCTCCATGGCCTCGACGCGCCACCAGTCGACGTACTCACCGACCTGCAGGTCGGTGTGGTCGCGGCGGCCGCGGTTCAGGCCCGCCCCGCCCACGAGCTTGTCCATGGCGCCGCGGACCCGCCAGGCCAGGGGCAGGGAGTACCAGCCGTTGCGCCCGCCGATGGACTCGATGACCTTCCAGACCTTCTCGGGCTCCGCCTCGCCCGTCCGGCTGCGCTCGTCGACGAAGACGGTGCGCCCCGCCCAGTCCGGGTCCGAGGGGAGGGGATCGGCGGCGGAGGTGGCGCCGGGACGGTAGTCCCACGTCGTCTCCACGCTGTTGTCCTCGATCTTCTTCAGCGCGAGCGCGACGGCGCGGCGGTAGCCCGTCAGCCCCTCGGCGGGCGGCGGGATGTAGGCGTCGATGTCGTGCTCGGCGGAGACGGCGTCGTGCTGCAGGGACTGCACGAGCGGCACGGCCAGGCCCAGCGGGATGGGCGTCACGAGCCCCACCCAGAACCCGGACAGCCGCGGGGCCGGCAGGGGGAAGTGGAACACGCGACGACGGCGCAGTCCGGCCACCTGGGCGTAGCGGCGCATGGCGTCCGCGTACGTCATGACGTCCCGCGAGCCGATGTCGAAGGTGCGGTTGAGCCCCTCCGGCAGGTCCATGGCGTGCACGAGGTAGTGCAGGACGTCCCGGACCGCGATCGGCTCGATGCTGTTGTTCACCCAGGACGGGGCGGGCATCACCGGCAGGGTGTCGCCGAGGTGGCGGATCATCTCGAAGGACGCGGAGCCGGAGCCGATGACCACGCCGGCCTGGAACACGACGGCCGGGACGGCGCCGGCCAGCAGGATCTCGCCGACGCGCACGCGCGAGCGCATGTGCTGGGACAGCTCGACGCCCTCCGGGTGCAGCCCCGAGAGGTAGACGATGCGCCGGACCCCGGCGCGCTCCGCGGCCAGCGCCACGGTGCGGGCCATCTCGGCCTCCTGCTCCTCGAACTGCTGGGAGCTGCCCATGGAGTGCACGAGGTAGTACAGGGTGTGCACGTCGCGGCACGCCTCGGTCATGCCGTCGAGGTCGGAGAGGTCCGTCTTCGCGATCTCCACCCGGTCCCGCCACGGGACGTGGTCCAGCTTGCCGGGGCTGCGGACGGCGACCCGCACGAGGTGGCCGGCCTCGAGCAGCCGGGGCGCCAGGCGCCCTCCGATGTACCCGGTGGCACCGGTGACGAGGACGCGCTGGGGAGAGCTCATGGTCTGCCTTTCGTGCGGTTGGCCCGAGCCTACCAACGCGGGCCGACAGTCCGGCCTGCAGCCCGGCCGCTGCCACGGTCGGTCCGGCTACCGGTCCCGGTGCCGGTCCTGCGGTCGGTGCGCACGCGGAACGGCCGCACCCCCCGAGGTGTGCGGCCGTTCCGGATGCGCTCCCGGCCGCAGCGCGGCCGGGAGCGGAAGGGGCCTGGGATCAGGGCAGCGCCAGGCGGAAGATCTTCGCCCAGGACGAGCCGACCTGCTTGGGCAGCGGCCCGGTGGTGTAGGGCAGGCCGTAGCGCTCGCAGATCTCGCGCACCTTCACGGCGACCTCGGCGTAGCGGTTCGAGGGCAGGTCCGGGAACAGGTGGTGCTCGATCTGGAAGGACAGGTTGCCCGTCATCAGGTGCATCAGCTTGGACCCGGAGATGTTGGCCGAGCCGATCATCTGCCGCACGTACCAGTCGCCGCGGGTCTCGCCCTCGATCTGCTCCTCGGTGAAGGTGTCGACCCCCTCGGGGAAGTGGCCGCAGAAGATCACGGCGTGCGCCCAGACGTTGCGGACGGCGTTGGCGGTCAGGGTCCCGGCGAGCGCCTGCTTGCCGGAGCC
The DNA here is from genome assembly GCF_014636775.1 of Kocuria dechangensis. Lineage (GTDB taxonomy): Bacteria > Actinomycetota > Actinomycetes > Actinomycetales > Micrococcaceae > Kocuria > Kocuria dechangensis. The sequence continues at coordinate 205,260 of NZ_BMEQ01000005.1, forward strand.
GGTCAGCGCCGCGGCGGTGGGGGTGGCCACGTAGTCCTTGGCGACCTGCTTGAGGAACTTCTTGCCCAGGGCCTTGAGGTTCTTCCGCAGCTCGGACTTCGGCTTGGTGCCCTCCCGCACCTGGTCGAGCTCCAGGTCGTAGATGGCGATGCCGAACTCGAAGACGGGGGCGAGCATCGCGTTGTAAAGCGGGTTGCCGATGTTCCACCACTGCCACGGCTGGGCCTCGTCCACGCGGAAGATGTTGTACCCGACGTCGCGGTCCTTGCCGATGACGTTGGTCCACGTGTGGTGCAGGTCGTTGTGGGTGTGCTGCCAGGCGGAGGAGGGGGTCACGAAGTCCCACTCCCAGGTGGTGGAGTGGATGTCGGGGTCGCGCATCCAGTCCCACTGGCCATGCAGGACGTTGTGGCCGATCTCCATGTTCTCGAGGATCTTGGCGACGCTGAGCATGCCGGTCCCGGCGACCCACGCGCTCTTCCGCTTCGAGAACAGCAGCGTGGCGCGCCCGGCGAGCTCGAGGGAGCGCTGGACGGCGATGACGCGGCGGATGTAGGCGGCGTCCTTGGCCCCGCGCGTGGCGATGACAGAGGCGCGGATGGCGTCGAGCTCCCGGCCCAGCTCCTCGACCTGTTCGTCGGTGAGGTGGGCGGCGGCGGCCGGCTTGGCGGGCTCGGCGCGCTGTCCGGAGTCGAGCAGGAATGGGGTGACGATCGTCATGGGGCGCTCCTTCGGAACGGGGACAGGGAAGCGGGGGTGGTCAGGGGGTGGTCAGACGTCGAGGCTCACGGGCCCGGCGGCCGTCGACACGCAGGTCTGGATCAGGTGGCCGGGTTCGCCGTGCACCTCGCCGGTGCGGGTGTCGCGGACCTGGCCGGCGAGCAGGGGGGTCACGCAGGCGTGGCAGATGCCCATGCGGCACCCGCTGCTCATCAGCACGCCGGCGTTCTCGCCGGCGTCGAGGAGGGTCGTGGAGCCGTCGGCCTCGACCTCCTTGTCGGTCTTCTCGAAGGTGATCCGTCCGCCCTCGCCGCCGGAACCGGGGGCGACGACGGGTGCGAAGCGCTCGACCCGCAGCTCGCCCTCCTCCCGGTTCCACAGGGACTCGGCGGCGTCGAGGAAGTCGACGGGCCCGCACGCGTAGGACGCGCGGTCGCGCCAGTCGGGGCAGGCGGCGTCGAGGTCGGAGGTCGTGGTGAGGTCGAGGCGGCGGCCGCGCTCGCCCGTGAACCACTGCACGAGGCGGAAGCCGGGGAACTGGTCCGCGAGCTCGAGCAGCTCCTCGGCGAACAGGGCCTCCTCGGGGGTGCGCGACGAGTGCACGAGCACCACGTCGGCGTCCGCGCGGCGCGGGACCAGGGTGCGGATCATCGACATGACGGGGGTGAGCCCGCTGCCGGCGGTGAGCATGAGCAGAGGCCGGGGGTGCTCGGGGAGCACGAAGTCGCCCTCGGGCGGGGCGAGGAACAGCACGTCCCCCACGCGGGTGCCGCGGACCAGGGCGGTGGAGACGGTGCCCATGGCGGTCACCGTGATGGCCGGGTCCTGGCCGGCGCCGGTGCTCAAGGAGTAGGAGCGCCACTGGCGCACGCCGTCGATCTCGACGCCGATCCGCGCCCACTGGCCGGCCTCGTGCGGGTTCCAGCCCTTGCCGGGGCGGAAGCGGATGGTCACGGAGTCCGCGGTCTCGGGCTGCACGGCCGTGACGACGGCGCGCAGCTGCCGGGCGCTGGAGAGCGGGTTGACGAGGCGCAGGTAGTCGGCGGGGGTCAGCGGCGTGGTGAACGCAGAGGCGATGCGGGACAGCGGGCGAAAAGAAGGCACGATGCCAGTTTTACTCATCCCGACAAACTATTCTCGTACTCGCACGTACTCTTTGCGTGCAGTTCTTGTTGTCGAGAGATGAATCGGGGAATCATGCCGGACGTCGACCACCGCCATCCCTGGACGGACCTGCCCGCCGACGTGGCGCCGGTCCTGCTGGCCCACCTGCCGGACGTGACCGAGGAGCTGCTCGACGGCGTCCGGCGCGACGTCCCCGTGTACGCCCGGCCCCTGGAGGGGGTGTTCGGCGAGGCGATCCGGCGCGGCGTGGACGTGGCCCTCACACGGTTCCTGCAGCTGCCGGGCACCCGCAGGCCCGCCCTGACCCCCGACGACCGGGGGGTCTACGTCCGGCTCGGGCGGGGCGAGCTGAGGGAGGGCCGGACGATGGACTCCCTGCTCGCCGCCTACCGCTCGGGCGCCCGCACCACCCTGCGCTCCCTGTCCGAGGTGGCCATGGGCGCGGGCTTCGACGCCAGGGTCCTCATCGCGCTGGGGGAGTCGGTGCTCGCCTACATCGAGGAGCTCTCCGCGGCCAGCGCGGAGGGCTACGCGGCGGAGCAGTCGGAGCGGGCGGGGGACCGGGACCGGCTGCGGGACACGGTCGCGGACATGCTCATCCGGGGGCACGGGGACGAGGAGGCGATGCGGGCCGCGGCGGCGGCCGCGGGCTGGGTCCTGCCGGAGCGGGTGGTGGTGGTGACCCTGCCGAGCGCGCGCCGGGAGGGGCTGCGGTCCAGGCTGGGCGAGCAGGCGCTGCTGACCCTGCGGCCGGGGGACACCGTGGCGGTCCTGCCCGAGCCCTCCTCCCCGTCGGCGCGCGAGGCGCTCGCCCGCCGGCTCGCCGGGCGGGCGGCCGTGATCGGCCCGGCCCGCCCCTGGTACGCCGCCCCCGACTCCCTCCGGCTCGCGGTCATGGCCCGGGACCTGCTGCGGGAGGAGGACCTCCGCGGCGGGACGGACGCCCAGGGCCCGCTGTGGGTCGCGGAGCACCTCGCGGACCTGCTGCTGCTCGCCGAGCACACGGTGCTGGAGGACCTGGCGGCGCGCCGGCTCGCGCCGCTGGAGGCCCTGCGGCCCGGGCCCCGGTCGCGGCTGCGGGCCACCCTGCTGTCCTGGCTCAAGCACCACGGGCAGCGCGCCGCGATGGCCGCCGAGCTGGACGTCCACGAGCAGACGGTGGGCTACCGGGTGAACCAGCTGCGGGAGGTCTTCGGGGAGGAGCTCAACGACCCGCAGGCCCGGTTCGAGCTCGAGCTCGTGCTCAGGGCGCAGGCCCTGGCCGGGCAGGACTGAGGACCCGGCGGCTCAGCCGGTGGTCCGGTACGACTCCCGCTCGCGGTCGTCCCACGCCCGCTGCTCCTCGACCGTGATCGCCCCGCCGCCCAGGTGCGCCGGCATCCACCACGCGCCCGGCTCGGGGGTCTCGGAGTAGGTCTCGATGCACTGCTCGATCCCGGCCTGCAGCTCGGCGCGCAGCCGTTCCGCCGCGGCGAGGACGTCGTCGTCGGGCGCCACGTGCAGGAGGGCGCCCACGTGGACGCGCACGGGGGTCCGCCACACGTCCCGCAGCCGGATCCCGCCGCGCCCGCGCGTGAGCATGCGGTGGCCGCCCCACACCGCCACGGGGATGATCGGCGCGCCGGTCGCGGCGGCCATCCGGACCGCCCCGGTCCGCAGGGTCCGCACCGTGAAGCTGCGGCTGACGCCCCCCTCCGGGAAGAGCGCGAGGAACTCCCCGCGGCGCAGCTTGGCGAGGGCCTCGGCGTACGCGGGGGCGCCGTTGGCGCGGTCGACGACGACGTGGTCGCACAGCTCGCAGACCGCCCTGACGAAGGCGCTGCCGGTGTGCTTGCGGGTGATGAGGAAGCGCGAGTGGGCCCGCAGCCGGCGCCAGACCACCAGCTGCGCGAACACGAAGTCGAGGTAGCCGAAGTGGGTCACCGCCACGACCGCCCCCGTGCCCGGCAGGACCTGCCGGTACCCGTGGCGCACCACCTGGCCGGCGGGCAGGTGCTCCTCGCCCGAGGCGATCAGGGGGACGCGGAAGGCCTTCACCGCGGCCAGGCCGGCGAGCACGATGGCGCGGTAGGCGTGCTCGTTGGGGCGCAGGTGCAGGCCCACGGCTCCTCCTCGGTTCGGGGGCCCGCGGGCGGGCCGTTCGTGCTCTGCCGAGAATCGTAGACCAGCGCGGGCCCGGCGGGTGAGCGCCACCCGAATGTGCGGTCAACCCCCATACCGGGCAGACCCCCCGCCTCGATACGCTGGCTGCACCGCGCCGATCCGGCGCCCGCCCGGCGACCCGCCGGCACCCGTCGCCCGACCAGGAGACCCCGATGTCCTACCTTCCTCCCGCCGCATCCCAGCCCCAGTACCGGGCCCAGGGCGACGACCGCACGATCGCGGTCCTCACCCACCTGTCCGGGCTGGTCGGCGCGCTGATCTCCGTGGGCTGGCTCGGGTTCGTGGGCCCGCTCGTGGTGTGGCTCGTCTACAAGGACCGGAACCCGTTCCTGCGCGCCACCTCGGCCGGGTCGTTCAACTTCAACCTGTCCATGTGGCTGCTCAACGTCGCCGCCTGGGTCTGCCTGTTCACCGTGATCCTGATCCCGGTGGCGATCGTCCTGTGGGCCGTGGCGGCGGTGCTGCTGATCGTCTGCCACGTCCTGGCCGTGGTGCGCGCCAACCGGGGCGAGGTCTACCGGTACCCCCTCCAGCTCCCGGTGCTCCAGTAGCCGGCCGGGGGCCGTCCTCCACAGCCCGGGCGGCACCCGGAGGACGGTCCCCGGACATCCCTCCGGAGGATGTCCGGGCGCTCCCGCTCCCGTAGCTTTCTGATCACCGCCGCGCCGGACCCCACCGGCCGGCGGACCAGGAAGTCCTCATCAGGAGCCAGGAGCGCGTCATGCACACCCTCACCACCCCCGCCGTCCCCTCCGCGACCACCCCCGCCGGCCCCCGGGCCGTCCGGGCCGCGGTCCCCGTCGCCGCCTGCGTCGCCGTCCTGGGCCTGCTGCTCGGCGGCTTCGCCGTCGCCTGGGTCGCCGGCTCGCTCGGCATCTCCACCGCCGCCGCCTCCCAGATCGTCACCGCCGTCCAGGTCGGCGGGCTCGCCCTGACCCTGGTGGGCGCGACCTTCGGCTTCGGCGTCGGCAGCGCCTTCGTCGCGACCGTGCGCTGGTACGTCCTGCGCAAGGGCACCAAGATGGCGATCGCCTGACCGGCCCTCCGACCGACCGCGCCGGAGGCCCGTCGTGCGCACCGTGTCCGCCCCGGCGTGGACACCCGCCGCCGCCCGGCTCCCGCCCGCCCTCCGATGGGCCGGGGCGACGGCCGCCGCGGTGTTCGTGGCGGGTCTCCTGGTCGGCTGGTCGAGCGTCTCCGAGGCGCCGGCGGCCCCGCCCGGGGCCTCCGCCGACGGCGTGCGGTGGACCCTCGGGACCATCCTCGCCCGCAACCTCGGGGCGGCCGCCCTGCTGTACAGCGGCGTGCTGACGGGCGGGCTGAGCTCCGGGGTATCCCTGGCGGTGCTGTCCGCCTACGTCGGGGCCACCGCGAAGGTCGGCGTCCTCACCGTCGGGGCGGGCGCCGTGCTCGGCTCCGCCGGCTGGTACGCCGGACCGGAGCTGCTCGGCTGCCTCGCCGCCGCCGCGGCCGGGCTCCTCCCCGTGAGCGCGGCCCTGCGTGCCCGGCGGTCCGGATCCGGCGGAGCCCCGGTGCGCCGCTACCTCGCCGCGCTGCCCGCCTCGCTCTGCCTCTTCGCCGCCGCGGTCGTGCTCCTGCTCGTCGCAGCCGGCCTCGAGGCGGCCCTCATCGCCCGTGCCTGAGCGGCTTGCGGCACGCCGCGCCCACCGGCTCGCCGCACGCCCCGCCCACCGAAAGGACCACGCCATGTCCCTCCGCGGCGTCCCCGCCCACCCCGCGCACCCCGCCCCCGGGGCGGCGGGCACGGACCCGGCGACCACGCCCCTCGTGCGGCGCACCGTCTACGCGCTGGGCCTCGGCCTGCTGCTGTGCCGGCTGCCCACGACCAGCGTGCAGATGCGCGAGCAGGCCGTCGGGACGCTCGCCGCGGAGACCGCTGAGCTCGACCCGGCCCTGGTCGGCCTGGCCGTGAACGTCGCGGTCCTCCTGGGCGTCCTGGTCTTCGCGGTGGTGCTGGCGCTCTACCTGTGGCTCGCGGGCGTCCTCGACCGGAAGCTGGTGCCCGAGGGCCTGGCCCTCGGCGTCCGGCAGCGGATCGGCCTCTGCACGCTGGTCGCCGGCGGGCTCACCGTCCTGTCGCAGCTGTACGCACTGTGGAGCGGGCACCTCGCCCGGGGTCCCGCCGAGGTCGCGCTCGTCGTCGCCTTCGCCCTCGTGGCCGCCCTGCTCTACCGGCGGCAGTGGGCCCGCCGGCCGCGCGGCAGAGGCCTCCTCGTCCCCGCCGTGGTTGTGGTCGTCGCGGTCCTGGTGACCGTGGTCTGAGCCCGCCCCCACCGCCCTGCCGATCCCCCGTCCCGAGGAGTCGCACCGTGTTCCCCTTCACCCTCAGCCAGAACCACGTCCGCGTCGGGCTCGGTGTCGTCACCGTCCTCTCCGCCGCCGCGCTCACCGCCGTCCTGCTGCGCGAGCAGGGGGCCGGGCCCGTGCCGCCGGGACTGTGGGCGGTCTTCGTGGCAGCCCTGGCGCTGCTCGGCGTCGTCGTGCCCCTGGTGACGCTGCTGACCCCGCTGTCCCGGCCCAGCTCGCTCGTGCCGGCCCTGGTGCTGCTCCTGGCCGGGCTCGTCCAGGCCACCTTCCTGAACGACCGGCTGGGCGGCTTCCCCGTGACGGTGCTGTGCGCCGTGGGTGTCCTGGTCTCCCTCGCCACCGGGATCGTGGTCCTCTTCAACGCCCTCGACCTGCGCCGCCGCGGGACCGCGGGGCGCAGCCGGCTGTCGTGACCGGCGCGGCGGTCCACGGCCGGAGCGCGGCCGGCGGCCCCTCCGCGCCCGGCCGGTGGCGGCGGACCCGGCTGCTCGCCGACCTGCGGATCGCGGACCTGCTCACCGCGCTCGGGACCTCCCTGTCGGTGACCGCGGCCCGCCGGATCGTCCTGGCCGCCGGCGCCGCCGGCGCGCTGTCGGCGTTCGCGGCGGGACTGCTCGCCGCGAGGGTCCTGGGAACGCTGGCCCCGGGTCTTCCCTCGGCGGAGCTCTTCGTGCTGCTGTGCGCCTGCGCCGGTGCTGGGCTGCTCGCGGCCGAGACCCTCGGCCGCTTCCGGAGCACCGTGAGCGGCCACCCGCAGCGCGACTTCTTCCGGGCGCTCGACGTCCCGCCCACGGCGGTCTTCATGGTCCACGTGCTCCCGCGGCTCACCGCCGCCACGGCGTCGTGGTGGCTCGCCGGGCTCGGCGTGCTCCTCGGCTCCGGGGGCGGGACGGGGGCGGCCGCGGCCGTGGGCGTGCTCGTCCTGCCCGTGGCCGTCGGGACGTGCACCGCAGCCGCCGCCCTGTGGGCCGCGGCCCACCCCGAGCGCGCTCGGCGCCGCCTCCCGGCCGTGGCCGCGGCGGTGGCGCTCCTGACGGGCGGGGCGGCCTTCGCCGCCGTCCGCCTGCTCGAGGACGTGCTGGGCTCCACCCGGGCGCTGGGCTCTGAGGGGCTGCTGGGCTCCGCCGGGGCACTGGGGGCCGAAGAGCTCCCCGGGACGCCGGGACCGGCGGTCGCGGCAGTCGTCCTGGCACTGGCCGGGGCGGCGGGCGCCGTCGCCGGGTGGCGGGCCCTCGGGAGCCGCCCCTGGAGCCCTCCGTCCCGCCCGGCGGGCGTCCGCCGGGTCCGGCTGCAGGGGCCGGCGGCTCTGCGGTTCGCCCGGGTGCTGAGCGCCCAGCGGGCCGGCGGATGGCGGCTGCGGGCCCAGCAGCGCGTCGTCCTCGCGGCGACCGCCGTCACGGCCGCCGCGGTGAGCGCGGGCGCAGCCGGGCCGCCGCTCCCGGCCCCGCTGGTCCTGCCGGCCCGGCCGGCGGTGCCGGAGGAGGTGTGGAACGCCTCCGCGGGACCGGCCACGGGCTTCGTCGCGCTGGCGGTGGGGCTGGCCCTCGCGGAGCTCGTCGGCGCCGACATCGGGTTCCTCCGCTACGGCCGGCAGCTGCGCACCGCCGTGGAGTCCGGGGCACCGGCCGCGTCGGTGGCCCTGGGGCACGCCGCCGCGCTGAGCGCGCCGGTGCTGCCCGTGGCCGTCCTGGTCGCCGTCGCCGCCGGCACGGTGACCGGCACCGCGTCCGCCGTCCCGGCGCTCGTGGTCCTCAGCGGGGTGTGGGCGGCCACGATCGCCGAGCACCTGCTGCCCCCGCCCCGCACGGCGGAGGGCACGGGCGGGGAGAGCCCGCTCACGGCGCTGCTCACCGTGGCCCTGGCCGCCGTGCCGGTGGTCCTCCCGATGTCCCTCCCGGCCACCGCCGCGTGGTGGGCGCCCCTGTCCGCCCTGGTCCTCGCCGGAGGTGCCCTGGCATGCCTGCACCGCGCCCTGACCCGCCGCTGATCGACGTCGAGCGCCTCAGCACCGGCTACGACGCCGCCCGGCCGGTCCACCACGGCCTCTCCCTGCGCGTCGACGGGCCGGGCCTGTACCTGCTGCAGGGCCCCAACGGGTCCGGCAAGTCCACCCTCGTCGAGACGCTCAGCGGCCACCTCCGCCCACTGGGCGGAACCGTCCAGCTCGCCGGGGTGGACGCGCGCTCCCCTCGGGCGCCCCGGGTCCGCCGCATCTGCCGGACGGAGCCCGCGCTCTACCCGACCCTGACGGCGCACGACCACATCGTGTTCGCCAGCGGGTGGGCCGGGGCGGATCCCGCCGAGGGCCTGCGCCGGGCCGTGCGCCACGGCCTGGGCCCGTGGCTGGACGAGCCCGCCGAGAGGCTCTCGACCGGCAACCGGCGCAAGCTGTGGACCATCGTGTGCACGTGCGGCGCCTTCGCCGTCGTCGTCCTGGACGAGCCGTTCAACGGGCTGGACCTCGCGTCGACCGCCGAGCTGTGCGCGGAGCTCGCAGAGTGGGCACGGCACCGCGCCGTCCTGGTGGTCGCCCACCGTCCCCCCGCCGAACTCGTGCCGACCGCGGTCGTGACCCTGCCGCCCGGGCCGGGAACCGGCCTCAGGGCACGGGGAGCGTGACGAGCCCCGTCCGGTAGGCCTTGATCACGACCTGCACCCGGTCGCGGACCTCCATCTTCGTGAGGATGTTGCGCAGGTGGGACTTCACGGTGGGCTCGGACAGGTGCAGCCGTGCCGCGATCTCCCGGTTGCTGTGCCCCTCGCACAGCAGCCCCACGACCGTCAGCTCCCGCTCGGAGAGCGTCCCGGCCAGCTCCGCCGCGGCGGACGGGAGGGGGCCCGGCCGGTCCGGCTCGGTGACCACGCTGCGGATGAGCGTGGCGGCGACCTGACGGGACAGGGCCGACTCCCCGGCGAGGACGGCGCGGATGGCGCCCACGATCTCGTGCGGCTCGGAGTCCTTGACCACGTAGCCGCCGGCCCCGGCCTTCAGCGCCGGGATCACCCAGTCCTCCGAGTGGAACGCGGTGACGGCGAGGACCCTGGTCTCGGGGAACTCCCGGATGATGGCACGGGTGGCCTCGACGCCGTTGAGCACCGGCATCTGCAGGTCCATCACCACGAGGTCCGGGCGCAGCGCCCGGCACTGGGCCACCGCGACCTTCCCGTCCTGGGCCTCGCCGACGACCTCGAGGTCGTCCTCCGCGTCGATGAACACGCGCAGGGCGCCCAGCATGAGCCGCTGGTCGTCGACGATGAGGATCTTGGCGGGGCGAGCGGCCGGGGGGTGCTGACTCATGGGACCACGATAGGCGGAGCGGTCCGTCCGGAGGCGCGGCGGCACGGGCCGCGCCGCCGGACCCGTCCTTCCGGAGGACCCCGACTCGTCCTTCCGGATGATCCCGGCCGCGGTGCGGGCCGCGACAATGGGACGGCGAGCACGCGCCGCGCGCCCCGCGATCCCCCCC
>NZ_BMEQ01000005.1:215098-226837 GCF_014636775.1 Kocuria dechangensis
CCCCCCCCCCGCCGGAAGGACCCACCCATGCGACAGCGTCCCGCCGTCCTCACGTCCCTGCTCCTCGCCGCCGCCCTGACCCTCGGCGGCAGCGCCGTCGCCACGGCCGCGCCGGTCGAGGACCGGCAGGACTCCTACCACAGCAAGTGGTGCGGCTTCCTGTTCCTGCGGTGGTGCTGATCCCGCGGTGGTCCTGACCCGCACCCCGTCCGCCCCGGCGGGTGGCCCGGCCCGGGCCGCCCGCCGCCGCTACCATCCTCGGAGGACCGGTCGGCGCGGGGCCCCGGCCGGGAAGGACGGCATGCCACGGACAGCACGCACCCGCCGCCCGGCCGCGCTGTTCCCGCCCGGCTTCGCCCGCTCCCGCCCGCTGCACCGGTGGATCCGTGCGGGGCTGCTGCTCTTCGTCGTGGTCAACGACCTGGACGCGGTCCGCACGGTGCTCGCCAGCGGCGGGATGGGCTTCGGGGACCGGCCGTTCGAGCTGCTGCTGCTCGCCGTGGACCTGCTCCTCATGGTGGTCCTCGCCGTGCGCCCCACCTGGACGGTCCTGCCCCTGGCCGTGCTGCTGGCACTGGTCTACCCGCTGGAGAACCCCGGCAGCTACATGGTCGTGGTGCCGCTCGTGCTCGCCTTCACGGCCTACGCCGCGGCCCTCCCCGGCTTCCTCGCCGCGCTCGCCGTGTTCCTCGCCTGGCAGGTCGCGTGGGCCGTGGACGTCTCCGTGGTGGGCCCGCAGTTCCTGTGGAGCTATGTCCCCGTCACGCTCGTGGTCACGCTGCCCGGGCTCGTGCTGCGCTCGCTGAGCGCCCAGCGTGCGCTGGACCGCGCCGCGCTGGCCGCCGAGCGGGAGCGCACGGAGCGGGCGCTGGAGCGCCAGCGCCTGGAGCTGGCCCGGGAGCTGCACGACATCATCGCCCACGACCTCACCGTGATCGCCATGCAGGCCCGCTCCGGGGCGTACTCGCCGGACCCGGCGGTGATGCGCGAGACCCTCGGCGTGGTGGGCGACTCCTCGCGCCGCGCCCTGCGGGACCTGCGGCGGCTCCTGCACGTGATGCGCACGGACGGGGACCCCGACGTGGCGGGGGAGGAGAGCGGGCCCGCGGCCGCCGACACGGGCCGGGACCTCGAGGAGGTGGCCCGCCGGCTGCGGGAGGTCGGGCTGCCGGTGAGCACGCACGTGGAGGGCGAGCTCGGCCGGATCCCCGAGGGGGTGCGCCCCACCGTCCAGCGCGTGCTGCGGGAGGCGGCCACCAACGTCATGAAGCACGCGCCCGCCGCGACGTCCTGCGCCCTGGCCGTGCGCGTGGACGACGCGGACGTGCGGGTCGAGGTGAGCAACGACGCCGGGCCCGGCGCGGGCCTGCCGGCCTCCGGGTTCGGCCTGCTCGGGCTGCGCGAGCGGGTCCAGCTGCTGGGCGGGGAGCTAGCGGCCGGCCCCGCGGGCGGCGGCTGGCGCGTCAGCGCGCGCATCCCCCTGGCCCCCGCCCCGGTGTGAGAGCACCACGACCGCCACGAGGACCAGCAGCGCGGCGCTGAGCCCGTCGAAGCCGACCAGCGCCAGCACGGGCCCCGCCAGCGCGCCGCCGATGGCCCCGGCGAGATTCATGAACAGGTCCGAGACGCCCTGCAGCTTCGGCCGCTCGGGCGGGGCGACGGCCTCGGCCACGAGCGCCGAGCCGGCCACGGTGGACGCCGACCAGCCGAGCCCGAGCAGCACCAGGCTCACGGTCACCAGCGCGTGGGAGGACGAGCCGAGCCAGGACAGCACCAGGGAGGCCGCGAGCATCGCCTGGCCCAGGAGGATCGTGGCCCGGCGCCCGGCCCGGTCGGCGAGCCACCCGAAGACCGGCGCGACCGCGTACATCCCGGCCACGTGCAGGCTGATGGTCAGGCCCACGATGCTCAGCGACGCCCCGTGGTCGGTCAGGTGCACCGGGGTCATGGACATCAGGGCGACCATCACGGCGTGGCTGAGCGCCACGGTGAGCACCGCGCGCCGGGCGCGCGAGGACCCGCGCAGCACGGCCAGGCCGCCGGCGGGCGAGGGCCTGCCACGGCCCGCCGACTCGCCGTCGGCCACGGCCAGGAGCAGGGGATCGGACCGCAGCGCCGTGAGGTAGACGAGGGCGCCCACGGCCTGGGCCACGAAGGCGATGACGAACCCGCCGGTGAGCTCGGGCAGGCCCAGCGCCCGGCCGATCACCTCGCCGGGCTCGAACAGGTTGGGTCCCAGCACCGCCCCGATCGTGGTGGACCAGACCACGAGGGACAGGTCCCGGGCACGGGTGTCGTCCTGCGCCAGGTCGGTCGCGGCGAAGCGGGACTGCAGGTTCAGGGCGGAGCCGGCGCCGAGCAGGGCCAGCCCGAGGAGCAGCAGCGGGAAGCTGCCCAGGACCGCCGCGCCGATCGTGACGGCCGCGCCGGCCATCGCGGTCAGCGCGCCCGTGCTCAGGGAGATCCGGCGGCCCCGGGCCTGCGCCAGCCGGGCCAGGGGGACCGCCAGGAGGGCGGCGCCCAGGGTGTTCATGGTGGCCGCCATGCCGGACCACGCCGAGGAGCCGGAGACGTCGGTGACGAGCAGGGCGCCCAGCGCCAGGCTGGCGCCCACGCCCAGGCCCCCGAGGACCTGTCCGAGGGCCAGGACGCGGACGACCCGCCGCTGCAGGTGGCGGCGGTCGACCGCGCCGTTCGAGGTGTGCATGACGACCATGCTATACCCCCCGGGGTACGGGCGCTGCGTCCGCGGGGCGTCGTGCACGGGCCCGGGCCGGTGTGGTTCCATGCTCGGCATGGACCCCGCACCCGTCGACGCCCCCAGCCTCAGCCCCGACCCCGATCCCGGACCCGGCCCCGACCACGGCCCCGACCACGGCCTCGTCGTCGACGAGGACGGGCTCGCCCGCCCCGCCTGGGCGGCGTCGGACCCCCTGCTGCGCGTCTACTACGACACCGAGTGGGGACTGCCCGTGCGCGACGAGCGCGGCCTCTACGAGCGGATCTGCCTCGAGGGCTTCCAGGCCGGGCTGTCCTGGGCCACGATCCTGCGCAAGCGCCCCGCGTTCCGGGCGGCCTTCGCGGGCTTCGACCCGGACGTCGTCGCCGGCTTCGGCGCCCAGGACGTGGAGCGGCTGCTGGGCGACCCCGGGATCGTCCGCCACCGCGGGAAGATCGAGGCCGCCGTCGGCAACGCCCGTGCCACTGTGGCGCTGCGGGCGGACGGCGGGCTCGTGGAGCTCGTGTGGTCCCACCGCCCGGCCGGCACGCCGAGCCCGCGCGCGCTCGCCGAGATCCCCACCCGCAGTCCGGAGTCGGAGGCGCTGGCCAAGGCCCTGCGGGCCCGGGGCTTCCGCTTCGTGGGGCCCACCACGATGTACGCGCTCATGGAGGCGGTGGGCATCGTCGACACCCACCTGGTGGGCAGCCACCGCCGCGGCAGCTCCGGGGTGTGGCCGGAGCCCCGCCCCCGTGCGTAGGATGCCGAGCACCACCCCCGGCGACGCCCCGCGTCGCCTTCCGGCAGGAGGCCCGGTCATGTACGACAACAGCAGGCAGCGCAGCGCCGTGCTGCCCCTGGTCCTGAGCACCGTCGGCTCCGCCCTGGTCGGCATGGTCCTGCGCAAGCTGCGCCGGGACCGGGCCGTGGCCCGCGGCGCGGCGCCCGTGCGCCAGGGCCGCCGGTCCGAGCCGCGGCCCTCGCCCCGCCGCGCGCCGCACGGGCCGGTGCTCTGAGCCGTGACCCGCCACGAGATCAGCTGGGTCGACGTCTTCTCGGCGGAGCCGCTGGGCGGCAACCCGCTCGCCGTCGTGCACGGCGCCGACGGCCTCGACGAGGAGACGATGGCGCGCTTCGCGCGCTGGACCAACCTCTCCGAGACCACCTTCCTGCTCGAGCCCGCCGACCCCGGCGCCGACTACCGGGTGCGGATCTTCACGCCCGGCGGGGAGCTGCCGTTCGCCGGGCACCCCACGCTGGGCACCGCCTCGGCGTGGCTCGCCCTGGGCGGGCGGCCCGCAGGGGAGGACGTCGTCCAGGAGTGCGCCGCCGGCCTGGTCACGGTGCGGCGCCGCGGCGAGCAGCTGGCGTTCGCCGCCCCGCCCCTGCTGCGCTACGAGCCGGTCGCGGAGCCGCACCTGGTGGAGCGCGTCGCCCGCTCCCTGCGCCTGGAACCCGCCGCGCTGCTGGACGTCTCCTGGCTGGACAACGGCCCCGGCTGGATCGGGGCGCGCGTGGCCGACGCCGCGACCGTGCTGGGGATCCGCCCCGACTGGCAGGCCATGGACGGGCTCAAGCTCGGCGTCGTCGGCGCCCACCCCGACGGCGCGGAGTGCGCCGTGGAGGTCCGGGCGTTCGTCGGCGACTGGATCGTGGAGGACCCCGTCACCGGCAGCCTCAACGCGGGCCTCGGGCGGTGGCTCACCGACAACGGCTGGGCCCCGGACGCCTACGTCGCGGCCCAGGGCACCGCGATCGGGCGCACCGGCAGGGTCGCGGTGCGCCGCGAGGGGGACGTCGTCTGGGTCGGCGGGCACGTGCGCCCGGTGGCGCGCGGCGTCGTCGAGCTCTGAGCGCGCGGGTCGGCCGCCCCGCGGCGGCTCCGGCTCGCTATCGTGGGGCCATGGAGCCCAACGACATCACCTTCCGCACCCGCAAGTGGGTCAAGCCCGAGGACCTCAACGCCAACGGCACCCTGTTCGGCGGGAGCCTGCTCCGCTGGATCGACGAGGAGGCCGCGATCTACGCGATCGTGCAGCTCGGCAACCAGCGCGCGGTGACCAAGTACATGTCGGAGATCAACTTCGTCAGCTCGGCCGAGCAGGGCGACATCATCGAGATGGGGCTGACGGCCACGCACTTCGGCCGCACCTCCCTGACCATGCGGGCGCAGGTGCGGAACATGATCACCCGCGACCTCATCCTCAGCATCGACAAGATCGTGTTCGTCAACCTGGACAAGGACGGCGTGCCCGCCCCCCACGGCTTCACCGAGATCACCTACGACCGGGACCGGATCCCCACCACCGTGCTGCCCCGGATCCGGGAGCGGGAGGCCTGAGGTGGCCGTGCGACGGCTGAGTGCCGAGCGGATCACCGACTCCGTCGCCCACCACGCCGAGGGGCCGTGCTGGTCCGCGTCGTGGGGCGGGCTGCGCTGGGTCGACATGCTCGCCGGGGACGTCCTGTCCCTCGGCGAGGACGGCCAGGTGCTGCGCAGGCACGTCGACGACGTCGTGGCCTGCGTGCGCCCCCGCGCCACCGGCGGGGCGGTCCTGGCCGTGGAGAAGGGCATCGCCCTGGAGGACCCGGACGGCGCCGTGCACCCGGCCGAGCTGCTGTGGGAGGACCCGGGGATCCGCATGAACGAGGGCGGCACCGCCCCGGACGGCTGCTTCTGGGTGGGGTCCATGGCCTACGACCAGTCGGCGGGCGCGGCCACGCTCTACCGGGTGCACCCCGACCTCACGTGGGAGGCCGTCCTGGAGGGGGTCACCGTCTCGAACGGGATCGCCTGGTCCCCGGACGGCACCCGCGCCTACTACAACGACACCCCCACCGGGAAGGTCGACGTGTTCGACTGGACCGAGGCCGGGGGGCTGGTGAACCGGCGCACCTTCGTGGTCCCTCGGCTCGAGGAGGGCGACGTCCACCCCGACGGGCTCACCGTGGACTCCGAGGGGGCGGTGTGGGTCGCGCTGCACGGTGCCGGCCAGGTGCACCGCTACACGGCCGACGGCGAGCTCGACACCGTCGTCGAGGTCGGTGCCCGCCAGACCACGGCGTGCTGCCTGGGGGGCGACGACCTGCGGACCCTCTACGTCACGACGTCCCGGGAGAACCTCGACGCCGACGAGGACCCGGCCGCCGGGTCCCTGTTCGCCGTCCGGGTCGACGTGCCCGGCCTGCCCGTCCTCCCGTTCGAGGGCTGAGCGCCCGAGGGCGAGGAGGAACCATGACCGAGACCCCCGGCACGTCGCCGGACGTCGTCACCGACTCCATCCGCCTGCTGGCGGAGCGGGGCTGGGACGCCACGACCGTGGACCAGCTGGCGCAGGCCGCCGGGATCAGCCGGGCGACGTTCTTCCGCAAGTACGGGTCCAAGGAGGACATCGTCTTCGCGGACCACGCCGCGAACCTGGAGCGGCTCGAGCGGCTGCTGGACCGGCCCGGCGCCGACCCCGCCGTGGCGCTGCGGGAGGGCGTGCTGCTGGTCTTCCGCCACCACGTGGACCACCGCGAGCGCACCCTGGCCCGGCACGCCCTGCTCCGGCAGGTCCCGCAGCTGCGGGACCGGGAGCTCATCACGTCCCACCGCTACGAGCGCGTCTTCCGGCGCTGGCTCCGCACCGCTCTCCCCGACTCCCCGGCCCGCGACACGCTCGCCACGGCGCTGTCCGCCGCCGCCGTCGCCGTGCACAACGCCTACCTGCGCGGCTGGCTGCGCGCCCCCGGGACGGATCCGTCCGCCGAGCTGGCGGCGCAGACCGAGCGGCTCGCCCGCACGCTCGTCGCGGGGTTCGACGACGCCGCGCCGCCGGCCGGTGCGCCCGCGGCGGCCCCGCCGCGACCCGCCGTCGTCGTCACCGTCCTGGACCCGGGTGCGGGCACCGAGGAGATCGTGGCCTCCGTGCGGGAGGCCCTGGCCTGAGGGGCGGCTCAGAGCTCGTCGGCGAGGATCGCGTAGACCAGCTCGTCGCGCCACGCGCCCAGCTGGTGGTGGCTCTCGCGCAGGGTGGCCTCGAGCCGCATGCCGAGGCGCTCGCAGACCTTGGCGGAGCTGACGTTGAGGGCGTCCAGGCTCGCGCGGACCCGGTGGGCCCCCAGCTCGGCGAACGCGAACTCGATCGCCGCACGGGCGGCCTCCGAGGCGTAGCCCTTGCCGGTGTGGTCGGGGTGGACCACCCAGCCGATCTCCACCTGGGTGGCCGCGGCGTCCACGAGGGTCATGACGATCTCGCCCACGAGGTCCCGCGAGCCGTGCTCGCAGACGGCGAAGCGGACGTGGTCGCCGTCCCGGCCCCACGGGCGCAGGCCGCTGTTCTCGGCGACGGCGCGCTCGCAGTCCTCCCGCGTCCGCGGGCCGCGCCACGCGTACTGCGCGTAGTCCTCACGGCTCTGGTAGGAGTGCATCCGCTCCACGTCCGCGGCGTCGAAGCGGCGGAACGCGAGGCGCTCGGTCTCGGGGGGCAGCACGTCGATCATCCCCGTCAGCGTATCCGGCGCGGGGACCCCCGAGCACGCCCGGCACGCAGCGCCTGCCCCGCAGGAGCACTCCCGCAATGAGACTCAATCCCTTGACGTGAGACTGAGTATCAGCCACAGTGGTGCCGATCACACTTCTGAGCAGGAGACCGCCCATGGCCCCCACCGCGCCCGCCCCGTCCTTCCCCTCCACCGTCACCGTGCGCGTCGAGCACCCCGTCCTCCCGGGGCGGACGAGGCCCGTCGCGCTCGTGCGGCTCGACTCGACCCCGCCCGGCGGGCTGATCATCTGGGGCTCCGAGGCGCTCGGGCAGCTCAGGGACGCCGTCGCGGGGATCGACCAGTCGGCCGTCGAGGCGATCGTCGTGACGGGCAGCGCGACGTCCTTCGGGGCGGGCGCCAACCTCAAGGAGATCCGCCACGCCCAGCTCAGCGGCGTCTCCGAGCACTACATCCGTCTGGGGCACGAGGCCTTCGGGCTGCTGGCCGACGCCGCTGTCCCCACGTTCTCCCTGGTCACCGGCCAGGCCCTGGGCGGCGGGCTCGAGCTCGCCCTGCACACCGACCACCGCGTGGCCCACCGCCGCACCGGTCCGCTGGGGCTGCCCGAGTGCCGGCTCGGGTTCTTCCCCGGCTGGGGCGGGGTCCACCTGCTGCCCCACCTGATCGGCCCGGAGGCCGCGCTGCGGATGATCGTGTTCGACTCGATGCGCGGCCGGCACGCGAGGGCGCAGGAGGCCCTCGAGGTCGGCCTCGTGGACGTGGTGCTCGACGCCGTGCCCGGCGGCGAGGAGTGGGACGCCCAGTGGCAGCGGTGGGTCGCGGACAGGCTCGCCGCCCTCGACGCAGGGGAGCCCCGACGCCGGCCCGGCACGGCGGGACCCGTGACCGAGCAGCAGTGGCACGACGCCGTGGACCGGGCCCGCGCCCGCGCCGAGCAGACCTGGCACGGAGCGGCCCCCGCGCCCCTCGTGGCCGTCGACCTGGTGGCCGGCGCCCGCACGGAGTCCCGCGCCGAGAACGCCGAGAGGGCGGTCCGCGCGTTCGCGGAGCTCGTGGTCGGGGACGTCGCCAAGGCCTCCCTGTACGCGTTCGAGCTCGTCTCCGCCCGGTCCCGGAAGGCGGCCGACGTCCCCGCGGCCGACCCCCGGCCCCTGCGCAAGGCCGCCGTCATCGGCGCGGGGCTCATGGCCGGCCAGCTGGCCTCCCTCATCGCGAGCGGCGCCCGCATCCCCGTGGTCCTCACCGACCTCGACGACGAGCGCCTCGCCGCCGGCGTGCAGCGCACGCGGGACCGGTTCACCGCCCAGGCCGCCAAGGGCCGGCTCACGGCCGAGCAGGCGGAGCAGCTCGGCGCCCTGATCAGCGGCGCGGCCGGCCCGGAGGACCTGGCCGACGCGGACTTCGTGATCGAGGCCGTCTTCGAGGACCTGGACGTCAAGAAGAAGGTCTTCGCACAGTGGGAGCAGGTGGTGCGCCCCGACGCGATCCTCGCGACCAACACGAGCTCCCTGTCCGTGACCGCCATGGCCGAGGGTCTGGCGCACCCCGAGCGGGTGGTCGGCTTCCACGTGTTCAACCCCGTGGAGGTCACCCCCCTCCTCGAGATCGTCGCGGGGGAGCGGACCGGCGACGTCGCCCTGGCCACCGCCTTCGACCTCGCCGCGAGGCTGCGCCGGACGGCCGTGCGCGTGCAGGACGCCCCCGGCTTCGTGGTGAACCGGGTCCTGACGCGGCTGTTCGACGTCGTCGTCCGGGCGGTCGACGCCGGCACGGACGTGGCCGTGGCCGACCACGCGCCGGACCCGATGGGCCTGCCCATGACACCGCTGCGGCTGCTCGACTTCGTGGGCCCCGCCGTGTTGCACCACGTGGGCGGGACGATGCACCGTGCCTACCCGGAGCGCTTCGCGCGGTCCCCGTGGATGGACGCCGTGGTCGCGGCGGGGCTCACCCACGTCCTGCCCGGCGCGGGCGAGCCGCGGCAGGACGCCGGGTCGTACCTCGACCCGGAGGCGGCCCGGCTCCTGGAGCGCACCCGGGCGGAGCACCCGCGGCTCCGGGAGGAGGCGCCGGCCTCCTCCGAGGAGCTGCTCGTCCGGATCCAGGACGCGCTGGCCGAGGAGATCGGGGCGCTGCTGCAGGAGGGCGTCGTCGCCGGCCCCGAGGACGTGGACCTGTGCATGGTCCTCGGCGCGAACTACCCGTTCCACCTCGGCGGGATCACCCCGTACCTCGACCGCGTCGGCGCCGCCGAGCGCGTGCTCGGCCACCGCTTCCACCAGGCCTGAACCGCACACCCCACCGCACGGAGGATCCCATGACCGCCAACCCCGAGACCGGCGAGAACCTGTTCCCCGCCGGCACCGTGGAGCCCGACTACGTCCTCGACGAGGCCCTCGGCACCGACGCCGCCGGCGTGTTCGAGTCCGTCTCCGACGCCGACCGCGCCTACTGGATGCGCGCCCGCGCCTTCGTCCAGGACGACCTGCTCCCCGTGATCGGCGAGCACTGGGACCGCTCCGAGTACTCGCTGGACCTCGTCCGCCGCCTGGGGGAGCTCGACCTGCTCCGCGACGGGGTGTCCGTGGACGGCTGGGAGCCGATGTCCAAGACCGCCGCCGGGCTGGTCAGCATGGAGCTCTCCCGCGGGGACGGCTCCATCGCCACCGTCTCCGGCGTCCAGGGCGGCCTGGCCATGCGCTCGATCGCGCTCTGCGGCTCCGAGGAGCAGCGCCGGCGCTGGCTGCCGCGGATGGCCACCGGCGAGCTGCTCGGCGCGTTCGCGCTGACCGAGCCCACCCACGGCTCCGACTCCGTCAGCCTGGAGACGCGCGCGACGCCGGTGGCCGGCGGGTGGCTGATCAACGGGGAGAAGAAGTGGATCGGCAACGGCTCCATGGGCGGGATCACCGTGGTCTGGGCCCGCTCCGACGAGGACGGCCAGGTCCGCGGCTTCGTGGTCCCCCAGGAGAGCGAGGGCTACACCGGCACGACGATCCGCGGCAAGCTCGCGCTGCGGGCCATCCACCAGGCCCGCATCCGGTTCGAGAACGTCTTCGTGCCCGAGGAGAACGTCCTGCCCGCCGCGCGCTCCTTCAAGAACACCGCGGAGGTCCTCTTCGCCACCCGCATCAGCGTGGCCTGGGGCGCCGTGGGCCACGCCCAGGCCTGCTACGAGACCGCGCTGCAGTACGCGAGGCAGCGGGTGCAGTTCGGCCGGCCCCTTGCCGCCTCGCAGATCGTCCAGGAACGGCTGGCCCGGATGCTCAGCGAACTCACCCAGATCCAGCTGCTCGTCGCGCGGATGACCGAGCGGGAGGAGGCCGGCGTCCTGACCGGCGAGCAGGCCTCGCTCGCGAAGTACACCGGCACGCGCGCCGCGCGCTCGATCGCCGCCAACGCCCGGGACCTCATGGGCGGCAACGGCATCCTCATCGAGAACCGGGTGGCCCGCCACTTCGCCGACATCGAGGCCCTGCACACCTACGAGGGCACGGAGACCATCCAGGCCCTCATCATCGGGCGCAGCATCACCGGCATCTCCGCGTTCGCCTGACCCGTACCGACCCCGCACCTGCACCGACCCCGCACAGCGGACGACGCCCCGGCCGGAGGGCCGGGGCGTCGTGGAGACCGTCGTCGTGACGGGAGCCGACGGCCGCGCGCGGCCGGGGCGACGGGGGCTCAGAGATCGGCGCCGCCGTGGAAGGGGTCGTTGCTGGGGTCGATCTCCTCCGGGAACGCAGGGTCCTCCGGCACGTCGAGGTCCGCCAGGGCCTCGCCGATGGTCGGCTCCTCCGGCGGGATCTGCTCCTCGCCCTGCTGGTAGCGGTACTCCTCCGTCTCGTTGCGCTGCTGCTGCTCGGAGGGGGTGTACGGGTGGTCGAGATCGACGGAGCGCGGCTCCTCGCTCTCCTCCGTCTCCTCGCCCTCGATGAGCGGGTCGTCGCGCCAGTTGTCCGGATCGACCTCCGCGGCGCCCTCGTAGGTGTCGGGAGTCTCCGGCAGCTCTTCCGGTGAGGTGCTCATCTGCTGTCCTTTCGGGTCGAGGGATCCTTGTTCCATCAGCCTACGCACTGTCGCCTCCGTGCCCAGGCCCGCCCCAGGCCTGCCGGGGGCCGTTCGCCCACCGCGTGCGCACGGCGCGGAGAGGTCCCGTGCGCCGTGCGGCGGTCGCACGAGGGGGGGGCGTCCGGGGGTCCCCCGTGGGCTTCTGCGGCCGGGCGGCCGGGGTTTTGACGGCCCCCGAGAGTCTGTGTAATGTATTCCGAGTCGCCGCAAGGGACGCGAGAGATCGCCCCGGACGGCAGCGCCGAATCCGGCGAACGAACCCCCTCGAACCTCGTGGACGAGCACCGCTGTGCGGGGCGAAGCCGCTTGTGGGACGGGATCAGATCCGCTACGCTGGGCGAGCTGTTCAGAGCAGTCACGAGAGATCGTGAGGTCCTGGTGACGAAAAGTTTTGACACGGTTTCTGGTGCGTGGGTGCCGGTTGCCGGTCTGTTGTTTGAGAACTCAATAGTGTGCCATGT
>NZ_BMEQ01000006.1 GCF_014636775.1 Kocuria dechangensis
GGCTCTCCGCCTCGCGCACCTCCCCGACCACCAGCCGGTCCGGGCGCATCCGCAGGGCCTCCTTGACGAGCCGGCGCAGGGGGATCTCCCCGGTCCCCTCCAGGTTGGGCTGGCGGCACTGCATGCCCACCACGTCGCGCAGCGGCACCTGCAGCTCGAAGATCTCCTCCACCGTCACGACCCGCTCGCGCGCCCCGATGGACGCGCACAGGCAGTTGAGCAGCGTGGTATTGCCCGCCCAGGTGGTCGCGGACGGGACGTCACGTAAGCAACAGGGAGCCGCTTGTCGGCTGTCCAACCTACGGTGAAGACATGACGTTCTCCGGGTATGACAGGGCCGAACCGTACTGGCTAATCAAGATGCGGCAGGCCGCTAAACAGCGCCCCAGAACTCGCTTTGTGAAGATTCGCTGGATCGAACTGCAGCACCTACTCCGCGAACGAGATGCCCTGTGGCAAGCAGCTAGTCCGGCAACTCGCGACAGGCTTGTGGCTCTGCGGGAGAAAGATGACTACGGCTACCTAGCGCCGTACGAGCTGAAGGCTTGGCAGGAGTGGCGCGACGGAGAGGAACCCGCCGAGACGGTGTCTTGAAAACTGGCGGGCCGGCCGAAGCAAGTGGCATGGACATTGCGCGTTCAGCACTGGGCACGCGCCCTCTCCCATGGCGGGGTCTGCACTCCAGCCTTGGACGTAAGATGCCAGCACCGGCACGAGCTGCAGAAGTACGCGCCTTTAGGCCCAATAAGGCCGCGTTTCGCATAACTGCGGGCCATTACTCGCATGGCGCTCACAGCCGTTCGACGGCTGGCGTAACGAATCTTCGAGCATTCCGACATGTCGATTTTCCTCGACTTGTCGCACTCGGCGGGCTCATATCCTGCCCGGTGCGCGGTTCACGCCTCATAGCGATCGGCCACGAAGGAACCTGAAGGCTCCGCTTGCGGACCACCATAGCCGAACAAAGCCGCTCATGCCGCCGACCACGGATCACTACGGGACCCCATCCAGCAGGCGGTGTTTTGAGGACTAGCCGAGTTGCCCGCCTGGGTGGCCCCGGAGGGAGCTCGCTTTGCACCCCGGAGCGTGCTCCATGAGTATCCCAAGGTCACCTGCCCGAGAGCGGCGAGTCCCCGCTCAATCCCTGCCAACCGGAACGCCACAGCCGTCTTCATGGCTTGAAGACTGATCCGCAGAGTTCGCTGATCTCAGAGGCCCGTCAGCACCTCCAGCGCCGATCCCAGCCCATCCTCGTCCCGGACAGCCCGCCCCACGCCCGCCGCCCGTTCCCGGCAGGCCATGGCCTCGCCCATGGCGGGGACCAGCGTGGCCTGCGTGAGCTTCCGGTACGGGACCGGTGCCGGGGCGAGGCCGAGCCGGTGGAGCTGGCGGCCCCAGAACGGCTGGTCGGCGATGAACGGCACCACCACGGAGGGCACTCCCGCCCGCGCCACGGTGTGGACCGTGCCGGCGCCGCCGTGGTGGACGGCCAGGGCGGCGCCGGGCAGGACCGCGTCGAGCGGCGCGGTCGGCAGCGCGAGCACGTCGTCGTCGCGGAGGTTCTCCGGCAGGGCGAGGCCGCCCCAGCCCGTGAGCAGCAGCGTCCGCAGCCCGTGGGCGCGGGCGCTCTCGACGACCGTCCGCCCCCGGGCATGCGGATTCCCCGCCGCCATGGAGCCGAAGCTCGCCACCAGGTACGGCCCGCCGCGGACGAACTCGGCCACGGCCGGGTCCGGCTCCTGGGCCGCCGAGTCCTCGTGCCACGCCCCGGTGAGGTGCACCGACTCCGGCCAGTCCGCGGGCCTCGGGAGCAGGTGCGGGCTGATGGCCTCCAGCGTGGCCCGGGGCGGTGAGGCCGGGGACGGGGCACGGCCGCCGGGCAGCTGGGCGCAGGCGCGCTCCATGTCCCGCCGGAACATCCGCTCGGCGGCCCGGGCCACCGAGTAGGTCGCCCGGTTGAGGCGCCCTAGGTCCCGGTTGACCACCCCGGGGGCGGGGAACTCCCGGGTGGGCGTGACCACGGGTACGAACTCCGCCAGCACGTGCGGGGCGCCGAGGGCGTCCGCCACGGCCGGGGCGGTGAGGACCTTGGGGTGGTGGACGACGACGTCGGGCCGGAACGCCAGCGTCTCCCGCACGGCGGCGGCCAGCATGCGCCGCATGCCGGGGCCCACCTCCGTGCGGAAGTGGCGCACCGCCGTCCACTGGGAGATCCCGTGCGTCTGGATCAGCCGGTGGAAGTCGACGTCGAGGGTCACTGCGTCCAGCCCTGCGACGTCCACGCCGGAGTTCTCCGGCAGGCCCAGCCGGACCTCGTGGCCGTGGGCGGACGCGCGACGTGCCAGCGCCGCGAACGGCTCCACGTCCCCGCGGGAGCCGGAGGTCAGCAGCATCATCCTCATGGACACAGTGTGCTCCTGCGGGGCTTCCTGGGCAGTGGTCTCGCTGATCCGTGTGTGTACCACGGGCCCCGGTCCGCGCGCCGCATGAGGATTCCAAGGGTCCTGTTGCGGCTCAAGGACATCCGGCGTGCACGGCTCGCGCCTCCCCGTTCACCGCGCTGGTGGCGATTAGCGTTCGTGCTGGGCAGTGCACCGGACCGTGCGTCTGGATCGGTGGATGCTCACCAGACCGACCACCACACAGATCGGAGCCCCCGTGAGCCGTCCGGACCGCCGCCAGGAGGAGACACCGGAGCGCAGGGAGTCCGGACTGCACTCGATGGCCATGCACTTCGGGGGCCGGATCGTGGAGGGCCGGGAGTTCAGGGAGGCCGCCCTGGAGCGGATGCAGACCAACCTTCCGGGCTTCCCACCGGAGCGCTACGCGGCCGAGCTCGACGCCGCCCTGGCCCGGATCGACGAGGCCCAGGTGGGCGTCATGGTCCGCCGGGAGCAGCTGATCGCCCAGGCCCGCGAGCTGGATGTGCTCAACGCGGTGTTCACCATCCGCTACTTCAACCGCCGCTACTCCGGGCACGTCGGGGAGTACGGCCTGGGCCGGATCAACCTCGTCGACGCGCTGGGCGATCTGTGCTCGCGCGAGCAGATCACCGAGGCGGTGCAGCGCTGCGACGCCCTGATCGAGGAGGGGATCCGCATGGGCATCGGCTCCTGGGACCACGAACCGAACATGGCTCGCCTGCGTGCTGTCCACCCCGGCTTCAACGACCGCGCCCTGATCGACGCCCTGGACTGGGGCCACCTCATCCACCGCTGAGGCACAGCACGCTCCCCACCGGAGATCCAGCACCCCTGCGGAGGGGACGCACGGGGTGACGGGCGTCGGCACGGCCTCCGACGTCACCGCCGGGCTCAGGGGCCCGACGGCGCCGGCCGAGACGTTCGCCGGGCGGAGCCGCGGGAGACCGACCGGACGGCGTCCGGCTCAGCCCAGCAGGATCACGTCCAGCCGCCGGGGCCCGTGCACTCCCTCCACGCGTTCGAGCTCGATGTCCGAGGTCGCCGAGGGCCCGGAGATCATCGTGACCGGGGCGGTGGGGGTGACGCGGGCCAGCGCCTCGGGGATCAGCTCGACCACCGTGGCGGCCGGCACCACGCAGATGTGGTGGTCGGGCACCAGGCTGATCGCCCTCCGGCCCTCGTCGGGGCGGCCGGTGAGGAAGATCGTGCCGGTCTCGGCGCAGGAGACGGTCGAGGAGGTCACCACGGCGTCCACGGCGTTGAGCTCGCGCACGCCCAATGCTGACGCCGCGCGGGCGTCGTTGGGGTCCGTGAGTGCTCGCCGTGCGGCGGTGTCCTCCGGCAGCCACGACCGGTCCAGCCCGGCGGGCACCACGTAGCGGGACGAGGCGCCCAGCAGCTCGGCGATCCGGCCCGGCAGGGACTCCGGGGTCTCGTGGTGGACGGTGGCCTTGTAGTCGACCAGTCGGTCCTCGAGCATCTCGAGGACCTCCGCCGCCGCCCGGTCCGAGGCGACCCGATAGGTCCGCTCCGCCGCGGGAGCCGAGGGTGTGTCGTGCAGGGCACCGCGGATGCGGGCCAGGATCTCGGTCTTGGCGTCGGTCATCGCTCTCCCTCGTCGTGCTGGGTGTCGGTCTCGGGGCCGGCCGCATCAGAACCGGAAACCGGCCCACCGTCCTGAGCCACCCGCTGCTCCGTCTCCTCGCTGTGCTTGGCCCACCAGTTGCGGAAGGACTCCTTGGGCGGGGCAGGGATGTCCCGCTCGTCGGTCCAGCCGCCGGCCATGCCGGGCAACCAGGAGATCGCGTGGTCCTTGCCGGCGACGGCCCGGCCCAGCGGCAGCCCCTTCTCCGCGAGCGCCATGCGCCTGCCGGAGGACATCACGAAGGAGGCGCTCTTCATCATGAGGTCCATCTGGGACGGGGCCTGCGGCAGGCGCCGGGTCCGGGCCGGCGCAGCGGCCGCACCTTCGTCGGACCGCTCGCCGTGGCGGGTGCGGACGTCCTCGTCGCGCAGGTGCACGAGGATCTCCGGGATGTTGATCTTCACCGGGCACACGTCGTAGCACGCCCCGCACAGCGACGACGCGTAGGGCAGCGACGCGTTCTGCTCCGACTCGATGCCGGTCAGCTGCGGGGAGAGGATCGCCCCGATCGGGCCCGGGTACGTGGAGCCGTAGGCGTGGCCGCCGGCCTGCTCGTAGACCGGGCAGACGTTCAGGCACGCCGAGCAGCGGATGCAGTGCAGCGCCGAGCGCCCGGCCGGGTCGTCGAGCACCGCGGTGCGGCCGTTGTCCAGCAGCACCACGTGCACGTCCTGCGGCCCGTCCCCGGGAGTGACCCCGGTCCACATCGAGGTGTAGGGGTTCATCCGCTCCCCGGTCGACGACCGCGGGAGCAGCTGCAGGAACACCTCCAGATCCTGGAAGGTGGGCACGATCTTCTCGATGCCCATCACGGTGATCAGCGTCTGGGGCAGGGTCAGGCACATCCGGCCGTTGCCCTCCGACTCCACCACGGTCAGCGTCCCGGTCTCGGCGACCCCGAAGTTCGCCCCCGACACCGCCACCGAGGTGGAGAGGAACTTCTCCCGCAGGTGGGTCCGCGCCGCCTCGGCGAGGTCCCGCGGCTCGGAGGTGAGCGTCTCGTCGGTCTCGGCCATCTCGGCCAGGAAGATGTCCCGGATCTCGTGCCGGTTCTTGTGGATGGCCGGGACCAGGATGTGCGAGGGCTTGTCGTGGCCCAGCTGGACGATCAGCTCCGCCAGGTCGGTCTCCGTGGCGGTGATCCCGTGCTCCTCGAGGTGGGCCTCGAGGCCGATCTCCTGGGTGGCCATGGACTTGATCTTGATGACGTCGGTCGACCCGGTGGCCTGCACCAGCTCGGTGACGATCCGGTTGGCCTCGGCCGCGTCGCGCGCCCAGTGAACGGTGCCGCCGCGGGCGGTGAAGTTGGCCTCGAACTGCTCGAGCAGCTCCGGCAGCCGCGCCATCACCTGCTCCTTGACGGCGGAGCCGGCCGAGCGCAGCTCCTCCCAGTCGGGCAGCTCCCCCGCCACCCGGGCGCGCTTGCCGCGGATGGTGTGGGTGGCGTGACGGATGTTGGCGCGCATCTGCGTGTTGCCCATCTCCGCCTTCGCGGCGGCCGGGAACGCGGTGGAGGCGTGCAGGTTGCCCTGGCCGTGGACGGGGCGGACGGCGGGCATGCCGAGTGCGGTGCGGCTCACCGGGCACCTCCTTCGGGAACGGACGGGGCGGGGGTCGACGACGCCGCGCGGCGCGCCTTCGGGGTCTGGATGGACAGCTCCACCGGCCCGGAGACCTCCAGCGGGTTCTGACGGGTGGAGGCGAGGATCTCGGCGAAGTGCACGGTGGCCACACCGGTCTCCCTGCGGGACATGGCCCCGCCCAGGTGCATCAGGCAGGAGGCATCCCCGCCGGTGCACAGCTCGGCGCCGGTGGAGACGATGTTGCCGATCTTCTCCTCGGCCATCGCCGCGGAGACGTCCGGGTTCTTGAAGGAGAAGGTCCCCCCGAAGCCGCAGCACTCCTCGGCGTCGGGCAGCTCCACGAAGTCGATGTCCGCGACGGAGGCGACCAGGTCCTTCTGGCGGTCGCCCAGGCGCAGCAGGCGCATGCCGTGGCAGGAGGGGTGGTAGGTCACCCGGTGCGGGAACCAGGAGCCCAGCTGGGCGGCGGCGTCGGTCACGCCGAGCACGTCGGTCAGCAGCTGGGACAGCTCGTAGGTGTTGCCCGCCACCGCCTCCGCGGCCCGCGCCAGGTCCTCGTCGCCGGCGGACCGGGCGATCATCGGCTGCTGGTGGCCCAGCGACGCCACGCAGGAGCCCGAGGGTGCCACGGCGACGTCGTAGTCGGCGGCGGTGAAGGCCTTGACGTGGTTGCGGACCACGGGCACGGCGTCGGCGAAGTAGCCGCTGTTGACGTGCATCTGGGAGCAGCAGCCCTGGCCGGGCGGGAACACGACCTCGTGGCCCAGGCGCTCCAGCACCCGCACCGTGGCCAGCGCGACCCGCGGGTACATCGCGTCCACGATGCACGTGGCGAACAGTGCGATTCTCATGCGACCTCCGGGATCGGGAGAAGAAGAAGGGGACGACGACGCCGCGCCGCCTGTGGTCTGACCATGCTAGACCGGTGAATCCCGTCACACAATCAGCGGGCGCAACGAGCCCGCCGCATGGGCGGAGCGGTTGGCGGTGTGACCTGGCTCATGTACTCTTCGTGGTCAGACCATTGTGGTCCGACCATAGCCGTGACGTGTTCCCGGCCGGTCCCGCACTGTTCCGTCCGCCAGTCCCCGTCCCTGGGAGTCCGAGTGACCACCTTCACCGCGATGACCGACGCCGTCGGCGGGAGCGTCGCGCTCTCCGCCCTCGTCGGCACCATCCCGCTGCTCACGTTCTTCGTCATGCTGCTGGGCGTCAAGGCCCGCGCCCACGTCTCCGGCGGCACCGCGCTGCTGGCGGCGATCGTCGTCGCCGTCCTGGCGTTCGGCATGCCGCTCTCCCTGACCCTGCTCTCCGCCACCCAGGGCGCGGTCTACGGCCTGTTCCCGATCGTGTGGATCGTGGTCATGGCGCTGTGGTTCTACCAGGTGACCGTCCTCAGCGGCCGCTTCGAGGACCTGCGGACCATCTTCGACACCATCGGCGGCGGGGACCTGCGCATCCAGGCGGTGCTCATCGCCTTCTGCTTCGGCGGCCTGCTCGAGGCCCTCGCCGGCTTCGGCGCGCCCGTGGCGATCACCGCCACCATGATCCTGGCGCTCGGGCTCAAGCCACTGAAGACCGCCACCGTGGTGCTCATCGCCAACACCGCGCCCGTGGCGTTCGGCGCGATCGCCATCCCGATCACCACCGCCGGCGTGCTGACCGGCCTGGACCCCGCCCGGATCGGTGCGGTCGTCGGCCACCAGGCGCCGTTCTTCGCGGTCATGGTGCCGTTCATCCTGCTGTTCATCATCGACGGGGTGCGCGGGCTCAAGGAGGCCTGGCTGGCCGCTCTCGTCATCGGCCTCTCCTTCGCGGTGGCCCAGTGGTGGACCGCCACGTACTTCTCCTACGAGCTCACCGACGTCGTAGCCTCCCTCGTGGGCCTGGGCGCCGCGGTCATCCTCCTGCGCTTCTGGCGACCCAAGGGCGCCGACGCCGTCCGCACCCGCCTCGGCGTGGAGAAGCCCCCCGCCCCCGAGGGCCTGACCCCGGGACGCGTGTGGATGGCCGTGCTGCCCTACGTCCTGGTGGTGGCGGTCTTCGGCATCGCGAAGCTGTGGACCCTCGGCGCGGACGTGCCGGCCGCGCTGGCCACCACCGATGTGTCGATCCCCTGGCCGGGCCTGCACGGACACCTGGTCAACGCCGCCGGCGAGCCGGTCAGCACCACCATCTACAAGCTCCAGTGGCTGTCGAGCCCCGGCACCCTGCTGCTGCTCACGGGCCTGCTCGTGGCCGTGATCTACTCCGTGTTCCACGGCAACGGCCGCTTCCGGCTCTCGGTGGGCAACGCCGTGGCCGAGATCGGGCGCTCGTTCTGGAAGATGCGCTTCTCCGCGCTGACCATCATGAGCGTGCTCTCCCTGGCCTACGTCATGAACACCTCCGGCCAGACCATCTCGATCGGCACCTGGGTGGCCGGCCTCGGGGCAGCGTTCGCGTTCCTCTCCCCCGTGCTCGGCTGGCTCGGCACCGCAGTGACCGGCTCCGACACCTCGGCCAACGCGCTGTTCTCCAACCTGCAGAAGACCGCCGCCGAGGGCACCGGGCTCGACCCGCACCTCATGACCGCCGCGAACACCTCCGGCGGCGTGGTGGGCAAGATGATCTCCCCGCAGTCCCTGGCCATCGCCGCGACGGCGGTGGGCATGGAGGGCAAGGAGTCCGCCATCTTCCGCTCCGTGATCTGGTGGTCGCTCGGCCTGCTCCTGCTGCTGTGCACCCTGGTGTTCCTGCAGTCCAACGTGCTGGCCTGGATGCTGCCGACCTCCTGACCGCACGCCCGGGGCCCCGTCCGACCACCCGGTCCGGCGGGGCCCCGCGCATCCCTAGAATGGTCCGGATCCCCTTTACCCCTCAGGAGCAGCCCGTGCCCCCGGCCCCACGCACGTACACCGTCGTCCTCGACTGGCTCGAGCAGCGCCTGCGCTCGGGCGAGATCTCCGTGGGGGACAAGCTGCCCGGCGAGCGCCAGCTGGCCGAGGAGTTCGGGATCTCCCGGGCCTCGGTCCGGGAGGCGATCCGGATCCTCGACGCCATGGGCCTGGTCCGCTCCTCCACCGGGTCCGGGCCGAGCGCCGGGGCGATCGTCATCTCGGAGCCCTCCGCGGCCCTGGCCTGGGCCCTGCGGATGCACGTGGCCACCCGGTCGCTGCCGGTGCGGGACCTGGTGCAGACCCGCCTGCTGCTGGAGACCCAGTCCGCCGTCGAGGCGGCCGCCGCGCCGGACTCCCCCGAGCGGGCGGCGGTCCTGGCGCACGCGGCGGAGCTCGTGGCGGCCATGGACGACCCGGAGCTGCCCGACGAGCGCTTCCACGCCCACGACGCCCAGTTCCACGTGCTGCTCACCTCGCTCGCCGGCAACGTGGTGGTCGAGACGATCATGTCCTCGCTGCGCCAGGCGACCATCGGCTACGTGCAGGAGACGGTCGCCCGCCTGGAGAACTGGCCGCAGGTGCGCCGCACCCTCCAGGAGCAGCACCAGGGGATCCTGCAGGCCTTCCAGGAGCGGCGGGGCCAGGACGCCGCGGCCGCGCTGCACGAGCACATCACCTGGTTCTTCGGCTTCAGCGCCGAGCGGTAGGCGGGCGCGCCCCGCGCGGCTGCTCCGCAGCTCGGCAACTCCGCGGCTCCGAGGCTCGACGGCCGCGCGGCTCGACGGCTGCGCGGCCCTGCCGCCTGCCGGACACACGACGACGGCCCCACCGGAATCCGGTGGGGCCGTCGCTGTTCGACCATGAGGTGCACGGTAGGGGGCCGCCGGCCGTGGGGGGTGCAAGGTGATCCAAGCCTTGCTCGGCCGCATCCCGGTCCAGGGGGGACAGTCCCGGGGTAGCCCCCTACCGTGAGCAGCCGGTGGACCATCCGGTCCGGCGCGGGCCCCTTCGGGGGGATGGGCCTCGTGCCGTACGGATGTCTCTCAACCCGCCCACCGGCTTTCCTTCTTCTCTGCTCGCACTACTCATCCTGCCCGGCCCGGACACCAAGATAAATGCACTTTCGTCTATTTTCTAATGGAAATACGTCCTGACCTGGGCCGCCGGAGCCGCTCAGTCGCGCAGCTGCGGCTCCACGAGCCCGCTCTGGTACGCCTTGATGAGGGCCTGGACGCGGTCCCGGACGCCGAACTTCTCACAGACGCGGCCGAGGTAGGCCTTCACACTGCCCTCGGACACGTGCATCTGCTCCGCGATCTCCCGGTTGCTCAGCCCCTGCGCCAGGAGGGTGACGGTCTCCATCTCGCGCTCGGTGAGCAGCGAGCGCAGCCCGTCGTCCGCCGGCCGGTGCTGCTGGTCCGGCACGGAGATGACGTTGTCGGCGAGCGCTCGCGCGATCGTCGGAGAGAGCGCGATCTCGTTGTCGAGCACCTGGTGGACCGCCGTGATGATCTCGTCCGGACGCGCGTCCTTGACGAGGTAGCCGGCTGCCCCGGCGCGCAGGGCCGGCACCACGAACTCCAGGGTGGAGAACGTGGTGAGGGCCAGCACCTTCGATCGGGGGCTGCGGGAGGTGATCTCCCGGGTCGCCTCGATCCCGTCCATCACGGGCATCTTCATGTCCATCAGCACCACGTCGGGGTCGGACGCCAGGCACCGGTCCACGGCCTCTCTGCCGTTGGCCGCGGTGCCGATCACCTCGAACCCGGGCTCGGCCGAGAAGAAGGACTTCAGGGCCTCCAGCATGAGGGGCTGGTCGTCGACGACCAGGAGTCTGCAATCTGTCACGCCCGACAGTCTATTTTTCCGGCAGGGCGACGCGCGACCGCCACGACGGTCGCGTCATCTTCGACAAAAGTCGCGTCAGCTCTGGACAAAGGTCAATGGTTCAGGTTCATTCGCATTGGCAAAATTGAGGTCAGCAGGACAGCGCACCCCCCTCTCCCGGCCGGGACACCTCTCTCCCCCCAGGTCCCCGCCGGAAGTCCCCCCGATCCGCTGCTGTCCGCTGACTTCACAGGAGCCCCCCATGAACAAGAAGAAGCTGACCACTGCCCTCGCCTCCGCCGCGCTCGCCGCGTCCTTCATCGTGGCCCCCGTCGCCCCCGCGAACGCCGGCCCGGTCATGACCCCCAAGGCCCCCGGCTACGTCATCTGCAAGTGGTGGCCCGTCTTCTGCTGATCATCTGCGGTAGACCTTTGATGTGACCGACACCATCGCATCCCCCGCCTCTTCGACACGAGCACCACGCACAGCCCGGAAGATCTCGTTCTTCCACGCCGAGCCCGTCGCCCGGTGGCTGTCCGTGGTGCTCGTGGTCTATGCCCTGATCCTCCTGCTGGAACAGCTCCGGTACGTCGTCACGCACTTCACAGGAGACATCACCCTCGACCTGATGCGCGCACTGGACGCCGTCCTGTCCTACGCCGTGATCGGCATGATCGGCTGGCGCGCCACCTGGGCCTCGCTGGCCTCGGTCACGTGTCTCGTCACCTCCGCACTGTCGAGCTACTACGGCACCGTGATCATCACCGTGTGCGTGGTGACGATCGCCGTCGTGGCGACCGCGACCCAGCGCTTCATCGCGACCCATCTGCTGGCCTACCTCGTCTGGGCTCTCGTGGCCACCAATCTCGAGGGACCGTTCAACGACTCGCTGTTCTGGTCCATCCTCAACGCCCTCATCATCTCGGCTCTCCTGGGCGGGGCGACCCGCTACTTCCGGCTCCAGCGCCGGAAGAACGAGCAGCGCGTCCGCGACCTCGAGATCCTCAACGAGCGCCTGCGGGAGGACGAGCGCCAGGCGCTCGCCCGCGACCTGCACGACGTCGTGGCGCACGAGCTGACGCTCATCACCATGCAGACCATGAGCAGGCGCCGCTCCGAGGACGTGGGCGAGCTGCACCAGGTCCTCGAGACCGTCGAGGACGCGGCCCGCTCGGCGCTGCACGAGCTGCGCGTGCTCCTGCGGCTGCTGCGCAACGAGAACGACGGCGAGCACCCCCGCGACGTCACCGGCGCGGGCCTGGCGATCGGCAGCCTGGCCCACGTGGTGACCTCCCTGGCGGCGAGTCTCAAGGACCTGCGCTTCGACCCCCAGGTCACGATGACGGGCGATCTCGAGGGGACGCCGACCACCACCCGCGGCACGGCGGCGCGCATCCTGCAGGAGGCCGTCACGAACATCATCAAGTACGCCCCGCGCGACTCCGTCTGCGGGATCACCGTGACGGCGGACGAGCACGAGCTGCGCCTCCTGGTGACCAACCCGCTCCCCCGGACCGG
This sequence comes from Kocuria dechangensis, assembly GCF_014636775.1. Taxonomy (GTDB): domain Bacteria; phylum Actinomycetota; class Actinomycetes; order Actinomycetales; family Micrococcaceae; genus Kocuria; species Kocuria dechangensis. The sequence continues at coordinate 11,877 of NZ_BMEQ01000006.1, forward strand.
ACAGCAGCCGTCGTCGGAGCTGTCCTCGGGCCTGGGCCTGCGCGGCATCGCCGAGCGCGTGTCCCTGCTGGGCGGTGAGGTGGAGAGCGGCCCGGTGGGAGGCCAGTGGGTGCTGGACGCACGGCTGCCCGTGGACGGCCGGGACGCCCTGTGAGGCCCAAGCCCCCGGCCGGGTCCGCCCCGGGGGCGGGGGCCGGCTCCACCACGCGGTCCGGAGCCGTCCCGCTGGCCGCGCTCCCGCCGCTCGCTGAGCGGGTCGCCGCCGTCGTGGCGGCCATCCCGGCGGGCCGGGCGCTGACCTACGGGGACGTCGCCGAGCTGGCCGAGTGCCGCTCCGCGCGGGCCGTCGGCACGGTCATGGCCCGCAACCCCTCCGGCGCGGAGCTCCCGTGGTGGCGGGTGGTCACCGCGCAGGGCACGCTGGCCGACCACCTCCAGCTCGAGGCCCGGCGGCACTACCTGGACGAGGGCACGCCCCTGCGCGAGGACGACCGACACCTGGTGCGCGTGGACCTGCGGCGCGCCAGGTGGTCACCGGGCGCGCCGCAGGGAGAGGGCGCGGAGGCCGCGCAGCGGGGCTGAGGCGGCTCAGTACTCGACCGGGCCGGCCACCTCCAGGAAGTTACCTGCGGGGTCGAAGCGGCGCCCGGTGAGCCGCTCGAACGCCTCGACGTAGCGGGCACGGGTCTTCTCGACCACCTCGTCGGGTAGCTCGGGCACCGGGCCCTTTCCGGTCCAGCCGGACTCGTCGGAGCGCAGCCAGTCCCGCACGTACTGCTTGTCGAAGGAGGGCTGGGCCTTGCCAGGCTCGTAGGTCTCGGCGTCCCAGAACCGGGAGGAGTCGGGGGTGAGCACCTCGTCGCCGAGCGTGATGGCGCCGCGGTAGGAGTCCAGGCCGAACTCGACCTTGGTGTCCGCCACGATGATCCCGCGCTCGCGCGCGATCGCCTCGGCGGTGGCGTAGATCCCCAGGGTCAGCTCGCGCAGCCGGTCCGCCACGGCGCGGCCCACGACGTCGGCCATCTCCTGGAAGGTGATCGGGAGGTCGTGCTCGCCCACCTCCGCCTTGCCGGTCGGGGTGAAGATCGGCTCGGCCAGCCGGGAGCCGTCCACGAGCCCGGGGGGCAGCGCGATCCCGCAGACCTCGCCCGAGGCGCGGTAGTCCTTGAGCCCGGAGCCCGTGAGGTAGCCGCGGGCGATGCACTCGACCGGGAACATGGAGAGGTTCTTGCAGATGATCGCGCGGCCGCGGACGGACTCGTGGACGTCCGTGCTCAGCACGTGGTTGGGCACCTCGGAGAGCTGCTCGAACCACCACAGGGACAGCTGCGTGAGGATCTTGCCCTTGTCCGGGATCTCGGAGGGCAGGATCTCGTCGAAGGCGCTGATCCGGTCGGTGGCGACCACCAGCACGGAGCCGGCGCGGTACTCGGCGTCGTCGTGGATCGCCACGCCGGTGGCGCGCAGCCGCGACTCGTCCGGGACGTAGAGCTCACGGACCTTCCCGGAGTAGACGTGGCGCCACCCGGGGATCTCCGGCGGGGTGGTTCCGGTGCTCTGCTCGGTCATGCCTGCTCCTGCCGGGGACGGGGTGCGGAATGGGAGGGGACGGTGATCTGCCCGCGGGCGGCCTTCAGCGCGATGTCGGTGCGGTGCTGGGAGCCCTCGAGCTCGATCAGGTCCGTGCCGCGGTAGGCGCGGTCGCGGGCCTCGTCCAGGTCCGCCCCGAGCGCGACGACGGCGAGCACGCGGCCGCCGGCCGAGACGATCCGGCCGGCGTGCTCGCCCTCGGGGGCGGTGGCCGTGCCGGCGTGGACGACGTGGACGCCCTCGAGGGCCTCGGCGGCCTCGAGACCGCCGATGGGATCGCCCTTCCGGGGGCTGTCGGGGTAGTCCTGGGCGGCGACGACGACGGCCACGGCCGACTCGGGGCGCCAGCGCAGCCGCTCGGCCTCGTCGAGGCGGCCGGTCGCGGCGTCCATCAGGAGCCGGCCCAGCGGCGTGGCGAGCCGGGCCAGCACGGCCTGGGTCTCGGGGTCCCCGAAGCGGGCGTTGAACTCGATCACGCGCAGGCCGCGGCGGGTCACGGCGAGCCCGCAGTACAGCACGCCCACGAAGGGTGTGCCGCGGCGGCGCATCTCGTCGACGGTGGGGCGGGCGACCCGCTCCACGACCTCCTCCACGAAGCCCTCCGGCAGCCACGGCAGCGGGGTGTAGGCCCCCATGCCGCCGGTGTTGGGGCCCTCGTCGCCGTCGAAGATCCGCTTGAAGTCCTGGGCCGGGCTCAGCGGCAGCACGCGCGTGCCGTCGGTGATCACGAACAGGGAGACCTCGGGGCCGTCGAGGAACTCCTCGATCACCACCGTCCCGCCCGCGGCGAAGCAGGCGTTGGCGTGGGCCAGCGCGGCGTCGCGGTCGGAGGTGACGACCACGCCCTTGCCCGCGGCCAGCCCGTCGTCCTTGACGACGTAGGGGGCACCGAAGGTGTCCAAGGCGTCCGCGGCCTCCGCCTCGGTGGTGGCCACGCGCGCCATCGCGGTGGGCACGCCGGCCGCTGCCATCACCTCCTTGGCGAACGCCTTGGAGCCCTCGAGCCGGGCCGCGGCCTGCGACGGGCCGAAGACGGGGAAGCCCGCCTCGCGCAGGGCGTCGGCCACGCCCGCGACGAGCGGGGCCTCCGGGCCGACGACGACGAGGTCGACCTCGAGCTCGCGCGCCAGCTGCGTGGCCGGCGCAGGGTCGTCGGCGTCCACGGCGTGCACCGGGACGACCTGCGCGATGCCGGCGTTGCCGGGAGCGCAGTGGACCTGCTCGACCTCGGGGTCGGCCAGGAGGGCACGGATGATTGCGTGTTCGCGGCCGCCTGGGCCCAGTACCAAAACCTTCACGCCCCCAGGCTAGTTCTCGCCGAGGGTGAACAGCACATCGGGACCGCTCCTGGCGACCAGGAGATCCGTCGCGCGGCCCTCCCCGGACCGGCCCGGCGCGCCGCGCGGGCGCTGACATACTGGGGCGATGCAGACCTTCACCTCGGACCGCGCCGTGGACCTCGCCGTGATCGAGCGCAGCGGCTTCGTCGAGTCCCGCCACCGCGGCTCCGCCGTCGTCCTGGACCCGGACGGGAACGCGGCCGTGACCCTCGGGGACGTCGCGGCGCCGATCTTCCCCCGCTCCACCCTCAAGCCGTTCCAGACGATCGCCTCCATGAAGGCCGGGGTCCCGCTGCGCGGGGCCCAGGTGGCCATCGCCTCCGCCTCCCACATCGGCTCCGCCGAGCAGCTCGACGCCGTGCGCTCGATCCTCTCCGCCGCCGGCGTGGACGAGGACGACCTGCAGTGCCCGCCGGACTGGCCCGAGGACGAGGAGGTCCGCACGGAGCTCGTCCGCGCCGGCCGGGGCCGGGCCCGGATCTGCATGAACTGCTCCGGCAAGCACGCCGCGTTCCTGTGGGCCTGCACCGAGAACGGCTGGTCGACCGACGACTACCTGGATCCGGAGCACCCCCTGCAGCGCACGGTCCTCGAGACGGTCGCGGAGTTCGCCGGGGAGCCCGTGGCGCACGTGGGCGTCGACGGCTGCGGGGCCCCGCTGGCTGCGATCTCCCTCACCGGCCTCGCCCGCGCCTACTCGACCCTCGGCCGGGCCGCCGGCAACCTGCAGGCCGACGCCCGCGCCGCCACGGTGGCCCAGTGCATGCTCGACTACCCCGAGTTCGTGCACGGCCGCGGGAAGTACAACACCGTGGTCATGGAGGAACTCGACGTCGTGGCGAAGCTCGGCGCCGAGGGCGTGCTCGCGCTCGGCACCCGCGACGGCTGGTCGGTGGCGCTGAAGGTCCTCGACGGCGGCTCCCGCGCCAACGCGCTCGTCGGGCTGGCCCTGCTCGCCCACGCCGGGGCCGTGCCCGCCCCCGCGGCCGCCGCGGTGATCGAGCAGGTCGTGCGCCCGATCATGGGCGGCTCCCGGCCGGTGGGCCGGATCCGCCTGGCCGACCCGCTCCTGGAGCTGCTGGGCCCGGACCTGGCCCGGGCGCTCGGGCAGGACTAGGCCGTGGCCCGCCGCCGGATCGACCCCGCGGACGGCGCCCTGGCCCTGGCCGCGTGGCGCGCGGACCCGGACGGGGCACCGCGCCCCACCGTGGCCACGGCCGTCCGCTACGCTCTCGAGGAGCTCGCCGAGCGGCTCCCGGGCAACAGCGTGGAGGTGCGCGTCCCGCCGTTCGGCGTCACCCAGTGCGTGGCCGGGCCCCGGCACACCCGCGGCACCCCGCCCAACGTCGTCGAGACCGGCGCCCGCACCTGGCTGGCCCTCGTGACGGGTGCGCTGTCCTGGGACGAGGCCGTCGCCGCGGGCGCGGTTGTGGCCTCGGGCACAAGGACCGATCTGGCGGACGCCCTGCCGCTGTTCTCCCGGTAGCCTGGAGTCCATGAGCTCCGCACCCTCCTCCCCCTCCCCGCGCCCGTCCGCGCGAGCCTCCTCGCGCCGACGCCGCCGGGACCGGGCGGCCGTGCCCCTCGCCGCGTCCGGGACCCAGCAGATGACCCTGCGCCGGGCGCCCAACATCTGGGCGTTCGTCGTGCTCGGCGGTCTGCTCGGCGTCGTCGCGGGCCTCCTCGTGGGCCTGGCCGGCGACGGCAGCGCGCAGTTCACCCAGGGGGCCGTGGTGATGTTCATGGTCTCGGTCGGGGCGGTGCTCGGCCTCCTCGCCGGCGCGGTCGCGGCCCTGGTGCTGGACCGGATCTCCGTGGCCCGCGCGCGGGCCGTCACCACCGAGGTCGTGGCCGGGGGCGCCGACGCCCCCGCCCCCGCGCGTCCCGACGACGCACGGTCCGACGACCCGCAAGCATGAGAGAAGGCCGATCGACGTGATTCGCCCTGATGGACAACTCAGCCACGACCTGCTGCCCGGCGAGAAGGGCCCCCAGGACGCGTGCGGCGTGTTCGGCGTGTGGGCCCCGGGCGAGGACGTCGCGAAGCTCGCCTACTACGGCCTCTACGCGCTCCAGCACCGCGGCCAGGAGTCGGCCGGGATCGCCGCGAGCGACGGCGAGCGCATCGCGGTGTACAAGGACATGGGCCTCGTCTCGCAGGTCTTCGACGAGACGACCCTCAACACCCTGACCGGGCACCTGGCCGTGGGCCACTGCCGGTACTCCACCACCGGCGGCTCCCACTGGGCCAACGCCCAGCCGACCCTGGGCGCCACCCCGCACGGGACCGTGGCGCTCGCCCACAACGGCAACCTCACCAACTCGGCGGAGCTCTACGACAAGCTCATCGACAAGTCCGGGTTCCCCTCCCGCGGCGAGATGGCGCAGGGCAACACCACGGACACCGCCCTGGTGACGGCGCTGCTGGCCGAGCACCCGCACGGCTCGCTGGAGGAGGCGGCCCTGCACCTGCTCCCCCAGCTCGTGGGCTCCTTCTGCCTCGCGTTCATGGACGAGCAGACGCTCTACGCCGCCCGGGACCCGCAGGGCATCCGCCCGCTGGTGCTCGGCCGCCTGGACCGCGGCTGGGTGGTGGCCTCGGAGACCGCCGCGCTGGACATCGTGGGTGCGTCCCTGGTCCGCGAGATCGAGCCGGGCGAGTTCGTGGCGATCGACGAGAACGGGCTGCGCAGCCAGCGCTTCGCCGAGACCCGCCGCGCGGCCTGCGTGTTCGAGTACGTCTACCTGGCCCGCCCGGACACCACGATCAACGGCCGCTCCGTCTACGAGTCCCGTGTGGAGATGGGCCGCCGGCTCGCCCGCGAGCACCGCGTCGACGCGGACCTGGTGATGCCCACCCCGGAGTCCGGGACCCCCGCCGCCATCGGCTACGCGGAGGAGTCCGGGATCCCCTTCGGCAACGGCCTCGTGAAGAACGCCTACGTGGGCCGGACCTTCATCCAGCCCTCGGACACCATCCGCCAGCTCGGCATCCGGCTCAAGCTCAACCCGCTGAAGTCCGTGGTGGCCGGCAAGCGCCTGGTGGTCATCGACGACTCCATCGTGCGCGGCAACACCCAGCGCGCCCTCATCCGCATGCTGCGGGAGGCCGGGGCCGCGGAGATCCACGTGCGCATCTCCTCCCCGCCCATCAAGTGGCCCTGCTTCTACGGCATCGACTTCGCGTCCCGCGCGGAGCTGATCGCCAACGGGCTCGGCGTCGAGGAGATCCGGGCGTCCCTGGGCGCCGACTCCCTGGGCTACATCTCCGAGGACGGGATGATCGCCGCCACCCAGCAGGAGCGCGCCGAGCTGTGCACGGCGTGCTTCTCGGGGACCTACCCGACCCGTCTGCCGGACGCGGACAAGCTGGGCAAGAACGTGTTCGAGGCCCGCGGCCCCGTGGACGTCTCGCCCCGCCGCGCCGATGACGAGCCCTCGGTGGCGCGCCGGCCCGAACACGCCTCGGCCGTGTCCATCGACACGCACCCCTCGGCCGACGACGGGTTCTCCCGCCACGCGACGGAGCACGCCACCGTGTCCGACGAGGACAGCGGCGTCGCGGCCTCCTGCGTGGGCTGCGACCCCGGACCGGACTCCGACCTGGAGGACTTCCTGCTCCCCGAGGACAAGGTCCCCGCGGACGCCCCCGACCAGCACCAGACCGCGAAGGACGCCTGACCATGGCCCAGAACCCCGCCTCCCCGAACCGTTCCGTCACCTACGCCGGCGCCGGCGTCGACGTCGAGGCGGGCGACCGCGCCGTCGAGCTCATGAAGAGCGCCGTCCAGGCGACGCACAACCAGAACGTGGTCGGGGGCGTCGGCGGGTTCGCCGGGCTGTACGACGTCTCGGAGCTCCTGACCTACCGCAGGCCCTACCTCGCCACCTCCACGGACGGGGTGGGCACGAAGGTCGCGATCGCCCAGACCCTCGACGTGCACGACACCATCGGCTACGACCTCGTGGGCATGGTCGTCGACGACATCGTGGTCGTCGGCGCGAAGCCGCTGTTCATGACCGACTACATCGCCACCGGCAAGGTCGTGCCCGAGCGGATCGCGGACATCGTGCGCGGCATCGCCGGCGGCTGCGAGCAGGCGGGCACCGCCCTGGTCGGCGGCGAGACCGCCGAGCACCCGGGCCTGCTGGCCCCGGACGAGTACGACGTCGCGGGCGCGGCCACCGGTGTGGTCGAGGCCGACGAGCTGCTCGGGCCCGACCGCGTCCGCTCCGGCGACGTCGTCATCGGCATGGCGTCCTCCGGGCTGCACTCCAACGGCTACTCCCTGGTGCGCAAGGTCATCAACGTGGCGGGCTGGTCCCTGGACCGCCAGGTCACGGAGCTCGGCCGGACCCTGGGCGAGGAGCTGCTCGAGCCGACCCGCGTCTACGCCGCCGACGTCCTGGACCTGGCCGCGGCCTTCCCGGTCAACGGGGCCGACGGGACCACCGGTCAGGGCGTGCGCGGCTTCAGCCACGTCACCGGCGGCGGCCTCGCGGCGAACCTCGCCCGCGTCCTGCCCGGCGGGCTGGAGGCGACGGTCGACCGGTCCACCTGGGAGCTGCCCGCGATCTTCCAGCTCATCGGCCAGCTCGGCCACGTCCCCCTGCCGGACCTGGAGCGCACCCTCAACCTCGGGGTGGGCATGATCGCGGTCGTCGACCCGTCCGTCGCCGACGACGCCGTCGCCCACCTCAACGCCCGCGGGCTGAGCTCCTGGATCATGGGCAGCGTCGGCGAGATCGACCCGGCGGCCGACCACAGCGGCCCGGACTGGGTGCAGGGCGCCAAGGGCGTGGACGGCGGCGCGGTGCGCCTCGTCAACGCCTACGCGGGCTGAGCCGGCACATCCCACCGGTTTCCACCGCCGAGGGGCGCCGTCCTGCCGGAGCACGCGAGTCGTTCCGGCAGGACGGCGCCCCTCGGTGCGTGCCGGCGTGTGCCGACATCGGAGGACGCCCCGCCGACAAGGCGGCCGGCACTTGCTGCCGACGGGCCTGCCGGTGAGGCGTGCGAGGGAACGCAAAGAAGGTGCCCGTCCGTGACGGGCACCTCTGTTGCGGAATGCAGTTGAGACGAGCGGAGTTCCCGGTGGTTACCGGCGGAAGTCCTCGTCGTAGTCGTCGGCGTACTTGTCGACGTAGGCCGAGTACTCGTCCTCGTCCTCGTCGATGCGGTCCACGACAGGTTCCTCCACCGGGGAGGGCTGCTCGCTGCCGCGCAGCTCGCGCTGCAGAGCGGTCAGATCGGTCTGCGGGCTGAAGTACTTCATCTCCCGCGCCTGCCGTGTCGCCTTAGCCTTTTGACGGCCGCGCCCCATGGCGTGACCCCCTCTGTCTCTTGGTCCGGGCGGCGGTACACAGGCACAGAGTACGGCCCCGGAAATGTCTTATGAATGGTTCGTGGGTCCAGGGTACATGTTTTGCCGGGTCGTTGCGCCCGCCCCCCGGGCCCGCAGGGCGCACTGTCGGGCACGTCACGGCCGGCGCTCCGGGAAGTGCCCCCGGGGATCCCGCGGTGGTCCCGCGACGCCTCTTCGACAGGCGCGACCGACCCGTCCACGGCAGGAGGGCCGCCGCCGGGGTCTCCCCCGGCGGCGGCCCTCCGGGGACCCGCCGCTCAGCTCGCGGCGTGGGCCTCCTCGTGCACCGAGGTGACGGTGAGCCCGTCCGCCACGACATCCGCGTTGACGTCCACCCGGACCGTGTCTCCGTCCACGACGGCCCCCGCGAGGATGGCCTTGGCCAGGCGGTCGCCGATCTCCCGCTGCACCAGCCGGCGCAGCGGCCGCGCGCCGTAGGCGGGGTCGTAGCCGGTGAGGCCCAGCCACTCGATCGCTGCCGGGGTGACCTCCAGGGACAGGCGGCGCTGCCCCAGGCGATCGGCCAGCTGGGCCACCTGGATGTCCACGATCTTGGCCAGGTCGGACGTGGACAGCGGGTCGAACAGGATGACGTCGTCGAGACGGTTGAGGAACTCGGGCTTGAACGAGGCGTTCACCACGTTCATCACCGCCTGCTTCTTGGCCTCCTGGTCGATCGTCTGGTCCACCAGGAACTGGCTGCCCAGGTTGGAGGTGAGGATCAGGATCACGTTGCGGAAGTCCACGGTGCGGCCCTGCCCGTCGGTGAGCCGTCCGTCGTCGAGGACCTGCAGGAGGATGTCGAAGACGTCCGGGTGGGCCTTCTCGATCTCGTCGAGCAGGACCACCGAGTACGGGCGGCGCCGCACGGCCTCGGTCAGCTGGCCACCCTCCTCGTAGCCCACGTACCCCGGAGGGGCCCCGACGAGCCGGGAGACCGTGTGCTTCTCGCCGTACTCGGACATGTCGATCCTGACCAGGGCCCGCTCGTCGTCGAACTGGAACTCCGCGAGGGACTTGGCCAGCTCGGTCTTGCCGACGCCCGTCGGGCCGAGGAACAGGAACGAGCCGATGGGCCGGTTCGGGTCCGCGATGCCCGCGCGGGACCGCCGCACCGCGTCCGCCACGGCGGTCACGGCCGTGCGCTGGCCGATCAGCCGCTTGCCCAGGATCTCCTCCATGTGCATCAGCTTCTCGGTCTCGCCCTGCAGCATGCGGCCGGCGGGGATGCCGGTCCAGGCCGAGACCACCTCGGCGACGTCGTCTGCCGTGACCTCCTCGGAGACCATGGTGTCGTGCGGGACGTTGGTGTCCTCCTGCTCCTGGGCGGCGTCGAGCTCCTTCTGCAGGGCGGGGATCTCGCCGTAGAGCAGCCGGGACGCCTCGCCGAGGTCGCCCTGGCGCTGGGCCATCTCCGCCTGCGAGCGCAGGTTGTCGATGCGCTCCTTGAGGTCGCCCACCCGGTTCAGGCCCGCCTTCTCGGCCTCCCACCGGGCGTTGAGCGCGTCGAGCTCGGCCTTCTTGTCGGCCAGCTCCTGCCGCAGCGCGTCGAGGCGCTCGACCGACGCGGGGTCGGTCTCGCGCTCCAGCGCGAGCTCCTCCATGGTCAGCCGGTCGACGGCGCGGCGCAGCTGGTCGATCTCCTCCGGGGCGGAGTCGATCTCCATCCGCAGCCGGGACGCGGCCTCGTCCACGAGGTCGATGGCCTTGTCCGGCAGCTGGCGGCCGGGGATGTACCGGTTGGACAGCGTGGCGGCCGCGACGAGCGCGGAGTCCGCGATCTGCACCTTGTGGTGGGCCTCGTAGCGCTCCTTGAGCCCGCGCAGGATCGCGACGGTGTCCTCCACGGAGGGCTCGCCCACGTAGACCTGCTGGAAGCGGCGCTCCAGGGCGGCGTCCTTCTCGACGTTCTCGCGGTACTCGTCGAGGGTGGTGGCGCCGATCAGGCGCAGCTCGCCGCGGGCGAGCATGGGCTTGAGCATGTTGCCCGCGTCCATCGCGCCCTCGGCCGCGCCCGCGCCGACGACGGTGTGCAGCTCGTCGATGAAGGTGACGATCTGCCCCTCGGACTTCTTGATCTCCTCGAGCACGGCCTTGAGCCGCTCCTCGAACTCGCCGCGGTACTTGGCGCCGGCCACCATGGACCCGAGGTCCAGGGAGATCAGCGTCTTGTCCCGCAGGGACTCCGGGACGTCGCCGGCGACCATGCGCTGGGCGAGGCCCTCGACGACGGCGGTCTTGCCGACCCCGGGCTCGCCGATCAGGACGGGGTTGTTCTTGGTGCGCCGGGACAGCACCTGCACGACGCGGCGGATCTCGGAGTCACGGCCGATCACCGGGTCGAGCTTGCCCTCGCGGGCCATGGCGGTCAGGTCGGTGCCGAACTTCTCGAGCGCCTGGAAGGTGCCCTCGGGGTCTGGGGTGGTCACCCGGCGGTCTCCTCTCACGGAAGGGATGGTGGTCCTGAGCTGGTCGGGGCCGGCGCCCGCGGTGCGCAGGATGTCGCCGGCCCTGCCCTCCTGCTGGGCGATCCCGTACAGGAGGTGCTCGGTGGAGATGTACTCGTCGCCGAGGGACTGGGCGAACTTCTCCGCGGCCTGGATGGCCTGGAGGCTGCCCCTGTTGAACTGGGCCTGCGCGGTGGACGCCCCCGAGGCGGAGGGCAGGGCCTTGATGGCGGCGCTGGCCTGCGCCGAGACGGCGTCGACGTCGGCGCCGGTGGCCTTCAGGACGGCGACGGCCACGCCCTCGCGCTGGTCCAAGAGGGCTTTCAGGATGTGGGGCGGCTCGACCTGGGGGTTGCCCGCGGTCGAGGCGTTGGTCGAGGCTGCGGAGAGAGCCTCTTGCGACTTGGTGGTGAACTTGGTCTCCACGGGGGCTCCTTGTCGGTCGGACGAACGGGGACGAACCGGTCTGAACGCTTCTCCACACCGAGTGCGCTCCAGGGGTTCAGCTAACCTGAGTCTATCGCACTCAACTCTGCTCGGCCAGGAAATGTTCCGGTCAGTACAGGGTTCCCGGAGGGCGCGGCTCCGGGGAAGACCAGCGGAAGATGTCGCGGTGGGATGTCGAGATCCCGCGCACGGCTCCGCCCCCGGGGGCGCGTTCGTCCGCCGCGGCACGGAGCGCGACCCATATCACATCCCTCTCAACCTGTCCAAGATCACACCCCAGAACCTTGGACGGGCTCGACACCGCCCGTAACATCGAAGCTTCATCCAGTTCGGCTCGACGACGCGCCTTCCACTCCACCCCTGCTCCACACGGAAGGAACCGCCATGTCCGCACCTCGCACTGCCGTGCTCCAGGTGGTCAACGCCCCCGGCCGCACCGGCACCCGCCTCGCCCTGTTCGCCCTCGCCCTCGGTGGCTTCGGCGTCGGCACCACCGAGTTCGCCTCGATGGGGCTGCTCCCCTTCATGGCCGAGGACCTCCACGCCTCCATCCCCTCCCTCGGCCACGCCATCTCGCTCTACGCCCTCGGCGTGGTCGTCGGCGCGCCGCTGATCACGTCCCTGACCGCCCGGGTGGAGCGCAAGACGCTCCTGCTCGGCCTGATGGCCGCATTCACCCTCGGCAACGCCCTGTCCGCCGCCGCGCCCACGCTCGACCTCCTGTACGTGGCGCGCTTCCTCTCCGGCCTGCCCCACGGGGCCTACTTCGGGGTCGCCGCCGTGGTGGCGTCCTCCCTGGTGCCCCGCGAACGCCGGGGCACGGCCGTGGCCCGCGTCGCCCTGGGGCTGACGGTCGCCAACATCGTCGGTGTGCCCCTGGCCTCCGCCCTCGGCGGCGCCCTGGGCTGGCGCTCCGGCTACGGCCTCGTGGTCGTCATCGGCCTGCTCACCGTCGCGGCCCTCGCCGTCTGGGTTCCGCGCACCCGCAACGACGGCGGCGTCTCCGTGGCCCAGGAGATCCGCGCGCTGGGCCGTCCCCAGGTGACCCTGACCCTCGTGGCCGGCGCGGTCGGCTTCGGCGGCATGTTCGCCGTCTACACCTTCATCTCCCCGATCCTGACCGAGCTCAGCGGGCTCGGCATCTCCACGGTGCCCTGGGTGCTGGCCGTGTTCGGCGTGGGCATGACCCTCGGCTCGCTGCTGGCCGGCCCGCTGGTCGACCGCTCGATCGAGCGCACCGCCATGGGCGCGGGCGCGGTCTCCGCGGTGGCGCTGGCCTTCTTCGGCCTGTTCGTCCACGTCCCGACCGCGGCCGTCCTCGGCGTGCTGTGGATCGGGATCATGGGCTCCGTCTTCACCACCGCGCTGCAGATGCGCCTGCTGCGCGAGGCCAAGGATGCTCCCTCCCTGACCGCGGCCATGAACCACGCGGCGTTCAACCTCGCCAACGCGATGGGCGCCTTCCTCGGCGGGACCGTCATCTCCGCCGGGTGGGGCTACCGCTCCCCCGCCTGGGTGGGCGTCGGGCTGGCCCTGGCGGGCCTGCTCATCCTGGGCTACGCGGTCCGGCTGCACCGGTCCACCCAGCGGGCGTGAGCACCCAGCACGCCTGACCACCCAGCACGCCTGAGCACCCAGGCGTCCTGAGGGCCCAGAAGTTCTGAACACCCAGCAGTCCTGAACACCCAGCAGTCCTGAACACCCAGCGGTCCTGAACACCCAGCGGTCCTGAACACCCGCGGCCCGGAGGCCGGTCACTCCCCGACCGGCCTCCGGGCCGCGGCACGTCCTGCCCCTGAGTTCAGGCGCCGCTCCGGGCCCGCCGTGCCACCGGGTCCACCGGCTCCTCCGACTCCACCGGCTCGTCCGACTCCACCGCCCGCACGAAGTCCGCGCACAGCCCCGGCCACTGGGCCAGCTCCGCGGGAGTCCCCGCCACGTGCAGGGCGTCGCCGGGCAGGACCGCCCGCAGCGCCTCGGCCGTCGACAGCGGGTGGGCGGCGTCCCCGGACCAGGCCAGCACCAGGGTCGGCACGCCGATCCGGGACAGCGCGTCGAGCGGCGGGAGGTCGGTGGCGGCCGCGCCGCGCAGCACGGTGGGCAGCAGGCCCGGAGCGATCCGCGGCGGGTGCGTCTCCCGGTCGGCCACCGCCGGCGGCCGCGGCGCGCTCCGCCCGGCCCGGAGGTAGGCCTGGAGCCCGTGCCGCTCGACCAGCTCGGCGCTCTTCCGGTAGATCGACGCCTGGCCGCGGCGCGAGGCCCAGGCGGTCGACGGCACGCACAGCGTGAGCGACCGGAACCGCTCGGGCCGGGCCAGCGCGGCGTGCAGCAGCGTGGCCGCACCCATGGACGGTCCGATGCCGTGCACCGGCTCGCCGGGCGCCACGGCGTCCAGCAGGTGCAGCAGGTCCTCGGCCAGCCGCGGCCAGGCCCAGTCGCCGGCCACCGGCTCCGCGGCGGAACGCCCGTGGCCGCGGGCGTCGTAGCGCACCGTCCGGTGGCCGGCGAGCCCGGCGGCCAGGTCAAGGCCCCCGGCGGTGTTGGCGGCGCGGTCGGACATCAGGCCGTGCAGCTGGACCACCGGCGGACCGGAGCCGGTCACGTCGTAGGACAACTGGCAGCGGGTGAGGTCGAGCGTCGGCATGCGCCCACGCTACGCCTGTGCGATCGTGGACGACGGTGGACCGTACGAGTCGTCGACGGCCGGACAGCGTCCCCCCCGACCAGGAGGTGCGCATGCGGTTGACCAACATCACGCACGCCCGGCTGCCCGAGGGCCGCCTGTCCAGCTGCACGATCCCCGCCACTCGCACCGGCCGCCGGCTGCCGGTGTCCTTCGACCAGGGCATGCACGTCGGCGCCGGTCCCCGCCCGGGGACCTGGATGGCCGTGTCCCTGGAGCTGGCCGCGCCGGTGACCACCGCGGAGCTGGGACGGGCCTGGGCCGGCGTGGTGGCACGCCATCCCACCCTGCGCACCGTCTTCTCCGCCGACGACGACGGCCGCCCCCGGCTCCACGAGATCGCCGACGCAGTGGAGCCGGTGTGGACCGGCCACGACGTCGGTCCCCTCGGGACGAGAGCCACCCTGCAGAGGGTGGTCGACGACGCCTGCTCTCCGCTGGCCCGGCCCTCGCACCGGCTGTGCCTGATCGAGCCCGCGGACGGGCCCGTCGTCGTCGTGATCGCGGCGGACCACTCCCACGTGGACGCCTGGTCCCTGCCCCTGCTCGCCCGGGACCTGGTCGACGGCCTGGCCGACGTCCGCGCCGGCCGCCCGGCCGGGGCGGGCCGTGAGCCAGCGGGGGCCTTCGTCGAGCACACGCGGGAGCTGGCGGCCCGTCCCCCGGCCCCGCCGCGGGTCGTGGAGCGGTGGGAGCAGATCCTCGCCGACGGCGGCGGCACCATGCCCGTGTTCCCGCTCCCCCTGGGCGACCTCAGCACCCCGGCCCCCGAGACGGTCACCACCGACGACGTGCTCGGCGCCGACGGCCTGGAGCGGCTGGAGGCCCGGGCCGGCGAGCTCCGCGTCCGGCTCCTGGACCTCGTGGTCTCCGTGCTGAGCCGGGCGGCCGCCGACGTCACCGGCCGGCCGCTGCGCGCCGTCCTGCCGGTGCACAGCCGCACCGAGCCGCGGTGGCGCGACGCCGTGGGGTGGTTCATCACCAATTCGGTCCTGGACTGCGCGTCCTCCGACCCCCAGGACTGCCGGGCCGCCGTGCGCGAGACGCTGGAGCTGGGATCGCACGCCCTCGAGCCCATCATGCGGCCCCACGGCGGCATGCCCGTCCCGCCCGGCATGTTCATGCTGTCCTACCTGGACTACCGGCGGCTCCCGGTGACCCTGGCCCCGGAGCTGCAGGCGCAGCACATCTCCGCCTCGGCGCCGACCACCGGGGTGCAGGTGTGGTTCGTCGTCGGGGACAGCGGCCTGCACCTGCGCGCCCGCTACCCGGGGACCGAGGAGGCCCACGTGTCGGTGGGCTCGTGGCTGGACGCCGTCGTGCGGGGACTGCGCACGGAGGCATCCAGGGGGCTGCCCTGCGGATCGGCGAGCCGCTCCGCCTGACCCCGCCGGCGGACGCCGCGGCGCCCCTGGTCACCGCCCTTCCGTCGCGCCTACCCTGGATTCCTGGCGTCGGTCGTGCTGGACCGGCGCCCGAGGGGGTCACCGATGTCCACCCGTGAGGGACGCACACTGCTGACGCGCCGGGACGCCGTCCGTCGGGAGCCGCTGAGCACGGGCCGCAAGGTCCTGCTCGGCTGCGGCATCGCGGCGTCGGTGCTCTACGCCGCAGGCAACGACCTGCTCGCAGCCTTTCTGTACGCGGGCTACAGCCCCCTCTCCCAGGCCATCAGCGAGCTCACGTCGCCCGGCGCGCCGACCAGGACGTCGCTCGTGGTGATGGGCTTCCTCTACGACGCGCTGATCCTCGCCTTCGGCATCGGCGTCCGGCGCTCGGCCGGGGGCAGCCGCGCTCTGCGGGTGGTGGGCGCACTGCTGATCGCCCATGCCGCGGTCGGGCCGCTGTGGCTGCCGTTCCCGATGAGCGCCCGCGGAGCACCCACGCCTCCCGGGTCGTTGACCGACACCATGCACCTGGTCCTCGGCGGGCTGACCGTGCTGATCATGCTCTCGATGCTCGGAGCCGGTGCGGCGGCCTTCGGCAGGGGGTTCCGGCTGTACTCCGTGCTCACCGCGCTGGCGGTGCTGGGCTTCGGTGCCTGGATGAGCAGCTACGTGCCGGCGGTGCCCGCCGGGGAACCCACTCCGTGGATGGGGCTGGCCGAACGGCTCATGATCTGGGCGTGGCTGCTGTGGATGGTCGTCCTGGCCGTCCTGCTCCTGCGGGACTCCCCCGCCCGCCCCGATCCCGGCCCGCGGGACTCCGGAGGAGGCGGCTGATGAGGATCGCGCTGGTCGGCGACGTCATGCTCGGCCGGCTCGTCAACGACCGGCTGAGGCGGGTCGGCCCGGCCTATCCGTGGGGGGACGTCCTCCCCTTGCTGGAGCGGGCCTCGCTGCGGTTCGCGAACCTCGAGTGCGTGATCGCCGACGACGGCCCGCCCTGGCCCCGCAAGACGTTCCACTTCCGCTCGGACACCAAGAACGTCGACGTCCTCCGGGTAGCCCGCATCGACGTCGTCTCGCTGGCCAACAACCACACGCTCGACCACGGCGTGCCGGCGCTGCGGGAGATGCTGCCGGTGCTCGACCGGCACGGCATCCTCCACGCCGGGGCCGGGCTGGACGCGGAAGCGGCGCGCAGGCCCGCGGTCTGCACCCGGGACGGAACCGCGGTCGGCTTCATCGCCTTCACGGACAACGAGCCGGGCTGGGCAGCCGGCCCCGGCTCCCCCGGCGTCCTCCACGTGCCCGTCGACCTCGGGGAGGCACGCGCCCAGGAGCTCCTGGAGCTCATCCGGCAGACCCGGCTCCGCACCGGCTTCCTCGTCGTCTCCGCCCACTGGGGATCCAACTGGGGCTCCGAGGTCCCCGAGGAGCACCGCGCGTTCGCCCACGCGCTGGTGGACGCCGGGGCGGACGCCGTCTTCGGGCACTCCGCCCACATCTTCCGCGGCGTCGAGGTGTACCGCGGCAGACCGCTGGTCTACAGCGCCGGCGACTTCATCGACGACTACGCCGTCGACCCCGAGGAGCGCAACGACCAGTCCTTCCTCTTCCTGCTCGAGGTCCAGGACGGCCTGCCCCGGAGCCTGCGTCTGCACCCGACCGTGATCGCGGACTTCCGGGCGGGACTGGCCACGGCGGACGCACGGTCGATCGCGGCCCGCATGCAGGAGCTCAGCGCCGAGCTCGGCACGTCGTTCTCGTGGCTGGACGAGGAGCGCTTCCTGGTCCTTCCCCTGGCCTGAGGCGGGCCCGGGGAGGCTCCGCGAGTACATCAGGCGGGCCATGCCCGGCTCCCTTCCCTCGCAGGAGGTCGGGCACCTCGACCATGCCCCTCACGGCCGACACCAGACCGGTCCGCCGGCAGAGACCAGGTGCCCGCGCCCGCGTGGCACACTCGGTCCCATGCGCGAGCTCGTCGTCCTCGGCACCGCCTCCCAGGTCCCCACCCGGACCCGCAACCACAACGGGTACCTGCTGCACTGGGACGGAGAGGGACTGCTCTTCGACCCGGGTGAGGGCACGCAGCGGCAGATGATCCACGCGGGCGTCTCCGCCTCGCGGATCACGCGCATCTGCCTCACCCACGTCCACGGCGACCACTGCTTCGGGCTGCCGGGCGTGCTCTCGCGCATGGCGCTCGACGGCGTGGCGCACCCGGTCCACCTGCACTACCCCGCCTCCGGCGAGGACGTGGTCCGGGCGCTCGTGTCCCTCGCCTCCCCCGGCACCGACCTGCGGCTGCACCCGCACGGGAGCGGCGGGACGGTCGCCCCGGGCCTGGAGGTGCGGCCGCTGCACCACCGTGTCGAGACCTACGGCTACCGGCTCGTCGAGCCCGACGGCCGCACCCTCCTGCGGGACCGGCTCGCGGCGGCAGGGATCACGGGGCCGGACATCGGCCGCCTGCACCGCGAGGGAAGCCTGCCCGGCGTACGCGTGGAGGACGTGAGCGTGCTGCGGCCCGGCCAGCGCTTCGCCCTCGTCATGGACACGGCACCGTGTCCCGGCGCCGAGGAGCTCGCCGACGGGGCCGACCTCCTCGTGGCCGAGTCCACCTTCAGCGACGACGACGCCGATCTCGCCGCGCGGCACCGTCACCTCACGGCGGGCCAGGCCGGCGCGCTCGCGGCGGCCGGCGGTGTCGGCACCCTCGTCCTCACCCACTTCTCCTCGCGCTACGGGGACCTCGCCCCGCTCGCCGAGCAGGCGAGAGCCCGCGCCGGCGGGGCGACCGTGGTGGCCGCGCAGGACCTCGACAGGATCCCCCTTCCCCGGCGGCGCCGGGCCTGGTGCTGAGCCACGACCCGCCGCCGTCCTGGCCGCCGCGCTGGTCGCGGCAGGAGGCGCAGGGCCGGCTCAGGGCACAGGACCGCTGTTGACGGCCCGCGGCCCGGCGCGTTGGATGGAGCGGTGGATCTCCCCTCCCTGCCCTGGCTGGAACGTCACCAGGTGGCCCTGTACGTCGCCGCGATCGCGGCCGCCGGGCTGGTGGGGTGGACGGTTCCCGGCTCGGCGGCGCTGGGATCGGCGATCAGCCCGGTGCTGGGCCTGCTCCTCTTCGCCACGTTCCTGGCGGTGCCCTTCACCTCGCTCGGCCGGGCGTTCGCCGACCTCAGGTTCCTGACCGCGGTGCTGGTGCTGAACTTCGTCGTCGTCCCCGTCGTCGTCCTGGTCCTCTCCCGGGTGGTCGCCGGCCACGAGGCCCTGCTGCTGGGGGTGCTGCTGGTGCTGCTGACCCCGTGCGTGGACTACGTGATCGTCTTCTCGGGCCTCGCCGGCGGCGCCGCGGACCGCCTGCTGGCGGCGTCCCCGCTGCTGATGCTGGCCCAGATGCTGCTCCTGCCGCTCTGTCTGACGCTCTTCGCCGGGGCGGGGACGGTCGCCCTGGTGGAGGTCGCCCCGTTCGTCGAGGCGTTCCTGCTGCTCATTGCGCTCCCGCTCGCGGCGGCGGCGGCCGTGCAGTGGGCGGCGCCGCGCGCGGCGGCCGCCCGGCGGATCGAGAGCTCGACGGGCGCGGCCATGGTGCCCCTGATGGCCGCCACGCTGTTCACGGTCGTCGCCTCCCAGGTCCGCGGCGTCGGGGAGCAGCTGGGGACGCTGGTCGCGGTCGTGCCGCTCTACGTCGCCTTCCTGGTCGTCATGGTCCCGACGGGCCTGCTCGCCGCGCGCCTCGCCCGCCTGGACGTGCCCGCCACGCGGGCCCTGGCGTTCAGCGGGGCCACCCGCAACTCCCTGGTGGTCCTGCCGCTCGCCCTGGCGCTGCCGGAGCAGCTGGCCCTGACGCCGCTGGTCGTCGTCACCCAGACGCTGGTCGAGCTGGTGGGCATGGTCGTGCTCGTCCGTCTGCTCCCGCGGCTCACCCCGGCCCGGGCTGCCTCGCGGAGCTCCGCGTAGGGGTCCGGAGGGCTCAGGCCGCAGAGGACAGCGTCAGCTGCCGCCGGTGGAAGTCGAAGTGCTCGGTCCCGTAGTGGTAGACCTCCGCCAGGCTCATGCGGTCCCGGAAGAACGGGTCCCACCGGACGGGGAAGTGCATGCCCCGGCGCAGCGCCTCCTCGGGCTCGCCGTCCAGCTGATCGTGCAGGGCGGCGACCGTGCGGTCGAACCAGCGCGTCAGCCGCGGCCCGTGGAACGCGAGCGCCCCGCCGCAGGAGCCGAGGTAGTTCACGAGGTGGAAGGGACGGGTCCCGGCGTCGAGCGCCCGGGCGAAGACCCGGCCGACGGGGTCCGGCAGCCGGCCCATGAGGCGGACCAGCCCGAGCAGCCGGCGCACGACCAGGTACCCGAAGAACATGTGGAACAGCATCTGCCCGTTGGTCCACCGGGTCCCGTCGGTGCGCCGGCGCAGGTCCGCCGGCGACGCCCTGTCCACCAGGGCGTGGAAGACCGCCTGCGCCCGCTCCAGCTCCTCGTGGATCGCCCGCCGGTCCACCGGTGCACCGTCCATGCTCAGCACCTCGTTCGTCCGTCAGCTCGTCCGTCTGCTCTTGAGTCTGTTCGTCCGTCTGCTCATGCGTCGGCTCGTCCGTCGTGCCCGGGCGTCCCGCGACGCGGGGGCGCACGGGGAAGCGCTAGTCGCGGCGGGTGACCTGCCGGAAGTACTGGACACCGGCGACGAGGTGCAGGACCGCGGCGACCTGGACGAGCACGCGGCCGCTGACCGTCACCTCGGTGCTGTTCCAGGCGGGTCCGGCGAGCACGAGCACGGAGCCGACCATCAGCAGCGCCGTCTTGGCCTTCCCCACCCTGGTCACCCGCAGGACGCCGAAGGTCCTGTGCCGCAGCGCGGCGATGCCGATCACGACGTCCACCACCACGATCGCGATGATCACCCACCACGGGAAGAGGCCGACGGCGGCGGCCGCGACTGCGATGGCCATGGTCCCCAGCCGGTCGGCGATGGGATCCATGACCTCGCCCACGCGACTGCGCTGGTTCAGGGCCCGTGCCAGGACGCCGTCGACCCAGTCGGTCAGCGAGAACACGGCGACGAGCACCAGCGCCCGCACGGGGTGGTCGTAGATGTGGAGGACGGCCAGCACGGCCGGGACGATCAGGCAGAACCGCGCCACCGAGACGACGTTGGGCAGTGTGAGCACGCGGTGGTAGTACGGCGACTCCTGCGGATCGACTGTGTCCTGGCCCTCCATGGTTCTCCCGCTCCTCCCGCGCGCCGGGCGGTCAGGTCGAGGGACCGCGCGGCTCGCTGCTTCGAGCGTATTCCATGGACGGGCGGTTCGCCGGAACGGGCCGGACACAGGGTGCCCGGCCCCGGCGCCGCCCGCCCCCGGGTGCGGGCCGTGCCCGGGGACCTGAGGCGCCCGCAGGTCCGGACCTGGGCCCTGTGACCAGCATCGTATTGGCTCCTCCCCGAGGATCACGTTAGGGTGCTGTGGTCCGGAAACCCCGTCCGGCGCCTCCCCCTCCCACCCCCGGGAGGTCCGGCTCGCCGGCTGTCGCATCCACCGCTGCGGCGCTCCGCTCCCGCAGCGGATTCCGCCCCGGCCCGACGCCGGAGGTGGTCGCGGCCTCCGCCGGCGCCCTGCTCGACCGGGCCGGCCGCCGCACGCGCCACCGCCCGGACGGCCCGCTGCACCAGGGCGGGCACCCGATCCTGCTGGGAGATCCTCCTTGACCCTGCTGACCGCCGAGCGCACGCGCGCCGCACGTCCGCCGGCCCCTGGGCGCCCCGCCCGCCGTCCCGAGATCCAGGGCCTGCGCGGGGTGGCCGTGCTGCTGGTGGTGGCCTTCCACGTCTGGACCGACCGCGTCTCCGGCGGGGTGGACGTCTTCTTCGTCCTCTCCGCCTTCCTGCTGACGGGCTCCTTCGCGCGCCGGATCGAGCGGGGCGGGCCCCTGGAGCTGCGGGCGTACTGGCTGCGCACGTTCAGCCGCCTGATCGGGCCGCTGGCCGTGATGCTGCTGGCGGTGCTCGCCGCGGTGCTCGTGCTCTACCCGCCCAGCCGCTGGGACACGCTGATCGGCCACGCCTGGGGCTCGCTGCTCTACGTCCAGAACTGGGTGCTCGCGGCCGAGGCCGTCGACTACTACGCCGGGGGCGGAGCGGCCTCCACCCCGCTGCAGCACACGTGGTCGCTGTCCCTCCAGGGCCAGGTCTTCCTGGTCTGGCCCCTGCTGCTGGCCGGGACCGCCTGGGCGGCCCGCCGGACCGGCCTGCGCTTCCGGAGCCTCGCGGCGGGCGTGTTCGGCGCCGTTCTCGCGTCCTCCCTCGCCTGGTCCGTGCTCAGCACGGCGGCGGAGCCGGAGGGCGCCTACTTCAGTTCGTTCACCCGGGCGTGGGAGTTCGCCCTCGGCTCGCTGGCCGCCCTCGCCGTCGCGGCCCTGCCGCCGGGGGCTGGGCCGGGCTCCGCGCGCCGCTTCCCGGAGCGCGCCACCGGGGCCGCAACGGGGGCCACAGCCGGGGACGCCGCCCGGAAGGCCCTCACCACGCCTCTCGGAGCGGCCCTCACCACTGCTCTCGCCGCGGGCCTCGGGTGGGCAGGCCTCGCGGCCGTCGTGGCGACCCCGTTCCTGATCGACGCGCAGACCCGCTTCCCCGGCGCGGTGGCGCTCGCCCCCACCGTGGGCGCCGCCGCGGTGCTGCTGGCAGGGGCCGTCGTGCACGGGTCACCGGCGGGGGTCGACCGCCTGCTCGCCGCCCGCCCCCTGACCTGGATCGGGGACCGGGCCTACGGCATCTACCTGTGGCACTGGCCGCTGCTCATCACCTACGCGCTGCTGCTGCCCGGCGAGTCCGTCCCGGTGCTGCACGGTCTCGGCGTCCTCGCGGCGTCCCTGGTCCTGACCCGCGCCACCGCTCCCCTGACCCGGCTGCCCGCGGTGCTGGCCCGGGCCGGACGGGCGCTCGCGCGGCGCCCCCGGTCCACCGTGGGGGACCTCGCCCGGCTGGTCGCGACCGTGGTCCTCGTGGCCGTTCCCGTGGGCACGGCCCACGGCGGGACCGTCCTGCGCGAGGCCCAGCTGCAGGCCGTCGAGCGGAGTGCCGAGAACTACCCCGGCGCCGCCGTCCTGCGGGGAGACGCGATCGCGCCCACCGGGGTGCCCGCCGTCCCCACGGCCGCCGAGCGCGAGGGCGAGTGGGGCGAGACCGGCGTGGAGTGCGCGCCCGAGGACGGCGCGGACCTGATCGGCGAGCTCGGCGACTGCTGGACCGTGGGGCCCACGGACGGGTCGGAGCCCGAGCGCACGCTCGTCGTCATCGGCGACTCCCACGCGATGCAGCTGCTGACCCCGATCAACCGGGCGGCCGAGCAGCACGGGTGGAAGGTCGTCAGCTACCTGCGGATGGGCTGCCGCTACGCGGCGGAACCGGCCGAACCGGCAGAGCAGGACGGGCAGGACGACGGGTGCGCCGCCTTCAACGCCGCCGCGAGGGACGCGGCCCTCGCCCAGGCGCCGGACGCGGTGCTGACGATCGGCACCCGCAGCCTCGCGGCGGCCCCGCACGAGGAGCTCGTGAGCGGCTACGAGGAGGGGGTGGGCGCGTTCCTCGAGGCCGGGGTGCCGGTGGTCGCGTTCCGGGACAACCCGCGCTTCTCCTACGACATGTTCGAGTGCGTCGAGGTCTTCGGTGCCCAGCACCCGCGGTGCAACGTCCCGCGCTCGGAGGCCCTGCTGCCCGTCAACCCGCTCCTGGAGGTCGCCGCGCGGCACGAGCAGCTGCACGTCGTGGACCTCACCGACCGGCTCTGCACCGAGGACGTGTGCCCCTCGGTGATCGGCAACGTCGTCGTCTACCGCGACCTCGACCACGTCACGTCCGCGTACGGGGCGACCATGACCCCTGACGTCTCGGAGCGGCTGCGCTCTACCCTGGGCTGGTAGGCGGCGTCCCGCCGCCTCCGAGCAAGGAGCCGGCCGTGGACCCCACCGTGCACTTCGTGACCCTCTCGACCCCGGACCTCGACGCCGCCCGCGGCTTCTACGCCCGTGGGCTCGGCTGGACGCCCCTGCTCGACGTCCCCGGCGAGATCCTGTTCTTCCAGGTGGCCCCGGGGCTGGTGCTGGGCCTGTTCGACGCCGGGAAGTTCGCCGAGGACCTCGGCCGCACCGGCCGGACCGCGGCGGAGGGCGTGACGCTCTCGCACAACGTGGGCGGCGAGGCGGAGGTCCGGGCGGCGGTGGAGGCGATGGCCGCCGCCGGCGGGACCGTCCTCAAGGCCCCGCAGGAGGGAGCCTTCGGGGGCGTCTTCCACGCCCACGTCGCGGACCTGAACGGGGTGGTGTGGGAGATCGCGCACAACCCGGGGTGGCGGATCGACGACGACGGCGCCGTCCACCTGGGCTGACGCCGTGGACACCGAACCCGGGAACACCGAACCCGGGAGCACAGAGGCCGGGAACACAGAGCCCGTGGACGAGCTGCGCCGGATCGCCGCGGCCTTCCCGGACCTGCGCTGGTCGTCGGCGCGGCGCGTCACGGAGGGCTGGGACCACGTCGTCGTGATCCTCGACGACGCCCTCGTGTTCCGCTTCCCCCTCGAGCCGCACTACGCGGCTCTCCGCGAGCTGGAGACGGAGGTGCTCGAGCACCTGTCGGGGCTCACCGCGGCCCGGCTGCCCCGCCGCACGCACGTGGCGCCCGACGGCTCGTTCGTCGGCTATCCGCTGGTCCCCGGGCGCACGCTCACCCCGGAGGTCCTGGCCGGCCTCGGCCCCGGGGAGACCGCGGAGGTCCTGGACCAGCTGGCGGCGTTCCTGTCCGCCCTGCACACCGCCCCGCTCGCGGGCACGCCGCTGGAACGGGTCCCGCCCTCGTACCTGCCCGAGGACCAGCGGGAGGTCCGCCGGGCGGTCGGCGTCCACCTGCGCGGTGTCCTGGAGCCGCAGGAGCTCGCCGAGGTGGAGGAGATCCTCGCCGACGTCGACCGCCTCCTCGAGGCCGACCTCCCGCGGGTCTTCCTCCACGGCGACGTGTACAGCCGCCACCTGCTCTGGGACGCCGGGGCGCGGCGCCTGGGCGTCATCGACTTCAGCGACATGTGCCTGGGCGACCCCGCCGTGGACTTCGCCGAGCTCCACGAGTACGGCGACGACGTGGTTTGCGCCGTGCACGGGCGGTGGACGGGACCGCGGGACCCCGGCCTCCTGGAGCGGGCGTGGACCTACCAGCGGTGGGCGGGGGTGTACCTGATGACGGACCACTTCGAGGTCGGGAAGACGTCGTGGGCGCAGGCCCGGGCCACCTTCGACCGGGTGCGGCGGGGGCGCCGTCCGGGCGGGTGAGCAGCCGGCCGAGCGCTCGGCCGGACCAGCGCCCGGCAATGGCCCGGCCGCGCAGGTCAACCGCGCAGGTCAACCGCGCAGGTCAACCGCGCAGGTCAACCGCGCAGGTCAACCGCGCAGGTCAGGCGCGCAGGTCAGGCGCGCAGGTCAGCCGCGGACGTCGAAGACCAGGTGGTGCTCGACGTCGTGCAGGAAGTACACGGCGAAGGTCGCCACGGTGAAGTCCTTGCCGTCCCCGCGCCGGCCGTCCCGCTCCCACTGGTCCCCCGTGACGGCGTCGAAGGCGTCCGCGGTGGCCCGGGCCTGCTCCGTCAGCTGCGCGGCGACCTCGTGGGGCTCCTGCAGGTTGTAGCGCCCCTCGACCGCGGCGGCGTCCTGGTCCCAGTCGGGGAAGACGGGGGTCTGCTCGGTGAGCATGAGCCGCAGCCGCTCGCGGAAGACCCCGCAGAGGTCCCGGACGTGGGAGGCGTACTCGAGCGGGGACCAGGTGCCCGGCACGGGCCTCGCCGTGACGTCGGGGCGGTCCAGGACGGCGGTCCACCGGTCGAGGGTTGCCCGGAGCCGCTCCCCCGTGGTCGTCACGTCGAAGCGGGGGTCGAAGCCGCAGTCGTCGCACCCGCCGTCGATGACGACGGTCCAGTCCTTGGTCTCGGGCGGGACGGGCGAGGTGTCGGGGATCTGGGGGTGCTCAGCGGTCATGGGGCCAATCTACTCACCGCGCTGCTCAGCGTGTCCACCCCGATGAGCCGCACCCGGCGGTTCACAGCCCCTGCCGGTCCAGGATCTCGTCCTCGGTGAGCGGCTCCCCCCGCTGGATCCGGCGGGTGCGGCGGAGGTCGGTCGCGGCCAGCGCCAGCGCGGCGACGGCCAGCACGAAGGAGAGGATCCCGAGGGTGTTGGCGAAGCCCGCCGACAGCCCCAGCAGGCCGGGGTCGGTGGCCCGGGTCAGGAGCGAGACGCCCTGCCCGTCCACGCGGTCGGGCAGCACGGCGCCGAACCCCAGCACGACGAGCCACGCCGCGAGCGTCGTCAGCGACGCCCGCAGGGAGGCCCCGGCGGGGACGTGCGCGCGGGCGTCGCGGCGCAGCACCTCGGCGCCGGCGCCGAGGAGGACGGTCAGCGGCAGGCCGAGCGCCAGGGCGTGGAGGAGCACGAGCTCCCCGGCCGCGCCGGCGACCCCGCGGCCCGCGGCGACCCACACGCCGAGCAGGAGCGCCAGGGGCGGCGCGAGGACGGGCACGGCGCGCTGGAGGCCTGAGGCGCGGCGCGGGACGGGATCGAGGGGTGCTGGCACGCGCGCCAGTCTATGCGTCCGGCGCCCCGCTAGGCTGGAGCGCATGTCGTCCCCCGGATTTCCGCACGCCGTCCTCTTCGACCACGACGGGACCCTCGTCGACACGGAGCCCCTGTGGGAGGAGGCCAAGCGCGCCCTGGCCGCCGAGCACGGACGCGACTGGACGGCGCAGGACACCGCGGCCACGCTCGGACGGCCCATCCCGGTCACGATCGCCCGGATGCGGGAGATCGGCGTGGACCTCGACGACCGCACGATGTTCCGGGCGATCTACGAGCACAGCGTCCGCGTCCTGGAGGCGGCCCAGCTCGAGTTCATCGAGGGCGTCGGCGCCCTGCTGGAGGAGCTGTCCGCGACCGGGATCCCGGCCGCGATCGTCACCAACGCCACGTCGGAGGTGGCCCGGCTCACGGCCGCCGCGGCGCCCCGGGGCCTGTTCCGGGTGGTGATCGGGGACGAGGAGGTCGCCGCCGGAGTGCGCCCCAAGCCGGACCCGCACGCGTACCTGACGGCCGCCCGGCGGCTCGGGGTGGACCCGGCACGGTGCGTCGTGGTCGAGGACTCCCCCAGCGGCGCCGCGAGCGGGGTGGCGGCCGGCATCCCCACGGTGGTCGTGCCGGGGATCAAGGCGGTCCCCGCCGGCCCCGGGCTGGTGCACCTGCCCTCCCACCGGGAGCTCTCGCTGGAGCTGCTGCAGTCGCTGGACCCGCACGCGCCGTCGTCGCCGTTCCACCCCGACGCCGTCTGGAGGGCCTGAGCCGTGGACCGTTCCCCGCAGGCCGTGGACCGTTCCCCGCAGGCCGCGGGCTTCCCCGCCGCCGTCCTCTTCGACCACGACGGCACCCTGGTGGACTCGGAGCCCCAGTGGGCGGTCGCCAAGCGCGCCGTGGCGGCCCGCTACGGCGTCGCCTGGGAGACCGAGGACGACCTCCTCACCCTGGGCAAGACCGTCCCGACGTCCGCCGCGCTCATGGTCGAGCGCGGCGCCGCGGGCACCGTCGAGGGCATCACCGCGGAGCTCGGGCGGGAGGTCGCGGACGCCCTCACGGGCGAGGTGCCGTTCCTGCCGGGGATGCGCGAGCTGCTGGACGAGCTGGCGGCGGCCGGGATCCCCGGGGCCGTGGTGACGAACGCCCTCACCGTGGTCGCGGAGGGCACCGCGTCCGGCGCGCCCGAGGTGCTGCGGGTGGTCGTCTCCCAGGAGGACGTGGAGCACCCCAAGCCGCACCCGGAGCCCTACCTGCTCGCCGCGCGGCGGCTGGGCGTGGACCCGGCCCGGTGCGTGGCGATCGAGGACTCGCAGACCGGCGCGGCGAGCGCGGCGGCGGCCGGGATGCCGGTCGTCGTGGTCCCGGGCGAGCTCGCCGTGGCGCCCGCCCCGGGGCTCGTGCTCGTGGACTCCCACACCGACGTCACGCTGGCGTTCCTGCGCTCCCTGGGGACCTGAGCGTCCCGGGGCCGCCGCGGGCACGCCCCGGAAACGCCGCGAGGGCGCACCTCCCGCCGATCTGCACGGTGCCGAGCACGGTGCGGAACAGCGGGTGGTGCGCCCTCGCGGACGGGTGGACTCAGCGGGTCGCGGTGCCCTGGGGGGACGACGCGCGGCGCGGGCTGCGGCTGCGGCGACGGGCCGCGGCCTGCGTGGCGCGGTCCGGCGCGGACTCGGTGGAGTACGCCGGTGCCGCGGAACGGGTCGGCGCGGCGGAGCGCGCCGGTGCCGCGGAGCGAGGGGCCGAGCCGTTGCCGGGGCGGGAGCCGCCACGGGTGCCGGACTCGGGGCGCTGGTCGCGGGAGGCGCTGCGCGGCTGCTCGGAACGGCCCTGGCCGCCACGGCCGCGGCCGGCGCCGGAGCGCGTGCGGCTCTGGCCGCCGCGGCTGCCGCCGGGACCCTGCACCTGCACGGGCTGCGGCACGTACGCGACCTTCTCGGCGCGCTCGCCCACGAGGTCGGCGACGACCGGCGAGCCGATGGTCACCGCGTCGAAGTCCGCGGTCACGCCGGCGGCCTTCATGAGCTGCGTGACCTCGCGGCGCTCCTCCTTGGTCGCGACCGTGACGACGGAGCCCGAGGCGCCGGCGCGGGCGGTCCGCCCGGAGCGGTGCAGGTAGGACTTGTGCTCGGTCGGCGGGTCGATGTGCACGACCAGCTCGACCTCGTCCACGTGCACGCCGCGGGCTGCGACGTCCGTGGCCACGAGCACGCGCACGTCACCGGCGGAGAACTGGGCCAGGTTGCGGTCGCGGGCGTTCTGGGACAGGTTGCCGTGCAGGTCGACGGCGGGGATGCCGATCTGCGTGAGCTTGCGGGCCATCTTCTTGGCGCGGTGCTTGGTGCGCGTGAACATCACGCGGCGGCCCGTGCCGGAGGCCAGCGCCTCGATGAGCTCCTGCTTCTCGTCCGCGTCCACGACGAGCACGTGGTGGTCCATGGTGGACACGGTCGCCTGGGGGGCGTCCACGGAGTGCTTGACGGGGTTGGACAGGAACTGCTTCACGAGCTTGTCCACGCCGCCGTCGAGCGTCGCGGAGAACAGCAGCCGCTGCCGGCCCTGGGGGGTGCGCTTGAGGATGCGGGTGACCACGGGCAGGAAGCCCATGTCGGCCATGTGGTCGGCCTCGTCGATGACGGTCACGCGGATGTCGTCGAGGGTGAGGATGTTCTGCTTGAGCAGGTCCTCGAGGCGGCCGGGGCACGCGATGACGATGTCGGCGCCCTTGGCGAGCGCCCGCTCCTGGTTCTTCTGCGAGACGCCGCCGAAGATCACGGTGGTGGTCAGACCGGCGGCCTCGGCGAGCGGGGCGATGGCGCGGTCGATCTGGGTGGCGAGCTCGCGGGTGGGGGCGAGGACCAGGCCGGTGGGCCGGTTCGCGCGGCGGGCGGCGCGGGCGCCGCCGCCGCTCAGCCCGGCGAGCCGGGCGACGAGGGGCAGCGCGAAGGCCACGGTCTTGCCGGAGCCGGTCCTGCCGCGGCCGAGCACGTCACGGCCGGCCAGGGAATCGGGGAGGGTCTTCTCCTGGATGGGGAACGCCGACTCGATGCCCTGCTGGGACAGGACGGCGGAAAGGGCCTCGGGCACGCCGAGGTCAGTGAAAGTAGCCAAAACTGGGATACGTCTTTCGATCGGATGTCCCGGCAAGGGGGTAGCGCGCCGGGTTGCGCCGAATGACTCCTGGAGCCCCTTGGAGCGGGCAGAGACCGTCTGGAACGGTGCCGCGCGAAGAAGAACGGGGTGCTCGACGCCTGCCTGTTCCCCTGTTGACGGAGAACAGTGCCATGTGCAATACCCTCCACCCTACAGCACGGGCCGGCGGCCGCCCCGGAAATGTGGCCGAGAGCACGCCGGCGGCCCGGCACCGTGGGGGCCGGGCCGCCGCGCTGAGGGCGTGCCGGGGGCCGCTCGGGGAACCGGGAGGCAGCTACTTCAGCAGCTTCCGGAGCAGGTCGCCCGCCCCGATCGTGGTCCTCCGGTAGACCTTGTTGTACGCCGCGCGCTTGGGATCACGGACCCACCCCATGCCGGGGCGGCCGTAGCCGGGGATGACCGCGCGCTTGACCCTCCGCTTGACCCGCGCGGTGGTGCGCGCCCTGATCGAGCCGAGGGGGTTGGGGCGGCGGATGCCGAACTTCACCATGGGATCCTCCTGAGATCGGGGGGGCATCAGGCTACAGCGCGGTGTAGCCGCCGTCGACGAGGTAGTACCCGGCGGTCATGAAGGACGCGTCCTCCGACAGCAGGAACGTGGTCAGGGCGGCGACCTCCTCGGGGCGGCCGAGCCGGCCGAGGGGGTGCTTGGCGGCGAGTCCCTCGAGAACGCCCTCCGGGGCGTTCTTCAGCAGCGGGGTCTCGATGTAGGCCGGGCCGACCGCGTTGATCCGCACGCCCCGCTGCCCGTACTCGACGCCGGCCTGCTTGGTCAGCCCCACCACGCCGTGCTTGGCCGCGGTGTAGGCGCTGTTGCCCTGGGCGGTGGCCACGGTGCCGTGGATGGAGGCCATGTTCACGATGGCCCCTCCGCCGGCCTGCTCGATGGCGGGCAGCTGGTAGCGCATCCCGAACATCACGGCGTGCAGGTCGATCTGGACGGTGCGCACCCAGGCGTCGATGTCCGACTCGCCGACGGCGTCCGCGGACCCTGCGATCCCGGCGTTGTTGACGGCCAGGTGCAGGCCGCCGTAGGTCTGCTGGGCGAACTCGACCGCCGCCGCGCAGTCCTCGGCCTTCGACACGTCCTGGCGGAACCCGGCGGCGGTGCCGCCGGCGGCCATGATCGCCTGGACGACGTCGTCGATGCGCTTCGTGTCGATGTCGGTGACGACGACCTTCGCGCCCTTGGCCGCGAGGTCCTTGGCGCAGGCCTCACCGATGCCCGAGGCGGCACCGGTGACGAGGGCTACCTTGCCCGAGAGATCAGCCATGATGTGCTCCTTGCTGTAGGACGAACAGGTCCTCCCAGTCTGGCCCGCCCCTTCCGCGCCCCCACGGGGGCGCGCGAGGAGTTCACCGGGATTTCTTCCCCGGCGCCCTCCCCGCGCGGCCGCGTGCGGTCCAGCGGCTCGGTCCCGCGGCACGGTCTTGCTGTGCGGGCCTCACCGCGCGGGTCTCACTGCACTGTCCCGCCCGCCGGGCTCACCCCTCGGCGGCGTCCTCCGCCTTCGCGGCGTCCTTGCGCTCGCGCAGGGCGGTGGAGTCGGCCTCCTGGGCGGCCTTCTGCTCGCGGACCACCTCGGTGAGCAGCTTGGTCATCTCCTTGGCCACGCCGGCCGCCGACTGGGGGTTCTGCCCGGTCACGAGCCGGTCGTCGACCACCACGTTCTCCGCCCAGTTGGGCGCGGGGCGGAAGTCGGCGCCCTGCTCCACGAGCTTGTCCTCGAGCAGGAACGGGACGACGTCGGACTTGCCGACCTCGTCCTCCTCCTTGTTGGTGAACGCGGTGACCTTCCGGCCCTCCACGATGCGCAGGCCGTTGGCGAGCTCCACGTCCACGAGCCCCGAGGGCCCGTGGCACACGGCTCCCACGATGCCGCCGGCGTCGTGCACGGCCGCGACGAGCTTCTGCAGGTCAGGATTGCCCGCGAAGTCCCACATGGTGCCGTGCCCACCCACGAGGTAGACGGCGTCGTACTGGCCGGGATCCACCACAGAGATCCGCGGGGTGTTGTACAGGGAGGCCCGGACCGTCTCGTCCTCGAGGTACTGCCGCTGGATCTCGTCCTCCTCGTCCTTGCCGTCCTGCGGGGGCTGCCCGCCGGCGATCGAGGCGAAGTCGACGAAGTACCCGGCGTCGCGGAACACCTTCCACGGGTGGGCTGCCTCGCCGACGAAGTAGCCGGTGGGCTCCCCCGTGTCGCCGAGGGTGTCATGGCTGGTGAGAACGAGCAGAACCTTCTTCATGGTCTCGATGTCCACGTCTGTCCTTCCGTCGGGCGGCGGGCGCGGGGACGCCCGCCGGGCGTCCGGCCAGCATAGGGTCGCGGGGCCGCCGGGAGCCCGCCTGTTCGCTCCCGGCCCAGACCGCAGCGCCCCCTCCCCTGGTAGGGTCGTTGACAGCTCAACGACCCCGTCCCCGCTCTCGAAAGGACCGACCATGAGCCTCTCCAACGCAATCCTCCGTGGCGTCTCCGGCGCCTACCTGCTCCAGTCCGGCTACGGCAAGAAGGACCTCCCGACGGAGGCCGCCGAGGGTCTCAAGCAGTTCGCCGCCACCGGCGTCCCGCAGTTCAAGGAGTGGGACGCGGACACCTTCGGCAAGTTCGTGGCGTGGTCGGAGATGGGCATCGGCGCCGCCCTGCTGACCCCGTTCGTCAACAAGCGGGTGGCGGGCCTGGCCCTCGGAGCGTTCTCCGCGGGGCTGCTGACCATGTACTTCAAGAACCCTGCGATGACCCAGGAGGACGGCATCCGCCCGTCCGAGGCCGGCACCGGCCTGTCCAAGGACATCTTCCTCGCCGCGATCGCCGGCGCCCTGGTGACCTCCAAGTAGGTTCTGCCCAGGAGCTCCGCAGCGGGTGCCGCCGGTCCTGACGGATCGGCGGCACCCGCTTCTTCATGCCCTCCTCCGGCCCGCCTTCGTCCCGGCCGGGCAGGGCTCCGCCGCTTAGGACGTCCGGGGTGGGCGGGAGAATGGGCCCATGACGACGACGGCGCACCGCCGGGCGCGCCCTGTTCCCGGTGCCGATCGCACCGCTCCTGCAGGGGAGCGGGTGCTCGACGCCGGTGTCCGCGCAGAGGTGCGGGCCGTCGTCGGGGTGCTCGTGGACTCCGCCAGGGCCGAGGCGCAGGAGGCCGGGCGTCAGCTGCGCTGCCTCTACCGGCTCTGGCTGCTGGCGTGGGAGGACCGGGAGATCGACTGGATCTCCTCGGCGGAGGTCGGGAGTCGTCCCGGTCGAGGCCGACGAACGGGCCTGCTCCCTCCTGGAGACGGAGGACCAGCTCCTGCTCGACGTCGCCGACGAGATCGGCGCGGCGCTGAACCTGCCGGCGGCCACGGCGCTGGACAGGGTCCGGGAGGCCGTGGTGCTGGGCCTGCACCTGCCGGAGGTGCTGGAGGCGCTGGAGCAGGGCCGGTTCGGTGCCCGCCACGCGGCGGTGATCGCCGACCAGTGGCGCGAGCTCGTCGAGGACCCCGCGTCAGGCGAGGAAGCGCCACCGGAGGCCGTGCGCGGGCTCGTGGCCGAGCTGACGGCGCGGGCGCCGCACTGCACGGTGGCGCAGTTGCGTGCCGTGGCGCGCCGCCGTCGGGCGGTCCTGCTCGCCGAGACCCAGGAGCGGCGGCACCGTCGGGCGCTGGGGCAGCGGCGCGTGTGGGTGGAGCCCGGGGAGGACGGCACGGCCTGTCTGCACGCGGTGCTGGACGCGCCCACCGCGCTCGCGGTCCGGGACCGCCTCGACGCCCTGGTCGGCCGGCTGCGGCCTGCCGAGGAGCTGCGCGCGGCCGGGGAACTGCGCGCGGCCGGGGAACTGCACGCGGCCGGGGCCCGGCGCACCGACGACCAGCTGCGGGCCGACGTCCTGGCCGACCTCCTGCTGGACGGGGAGCTGCCGGACGATCCCGACTTTCCGCGCGGGGTGCGGGGGCAGGTCTCGATCACGGTTCCCGTGCTCACCCTGCTCGCCCCGTCGGGCGCCGCGGGAACCGGCCCCGGCACCGACGGACGCGCCGCACGGACCGACGCGCCGATCCTCTCCGGCTACGGGCCGATCGACCGGGAGACCGCGGAACAGCTCGCCGCGGGCGCGACGGCATGGCACCGGGTCCTCACGCACCCGGTCACCGGCGTCGTCCTGGACCACGACCGCACGGTCTACGCGGTCCCGGCCGGCCTCCGGCGCCGGCTGCTGCTGCGGGACGGGACCTGCCGGTTCCCGGGGTGCCGTCGCCGGGCGGAGCGCTGCGACCTCGACCACACCGTCGCGTGGCAGGACGGTGGGCGGACGGCCGCGGACAACCTCGCGCACCTGTGCCGCCACCACCACCTCGTCAAGCACCGGGACGGAGCGCTGGGCCGGTGGCGGGTGCGGCAGCTGGGCCCCTCCCCCGGCGGAGGGGTGCTGGAGTGGACGTCACCGGGTGGACGGACGTACCGGACCGCCCCGGAGGGAGCCCTGCTGGAGGGGGCGCAGCCGGACGGAGTTGCTCCGGAGCAGGCTGGTCCGGAATGGGCTGGTCCAGAACGGGCCGGTCCGGAACGGGCCGCGGCGGTGATGGCCTCTTCTCCGGGTGCCGTGCCCGGGATCCCGTCATCAGGACCTGCGGATTCGCGGACCGATGACGTCAACGTGCCGGATCCGCCGCCGTTTTGAGCGGGGCACTGGCCGGAGCACCTCAGGTCCGACGTCTTCAGCCCGGGGACCCGTCGCGTCGGACGCCCTCAAGCCTGGATCTATCAGGCCGGAGACCCGTCGGGTCGGACGCCGCCAGGCCCGGCCCCTTCAGGCCGAGGCCCCTCGGGGCGGACGCTGTCAGGCCCGGACCCGACAGAC
This sequence comes from Kocuria dechangensis, assembly GCF_014636775.1. Taxonomy (GTDB): domain Bacteria; phylum Actinomycetota; class Actinomycetes; order Actinomycetales; family Micrococcaceae; genus Kocuria; species Kocuria dechangensis. Next base: position 45,720 of record NZ_BMEQ01000006.1, read on the forward strand.
CCGCCTCCCGCAGGCCGGGACCCGTCGCGTCGGACACCGTCAGGCCCCCACCTGTCAGAACCGGACCCGTCGCATCGAACACCGTGTCAGGCCCCCACCTGTCAGACTCGATTCCTTCAGGCCGGCGGCTTCCCCGGGTCCTCGGGCGTGGTCTCGACGGACACCCGGTAGCCCATGCTGTGGGTCTGCCCCGGTTCCAGGCGCACGGCGTTCGCTCCGACGTTCGCGCCCTCCACGCAGACGAAGTCGGTCCAGCCGTCGGCGCCCACATCAGGGAGGGCCGCGGCCTTCTCGGCCCAGGGGTTCCACACCACGGTGTTCTGCGACCCGGTCTTGCGGATCCGCAGCACGCGGCCGAGCACGGGGTCCACGACCGCCACGTCGGCGGACGACTCGTAGACCCGGTCGACCTCTCCCTCGGGGGTGAGCTCGCCCTCCTGCACGCAACCGTCCTGGTCCAGGACCTTGTCGCGGTAGGCGGCCCCGTCGAGTCCCTCGACGCGGACCCGGTGCACGTCGCCCACCACGAGGTAGGCGTGCAGGGCCTCCTCGAAGTCGAAGGCGTGGTCGTCGGTGTTGGTCACGTTCAGCTGGAGCAGCAGCTCCGGGCCGAAGCGCACCGAGTACTCGGCCTCGAACCGGTGCGGGAACTGCTCCCGGTGGGCGGGGTCCTTGATGTCCGTGTCATGGAGCCGGTAGACGATCACGGCCTCGTGGTCGGAGGACTCGCGGGTCTCCACGTGCCACGGCGTCGTGCGGGCGAAGCCGTGCTTGGGCTCGCGGCCGCCCGAGGCGCCGTCCGCGAACCACGGGAAGCAGATCGGCACCCCGCCCCGGATGGGGCTGCCCTTCTCGAGAGCCGTGCTCGGGGACAGCCACAGCACCGGGGCGTGGCCCGTGGGGATCCAGTCGGTGACGTGCGCTCCCTGGTCGTAGACGGCGCCGGTGGCGTCCGCGCAGGAGAGGAGGCGGGGCTGGGGGAGTTGGCTCATGGCCCCAGGCTAGACGGAGGGCCCGGCCCCCGTCAGGAGGCCGGGCCCTCGGCGCCCGACGGCGCCGGTTGCGCGTTCGCTCGGACCGGGAGCGCACTCATTCCAGGAGTGCGCTCACACCAGGAGCGCAGTCAGACCAGGAGCGCGCTCACAACAGGAGTGCGCTCAGACCGGGCGCCGGTGCGTCAGGCTCAGACCCCGGTCCGCTCGTAGGAGTCGATGGCGCCGGGGCGGCCCTCCATGAACGTCTCCACCTGCTCGCGGTTCGCGCGGAGCTTGGGGTCGTTGTTCAGGTAGTGCTTTGTCTCCCGGGCGATCAGGCCGGAGAGGATGAGCAGCCCGACGAGGTTGGGGATGGCCATGAGCCCGTTCATCACGTCGGCGAAGTTCCACACGACCGCCAGCGGGATGGTGCAGCCCACGAACACCACGGCGGAGAACACCACGCGGTAGGGCATCACGGCCCCGCGGCCGAACAGCCGCTCCATGCAGCGCTCGCCGTAGTAGGCCCAGCCGAGGATGGTGGAGTACGCGAAGAGGATGAGGCCCAGCGTGACCACGAAGTGGCCCCACTCACCCGGCAGACCCTGGCTGAAGGCGTCCCCGGTCATGGTCGCGGCGAAGTCCTCGCCCTGCTCCCAGACACCGGTCGTGATGAGGACCAGGCCGGTGAAGGTCACCACGATGATCGTGTCGATGAAGGTCTGGGTCATGGAGACCAGGCCCTGGCGGACGGGGTGGGTGGTCTGCGCGGCCGCCGCGGCGATGGCGGCCGAGCCCATGCCGGACTCGTTGGAGAAGATGCCCCGGGCCACGCCCATCTGCACCGCGAGCATGATGGCCGAGCCGGCGAAGCCGCCGACCGCGGCGGTGCCGGTGAAGGCGTCGGTGAAGATCAGGGCGATCGCCTGCGGGATGGCCGTGACGTTCACCAGCAGGATGACCATGGCGCTCAGCACGTAGAAGAGGATCATGAACGGCACGAGGCCGGCGGTGACCTTGCCGATGGACTTGATGCCGCCCACCAGGACGGCCAGCGTCAGCGCGGCCAGCACGATGCCGGTGATCCAGGTCGGCAGCCCGAAGGAGCTCTCGACGTTCGAGGCGATGGCGTTGCCCTGGGTCATGTTGCCGATCCCGAAGGCGGCCAGTGCCGCGGCGACCGCGAAGAAGAGACCGAGGAACTTGCCGAAGCCGTTGCGGATGCCGCGCTCCAGGTAGTACTGCGGGCCACCGGAGATCTCGCCCTTCGCGTCCGTGGTGCGGAAGCGGACGCCGAGGAACGCCTCGGAGTACTTGGAGGCCATGCCCAGCAGGCCGGTGACCCACATCCAGAACAGCGCGCCGGGGCCGCCGATCGAGATCGCGGTCGCCACGCCCACGATGTTGCCGGTGCCCACGGTCGCGGCGAGCGCCGTGGTCAGGGCCTGGAACTGGGAGACGTCGCCGCCGCGGGCGTCCGCGTCCTTGCGCTCGAACAGGGCCAGCCGCAGGGCGGAGCCCAGCTTGCGGAACTGCAGTCCGCCGAGGCGGAAGGTCAGGTACAGGCCGGTGAGCAGCAGCAGTGGGATGAGGACGAACGGCCCCCAGATGATGCCGCCCAGCGTGCCGAGGGCGGTCTCAATGGACTCGAGCATGTGGTCTCCCGTGGGTGTCGGGTGGATCGGGGAAGCGGAACGGAGGGCGAATGTGACCTCCGTCTCGGCTGGACGAATCAAATCACACGTCGGCCCCGAGCACGAACATCCGCCGCTCCGGAGGACCTCAGTGTCGCCCCGGACCGTTTCCCCGGTGTTACGCGGCGGTAAGGGGACCGCGGCCTGCGGGCGGGCCGCCCGAGAGCCGGCGGGCCAGCAGCACCGCGACCAGGGCGAGCACCGAGCAGACGGCCATCGACACGGCCATGGGCACCGCGGTGTGCTGGCCCGCGAGCCCGGTCAGCGGGCTGACGAGCCCGCCCATCAGGAACTGGACCAGGCCCAGCACCGCCGACCCCGCACCGGCCCGGCCGGGCACCCGCGACTGGGCGAGCGCCACCGCGTTGCCCATGGTGAAACCGATGCAGGACTGGCCCACGAACAGGTGCGCCAGCGTGGTCCACCCGGTGATCCCCACCAGGATCAGGCCGAGGCCCAGGAGGTTGACCGTGCACATGACCACGACCGCGGCGCGCAGGATCGTGCCGGGCTCCACGCTGTCGACCAGACGGGTGTTGACCACGGCCCCCAGGATCGACCCCCCGGCGTTGACCGCGAAGACCGCGGAGTAGCCGAGCGCCGAGTAGCCGAGCACGTTCTGCACCACGAAGGACGAGGCGGAGATGTAGGAGAACAGGGAGCCGAACACCAGGCCGAAGGTCAGCGCGTAGGCCATGAACGACGGGGTGCGCAGCACCCTCCAGGAGCCGGCGACGACGGCGCCGACCCCGCCGCGGTGGCGCTCGTGCCGCGGCAGGGTCTCCGGGACCACGAGCACCGAGCACGCGAGCATCAGGAGGCCGAACCCGGCGAGCACCCAGAAGACGGTCTGCCACGGGGCCACGGTGGCGATCACCCCGCCCAGCAGCGGTGCCACGACCGGTGCGAGGGACGTGATGGTCGCGAGGATCGAGAACAGCTTGGCGGCCTGGCGCCCGGTGGCGATGTCCGAGACCACGGCCCGGGCGATCACCACGCCCGCCGCACCGGCGGCGCCCTGCACCGCGCGCAGCACCATGACCGTCCCGATGGTCGGGGCCAGCACCACCGCGACGGAGCTGAGCAGGAACAGCACGTTGCCCGCGACCATGAGCCGGTGCCGGCCCAGCACGTCGGACACGGGCCCGAGCAGGAACTGTCCGAGGGCCATGCCGACCATGTAGGTGGTCAGGGTCAGCTGCACCGCGGAGGCCGACGCCCCGTAGTACCCGGCCATGGCCGGCATGGAGGCCAGGTACATGTCCGTGGCCATCGGGCTCACCGCGCTGAGGATGCCCAGCGCCGCCACCAGCACGACCCGGTCCTTGCCGCCGGAGAGGCCCAGCCGGGATCGGACGACGTCGTCGGGGGTCGGTGAGCTCATGGGCCGTCCTTGGGGCGCGGGGAGTCGGAAGCTGTCCCATGCTAGCGGCGCGGGGGACGCTGCCCGCCCCGGCGAGGAGCTGGTGCAGAGCCGGGCGCAGAGCTGGTGCAGGGCCGGGCGCGGGGCCGGCGCAGGGCGCTCTCGGCGCCTGGGAGAATGCCCCCATGAGACTTGCCGTGTACACCGGGGCATCCTTGGGCTCCGACCCCCAGTTCGTCGAGGCCGCCCGGGCCTTCGCCACCGCTCTCGCCCGCCGCGGAGTGGGCATCGTCTACGGCGGAGGGCACGTGGGCCTGATGGGCGCCGTCGCCGACGCCGCGCTCGCAGCCGGCGGCGAGGTGATCGGGGTGATGCCGCAGTCCCTGGTCGACGACGAGACCGCCCACACGGGCCTGACCGAGCTGCGGGTGGTGCAGACCATGCACGAGCGCAAGGCGGGGATGGCCGACCTCGCGGACGGCTTCGTCGCGCTGCCCGGCGGGCTGGGCACCCTGGAGGAGATCTTCGAGGCCTGGACCTGGCTCCAGCTCGGCGTGCACGCCAAGCCGGTGGGCTTCCTCAACGTCTCCGGGTACTGGACGCCCCTGCTGGACGCGGTCGCCTCGATGTCCGCGGCCGGGCTCGTGCGTCCCGACTACCTGGCCGCCGCCGTGGTCGCCGAGGACGCGGACGAGCTGCTGGCCCGTTTCGCCGGGTGGCAGGCGCCGCGCCGGCGCTGGGCCGAGCGGGCCGTTCCCGGCGCCGACGCGCCCGTGACCCGTCCTGCCCCTAGGATGTAGGGCGATGACCGAGCAGACACCCTCCCCCGCCGAGGGGCCCGCGCAGGGCCCCGTCCCCGAGGCGTTCCACCGCCAGCCGTACTCCTTCGTGCGCCGCGGCGACCGCCTCACCGCCCGCCGCCAGAAGGCGTGGGACGACTGGGCGCCCAGCCGGGTGCTCGACGTCCCGCGCGTGCGCACGGACACCTCCGTGCACCCGGACCACGACTTCGACGCCGCCGCCGCATTCGGGTGCGAGGCGCCCCTGGTGGTGGAGATCGGCTCGGGGCTGGGCGAGGCCATCGTGAACGCCGCCGCCCAGGAGCCCGGCCGGAACTACCTCGCCGTCGAGGTGTACAAGCCCGGGATCGCGGACCTGCTGCTCAAGGCGAGCCAGGCCGGCGTGGACAACGTCCGGGTGGTGCAGGCCAACGCCCCCGAGGTCCTGGAGCACATGCTCGCCCCGGCCTCGGTCGACGAGCTGTGGGTGTTCTTCCCGGACCCGTGGCACAAGACCCGCCACCACAAGCGGCGCCTGGTCTCCCCCGCGTTCGCGGAGCTCGCCGCCCGGGTGCTGAGGCCGGGCGGACTGTGGCGCCTCGCCACGGACTGGCAGGAGTACGCGCTGGTGATGCGCGAGGTGCTCGACGCGTCCCCGCACTTCGAGAACCTCCACCCCGGCCCGCTCGCCGACGACGCCCGGCCCGACGTGGGCTGGGCCCCCCGCTGGGAGGGCAGGATCCTGACGAGCTTCGAGCGCAAGGCGCAGGAGGCCGGCCGCGTCCCGCGCGACCTGACCTACCGCCGCCTGCCCTGAGCACGGGCACCGGCCCGGGACGGGGCGCTCAGCGGCCCTGCTGCGGGGGCCGGTAGAGCACGACGGCCTGCGAGATCTTCCGGGCGCGGGGCCGCGAGCCGCGCGCCATCCGGACGATGTCCCCGCCGACGCCGGCGGCGAAGATCCGGGAGGACTCCTCGGCCCGCTCCCGGGCCTCCTCGAGCTCCCTCGTCAGCTCCGTGACCCTGGACCGCAGGGCGGCGACCTGGTTCTCCAGCTGCAGGATCCGCCGGATCCCCTCGAGGGACACCCCCTGCTGGGACAGCACCTGGATCTGCTGCAGCTTCTCGATGTCGCGCTGCGAGTAGCGGCGCGCCCGGCCGGGCGCCCGGGACGGCTTGACCAGGCCCAGTCTGTCGTACTGGCGCAGCGTCTGCGGGTGCATGTCCGCGATCTCCGCGGCCACGGAGATCACGAACAGCGGCTGGTCGGCGTCCAGGGCCATCTCAGACCTGCGCCTTCCGGGCCAGGTCGGCCCGCGGGTCCTCGCTCGCGGTCGCCTCGGCGAACGCGCGGACGGCGGCCCGGGCCTCCTCGTCCAGCTCGGCCGGGACGTGCACCTCGACGGTCACGATGAGGTTGCCCGTGCCCTTCGACGTGGTGAAGCCGCGGCCCTTGACGCGGAACCGGCGGCCCGACGACGTGCCCTCCGGGACCTTGACCCGCACGGTGCCGCCGTCGAGCGTGGGCACCTCGATCGTGGCGCCGAGCGCCGCCTCGGGGAACGTGATCGGCACGGTGACCTCGACGTCGTCCGTGCCCGGCACCCGGGTGAAGAACGGGTGGGGGCGCACGTGCACGGTGACGTAGAGGTCGCCGGAACCGCCGGGCCCGGAGTGGCCCTTGCCCGCCAGCTTGAGCTTCTGCCCGTCCCGCACGCCCTGCGGCACCCGCACGGTGGTCTCCTGGCCGTTGCCGCGGCGCAGCTTGACGGTGGTGCCGTGGACCGCGGAACGGAACGGGATGGTGGTCTCCGTCCGGATGTCCTCGCCGCGCGCGGGCGGGGCCTGGCGGCCGCCGTAGCCCCCGGGCGCGCCGTACCCGCCGGGACCGCCGAACTGGGAGAACAGGTCCTCGAAGCCGGGCCCGCCGCCGTAGCCTCCGCCACCGGTGGTGGTGTAGGTGGTGCGACGGCGTCCGCCGCCGCCGAAGATGTCGCCGAAGAGGTCCTCGAAGTTCGCGGACCCGCCGGCGCCACTGGGACCCCCGGCGGTGAAGCGGGCGCCGGAGCCCATGGCGCGGATCGCGTCGTACTGCTTGCGCTCCTCGGGATCGGACAGGACGGAGTTGGCCTCCGTGATGTCCTTGAACCTCCGCTCGGCCTCCGGGTCCCCCTGGTTCTGGTCCGGGTGGTACTGGCGGGCGAGCTTGCGGTACGCCTTCTTGATGTCGGCGTCGGACGCGTCCTTGGAGACGCCGAGGATGCTGTAGAAGTCCTTGTCGATCCAGTCCTGGCTGGCCATGACGCCTCCTTTCTGTGGGGCCGGTCGGGGACCCGCCGTCGGCGGGCCCGCGGATGGGGAGTCCTGCGGTGGTCCCCGCTCCCGCGGGGACCGGGGACGGGAGGGGAGGCCCGTTGCCGGACCTCCCCTCCTCACGTCTCGGTCAGGCCTGGACCGGCCTCACTCGGCGACGGCGACGGCGACCTGGGCCGGCCGCACCACGCGCTCGCCGATCCTGAAGCCGGAGCGCAGCACCATCGCGACCTGGTCGGGCTCGACCTCGCTCGTGGGCTGCTGCAGCACGGCCTCGTGGACGTTCGGGTCGAACTTCTCCCCGACGGCACCGATGCGGGACAGCCCCTGGCGGACGAGGATCTCCTCGAGCTTGTTCGCGATCGACGCGAACGGGCCCTCGGAGAGGTCCCCCGCCTGGCGGGCGGCGTCGATGTCGTCGAACACCGGCAGCAACGCCTGCAGGAGGTCGCCGGTCACGAAGGTGCGCAGCTGCTCCTTCTCACGGGCCGTCCGGTGCTTGAAGTTCACGAACTCGGCCTGCAGCCGGCGCAGCTCCTCGAGGCGCTCCGCGGCCAGGAGCGCGTCCTCCGAGGCGGTCTCCGCGGCGGCCCCCTGGTCGGCCGACTCGGCGTCGGTCGACTGCGGGGTGCCGAGGATGTCGTCCACGGTCAGGCCCTCCGGGCCGGCCTCCCCCTCCTGGGGGCGGCCGGCGCCGGCGGTCTCCGCGGTGCCCTCGACGGGCTCGTCCGGCGTGCGCCCGGCGTCGCCCGCCGGGTTCTGGTCGGGATCGGGCGTGGAGTCGGGCATGCTCACTTCTTCTCGTCCTCGTCGTCGACGACCTCGGCGTCGACGATGTCCTCGTCACCGGCGGCCCCGCCGGTGGCACCGGCACCGGGGGCGCCCTCGGCGCCGTCCGCGGAGGCCTGGGCGTAGAGGGCCTCGCCGAGCTTGGTCTGCGACTGCTGCAGCTTGTCGTAGGCGGTCTTCACGGCGTCGTCGTCCTCGCCCTCGAGGGTCTTCTTCAGGTCGTCGACGTCGGACTGGACCTCGGACTTGACGTCCGCGGGCAGCTTCTCGTCGTTCTCCTTGAGGAGCTTCTCGACGGAGTAGGCCTGCTGCTCGGCGTTGTTGCGCAGGTCCGCGGCCTCGCGGCGCTTCTTGTCGGCCTCGGCGTTGGCCTCGGCGTCCTTGACCATGCGGTCGATGTCCTCCTTGGACAGCGAGGTGCCGCCCGTGATGGTCATCGACTGCTCCTTGCCGGTGCCCTTGTCCTTGGCGGACACGTGCACGATGCCGTTGGCGTCGATGTCGAAGGTGACCTCGATCTGCGGCATGCCGCGCGGGGCCGGCGCGATGCCGGTCAGCTCGAAGGTGCCCAGGTTCTTGTTGTCCCGGGTGAACTCGCGCTCGCCCTGGAAGACCTGGATGGACACGGACGGCTGGTTGTCCTCCGCGGTGGTGAAGGTCTCGGACCGCTTGGTCGGGATGGCCGTGTTGCGCTCGATGAGCTTGGTCATCACGCCGCCCTTGGTCTCGATGCCCAGCGACAGCGGGGTCACGTCGATCAGCAGGACGTCCTTGCGGTCGCCCTTCAGCACGCCGGCCTGGATGGCGGCGCCGACGGCGACGACCTCGTCCGGGTTGACGCCCTTGTTGGGCTCCTTGCCGGCGAGCTCCTTGACCTTGTCGTAGACGGCCGGCATGCGGGTCGAGCCGCCGACGAGGACCACGTGGTCGATGTCGGCCACGGAGATCCCGGCCTCGGCGATGACGTCCTTGAAGGGCTTCTCGGTCCGGGCCAGGAGGTCGCGGGTGAGCTCCTCGAACTTGGCGCGGGTAAGCCGCTCGTCCAGGTGCACCGGGCCCTCGGGGGTGACGGACAGGTACTGCAGGGAGATGTTGGTGCTGGTCGCGGAGGACAGCTCCTTCTTGGCCTGCTCCGCGGTCTCCTTGAGGCGCTGCAGGGCGATCTTGTCCTTGGACAGGTCCGCACCGGTCCTGGACTTCACCTGCTGGAGCAACCAGTCGACGACGCGCTGGTCCCAGTCGTCGCCGCCGAGGCGGTTGTCGCCGGCGGTGGCGCGCACCTGGATGGTGGAGAACTGGTCCTCGTCCTTGCCGACCTCCAGCAGGGAGACGTCGAAGGTGCCGCCGCCGAGGTCGAAGACGAGGATGAGCTCGTCCTCCTTGCCCTTCTCCAGGCCGTAGGCCAGGGCCGCGGCGGTGGGCTCGTTGACGATGCGCAGCACGTTGAGACCGGCGACCTCACCGGCCTCCTTGGTGGCCTGGCGCTCGGCGTCGTTGAAGTACGCCGGGACGGTGATGACGGCGTCGGTGACCTTGTCGCCGAGGTAGGACTCGGCGTCGGTCTTGAGCTTCATGAGGATGCGGGCCGAGATCTCCTGCGGCGTGTACTTCTTGCCGTCGATCTCCTTGCTCCACGAGGTGCCCATGTGGCGCTTGACGGAGGCGATGGTGCGCTCCACGTTGGTGACGGCCTGGCGCTTGGCGATGTCGCCGACCAGGGTCTCGCCGTCCTTGGAGAAGGCGACGACGGAGGGCGTGGTGCGGTTGCCCTCGGCGTTGGCGATGACCGTGGGCTCGCCGCCCTCGAGCACCGCCACGCAGGAGTTGGTGGTGCCGAGGTCGATTCCTACTGCACGGGACATGGGGAGTTCTCCTTCGTGTCGAGCTGAACCGGGTGGGCCGCGGCGGCCCGCGCACCGGAGGTCTCAGGGTCTTGAGTTTTCCTGGCTCAAGTCTGCCACGTGAGCATCCGATGTCAAGTTAAGTTGAGTGTCCTCCACTCAACTATGGGACCGGCGGCACGGCCCGCCGATGTGAGTTCCCCCGCACCCGCCGACCAGCGGCGACACCGTTCGGTAAGGTGGAACGTTGCGTCCGCGCCCTGGGCCCGCCCCGATCCCCTCCGGCCCGCCCCGGCGCGACCTCCCCGGCCCCGGCACGTCCGGGCCCGACACCTCAGGGCACGACCCGAACGAAACGTCCGCACGCATACGAAACCGCACGCACCGATCCCACCGGAGGAATTCCGTGAACACACCCCCCAGTCCGCCGCCCTCCGCGCCGAGCAGGCCGGAGTCCCCGCAGCAGTCCGCGTCCGGCCGCGCCGCCCGCCGCCGCGCCTCCTACCCGCGCGGGCTCCACCCCGCCCTCGTCCCCGGCCTCTCCGTCGAGGACCAGAACCTGCGCCACGGCACCGACCGGACGGTCCTGCTCGTGACCGCCGTCCTCATCGCCGCGTTCGTCGCCTGGGGCGTCCTCTCCACCGAGTCCCTCACCGCGGCCTCGGGCGCCGCCCTCACCTGGGTCACCGCCAACACCGGCTGGTTCTTCACGCTGCTGTCCACCGCGGCGGTCGTGTTCATGCTGGTCGTCGGCTTCGGCCGCACCGGCCGCATCCCGCTGGGCATGGACGACGAGAAGCCCGAGTACTCCTTCTTCTCCTGGCTGTCCATGCTCTTCGCCGCCGGCATGGGCATCGGCCTGATGTTCTACGGCGCCTCCGAGCCCCTGAGCCACTTCGGCGCCGCCGTGCCCGGCTTCGCCGCCGAGGCCGGCTCCGAGGAGATGACCGTCCGCGCGCTCGTGCAGACCGCCTTCCACTGGGGCCTGAACCCCTGGGCCATGTACGCCGTGGTCGGCGCCGCCATCGCCTACGGGGCGTTCCGCCGCGGCCGCGCCCCCCTGATCAGCCGCATCTTCGTGCCGCTGCTGGGCAAGCGCCGCGCCGAGGGCGGACTGGGCCGGCTCATCGACGTCTTCGCGATCTTCGCGACGCTCTTCGGCACCGCCGCCTCCCTGGGCATCGGCGCCCTGCAGATCTCCCACGGCCTCGAGCTCGTCGGCGGCTGGGGGCCCTTCGGCAACGGCGCGGTCATCGCGATCATCGCCGTGCTGACCGCCGCCTTCATCGTCTCCGCCGTCTCCGGCGTGGCCCGCGGCATCCGCCTGCTCTCCAACACCAACCTGGTCCTGGCGTTCGCCCTGGCCCTGTTCGTGTTCGTGGCCGGCCCGACCGTCCTGATCCTCGACCTGGTCCCCGCCGTGTTCAGCACCTACCTGCTGGACTACCTGCAGATGACCGGACGCACCGCGGCCTGGGGCGAGGAGACCGCCGCCTTCACGGGCAGCTGGACCGTCTTCTACTGGGCCTGGTGGCTCTCCTGGTCCCCGTTCGTGGGCATGTTCATCGCCAAGATCTCCCGCGGGCGCACGCTGCGCCAGTTCGTGACCGTGGTCCTGGTCGTCCCCTCCTCCATGTGCGTGCTGTGGTTCGTCGTGATCGGCGGGACCGCCCTGCACCTGCAGCGCACCGGCACGAACCTGGCGGCCGCGGGCGGGCAGGAGGCCGTGCTGTTCGGCCTGCTCGACGCCCTGCCGCTGGGCGCCGTGACGTCCGTCCTCGCCATGGTCGTCATCGCCATCTTCTTCGTCACCAGCGCCGACTCCGCCGCCATCGTCATGGGCACCCTCTCCCAGCGGGGCGACCCCGAGCCGAACCGCGGGATCGTCGCCTTCTGGGGCGTGTGCCTGGGCGCGATCGCCATCGTGATGATGCTCGCGGGCGGGGACGACGCCCTCGCCGGCATGCAGAACCTCGTGACCGTCTCGGCGCTGCCCTTCGCGGTGGTCGTCGCGTTCCTCATGGTCGCCTTCTACAAGGACCTCCGCAGCGACCCCGCCACCATCCGCAGCCAGTTCGCGCGCTCCGCCGTGGACAAGGCCGTGATCCACGGGATCGAGGAGCACGGCGACGACTTCGCCCTGCAGGTCGAGCACGCCAACGGCTCGCGGGCCGCCGGCGAGACCTTCGACTCCCACGACCCGGCGGTGACCGACTGGTACCGGGAGGCCGATCTGCAGACCGAGCCGCAGACCGATCAGACCGGGACGCAGCAGCCTGCCGGGCGGGCCGCGGACGGGACCGCGGAGGGATCCGCGGAGGAGCCCGCCGGGGCCTCGTCCCGGGGCTGAGCCGCCGCCCGGGCGCGGGCGGGAGGGAACGGCAAGCCCACTTCCCGCTCGCACCCGGGCCCGCATAGAATGCTCTCCATGCATCCGATCGCCACCGTGGCCGCCGGTCCGGCCCGCCCTGCCGTGGTCGCGAGCTGTGCCCCCGGGAGACCCGTCAGCCCGTGATCGACGTCGACCTCCACCTCAGCCCGGCGGTCGCGGCGGCCAACACCGCGGGCGCCACCCTCGCCCGGCTCCTCCCCCGGCCGGACCGCCGCCCCTTCCTCATCGGCATCGACGGCCGCTCGGGGGCGGGCAAGTCCACGCTCGCCGAGCAGCTCGTCGCCGTCCTGCGGCCCGTCCGGGACGTCACCCTCTTCCACCTCGAGGACCTCTACCCGGGGTGGGACGGGCTGGAGGCGGGCGTGCGCACCTACGTCGACACCGTCCTGACCCCCCTGCGCGCCGGTCACGACGCGGAGTGGACGGCGTGGGACTGGGTCACCGACTCCCCCGGCACCCCGCGGCTGACCCGCGTGGCCGAGGTCGTCGTGCTCGAGGGCGTGGGCGCGTGCAGCGCCGCGGCCCGCGAGCTGCTCGACGTCTCCGTGTGGGTGGAGCTGCCCACCGTCCTGCGCTACGACCGGGCGCTCAGCCGCGACGGCGAGTACTACGCCCGGCACTGGGACCGCTGGGCCGCCCAGGAGGACGCCTACCTCGCCACGGACCCCGTCTGGGACCGCGTGGACATCCTGCACCCCGGCCCCGTCTGCTGAGCCGGCGCCCGCACCGCCCGCCCGGACGACCCGCACCATGGCCCCTCCGGCGACCGACCCCCAGGAGGAACCCGTGACCAGCACCGTCGTCGTCCTGGACCCCGCCCGCCCGGAGGGCGCCCTCGTGGACCCGTCCGTCCCCCTCGTGCGGATCGACGACCAGGGCCTGACCCGCGGGGACGGCGTGTTCGAGACCATGCGCGCCGTGGACGGCCGGGTGCAGAAGTTCTCGGCCCACCACCGGCGCCTCACCGCGTCCACCCGGCTGGCCCAGCTGCCCGTCCCCTCGGAGGAGCTCTGCCGCCGCGCGGTCGAGCTGGCCCTCGCGCACGCGGCCCCCGGCGGTGACGGCGGGCTGGGGGCCGAGCACAGCGTCAAGATCACGGTCAGCCGCGGCACCCCGGAGGACGGGCCGTGGTCCTGGATCGTGGTGAGCCCCGTGCCGGAGTCCACGTTCCGGCAGCGGAGGGAGGGCGTCGACGTGGTGCTGCTGCCCCGCGGGCACGACCCCGCCCACGACGCCGGGTACCCGTGGCTGCTGCCCGGCGCCAAGACCCTGTCCTACGCGATCAACATGGCCGCCCTGCGGCACGCCCGCTCGCTCGGGGCGGAGGAAGCGATCTTCACCGCCGGCGGCCGCCGCGTGCTGGAGGGGGCGACGTCGTCCGTGGTGTGCGCGCGCGTGCGGGACGGGAACCGCGTCCTGGTCACCCCGGAGCCCTCGCACGGGATCCTGCCGGGCACCACACAGGCCAAGATCTTCGACGCCGCCCGCCGGGACGGCTGGGAGCTCGGCTACGGGCCGCTGTACCCGGCGGACCTCATGACCTCGGACGCCGTGTGGCTCGTCTCGAGCGTGCGGCTCGCCGTGCCGGTGCGCCGCCTCGACGCCCAGCCCCTGCCCGTGGACCCGGGGCTGACCCGGTTGGTCACCGGCTACGTCACAGCGGACTGATCCATGGGCTGATCCGCGGCTTTCTCCGCCGCCTGAGCGCCGGGCCCGGGCGCTCCTGCCCGGACCCGATGCTCATGCCCAGATGAACCGGTGCTGCCCGGCCAGCACCGACACGACCGGCCCCGCCGCGGCGAGGAGCGCGCACGCGCCCAGCACCACGGCGTCCCGCCACGACCGCCGGGGCACCCGCGCCCAGGTGCGGGGACCCGCCCCGAAGCCGCGGGCCTCCATGGTCACGGACAGCCGGGTGGCCCGGCGCAGGGACTGCACGAGCAGCGTGAACGCCTGGCCGCCGAACTCCCGGAGCGCCGCCGCGGGGCCGTGGCCGGACCCGGCGCCGCGGGCGCGGCGGGCCATGGCGAGCGTGTTCCACTCCGCCACCATGACCCCCACGAGGCGCAGGGCCGCGAGGGAGGCGAGCACGAAGCGGGCCGGCAGCCGCACCGTCTGGGCGAGGCCGTCGGCGAGGTCCGTCGGGTCGGTCGTCAGCAGCACCAGCAGCCCGGGCAGCGCCAGGGCCAGTCCGCGCAGGGCGATCGCCGCGCCCGCGGCCACCGACCCGGCCGAGATCTCGGTGACGCCCAGGTCCAGCAGCACGGGTCCCGAGTCCTCGGCGAGCAGGGCCGTGCCCCATCCGCTGACGAGCGCCGCGACCACCACGGGCCACGCCCTCAGCAGCAGGGCGAGCGGCCGCTGCCCCGCGAGCCCGAGGAGCAGGAGCTCCCCCAGCAGGACGACGCCGGAGGTCACGGGGTCCGCGCTGACCACGAGCACCGCGGTGAGCAGCAGCGCCCCGGCCAGCTTGACCACGGCGTCGGCGCGGCCCAGCAGGGAGCGCCGGGCGGCCGGGAGCAGGACGTCAGCGCTCACCGGCTCCCCTCCCCGGTCGTGCCCGCCGGGCGGAGGACCCGCGGCGGGTGCTCGCCCAGGTCCAGGACGTCCGCGCCGAGCGCGCGGACGAACTCGGCGTCGTGGGTCACGGCGAGCACGGACGTGCCGGCCTCCACGAGCCCGACGAGCAGGTCCACGAGCTCGGCCCAGGTCAGGGCGTCCTGGCCGAACGTGGGCTCGTCGAGGACGAGGACGTCGGGGGCCGTGGCGAGCACCGTGGCCACCGACAGGCGGCGCTGCTCGCCGCCGGAGAGCGTGAAGGGGTTGGCCTCGGCCACGTGCGCCAGCCGCAGCCGGTCGAGCAGCTCGTCCGCGCGGCGGCGGCGCTCCTCCGGTCCCGCGCCGGCCAGGCGGGGACCGTGCTCCAGCTCGTCCCGCACGGTGGGGCGCAGGAACTGGTGCTCGGGCTCCTGGAAGACCGTGCCGATCCGGGCCACGAGCTCCCGCCCGCTCCACGCCAGCGGGTCGGGGCCCGCACCGCGCTCCAGCCCCGGGTGGGCGGTGACGGTCCCGCGCACGGGGGCGAGCAGGCCGGCCAGGGTCAGGGCCACGGTGGACTTCCCGGCGCCGTTGGGTCCGGTCAGCGCGAGGACCCGGCCGCGGCGCAGCACCGCGTCCACGTCCGCCACGGCCGGCGGCAGGTCGCGGCCGGCGGCGGCGTCGGTCGCGGGCCGCCCCGTCCGCAGGGCGCGGCGGCGGGCCCGCAGCTGCCGCCGAGTGGGCTGCCGGCGGGAGACGGACAGGTCCCCCGCCGTGAGCAGGGGCACCGCGGGCGCGTCCGGTGCACGGGGGGCCGGCCGGGTCGGCGGCACCCAGCCGGGCACCCACACGCCCGCCGCGCGCAGCTCGTCGGCGGCGGCGCCGAAGACCTCCGCGGGGGGACCGTCGTGGGTGATCCCGCCCCCGCGGCCCAGGACGACCACACGGTCGACGGCGTCCGCCCACACCGCCGTGCGGTGCTCCACGACCACGAGGGTCGCCCCGCTGCGCTCCAGGCACGAGAGCACGGCGTCGCGGACCTGCTCGACCCCGGTGGGGTCGAGGTTGGCCGTCGGCTCGTCGAGCAGCAGCAGCCCGGGGTCCATGGCCACGGCGCCCGCGAGCGCCAGGCGCTGCTTCTGCCCGCCGGACAGGGCGGAGGTGGAGTGGTCCAGCGGCAGGTTCAGGCCCACCTGGTCGAGGGCCTCGCGCACGCGGGGCCAGATCTGCTCGCGCGGCACGGCGAGGTTCTCGAGGCCGAAGGCGGTGTCGTCGCCGATCCGGGAGAGCACGACCTGCGACTCGGGGTCCTGCTGCACGAGCCCCGCGCGCCCCCGGGCCTGCTCCGGGGAGACGCCGTCCAGCAGCAGCTCGCCGAGCCGGGACTGCCCGTCGTCGTCGTGCAGGACGCCCGCGAGGGCGTGGAGGAGGGTGGACTTCCCGGCCCCGCTGGGACCGAGCAGCAGCACCCGCTCGCCCGGCTCGAGGACGAGGTCGACCCCGTGCAGCGCGGGCTCGGCCCGGCCGGGGTGGTGCCAGCCGAAGCCGTGGGCCTCGACCCGGGCCCCGCGCGCGGCGGCCACGGGGGCCGCCGCCGCGGCGGTCGCGGTCATCGCCGGGCGGCCCGGCCCGAGGCCAGCCCGTCCAGCACCCCGGTGCGGGCCAGCGCCTTCGTGGCGGCCCACATGAGCAGGCCCGCCAGCACCGCCCCGGACAGGGCGGCCAGGACCACGTAGACGACCTGGTGGGAGAGGGCCCACTCGTAGTTGTAGAGCAGGTTCTCGCTCACGCCGAGGAAGATCCCGCTCACCGCGCCCGCGGCGGCGGCGACGAGGGCGTTGTAGCGGCGGTAGCGCACGGCGGCGAAGACGAGCTCGGCGCCGATGCCCTGGACCAGCCCGGAGATGACGACGGTCCAGCCGAAGTGGGTGCCGAGGAAGCCCTCGATCACCGCGGCGAGGAGCTCCACGAAGAGTGCGGCCCCGGGCTTGCGGATCACGAGCCCGCCCAGCACGCCGGCCACCAGCCAGCCGCCGGCGATCAGGCCCACGGACGGCGGGTAGGCGACCGAGGCCGCGGCCACGCCGGGGTAGAGCAGGTTGGACCACGCCCAGAAGACGACCGCGCACACGGCGGCGAGGACGGCGGCCACGACGATGTCGACGACGCGCCAGGAGCGGTTCCGGGGCGTGCGCGTGCGGTCTGCGGGACGGTGGACGGTGGTGTTCACGGTGTTTCCTCCTGGGCTCAGCGAGCCGACGGTGCCAGGAGGGGAGGGGCGGGCGCACGGGGCCGGGGCCCACGTCCACGAGTCGCCCCTGAGGTGCTCGACTCCCTTCGCCGGTGCTAGCCGGAGCAGGTTCGAGGGTCTGCGGCGATCCGCACTCTCAGCGCCTTGCCGCCGTTGCCGGCGGGGTGCGCTCCCCTGTCGTTTCAGTGCGGCCCAGTCTACCCCCTGCAGGGCGCCGGGCGCGCGCCCGGCGCCAGAGCGGTCAAGCAGGCGTGCGAAGCAGCCGTGGGAAGCAGGCGTGGAGGTCAGGCCGGGAACCGGCCAGGGCACGCAGAGGGCCCGCCCTCGATCCTGGACGGATCACCGGGCGGGCCCTCGGGGAGGGACGGCTCAGACCTCGGACTGGCTCGCGACCTTCGGCCGGGCCTGCATCTTGGCGATCTGGCGGCTGATCGCCACCTTGAGGATGGTCCCCACGAGACCGGTGATCAGCGACCAGATGATGATGTCGGTCCAGGTCTCCTCCGGGTCCGGGTTCCTGGCGGGCGGCGGGTTGCCCGTGATCCGCTGCCAGGCGGCGCCGAGCACCTTCTGGGACAGCGCCACGCCGCCGAGCGAGGCGCCGGTGCCGAGGAGTTCGAGGATCTTGGTGTTCATGGACTGCTGCTCCTTGTCGTCGGGGCGGCGCGGGTGCGCCCTGTCGATCGTGCCCAGCCTAACGCGTCCCGGAGGATCCGTCAGTCTGCTGTCCGTCCGGGGAACGGCCCTCCTGGGCCCGCTCGAGCACCTTCTGCAGGTCGTCCTGGGTGAGGGTGTCCCGGTTGAGGTGCTTGGTGCGGTAGGTGGAGCGGCCCACCATGTGCGCGGAGACCGGCACGGTGAGCAGCTGGAAGATCCAGCCCAGGGCGATGAGCGGGACCATGGACGGGTTCCGGTTGGCGAGGGCCACCCCGGTGAGCATCAGGAGCAGGCCGAAGACCTGCGGCTTGGACCCGGCGTGCATGCGGGTCAGCAGGTCGGGGAAGCGGACCAGGCCGATCGCCGCGGCCAGGGACATCAGGGCGCCCACCACGAGGCACACGGCCGTGAGGACGTCCAGGACGGTGTCGGCCACGGGGCTCACCGGCCGTGCTCCGCGGTCTGGGTGGCGAAGCGGGCCACCGTCACGGAGCCGATGAACCCGATCAGGGAGACGATCACCATGAGGATCAGGTTGTTCAGGTGCTGGTGGTAGGCCATCTCCACCGCCAGCGCCGCGGCGACGATCGCGAGCAGCACGTCGGTGGCCACCACGCGGTCGAGCAGGGACGGACCCTTCGCGAGGCGGTAGAGGGTGCCGGCGGCGCCCGCGCCCAGCAGCACGGCGGCCACAGCCACGGCGGCTTCCATCACGGTCGGTCCTCCTGGGGGGTCTCGTGCCCGGGCGTCTCCCGCGCGGGGTCCTGCTCCGTGGCCGCGGGACGGTCGGCCACCATCTGCTGCTGCGCCGTGACCGGCGCCTTGATCGCGGCGCTGAGGCGCGTGCCGCCGGCGCGGTGCTCGGCGCGCAGGGCGTCGAGCTCCTCGCGCGTGCCCATGATCCGGATCCACGCGGCCTCGATCCGGCGCACCGCCCGGCGGAAGGCCTCCGCCTCCTCGGGCCCGCGCACGTTGAGGGCGTGGAAGTACACGGTGGAGGTCGAGCGGTCGACCTCCACGACGAGCGAGCCGGGGATCAGGGACATCGTGTGGCCGGTGGCGGTGATGAGCAGGTCGGAGCGGGTGCGCAGGGGCACCCCGATCACGGCGTTGCGCGTGCGCGGCCCCACGACGATCGCCACGAGCATCACCTGGAAGCTGGCCACGGCCACCTGCCACACGAACGTGGCGGCGAAGAGGATGAACTGCAGCGGGTTGAACCGCCCGGACAGCTGCACGGCCGGGAGGTAGAGCACCCAGGTGACGAGCAGGGCCAGGAGGAGGCCGAACAGCAGGTTGCCAAGCCCGAAGTCCCCCCAGAGCGCGCCCCACACGAGGACGAGCCACACGAGCAGGGGCAGCTCGACGAGCAGCGAGTTCTTGGGCCGGCTCACGGGGCCACCTCCACGGCCGGGAGGTTGGCGGACGACGGGTCCAGCACCGCCTCCACGTAGCGCTCGGGCCGGACCAGGTTCTCGGCGGCGTTGTCCGCGAGCTGGAACAGCGGCCCGGCGAAGACGGTCAGCGCCACGCCCACGACGACCAGCGAGGCGGTGGCGCCGAGCATGGAGGGCGACATGAGCCGGATGTCGCCCTTGCCCGAGAACCGGCCGGCCTGGTCGTCCACCCCGCCGGAGGAGCGCAGGAACCGGGAGCCGGCGGGGACCGGGGCCATGAGGATCGGGTCCGGGTACTCGGCGTCCTCGGGCGCCCGCAGGAACACGCGGTTCCACACCCGGATCATGGCCAGGAGCGTGAGCAGCGAGACCAGCACGGAGGCGCCCACGAGCACGTAGGCCAGCCACTCGCCCCGGTCCACGCCGGCCTGGAGCAGGCCGGTCTTGCCGAGGAAGCCCGAGAACGGCGGGATGCCGCCCAGGTTGAGGGCGGGGAGGAAGTACAGCAGGGCGAGCACGGGGGCGATCCTCGCGAGTCCCGCGAGCCGGTCCACGTTGGTGGAGCCGCCGCGGCGCTCGATCAGCCCGGCCACGAGGAACAGGCTCGTCTGGATGACGATGTGGTGGGCCACGTAGTAGACGGTCGCGGACAGCGCCGTCTCGCTGCCGATCGCCACCCCGAACACCATGTAGCCGATGTGGCTGATCAGGGTGAAGGAGAGCATGCGCTTGATGTCGATCTGCGCGAGCGCGCCGAGGATGCCCACCACCATGGTGAGCAGCGCGACCCACATCAGCAGGCCGTCCAGCCGGTCCCCCGGGAACAGCAGCGTCTCCGTGCGGATGATCGAGTAGACGCCCACCTTGGTGAGCAGGCCCGCGAACACCGCGGTGACCGGGGCTGAGGCCGTGGGGTAGGAGTCGGGCAGCCAGAAGGAGAGCGGGAACACGGCCGCCTTGATGCCGAAGGCGATGAGGAGCATCAGGTGCAGCTGCATCTGCGTGCCCACCGGCAGATCGCCCAGCTTCCCGTGGAGGTCCGCCATGTTGATGGTGCCCGTGGCCGCGTAGATCATCGCGATGGTGATGAGGAACAGCACGGAGGAGATCACCGAGACCACCACGTAGGTGACGCCGGTGCGGATCCGCTGGGCCGTCCCGCCCATCGTCATGAGGACGTAGGACGCGGTGAGGAGGATCTCGAAGCCCACGTAGAGGTTGAACAGGTCCCCGGCCAGGAACGCGTTGGACACCCCCGCCACCAGGATCAGGAACGACGGGTGGAAGATCGAGATGGGCCCCTCCTCGTCGCCGTCGGCCACGCCCTGGCCCGTGGCGTAGACGAGCACGGCGAGCGAGACGACGGTGGAGACCACGAGCATCAGCGAGGAGAGCTGATCCACGACCATGACGATGCCCCAGGGGGCCTCCCAGTTGCCGAGGTGCACGACCTGCGGCCCCTGGTCCCACGTGCTGACCAGGATGAGGGCCTCGACCACCAGGCTGACCACGAGGGAGCCGATGGCCACGACCCGCTGCAGCCCGTGCCGGCGTAGCAGGACGAGGCTCAGGGCCGCCCCGAGGAACGGCACGATGACGGCCAGCGGGGCCAGCTGGGCGAAGTGGACGGTCACCGGCGCTCCCCCCGCTCGGCCCCGCGGTGGCCGGGGGCCTCGACGGCCTCCTCGGGGTTGTGGCGGGCGGGCCCGTCGTCGGCCAGGGGCCGGGACGCCAGCTCGGCCTCGAACTCGGTGGTGTCCAGGGGGACGTCGGCGTCGTCCTCCACGTCGTAGGAGGACTGCCGCGCGACGCGCCGGTCCTCGACGTCGTCCTGGATCTCGTCCCGGCGCCCGAGCACCCACGAGCGGTAGATCATGCCGAGCAGGAACGCCGTGACCGCCAGCGAGATGACGATGGACGTCAGGATCAGCGCCTGGGGCAGGGGATCGCTGTAGTCCTCCGCCGGGATCGAGCTGTCGTAGAGGGGGGCGTAGCCGGGGACGCCCCCGGCGTGCAGGATCAGCAGGTTCGTTCCGTTCGTCAGCAGCATCAGGCCGAGCAGCACCCGGGTCAGGGAGCGCTCCAGGATCAGGTACACGCCCACCGCGTAGAGCACGCCCATCACGACCAGCAGGGTCAGGTTCACGCTCATCGGTCCTCGCCTCCCCGTTCCGCGACGGCGACGGAGCCCGTCCCGCCGTCCGCCGCCGCGCCGACCGTGACCGGCGCGTTCCGCGCCCCCTGCCGGGAGACGCGGATGCGGGTGCCGCGGGTGCGGCGCCGCCGGCGCACGCCCTCCTCCTCGATCCGCTCGTCGATCCGCCCGCCCAGGGAGCGCAGGATGTCGAGGATGAGCCCGACGACGATGAGGTAGACCCCGATGTCGAAGATCAGGGCGGTCACGAACTTCTCGTGGCCGAACACGGGCAGGTCCGCCTCGAACGTGTAGCTCTGCATCACCGAGCCGCCCAGGAACACCGGGGTGATGGCGTAGAGGGCCGCGATGGCCAGGCCCGCGCCCAGCATGGTCCCGGCGTTGATGGGGGTGGCCCGCTCCAGCTCGTAGCGCCCGCCCGCCAGGTAGCGCACGGTGAGGGCCAGCCCGGCCATGAGCCCCCCGGAGAAGCCGCCGCCCGGGTCGTTGTGCCCGGCGATCAGCAGGTACAGGGAGACCATCATGAACGTGTGGAAGAGCAGGCGGGTGACCACCTCGAAGATGATGGAGCGCCGCTCGGGGGCCAGGGTGCGCCCGGCCAGCAGGTAGGGGTCGCCCGGGCCCTCGGCGAAGCGGCGCACGAGGCCGACCTCCGCGTCCGCGCCCGCGGGCTGGACGGCCGCCGCGTTGCGGCCGCGGATCACCTTGAGCTGGTCGGTGGTGGGGTCCGCGCCGGAGCGCACGAGCCGGTCCCCGCGGCCGGTGACGAAGATCAGGGACGCCACGCCCGTGGCGGCGAGGACCAGCACCGAGATCTCCCCGAAGGTGTCCCACGCGCGCAGGTCCACGAGGGTGACGTTGACGATGTTCTCGCCGTCGCCCTGCTCGTAGGCGAGCCGCGGGAACTGCAGCGAGATGGGTTCGGCCGTGCGGGAGGACATGCTGAAGGCGGCCAGGGCCATCATGAACAGCCCGAAGACCACGGCGAAGCCGGCCCGCAGGGCGCGCCGGCCGACGGGGTTGCGGTGCCACAGCGGGGCGGGCAGGGAGCGCAGGGCGAGCACGAACGCCACCAGCAGGACGGTCTCGACGAGCGTCTGCGTCAGGGCGAGGTCCGGGGCGCCCTGGAGGGCGAAGATCAGGGCCATGCCGTAGCCGGTGACGGAGACGAGCAGCACGGCCAGGAACCGCTTCTTCGCGGTGGGCACCAGCAGCGCGGCGACGACCATGGCCGCCCCGGCGACCAGCTGGGCGGGCCCGTCCGACACGCGCAGGGTGCCGAGCGGCGGGGTCTCCTCCACGATCAGGGCCACCAGCGGCACGACGATGGACGTCACGAGGATGACGGAGAGGTAGAACATCAGCGAACCGCGCTGGGTGCGGCCGGTGATCCACACGGCGGCGAGGTCCAGGGCGTTGATCACCCGCCGGTAGACGAGCTCGCCCGCGGGCAGGGACGGCAGGGACCGCTGGAAGGCGGCGACGGGCCGCTTCCCGAGGTGCAGCAGTGCTCCAGCGGCGACGATCAGCGCCGAGAGGCCGAGCGCCGGGGTCAGGCCGTGCCACAGGGCCAGGGAGAAGTGGTGCTCGCCCATGCCCGGGAACTCGTCGACATATGGCTGCAGCAGCATGTTCACCGACTTCGGCCACAGCCCGTAGGCCACGGTGAGGACGGACAGGACCAGGGGCGCCGCGAGGAAGGCGGGCTCGACCCGCTCCATGTCGCTGATCCTGGAGCGGCCGGTCTCCCCCGCCTCGAGCTCCGAGAACCGGGCGGACTTGTGGGCGAAGCCGCCCCACACGAAGCGGGCGCTGTAGGCGAAGGTGAGGACGGAGCCCACCACGATCCCGGCGAGCACCACGACGCCGGCGGGCCCGGTGGCGGCGTGCCCGAACGCGCCGAGCACGGCCTCCTTGGCCACGAAGCCGGCCAGCGGGGGCAGGCCGGCCATGGAGGCGGCCGAGACCAGGGCGACGGCGAAGAGCATCGGCACCCTGCCCGCCAGCCCGGACAGGCGGCGGATGTCGCGGGTGCCGGCCCGGTGGTCGATGATGCCCACCACCAGGAACAGCGCGGCCTTGAACAGGCCGTGGGCGAGGACCATGCCCATGCCGGCCTGGGCGGTGTCCGCCGTGCCGTGGCCGACGACCAGGATGAGGAAGCCGAGCTGGCTCACGGTCCCGTAGGCGAGGATCAGCTTGAGGTCGTACTGCTTGAGCGCGGCCCAGCCGCCGAACAGCATGGTGCCCAGCCCCAGCACCACGACCGTGGGCTGCCACCAGGCGGTCTCCGCGAAGCCCGGGGCGAGCCGGGCCACCAGGTAGACCCCGGCCTTCACCATGGCCGCGGCGTGCAGGTACGCGGACACGGGGGTCGGGGCGGCCATCGCGGCGGGGAGCCAGAAGTGCAGCGGGACGAGCGCGGACTTGCTCACCGCGCCCACGAGCAGCAGGAGCACCGCCACGTCCACCACGGTCCCGCGCGCCGCCAGCTCCGGGGCCATGCCGAGCAGCTCGGAGATCCGGTAGGTCCCGGCGGTCTGGCCGAGCATCACGATCCCGACCAGCATGGCGAGCCCGCCCGCGGTCGTCAGCACGAGGGCCTGCAGCGCCGCCCGGCGGGCGGACAGGCGGGTCCTGCTGTAGCTGATGAGCAGGAAGGACAGGACCGTGGTGATCTCCCAGAAGACGAACAGCAGCAGGAGGTCGTCGGCGGTCACCAGCCCGAACATGGCGCCGGCGAACGCGAGCAGCTGGGCGCCGAAGCCGCCGATGCCGCTGGCGTCGGACTTGAAGTAGCGGGCGCAGTAGAAGAGCACCAGGGAGCCCACGCCGAGCACCAGCAGGGACATGGTCCACGAGAGGGCGTCCATCCGCAGCACCAGGTCCAGGCGGAGGGACGGGATCCAGCTGACGCCCTCCTCCCAGCCGCCCCGGGCGTCCGCGCCGTACACGCGCGGGGCGGAGGCCAGCAGCCACAGGAAGCCTGCGAGGGGGACGGCCGCGAGGACGTAGAAGGCGCCGCGCCCCCACCGTGCGAACAGCATCGGCGCCACCACGGCCGTCGCTGCGTGCAACAGGAGCACAGCGGTCATGGGGCGCCTCCGGGGTCGTGCGGACGTGGTCGGCTGGCAGGGTCAGCCTCGGTGAGGGTCGGCGGAATCGGCAGTGGGAGATCACTCCGGAGGGACACCCCCCGGGGTGTACCACCCTATCAAAGGCTCTTTTCCGCTCCGTTTCGGCGTCCCCCGCCGGGTCCCGCCCCTCGCGGGCCCCGGCGCGCCTAGCATGACAGCCATGGACGCCGCTCCCCCCGGTCCCCCGCTCGGCCCGACGGCCCGCCGGGCCGCCCCCTTCGCCCCGGACCGCCGGCACGTCTGGGCGTGGAGCCTGTGGGACGCCGGCTCCGCGGCGTTCAACGCCGTGATGACCACGTTCGTGTTCACCGTCTACCTCACCGGCGAGCCGTTCGGCGGCGAGGACCACGCCTCCCAGGTGCTGGGCTACGGGATCGGCGCCGCGGGCGTCGTCGTCGCGCTGCTCGCGCCCGTGGTGGGCCAGCGCAGCGACGGCGCCGGGCGGCGCAAGCTGTGGCTGGGCGTGAACACCATGCTCACGGCCGCGCTCACCGCCCTGTGCTTCTTCGTCTACCCCCAGTACCCGTTCCTCTACCTGGGCGTGGCCCTCCTCGCCCTCGCGAACATCTTCGACGAGTTCGCGGTGGTCAACTACAACGCGATGCTGCCCGGGATCGCGGGCCGGGAGCACATCGGCCGCGTCAGCGGCCAGGGCTGGGCGACGGGCTACTTCGGGGGGATCGTGGCCCTGGCGATCGTCCTGTTCGGCTTCATCACGCCCGGTCTGCTGGGGCTGCCGGAGGCGGACGCCCTGAACGTGCGGGCGGTGGCGCTGTTCTCGGGGCTGTGGATCGTGCTCTTCTCGATCCCCGTCCTGCTCGTGGTGCCGGAGATCCGCGCGACCCACCGCGGGCCGCGCCCGTCGGTACTGCGCTCGTACCGGCAGCTGTGGCAGACGCTGCGGGAGCTGCGCCGGGACGCCCCGCAGACCCTGTGGTTCCTGCTCTCGTCCGCCGTGTTCCGGGACGGGCTCAACGCCGTCTTCACCTTCGGCGGGGTGATCGCGGCCGGCACGTTCGGCTTCAGCCTCACCGACGTGATCGTCTTCGCGATCGTCGGCAACGTGTCCGCGGGGATCGGGGCCCTCGTGGGCGGCCGGCTCGACGACCGCGTGGGCCCGAAGCGCGTGATCGTGGCGTCCCTGGTGTGCATCGTGGCCGCCGGGACGCCGCTGCTGGTCCTGGACGGGACGGCCGCGTTCTGGGTCTGCGGGCTGCTCCTGTGCCTGTTCGTGGGCCCCGCCCAGTCGGCCTCGCGCACCTTCATGGGCCGGCTCACGCAGGAGGGCCGGGAGGGCGCCCTCTACGGGCTCTACGCCACCACGGGCCGGGCCGTGAGCTTCCTGGCGCCCACCCTGTTCGCCGTGTTCGTCTCCGTGCTCGGCGCGCAGCGCTGGGGGATCCTGGGGATCCTGCTGGTGATCCTGGCCGGCCTGCTCCTCCTGCTGCGGGTCCGGGACCCGCAGGCGGCCGGCACCGCGCCGGGGACGCGGCCGGGATCGCTCACCGGGGCGTGACGGCGGGACTGCGAGCCGGGCCACGAGAACCTGGGCCGGCCCCCGGGCGGGCCGCTCAGATCCGGGTGCGGAAGAAGTTCAGGTGGCTGCGCGAGGCCGTCGGACCGCGCTGGCCCTGGTACCGGTTCTCGTAGGTGCCGTCGCCGTAGGGGTGCTCGGCCGGGGACGAGAGCTGGAAGAAGCACAGCTGCCCGATCTTGGAGCCCGGCCACAGCTTGATGGGCAGGGTGGCCATGTTGGAGAGCTCCAGCGTGACGTGGCCGGAGAAGCCGGGGTCGATGAACCCCGCGGTCGAGTGGGTGAGCAGCCCCAGCCGGCCCAGCGAGGACTTCCCCTCGAGCCGCGCGGCGATGTCGTCCGGCAGGGTGACCTTCTCGTAGGTCGCGCCGAGCACGAACTCGCCCGGGTGCAGCACGAACGCCTCGTCCGGCGCGACCTCCACGAGCCGGGTCAGCTCGGGCTGCTCCACGGACGGGTCGATGTGGGCGTACTTGTGGTTGTCGAAGAGCCGGAACCAGCGGTCCAGTCGCACGTCGACGCTGGCGGGCTGGACCATGGCGGGGTCGTAGGGCTCGAGGAGGACCCTGCCGCCGTCGAGCTCACGGCGGATGTCGCGGTCGGAGATCAGCACGGTCCCCAAGGTAGCGCACAGGCACGCCCTCCTGACCGCGGCCCGTGTGGTGTACAGTGTTCTGGTGTCCCCGTCCGGTGCTCGCACCGTGCGGGAGCGAGGACGCGCGGCTGTAGCTCAATGGTAGAGCGCACGCTTCCCAAGCCTGATACGCGGGTTCGATTCCCGTCAGCCGCTCCGAGACCGAACGCCCCGTGGCCCGCAGGCCCGGGGCGTTCGTCATCTCCTCCTCTCCTCGCTCTTCCCCGGGGACGACCCTCCGGTAGAATCGGGACCGCGCCCGTTCGGGCGTCCCCCACCACGCCGCCTCCGAGGAGCACTGCTCGAGTCATGCTGCGCACCATGTTCAAGGCCAAGATCCACCGGGCCGTCGTGACCCAGGCCGACCTGCACTACGTCGGCTCCGTCACCGTCGACCAGGACCTGCTCGACGCCGCCGACATCCTGCCGGGCGAGCTCGTCTCCATCGTGGACGTCACCAACGGCGCCCGGCTCGAGACGTACACCATCGCCGGCGAGCGGGGCTCCGGCGTCGTGGGGATCAACGGCGCCGCCGCCCACCTGGTGCACCCCGGGGACATCGTCATCCTCATCAGCTACGCCCAGATGGAGGACGCCGAGGCCCGCGCCTACGTGCCCTCCGTGGTCCACGTGGACGGCCGGAACCGGATCGTGGAGCTGGGCGGGGACCCCGCCGAGGCGCTGCTCGACGGCGTGGCCCGCCCCCCGCACTCGCGCACCCTGGAGGACGCGCAGGCCGACCTCGCCGGCGCCGCCCGCGTGTGACCCGCCCGGCCGCGACCCGCGCCGATCCCTGCGGCGCCCGGGGCACGGGATAGACCGGGGCATGGGATAGAACTGTAGGGGCCCGCGACCGCGGGCCCCCATCAGTGCGAGGAGGGTCCCGTGGCCGGAGTGTTCTCGGGGTTCTTCATCGTCTGGGCGGTCATCCTCGCGGGCTACATGGTGGGCCGCCGCGGCGTGCTCGGCCCCCACGGGCAGGAGATCCTCAGCAAGTTCTCCTTCTACGTGGCGAGCCCCCCGCTGCTGTTCCTCACGATCTCCGAGGCGGACGTCGCCCGGATGTTCTCCGCGCCCCTGCTGGTCGCCGCGGTCTCCGCGGTGCTGACCACCCTCGCCTACGCGGGCCTCTCCCGCTGGGTGCTGCGCAGGGACGCCGCCTCCACCGTGATGGGCGCCCAGGCCGCGTCCCAGGTGAACTCGGCGAACCTCGGCATCCCGATCGCCACGTTCGTGCTCGGCGACGCCACCCAGGTGGTGCCCGTGCTGCTGTTCCAGCTCGCCCTCAACACGCCCGTCTACCTGACGATCATGGACACCCTCACCGACGGCCGCCGCCCCAGCCTGCGCACCGTCGCGCAGAACGTGGTCACCAACCCCATGATCGTCGGCTCCGTGCTCGGGATCCTGTTCGCCGTCACCGGGTGGCGGCTGCCCGAGGTCGCCGAGGAGCCCGTGCGCCTGATCGCCGGCGCCTCGATCCCCGCCATGCTCATGGCGTTCGGCATCTCCCTCGTGGGGGCGGTGCCGCTGCGGCGCGGCGAGAGCCCGCGCCGGGACGTCGCGATCGCCTCCGTCTTCAAGCTCCTGCTCCACCCCCTCCTCGCGTTCCTCTTCGCGCGCTTCGTCCTGGGCCTGGACGGCCACCTGCTCTACGCGGTGGTGGTCATGGCGGCCCTGCCGACCGCCCAGAACATCTACGTGGCCGCGGTCCGCTACGGCCGGGCCGAGGTGCTGTGCCGGGACACGGTGCTCGTCACCACGGTGGTCGCGATGCTCACCATGGCCGTCGTGGCGCTCCTGCTCTCCTGAGCCGCCGGGCTCTCCCGGCAGGCCTCCGGACGCACCTCCGACCCCACCTCCGGGCCGACATGCGCACACGCGAATCATCAGGCTACTGGCCTGTGAGGTAGCACACCCATAGACTGAAGGCCCGCGGAGGAGCGGGCGACGGGTTGCACGCACCGCCGTCCGCGCCGCCGACCGGGGTCCGGGAGGGCCCCCTTCGACGCCCTTCGCGGGCCGCCATACCGCCGAAGGGGAGGACCAGACAGTTGACCACCACCTCACGACCCCGACCAGCCCCGGGACGACGGCGGCTCAGCGCCGCCGTGTCCCTCGGCGCCGTGGGAGCCCTGATACTCACGGGCTGCGGCGACGCCGACGCGGGTGACACCCCGACCCTCACCTGGTACATCAACCCTGACGCCGGCGGGCAGGCCGAGATCGCGCAGCAGTGCTCCGAGGCCTCCGACAGCCGGTACAACATCGAGACGGCCCTACTGCCCCTCGACGCGGCCGGGCAGCGCGAGCAGCTGGCCCGGCGCCTCGCCGCCGGGGACCGCTCGATGGACATCATGAGCCTCGACCCGCCGTTCATCCCCGAGCTCGCCGAACCCGGCTTCCTGGCCGACGTCCCGGACGAGGTCGAGGAGTCCACCACCCAGGACGTCCTGGCGGGCCCCCTCGAGGGCGCCAAGTGGAACGGCGAGCTCGTCACGGTCCCCTTCTGGGCCAACACCCAGCTGCTCTGGTACCGGGAGTCCGTGGCCGAGGCCGCGGGCCTGGACATGGACCAGCCCGTGACGTGGGACCAGATCATGGACGCCGCCCGCGAGCAGGACAAGTACCTCGGGGTGCAGGGCACGCAGGCCGAGTCGATGACGGTGTGGGTCAACGGCCTCATCGAGTCGGGGGGAGGCTCCATCGTGGAGAACCCCGAGGCCCCCGCGGACGAGGTGTCGATCGGCATGGACTCCGAGGCGGCGCGGAAGGCCGCGGAGATCGTCGGGACGATCGGCCGGGACGG
This sequence comes from Kocuria dechangensis, assembly GCF_014636775.1. Lineage (GTDB taxonomy): Bacteria > Actinomycetota > Actinomycetes > Actinomycetales > Micrococcaceae > Kocuria > Kocuria dechangensis. The sequence goes on from NZ_BMEQ01000006.1 coordinate 74,977, forward strand.
TCTCGGCGGGCCGGGCCTGCCGACCTCCACCGAGAACACGACGATGATCGAGTTCCAGTCGGACAACGGGTCGTTCATGGTCAACTGGCCGTTCATCTACGCGGCCACGGCGGCCGCGGTGGAGGACGGGACCGTCGACCAGTCCGTCTACGAGGACATCGGGTGGGCCCTGTGGCCGCGGGTCGACGAGGACGAGCCCTCCGCTCCCCCGCTGGGCGGGATCAACATCGGCGTGGGCGCGACCTCCGAGAACCAGGACCTCGCCTGGGAGGCCGTGGAGTGCATCGTCTCGCCCGAGAACCAGGCGAACTACTTCGTGACGAACGGCAACCCCGCCGCGTCCGAGGCCGCGTACGAGGACCCCGCGGTGCGGGAGGCGTTCCCGATGTACGAGACCATCCGTGAGTCCCTGGACCAGGCGGCGCCCCGCCCCCAGACTCCTTACTACAACGAGGTCTCCAGCGCGATCCAGCAGGAGTGGACGCCGCCGGCGTCCGTCACCGAGGACACGCCCCGGAACACCGCCGAATTCATCGAGGCCGTCCTGAAGGGAGACCAGCTGCTATGAGCACCGTCGTCAACCCCAACGCCCCCGGCACGGAGCCCGGGTCGCTGGCCCCGGCCCCGGTCAAGGGCCGGCGCAGCGCCAGGACCGGCCTGTCCGACCGGGCGAAGTCGGAGCGCAAGCTCGGCTGGATGCTCGCCGGACCGGCGTTCATCCTCATGCTGCTGGTCACGATGTACCCGATCCTGCAGGCGCTGTGGGACTCCCTGTTCTCCTTCCGGCTCACCGACCCGGGCAACAAGGAGTTCGTCTTCCTGGGCAACTACGCCACGGTCCTGTCCGACGCCCTCTTCTGGAAGGACCTGGGCGTGACCGTGCTGATCACCGTGGTGACGGTGGTGGTGGAGCTGGTGCTGGGCTTCGCCCTGGCCCTGGTGATGAACAACGCCATCCGCAACACCCGCGGCCTGCTGCGCACCGCCATCCTGGTGCCCTACGGCATCATCACCGTGGTCTCGGCCTTCGCCTGGTTCTACGCGTTCGACATCACCACCGGCTACATCAACAACTGGTTCTCCTGGCTGCCGGGCATCGGCCCGGACTTCAACTGGTTCGCCTCCCAGTGGCCGGCCCTGTTCGTGATCATGGCCTCCGAGATCTGGAAGACCACGCCGTTCATCTCCCTGCTGCTGCTCTCGGGCCTGGCCCAGGTGCCCAGCGAGTTCACCGAGGCCGCCAAGGTCGACGGCGCCACCTGGTGGCAGCGGATGTCCCGGGTGGTCATCCCCAACATGAAGGCCGCCATCATGGTCGCGGTCGTGTTCCGCGCCCTGGACGCGTTCCGCATCTTCGACAACATCTTCATCATGACCCAGGGCCAGTACGGCACCGAGACCCTCTCGCTGCTGGCCTACCGCACCTCGATCGGCCGGCTCGAGATCGGCCTCGGCTCCGCGATCTCCGTGATCCTGTTCATCTGCGTCCTGCTGATCGCCTTCGTCGCCATCCGGGTGTTCAAGGTCGACCTCGCCGGCTCCGGAAAGGGAAGGTAACCGCCCATGTCCACCAAGCAGAAGGTCGGATGGGCCGTCGTCTCGGTCCTGGTCCTGGTCTACGCGCTGTTCCCCGTCCTCTCCATCCTGATGACGTCCTTCAAGACGCCCTCGGACCTGACCTCCGGGAAGTTCCTGCCCAAGGAGTGGGTGGGCGAGAACTACTCGTCGATCTTCGTGGGAACCGCCCGGGACCTGTTCGTCCCGTCCCTGATCAACTCGATCGGCATCTGCCTGATCTCGACGGCCATCGCGGTGGTCCTCGCCACGTTCTGCGCGTACGCGATCGCCCGCCTGGACTTCCCCGGGAAGAGGGTCATCCTCACGACCGCACTGGCCGTGTCCATGTTCCCGGTGATCTCCCTCGTGACCCCGCTGTTCAACCTGTGGCGTCAGATCGGGCTCTACGACACCTGGCCCGGCCTGATCATCCCCTACCTCTCGCTGACCCTGCCGATCTCGATCTGGACGCTCACCGCGTTCTTCCAGCAGATCCCGTGGGACCTCGAGCGGGCGGCGCAGGTGGACGGCGCGACCACGTGGCAGGCGTTCCGCAAGGTCATCGTCCCCCTGGCCGCGCCCGGCGTGTTCACCACCGCGATCATCGCGTTCTTCATCGCGTGGAACGACTTCGTCTACGGCATCGGCCTCACCTCGACCGAGGCCGCCCGGCCCGTGCCCGCGGCGCTCGCGTTCTTCACCGGCGCCTCTCAGTTCGAGGACCCGGCGGGCGCGATCTCCGCGGCCGCGATCATCGTCACCATCCCGGTGGTGCTGCTGGTGCTGCTCTTCCAGCGCCAGATCGTCTCCGGTCTGACCCAGGGCGCGGTCAAGGGCTGAGCCCGCACGCCCCGAGCCTCTTCCCGAACCGAACGAAGGACTGAGTCCAAGATGGCATCCATCACCCTCAACCACCTCGTCAAGCAGTACGGCGACGGTTTCCCCGCGGTCAACGACGTCTCGATCGACATCGCCGACGGCGAGTTCCTCATCCTGGTGGGCCCGTCCGGCTGCGGCAAGTCGACGCTGCTGCGCATGATCGTGGGCCTGGAGGACATCACCTCCGGCGACCTGCTGATCAACGGCCAGCGGGTCAACGACAAGGAACCCCGCGAGCGCAACCTGTCCATGGTGTTCCAGAACTACGCGCTCTACCCGCACCTGACGGTGTACGAGAACATCGCGTTCCCGCTGCGCCTGTCCAAGGGCAAGTTCAGCGAGGAGGAGATCGACCGCAAGGTCCGCACCGCCTCCGCGACGCTGGACCTCGACGACCACCTGCAGCGCAAGCCGGCGAACCTCTCCGGCGGCCAGCGCCAGCGCGTGGCGATGGGCCGGGCGATCGTCCGGGAGGCGGACGCGTTCCTGTTCGACGAGCCGCTGTCCAACCTGGACGCGAAGCTGCGCGGCCAGATGCGCGCCGAGATCGCCCAGCTGCAGCGGCGGATGGGCATCACCGCGGTCTACGTCACCCACGACCAGACCGAGGCCATGACCCTGGGCGACCGCGTGGCCGTGCTCAAGAAGGGCATCCTCCAGCAGATCGCCTCCCCGCGCGAGCTCTACGAGCAGCCCGCCAACCTGTTCGTGGCTGGGTTCATCGGGGCCCCCTCGATGAACTTCATCCCGGCGCACGTGCGGGGCGAGGTGTTCGCCACCCCGCTCGGCGACATTCCCATCCCGGCGCAGGCCCAGGGGAAGATGACGCAGGCGGGCGAGATCGTGCTGCTGGGCGTGCGCCCGGAGCACTTCGAGGACGCCAAGTTCGTGGACGAGGCGAAGCTGCCCTACGGGTCGGTCTTCGAGACGGAGTTCACGCACACCGAGTGGCTGGGCAACCAGCAGTACGGCTACATCCGCTACCAGCAGGACGAGGCGGTCCAGGCCAAACTCAACGAGCTGGCCCGCGACCTGGACGGCGACGAGATGGCGCCCCAGCTGGTCGTGTCCCTCGACGCGTCCTCGCGCATCCGGGGCGGGACGCAGGGCCGGATCTGGCTGGACACCCGGCGGATGCACGTCTTCGACCCGGAGACGGGCGACAACCTCACCCGCGACGTCGAGGCCGGTGCCGAGCTGACCCGGGAGGCGGCCGAGGAGCGCGAGGCCGAGATCGAGCGCGCCCGCCGGGAGATGGCCGCCGCCGGCTGAGCCCCGCAGGCGCAGCACAGGAACAGCGCAGGAACAGCGCAGGTGCTGTGCCGGCACAGCACAGGAGCCCGCCGCCCCGGACGTCCGGGGCGGCGGGCTCCTCCCGTGCCCGGGTGCCTGTGCGGCTCGGGTTCATGTCCAGCGCGGGTCCCGGCCCAGCGCGGGTTCCTGCCCGGCTCCCGTCCGCGGCCGACCGGCCGCGCCCTCAGGCCCCGCTCTGCTGGAGCACCGACAGCCACACCACGAGGGCGACGACGGCGAGCAGCGCCGCCGATCCCGCCGCGGAGCGCAGCCGCGGGTGCCGGAGCCGCCACGGCACGAGCCGGGGCCAGCGCCTGACGGCATCCCGGACGGTGGCCGACTCCACGTGGGTGCGCGGCCGGCCCAGGGCCTCGGCCACCTCGCCGAGGGTGCGGGCGTCCCACACGGCGCCGTCGAGGGCGAAGACCCGCCGCCCCGCGGCGTCCCCCACCCACAGGTGGGGCCGGCCGGCCTTCCGGGGGCTGCCGGCGTCGCGGTGCAGCGACCCGACCGTGACCACGTGGTCCACGTCGGCCAGCGACGCCGCGGCGAAGCCCACGGTGCGGGAGCGCAGGAGGTGGTCGTCGGTGCGGGCCACGAGCACGGGGCGCAGCCGGCCCCAGCAGGCCGCGGCGGCCGCGAGCACGACTACGGCCACCACGACCGCGATCCCGGCGGCGGGGCGCCGGTAGTAGAGGAAGAGCATCCCTGCGGCCAGCACCAGCAGCGGGGGCACGCAGGACAGCAGGCGGCGCCAGTAGGAGCCCAGCCGGGGGTGGAAGACCTGGCGGACGGGACCGTACTTCTCGGGGACCTGCCGGACGGCGTCGGCCATGGGTGTCAGCTCCAGGGGATCGGGGACGGTGCGAGCCTTGCGGCACAGGAAGCGTACCCGCCCCGGGGAAACGGCAGGTGGACGGGCGGGTGTGCGGGAGGGTGGACGGGAGAGGGATCGGATAGCGTGGACGGATGGAGTCCAACGTCCGCGTGCTCAAGGCCATCGGGGCCTGGCTGTTCCTCGTGCTGCTCGGCGTGGCCGCCGCGGCCGTCACGATCGCCCTGGTCAACAAGTACATGTACGGTCCCGAGACGGACGTCAAGGCGTACTTCGAGGACCTGAGGGACGGGGACGGCGGCGAGGCCCTGGGCCTGCTCAACGCCCGGGTCCCGGACTCGAACGCGGCCATGCTCGACGGCGACCCGCTGGAGACCGCGGCCGCGGGCATCGAGGACCTGGAGGTCTCCACGGTCTCCGACGACGGCGAGCAGGCCGTGGTCCGCGCCGACTACACGCTGGACGGCCAGGAGCACAGCTCAGAGTTCCGGCTGCACCCCGCCGACACGCAGTGGGGGTTCTTCACGGTGTGGGCGTTCGACGAGACCCCGCTGCCCACGGTCGAGGTGCGCCTGCCGGGGGCCACGTCCGTGGACATCAACGGGATGTCGGTCGCCCTCCCGGAGTCCTCCCGCCAGTTCTCGGCGTTCTTCCCGGGGACCTACACCGCCTCCTACACGTCCGAGTTCGTGGAGACCGAGCCCGTGAGCACCGTGGTGACCTCCCCCGGCCAGCGCGCCGAGATCCTGCTCGAAGCGCGGCCCACCCAGAAGCTCGAGGACGAGGTGGACCGCCAGCTCCGGGAGCACCTCGACGGCTGCGCCGAGCAGGACACCCTCTACCCCGCCGGCTGCCCCTTCTCCTTCGAGTTCGACGGCCGCGTCGACGGGGAGGTCGGGTGGAGCATCGAGTCCTACCCCGACCCCGAGATCACGGTGGGCGACGGCGCGGACGGCGGCTGGTCCCTCTCCCCCGCCCGGGGCACGGCGAAGATCTCCTTCGACTCCCTCGACCTGTTCACCGGGGACGTCGAGCGGATCGAGCGGACCGTGCCGTTCGAGGTCTTCGCCGACCTGCGGGTCGACGACTCGACCGTCACGGTCACCCCGCGCCGCTGAGCCCTGCCCACGCCTGAGCCCCGCCCACGGCGAGGGGCGCCGGTCGTCGACCGGCGCCCCTCGTGGCAGGCCACGGGCTCAGTTCGTGCCCCTCAGGCCACGGCCCCGGTTCGTGCCCTCAGGTCACAGCCTCGGCTCACAGCCTCAGTTCACGCCGCGCAGGTCGAGGACCAGCTGGGCCTCGCCGTCGCCGTCCAGCACGAACGGGATGCCCCAGTCCTGCTGGTACAGGTGGCAGGCAGCGTGGTCGGGGATCTCCCCGCCCGGTTCCCCGTCGCACGCCGCGGCGCGGGCCGTGATGTGCAGGACGCCCTCGGTGACGCCCTCGGCCAGCACCAGCTCCCGGCGCAGGCCCTGGGCGGTGCCGGCGCCCTCAACGAGCGCGTCCTCCGGGGAGGACGAGATCTTCAGCTGGGTGGGATCGCCCCAGCGGTCGTCGAGCTTCTGCCCGGTGGGGGCCTTGAACCGCACGTCGATCCCCAGCCGGCCCGGGGCCAGCTTCGTGCGGGGCCGCTGGGTCTGGGAGGCCCCCTCGTCGACGCGCTGAGCGGTGGCCGGGATGGGCACGCGCACGAGCCGGTGGGCGTTGGCCTCCACGACGACCAGCAGCGGCTCGTCGCCGGAGACGTCCAGCAGGACGTCGGAGGGCTCTGCCAGCCCGCGGGCCAGGGTCGCGACCTGGCGGGTGCGCGGGTCGTAGTGGCGCACGGCCCCGTTGTAGGTGTCGGCCACGGCCACGGAGCCGTCCGGCAGCTGGGCCACGCCGAGGCAGTGCTGCATCCGGGCCTGGTCCGCGTCCCCGTCGCGGAAGCCGAAGTCGAACAGCCCCTCGCCCACGGCGGTCTCGACGGTCACGGCCCCGTCCTCGGCGAACCGGACCACGCGCAGGGCGGAGGTCTCGGAGTCGGCGACCCACACGTTGCCGAGGTGGTCCTCGGCCAGGCCCGAGGACTGGGCGAACCACGCCTCGCGCGCGGGGCCGTCCTTGAGCCCCTCGTCGCCCGTCCCCGCGAGGACGGCGAGCTGCCCGGTGCGCGGGTCGAAGGAGAACAGCTGGTGGGTGCCGGCCATGGCCACGACGAGCCGGTCCGCCTTCGTGGACCACACCACGTCCCACGGCGAGGACAGCGCCACGGTCAGCGGGTCGGCGCCCTCGGGCACGTGGTCGGGCTCGGCCCCGCGGGCCCGCTCGGCGTCGAGCAGGCGCTGCACGCCGCTGCCGGCGACGGTGCGGACCTCGCCCGTGACGAGGTCCACCCCGCGCAGGCGGTGGTTGACGGAGTCGGCCACGACCACGTCGTAGCCCGCCGCGGCGCGCACGGCCTCCGGCAGCAGGGTCAGGCCCTGGGGCTCGGTGAACAGCGCGGTCCCCGCGTCCCCGTCCCGGTGGCCCTTCCCTGCGCCGATGGTCCGCTGGACCGTCTCGAGGTCGTTGCCGAGCTGGACGAGGCGGTGGTGGCCGGTGTCGGAGACCAGGAACGAGCCGTCGGGCAGCGGGAGGACCTTGCCCGGGAAGCGCAGGTCCCCCTCGGGGGCGGGGCGCGGGACGTAGGGGCCGTCGCCGCGGTGCAGGGTGCCCTTCGCGCCGTGCTCGGCCACGAGCTCCTCCACGAGGGAGACGAGGCCCTGGACGTGGCCCTCCCCCGACAGGTGCGCCACGATGTAGCCCTCCGGGTCAACGACCACGAGGGTGGGCCACGCGCGGGCCGTGTAGGCCTGCCAGGTGGTCAGCTCGGGGTCGTCGAGGACGGGGTGGTGGATCTCGTAGCGGTCCACAGCCGCGGCGAGCGCGGCGGGGTCGGCCTCGTGCTCGAACTTCGGGGAGTGCACGCCCACGGTGACGAGGACGTCGGCGAAGCGCTCCTCGAGGGGGCGCAGCTCGTCGAGCACGTGCAGGCAGTTGATGCAGCAGAAGGACCAGAAGTCGAGGATCACGATCTTGCCGCGCAGGGCGGCGAGGTCGAGCGGCTTGTCGCCGGTGTTGAGCCAGGCCCTGCCCTCCAGTTCGGAGGCGCGGACGCGGGAGGTGAGGCGCATGGGGTCGGGGTCCTTTCGGGGAGGGGTGCGGTCGGGGCTCAGCGGCGTGCGGGACGGTCGTCGCGCTCGGCCAGCCGGGCCATCATCTCGTTGTACGCCTTGAGCTCGGCGTCGTCCGTGCGGTCCGCCGCGCGGTCCACGCGCCGGTTCTCCTTGCTGCCCTCGATCGCCCACATGACGGCGACGACGACGGCGACGACGACGGTCGGGAACTCGCCGATGCTCCACATGAGGGCGCCGCCGAACTGCTGGTCCTCGATCGCCGTGCGGCCCCAGTCGCGGCCCATGTTGCCGAACCAGGAGGCCTGGAGCAGGGTGTCGGAGCCCATGATCGCCACGCCCACGAAGGCGTGGTAGACCATCGTGGCCAGCAGCAGGATCAGGCGCATCATGTGGGTGGGCCGCCTGGGGATCGGGTCGATGCCGATGAGCACGAGCATGAACATGTAGCCCGTGAACAGGAAGTGCACGATCATGAGCACGTGCCCCACGTGGTAGTGCAGCGTGAAGTGGAACAGCGGGGTGAAGTAGAAGACCACGATCGAGGCCGCGAAGTTCACGGCGGCGAAGATCGGGTGCGTCACGATCCGGCCCCACGTGGAGTGGACGAGGCGCAGGAGCCACTCACGGGGCCCGCGGGTGCCGTCCTGGCGGGGCTCGAGGGCCTTGAGCAGCACGGTGACGGGGGCGCCGAGGACCAGGAAGATCGGCACGACCATGGTGAGCACCATGTGCTCGACCATGTGGGCGGAGAACAGGACGCGGCCGTAGACGGCGACGCCGCCCGAGGTGATCCAGAACAGGATCCCCAGGCCCGTCAGCCACGAGAGCGTGCGCAGCACGGACCAGGAGTCCCCGCGGCGGCGGACCCGCACGAACGCCCAGAGGTAGACGACCGCCAGGAACGCGCACACCGCGAGCCACAGCGGGTCCACGCGCCACATGGTGAACCACGACGCGGCGGTGGGCTCCGGTGGCAGCTCGTACCAGGTCAGGATCAGCGCCGGGGAGGCGTCCGGGGCGAGCTGCTCGGGCACGGGCGGGGCGGTGCGGGACAGGGCCACGGCGACGCCCATGACGGCGCCCATCACCAGCAGCTCGCCCAGCACGAGCTGCCACAGCGCCCGGCGCACCGTGAGCCGGCCGGCCTCGAGCGCGGGGACCAGCCACCGGCGGTGGGCGAGCCCGGCCAGGCCGAGGGCCAGCGTGAGCGCGGCCTTCACGAGCACCAGCCGGCCGTACGGGCTGACCAGCTGCTCCCAGGTGCCGATCCGCACCGCCGCGTTGAGCACGCCGGAGAGGAGCACCAGGAAGAAGCCGCCGAACGCCACGGCGGAGAAGCGGCGCAGCACCACGGCTGCGATGGGCACGCGGCGCCGGGCCCCGGCGCCGCGGCCGGCGCCCTCGGGCAGCGTCCCGGTGCCGGCGTCCCGCGCGCTCAGCAGCGGGGAGAGCCAGGCCAGCGCCGCGAGCCCGCCGGTCCACAGGCACACGCCCAGCAGGTGCAGGCCGAGGGAGTTCACGGCGCCCATGTGGTCGTCGCCGCCGGCGGCGTGCCCGGTGAGGGCCATGGCCACCAGCGCCGCGCAGGCCAGGGCGAAGGTGACCAGCAGCCCGAGCAGGGCGCGGACGCCGACCACGAGGGTCGTGACCACGGCGGCGACCACCACGACCGTGGCCTGCGCCTGGCCCGTGGGGATGTCCGTGGCGTAGTGCAGCAGCTGCTGGGTGTAGGTGTCGTCCCCGCCCACGGGCAGGCCCGCGACGTCGGAGTAGGACAGCACGAGGACCGCGACGGCGGCCACGGTCCACACCGCGGACGCCGCCGCGGCCAGGCGCAGCGTCGCGGTGAACAGCGGGTGCTCCGGCTCCTCGTCGTCGCCCCGCCCGCCGGAGGCGGTGCGGCGGCGGACCCCGCCCTGCGTCCTGGGGACCACGCCGAGGGCCAGGAGCAGGGCGCCCATGACCACCACGAGCGCGCAGTTGTGGACGACCTCGGCCACGGGCAGGCCCCAGCGCACCAGCGCCCCGGGGTCGGCGGCGAGCGGCGCCGCGCCGGACCCGGTGTAGAGCATGGCCACGACCAGGGCGGCCAGGGCCACCACGGGCACGGCGGCGAGCAGCCACGGATCGATGCCCCGGGCGCCGGGGCCGTCCGCGCCGGGGGCGGCACCCCGTGCGGGGCGCCGGTCCGTCCTCGTGATCATTCCGGTTCTCCTTCACCCGCCCTCGACGACGGGACGGCTCCGTCCATTGTCCCCCGCCGCGCAAATCGCCCGGACGCCCTGTGAGCAGGACCACGGGGCGCCCGGGCGGCGGTCACGTCCCGAACAGGACGTCGCCCACGAACCCGCCCTCCGCGCAGCCCGGGGGGACGGCGAAGACGGCCGAGCCGACGGGCACGGTCCACGTGTTGAGCATGTCCAGCTCGTCGAGCCGCCGCTGGATCGGCACGAACTGCCCGTCCACGTCCGACTGGAAGGACGCGAAGACCATCCCCGCGGAGCTGACCCCGCCTTCCGCCTCACCGCGGCGCGCGGTCCCGGAGGCGCCGGCCACCGGCTGGTCGTAGTTGTAGGCGCGCCGGTGGATCCTCTCCCGGGGGTCCTCCGAGCGGGAGCGGCGCACGTGCGCGTAGTCCGCGATGACGGGGAAGCCCAGGGGTCCCCTGGCCGCGAGGTCCGGCTCGTCGTGCTCCGCCGTCCCGGTCAGGGGCGCGCCGTCCCGGAGCCGCCGGCCCACGGCGTCCTCGCGGGCCGGGGTGTCGGCCTCGTCCCAGGTGTCCAGGTTCATGGCGATCCGCCGGACCACCAGGGCCGTGCCGTCCTCCGTCCAGGGCGCGAAGCCGTCCCGGCCGTAGACCGTCCGCTCGAACTCGTCGGTGCCGGCCCGGGCGTTGGCGGTGCCGTCCACCTGGCCGAAGAGGTTGCGCATGCTCTGCCCTTCGGGGACCGAGCCCACGGTGTGCCGGAAGCCGTCCTGCACCCAGCGCACGGCTGCGAAGGACCGGGCGTCCTTGAGGAGCATGCGCTGGGCGTGGGCGACGGTGAGGCGGTCGTCGGCGCAGATCTGCAGCAGGAGGTCGCCGTCGTTCCAGCGCTCCTCGAGCCGGTCGATCGAGAACGCGGGCAGGGGCCGCAGCCAGGCCGGCCGCCGCGCGGGGGCGACGAGCTCGAAGATCCGCGGGCCGAAGCCGAACGTGACCGTGAGCCGGGCGGGGTGCTCCGCGAGCCAGGGCTCCTGGTCCCCGATCGGCGCCCGGCCCTGGGTGAGGGCGGCGGCGTCGTCGGAGAGCACGCGCAGCATCCGGCGCACGGAGTCCCGGGTGGCCCCGGCGTGCAGGTCGAGCGCCACGAAGGCCGCGAAGGCCTGCGGGGCGGTGCCGACGCCGGCCTGGCGCGCGCCGTGGAAGGGCTCCGTGCGCTGCCCGTGCGCGACCGCCCCGGGTCCCTCCCCGACGGTCGGCCCGCCGAGGGCGCCGGCCCGGCGTGCGGACTCCAGTCCGACCGCGGAGGCGGCGCCGACGCCGGCGACGCCGCCCGCGACGAGCAGGCGACGCCGGCTGACCCGCGCGGACCTCTCACTCATGGCAGCTGGGCAGGTCGGCCCCGGCGGCAGGCATCGCTGTGGCCGTCGCCCCCGCGGCGTGGCCCTGCTCGGCGTGGCCCTGTTCCGTCCGGTTCTGCTGGCTGTCGCTCTGCTCGCCGTGGCTCTGTTCCGTCTGGTCCTGCCCCGCGTGGCCCTGCTCGGCGTGGCTCTGCTCACCCGCGTCCGGGCGGTACTCCTCCTGGGCGCCGGCGTAGTCCTTGATCACGGCCGTCCAGGCCTGCTCGGCCCCGTCCTCGAACCGGAGCGTCAGCTCGAGCTCGTCACCGGCGTAGAGACCGCACTGCAGGTCCAGGAGCATGATGTGGTCCGCCCCCGGCTCGAGCGCGTAGGACTCCCCCGGCCCGACGGTGATGGGCTCCTCCCGCTGCCGCATGACCGTGGCCCCGGTCTCCGGGTCCAGGACGGTCTCGTGCAGCTCCACGGAACCGGCGGCGTTCCCGGCGGCGGCTCCGGTGATCACGACGGGCTCGTCGCCGTCGTTGACCAGGGTCCCGAAGACCCCGGTCATGCCGCCGTCGGTGCGGGCCTTGACCCACGGCTGCTCGACGGTGAGGCGCTGCTCCCCGTCGGCCTCCGGGGCCGCGGAGGTCTCGGACGGCGCACCGGACGCCGCGGAGGTCTCGGACCGGCCGTCGGCCGGGGCTGCGGCCGGGGCTGCGCAGCCCGTCAGGGCGAGAGCACCCACCGTGAGGACGGCTGCGGTGCGGGGACGGACGCGCAGGGAGGAGCGCGGGGACGAGGACGGCGGGAGGGACCGGGAGAAGGGCAGGGAGAAGGGCAGGGTGGAGCGCATGGTGGTGTTCCTTCGGATCCGGAGCGGAGCAGGATGTGGGTTGCGCGCAGGTGCGCGGCGGGAGAGAAGCCGCGCAGGTGCGCGGCGAGAGAAGGGCGGCGCTCAGCCGTCGCGGCGACGGCGGCGCGAGGCCAGCACGACGGCCCCGAGCACGGCCAGGGAGGCGGCCCCGCCGCCGACGGCGACGACCCACAGGGGGACGCCGCCGGAGACCGGCGCGGAGGCGTCCTCGGCCTCGGCGGCCGGGGCCGCGCTGTCCTCCGCGGCACCGTCAGCGGCGCCCTCCGACGCGCTGTCCGACGCGCCGTTCCCGGCGGACGCACTGCCGGAGGCGCTCGCGGCCGGGGCCGCCGGGTCCTCGCCGGAGGCGCTCGCGGCCGGGGCCGCCGGGTCCTCGCCGGAGCCGTCGCCGACCTGGTAGCTGAACGTCCCCTCGACGGGGTGGCCGTCGCTGGAGACGACCCGCCACACGACGCGGTAGCTCTCGTCCCCCGCGCCGGTGGCGGTGAGGGGCTGGCGCACCGTCGTGCCGGCCTGCTCGAGCGGGCCGTCCGTCACGGACCGCCCCTCGGAGTCGGTGACGAGCACCTGGTGCCCGATGTCCATGATCTCCCCGGTGAAGGAGAGCTCCACCTCCTCGGGCGCGGTCTCCAGGACGGAGTCCGGCTCGGGGAGCACCGCGACGAGCTCGTCGTGCGCGGCGGCGGGGAGGACGGACAGGGCGGACAGGGCGGCGGCCGCCAGGAGGGCGGCGGTGGTGCGGGTGGTGCGCATGGGAGGAACTTCCTTCGTTGCCGTGCGGGGCGTGGGTCGACCGTCGGGACGGTTCCGCGGACCGGGAGCGGGCCGCGGGTGCGTGCGTCGGCCTCGCGCCCTGCCGGGTCCGGTCCGGCTCAGCCGGCGGGAAGGAGGGCGCGACCGGTCGGGAGGACCGGCAGGAGAGGACGACGGCGCCCGCGGGGCGGCCCGCGGTGGGAGCGCACCGGGCGCAGCAGGGACTGGTCGGTCAGCACGTGCGGGCGCCCCTCGGGCACGGCCCGGGGCCGCTCCGTCACGACCGGGAGAAAGAGGGCCTGCCAGACGTCGCGCACGCGCAGGCGCAGCGCGTCGAGCAGTGCCACGGCCGCGACCTCGCCGTGGCGCATGAGGGCGTAGCCGGCGACGGCCGCCAGGACGTGCAGGACCAGCATGGCGGGGCCGCCGTGGGCCGTGTGCGCCTCGGCCTCGAGTACGAGCACCGGACCGGCTGCGGGCGCCCCCGCGACCGCGTGGTGGGTGCCGTCGGCCACCGTGGTGACGGACCCGGACGCGGTGAACAGCGCGTGGAAGACGCCCTGGCTGAGCAGGACGCCGGCGAGCAGCGAGGAGCGGGAGAGCACCCGGCCGGCCAGGGCCACGCACAGCGGCCCGGACAGCGCCAGGGACAGGAGCACGAGCATGGGGGCCGGGGCCTGCCCGCCGGCGCCCACGTGGGAGGCCACGGCGAAGGAGGTGGCGATGACCGCCCCGGCCCAGCCGCGGGCGAGGCGCCGTGCGCGTGCGCTCACGCCTCCACCTCCCTCGGGTCCCCCGGCCGGTCGGCTCGGTGCTCCAATTATGCGTCGGCCGTCGGGCCACCGGCCAATCGTTGCGCGGCGGGGCCGCGCCGGGCGGGTCGCCGAGGCAGGGCACCCCGGGCGGCCGGCGGCCGGTGCCCGCCGCCCGTCACGGGGCGGGACGCAGGGGGCTGGGGTGCGCCAGGGCGGCGCAGGCGTGCGCCGCGGCCTCCCGGAGCAGGCGGGGGGCGTCGCCGACGAGTTCGGCGAGGGTCGCGGGCCCCCGGGCGATGGGGAACGCGGCGGTGAGCCCGGCGGCCCGGCACTGCGCGGCGTCGAGCTCCACGGACCCGGCAACGACGACGACGGCGCAGCCCGGCCGCGCGTGCCGCCGCACGGCGTCGACGACCTTGCCGCCGAGGGACTGCTCGTCCAGCCGGCCCTCGCCGGTGAGCACCACGTCCGCGCGGGCGAGGGCCGGGCCCAGCCCCACGGCGTCGCCCACGAGCTCGGCCCCCGGCACGGTCTCGGCGCCCAGCAGCGCCACGAGGGTCAGGGGCAGACCGCCGGCCGCGCCGAGGCCGGGCCGCTCCAGGTGCTCCGCGGGGTCCACGCCGGCGCGGGCCGCGAGGATCCGGGCCAGGTGCTCGAGGCCGGCGTCGAGGACGGCGACCTCCTCGGGGCCGGCGCCCTTCTGGGGACCGAACACGGCGGCGGCGCCGCGCGGCCCGCACAGGGGGTTGTCGACGTCGACGGCGATCCGCCAGGCGACCTCACGGGCGCGGGGGTGCAGCGCGCCGAGGTCCACCCCGGCGACGCCTGCCAGGCCCTGACCGCCCGGCGGGACGGGCGAGCCGTCCGGGGCGAGGAAGCGCGCGCCGAGCGCGCCCAGCAGACCCGTGCCGCCGTCGGTGCTGGCGGAGCCGCCGATGCACAGCAGGATCTCGTCGACGCCCTCGTCGAGCAGCCGCCGGGCGATCAGGCCCACGCCGTGGCTGTCGGCGCGCAGCGGCTGGAGGGGGACGTCGGAGACGTGCGGGAGGCCGTTGCCCTCGGCCGCCTCGACCACGCCGGTGCGCCCGTCGGCGGAGACGCCGTACCGGGCGGTGCGCGGGCGGCCGAGCGCGTCGCACACCTCCACCCGGCGGGGCTCCTGGCCCCACACGGCCAGCAGCGCGTCGAGGGTGCCCTCCCCGCCGTCGGCGAGGGGCAGCTCGAGGACCTCCGCGGCGTCGCCGAACACGTCGCGGGCCCCGCGGGCTAGGGCCCCCGCGGCCTCGGCGGCGCTGACGCTGCCCTTGAAGGAGTCGGGGGCGGCGACGATCACAGGGCGGGCGGGAGCGGACATGCCTGCCAGACTAGTGCGGCCGCAGGCGCAGCACCACGGGCGCGCCACCCCGCCGGAGAAGCCGGCGGCTCCCCCGGGCACGCCGAAGGGGCGGCCCCCAGTGCGGGGGCCGCCCCTTCGGCGAAGCCAGTGGAACGGTCCGGGACGGACCGGCAGGTGTCCCTACTTGTTGGACACGGCCGCCTTGAGCTTGGAACCAGCGGTCAGCTTGACGCCGTGGCCGGCCGGGATCTCGATGGACTCACCGGTCTGCGGGTTGCGGCCGGTGCGAGCGGCACGGTCGGTGCGCTCCACGGAGAGCCAGCCCGGGATGGTGATCTTCTCGCCGGCGGAGACGGACTCCTCGAAGACCTGGAACAGCGCGTCCAGGACGCCGTTGACGGCGGCGTTGGTGGTGCCGGCCTTCTCGGCGACCTCTGCGACGAGTTCACTGCGGTTCTTAGCCATGTTCATGTCCTCCTGGACTTGGGGTCGTGGGGAAGCACGGCACCGGGTGCCGGGCGCGCTCCTGCGTCAGAAATTACCAGCTGGACTTGGTGATGCCCGGGAGCTCACCGCGGTGCGCCATCTCGCGGAAGCGGACGCGGGAGATGCCGAACTTCTGGAAGGTGCCGCGGGGACGGCCGTCGATCTGGTCGCGGTTGCGCAGGCGCACCGGCGAGGCGTCGCGGGGAAGCTTCTGCAGGCCCAGACGGGCGGCCTCGCGGGCCTCGTCCGTGGCGTTCTCGTCCACGAGGGTCTTCTTCAGCTCCGCACGCTTGGCGGCGTAGCGCTCGACGATGACCTTGCGCTGCTCGTTCTTGGCGATCTTGGACTTCTTGGCCATGGATTCAGCGCTCCTCGCGGAAATCGACGTGCTTGCGGACGACCGGGTCGTACTTCTTGAGGACCATGCGGTCCGGGTCGTTGCGGCGGTTCTTGCGGGTCACGTAGGTGAAACCGGTGCCGGCGGTGGACTTCAGCTTGATGATGGGACGAACGTCCTTGTCCTTGGCCATGTCAGATCTTCTCCCCACGTGCGAGCAGGTCGGTGACGACCGCGTCGATGCCGCGCGCGTCGATGACCTTGATGCCCTTGGCGCTGAGGTTGAGCGTCACGTTGCGACGCAGCGAGGGCACCCAGTAGCGCTTCTTCTGGATGTTCGGGTCGAACCGGCGCTTGGTGCGGCGGTGCGAGTGCGAAATGCTGTGGCCAAAGCCCGGCTGAGCTCCGGTCACCTGGCAGTGCGCTGCCATAGTGTTCTCCTCCAATGTTGACGAAATGACGGCACGCAGTGGGAGCCGTGGATGATCCCTCACCCGCGGCCGAGCGTCCCGTCACCTGAGAAATGCCACCGTTCGCCAACCGGGCCCTCTCGTAAGGCCCGCACGGCCGGAACCGGCGAGGGCCTCGCCACGATGAAGACGGTGAGGATCAAGGTGCCGGAAGGTGGACTCCACCACACGACAGCCTTGAAGTCTAGGCCCGCGCGGGCCCTCCCGCAACTTGACGTCAGGCGTGACAAGCTTCGGACGAGTCTACCGGCTCACCGGGGCCCCGCAAACTCGGGGGGATCGTCCACCAGCCGCACCGGGGCCGGCTTGGACTCCGGCTCCTGGCCGAGCGGGTGGCGGCAGGCGATGGCGGTGTACGAGTGGTGCCGGCCGATCGGGACGATCAGCGGCGTGCGCGCGACGGGGTCCAGGACGATCCGTGCGCGCAGCCCGAAGACGTCGGCGAGGAAGCCCTCGGTGAGCACCTCCGCGGGCACGCCCTGGCGGACGACCCGCCCCTCCTTGAGGGCCACGAGGTGGTCGGCGTAGCGGGCCGCGAGGTTGAGGTCGTGCAGCACGAGCACCATGGTGGTGCCGGAGCGGCGGTTGAGGTCGGTGAGCAGGTCGAGCACCTCGACCTCGCCGGCGACGTCCAGGAAGGCGGTGGGCTCGTCCAGGAGCAGGACGTCGGTCTCCCCCGCCAGGGCCATCGCGATCCACGCCCGCCGGCGCGGCCCCCCGGAGAGGTCGTCCACGAGGCGCCCGGCGACCGGGGCCAGGCCGGTGAGCTCGAGCGCCCGGTGCACGGCCTCGTCGTCGCCGGGCCCGGGGCGGCCGAACAGCCCCTGGCGCCGCGGGGTGCGGCCGCGGTGGACGAGCTCGGCGACCGTCAGGCCGGTCTGCTCCGGGGCGTCCTGCGGCAGCAGCCCCATGACGGTGGCCACGTACTTCGACGAGCGGGAGTGGACGTCCTTGCCGTCGAGCAGGACCACCCCCGACGTCGGGCGCAGCATCCTGCCCAGGCCCCGCAGCAGGGTGGTCTTCCCGGACGCGTTGGCGCCCACGATGACCGTCACCCTCCCCTCGGGGATCTCCACGCTGACGTCCCGCAGGACGTGCTCGGCCCCGTAGGCGAGGCTCAGGTCGACGGCGCGCAGGGTCGTCACGCGACCACCCCCGGGGCGTCGGCCGGGGCGGGCCCGGCGGGGACGACGGGGCGCGGCGTCAGGGTCGTGTACCGCGGGTACCGCGGGGCGACCGCGTCCCCCGACGACGTTCCCCGCAGCCGCCGCCCGATCCAGGGCAGCAGGTACTCCCGGGCCCAGTACAGGTCCTCCTTGAGCACCCCCGGCGTGGCGGTGACGGGCAGCCGGTCGGCGGGCGGCAGCTCGAGCGCGTGCGGCACGCCCAGCAGCTCGAGCATCCGGGCGGCCACGAACGCGTGCCCCGCGGGGGACATGTGCAGCCGGTCCACCGCCCAGTAGCGCCAGTCCTGCAGCTCGCGCATGCGCCAGTAGTCGAGCACCAGGCACCCGTGCCGGTCGGCGATCTCCCGGACGTGCTCGTTGTAGAGCGCCTGCCGGGGCCGGGTCCAGGCCGTCGGCGCCTCCTGGCCGGGGTCGAAGGCGGTGAACAGCACCACCCGGGCCCCGGAGGACCGCAGCCGGGCCACGGCGCCCTCGTACACCCCCATGAGGGCGTCGACGTCCGCGCGGGGCCGCAGCATGTCGTTGCCGCCCGCGTACAGGCTCACGAGGGTCGGCTCGAGGGCCAGGCAGGCGTCGAGCTGCTCCTCGACGATCCCGCGCAGCAGCCGGCCGCGGACCGCCAGGTTGGCGTAGCCGGTGTCCGGGTGCGCCGCGGTGAGCTGCTCCGCCACGAGGTCGGCCCAGCCGCGCACGCCGTTGGGGCGGGCGGGGTCGGGGTCGCCCACGCCCTCCGTCATGGAGTCCCCCAGCGCCACCCAGCGCATGGGCTGCGACAGCGGCCGGCCGGCGGGGTCCGTCGTCGTGCCTCTGCTCGTCGTGGGGTCCGTCATGCGTTCCGCTCCGCCGCGCCGGCCAGGGGCGCGGTGCCGTCCGCGCGCCGGGGCTGCTCGGGCTCGCCCACCCGCTCGAACCGCGGGTGCGTGCCGAGCGCCTCGTTGACGGCCCGCACGAGGGCGTTCGCGCGCACGTTGTCCGGCAGGGCCTCGAGCAGGACGGGGTTGCCGTCGCCGTCGGCCAGGGGGATCCGCCAGTTGGGGTACTCGTCGCCGGTGCCCGGCTGGTTCTGCATCCGCCGCTCGCCGACCGCGTCGACGAGCGAGACGTTGAGCAGCAGGGCGGGGGCCTGCGCGAGGTAGCGGTACAGGGCCAGGACCCGGCCCTGCTCGTCCGTGGCCTCCCCCTCGGGGAGCAGGCCCCGGGCAGCGACCGCGGCGAAGAACGTGTCCAGCTGGCGGCGCGCCTCGGCGCGCTCCTCCTCGACGGGGCGGGCCAGCAGCCCGAGCCCCTCGCGGACGTCCACCTGCACGCCCTGGAGGAACCCCGCCGTGGGCGGGAAGTCGTGGGTGTTGACGGAGGCCATGCTCAGCTCCCGGTACCGGGAGGGGTCGAGGGGCTGGTCCCCGTCGACCTCGAACCACAGGATCGACGTGCCGAGCACGCCGCGCTCGGCGAGGTGCTCGCGGACCCAGGGCTCGAGGGTGCCGAGGTCCTCCCCGATCACGACGGCCCCGGCGAGCTCGGCCTCGAGCGCCAGGATGCCGACCATCGCCTCGTGGTCGTAGTAGACGTAGGCGCCGTCGGCGGCCTCCTGCCCGTCCGGGATCCACCAGAGACGGTACAGGCCCAGGATGTGGTCCACGCGGATGCCGCCGGCATGCCGGAAGATCGTGCGCAGCATGTCCCGCCACGGCAGGTACCCGGCCTCGGCGAGGCGCCCGGGGTGCCAGGGAGGCTGGGACCAGTTCTGGCCCTTCTGGTTGTACATGTCCGCGGGCGCGCCCACGCTGACCCCCGGGGCCAGGACGTCCTGGAGGGTCCAGGCGTCGGCGCCCTGCTTGTGCACGCCCACGGCGAGGTCGTGGATCACCCCGATGTCCATGCCCGCCAGGTGCGCGGCGCGCTGGGCCGCCTCGAGCTGCTCGTCGAGCAGCCACTGCATCCAGACGTAGAAGTCGATGCGGCGG
The DNA here is from genome assembly GCF_014636775.1 of Kocuria dechangensis. Taxonomy (GTDB): domain Bacteria; phylum Actinomycetota; class Actinomycetes; order Actinomycetales; family Micrococcaceae; genus Kocuria; species Kocuria dechangensis. The sequence continues at coordinate 94,407 of NZ_BMEQ01000006.1, forward strand.
GCCAGGCGGGTGCGGGCCTCCGCGGCGTACGGGGAGTCCGGGGTCGCGGCGGCGTCGGCCCACTCGGGGGCGTCCTCCCCCAGCTCCTCCCGCAGGGCGCACCACAGCCCGAAGTCCTGGAGGCCCTGCCCGCCCTCGGCCACGAACCGGCGCAGCTGCTGCTGGCGGTGCGGGGAGCGGCGGACCGTGAACAGCAGCTCCAGGCTCTTGAGCTTCGCCGCGTACGCCGTGTCCCGGTCGATGGAGGAGGTGTCCAGGTTTGCCCGGCGCTGGATGGCGGCCAGGGTGTTGACGACCTCGAGGTCGCCCGGCCGCAGGTACGCGTACTCGGGGACCTCGGCGATGCGCAGGTAGAGGGGGTTGAAGAAGCGGCGGCTGGTGGGCAGGTACGGCGAGGGCTCCACGGGCGGGACGGGCTCGGCGGCGTGCAGCGGGTTGACCAGCAGGTAGTCCGCCCCCTGCTCGCCCGAGATCGCGGCGAGGCTCGCGAGGTCGGACGCGTCGCCCACGCCCCACGAGCGCCCGGAGGTCACGGAGTAGATCTGGGCCATGTAGCCCCAGCGGCGCCTCCCGCGCAGCCGGTCCGTGGTGGACAGCCGGGCGGGGGTGACCGCCAGGGGCGCGGCGACGGGGAGGCCGCCGTCCACGTCCGGGCACTCGGCCCGAAGCTCGTACCAGCCCACGGCCAGGGGCTCGGGCACCTCGAAGACCACCTGTCCGGTGAGGACGCCGTCGACGTCCCGCGGGGGGAGCGGCTCCTCGACCTGGCGTGCCGGGGTCGGCGTGCCGTCCTCCGCCACGACCGTCACCCGCACGGGAGAGCCGTGCGGGACGTGGACCGGGAAGCGGGTGCGCGCGCCCTCGACCGCCACCACGACCGGCGGGAGCGTCCGCCGCCACGGGGCCAGGTCCCGCTCGGCGAGGGACGTCTCGATCGCGGCGTCGTCGGAGACGTCGGCGCCGAGGGCGGTGAGCACGGCGCGCAGGGTCTTCTCCGCGACCTCCCGCTCCTGCCCGTCGAACCCGGAGTAGGTGGTGGAGACCCGGTGGGCCTCGGCGAGCCGGCGCAGCGCGGCGGGAGTGGTGGTGTCGGCCATGGCCTCCACTCTAGCCAGACCCCGCCGCGGTGCGCAGTGGGCTGACGGACGCGCGCCGCCGCCCGCTACGCGAGCGTCCCGGCGACGTCGATGACGAAGCGGTACCGGACGTCGGAGGCGACCACGCGGTCGTACGCGGCGTCGACGTCGTCGGCGCCGATCAGCTCGATCTCGGACTCCACGCCGTGCTCCGCGCAGAAGTCGAGCATCTCCTGGTGCTCGGGCAGCCCGCCCACCATCGACCCGGTGAGGACCCGCTGCGGGGCGATCAGGGCGCCGGGGCGCACGCTGTACGGCTCGGTGGGCAGTCCCACGGAGCACAGCACGCCGTTGATCCGCAGCAGGGAGAGGTAGCGCTCGATCGGCAGGTCGGCGGAGACGGTGTTGAGGATGAGGTCGAAGCGGCCCTTGTTGCGCGCGAACGTCTCGTCGTCCTTGGTCGCGAAGTAGTCGACGGCCCCGAACGCCAGGCCGTCCTCCTGCTTGGACAGGCTCTGGCTCAGGACGGTGACCTCGGCGCCCATGGCGGCGGCGATCTTCACCGCGACGTGCCCGAGCCCGCCCATGCCCAGGACGGCGACGCGCCGGCCGGGCCCCACGCCCCAGCGCTTGAACGGGGCGTAGGTCGTGATCCCGGCGCACAGCAGGGGCGCGGCCTTCGCGGGGTCCAGGGCCTCGGGGACGCGCAGGACGAAGCGCTCGTCGACGACGACGGCCCCGCTGTAGCCGCCCCTGGTGGGGGTGCCGTCGGCCTGGGGGGTGTTGTAGGTGGCGGTCACGCCCTCGATGCAGAACTGCTCCTGGCCGTCGGCGCAGTACTCGCAGCGGCCGCAGGAGTCGACGAAGCAGCCGACGCCCACCGTGTCGCCCGGGGCGAAGCCGGTCACGGCCTCCCCGACGGCGCTGACGCGGCCGACGATCTCGTGCCCCGGGGTGACGGGGTAGTGCGTGCCGCCCCACTCGTTGCGGGCGGTGTGGATGTCGGAGTGGCAGATCCCGGCGTACTGGATCTCGATCGCGACGTCCTGGGGGCCGACCGGGCGGCGCTCGATCGTGGTGCGGCGGAAGCCGGAGTCGGCGGAGGTGGCCTCGAGGGCGGGAACGGTGGTCATGCGGTGCTCCTGTCGTGCATCGGGGTGGTGCAGGGGGACGGTGCGGGAGGTGCCGGCCGGCCGGTGCGGGGTGTTCACCAGGCCTGGGCCACGAGCTCCAGGGAGCGGGCTCGCACCTCCGGGTCGTGAGCATAGCTGTTGAGCATCAGCTCGTCGGCGCGGGTGATCTCCACGATCTGGTCGAGGTCCGCCACCACGCGCTCGGGCGTGCCGACCGCCGAGACGGCGAGGTGCTGCTCCACCATGGCCGCCTCGGGCGCGGTGAGCTCGACCCGGTCGACGGGGGGCTGCAGGGGGCCGCGGTCGTTGCGGGCGATGCCCCGCACGAGCTGCTGGTGGGTCGTGAACTGGCGGCGGGCCTCCTCGTCCGTGTCGGCGGCCAGGACGTTGGCGGCCACGACCACGTAGGGGCGCTCGACGGTGGCGGTCGGGGCGCCGGCGTCGAAGCGCTGCCGGTACAGGGCGATGGCGTCCATGATCATGGCGGGGGCGAAGTGCGACGCGAACGCGTAGGGCAGCCCGAGCCGGGCGGCGACCTCCGCCCCGCCGGTGGAGGACCCGAGGATCCACAGCGGGACGTCGGTGTCCCGGGCCACCGGCGCCCGCACGGCCTCCTGCTCCTGGCCGCCGAACAGCCGCACCAGCCGGCGGACGTCCGCCTCGAAGGTGTCGTGGCCGGCGTGACCGCGGCGCAGCTCCATCGCGGTGCGCATGTCGGTGCCCGGGGCGCGGCCCAGGCCGAGGTCCACCCGCCCCGGGTACAGGTTGGCGAGCGTGCCGAAGGCCTCGGCCACCGTCAGCGGCACGTGGTTGGGCAGCATGATCCCGCCGGAGCCCACCCGGATCCGCTCGGTCGCGGCGAGCGCCTGGCCGATGAGCACGGCCGTCGCCGAGGACGCGAACGCCTCGGTGTTGTGGTGCTCGGCGTACCAGAGGCGCCGGTAGCCCGCGGCGTCCAGCCGGCGGGCCAGCTCCACCGCCTCCCGGAGGGCGTCGGTGACGGAGCGCCCCGCGGACAGGGGCACCAGGTCGAGGGCGGACAGCGGGACGCGGGCGGGGGTCGGTGCTGGCAAGGGGAGCTTCTTCCGTGTCGGTGTCGGTGTCGGTGTCGGTGTCGGTGTCGGTGTCGGTATCAGTGTCGGTGTCGGGGTCGTCGTGGCCGGCGGTGGCGAGGTCCGTGCCGTCGTGGCCGGAGGGGTCGTCCGGTGGCGGCAACACCGTCCGCGGGGTGCGTTATTCCGCCCACACCCCGCCCGCCGCGCTCCCCGGGTGGGGCACGATGGGACCATGACGACTTTCCAGGCCCTGCCGCCCTCCCCCACGGACGCCTTCCCCGACCTCCTCGCGCCGGCCCAGGACTGGGCGCCGTCGTGCGTGGTCTTCGACTGCGACGGCATCCTGATGGACACCGAGGCCAACTGGACGGAGGTCCAGCGCGTCGTCTCCGAGCGCAACGGCCTCGTCTACACGGACGAGATGCAGCGGCGGATGATGGGCTGGTCGGCCGCGGACGTGGCGGACGCGATCGCGCGGGCCGCCGGCGCGGACCGCGCCGCGGTGCTCGCCGACGTGCTGCGCACGGAGGCGGAGCTCCTGGCCGGGCGGCTGGTGCCCATCGAGGGGGCCCTCGACACCGTGCGCGCGTTCGCGGAGCGGGTCCCGGTGGCCGTGGCCAGCAACTCCACCCGCACCATCCTCGGGGTCAAGCTCGAGTCGGCCGGCTTCGCGCCGCTCCTGACCACCTGGGTCTCCTCCGACGACGTCGCCCGCGGCAAGCCCGCCCCGGACATCTACGCCGAGGCGGTGCGGCGGCTGGGCTTCGCCCCGGCCGAGGCGCTCGCCGTGGAGGACTCCGCGGCGGGGGCCACGGCGGCGCTGGCCGCGGGCCTCGTGGTCGCCGCCGTGCCGTCCGCGCCGGACGGGGACCCGGTGCCGGGGCACCTGCGGGTGGCGTCGCTGACCGACCCGGCGTTCCGGGGGCTCATGGCCCGCTGGCTGGGCTGAGCACAACGCCGCCCGGCCCGCGGGAGCGGGCCGGGCGGCGTTGTGCGGGCAGGCCGGGGGTCAGCGGTTCCAGAGCCCGTACGTCTGGGCCAGCTCCGAGACCTTGCGGGCCCGGGCGAGGCGCGGGAGGTAGCTGCCGTCACCGACCGTGTGGCCGGAGTCGTGCTCCTCGATGAGCTCGCGGGCCCACCGGATCTCCTGCTCGCTCGGGGCGAGGTTGCGGTTGATCCCGTCCGTCTGGTCCGGGTCCAGGCACAGCTTGCCGGTCATGCCCATGGAGTGGGTGACCTCGCACGCCGCGGCGAGCTCCTCGCCGGTCGCCCCCAGCGTGGGGCCGTCGATGGGACCGGGCAGCTCCCCGACCCGGGAGGCCACCACGAGCGTCGAGCGCGCGAAGGCCAGGGCCAGGGGGTCCGCGCTGGCGCCGGTGTCCCGGCGGAAGTCGCCCACGCCGAAGGCGAGGCGGAACACGCCCGGGGCCCGCGCGATGTCGTAGGCGTTCATGATGCCCACGGCCGACTCGATGAGCGCGACCACCGGCGTGCCGGCGGGGGCCATCATGGCCGTCTTGGTGATGTGGTCGGGGTGCTCGGTCTTGGCGAGCACGATCCCGCGCAGGTGGCCGCACCGGCTCAGCTCCGCGAGGTCCTTCTCCCAGTAGGGGGTCGTGATGTCGTTGATCCGCACCCAGGCGCTCGCCCCGGCGTTGAAGGCGTCGACCACGTTCTGCCGGGCCTCGTCCTTGCCCTCGGCCGGGACCGCGTCCTCGATGTCGAGCACCACGGAGTCCGCCTCCGAGGCGAGGGCCCGGGGGAAGAGCGAGGGGTCCGCGGCCGAGGTGAGCAGCCACGAGCGGGAGAGACGGGCGGGCAGCGCGGCGGCGCGCTGGTTGCGGTAGGGGGCCACGAGGGTCCTTTCCAGGGGGCGGCGGGCAGGGAAGGCCCCGGGGTGCACGTCGTCGTGGGCGGGCCTGCCCGGGGCGCTCAAGCTGACCATTCTAGGGGCGTCGCCGCCTCCCGGGAAACCGTCGCCCCGGACGGGGTCAGGCGGGCAGCGGCGTGTGGGCGGGGTCGACGCGCTCGCCGGGCCGGACGGGACCGGGGGCCGTGCCGTCGCCGAAGGGGGAGCCGCCCAGCGCCTCCCGGCCGTGCGGGGACAGCCAGTTCTCCAGGGCGGGCCCCACCGGCACGATCTGCGAGGGGTTGATGTCCTCGTGGACCACGTAGTAGTGCTCCTTGATCTGCTGGAAGTCCACGGTGTCCCCGAAGCCGGGGGTCTGGAAGAGGTCCCGGGCATAGGCCCACAGGTTCGGCAGCTCCGTGAGCTTGTGGCGGGAGCACTTGAAGTGGGAGTGGTAGACCGGGTCGAAGCGCACCAGGGTGGTGAACAGCCGGACGTCGGCCTCCGTGATGTGCTCGCCCATCAGGTACCGGCGGCCGGCGAGGCGCTCCTCCAGCCAGTCCATGGCGGCCCACAGCCGGTCGTAGGCCTTCTCGTAGGCCGCCTGGGAGCCGGCGAACCCGCAGCGGTAGACGCCGTTGTTGACCTCGGTGTAGACGCGCCGCATGACCTCGCGCATCTCGTCCTCGAGCTCGGCCGGCCAGAGGTCCGGGGCGCCCTCGCGGTGGAACGCGGTCCACTCCTTGGCGAAGTCCTCGGTGATCTGCGGGAAGTCGTTCGTGACCACCTGCCCGCTGCCGATCTCGACGACCGCGGGGACGGTGATGCCGCGCGGGTACCCGGGGAAGCGGGCGAAGTACGCCTGCTGGAGCCGCTCGATCCCCAGCACGGGGTCCTTGCCGTCGGGGTCGAGGTCGAAGGTCCACGACCGGGCGTCGTGGACCGGGCCGGGCAGTCCCACCGAGATCGCGTCCTCCAGCCCGAGCAGGCGGCGGACGATGAGGGTGCGGTTCGCCCACGGGCAGGCCCGGGCGGCCACGAGCCGGTAGCGGCCCTCGGCCACGGGCCAGGCCCGCGCGCCCTCGGAGACCCCGGCGCGGTCCGGGTCGCGGACGATCCGGTCCTCGATGTACGTGGTGTCGCGGGTGAACTCCTCCCCCGCGTGCACGTAGGCGCCGGCGGTGCTGTACTCGGAGTGCTGGGTGCTGCGCTGGGACACGATGGGCTCCTGGGGCGCGCGACGGGCTGGTGCGCCGCGCACGGGTGGACGACGGTGCGGCCCGCGGACCGGGCCCTCAGTTTTTGATGATACGTCAATCATCCCGAGCGCACCAGGCCCCGCCGTCGGGGGCGAGGTCTACAGTGGAGTCGTCCAGCACCCCGTCGAGATCCGGAACCGCCATGACCGCCCCCGACCCCGAGCCCGAGTTCGGCCAGCGCCTCCCGCCCGAGCGGAGCACAGGCCGCACCCCGCCCCCTGCCGCGCCGCGCGTCCCCGTGTCCCCGCGCGCCGCGCGCCGGATGGCGCGCGGGATCTCCTTCACCCTGGTGATGCTGGGCCTGCTGCTGGCCATGGGCCTCACCGCCGTGGACCTGGACCGGGGCTGGGCCGCAGGGATCCCGCCGGTCCTGCTCGGCGTCGCCGGCTTCGTCGCCGTCCAGGCCCAGCTGCACCCGGCCCTGCGCGACCCGTCGGCCGCGCCGCTGCACCACCGCTCCAAGCTCTGGCTCGTCCCCACCGCGCTGCTGCTCCTGGGGGTCGCCTCCGTGGGCGGGGCGCTCGCCGTGGCGCCGGCGCTCGAGGGGACCGGCAGGGCGGACCAGGTCGCCGAGTGGGTGAGCGTGCTGGTGGTCTCGGGCATGACACTGGTGGTCGCCTCGGCCCTCGGCTTCGGGCTCGTGGCGATGGCCGCCCTCACGCCGCGCGACGACGACGACTCACCCCTGCGCCCCACCGGCTACGCGGCGCAGCTCCGGCACGGCCGCTCCCCGCGGGGGTACTACGACTCCGAGTGGATCCGCCGGCCCGCGCACTACGGCAGGGAGGACCGCGGGGCGGGGGGCGCCGACCACGAGACCCCCGGGGGCGGGGATCCGGACAGCAGGGACCAGGACAGAGGGGGCCCGGACAGCAGGGACCAGAACAGAGGGGGCCCGGACAGCAGGGACCAGAACAGAGGGGACGAGGGGAACAGGAACCCCGGAAGCAGGGACTCCGCCGCGTGACGACCCCCGCCTCCTTGACACTTGTTGATGCGTCAATATAAAATTAGGGGTTTGACCACACGAGAGGGGAACCCCGCATGAGCCGCCCGGAGTCCGGCGACGTCCACTGGCTGAGCGACGAGGAGCAGCGCGTCTGGCGCGGCTTCCTCGCACTGAGCCGCAGCATGCAGGCGGCCATCGACCGCCAGCTCGCCCGCGACAGCGCCCTGTCCGGATCCGAGTACGACGTCCTCGTGCTGCTCTCGGAGAGCAGCACCGGCGTGGCGCGCTCGCGCGACCTGCTCAACGAGCTGGGCTGGGAGCGCAGCCGGCTCTCCCACCTGCTCACCCGCATGGCCCGGCGCGGTCTGCTCGAGCGCCTCCCCTGCGACAGCGACGCGCGTGGCCTCGACGTGCGGATCACCCCGGAGGGCCGCCGCACCATCGAGGCGGCCGCACCCGGCCACCTCGAGATGGTGCGGGCCGCGCTCATCGACCAGCTGACACAGGAGGAGATGGACGCGCTGCTCTCGGTCTCCGACAAGGTCGTGCCCCGGCTGAGGGAGCTCGGTCTCTGCTGAGGCCCGGACCCGGCCGGCCCGAGGACCGCTGCGGGTGCCTGTCAGCGCCTGATGGTTCAGGGACGGGCCCTGCCGCTTGGGGGGATCGGCAGGGCCCGTCGGGCATCCCGATCGGGGGGAACGGGATGCCGGGCGTCGGCAGGATCCATCCGGACGCCGATGGGGGGATCGCGTCCGGGCCATCGCCGACGACAGCTTTACTGTAGACGCAGTGATCTGCATGAGCAAGCGAACGGATCATCTCCGGCACCGCATGTCGCCGCAGGCCGGAGCGGTGTCCCCGCGCACGGCAGCACCCCCGCCGGCCGTGGCCGGCGGGGGTGCTGCTGGTCCTGCCGGGCGGGCCCGGGCGGAGGATCGGGGGCGGACCGCTACTTGGTCTGGCCCTCCTTGGCGAGGACGTAGTCGTAGACGACCTCCTCGCCCTCCCCGCCGTCGGTGCGCGGCTTGGGGTCCAGCATCAGCTCGGGCTTGACCGCCGAGGCGATGTCGTCCTCGTTGTGCGGGTCCCCCGGGAAGTACAGCTGCTGGGTGACCAGCTGGTAGCCCGGGGCGGAGACCTTGATGTGGATGTGCGCCGGGCGCCACGCGTGCCACCCGGCGGCACTGATGAGCTGCCCGCAGGCCCCGTCGGTGGGGATCTGGTAGGGGGCCGGGCGCTTGGTGTTGATCTCGAAGTAGCCGTTCCCGTCGGCCTTCACCGTGCCGCGGAACAGCCACTCCGGCAGCTCCGGGGCGTACTGGGAGTAGAAGCCGTTGGCGTCGGCGTGCCAGATCTCCACCTGCGCGCCCTGGATCGGGTTGCCGTCGGTGTCCGTGAAGTGGCCCTTGAACAGCAGCGGGGTGCCCGGCTCGTCCTCGCGCATCTGGAGGGTGCCCGGGGTGGGGAGCACCGGGGAGCCCGGGACGTAGTAGGGGCCCTCGATGGTGCCCACGGCACCGGGGCGCTCCTGGGAGTTGATGTCCTCGATGGTGTGCTCCAGCCACACGTCCAGGAACAAAGGCCACTCCCCGTCGGTGCCGACCTTGATCAGCCACGCCTTCAGCGCGTTGTACTCCTCGTAGGTGACCTGGTGCTTGACCGCGATGTCGTTGATCGCCTTGATCGCCTCACCGGCCAGCAGCGACACGCGCTCCTGGGGCACCTGAAGCTTGGCCAGCTTTCCCGAGGCCGTGAAGCGCTCGGTGGCCTTGGTGCCGGCCTCGACAGCCGTGCCCTCGTTTTCCTTGCGGGTTTCCGTCATGGTGATCTCCACATTCTTCGTTGAACAGTAGGCGGGACGCACCTGCCGCCCTGTCGCCGGACAACCGGGTCCCGCCCGGGCCTGTGGCACCGGACACGCGGTGACGTCTCTCACAGCCTATGCCCGCGGATCAGGACGCTACAAATATTGATTGACCGCTTTCTGAGTACCAAGTGGTACATAACGCCCCCCTGGGCCACTCCTAGGGGTTCACCTGATGTGAGTGGGGTCACGAGCGAACAGAATGGCATGCATACCGTCCGGCCGCGGGCCGGACCCGGGATCTCCCGCCGGCCCGCGCCTCCGTCCGCAGAACCTCTCCTCAGAAGGAGCACGACATGACCGAGAACCTGACCCACGTCCGCGAGGTCCTCTCCGACGCCGTGATCGACGACCGCGAAAAGGGCATCATCCGCGCCAAGCGGGAGATCTTCACCGACGAGGAGATCTTCGAGCTCGAGATGAAGTACATCTTCGAGGGCAACTGGGTGTACCTGGCCCACGAGTCCCAGATCCCCAACGTGGGCGACTACTTCACCACCGACATCGGGCGCACCCCCGTCGTGATCACCCGCGACAAGGACGAGAAGCTCAACTGCATCGTCAACGCCTGCTCCCACCGCGGCGCGATGCTGTGCCGCCGCAAGACGGACAACCGCACCACCTTCACGTGCCCGTTCCACGGCTGGACGTTCAAGAACTCCGGCGAGCTGCTGAAGGTCAAGGACGGCCGCACCGGCGGCTACCCGGAGAACTTCAACAAGAACGGCTCGCACGACCTCACCAAGGTCGCCCGCTTCGACTCCTACCGCGGCTTCCTGTTCGGCTCCCTGAACCCGGACGTGCTGCCCCTGGAGGAGCACCTGGGCGACGCCACCAAGGTGATCGACTCGATCGTCGACCAGTCCCCCGAGGGCCTCGAGGTCCTGCGCGGCGCCTCGACCTACACCTACGACGGCAACTGGAAGGTCCAGGCGGAGAACGGCGCCGACGGCTACCACGTGACCTCCGTGCACTGGAACTACGCCGCGACCACCGCCCGCCGCACCGCCGGCGACTCCGCCAACAAGACCAAGGCCATGGACGCCGGCAAGTGGGGCAAGGTCAAGGGCGGGTTCTACTCCTACGAGCACGGCCACCTGCTGCTGTGGCAGGAGTGGACCAACCCGCAGGACCGCCCGCTGTGGGACCGCCGCGAGGAGCTCGTCGACAAGTACGGCGAGGAGATGGCGAACTTCATGATCAACATCTCGCGCAACCTGTGCCTGTACCCGAACGTCTACATCATGGACCAGTTCTCCTCGCAGATCCGGCACTTCCGGCCGATCTCCGCGGACCAGACCGAGGTCACGATCTACTGCATCGCCCCCAAGGGCGAGTCGCAGGAGAACCGCTCCAAGCGCATCCGCCAGTACGAGGACTTCTTCAACGCGACGGGCATGGCGACCCCGGACGACCTCGAGGAGTTCCGCTCCTGCAACAAGACCTACTGGGCCACCTCCGCCCCCTGGAACGACATGTCCCGCGGCGCCACCCACGAGATCCAGGGACCCGACGAGCAGGCCCAGGCCCTCGGCATGTCCAAGGTCATCGCCTCCGGCGTGCGCACCGAGGACGAGGGCCTCTACCCGGTCCAGCACACCTACTGGAAGGAAGTCATGGAGAAGGGTCTGGCCGCGGAGGAGCGTGCCGCCGAGCAGTCCGCTCCCGTGACCGCCTGATCCCGGACCTCCCCGAACCACAGAAAGAGTGCAGAACACCATGGCCAACCTGCTGAACCCCCTCACGGCGCTCAAGACCGCCGAGGAGATCGCGACCCTCGAGACCGTCCGCGCCTTCCTGTACAAGGAGGCCCGGCTGCTGGACGACCGCCAGTTCGACGAGTGGCTCGAGTGCTACCACCCGGACTCCGAGTTCTGGATGCCGTCCTGGGGCGACGACGACCGGCTGACCGAGGACCCGCAGAACGAGATCTCCCTGATCTACTACGACAACCGCGGCGGCATCGAGGACCGCGTGTTCCGCATCAAGACGGACCGCTCCTCCGCCACGTCCCTGCCGGACCCCCGCACCGGGCACAACATCACCGACGTGGAGGTCCTCGAGCACGACGGCGACCAGGTGAAGGTCCGCTTCAACTGGTTCACGCTGTACTTCCGCTACAACACGACGGACACGTACTTCGGCACCAGCTTCTACACGATCGACCTCTCGGGCGAGCAGCCGGTCATCCTGAAGAAGAAGGTCGTCCTGAAGAACGACTACATCCACCACGTGGTGGACGTCTACATGATCTGACGGCTCCCGCCGCGCCCGGCGCCCGGCCACGCGCCGGGCGCCGTGCGCGGCGTCCCCGTCACCCCCTGCTCACCGAGCACCCCCGCACAGACTCGCGGGCCGCGAGGACGCGGCCCCCCACCCAGGAGGAAATCATGGGCCACCAGGTAGCCCTCAGCTTCGAGGACGGCGTCACCAAGGTCATCAAGGTCGGCGACTACGAGACCGTCCTGGACGCCGCCTACAAGGCGCGCATCAACATTCCGGCGGACTGCCGCGACGGCGCCTGCGGCACCTGCAAGGCCTTCTGCGACTCCGGCACGTTCGACCCCGGGGACTTCATCGACGACGCCATGACCGAGGAGGAGCTCGAAAAGGGCTACCTCCTCACCTGCCAGGCGGTCCCGGAGTCCGACATGGCCATCCAGATCCCCGCGACCGCCGAGTCCGCGAAGACCTCCGCCGCCACGTTCACCTCCACGCTCAAGGAGCTGAACAAGCACTCGGAGTCCACGATCTCCTTCACCCTGGACGTGCAGAAGCGGGACGCCCTGGCGTTCCTCCCCGGCCAGTACGTCAACATCAAGGTCCCGGGCACCGACGCGGAGCGCTCCTACTCCTTCAGCAGCGGCCCCGAGGTCGAGGACGCGGCCTTCATGGTGCGCATCACCCCGCAGGGCGCGATGTCCGAGTACCTGCGCGACCGCGCCGCCGTCGGCGACACCATCGAGTTCACGGGCCCCTACGGCTCGTTCTTCCTGCGCGAGCCGAAGCGCCCCCTGCTGCTGCTCGCCGGCGGCACCGGCCTGGCCCCGCTCCTGTCGATCCTGGAGAAGCTCTCCGAGAACCCGCCCAGCACCCCCGTGCACCTGATCTACGGCGTGACCCGCGAGGCGGACATCGTGGGCCTGGACTGGATCCGCGCGTACGAGGCGAAGCTCCCGGCCTTCACCTGGGACTACATCGCCTCCGAGGAGGGCACCTCCGCCCCGCACACCGGCTACGTCACCCAGATCATCGAGCCGCAGCACCTCAACGACGGCGACGTCGACGTCTACCTCTGCGGCCCGCCCCCCATGGTCAACGCCGTCTCCAAGTGGCTGGACACCGAGGGCGTCCAGCCCGCCAACTTCTACTTCGAGCGCTTCGCGCCCAAGGAGTCCACCGGCGGCGACGCCGAGACCGGCGCGCCGGCCCCCGCCGAGAAGGTCGAGGCCGAGGGCGACACGATGACCCGCGCCGAGGCCGTCTCCTCGATGGAGACCGGCCGGCTGGAGTTCCGCAAGGAGGACAGCTTCGCCCACCTCGACGCCCGCATGGGCCTCGAGCTCGCGGTCACCGAGCTGATGCTGGGCCGCCTCACGGAGGAGCAGCTGCACCAGTTCCGCCGCCTCGCCGAGGCCACCACGCGCTCCGTGGGCGCGGGCACCGTCCAGGACCCCGAGGAGTACGTGCGGACCAACGAGGAGTTCCACGAGTACCTCTTCCTGGTCTGCGACAACCCCACGCTGCTGGAGTCCTACCGGCGCCTGGACGTGCGCGAGCAGATGGCGGCGACCTTCGAGAAGGGCACCGAGATCTTCGCGCGGGTCGCCCAGGACCACCTCGACGTCGTCGAGGCCTTCGAGCAGAAGAACAAGGACCGCGCCCGCGAGGTCATCATGGCCCACGCCCGCGACGCCAAGGAGACCATGGCGACCGCGATCGACGCCAAGGAGGGCGGTCGCTGATGGCCGCGCCGTACGCGGGCCAGTTCCTCACGCCGGGCCGCTTCGCCGGCAAGGTCGCGCTCGTGACCGGCTCCGCGCAGGGCATCGGCCAGAAGGTGGCCGAGCGGATCGGCGCCGAGGGCGGCGCCGTGGTCCTGGTGGACCGGGCCGAGCTCGTGCACGAGGTCGCCCGGGGCATCAACGACGCCGCAGAGGCGTCCGGCTCGGGCGGCTCCGCCACCTCGGTGACCGCGGACCTCGAGACCTTCGCGGGCGCCCAGGAGGCCGTGGACGCGGCCCTGGCCGCCCACGGCCGGGTGGACGTGCTCGTCAACAACGTGGGCGGCACCATCTGGGCCCGTCCCTACGAGGAGTACGACGAGGAGAAGATCGAGAAGGAGATCCGCCGCTCGCTCTTCCCCACGCTGTGGTCCTGCCGCGCCGTGCTGCCGGCCATGCTGGAGCAGGGCTCGGGCACGATCGTCAACGTCTCCTCGGTCGCCACCCGCGGCATGAACCGGGTGCCCTACGCCGCGGCGAAGGGCGGGGTCAACGCCCTGACCCAGTCCCTGGCCATGGAGGTGGCCGGGCGCGGGATCCGCGTGGCCGCCACTGCCCCCGGCGGCACCGAGGCCCCGCCCCGCAGGGTCAAGCGCGGGCCCGAGGCCGAGAGCGCCACCGAGAAGGAGTGGTACCGCACGATCGTGGACCAGACCGTGGAGTCGTCGTTCATGAAGCGCTACGGCACGCTCGACGAGCAGGCCGCGCCCATCGTGTTCCTCGCCTCCGACGAGGCCTCCTACGTCACCGGCAGCGTCCTGCCGGTGGCCGGCGGGGACCTGGGCTGAGCGTGCCGTGACGGAGGCCCGCCGGCGCGGCCGCTCGCCCCGCCGGGGTAGACTCGCGGCCATGACGGCGGGCTTCCACCAGGGCGACTCCGGCGAGGAGTTCCCGCTCGTCGGCCGGGCGGACGTCTTCGAGGAGCTGCTGGAGACCTTGCGCACCGTGCGCAAGGGCCATGTGCGCGCGGTCGTCCTGAGCGGCCCGCCCGGCTCCGGCAAGACGGCCCTGCTGGAGCTCTTCCTGGAGCACTGCCGCTCCGTGGCCCGCGGCGTGCGCGTGCTCAGCGCCACCGGTGACGAGTGGGAGGCCCAGCTCGCCCTCGCCGGCTACTCCCAGCTCATGCTCACCGCGCCGCTGCGCTCGGCCAAGGGCTACGACGGCGGGCCCGCGCTGCCCTCGACCCCCGTCGCCCACCTCACCCCGGCCCAGGTGGTCAACTACGCGTCCACCCTCACCACGCACCTCGAGGGGCTGCAGGCGCGCGGCACCGTGGTCGTCACCGTCGACGACGTCCACCGGCTCGACGAGGAGAGCCTGCGCATCCTCGTGTTCGTGATGCGCCGCCTGCACGGCAAGCGGGTCATGTTCGTGCTGACCCTCGACCCCGGCCAGGCGGGGCGCGTGCCCACCGGGGTGCTCGACTTCCTCACCGGCCACCAGGTGATCAGGATCCCGCTGGAGCCGCTCGCCCCCCACCAGGTCCAGGACCTCGCCCGGCAGCTGTTCGGCCTCGACCTGAGCGCGACCGCCGCGCACGGGCTCGTGCGCCACACCGGCGGCGTGCCTCAGCAGATCGTGGAGCTGCTGAACGAGCTGCCCGAGGACACGTGGCAGTCGTGGTTCCCGTCCCTGCCCGCCAGCTCCCGGGTGCGGGCCCGCGTGCGCAGCGTGCTCGGCGACGCCTCCCCCGCCCTGGCCGACGTGGCCGAGGCGGTGTCCGTCCTGGGGCACAGCGCCGGGCTCGCGGAGGTCACCCACGTGAGCGGGGTGCAGGACGTCATGCCTCCCCTCGACGAGGGCCACCGCGCCGGGCTCCTCAGGCTGTCCGTGGACCAGGCCCGCTCCGTCGTGGAGTTCTTCGAGCCCGGCGCCGCCGAGGCCGTCTACGAGGAGGTCGTCCCCAGCCGGCGGATCGAGCTGCACCGCCGCGCGGCGGCCACGGTCCAGGACGAGGGCGAGCGGCTGGGCCACCGCGTCTCCGCGACCCCCGGCCCGGACGAGCCCCTGGCCGAGGAGCTCGAGGACTTCGCCCGCCGCCAGGCCATGGTGGGCGCCTGGCAGGACGTCTCCACCGCCCTGTTCTCAGCGTCCCGGCTCTCCGCGGACCCTCGCGCCCGCAACGACCGCCTCCTGCGGGCCGTGGACGCCCTGGTGGGCTCGGGCAACATTGCGCAGGCGGACATGTGGGCCGCCGCCGTCGACGCCATGCCCTCCTCCCCCCTGCGCTCCTCCGTGCTCGGCTACCTCTCCACGGTCTCGGGACAGAACCGCAGCGCCGGGACCCAGCTGGAGATGGCCTGGCGCACGTGCAACCCCGAGCAGGACCCGGGCGCCGCCGCGCAGATCGCCCAGCGCTTCACGCTGCACGGCGTCGCCTCCTGGGACGGGCCCCTCATCACCCGCTGGGCCGAGACGGCGATGTCCCTCACGGACCCCGGCACCCCCGCCCACATCGAGTCCGAGGCCATCTACGGGCTCGGGCTGTTCGCCCAGGGCAGGCTGCGGGAGGCGGAGCGCTCCTACGAGACCGCGTTCCGGCACGCGGCGGAGAACGCCCAGAAGCAGCGCGTGCAGATGGGCGCCGGATGGCTGGCGCTGCGCGCCGACGACGTCGAGACGGCGCTCGTGAACTTCGAGGCGGCGGCGCCCACCGAGTACCGCGGCGGGTCGCTGCGGATCTCCCTGTGGGCGGAGGCGTGGCTGGCCCGCACGCAGCTCGTGCTCGGCAACTGGGACGCGGCCGCCGCCACGGTGGCGCGCGCCTCCGTCCGGCTCGAGACCTCCCGGATGCCGCTGATCCGCCCGCTGCTGTACTGGACCGCCGCGGAGCTGTGGTCGATGCGCGGGGACTGGGACCGGGCCCGGCACTACGTCTCCCAGTCCGCGGTGCAGCCGGGCACCTACCGGGCCATGCAGGTCCCGGCCAGCCTGGCCCGGGCCCGCTTCCACGAGGCGCGCGCGGACTACGAGAGCGCGCTCGCCGTGCTGCAGCCGCTGACGGACATCGACCCGTGGACCGACGAGCGCGTGTCCTTCTGGCCGTGGCAGGACACCTACGTCAACGCCCTCGTCATGACGGACCAGCTCGACGCCGCCGACGCCTTCCTCACCGGCTTCGAGAGGCTGCGCCGCGAGCGCGAGATCCCCTCGGACCAGGCGCGCATGTCGTGGGCCCGGGGCCGGCTCGTGGCGGCCCAGGGGGACCCGGACACGGCGCGGGAGCACTTCGAGGCCGCCCTGGGGCACCTGCGGGGGCTGAACCGGCCCTACCTGCGGGCGCGGATCAGCTTCGCGTACGGGCAGAGCATGCGCCGGGCGGGCAAGCGGCGCCTGGCGTCCTCGGTGCTGCGGGCCGCCCGCGACCTCTACGACTCCCTGGGGGCCACCACGTACGTGGACCGGTGCGACCGGGAGCTCAAGGCCACGGGGCTCGACGTCGGGAACCTGCCCGACCCCGCGGACCCGGTGCTCGCCGCCGTGGGCCGCACGCAGATCCAGCTCACGGCCCAGGAGCAGGCGGTGGCCGAGCTCGTGTCGGCCGGGGCCACCAACAAGGAGACCGCCCGGGCCCTGTTCCTGGCGGAGAAGACCGTCCAGTACCACCTGACGCGCATCTACGGGAAGCTCGGGATCCGCTCCCGCAGCGAGCTCGCCGCCCGCTACCGGCCCGCCGACTGACACCCGCCGGCTGACACTCCCCGACCGGCCTCGGCCGCCCGCCTCCGTCGCGCCGGTCCCCGTCGCACCCGCGGTCCCGTCGCACCTCCCCCAGGACGGCAGAGGAGCGCCGCCCGGGCCGGGCGGCGCTCCTCTGCCGCCTCGCGGCGGGGCTGCGTCCTACTTGACGTCGGAGGGGTGCTTGGCCAGCGGCACCACGGTGATGTCCATGTAGGGGAACAGCGGCAGGTTCTGCAGGATGTCGTGCAGCTCCTCGTTGGACTCGACGTCGAAGACCGAGTAGTTGGCGTACTCGCCCACGACGCGCCAGATCTCCGGCCACTTCCCGGAGCGCTGCAGCTCCTGGGAGTAGGCCTTCTCGGTGGCCTTGATCTCCGCGGCCTCCTCGGCGGGCATGTCGGTGGGGAGGTTGATGTCCATGTGGACCAGGTACTTCACGGTGCGTCCTTCCGTCGGGATGGGGATTCGGGGTGAAAACTCGGGGTGCAGATCCGGGGTGCTGCGGGCGGGTCTAGCGGTCGGTGCGGTACTTCATGAGCTTCTCCTCGTCCACGGCGGTGCCCACGCCGGGCACCTGCGGGACTCGGATCCGGCCCTCGGAGATGACCACGGGCTCGGCGAGGAGGTCGTCGGCCATGTCCAGGAAGTTCGACAGCTCCCCGGCCCGCTTCGAGGTGTGGGCGAAGGCGGCGCCGAAGACCACGGAGGCCACCGTGCCGACCTGCGTGTCGATCTGGTTGCCGACGTAGACGTCCACGCCCATGCCCTCGGCCATGCCCACGATCTTCGCGGCCTCGGTGAAGCCCGAGCGGGCGGTCTTCACCGCCAGCAGGTTCGCCCCGCCGGTGAGGATCTCCCGGGCGGCCTCCCCGAGGTTCGGCGCCGACTCGTCCGCGGCGATGGGGATCATCGACTTCTCCACGAGCCGGCGCCGGCCGAGCACCTCGCGGGCGTCGTCGGGCTCCTCGAGGAACTGCAGGCCCAGGTCGGCGGTGCGGCGCAGCACCTCCATGGCCTCGTTGGCGGACCAGCCGCGGTTGGCGTCCATGTAGATCTCGGCGTCCTCGCCCAGGCCCTCGCGCAGCACGCGGGCGGCCTCGACGTCGAGGCCGATCGGGTGCCGGCCGGTCTTGAGCTTGAACGTGGAGATGCCGTAGGTCTCGCGGAACTGAACGGCCAGGTCCAGCAGCTCGGCGGCCGGCTTGAAGCCCAGCATGTGGGAGACCCGCATGGAGTCGGTGAACCCGCCCAGCAGCTTGGTCACGGGCTGCCCGAGGGCCTGGCCGATGACGTCCCACAGGGCGATGTCCACCGCCCCCTTGGCGGTCTCGTTGTGGATGGTCCTCGCCATGACGGTCTGGGCCTTCTCGCGGTCGAAGACGTCCAGGCCGACCAGCTGGGGCGCGAAGATGTCGTGGACCACCGCCACGATGGACTTCTGGGTCTCGCCGTAGGTGTAGGGCCGCGGCGGGGTGTCGGCCGTGCCCACGATCCCGTCGTCGGTGGTGACGCGCACCAGCACGTGGTCCGCCTCGTGGACGGCGCCCGAGGCGAAGTGCAGCGGATGGACGTAGGGGATCGAGTAGGGGATCGCCTCGATGGTCGCGATCTTCATGGGCGGGCGGGCCTTTCTGTGGCGGGTCTGGCGGATCGGGGACGGGCGGGACGGGCTCAGCGCGCGGCGGCGGCGTCCTCGTGGGCGCCGACGACGAGGTCGAGGAAGTTGTGCAGCAGCGCGGAGCGGTCGTCCCGCCGCCACGCGACGGCGAGCTCCACCTCCGGGGCGTCCTCGATGTCCCGGTAGACGACGCCCTCGAGCTGGAAGGCGCGCACGGTCGCGGGGACGACGGCCACGCCGCCGCCGGCGGCCACGAAGGACAGCAGCGTGGAGGTCTCCCCCGCCACCTGGGCGATGCGGGGCTGGAAGCCGGCCTGGCGGCACATGTCCGCCGCGGTGCGGTACAGCACCGATTCGGGCGGGTAGGTGATGAACTCCTGGTCCTGCAGCTCGCGCACGGCCAGGGGCCGGTCGACGGCGAGGGCGCTGAAGGAGGGCATGGCCACCACGAGCGGCTCGCTGGTGACGATGCGGTAGTCGATGTCCTGGGACGCGACGGGCGGGCGGAGCAGGGCGGCGTCCAGGGTGTGGTCCCGCAGCCCCTCCTCCATGGCGGGGGTGAGCATCTCGCCGTGCAGGGTCAGGGACAGCCCCGGCATGCTCTCCTTGGCGCGCCGCACGATCCGCGGCATCACACCGTAGGTGGCGGAGCCGGAGAAGCCCACGCGGAGCACGCCGGTGGCGCCCTGCCCCACCTGGTACACGTCGGCCTTGAGCGCCTCGATCTCGTTGATGATCCGCCGGCCGCGGTCCAGCAGGACCTGCCCGGCCGCGGTGAGGTCCACGCGCCGGGTGGTGCGGTCCAGCAGGCGCACGCCCAGCTGCTCCTCGAGCTGGCGGATCTGCTGGGACAGGGGCGGCTGGGCCATGTGCAGCCGCTTGGCCGCGCGGCCGAAGTGGCGCTCCTCGGCGACCGCGATGAAGTAGTTGAGCTGGCGGATCTCCATCGAGGGCAGCCGTCCTTCCGTTCGGTCCGCGGCGCGGTCGCCGTCGACCACCGGGTGTTCATTGATCCACAGAATACCCATAAAGAGCCTGATTAGGACATCCTTTTGCCACAATTGGCTCCGGTCCCCCTCCGCCGCCGCTCCGGTTCCGGGGCGGCACCGTGGCGGCGGCGTGGCGGCACCGGGGCGGAGCCGTGGCAGCGGCGCAGGGGAAGTGGTGCAATGGGAGCCATGCGCACCGACGTCCCCGCCGACCGGCACGGTTCGTTCGCCCGTGTGGTGAAGAACCTGGTCCTGCCCCGCCCCATCGCCTGGGTGAGCACCCTCTCCGCGGCCGGGGTCGACAACCTCGCCCCGCACTCGTTCTTCACGGTGGCCTCGACCACCCCCACGGTCGTGCAGTTCGTCTCGACCGGGGAGAAGGACAGCCTCCGCAACATCCGGGCGACCGGGGAGTTCGTGGTGAACCTGGCCCCCGCCGAGCTGTTCGAGCAGATCAACGCCACGAGCACCGACTACCCGGCGGAGATCAGCGAGTTCGACGCCGTGGGCCTCACCCGGGAGCCCTCGCTCACCGTGGCCGCGCCGCGGGTGGCGGAGTCCCCCGCGGCCATCGAGTGCCGTCTGTTCCGGGACCCCCTGCAGATCGGCGACGGCTTCCTGGTCTTCGGCGAGGTGACGCACGTGGCCGTGGCGGAGGAGGCCATGGGCGAGCGCGGACCGGTGGTCCAGCGGCTGCACCCCATCGCCCGGCTCGGCCACGACGAGTGGGGCGAGCTCGGGCGGATCCGCTCGATCCGGCGGATCCCCTACCGGGTCGCCGACCCGGAGGCGGACCTGCCCTGACCGCCGCGGGCCCGGGCCGGGGCGGGGCTCAGACCTCGACCCCCGTCTCCTGGAGCTGCTCGCGCACCTGCCGGCGCAGGGTCTTGCCGAGCATGGTGCGCGGGAGGTCCTCCACGGCCACGATCCGCCGCGGCACCTTGTAGCGGGTGACCTTGGCGTAGCAGTGCCGGCGCAGGGCCTCCTCGTCGAGGCTCGCGCCCGGGGCCAGGACCACCGCGGCCACGACGACCTCGTTGCCGCGGGGGTCGGGGAGCCCGACCACGGCGGCGTCCGCCACGTCGTCGTGCAGCTTCAGCGCGCTCTCCACCTCGCTGGGGGCCACGTTGAACCCGCCCGTGATGACGACCTCCTTGATCCGGTCCACCACGCGCAGGAACCCGTCCTCGTCGGCCGTGACGATGTCGCCGGTGCGCAGCCACCCGTCCTCGACCAGGACCGCCGCGGTCTCCTCGGGGCGCTTCCAGTAGCCCTGGAAGACCTGGGGGCCCTTGACCCACAGCTCGCCCTCGTGGCCCGCGGGGACGTCCTGCAGGGTCTCGGGATCCACCAGCCGGATGTCGGTGGAGGGGAAGGGGACGCCGATCGAGCCCGGCCGGCGGGAGTCATTGAGCGGGTTGCAGGCGACGAGCGGCGAGCACTCGGTGAGCCCGTAGCCCTCGATCAGCACCCCGCCCGTGGCGGACTCCCAGCGCTCGACGAGCGGGACCGGCAGGGTCATCGCCCCGGAGACGGCCACGGCGATGCCGTGCAGGTCGACGCCCTTCTCCTGCGCGGCGTCGAGCAGCTTCTGGTAGACCGGCGGCACGGCCGGCAGCACCGTGGGCCGGGACTTCCTCATCGCCCGGAGGACCAGGTCCGCCCGCACGGTCGGGAAGAGCACCAGCTCGGCCCCCAGGGAGATCGCGAAGGTCACGCCCAGGGTCAGGCCGAACGCGTGGAACAGGGGCAGCACCCCGTAGACGACCTCGTGCTCGGTCGAGTCGAGCCAGTGCCGGCCCATCACCGCGTTGGACTCGAGGTTGCGGTGCGTGAGCATGGCGCCCTTGGGCAGGCCCGTGGTGCCGGAGGTGTACTGCAGCAGGGCGAGGTCGTGGGCGGTGGGCCGCGGGTGGTCGGCGGCGATCGGGTCGGCGTCCAGCAGCCGCTTCCACGGGATGGTGCCGGGTGCGGGACCGGTGAGCTGCTCGCGGGCCTCGCGCAGCCTCCGCAGGGGCAGGCGCAGGCCCAGCCGGGTGGCCGCGGGCATCGCGGCGGTGAGGTCCACGGAGACCACGGAGTCGATCTGGAGGTCGGCGGGCATCGACCGGATCCGGTCGGCGACCCTGTCCCACGCGACGACCACGCGCGCGCCGTGGTCCTCGAACTGGTGGCGCAGCTCGGGGGCCGTGTACAGGGGGTTGTGCTCGACGACGACGGCGCCCAGCCGCAGCACGGCGTAGAACGCCACGACGTGCTGCGGGCAGTTGGGCAGGACGATCGCCACGCGGTCCCCGGCCGTGACGCCGAGCCGGCGCAGGCCCTCGGCGGCCCGGTCCACCTGGTCCCCGAGCCGGGCGTAGGAGGTGGTGGCCCCGAAGAAGCGGAGGGCGGTCCTCGCGCCGTTGCGGGCGACCGAGCGCTCGAGCATGTGCACGAGCGAGGTCTCGGGCAGGTCGATCTCCGCGGGGACGCCCGGGTCGTAGCTGGCGGTCCAGGGGCGGGCGCGCAGGAGGTCTCGCGTGGATTCAGCAGGCATGGCTCCGACCCTACCGGGGCCGTACCCGGCCCTGCCGCGGCGGGGCTCTCCCCTAGACTTCTGAGACATGACCCCCTCCTCGACCCCCGGCTCGCACACCCCCGACGACCCGATGCCCTGGTCGGACACGGACCCGCACGGCGGCGCGGACGCCACGCGCCCGATCCCCCCGGTCAGCAGGCTCTCCGGCGCCCACCCTGCTTCCCGGGACGACGACGGCCCCGGCGCGGACCGCCGCGACGGCGCCGCGTCCGGGACCGGCGCGGGCGGTCCCGGCGCCACCGGGGACGAGGACTGGAGCTGGTACGACGACGAGGCCGACCAGCACACCCGCCCGCTGCCGGCGGTCTCGGCCCAGCGCCACCCCGACGCCGAGCGGCACGCGGAGGACCCGGCCCCGCGCACCGACCCCACTCCGGCGGTCCGGCAGCCCCCGGCCGGAGGGCCGGGCGGGCCCGGCACCCACGAGCAGCCCGGGCCGTCCGGGCAGGCCGGCCGGCCCGGCGCATCCGGCCGGCCCGGCGCGTCCGGACAGCCCGGCGCCGGGGACGTCCAGCCGGAGGACCCCGCCGCCCGGCACGCCCGGCAGCGGGCGGAGTTCGGCGGCATGCAGCTGGTGCCCGGCTTCTTCGGCTGGCTCAGCGCCCTGGCGCTGACCTGGCTGCTGCTGGCCCTCGCGGGCCTGGTCGGCGCCGCCCTGTCGCTCGAGCTCGGCGACGGGGTGGGCGGCGTCGTCGACGACCTCGCCGCCGGGTCCCCCGCCGCATGGACGGCGGCGGCGCTGCTCGGCGTCGTGGAGTTCCTCGCGTTCCTGGGCGGCGGGTACGCCGCCGGGCGGATGGCGCGCTTCTCGGGCGCCCGCCAGGGCGTCTCGGTGTGGCTGTGGTCGGTGTTCGGCCGGGCCGTGGCCACGGTCGCCGGGCTCGTGTGGGCCGACACCGTGGGGCTCGCCCCCGTGGGCGTCTCCGTGCAGGCGCTGATGGGGGACCTCCTGGCCCCCAGCCTGGTCGCGGTCGCGGTCGCCGTCGTCCTCGTCGTCGACCTCCTCGGTGCCGTGCTGGGCGGGCTGTGGGGCACCCGGTACCACCGCCGGGTCGACCGCTGGGAATGACCCCGCCCGCACATGCAACTCGGCAACGCAACTCGGTAACGCAACGACCGGAACACCGTGTCGGATTCGCATCTGTGGGGCCACCGGGGGACAATCGGAGCACTTCGGTGAGATCCGTCACCCCCACCGCGTAACCCGCGCGCCGGCCCACCGTGCAGCACCCGGAGGAACCGCCATGCCGTCCACCCTTGTCGCCGTCGTCGATGACCACGAGGTCGTCCGGGAGGGCGTCCGCCTCGTCTCCATGACCTCCCAGGCGGACGTGAAGCTCGTCGGATCGGCCGCCACCGTCCCGGACCTGCTCGACCAGCTCGGGCGGGACCCCGAGAACCCGGCCCTGACCGCGCAGGGCGCCAAGCGGATCGAGTGCGAGGTCGTGCTCCTGGACCTCTCCCTCGACGACATGTCCCGGCCCTCCACCAACGTGGAGCTCCTGCGCGCCGCCGGGATGAAGGTGCTGATCTTCAGCATCGGCGAGAACGCGCCCCTGATCCGGGAGGCCCTGCGCGCCGGCGCCCTGGGGCTGGTCCGCAAGTCGGACCCCCTCGAGCACGCCATCGAGGAGGCCCGCAACATCGCCGAGGGCAAGCCCGTCATCACCAAGGAGCTCGCCGCGGCGATCGACGGCGACGTCGAGTTTTCCCGTGCCAACCTCTCCCCCCGCGAGCAGGAGACCCTGCGCCTGTACGCCTCCGGCTTCGCCCAGGTCCAGGTGGCCCGCCGCATGGGGATCAAGCAGAGCGCGGTGAAGACCAACATCGACCGGATCCGGGAGAAGTACGCGCGGATCGGCCGGCCGGCCCCCACCAAGATCGACCTGCGGATCCGTGCCATCGAGGACGGGCTCGTGGAGCCCACGGCGGACGTCACCACGGCGGAGAAGCCCCGGTGACCCATCCCTGTCCGCGGTGAGGACGCCCCTGTCGTGAGCCACGTCGCGCCCCGGCCCCAGCTGTCCTACCGCAAGGTCCCCGCCCGGCGCCGCCGGAGCAGCCTCCTGGCGCCCTCCTCCCCCCTGGAGCTGGGCCTGAACTCGTACCGCATCTACCTGCTGGCGAACATCTGCCACGGGCTGGTCGCCGTCGCGCTGTTCCTCGAGTCGCTCCCCATCGTGGAGGACCAGCTGCGCTCGTTCGAGCGCTGGCACCTGGTCTTCCTCGTCGCGCTGCTGCTCAACGGCTGCGCGCTGCTGGCCCAGGGCGCCCGCCAGAAGGTGCGGCTGTGGCCGGTCGTCGTGGCACCCGTGCTGGTGGCGCTCGCCGTGGGCACGCTGCCCCTCGCCTGGACGGGCGTCAGGCCGACGCAGAGCTCCTGGGTGGAGCCGTTCGTCCTCCTGACCGCGGCGGCGACCGTCGTCGTGTGGAGCACGCGGATGGCGGCCGCCTACCTGGTGGTCGTCACGGCCGCCTACGTCGTCGTCACGCTCTACACCACCCCCGGGCAGGACCCCACGAGCGTGCTCTTCGACGCGACGAGCCGGATCGCCTTCGGGGTGGTGATCATCGTGCTGATCTCGCTGGTCTACAGGGGCGGGCAGACCGCCGACCAGCTCCACGCCGACGCCCTCGCCCAGGAGATGCAGCTCAACCGCACGCGCTCCCAGGCGGAGGAGCAGGAGCGGCTGGACCGGCTGATCCACGACAACGTGATGGCCGCGCTGCTGGACGCCGGCCGCAGCACGGGACCGGTCCTGCGCCGGACCCGCGAGCTGGCCCAGCGGGCCCTCGACGTGCTCGCGTTCGAGGAGCGCCGCGCCGAGGGCGGGGCCATGACGATGGTGCACACCCTGCTGGACGACCTGCTCGAGTCCCTCTCCCCCTGGCGCAACCGGGTGCGGTTCAACAGCATCACCCCCTACATCCGTCCCCCGGGCGAGCCCCGCCCGCTCATCCCGTCGGACACCGCGGCGGCGCTCGTGCAGGCGATCACGGAGTCCGTCTCCAACAGCGCCCGCCACTCGGGCACGGACGTCACCTTCGTGACCATGGACGGCGGGGAGTGCCCCCCGACCGACATCAACCCCGAGGGCTTCTTCCTGCGCTTCCAGGTGGTGGACCGGGGCCGCGGGTTCCAGGTCCGCAGCGTGGACTCCCGCCGGCTGGGCGTGCGCGTGTCCATCGTGGGCAACGTGGAGCACGTCGGCGGGGCCGTGGACGTGGACGCCGCCCCCGGCCGCGGCACCCGCGTCACCATCCTCTGGCCGCGGGACGCCCGGACGTGATCTACCGCGCCCTCTTCCACCCGCTGACCCTGGTCGCCATCGCGGTGTTCTTCCTGATCCCCGTGGTGCTGGGGGTGCTGCTGACCCCGGCCATGGACAAGCCGGACCTGATGCAGGCGGCCCTGGTCACCTACGTGCTGGCCGTGGCCCTGGTCGTCTACCCCTACCGGCAGCGGCGGCTGCCGCAGCTGCCGACGATGACGGCCGTGCTGCTCATGCTGGTGTCGATCCAGCGCTCCTTCGACGCCCTGGACCCGCGGGCGGAGCTCTTCGGCGGCCAGTGGTTCACCCTGGGCTTCGACGGGTTCCTGGTGGTCCTCGGCATCCGCCGGCGCGGCGGGTGGGGCTGGGCCACCCTGGCCATCGCCGTGGCCGTGTCCATGACCTGGGGGGCCCGCTCCGGACTGGGCCTCTGGGAGGCGGCGCTGAGCAACAGCGCCTCCGTGGCCCTGCTGCTCGCGAGCCAGCTCATCGCCCGGGAGTACGACCGCTCCTCCGCGGCGTTCGCCGAGGCCCGGGAGATGGTGATCTCCGCCCGCACCCACGACGAGGCGGAGAAGGACACCGTCAGTGCCTCGACGCAGCGGGTGCAGCAGGTGCGCCGACTGGCGGGCGGGCTGCTCGAGCGGATCGCCCACGACCCCTCCCCCGTCACCGACTACGACATCGAGCAGTTCCGGCTCACGGAGGCGCAGCTGCGGGACTCCATCCGGGGCCGCTCGGTGTCCACCCCCTACCTCCTGGAGGTGGCCCGCGCCGCCCGGGCCCGGGGCGTGCAGGTCGACATCCTCGACGAGCGCGGCGAACCCCTGCCCACGGCCGTGCTGCGCTCGGCCACGCGCCAGGCCATGGAGGTGCTCAACGCCGCGACGTCCGGCTCGGTCACGATCCGCGCCTTCCCGGAGGGGGACCCCACGGCGGTGTTCATCGTCCACGACGGCAACACGGAGGACGAGGAGCCCGTGGCCATCGAGATCGCCGCGGGCACCGGCGAGGTCTCCCGCTTCTGACGCGCCCGCGGCGCCCGCACTGCACCGCCGCGGAGGCCCCCGCGGCGGGAGGAGCCCGTCCACAGCGGGCCGCGGGACCGCGGGCGGCCCGCCCGCCCCCTCCTACGGTGGGCCCATGGACACCCCCGCCGAGCACGCCGCCGCTCAGATCGACACCGCGCAGGACTGCACCGCTCAGGTCCGCACCGCTCAGGTCCGCACCGCGCACGCCCCCGACGACGCCTTCCGCGCCGTGCTCTGCGGCGACGGCCTCCACCGCTGCCCCTGGGCCCCCACCGGCCCCGCCGCCCTCGAGGAGCACGACCGCCGCTGGGGGACCGCCCCGGCCGACGCCCCGGGGTGGTTCGAGGCCCTCGCCCTGGAGATCTTCCAGGCGGGCCTGGCCCGCTGGAGCATCGCCCAGCGCCGCGACGGCCTGCGCCGGGCGTTCCGGGGGTTCGTCGCCGAGGAGCTCGCCGGGCTGACCGAGGACGACGTCGACGAGCTGCTCCTCGATCCCGCGGTCATCCGCAACCGCGTCAAGATCGAGGCCGTGGTCCACGACGCCCGGGCGTGCGCGGGGCTGGACCGCGGCGGCTGGGCGGAGCTCGTGGCGGACCTGCGGCCCGAGGACCCCCGGCCCCCGCGCACCGCGCTGGAGCTGCCCGGGCGCTCGCCGGAGGGCGACCGGCTGGCCGCGCGGCTCAAGGGCCGCGGGGTCGTGTTCGTGGGCCCCACCACGGCCCATCAGTTCCTGCTGCGCACCGGGGTGCTTCCGGGCCACCTCGAGGGCTGTTTCAGGGCCGGGACTGGAACCGCAGGATCCGGGTGATCGCCTCCTCGACCTGCTCCGGTCCGGCGGCGAAGGAGAGCCGGACCGTGCGGTGGCCGCCGGCGTCGTCGAAGTCCAGGCCGGGCACCACGGCCACGGCCTCCTCCTCGAGCAGCCGCCGGCACCACTCCAGGGAGCTGCCGTGGCGCTCGAGCTGGGCGCCGAGGTCCGCGTAGAGGTAGAAGGCCCCGTCCGCCGGCGCCGTCCCGCCCCAGCCGAGGTCCGGCAGCGCGTCCAGCAGCAGCCGCCGCGAGCGCCCGAACTGCTCCACCGCGCGCTCCGCCTCGGCGAGGGCCTCGGGGGTGAACGCCTCCACCGCCGCGTGCTGGGCGGCGGCGGGCGGGCACAGGCTGATGTTGCCCGCGAGCGCGGCCACCGGCGCCGCCAGGTCCCGGGGCATGAGGGCCCAGCCCAGCCGCCACCCCGTCATCCCCCAGTACTTGGAGAAGGAGGAGATGACCACGGCGTCCCGGTCGTGCTCCCAGGCGCTGGCGCCCCGGTACGGTCCGCCGCCCGGGCCGGTCGCGCCCGCCGGTGCCCCGTGGACGATCCCGTGGTAGATCTCGTCGCTGATCAGCCGGACGCCGTGCTCGGCGCACCACCGGGCGAGCCCGGCCATCTCGGCGGGCTCCAGCATCGTGCCGGTCGGGTTGGCCGGCCCGGCCACCACGAGGCCCTGCAGCGGACCGTGTGCGGCCACGGCGGCGTCGAGGAGCGCGGGGGTCGGCTGGAACCGGGTGCCGGCACCGCAGTCGAGCTGCACCACCTCGGCGCCCAGGGCGGCCAGGGTGTTGCGGTAGGCGGGGTACCCCGGACGGCACACGGCCACGCGGTCCCCGGCGTCGAACGCGGCGAGGAACGTCAGGACCAGGGCGCCGGACGCTCCGGTCGTGACGGCGACGTCCTCCGGCGAGACGTCGAGGCCGTACCACCGCTCGTAGTGCTCGGCCACGGCCCGGCGCAGCGGTGCGGTGCCCAGCGGCGGGGTGTAGCCCAGGTGGTCGTTGCACTCGTGGACGCGCGCCGCCGCGCTTGCCACGGCCCGCGGCGCCCCGGCGGAGGGCTCACCGGCGGACAGGGAGATCACGTCCCGGCCCTCGGCGCGCAGGCGCTCCACGGCGGCGAGGATCTCCATCACCCGGAACGCGGGGACGGCGGAGCGGGCGGACGGGCGCGGGGGAAGGGCCTGGACCATGTCCCCAGCCTACGGCCCGCCGAGCCCCCGTGAGGCACGTCACACCACGTCATAGGCCGTTCGGGGGACGCGAACCGTCCGGTCCTGGACCATACTGGTCGCAGTCCTGGACGTCCGGGAACGCGCTGAGGCGGTCCCCGGACGTTGGGGGGACAGGTCTGCCGCCTCGCAGCGGGAGACCGCAAGGGTCGGTCGGACCGCGACTCGCGTCGCACGAGTGATCCATCGTGAGTGAGATGTGATTGTGTCTGGGGGGATTTCAATCACGGATCCACGGAGATGGGACGCCGGGCGCGGTGGAGGACCACCCCGTTCCACGGAGGGCGGTGGCGGGAGAACCCCGCCGGGGAGAGCCGCAGGCCGTGGGGCCGCTCGTCGATGACGCAGCAGACGGCCCCGTACCGATCCGGTACGGGGCCGTTGCCGTGCCCGCCGGGGACCTGCGGCCCGGGCGGGCACGGCCCCGTTCAGCCCAGGAGCAGGGCCGGCTCCTCGAGGATCCGGGCCACGTCCGCCACGAACCGCCCAGCGAGGTCGCCGTCGACCACACGGTGGTCGAAGGACCCGCCCAGGGTGGTCACCCAGCGCGGGACCACGGCGCCGTCCACGACCCAGGGCTTCTGCCGGATGCTGCCGAACGCCACGATGCCCACCTCGCCGGGGTTGATGATCGGCGTCCCGGTGTCCAGGCCCAGGGGCCCGATGTTGGTGATGGTGAGGGTCCCGCCCTGCATGTCCGCCGGCTGGGTCCGGCCCGCCCGGGCCGTGCGGGACAGCTCCTCCAGGGCGACGGCCAGGTCCCGCAGGGACAGGTCCTGGGCCTCCTTGATGTTCGGCACCATGAGCCCGCGCGGGGTCGCCGCGGCGATGCCCAGGTTCACGAAGTGCTTGACGAGGATCTCCTCGTCCGTCCACGTGGCGTTGACCTGGGGGGTGCGCGCCACCGCCCAGATCACCGCCTTCGCAACGACGAGCAACGGGGTGACCTTGACGCCCTCGAAGTCGGGCGAGGCCTTGAGCCGCTGGACGAACTCCATGGTGCGGGTCGCGTCGACGTCCACGAACACGGAGGCGTGCGGGGCGCTGAACGCGCTGCGCACCATGTTCTGCGCGGTGGCCTTGCGCACCCCCTTGACGGGGATCCGCTCGATCCGGCCGTCGTCGCGGGCCGCCGCGGGGCGGCCGGGCTCGCTCTCGTGCAGCCGCGCGGCGTGGGCCAGCAGGTCCTGCCGGGTGATCTGGCCCGCGGTCCCGGTGGCGGGGACGTCCGCGAGGTCGATGCCCAGGTCCCGGGCGGTCTTGCGCACCGGCGGCTTCGCCAGCGCCGGCCGGCGGGGCACCTCCGCGGGGGCGGGCGGCGTGGCGTCCCGGGAGGGCTGCGGCTCCTCGCCGCGCCCGGGCCGGAACCAGACCCCGCGGTCCTCGGCGAGACGTGCGGCGCGGTCGGCGATGCCCTGCGCGGCGCTCAGCCCGGTGCCCAGCCCGCTGCCCAGGGGGCCGCGGGAGATCTTCTCGGTCCACCCGCCCTGCCTGGCCGGCTGCGGGACGGGCGCGGGCTCCGGGACGGGTGCCTGCTGCGGCGGGGCGACGCGCCGGCGGCGGCGCACCGGGTCCGCCTTGGGACCGGAGCCGACGAGCGGGCGCGAGTCCTCACCGGCGCCGCCCGGGGCGCTCTCCCCGCCTGTCTCCGCGGCGGGCGTCCCGGCCTGCCCGGGGTCCCCGGTCCGGGCCGGGGCCGCGGAGGGCGCCTCGTCCGCGGTGCCGACCGAGATGATCGGGGTGCCGACCTCGACGGTGCGGCCCTCGGGCACGAGCAGGTCCATGACCGTCCCCGCGTACGGCGAGGGCAGCTCGACGACGGACTTGGCCGTCTCGATCTCCACGATCACCTGGTTGACCGTCACGGTCTCCCCCGGCGCGACCTTCCACGCGAGGATCTCCGCCTCGGTCAGGCCCTCGCCGACGTCGGGAAGCTTGAAGATCTGGGGCATGTTCGTACTCACTCTCTCTTGCGGGCGCCCGCCGCCGGTCGGCTCAGTAGGCGAAGGACCGGTCCAGGGCGTCCAGGATCCGGTCGAGGTCCGGCACGTACTGGTCCTCGACGGCCGCCACCGGGTACGGCAGGTGGAACGCGCCGACCCGCAGCACGGGGGCCTCGAGGGAGTAGAACGCGCGCTCGGTGATCCGGGCGGCGATCTCCCCGCCGAGCCCGCCGAAGGTCGGCGCCTCGTGGGCGACCACGAGGCGGCCGGTGCGGCGCACCGAGTCCTCGAGGGTGTCGAAGTCGATGGGAGACAGGGACCGCAGGTCGATCACCTCGACGCTGCGCCCGTCCTCCTCCGCGGCCTGCGCCGCGGCGAGCGCCACCGGCACCAGGGGGCCGTAGGCGACGACGGTCGCGTCCTCGCCCGGGCGGACCACCTGGGCGGTGAACGGGTCCGCGGTGGGCCGCTCGGTGTCCACGTCGCCCTTGAGCCAGTACCGCCGCTTGGGCTCGAAGACGATGACCGGGTCCTCGCACGCGATCGCCTGCTGGGTCATCCAGTAGGCGTCCTGGGCGTTGGACGGGGTCACCACGCGCAGCCCGGCGGTGTGCGCGAAGTACGCCTCCGGGGACTCCGAGTGGTGCTCGACCGAGCCGATGACCCCGCCGTAGGGGATGCGGATCGTCACCGGCACGGTGACGTCCCCGCTGGTGCGGTTGCGCATCTTGGCGAGCTGGGTGGTGATCTGGTTGAACGCGGGGAAGGAGAAGCCGTCGAACTGGATCTCGCACACGGGGCGGTAGCCGCGCATGGCCAGGCCCACGGCGGTGCCGACGATCCCGGCCTCCCCCAGCGGGGTGTCCAGCACGCGGTGCGCGCCGAAGTCGGCCTTGAGCCCCTCCGTGACGCGGTACACCCCGCCGAGGGCGCCGATGTCCTCGCCCATGAGCAGGACCTTCGGGTTCTCCTCCAGCGCCCGGCGCAGGCCCGCGTTGACCGCCTTCGCGATGGTCAGGTTCGCGACGTCGTTCATGCGAGGTCCTCCTCGGTCCCGGAGAGCGTGCCCTCCGCGGGGCGGTCGGGGTCGGCGGCCACGGTCAGTCCCGCGGCCTGCGTGCCGCGGTCGGTCCCGGGCGCACCGGCGGCGGGGCGGCCGGCCGCGTCGTCGTCGGCCCGGTCCTCGCCGGCCGGGCCCTCCTCGGCGGTGTCGGCGAAGCCGGCCTGGTACGCGGCGTACCAGGCCCGCTCCTCCTCGATGAGGGGGTGGGGCTCGGCGTAGGGCTTGTCGAAGAACTCCTCGAACCGCGGCGGGGCCATGGCCAGGACGTGGGCGCGGGCCTCGTCGGCGAGGGCCTGCGCGGCGGCGGCGACGTCCTCGAAGAAGGCGTCGTCCGCGCCGTGGTCCCGGCGCAGGTGCGTCTCGAGCCGGACCAGCGGGTCGAGCTCCGCCCAGTGCCGCTCGTCCTCCCGGGCGCGGTACTTGGTGGGGTCGTCGGCGGTCGTGTGGGCGCCGAGCCGGTACGTCTCGGCCTCCACGAGCACCGGGCCGCGGCCGGTGCGGGCCTGCTCCATGGCGTAGCGCGAGACGGCGAGGACCCCCAGCACGTCGTTGCCGTCCACGCGGATCCCCTCGAAGCCGTACCCCGCCGCGCGCTCGGCCAGGGGCACGCGGGACTGGGTGGAGAACGGCACGGAGATCGCCCACTGGTTGTTCTGGATGAAGAAGACGACCGGGGCGTCGTAGGACGCGGCGAAGACCATGCCCTCGTGCACCTCCCCCTCGGTCGAGGTGCCGTCACCGAAGTAGACGATCGTGGCGGCGGGCTCGACCTCCTGGCCCTGCGCCTCGGCGGCTCGCCGGTCCATGGCCATGCCCATGGCGTAGCCCACGGCGTGCGGGACCTGGGAGCCCAGCACGATCGAGTACGCGCTCATGTTGTGCGCGCTCGGCTTCCAGCCGGCGGCGCTGTGCCCGCGGAACACGGTCAGCAGCTCGCCGGGGTCCACGCCGCGCTCGATCGCGACCGCGTGCTCCCGGTAGGTCGGGAAGATGTGGTCGGCCGGGTGCAGGGCGCGCACGGAGCCCACCTGGGCGGCCTCCTGCCCGCGCAGCGGGGCCCACAGCACCAGCTGCCCCTGGCGCTGGAGGTTGGTGGCCTCCTCGTCGAAACGGCGCGCGAGGGACATCGAGCGGTAGAGGCTCCGCAGCTGCTCGGCGTCGACGTCGGCGACGTACGGCGAGAAGACCGGGTCCTCCGCCACGGCGCCGTCCCGGTCGAGGAGGCGCACCAGACGGGTGCGCACCTCGGGGGCGGGGGCGGGGCGGACCGGCGCGTGGGCGGCCGGGGACGACGGTGCGGCATCCATGGTCAGGACGTCCTTTCGGTGTGCTCGGGTGGGAGCAGAGGTCTGCGCGGGCCCGGGCTCAGAGCACGGGCGGGTGGGGGAAGCGGGCGCACAGCTCGAGGAACCGGGTGTTGGCCTCCGGCTCGCCGATCGTCACGCGGATCCCCTCGGCGCCGAACCGGCGCACGGACAGCGCGTGGGCGTCACACAGGTCGGCGAACGCCTCGCTGTGCCCGCCCAGGTTCAGCCACACGAAGTTGGCCTGGGTCTCGGGGTAGGTCCAGCCCAGGGCGTCCAGCCCCGCCAGGACCCGCTCCCGCTCGTCGACGACGCGCTGCACCCGCTCCTCGACCTCTTGGTAGTGGCGCACGGACGCGATCGCGGCGCGCTGGGCGAGGTCGGTGACGGAGAAGGCCGGGGCCGACTGCCGCAGGTACTGGGTGATCTCCTGGCCGGCCACGGAGTAGCCGATCCGCAGGCCGGCGAGCCCGTGGGCCTTGGAGAACGTCCGGAGCACGACGACGTTGGGGTGCCGGCGGTACAGGTCGACCCCGTTCACGAGGTCGTCGCGGCGCTGGAACTCCTGGTAGGCCTCGTCGATCACCACGAGCACGTCGCGGGGCACCGCCGCGAGGAAGTCCTCGACCTGGGCGGTGGTGAGGCTGGGGCCGGTGGGGTTGTTGGGCGTGCACAGCAGCACCACGCGGGTCCGCTCCGTGACGGCGGCGGCCATGGCCTCGAGGTCGTGGGAGCCGTCGCGGCGGTTCGGGACGGGGACGCTCAGCCCGCCGGAGAGCCCGATGCTGATGGGGTAGGCCTCGAAGGAGCGCCACGCGTGGACGACCTCGTCCGGGGTGCCGTCCTCGGCGGTGCCCACGAACGCGCCCAGCAGCTGGTTGAGGGCGCCGAGGCTGCCGGCGCCGGTGACGATGTCCTCGGCGGGCACCCCCAGGAACTCGCCGAGCACCTCGCGCAGCGCCGCGGAGGTGGTCTCCGGGTAGCGGTGGACGTCCTCCCAGCGGGCCAGGACGTCGCGGACGGCGGGCACGGGCCCGAACGGGTTCTCGTTGGAGGAGAGCTTGTAGGACTCGAGCCCCTCCACGGCGACCGCAGGCTTGCCGGCCACGTAGCGGGGCAGACGGGTCAGGGCAGGGCGCGGCCGGACCGCCGGGGTGGTGGCGGTGGAGACCACGCCGGCCGGCTGGTCGCCGGCCTGGACGTGGGTAGCGTCGTCGATACTCATGCAGGTCATGCTATCCCCGCTCCCCGGGCGTTCCCCGGCGGATGACGTCCGTCCGGGCGGTACAGTTTTTTTCGGCGGGAATGCTACAAGCGCGCCCCCCGAAAGTTGGCGACCGACGACAAAGCGCCGCCCGGGAGGGCTCCGGCGCCGTGGGAGAATGACCGCATGCCCACCACGAACCGCATCCTGTCCTCCGGGCGCGCGGCGCTCGCCGCCGCCGTCCCGCCCGTCGCGCTGGGTCCGCTCGACGGCCGCTACCAGCCCGTGGTCGCCCCGCTGGTCGACCACCTCTCCGAGGCCGCGCTCAACCGCAACCGCGTGCACGTGGAGGTCGAGTGGTTCCTCCACCTCACCGACCACGCCGTGCTGCCCGGCCTCGCCCCGCTCGACGACGAGCAGAAGGCCGGCCTCCGGGCGGTCGTCACGGACTTCGACACGGACTCGGTGGCCGAGCTCGCCGAGATCGAGGCCGTCACCGTGCACGACGTCAAGGCCGTGGAGTACTACATCGGCCGCCGCCTGCCCGCCCTGGGGCTCGAGCACCTCGTCCCGCTCGTGCACTTCGGCTGCACCTCCGAGGACATCAACAACCTCGCCTGGGCGCTGGGCGTCAAGGACGCGACCACCGACGTGTGGCTGCCCGCCGCCCGGGAGCTCGTGGCCGACGTCGAGAAGCTCGCCCGGTCCGCCGCGGAGACCCCGATGCTCTCGCGCACCCACGGCCAGCCCGCCACGCCCACCACCCTCGGCAAGGAGATGGCCGTCGTCGCCCACCGCCTGGGCCGCCAGATCGCCCGGATCGAGCGCACCGAGTACCTCGGCAAGATCAACGGGGCCACCGGCACGTACGCGGCGCACTACGCCTCCGTCCCGGACGTCGACTGGACCGAGGTCTCCCGGCGCTTCGTGGAGGGCCTGGGGCTGACCTGGAACCCGCTGACCACCCAGATCGAGTCCCACGACTGGCAGGCGGAGCTCTACGCGGACGTCGCCCGCTTCAACCGGATCCTGCACAACTTCTGCACGGACGTGTGGTCCTACATCTCCATCGGCTACTTCCACCAGATCCCGGTGGAGGGCGCCACCGGCTCCTCGACCATGCCGCACAAGGTCAACCCCATCCGGTTCGAGAACGCCGAGGCGAACCTGGAGCTGTCCAACGCCCTGCTGGACACCCTCGCCGCCACGCTCGTGACGTCCCGCTGGCAGCGCGACCTCACGGACTCCTCCTCGCAGCGCAACATCGGCGTGGCCTTCGGCCACTCCCTGCTCGCGGTCTCCAACGTCAGCAAGGGCCTGTCCCGCCTCGACGTGGCCGAGGACGTGCTCGCCGCCGACCTCGACGAGAACTGGGAGGTGCTCGCCGAGGCGATCCAGATGGTGATGCGCGCCGAGGCGATCGCCGGCGTCGAGGGCATGGACAACCCCTACGAGCGGCTCAAGGACCTCACCCGCGGCCGGCGCGTGGACTCGGCCCGGCTCAAGGAGTTCGTGGCCGGCCTGGGGCTCTCCCCCGAGGCCGAGCGGCGGCTCTCCGAGCTGACCCCGGCCACCTACACGGGCATCGCCGCCCAGCTCGTGAACTACCTGGCCTACTGAGGGCGCCCGGGACGGTACGCACCCGCCCCGGCACGCGGAGGGCCCCGGCCGGGACACCGGCCGGGGCCCTCCGCTGTCGTGCCGCATCCTCCGGAACCCCGTGGGGCGGGGCGGCGGGGCGGGCCTAACCCGCGGAGCTGCCCCGGTCGGCGTCGTCGCCGGCCGCCCCGGTGCCGTCCGCCGCGCTGCCGGCGACGGCCACGGCCCGCGGCGGGCGGGCCGCCCAGGTGAGGTAGCCGCCGTCGAGGTTCACGGCGTGCCTGCCGTGCTGCTCGAGCACGCGCGCGGCGAGGTAGCCGCGCAGCCCGGCCTGGCAGTGCACCACGAGCTCGCCCTCGGGCAGCTCGTCGATCCGGTCCCGCAGGCGGTCCAGCTCGATGTTGATCCCGCCGGGGATCGGCATGGACTCGTGCTCGCCGGGCGTGCGGACGTCGAGCAGCGTGGCGCCGGCGTCGAGGCGCTCCTGCAGCTCGTGCCACTGGAGGGTCTCCACGAGCCCGTCCCGGTGGTTGCGGTCGATGTAGCCCAGCATGTTCACGGGGTCCTTGGCGGAGCCGTAGAGCGGGGAGTAGGCCAGTTCCAGCTCGGCGAGGTCCGCGGCCCGGAGCCCGCCGGTGATCGCGGTCGCGATGACGTCGATGCGCTTGTCGACGCCGGCGCCGCCCACGCCCTGGGCGCCCAGGATGGCGTCGGTCTCCGGGTCCACGAGCAGCTTCAGCGCCATCCCCTCGGCCCCGGGGTAGTAGCCGGCGTGGTTGGCGGGGTGCGTGTGGATCGCCCGGTAGGGCCGGCCCGCGGCCCGCAGCCGCTTCTCGCTCCACCCCGTGGACGCGAGGGTGAGGCCGAAGACGCCGACGACGGAGGTGCCCAGCACGGGCCGGTCCGCCACGTCCAGGCCGGCGATGACGTCGGCCACCAGCCGGCCCTGCAGGTTGGCGGTGTTGGCCAGGGCGACCAGCGTGGCCGACCCGTCGAGGGCGTCCTTCTTCTCCACCGCGTCGCCCACGGCGTAGATGTCCGGGTCGGAGGTGCGCAGGTGCTCGTCCACGACGATGCCGCCGCGCGGGCCCACCTCCAGCCCCGCCGCGCGGGCCAGCGTGCTGTCCGGGCGGACCCCCACGGCGGCCATGACGACGTCGGCCGGCAGCTCCGTGCCGTCGGCGAGGGTCACGGTGCGCTCCCCGACCTCGGTGACCGCCGAGCCCAGGCGCAGGTCCAGCCCGTGCTCGCGCAGGCGGGCGTGGACGGGCTCGACCATCTCCGGGTCGAGCGGGGCCATGATCTGCTCGGTGGCCTCCACGAGGGCCACCTGCAGGCCGCGGTGCACGAGGTTCTCCGCGACCTCCACGCCGATGAAGCCACCTCCCACGACCACCGCGCTGCGAGCGCCCGCGACCGCGGCCACGACCTCGTCCGTGTCCTCGACGTCGCGCAGCACCAGGGCGCGCTCGATCCCCGGCACCGGCGGGCGCACGGGGCCGGCCCCCGGCGAGAGGATCAGCGCGTCGTAGCCGAGGTCCTCCTCCCGGCCGGTGGCGAGGTCCCGGACCCGCACGGTGCGCGCGGCCCGGTCGATCCCGGCGACCTCCTGTCCCACCCGGACGTCCAGCCCGAACCGGGCGCCCAGGGACTGCGGGGTCTGCAGCAGCAGCGCGGAGCGCTCCTCGATCACCCCGCCCACGTGGTACGGCAGGCCGCAGTTGGCGAACGAGACGTGGCCGCTGCGCTCGAGCACGACGATCTCCGTGTGCTCCATCAGGCGGCGCAGGCGGGTGGCCGCGGACATTCCTCCGGCGACTCCGCCGACGATGACGATTCTCATGGGGCCATGCTATCGACGCTGCCGACGCCCCGGTCCGCGCCCGTCCACCGCAGGACGTCGGCGGGGCGGTTCGTCGTGAGCTCCCGCGCGCCCAGGGCCAGGCACAGGCTCACGTCCCGGGGCGTGTCGACCGTCCACACGCGCAGCACCGCCCCGGCCTCCGCCCAGCGCCGCACGAGGTCCGGCCGCGCCCGGACGAAGCCCATCCCCGGGCCCGCGATGTCCACGAGCCGGTTCGAGATCACGGGCACGGCCGGGGGCACCACGAGGCGCATCCCGGCCTGCAGCACGGCGGCGGTGGTGGAGCCCAGCCGCAGGACGTCCCCCACGGCGCGGCGGGTGCCGGTCCCCACGAGCTGGCACACGAGCCGCGGCGGGAGCGACTCCAGGAGGTGGCGGACGGCGTCCGGGTGGAAGCTCATGAGCGAGACCGTGATGTTCTCCAGCCGCCCGGTCTCCGGGTCCCAGCCCTCCCGCATGAGCAGGGCCAGGACCTCCTCCTCCAGCCGGTGGCCGAAGGGGCTGGGGTGCTTCGTCTCGACGGCCAGGCCGACCGGGCGCCCGGCGTCCCGCAGCAGGTCGATCAGCTCGCCCAGGGTCAGCAGCTGCCGGTCGGCGGCGCCGTGGGTGGGCGGGACGGCCACGCCCTTCCAGGAGGTCCAGTCGAGGCGGCGCAGCTCGGCCAGCGTGCGGGAGGCGACGGGGCCGCGGCCGTCGCTGGTGCGCCCCAGCTGCGCGTCGTGGTGGAGCACCAGGTGACCGTCGCGGGTCAGGTGGACGTCGCACTCGACGCCGTCGGCGCCGTCGAGCAGGGCCTGCACGTAGGCGGCCCGGGTGTGCTCCGGGAAGGCCGCGCTGGCTCCCCGGTGGGCGTAGACGATCGGTCGCACGGTGGCTCCCTCGGCTCGCGGCGGGGCGGCGGCGCACCCGCTCACCTCAAGGGTAGGAGCGTGCGGTGAACAGGAGACCGTCCTCCGGCGAATCGACCGTGAATGACGACGACGCCCCCGGGACCGGGGGCGTCGTCGTGCCGCGCGGCTGCTACCGGGAGCCGGTGATCTCGCCGCGCGCGGACCGGTCGGCCTCCTGCCCGTCGTCCGCGCCGGCCTTCCCCCCGGCCTTCTGCTCGGTCTTCTTCTCCGCCTTCTTCTCGGCCTTCCGGTCCCGGAAGCTCGGGGCACGGTCCACCTCGGAGAGCTCCGCCGGGAAGACGGCCGGGAGGGGGCCGAAGGCCTCGTGGGTGGCGGTGATGACCTGCTTGGCCATCGCGAGGTTCGCGCCGCCGCCCACGATCGCGCCCACGCCGAAGGGCAGGGCACGGCCGAAGACGGCGCCGGTCTGCTTGGCGATGAAGCGCTTGACGAACATGTTGCGGATGGTGCGGCCGACGTCGAAGGTCTTCGAGTCGTCCTTGCCCATCATCAGGCCCCAGGAGGAGACCATGCCCTTGCCCTTGGTGCCGCTGACCAGGATCTGGTTCATCACCTGCCGGCCGTCCTCGCCGAGCATGAGGGCCATGACCATGGTGCGGGTCCGCTCCGGGTCCTCGGTGTGCACCCCGTGCAGCTCCGCGACGGCCTGGGCGTAGAGGGCCGTGGCCTCGAGGTAGCCGATCACGGCGAAGGAGGACAGGCCGAGGGACGCGATCGTGCCGACGCCCGGCACCACGGCGGTCGCGCCCACGGCGCCGCCGCCCACGGTGACGGAGCGGACGTACATCTTCTCGAGCCGCTTGGCGATCTGCTCCGGGGTCTCGTCCGGGTGCTCGGCGCGCTCCTTCTTCACGAAGCTCAGGACCACCGGGCGCTGGACGCGCAGCACGGTGTCGAGGACCTTGTTCATGGCGGGCTTGGGCTTGCCCTGCTCGTCGAACGCCTTGTTGAGGGGGTTGAAGTCCATGGGACGTGCTCTCCTTGGGTGCCGGGGACGGCGGTCGTCGGCCCCACTATATGCACAGCCCACTGAGCAGATGCGGGGATTCGCCCACGGCGGAGGACCCACGGGGCGGGCTGCGGCCCCGTGGTCCCCGGCTCAGGACTCGGGCAGGAGGGAGATCGAGGGGTCGATCTTCCGGTAGGAGTCCGGGAACTCGGCGC
Organism: Kocuria dechangensis; assembly: GCF_014636775.1. Classification (GTDB taxonomy): domain Bacteria; phylum Actinomycetota; class Actinomycetes; order Actinomycetales; family Micrococcaceae; genus Kocuria; species Kocuria dechangensis. The sequence continues at coordinate 133,862 of NZ_BMEQ01000006.1, forward strand.
GCAGGCGGACCAGCTCCTGGGCGAAGGCGTCCAGGTCCTTGTCCTCCTGGCTCACGGGGTGCCACTGCTTGGCGGGCAGGGCGCGGCCCTCGTCGTCGAGGGCGACCATGACCATGAGGCAGTTGGTGGTCAGCTCCAGCTGCCCCGTGGCGGGGTCCCCCGACCAGACGTTGACCGAGATGTGCAGGCCGCGGGCGGCCGTGTGGATCAGGCGCGCCCGGATCTCCACCAGGTGCCCGATGTGCATGGGCCGGTAGAAGCGGACCCCGCCGGCGTAGACGGCGATCACGGGGCGCCCCGCCCACTTCGCCCCGCACACGTAGGCGGCCTCGTCGATCCAGCGCATGGCCGTCCCGCCGTGCACCTTCCCGCCCCAGTTGATGTCCGTGGGCGCGGCGAGGAAGCGCAGCACCGTCTCCTCGGCCGTGCCCTCGTCGGTGTACTTCTGCTCCGCCATGAGCTTCTCGATGGTGCTGCGCAGCTCGATCCGCCGCTGCGTGACGGTCCACTGCCGCCGCTCGTACTCCGTCTCCGGCGCCCACTGCGGGACGGGGGTGGGCCGGCCGTCCTGGTCGACGGCGACCATGATGATCAGGCACGTGTCCTTGAGCGTCACGCCGGGCTCGCGGGGGTCCGCGGAGGCCACCTCCACGCGGATGTGCATCGAGGTGCGGCCGGTGTAGACGATCGTCGCGGCGACCTCGACCATGTCCCCCACGGACACCGGGCGGTCGAAGTGGATGTTGCCCACGTAGGCGGTGACGCAGTAGGAGCGGGACCACCCGACGGCGCACGCGTAGGCGGCCTTGTCGATCCACTCGAGCACGCGCCCGCCGTCGACGGTGCCGGTCCGCCCGGCGTCGGTCGGGGCTGCGAGGAAGCGGAGGACTGCGGTGTCACGGGCGGCCATGCCCCTAGTGTCGCACGCCGTTTCCGGGGCCGTCCCGCCGGTCCGGGCTCACCCGCCGAGCGGCCCCCACGCGTTGAGCCGCCGGAGCATGTCCGACTTCTTGTGGGCGTGGCCCTCCATGCGGCCCAGGATGTCGTCGAGGGCCTCGATGGCGTCCACCACGAACGGGCCCTTGTTGAGCATCACGCACTCCGCGCGGTGGCCCGCCGCGGCGTCGGTGACCTCGGCCCGGGACGGCAGCCCGCTCTTGGCCAGGGACTCGAGGACCTGGGTGGCCCAGATCACCGGGACGTGCGCGGCCTCGCACAGCCACAGGATCTCCTCCTGGACCTCCGCCAGCCGCTCGAAGCCGGCCTCCACCGCGAGGTCCCCGCGGGCGATCATGACGCCCACGTCCTCCCAGCGCATGGCCTCCAGGAGCATGACGGGCAGCGCCTCGAACCCGCCGACGGTCTCGATCTTCAGGGTGACGTCCAGCGCGTGGTTGCCGATCGCCTCGAGCTCGGCGAGCAGGTCCGCCACGTCCTCCCGCGAGCGGACGAAGGACATGTTGACGATGTCCGCGTGCTCCGCCACGAACGGCAGGTACTCCCGGTCCTCCGCGGTCAGCGCGGAGATGCTCAGCGCGGTGTCGGGCAGGTTGATGCCCTTCTCCGCCCTGAGCTTGGCGCCGTCCGGCCCTGCGGCCAGCACCTCCAGCTCGATCTGCTCCGGGTCGACGGAGCGGATCCGGCAGCGGATCTTCCCGTCGTCGATCCACACCGCCTGCCCCGGGCGGGCGTCGGTGAAGGCCTGGGGCAGCGAGCAGCCGATCCGGAAGGGGCTCGTCCCCCGCGCGGGGACGGGCGTCAGGTCCCGGGTCAGCACGACCGTGTCCCCGTTGCGCACCCGCATGGACTGCTCGACGGCGGGCAGCTCGCCGAGGGTGCCGAGCGCCCCGTCCTCGGCCTCGACGACCAGCCCGGTGGCGAAGTACACGGTCTTGGAGCACTCCACCAGCACGCCCGGCCCGGTGGCCTCCAGCACGCGGAGGGTCCGCCCGGAGCCCCGGGCGTCCTTGAGCCGCAGCCTCTCCCCCGGCGTGCGGCCGGCCGTCCAGGCGGGCTCGACCACGGGCACGACCGGGGCGTCGTCGTCGAGCGCGGGGTCCGGCTCGCCCAGCCAGAGGCGGGCGGGGACCACGACGTGCCCGGTGGCGTCCCGGACGGGCTTGATCTTCTCCACGCGGGGCCCGGGCTCGATCGGACCGGTGCGCAGCTTGGGCCCGGCCAGGTCCATGGCCACCCGGACGTCGCGGTCCAGCTTCTGCGCCGCGGCCCGGACGTGGTCGATCATCGCGGACCACTGCTCGGGGCCGTCGTGGGCGCAGTTGATCCGGGCCACGTCCATGCCGGCGCGGACCATGCTCTCCACGAGCCGCCGGTCCCGGGCGGCCTCGGACGGGAACGTGACCATGATCCGCGCGTGGTGCCCGCCGTGGCCGGTCCCCAGGAGGGCGGTGGTGTTGCGGCCCAGGGTCTCCGGGCCCGGCCGCGACGGCTCGTCGAGCTCGATCCCGAGGCCGGGGAGCTCCGGGGCCGCGAGGGGGCGCCCGGCGAGCGCCTGGAGGGCCCGGACGACGTTGAGCAGGTGCGCCGTGACCCCGGCCTCCATCCGGCCGAGCGAGGACAGGCCGAGGGCGCTGAGGTCCCGCTGCAGCTCCCGGACGTCCTGGCTGCGCACGGCCACGTAGTCCACGAGGTTGAGCGCCGAGCGCCGGTGGCGCAGCCGCACCCCGGCGATCTCCGCCACGGCCGCGCGGCGCGCCGCGACGACCACGTCCAGGAGGGCGAGGACGCGGTCGAGGGCGTCGGCGGCCGCCTCGCTCGACACGCTCACCGCCGGCCCGCCGTCCCGCCGCCGAGGGCCACGTCCACCCACACCGGACGGTGGTCCGAGGCGGGGAAGGGGTGCTCGCCGGTCAGCTCGGACCCGGGCTCGCCGGGCGCCGGCCACCACACGCCGGCGTCCACGACCCGCAGGTTCTCCGACGGCAGGACGTAGTCGGCCCGCAGGTTGCCGGGGGCGGGGTCGTCGGAGAAGTCGGCGGTGTCGTGGGCGGGGTCGGAGACGTGCGAGAGGTTCGCCCCGCCCTGCCGGGCGGCGGCCTCGGGCCCGCCCGCCGAGGCGGGCAGCGGGTCCTGCACCCTCGGGTGGTCCAGCAGCTGCTGGATGGCGCCCGGCCACGAGTCGCCGTCGTGCGGGTCGGCGTTCTGGTCGCCCATGACCACGAAGCGGGCCCCGGCCTCCAGCCCACCGCGCCGTCCCTCGTCGTCGTAGACGTACGACGACGCCGCGGGCCCGCCCACGTAGTCGGCCCAGAACCGGATCTCGTCGTGGTTGCGCCGCCCGTTGCGGTCCTCCGGCCCGTCGAACGAGGGCGGGGTGGGGTGGGAGGCCAGCACGTGCACGGTCCTCCCGCCGATCCGCAGCGGCACGTCCCAGTGGGACTTGCTGGACAGCCGCAGCAGCCCCTCCTGCTCCTCCGGGTAGAAGTCCGCAGGGATGAGGTGGCCGGGCATGTCCGCCCAGCGGAACTGCTGGAAGGTGCGGACGCGCTCCGTGTCGACGGGGTGCTTCGAGTAGAGCACCATCCCGTACTGGCCCGGGAAGAGCCCGAAGCCCCACGCGTCGTCGCCGCCGCCCACCGTCCCGTCCTGGTTCAGGTCCAGGCCCGAGGGCACGCCGGTGTTCACGGGCGCGGTGTAGACGTAGGGGTAGTCCAGCGGGTCCTGGCCGTTCTGGGAGACCGCCAGGTAGTTGTCGCGGAACAGCTCGGCGGAGCGGCCCCCGGCGTCGAAGTCGAACTCGTTGACGAGCAGGACGTCCGGGGCGCCGCGCTGGATCACCTCGGCCACGGCGCGGGCCTGGGCGTTGTCCGGGGTGGCGAGGTCGCGCTGCAGCTGCCCCTCCGTGCCGCGGTTCAGGGACGCGTTGTAGGTCATGAAGCGCACCGGCTCCTGCACCGCCTGCCCCCTCCCCCGCTCCGTGCCGCGGCCCTGCTCCGGGGTCGCCGTCGCGGGCGCCACCGCGCCCGCCGTCAGCACCGCCGCCAGGCCCACCGCCGTGATCGTCCTGCTGATGCCCATGATCCTCCTCCGATTCTCCTCGCCCGTCCGTCCGGCCGTCCACCCGGAACCGTACGGGGAGCAGGCGAACAGCGGTTGAACGAGCCACGGTTGAACGAGCCGCGGTTGAACGAGCCGCGGTTGAACGAGCCGCGGGGCGGGCCGGGAGGCGGCGGATCGGCGGGCGGTCGGACGCCCGCCGGCGGTCCTGTGCGGCCCACCGGCAGGCCCGGGCGACCCGGCCCTGCGAGCCGGCACGGGCGGATAGGCTCGTGCGCACGCCACCGCCGCGCCCCTCGGCGCGGGAGCGGAGTCCCTGCCACCGGAAGGAACCACCGTGATCAGCTCGGAGAACGTCAAGGCCTACGTCGAGCGCATGGCCTCGGGAGAGCCCGCGCCGGGCGGCGGGGCGGCCGGCGCCCTCCAGGCGGCACTGGGGGCCGCGCTGGTCGCCATGGCCGCCCGGTACACCACGGGCCCCGAGCACGCCGACGCCGCCGGGCGCGCCGCCGCCCGCGCCGAGGAGCTGATCCCCGAGGCGCTCCGGCTGGCCGACGCCGACGCGGAGGCCTTCGGGGCGCTGTCCGAGGCCTACGCCCTCCCCCACGACTCGGAGGAGCAGAAGGCCGGACGGTCCCGGGCGATCCAGGAGGCCACGGTGGGCGCCGCACGGCCGCCGCGGGAGCTCATCGGGGTGGGCGCGGAGGTCGTCGGCCTGGCCCGCGACCTGACCGGCTGGTGCAACCCCAACGTGCTCAGCGACGTGGCGGCGGCGTCGGAGGCCGCCCGGGCCGCCGTCACCACGGCCGTGGTCACCCTGGAGATCAACCTCCGGTCCCTCAAGGACCCGGCGGTGCGGGAGGAGCTGCGCTCGGAGGTGGGACGCGCCGAGCGCGCCGTGCAGGACGCCGAGGAGCTCACCGGCAGGATCCGCGAGCGCGTGCGGTCCTGACCCCCGGCCTCCCCGCCCGCGGGCTCAGGGCCCGTGGGCTTCCCGGCACCGTGCGCGGCGGCCGCCGCACGGGCGCGCCGTCCGGCTAGTGCGCGGCGACCAGCACGCCGTCCGGGCCGGCCGGGCGGCGCACCCAGAACGAACCGGCCACGGCGAGCAGCGAGATGACCGCCCCGCACAGGAAGGCGGCCCGCACGCCCGCGGCGGCGGCCTCCACCTCGGAGGCCGCCGGCTCCGCCGCGGCCAGCGTCATCACGGTGATGAACAGGGCGGCGCCCGCGGCGCCGGCCACCTGCTGGACGGTCCCCACCACGGCGGACCCGTGCGAGTGCAGCTCCTGCGGCAGGGCGCCCAGGCCGGCGGTGAACAGCGGCGTGAAGATCAGGGCGAGCCCGGCGTGCAGCACCACGTGGGCGAGCAGCACGAGCGGGACGGGCGTCGTCGTCGAGACCAGGGTGAAGCCCCACAGCGCGGCGCTCACGACCACGGTGCCGGGCACCAGCAGCACCGTCGGGCCGGCCCGGTCGTAGACCCGGCCGACCACCGGGGCGAGCACCCCCATGACCAGCCCGCCGGGGAGCAGCAGGAGCCCGGTGGCCAGCGGGTCGAGGCCCTGCACGTTCTGCAGGTAGAGGGGCAGGACGATCAGGGTGCCGAACAGCGCCGTCACGCTCACGCCGAGCACGACGGTCGCCATGGTGAAGGTCCGCGACGAGAAGGTGCGCAGGTCGAGCAGGGCGCGGTCGGCGCGCTGGAGCCGCGTCTGGCGCAGCACGAACAGGCCCAGGACCGCGGCGCCCACGCCCAGGGGCAGCCACGCCGGGACGGCCGCCGCGGCGCCCTCCCCGATCGTGCTCAGGCCGTAGACGAGGCCGCCGAAGCCCAGCGCGGACAGGACCACCGAGAGCACGTCCAGGGGCGCCGCGCGCGGCTCGGTGATGTTCGGCATCAGCCGCGCGCCGAGCGCCAGCGCCGCGAGCGCGACGGGCAGCACGACGATGAACATCCAGCGCCAGTCGAGCGCGCTGAGGATGATCCCCGAGATCGTGGGGCCGATGGCGGGGGCCACCGAGATGACGATGGAGATGTTGCCCATGACGCGGCCCTGGCGGGTCGGCGGCACGAGCGTCAGGACGGTGGTCATGAGCAGCGGCAGCATGATGGCCGTGCCCGTCGCCTGCACCACGCGTCCCGCGAGCAGCGTCCCGAAGCCGGGGGCGGCGGCGCAGACCAGGGTCCCGAAGCTGAACAGGCTCATGGCGGCGAGGAAGACCGGTCGCGTGTCGAGGCGCTGGAGCAGGAACCCGGTCACGGGGATGACCACGGCCATGGTGAGCATGAACGCCGTGGTGAGCCACTGCCCGGCGACCGCGGTGATCTGCAGGCTCTCCATCAGCCGCGGCAGGGCGACGCCCATGATGGTCTCGTTGAGGATCACCACGAAGGTGGAGGCGAGCAGCAGGCCGATGACCAGGCGGTCGCGGGCGGCGAGGTCACCCGCCGGAGGGACGGCCGCGGGAACGGGGGCCGCGCCGGCGGGCACGATGTCGACGGGCCCGGTGCCCGCTGGGAGGGAGCGATTCGTCACCCCCAGAGCATAGGGGCGGACCGGGAAGAATAGGGACATGCGCAGATTCCTCAAGGACGCCGGCGTGCACGCCGAGATCACCCCGGACGGGTTCACGGAGGGCGGGTGGGTGCTGTCCATCGGCGGGGCCGAGCAGTCCCACGTGGACCTCCAGCGACCGGCGGAGATCTTCTACGAGTACCTGCGGCGGATCGGCCACGTCGTCGACGTCGTGGCCCCGGCCGGCGCGCCGGTGACCGCCGTGCACCTGGGTGCCGGGGCGCTGACCCTCGCCCGCTACGTCGCCGCGACCCGCCCGGGGTCGGCGCAGACGGCCGTCGAGCTCGAGCGGGAGCTGCCGGCCTTCGTCCTCGAGGCCCTGCCCCTGCCCGCGGGGGCGGACGTGCGGATCGTCGTCGACGACGCCCGGGCGGCGCTGCCGGGGGTCGCCGAGCCGGGGACCGTGGACCTCGTGGTGCTCGACGTCTTCGCCGGCCGTGACGCCCCGGCCCACCTCACGGAGCCGTCCTTCTACGCGGAGGCCGCCGCCCTGCTGTCCCCGGCCGGGGTCATGGCCGTGAACGTGGGCGACGACCCCGGGCTGGCGTTCTTCGCCGCCCAGGCCCGTGCGATGCGCTCGGCGTTCGCGGACGTGTGGTGCCTGGCGGACCGGCAGCTGCTCAGCGGGCGCTATCCCGGCAACCTGGTCCTGCTGGGCGGGACCCGCCCGCTGCCCCGGGAGTGGGGGGAGGTCTTCGCCGCCGCCGGCCCCCACCCGGCGGGCGTGCTGGACGGGCTGGGCCTGGAGGAACTGCTCACCCGCCTGTAGCGTGGGTCACACCGCCGAACCCGACCCGAGGAGCGCGCCGTGGACCAGACCGACGCCGTGGCACAGACCGGCACGCAGCCGACCGAGGCGGGGCAGGCCGAGTCGGGACAGGCCGACCGGAGCGGGCTCCTGGCCTCCGCCCCGGCGATCGAGGGCGAGACCTTCTCCCGGGTGTCCCTCACCCCGGCGGCGGTCGAGCTGCTGGGGAAGCTCCGCGAGACGCACGGGCGGCTGATGTTCCACCAGTCGGGCGGGTGCTGCGACGGCTCCGCGCCCATGTGCTATCCCGCCGGGGACTTCCTCACCGGGCCCGCGGACGTCCTGCTCGGGGTGTTCGAGCTGCCGGGGGACCCCGCCACGGCGGAGCTGGAGTTCTGGATCTCGCGGGAGCAGTTCGAGTACTGGAAGCACACCCTGCTCACGGTGGACGTGGTCGAGGGGCGCGGCTCCGGGTTCTCCGTGGAGGCGCCGGAGGGCAAGCGGTTCCTCATCCGCTCGACCCTCCTGCAGGATCCGGCCGGCCCCTGAGCCGGCCCTGCTCGTCGAAGGAGGGCCCCCGGTCGTGGACCGGGAAGGTGTGGAAGGCCGGGACCTCGTAGGGGTGGGCCCCGGCCATCGCCCGCAGCACCGTCTCCCGCTCGGCGGCCGGGTAGAGCACCTCGACACGCACCTCGTCGACCTCCTCGGGCGTCCCCACCTCCCCGATCGTGGGGTTCGCCCCGGGCAGCGGCGTGAAGCGGCCCGTCCCGCGGCTGACGAACGCCGTGTGGGAGTAGTTGCCGAAGCGCCCGGCCCCGGCGTCGCCCAGGGCCTGCAGGACGGCCTCGGCGTGGGTGGCGGGGACGTAGACGACGAGCGCGTGGGTCCGCGGCTCCTCAGTGGTCATGAGTTCCTCGGTGGTCCTGAGTTCCTCAGTGGTCATGAGTTCCTCGGTGGTCCTGAGTTCCTCGGTGGTCGTGGGGCGAGCACACCTCCGGCTCGACGTGGTCGGCGGGCTCCAGCTGGATCGTGGAGTGCTGGACGGACACGGGGAAGTGCTCCGCCACGCACCGCTGGATCCGGCCCAGCGCCTCGGCGGAGCCGCCGGAGTAGAAGTACTCGTCCTCGAGCACCACGTGCGCGGTGAGCACCGGCAGGTCCGAGGAGATCCGGGAGGCGTGCAGGTCGTGGATGCCCACCACGTGGGGCAGCTCCAGGATGTGCCCGCGCACGTCCTGCAGGTCCAGGCCCGGGGGCGCGCTCTCCATGAGCACGGACAGGGACTCCCCGAGCAGCCGCAGGGTCCGGGGGACGATGAGCAGGCCGATGAGCAGGGCGACGACGGCGTCCGCCTGCACCCAGCCGGTGAGGGTGATGACCACCGCCGCGACGATCACCGCGACCGAGCCGAGGGCGTCGTTGAGCACCTCGAGCATGGCCGCGCGCAGGTTCAGGCTGGAGCGCCGCCCGCCGAACAGCACCACCATGGCGATGATGTTGCCGGCGAGGCCGAGGATGCCGAAGACGACCATCTCGGCGGAGGCCACCGGCTCGGGCTCGATGAACCGCCGCACGCCCTCGACGAGCACGAACAGCCCCACGGCCAGGAGCACGCCCGCCTGGAGGGCCGCGGCGACGATCTCGGCGCGCCGCCAGCCCCACGTGCGCCGCGCCGTGGGCGGGCGCAGGCTCAGGTGGGCGGCGACCAGCGCCAGCAGCAGCCCGCCGGCGTCGGTGAGCACGTGGGCGGTGTCGAAGAGCAGGGCGAGGGAGCCGGTCCACAGCGCTCCGACCAGCTGGACGACGAACAGCGCGGTGGTGATCCCGAAGGCCGTGGCGATCCGCCACCGGTCCGTGCCCGGCCCGGCGTGGGAGTGCCCGGGCCCGTGCGAGTGGCCGTGACCGGCCTCCTCGTGCCCGTGGTCCCCGGCGTGGTCGTGAGCCATGCCTCCATCCTAGAACCCGCCGCCCGGGCCCGTCGCGTCGTTGCGGGCCCGGGCGGGGACGCCGCCGGCGCCCGCGGCTCAGGCCGTGACGAAGTCGGTGAACTCGCCCGTGGCGGGCCCGAAGTGGGAGTCCACCTTCATGACGGCGCCGGGGGTGTCGTTGCTGTTGAGCGCCTTGAGGAGGTCGCCGACGGCCCAGCGCGGGCCCTCCGCGATCACCCCCACGGTGCCGTCCGAGTTGTTGACCGCGGAGCCGCGCAGGCCCAGCTTCTCGGCGTGCTTCCACGTCCAGTAGCGGAAGCCTACGCCGTGCACGGAGCCGTGCACCACGGCGGTCAGCCGCAGCGGCTCGTTCAGGTCCACGGCCTCGTTGGCGCGGTCGTCGGAGGGGGTCGGGTGGATCGGCGGGAGGCTCACAGGTCCACGACCTTGGACTCGCCCGCGTCGATCCGCTCGCCCGTGACGCGCGCCTTCGCCCAGCGCAGGGCGGTGGAGACCGTCCCGGGGCTGCGCCAGAGCTCGGCGGTCTCCGTGTGCACGCGCAGCACCACGAGCCCCGGGGTGGCGGGCCCGTCCGGGTAGAAGGGCCGGAGCGCGTCCGTCCACAGGCCCTCGACCACCCGCCGGTCCTCCACGACCTCGGCGGTGCCCGAGACGGAGACCCACTCGCCGTCCCCCACGAAGGCGACGTTGACGGCGTCGTGCGCCCGGACGTCCTGCACCGAGGAGGTGTCGCGGCCGGTGAAGAAGTGCAGGTCCTCCCCCGGGGCCACGTCGACCACGGTCATGGGCCGGCTCACGAACTTGCCGGTGGGCTCCTGCGTGGTCAGCATGCCCACGCGGGTGCGGTTCACGAACTCGACGATGTGCTGGATGTCATCCTGGTGGGTGCTCATGTGGTCAGATTAGGGAACGACCGTGGCCGGCGACACGGTCGGAGCCCGAGAATTCATCGTGGGCTGAACCACGTGTCATCCGCCGGGCGGACCGGGACGCCCCGACCCGCCGGCGCACGAGAGGACGGGAGCACCAGCATGGACACCCCAGCACAGCCCTCGGAGGAGACCGCCCCCGAGAAGATCACCGCCCAGGACCGGATCGAGATCACCGAGATCCTGAGCTTCTCCTCGCACCTGCTCGACAACCGCCAGTGGGACATGTTCGGCGAGGTCTTCGTCCCCGAGGTCGAGCTCGTCACGCAGCACGGCGAGTTCACCGGGCCCGCTGGCGTGCGCGCCTACCTGGAGCAGATCGACCTCTCCCGGTACCCCGCCACGCACACCCTCAACACCATCGTCGAGGCCGTGGACCCGGACACCGCCGTCGCCTGGTCCCGGATGCTCCTGCTGACCTGGGACCGCCGGGCCGTGGGCGGCGACTTCATCGACACGTTCCGCCGCACCGGGCACGGCTGGCGGATCGCCCGGCGCGCGGTCGCGCCCCGCAACGACCGCGCCTCCGCGGAGCTGGCCGAGGGCGGCTTCGCCCCCGACCCCTACGCGTACGCCATGTTCGACGACGCCGTGCTGGCCGCGACCGAGCGGACCCGCCGGTGAGCGCGGTGCCGGAGGTCGCCGCGGCGCCGTCGTCCGGGTGGGAGCGGGTGCCCGCGGCGGACGCCCTGGAGATCGGGACCGTGCTCACCCGCTGCGCCCGTCTCGTGGACGCCCGGGCCTGGGACGAACTGGGCCGCGTCTTCGCCGAGGACGCCGTCATGGCCGCTCCCAGCGGGACCGCGACCGGTCTCGCGGGGATCGTCGAACGGGCCAGGGCCGACACCCTCGAGCCGCACCACATCACCGACACCGTCCTGCGCCGGCTGGACGACGACCGCGTGCGCGCGTGGAGCAAGTGGTTCCTGGTCTGCGCGGACGGCGCCGTGCTCGGCGGCGAGCAGCTGGACCTGCTGGTCCGCACCCCGGCCGGGTGGCGGATCGCCGAGCGGCGCATCGCCCGGCCGGATCCCGAGCGGCGGGACGCGGTCGGAGCGCTGGGGGTCGCGGACTTCCTGGCGTGAGCGCCCGCGTCCTCCGCACCCTCTGCACAGGGACGGGGCGGTGGTGGTTCCGGGATCGACGGAGCGACCGTCTGCCCCAAGCGGTCCTCGATCGTCCACGGCTGTTTCCGCGTCGCCATGCAGGCACTGCGAAGCGCCCTCACGAAGACGGACGACGACAGATCAGGTGTTGAGATCAGGTCTAAGCTGTGGCTGGTGGGGCCCTCCGGTGTCCTTTGCGGAGTTCTCCGTGGATCCCTCGCCCTGTTGCCTGCCGTGCACACCCTCACGGTTCCGACACCTGTCCTGGAGGCAACACCCATGTCCGCCCACCCCTCCCAGCATTCCCAGCCGTTCGGGCCGATCAACTCCGCCCCCACCCAGTACCCGGAGCTCAATTTCCTGCTCACCGGGCTCACCCAGCGAGCCCGGGCCGTGCTGGGGGCCGACTTCGTCGGGGCCTACCTGCACGGCGCCTTCGCCGTGGGCGGCACCGACCGCGACAGCGGCTGCGACTTCCTCATCCCGACCCACGAGCCCCTCACCGACGAGCAGGAGGCCGGGCTGCGGGCCCTGCACCAGCAGCTCCCCACCCGCCCCGGGCACTGGTCCACCGCCCTGGCCGGGGCCTACCCCGCTCTCGTCCAGCTGCGCAGCCTGGACGGGATGGGCCACCCGTGGTTGTCCGTGGGTCCCGGTCACCAGCAGATGCAGTGGACCACCACCACCAACACCGAAGTGGTGCGCTGGACCCTGCGCGAACGCGGCATCACCCTCGTCGGACCCGACCCCACCACCCTCGTGGAGCCGGTGCCCGGGCCGGTGCTGCAGCAGCGGATGCGGGGCCTGCTGCCCCGCTTCGGGGCGCACCTGGCCCAGCGGGGCGGGCTGGAGACCGCCGGGACCCAGCACTACGCGGTGGCCACCTGCGCCCGGATGCTGCACACCCTGGCCACCGGGCAGATCACCTCCCCCACCGCCGCCCTCCACTGGGCCCTGGGGGCCCTGGATCCGCGGTGGCACCCGCTGCTGACCCAGGTGCTCACCGACCGGGCCCACCCCCGCGATCCCCGGCCCCGCCCCGGCAGCGCGGCCGCCACCGCAGAGTTCGCCCGCTACGCCCAGCACCTGGCCTCTGAGGCCCATCCCCCGGCCCCGGAGGACGGCCGGCCCTGAGCGGGCCCCTCGGCAGGCACGGTGGCCCGACACGCGGTGACTGAAGCGGACCGGCGACATCGAGCCGGCCGAGGGCTCCCCGCTCTCCACGGCTCGTGCCCGGCGCCCGGTCCGGAAATGCCTCGAGCAGGATCGCAGAAGCGGCCAGGCCGGCTACGGCCTAGAGTGCCGGTCATGACCATCGCGCTGCAGTACTGCCACCTCACCGTCACCGATGTCGAGGAGTCGATCGCCTTCTACGTCGACGCCCTGGGCCTGACGGTGCTCAACGACGTGTCCGCCGGCGGATTCCGCTGGGTGACCCTGGGCACCGACGTCCAGCCGGGGCTGGGGATCGTGCTCTCGGTGCCGCACGCCGGCCGGTCCCAGGCCGACGGTGACGCCCTGCAGGAGCTGCTCACCAAGGGGGTGCTGCCGATGATCGTGTTCGCCGCCGACGACCTCGAGGCGACCTTCCGCACCGTGCGCGTCCGGGGCCGAGGTCCTCCAGGAGCCCACCGACCAGCCCTGGGGCCCGCGCGACTGCGCGTTCCGCGACCCCTCGGGCAACACCGTCCGGATCGCCCAGGCGCCCGAGGCCTGACCCCTTGGTGGGCCGCCCCCGGAGGAGCCCGTCACGGCTCGCAAGGGACTCTCCCAGGGAAGAGTCCTGTCGCCGGCGGGGATCATCGTGGGCGCACTTGTGCTGGGGTGGGGGGGGGAATGGCCCCGGCACCGGCCCGAGGGAGGCTGGTCACCGGGGCATCCCGGCCGGCGACCCCTCCCGGAGGGAGGAGTGCCGGCCATGGTGGGAATGCGGCGACATCCCCACACCTAGATTCTACTGGTTAGTAAATAAAGTGTACCCCGGGTTCAGCCTCGAGCACCTTTCCGAGGCCCTGAACTGGGGCTACTACAACAGCCGCCGACCGGACCCCCGTCCCGCCCAGCTCACCACGCAGCGTGAGCTGCCCGAGCTGATGCACGGCATGCCGTACATGCGTGCCGGGATCCTGTGCCTGGACCTCGCCCTCCATGGGGCTGTGCCGATCCTGCCCGGGGTGCTGGAGCAGCCCGCCCCGCCCTGTGCGACGGCTGGACGCCATGGGGTGACCCCCAACGGCGTGCCGGGGGTCACCCCATGGCGTTCAGGCGGAGATCGCCTCCGAGATGAGGGTCGCACCGTCGGAGAACTCGATCGTCTTCCCGATCGTCGACGGGTCGTCCAGCACCGCGGAGACCACGAGCGCCACGTTGGCGCGGGAGGTGCTCCGGTCGCCGTCGGACCGGCCGCCGACGTCGATCTTGCCGGTGGCCTCGTCCAGGGTCAGGGCGCCGGGGCCCACGATCGTCCAGTCGAGGCCGGAGGCGCGGAGGTGGTCGTCGGCGTCGGCCTTCGCCTGGGCATAGGTGTGGAAGGGGTCGTCCTCCGGGACGCCGTGGTCCTGCCCGGCCCCGAGGTAGGAGACCATGACGAAGCGCTTCACGCCGGCCTTCTCGGCGGCGTCGATCGCACGGATCGCGGCCTCCCGGTCCACGGCCCAGGTCCGCTCGGGGCTGCCGCCGCCGGCACCGGCGCTCCACACCACGGCGTCCTGGCCCCGCAGCAGCTCGGCGATCTCGTCGACGGAGAGCTTCTCGACGTCGGCGACCACGGCCGTCGCGCCGGTGCTCTCGACGTCGTCGGTGTGGTCGGGGTTGCGGAAGATGCTGGTCACGTCGTTGCCGCCGGTCTGGAGCAGCTGCGCCAGGATGAGGGCGACCTTGCCGTGGCCGCCGATGATGGTGACGTGGGACATGGGGGTGCTCCTTCTGAGTGCTGAGGGGATGATCTCGTTCCTCCCCGACGCTAGACCCGTCCCGTCCGCCTGAGAACCGCTCACGCGCTGGGCGAAACCGGGAATGCGGCGCCCCCGGCGGCGCGCAGGCGGACTGCGGTAGCGTCGGTGCGGTTCCTGTCCCCGTCCCGGAGGTCCCCCAGTGCTGCTCTTCCAGATCCTGCTGTCCGCGATCGCCCTGATCCTCATGGTGGTGGCGCTGCTCGACGGCGCGTGGCTGCTCGCGCTGATCGCCGCGATGATGCTGATGGTCGCCCTCTCCGGGGTGTTCATCGCCCACCGCAGGGAGAAGCAGCTGGGCCGCCGCTGATCTCCGGACGCTGGGCTCCGCACGGCACTCCCCCGCGCTGAACCCTCCCGCACCGAGGAGTCGTGATCCGCACTTACCGGCAACGAGGGGTCGTTGCCTGCACAGGCCGGCGCCGAGGGGTCGTGTGCCGCCGGCATGAACCACCCATACCGTCAGCACACGACCCCTCGGCGTGAGCGAGAGACCGGAAGTGACCCCTCGGCCTCAGCGGGTCACAGGACACGACCCCTCGCGGCGGACGTCACCGCGTCGCGGTCACCCGGTCGGCCTTCTTCCGCGGAACGGCCAGGACGGCCAGGATCCCGACGAGGGCGGCGATCGACCAGACGGAGAAGTTCACGAAGTTCCCGAGCTGCGAGGCCACCAGCACCCCGCCGCCGGCGATCGCCAGGACGGCGCCGATCCGTCCGATCCCGAGCGTCACGCCGAGAGCCGTGGCACGGGTGGCGTCGGTGAAGTACGTGGCCACGAAGCCGTTGACCAGGATCTGCGCGCCGATGGAGCCGAAGCCCACGACCGCCACGAGCAGGTACATGGCCCACAGCGGCATGATCCCGGTGCCCATGAGCAGCAGCGCCGCCCCCGAGGAGAAGAACGAGAAGGCGGTCACGGGCCGGGGCCCGAACGCGTCCGCCAGCCGGGAGGACACGACGACCCCGAGCACGGCGCCGATGTTGACGGTGAGCAGGAAGCTCAGGGACGAGGTCAAGGAGTAGTCGGCGAGGATGAGCAGCTGCGGCATCCACGTGTTGAGGCCGTACACGAGGGTCTGGCCCGCGATGCCCGCCAGGCAGAACAGCAGGGTGGCCGCCGCCCAGCGGCCCGAGAGGATCGTCCGGAGGCGGTTCTGCGTCCGAGCCGGAGCGTCCGCCGACGCCGGCGACGCTGCGGGGGCCTCGTCCTCGGGAGCGTGCAGGCCGTAGTCCCGCACCACCTGCGCGGCCTCCTCGTGCCGTCCGCGGGCGCGCAGGTAGGCCGGGGACTCGGGGAGCAGGAAGAACAGCAGCGGCACGACGGTGATGAGCGGGAGCCCGCCGATGCCGAGCATGCCGCGGAAGCCGATGGAGCCGAGCAGGAGCATCGCCAGCAGGGCGGCGAGGATGCCGCCCACCGCGTAGCCCGAGAACATGAGGGCGTTGTTGAAGTTGCGCCGGTGCGGCGCGGAGAACTCGACGGTCACGGCGATGGCCGTGGGGATGACCCCGCCCAGGCCCAGGCCGGCGAGGAAGCGGAAGAGCCCGAACAGCTCCGGGCTCGGCGCCAGCGCGGTGGCCACCATGAGCATCGAGAACATCGTGATGGACACCAGGAGCACCTTGCGCCGGCCCACGACGTCGGTCAGGTAGCCGACCAGGATGGCGCCGATGAACATGCCGGCCAGCGCGTAGCTGCCGTAGGCGCCGGTCTCCACGGGCGTGAGCCCCCAGGCCTCGTACTTGAGCAGGGAGGGGACGATGGCCCCGTAGACGACCAGGTCGTACCCGTCGAAGACGATGGACACGAAGCAGAGCAGAATGACCAGGGCGGCGGACTTCCGCGGCCGGGCGCCGTCGGCCGGCCCCTGCCCTCCTGACCCGGTGGGCGCCAGGGCTGTCGGCGAAACGTTCATGAGGAGCTCCTCGGGGAGTGTCGACGCCTCGGCACGTCGCCGAGCATCGGAAGAATATGTAACAGTTAAGATGTGAACACACGACGATCTGTTTCACAAGAGGGTGTGCTCAGGCATTCGACCCACACCGACGGGAAGGAGACGGGGATGCGCCCCAAGGACCTCGTGATGGACCTCTTCGGGGACTACGTCCGCTACACGGGAGGAAGCATCCGCCTCGGACAGCTCACCCACCTCCTGGAGCTGTTCGGCGTCGAGCCCGCCACCACGCGGGTCACCCTCTCCCGCATGCGCAAGGACGGGTGGGTGGAGACCGAGCGGCACGGCCGGGAGATGAGCTACTCGGCGACCCCCCGGCTCCTCGAGGTGCTCGACGAGGGGCGCGCGCGCATCTTCGCCCCCTCGCGGTCCCCCTGGGCGGGGCAGTGGACGATGGTGATCTACCAGATCCCGGAGTCCCGGCGGGCGGACCGGGAGCAGCTCAAGAAGATGCTGTCCTGGGAGGGCTTCGGCCAGCTCACCCCCACCACGTGGGTGGCCCCGCGGGACGTGCGGGAGCGCATGTGCGCCGCACTGGACTGCGACCGGGACGAGAACGTCCACGTGGTGCTGATGTCCACCGGCTCCCTGGAGCGCGACCGCCGCCTGGCCCGGCAGTGCTGGGATCTGGAGGACCTGTCTCGGGACTACCGGCTGTTCGTCGACGAGTGCCGGCAGTGGGCCGAGGGCGGGGCGCAGGGCCTCGCCCCCGAGGAGGCCCTGGTCGCCCGGGTGCGGCTGGTCTCGGCCTACCGCCGCTTCCCCTTCCGCGACCCGCAGCTACCCACGGCGCTCCAACCCGACGACTGGCCGGGCGACACCGCCTACGAGCTGTTCGTCCGTGCCCACCAGGCGCTCGCCGGCGCGGCGACCGAATACGTGTCGGCCGTCCTGGCGGACTCCCAGCGGACCGGAAGCCCCACTCCTTTCAAGTAACACTCTTCCGTGAAACACATATCTGTTGTTACTATTTGCTGGAGACCTCGACCACATCGAGACCATCAACACGAGGGAGTGACCCACCATGACGATCCGTGTCGCGTGCATCGGCGGAGGACCCGGCGGCCTGTTCTTCTCCACCCTGCTCAAGCGCCGGCTTCCGGAGGCCGAGGTCGTGCTGTTCGAGCGCAACCAGGCCACGGACGCCTTCGGCTTCGGGGTGGTGTTCTCCGACGCGACGCTGCGCCGGATCAACGAGGCCGACCCGGTGCTCAACGACGCCCTCGCCGACCACGGCCGGCACTGGGACGCCATCCAGGTCTGGCTCAAGGGCCAACGGCACGCGTTCGAGGGCAACGGCATGGCCGCCATCCACCGCAGGACACTGCTCGCGCTGCTGCAGGAGAAGGCGCAGGAGGCCGGGGTGGACCTGCGCTTCGGCACCTTCGTCCCGGACCTGGCCGAGCTGGCCGGCTACGACCTGGTGGTCGCCGCCGACGGCGCCAACTCGCTCACCCGCCGGCAGATCGGCGAGGAGGTCCTGGGCCACGAGGCGGTCGAGGCCAGCGCGAAGTTCATCTGGTTCGGCACCACCTACATGTTCGACGGGCTGACCTTCGTGCACCGGCAGAACGAGCACGGCAACTTCGCCGCCCACGCCTACCCCATCAGCGACGAGCTCTCGACCTTCATCGTGGAGGCCGACGAGCAGACCTGGCGCAACGCCGGGCTCGACGAGTTCGACACCACCCAGCCCCCGGGCACCTCGGACCTGAAGTCCAAGGAGTACCTGCAGAAGCTGTTCGCGCCGGACCTGCAGGGCCACGAGATCGTGGTCAACAACTCCCGCTGGGGCAATTTCCGCACCCGCAGCACCCAGCACTGGTACAAGGACAACGTCGTCCTCGTCGGGGACGCCCTCCACACCGCGCACTTCTCCGTGGGCTCGGGCACCAAGATGGCCATGGAGGACTCCATCGTCCTGGCCCGGGAGGTCGCCGCCCACCCGGACGACCTGCCCACGGCGCTGGCCAACTACGAGGCCGAGCGCAAGCCCGAGGTCGCCAAGGTGCAGGACGCCGCCCGTCCGTCGCTGAGCTGGTGGGAGCACTTCGGCCGCTACCACAACGCCCTGGACCCGCTGCAGTTCACCTTCCACTTCTTCTCCCGCTCCATTCCCCGGGAGAAGATCCGCCGGCGCGACCCGCAGCTGGTCGCCGCGGTGGAGCAGGAGTGGCTGCGCCGCCACGGCACCGACCCGCTGCGCACCCCGCTGACCGTCGACGGCGTCGAGTTCGCGGGCCGTCTGCTCTCCGCCGGTGCCGACGGGCTGACCGACGGCACCGCGACCGTGCCCCTGGACGCCCCGGACGTCACCGTGGTCGAGGCCCCGGCGGACGAGGCCGGCCTGGCCGCCGCCTTCGCGCAGCTGCCGTCCTCCGGGGCGGCGGTCGTGCGCGGCGGCACCGAGCTGACCCGGCGGCTGGTCTCCGAGGAGGCCCGGCTCGGCCGCGGTCTGACCACGGTGCTGCTCGAGGCCGCCGACGAGGACGCCGCTGCCACCGCGATCCTCTCGGGCCGTGCCGACGCCGTGGCCGTGGGCGCCGGCGTCGGGGCCGAGAACGCCGGTGCCGTGGCCGTGGGAGGTGCCCGATGAGCGCCCCCGCCACCGCCGCACGGGCCCGCACGGGCCTGGAGGCCCTGTTCGCCCCGCGCGGGATCGCCGTGGTCGGCGCCTCCGCCACCCCCGGCAAGCTCGGGGCGGTCATGGCCGAGGCCCTGTCCTCCTACGACGCGCCGCTGGCCCTGGTGAACCCCCGGGCCGAGGGGATGCACCCCGGTCTCGGGGCCGCCGCTGCGGCCCTCGAGGCCCCGCTCGACCTGGCCGTCCTCTGCGTCCCGGCCGCCGTCACCGCCGCCACCCTCCGCGAGGCCGCGGCCGCCGGCGTGCAGGCCGCCCTGGTGTGCGCCGGCGGCTTCGCCGAGGTCGGCGGACCCGGCGTGCAGCACCAGCAGGACGTCGCCGAGGTGCTCGGGGAGACCGGCATCCGTCTGCTGGGCCCCAACACCTCCGGGTTCTTCGTCCCCCGCCTCGGGCTGCGGGCCAGCTTCGTTCCCGGCGTGTCCTCCATCGCGCCGGGGCGGATCGGCGTGGTCTCCTCCAGCGGCGGGGTCAACCACGCCGTCTCCTTCCGGCTGCAGCAGGCCGGCGTCGGGGTCAGCCTCGGCGTCGGCCTCGGCGCCGGGATCGACGTCACCGCCCCCGACGTGATCGACCACCTCGCCGCCGACCGGCACACCGCGGTCATCGCCCTGCACATCGAGACCGTCGCCGACGGGCCGCGCATGATGGAGGCGATCCGGCGTGCCTCCGCGGTCAAACCCGTCGTGGCCCTGGTGATCGGGAAGAACGACGTGGCCGAGTTCGCGCAGTCCCACACCGGGGCGCTGGCCACGTCCTGGCGGACCAGCCGCTCGGTGCTGCGCCAGTGCGGAGCGGTCCTCGTCGGCGACGAGACGGAGCTGGTGGACGCCGCCGTCGCCCTGTCCCGCACCCGCATCCCCGCCCACCCCGATCCGGGCGTCGGGCTGATCACCGGCCAGGCCGGTCCGGGGCTGATCGTCGCCGACCAGCTCGCCGGCGCGGACGTGACCGTGCCCCGGCTCACCGGTGCCACGGTCTCGGCCCTGTCGCAGCTGCTGCCGCCGCTGACCTTCCAGGCCAATCCCGTGGACACCGGCCGTCCCGGGCCGGAGTTCCCCGAGGTCGTCCGGGCCGTCGCCGCCGACCCCGGCATCCAGGCCGTGGGCCTGTACGGGATCCTCGAGCCCGTGGTCGACCTCCCCGCCGCCGTCGAGGAGGCCGGGCTGGCCGGCACCCCGGCGCTGATCGCCGTCGACGGCCCGCCGGAGGGGACGGCCGCCGCCGTCGCCGCCGGTGCCCAGCGGGGCCTGCCCGTCGTCACCGGGCCCACCGCCCTGGCCCGCGGGCTCGCGGCCCTGGTCCGGGACGCCCGCGCCCAGCACGGCCTCGGCCGGGCGGCCGTGGCGGCCCCGCCGATCTCCGCGGGCACCGGCCCGTGGGACGAGGCCGAGGCCAAGGACCTCTTCGAGGCCGCCGGCATCCCCGTCCCGGCCCGTGCCCGGGCCGGGACCCGCGAGGCGGCCCGGGCCGCCTTCAGGTCCCTGAGGACGCCCGTCGCGGTGAAGCTCGTCGACGCCGCGGTGCTGCACAAGACCGAGATCGGCGGCGTGCACCTCGGGATCGCTACCGAAGCCCAGCTCGACGAGGCCCTGGTCACGCTCGACCGGGCCGGGGCGAAGGAGTACCTGCTCGAGGAGATGGCGCCGTCCGGCATCGACCTCGTCGTCGGAGCCCGTCGCGACCCGGTCTTCGGCCCGGTCGTGCTCCTGGGCCTGGGCGGCACGGCCGCCGAGGCCCTGGCCGACGTCGCCCTGCGCGCGGCGCCGCTGAGCGCGGGCGCCACCGGATCGATGATCGACGAGCTGGCCGGCAAGGCCCTGCTGCGCGGCTGGCGCGGCGGCCCGAGCGTCGACGTCGACCAGCTCACCCACGTCCTGGCCGCCCTGGGGGCCACACTGACCGCCGACCCCGGCATCGCCGAGATCGAGATCAACCCGCTGCGACTGACGGCGGACGGCCTCGTCGCCCTGGACGCCGTGATCGTCGCCACCGAAGTTCCCACCGAGGAGGAATGAACCAGATGGTCAAGCACAGCAGTGAAGGCACCGTCCCCTGGCCCGCCGAGGACGCGGAGCGATACCGCGCCGAGGGGTACTGGGAGGACAGGCCCCTGGGCGCCTGGGTCCACGAGGCCGCCCAGAGGTTCCCCGACCGCACCGCCGTCGTCGACGGCGCCGACGGGACCCGCATGAGCTACGCCGAACTCGTGGACCGGGCCGACGCCGCCGCCGAGCGCCTGCTCGGCCTGGGCCTGCGGCGCGACGACCGCGTGCTCGTCGTGCTGCCCAACGGCTGGCAGTTCGTGGTCCTCACCCTGGCCTGCTTCCGCGCCGGGATCATCCCGGTCATGGCGCTGCCGGCCCACCGCCGGTACGAGCTGCGCTTCCTCGGCAACCTCGCCGAGGCCCGCGCGATCGTCGCCGCCGACGAGATCAAGGGCTTCGACTACCAGGAGCTCGCCGACGAGCTGCGCCCCGAGGTCCCGACCCTGGAGTGGACCCTGGTCTCGGGCGTCCCGCGCGAGGGCAACGTCGGCCTCGAGGAGCTCCTGCGACCCGGGGAGGACCCGGCCGGCGCCCGCGCCCGGCTGGACGCCGCCGCCCCGGCGGGCACCGACCCGGCCTTGTTCCTGCTCTCCGGCGGGACCACGGGCCTGCCCAAGCTCATCACCCGCACCCACAACGACTACGCCTACAACATCAGGGCGTGCTCCGCGGTGGCCGGGCTGACCGAGGACTCCGTGTACCTGGTGTCGATGCCGGTCAGCCACAACTTCCCGCTGGCCTGCCCCGGCGTGCTCGGGGCGCTGTTCCTCGGCGCCCGCGTGGTCACCCTCCCGTCCCCCAACCCCGCCAGGGCCTTCCCCGTGATCGCGCAGGAGGCCGTGACCATCACCGCGGTGGTGCCGGCGGTGGCGCAGAAGTGGATCGAGCACCAGGAGGAGCACCGCACCGACCAGCTCGGCACCCTCCAGGTGCTGCAGGTCGGCGGCTCCCGGATGCCCGACGAGCTGGCGCGGCGCGTCAGGCCGGTCCTGGGGTGCACCCTCCAGCAGGTGTTCGGCATGGCCGAGGGGCTGATCAACATGACCCGCCTGGACGACCCGGAGGAGGTCGTCTGCACCACGCAGGGGCGGCCGGTCTCCCCCGCCGACGAGATCCGCATCGTGGACGCGCTGCTCGAGGACCTGCCGGACGGCACCCCGGGCGCCATCCTCACCCGCGGCCCCTACACCCCGCGCGGCTACTACGCCGCGCCGGAGGCCAACGCCAAGTCCTTCGAGGAGGGCGGCTGGTACGCCTCCGGGGACATCGTGGAGCGCCGCCCGGACGGCAACCTGATCGTGCAGGGCCGGGACAAGGACATGATCAACCGGGGCGGGGAGAAGGTCTCCGCCGAGGAGATCGAGTCCCTCGTCTACCAGATCCCGGGCCTGTCCATCGTCGCGGCGGTCTCCATGCCGGACCCGGTGCTGGGCGAGAAGGTCTGCCTCTACGCCCAGATGGCCGGCGAGGACCCCCTGACCCTCGAGCAGGTCCAGGAGCACCTGAAGAAGGCAGGGGTCGCGGCGTACAAGATCCCGGAGAAGGTGGTCGTCGTCGACGAGATCCCCACCACCAAGGTCGGCAAGATCGACAAGAAGGCGCTGCGGGCCGACATCGCCCAGCGGATGAGCCTCCAGGCGTAGCGGCGCGCGCCGCGTCCACCCACGCCGAGAGGTCGCCATCAGCGCTCGCTCGCAACGAGGGGTCGTGTGATGACGGAATGAGTGCCTTGTACCGTCGGCACGCGACCCCTCGGCGCCGGCAGGGATCCGGAAGCGACCCCTCGCAGCACGGAATCGCAGCACGGAATCGCAGCACGGAATCGCCGCGCAGGATCGCGGCCGGTGTCTACTCCGCGGCGCTCTCGACGCCGGTCACGGTGGTCAGCAGGAACACCGCGTCCTCCAGCGCCTCCACGGAGTGCCGCTCCTGCGGGACGGGGTGGAGGTGGCCTGCCTCGAGCACCACGGTCTCGCCCGACCGGACCCGGATCCTCCCGTGCAGCACCTGGAGGCTGCCGGCGTAGGGGGCGCTGTGCTCGGCGAGCTCCGCCCCCTCCTTCAGCGCCATCAGGGTCTGCCGGAGGACCTTCTGGTGCAGCAGCTGCTCCGCGCTGCGGCCGTGCTTGTTGTGGCGGGCCTCGTTGAGGTGCTGCAGGGCGATCTCGTTCAGGTGGTGCATCGTCATCCTCCTGGGTAGGTGATCCGGTCTCCGTCGACCACGGCGAAGTCCCGCAGCGTGGCCGGGGTGAGCTTGCCGGGGCCCATGATGTGCTGCACGTCGTGCCCGCGTACGAGAAGGGCCTCGGCCACGAGCGAGCGGTGGCAGCGCCACCACACCGCCTCCGCGCACATGACGGCGACGGTCCGCTCCTCGGCCAGCGACTCCAGCTCGGCCAGCGCGGCCCGGAACTCGTCGGTCTGCATGTGGTCCGCGTAGCCGCGGAAGGACTCGTTGCGCCAGGCGGTGTTGACCGAGTCCTTCGACGTCGGGCGCAGGCCACCCAGCCCCTTGCAGTGGGTGTGCCCGATGCCGGCCGCCGCGAGGGTGCCCGGCAGCTGGTCGAGGTTGAACTGCGGGTTGGTCCGCGAGCGCGGCACGGTCCTGATGTCCACGAGCTCCTGCACGCCGAACTCCCGCAGCAGCTCCACGAACTCCTCGGCGGAGCGGGTGGAGTGCCCGACGGTGTAGACGGTGCGCGGTGCCATGCCCTCACCCTACTGACCGGCACGGGCGCGCACCGCGACCCGACACGGCCCGGGGCACGGGCTCACGCCCGGCACGTCACGGCAGGTCCGGGTCGCCGGCCTCCGCCCAGGCCGCCGACCCCGACGGCGTCCGCCGGCCGCCCGCCACCGAGGAGTTCCAGACCTCCGGGTCGGCCACGGAGAAGCGCCGGCCGGTCACCGCGGCGGGGACGATCCGGACGAACTTGTCCTTCAACCCCTCCTGCCACGGGAACAGCGGCAGCTCGAGGACGTTCATCAGCTCGTGGCCCCGCAGCACGGGCTGGGCACGGCCCTTGACGACCACGCTCCAGGCCCGGGAGGTGGCGTCGTCGTAGCCGTCGACCTCGAGGGCCACCGGCGCCTGCTCCGCCGCTGCGGCCGTCTTCGTCCCCTCCCCGGAGCGGAAAACGACCGTCTCGTGGTCGACCGCGTAGTTGACCGGGAAGATCTCCGGCTGGTCGTCCACCACCACCGCCAGGCGGCCGATCCCGGCCGCGCCCAGCAGGTCCCAGCAGACCTCGGCGGGGAGCTCCTCCACGTCCTTCCGGTACCACGTCATCGTCGTTCTCCTTCCTGGTGCGCGTCGGCTCCTCCACGCACGGGTGCTCCGGCCGGCGGACCGCTCGGGCCCGGGGCGCCGATCGGCCGCGAGGCTCCGGCACCGCGCCCCCAACCTACGCCGGGCCGGGCGCGGAGGGAACGGCGGGCCGCGCATGACGTGCGCCGGGACGGGGCGGTGCGAGAATGAGCGGCATGAGCGTCGTCATCGCGGGATGCGGAGATCTGGGCACGGAGATCGGGCTGCGGCTCGCCGAGCAGGGCCGGGAGGTGGTGGGGCTGCGCCGGAGGGCGGAGCTGCTGCCGCAGCCCCTGACCGGCCTGTCCGTGGACCTGAGCACGGAGGTGCCGGAGCTGCCCGGCGACATCGAGCTCCTGGTCGTCGCCACGGCCGCGGACGGGCGCAGCCCCGAGGACTACCGCGCGGCGTACGTCGACGGCCTGCGGAACCTGCTCACCGGCGTCCTCGAGGCCGGCTCCCTCCCGCGCCGCGCGGTGCTGATCTCCTCGACCGCGGTCTGCGCGAACCCCGACGGCGAGTGGGTCACCGAGGACACCCCCGTCGCCCCCTCCACCGACACGGCCCGCGTGCTGCTGGAGGCCGAGGAGATCTTCCACGAGCACTTCCCCCACGGCACCGTGCTGCGGCTGTCCGGCATCTACGGCCCCGGCCGGACGCGGCTGATCGACAAGGCGCGCTCCGGGAGCACGCAGGGCGGCGCCGCGTGGACGAACCGCATCCACCGCGACGACGCCGCCGCGGCCGTCGTCCACCTCCTGACCATGGAGGCCCAGCCCCTGACCCTGTACCTCGGCACCGACGACGAGCCGGCGCCCGAGCGCGAGGTCCTCGAGTTCCTGGCCGGAGAGCTCGGCCTGCCGCTGCCCCCGGTGGACACCGCGGAGGACGACGCCCGCCCGCGGGGCTCGAAGCGGCTGTCCAACCGCCGGCTGCGGGAGTCCGGCTTCGTCCTCGCGTACCCCACCTACCGGGAGGGCTACCGCGCGGTCCTGGCCGGGGAGGGCGTCCAGCACCCCTGACGGATCGCGGCGGCGGGGGCGTGGCAGCCCCCGCCGCCGCGGATCACCTCCGGCCGGGCGGCACCGCACCGGCCCGGCTCAGTCGTCCTCCTGCTCGCCGTCCATCTCCTGCTCCTCACCGCCGCCGTCGGCCGGTTCGGTGTTGTCGCACCCGGCGACGCCGAGGGCGGCGAACGGCAGGATGCCGATCGCGAGCGCCCTGCGCCACCCGTTCCTGTCGGTCCACACGGTCATGACTCCTCCTCAGAGGGTTCCACGGTAGTCCGCGCCGCGGTCCTGCACAGCGGCCGAGACGGATCCGTGACCCGGCCCGGACCGGCCGCCCCGATGCCGGTCTGCGGCAGCCCCCTGCTACGCCCCGCCGACCCGCTGCGTGGTCGGGATGTTGCCGGTGTGGACGGTCGAGACCTTGCGGTCCCCGTTCTCCAGGGGGAAGACCACGTGGGCGCCGTTCCACTGGTGTTCGTAGTAGTCGCGCAGGCGGTCCGCGAAGGCCCCGGCCCGCCACTCGATGTAGGGCATGTCCTGGCTGGCGTCCAGCAGGTAGTAGCTGCTGAGGGCCCGCAGCACCTCGCCGCTGCGCTCGCCGTCGGACCGGTTCTCGCCCAGGACCAGGTACATGGGCGCTCCGGGCAGGCCGTCGTAGGCGCGGACCTCCAGGTTGTCCACCACGCTGGCGTCCACCTCCGCCAGCACCCGCAGCTGGCTGCACAGCGTATCGAAGCTGCGCCGGAGGTCCATCGGCGAGAGCCCGTAGTGCTGGCGGATCTCCCGGAGCCGGTAGGTCAGCGAGGGCGAGCGGGGCTCCAGCACGAGCAGCCGGATCCGCACGCCCGAGCACAGCGCCCGGTGGATCGCGTCGAGGTCCCCGGCGAAGGTGAGGGGGAACGTGTCCATCCACCACAGCTCCTGGCCGGGCCGGACGTCCTTGAGCAGCTGGACGAGGTCCACCTCCTCGCGCACGCCGTCGAGTCCCTGGCTCCCGCCGGCGGGGGCGGCGGAGCTCCGGGCCGGCGCCTTGGCGGGACGGGCGTCGAGGCGGGCGCGCAGCTGCGCCAGCGCGCTGTCGAGGACCAGCCCCACGATCGAGACGGTCACGAGGGTGAAGCCCGCGTCCACCACCACCGTGCGCCACATCCCCTCGCCCCGGGCCACGAGGCCGGCCAGGACGAAGCCCACCCCCAGCGCCAGGAGGAGCCCCAGCAGCGCCGTGGTGCGCGACCACCACGGCTGCGCCCCGCGCGGGCGCGCCGCCGCGGCGGCGGCGTGCGCTCCGGCGACCACGTTCTTCCGATCTTCCACGACGTCCTCCGTTCCCGGTCCTGGGCACAGCCTGGCACGGGCGCCGAGCGGCGAGGTAGGCGGCGGCGACGGATACCCGTCTGTTACGGCGGCGCGTCTCTTGTCCCTTGCGGGAGCCGTGCCTAGCGTGAGAGAAGGCGCCCGCACCGACCCGTCAGGAGCACCCCATGGACACCCCGGTCATCGAGGCCCGTGGGCTCGTGAAGACCTTCGGCAGCACCCGGGCGCTGGACGGCTTCGACCTCACGGTCCGCGCCGGCCAGGTGGCCGGCTTCCTGGGACCGAACGGCTCCGGGAAGTCCACCGCGATCAGGGTCCTGCTCGGCCTGCTCCGGGCCGAGGACGGCACCGCGAGGGTGCTGGGCCGGGACGCCTGGGCGGACGCCGTCGAGATCCACCGCCGCACCGCCTACGTCCCCGGGGACACGAACCTGTGGCCCGGCCTGACCGGCGGGGAGATCATCGACCTCCTCACGGACGTCCGCGGGGGACGACGACGCCGCCGGCGCTGCGACGAGCTGATCGAGCGCTTCGAGCTCGACCCCACCAAGAAGGCGCGCAGCTACTCCAAGGGCAACCGGCAGAAGGTGGCCCTGGTCGCTGCCCTGAGCGCCGAGGCCGAGCTGTACTTCCTCGACGAGCCGACCTCGGGCCTCGACCCCCTCATGGAGGCCGTGTTCACCGACGAGATCCGCCGGCTCACCGACCGGGGCAGCACCGTCCTGCTCTCGAGCCACATCCTGGCCGAGGTCGAGAAGCTGTGCGACACCGTGACCATCATCCGCAGCGGGAAGGACGTCGAGAGCGGGACGCTGGCCCAGCTGCGCCACCTCACCCGCTCCGCCGTCACCGCGACCACGCGCACGGACGCCGCCCGGCTGGCGGACGTGCCCGGCGTCCACCACCTGGTGCACGCGGACGGCAGGGTCGCCTTCGACGTCGACGACGCCCGCGTCGGCGAGGTCCTGCGGGTGCTGGCCGACCTGGACGTGCAGAACCTCACGGTCACGCCGCCCTCGCTCGAGGAGCTCTTCCTGCGCCACTACGGGGAGCGCCCGGCGGCGGAGACGGCGTCCCGGTGAGCGCCACGGCCCTGCGCCCCGCCGACGAGGCCGCCCCCGGCTCCGCGCCCCGCCCCCGGCGCACCGCCGACCCGTGGACCGGCACCCGGCGGCTGTTCCTGCTGAACCTCCGGCTGGACCGGCTGCGGATCCTCGTCTGGGTCCTCGCCCTCGGGGGGACCGTGTGGGCGACCGTGCTGGCCCTGGAGACCACCTTCCCCGACGGCCAGTCGCGCCAGGCCCGGGCCACCCTGCTGGACAACCCCTCGGCCGTGATGATGACCGGCCCGGCCTTCGGGGTGGACGACTACACGCTCGGCGCCATGACGGTCAACGAGCTGAGCCTGTCGGTGCTCGTGGCGACCGCGATCATGAGCGTCCTGCTCGTGAGCCGGCACGTGCGCGCGGAGGAGGAGTCGGGCCGGCTCGAGGTGCTGCGCGCCCTGCCGGTGGGCCGCTTCGCCCCGGCCACGGCCGCGCTCGCGGCGGTCGCCGTGGCGGACGCGGCGGTCGGGGCCGCCGTCACGGCGGGGCTCGTCGCGGCGGGACTCGGCGGGGCCGACGCGCTGGCCTGGGGGGTCGCGACCGCGCTGACCGGGCTCGTGTTCGGCGCCGTGGCCGCGGTGACCGCCCAGCTCACCGAGCACGCCCGGACGGCCTCCGGCATGGCGATGGCCGTGCTGGGGGCGGCGTTCCTGGTGCGCGGCATCGGTGACGTCATCGAGCCCAGGGGCTCGTGGCTGTCCTGGTTCTCCCCCCTCGCGTGGGCCCAGCAGACCCGGCTGTACGTCGAGCTGCGCTGGTGGCCCCTGCTCCTCTCGGCGGCGCTGGCCGTCCTCCTGCTCGCAGGGGCCGTGGGGCTGGCCCAGCGCCGCGACCTGGGCGCGGGGCTGCGCCACGCCCGGCCGGGGCCCGCGGCCGCCCCGGCGTCCCTGCTCTCCGTCACGGGCCTGGCCCGCCGTCTGCTGCACGGCACGTTCACGGGCTGGGCGGCCGGGCTGGTCCTGTTCGGCCTGGCCTTCGGCTCGCTGGCCGACTCGCTGGAGGACAGCCTCGAGGACATCCCCCTCATCACGGAGTGGCTGGCCATGGACGTGGACGCGCTCACCGAGTCCTTCGCCGCCGCGACGCTGTCCTACCTCGTGCTCGGCGTGACCGCCTTCGCCGTCTCCGGGGTGCTGCGGCTGCGCGGGGAGGAGGAGTCCGGGCGGACGGCCCTGGTCCTGGGCGCCGGGGTGTCCCGGCCGCGCTGGTTCCTGGGCTGGTGCGCCGTCGTCGGCGTGCAGGCCCTGCTGGCCCTCGCGCTGTCGGGGGCGGCGCTGGGCGCAGGCGTCACCGCGACCACGGGCGAGGCACGATGGATCGGGGAGCTCACCCTCGCGGCGCTGGCCTACCTGCCGGCCGTGCTCGCGGTGGCCGGGCTCACCGCCGCGCTGGTGGGCGTCGTCCCCCGCGCCGCCGCCCTCAGCTGGGCGGTGGTGGCGTACGTCGTGTTCGTCTCGTGGTTCGGGGTGCTCCTGGACATGCCGGAGTGGGCGGCCGAGCTCTCACCCGTCCGGCTGACGCCGCTCGTGCCGTCCGAGGACTGGGACGCCGCTCCCCCGCTGGGTCTGGCCGCGGCGGCGGTGGCCCTGGTGGGGGCCGCCGCCGCCGGGTTCCGCCGGCGGGACCTGCTGGCCTGAGCCCTGCCGTGGCGCTGCCCTCGCGAGGGGTCGGGTTCCGCCACCCCACAGCAGCGAGGGGGCGCTGCCGAACGGAATCGACTGCGATGTCCGTTCGGCAGCGCCCCCTCGGCGTGCGGTTGCGCAGAAGAAGACCCCTCGGGAGGGTGGATCGGCCAGGGGCGGGAACGGCCCGGTCAGCCCGCGATCATCCTGAGCATCTCGCGGTTGAACGCCTTGAGGTCCCGGGGGCTGCGGGAGGTGACGAGCCGGCCGTCGACGACGACCTCCTCGTCCGCCCAGTCCGCCCCGGCGTTCTTCAGGTCGGTGGCCAGGGAGTGGTACGACGTGAGCCGCCTGCCCTTCGCCAGCCCGGCCTCCAGCAGGATCCACGGGGCGTGGCAGATGGCGGCGATGGGCTTGCCGGCGGCGTCGAACTCCTTCACGAGCCGCAGCGCGTCGTCCTCCACGCGCATGTTGTCGGCGTTGAGGGTGCCGCCGGGCAGGACCAGCGCGTCGAAGTCCGCCGCCTTCGCGTCGGCGAGGGTGCCGTCGACCTCGTAGCTGCCGCCGCGGTCCCAGTCGCCCCGCAGCGCGGTGATGCTGCCCTTCTCGGAGGACAGCAGCACGGGCGTGCCGCCGGCCTCCTTCACCGCCTTCCAGGGCTCGGCCAGCTCGGGCTCCTCGACGCCGTTGGTGGCGACGAACGCGACCTTCTTGCCGGTGATGTCGGTGGTCATGGGGTGTGCCTCCTGATCGGGGTGGGAACGGGTGCGGGGTGGTGCGCTACTGCGGCCGGCCGCCTGCGGGCTCGGCGCCGATGGCGGCGAGGGCGGCCCGGAGGCGGGTCCCGGCGTCGTCGGCGACCTCCTGGATCGCGGGCGTGCCGCTGAGCTGGACCATGGTCTGCGGGTCGATGGCCTCGACGGTCGTGCTGTCGGCGTCCTTGCCGCGGCGCACCACCACGTTGCAGGGCAGCAGCGCACCCATCTCCGGCTCCGCGGCGAGCGCCTTGCTGGCCAGGGACGGGTTGCACGCCCCGAGGATGACGTAGTCGCCCACGTTCTCGGCGGCCTCGGCGCCGAGCTTCTTCTCGAAGGTGCCGCGGACATCGATCTCCGTGAGGATGCCGAAGCCCTGCTCGGCGAGCGCCTCGCGCGTGCGCCGGACCGCCTCCTCGTAGGAGAGGGGGACGACGACGGCGTTGGTGTAGCTCATGCTCGTGCTCCTTGTCGATCGGGATCGTGCGCTCACGGGTCCACTGTTGGCACGCCGGAGCGTGAAAGGGAAGAGCGGGACCCCCGCGTTCTCCCTGGGCGTTACCCGGGACGATGCATACCCCCAGGGGTACTTGAATACCCCTGGGGGTATCTGCCATACTCAGGACGAACGCCCGGCGACGCGCCCCGCACCCCTGCACCGCCTGACGACCCCGCCCCGGCCGGCGGGAAGCAAAGGACACGCGCCATGACCGTCACCCTCGTACTGACCCTCCTGCTGTCGGTGCTGATCGGGCTCTCGCTCGGTCTGCTCGGCGGCGGCGGGTCCATCCTCACCGTCCCGATCCTCACCTACGTCGCGGGCCTGGACCCCAAGGAGGCCATCGCGGCCTCCCTGTTCGTCGTCGGGGTGACCTCCGCCGTCAGCGCTGTCAACCACGCCCGCAACAGGCGCGTGAAGTGGCGCACCGGCCTCGTCTTCGGCGTCGCCGGCATGGCCGGGGCCTTCCTCGGCGGCCTGGCCGGCGGCTACATCCCCGGCACCGTCCTGATGATCGCCTTCGCCCTGATGATGGTCGCGACCTCCCTCGCCATGATCCGCGGCCGCAAGAACGGCGCCGCCGAGGCCCACGACGGCGAGCTGCCGGTCCTGAAGGTCGTCGCCGAGGGCCTGGTCGTGGGCCTGGTCACCGGCCTGGTGGGGGCCGGCGGCGGCTTCCTCGTCGTCCCGGCCCTGGCCCTGCTGGGCGGGCTGTCCATGCCCGTGGCCGTGGGCACCTCCCTGGTCGTCATCGCCATGAAGTCCTTCGCCGGGCTCGCCGGCTACCTCACCACGGTCTCCCTGGACTGGGCCCTGGTCGGGGCCGTGACCGTCGCCGCGGTCGCCGGCTCGTTCGCCGGCGCCCGTCTCGCCGGCCGCATCCCCGAGGCCGCCCTGCGCAAGGGCTTCGGCGTGTTCGTCCTGGCCATGGGCGTCTTCGTCCTGGTCCAGGAGCTGCCCGCCGCGGCCGGGGCCGCCGTCGGGATCACCGCCGCTGCCGCCGGCGTGGCCGCGGCCGTCTGCTGGTTCGCGGTCCCGAAGTGCCCGCTGCGCACGCCCCTCACCGCCTGACCGCCCCCGTCCTCCCCCGAGAACCACCGCGACCGAGCACCGAGGAGGAGATCCCCGTGGCCGCCGTCGACCTCACCGAGCAGGCCTGAGCCGTGGCGGGGACGGCCGCGCGCGGCGCCGCCACGGCCGCCCCCGCCCCTGGAACACTTCCGTAACAACCCGCCGATACCGTCAAGACGCCCCGCGGTGCGCCGCAGGGCAGCCACCAGGAGGAATCCACCATGGACGTCACCGTCATCGACACCCCCCAGCTCGGGGACCGCAGCTACCTCGTGCACGACGGCAGGGTCGCCCTCGTCATCGACGCCCAGCGCGACATCGACCGGGTCGAGGCCGCCGCCGAGAAGGCCGGCGTGGAGGTCACCCACGTGGCCGAGACCCACATCCACAACGACTACGTGACCGGCGGCTATGTCTACGCGCGGAAGCACGGCGCGCAGTACCTCGTGAACGCCGCCGACGACGTCTCCTTCGAGCGCACGCCGATCTCCGACGGCGAGACCGTCCGGGTCGGCGAGCTCTCCGTCAAGGCCGTGGCCACCCCCGGCCACACCCACCACCACCTCTCCTTCGTGGTCGAGCACGGCGACGAGCAGGCCGTGTTCTCCGGCGGCAGCGTCCTCTACGGCTCCGTGGGCCGCACCGACCTGCTGGGCCGCGAGCACATGGTGGGCCTGACCCACGACCAGTACGCCTCCGCCCGCCGCCTGGCGGAGGAGGCCGAGGAGAAGGCCGCCCTGTACCCGACCCACGGGTTCGGCTCCTTCTGCTCCTCCGGCCCGGCCACGGGGGCGAGCGAGTCCACCCTGGGCGAGCAGATCGAGACCAACCACGTCTACACCGACCCCGACGAGGAGCACTTCGTCCGGGAGCTGATCGCCAACCTCACGGCGTACCCGAACTACTACGTGCACATGGGCCCGATCAACGTCGCCGGCCCGGCCGAGCCGGACCTGTCCGTGCCCGACTCCCTCGACCCCGAGGAGCTCAGGGCCCGCCTCGAGGCCGGCGAGTGGGTCGTGGACCTGCGCAACCGCGTGGCCTACTCGAGCACCCACCTCAAGGGGACCATCAGCTTCGAGTACGGCGACGGCTCCAGCTTCACCACCTTCCTGGGCTGGATCTTCCCCTACGACCGGCAGCTGACCCTGGTCGGCTCCCGCGAGGACGTCGAGAACGCGATCCGCGACCTCTCCCGCATCGGCATCGACTCCCCCGACGCCGCCCTCGGCGAGGACCCCCGGCAGCTGGCCCCGGGCGCGGCCGTCTCCTCCTACCCGCGCGTCGACTGGAAGGGCATGCTCGCCGAGCGGCCCGAGGGCGAGGCCGTCCTGGACGTCCGCCGGGTGGACGAGTACGAGGAGTCGCACATCCCCGGCGCGGTCAACATCCCGCTGCACGAGCTGCTGACCCGGATGGACGAGGTGCCCGAGGGCCGGCTGTGGGTGCACTGCGGCTCCGGCTACCGGTCGGGTGTGGCCGCCAGCCTGCTCGAGCGGGCGGGCAAGGACCCGGTGCACATCGACGCCCTCTTCGACGAGGCCGAGCAGGACGGCGTCCCGCTGGAGAGCTGACCCGGCGCGCGAGGGGCGGGCACCCGCCCCTCGCGCCCTCCCGCCCTCCCGCCCCGACGACGACCGCGCTCCAGCCGACGGACGAATCCCCGACGACCGCATCCCCGACGCGAAAGGCCTCCTGTGAGCTCCTCCCGCCCCGTCCTCCCGTCCACCACCGGGCGGCACGGCGTCGCGACGGTCGGCGCGGCCGTCGTCCTCCTCCACCTGGCCGGGTGGGGCGCGCTGCTCGCGCTGGTGCTCGGCACCGGGACCGGCGCGGCCGGCACCGGCCTGTTCACGGGGCTCGCCCTGAGCGCCTACGCCCTGGGCATCCGCCACGCGTTCGACGCGGACCACATCGCCGCGATTGACAACGCCACCCGCTCGCTCATGGCCCGCGGCAGGGAGTCCGCGGCCACCGGCTTCTGGTTCGCCCTGGGCCACTCCTCCGTCGTCCTGCTCTCCGTGCTGCTCCTGGCCCTGGGCTTCGAGGTCTTCGCCGGGGGCCTGGCCGACGAGGGCTCCGGGCTGCGCCAGGCCGCCGGGCTCTGGGGCGGCACGGTCTCCGGGCTGTTCCTGGTGACCGCCGGGATCCTGAACCTCGCCGTGCTGCTGCGGCTGCACCGCGCCCGCCGGGCCGCCCGCACCGGGGCCGTGGACTCCGCCGAGCTGGACGCCCACCTCGACAAGCGCGGCGTCCTGCACCGGCTGCTGCACCCGGTGACCCGCGCGGTGGACCGCCCCGCCCGGATGTACCCGGTGGGCTTCCTCTTCGGCCTGGGCCTGGACACGGCCGCCTCGATCGGCCTGTTCGTCATGGCCGGCGGCCTGGCCCCGGACCTGCCCTGGTACGCCGTGCTCGTGCTGCCCGTCCTCTTCACCGCGGGCATGACGCTGTTCGACAGCGCCGACGGCATCCTCATGAACCGGGTCTACGGCTGGGCCTCGGCCGACGCCCGC
The DNA here is from genome assembly GCF_014636775.1 of Kocuria dechangensis. GTDB lineage: Bacteria > Actinomycetota > Actinomycetes > Actinomycetales > Micrococcaceae > Kocuria > Kocuria dechangensis. Next base: position 167,987 of record NZ_BMEQ01000006.1, read on the forward strand.
CGGAAGCTGGACTACAACCTCGTCGTCACCACCGTCTCGGTGGTGCTCGCCTTCGTGATCGGGGGGACGAGCTTGCTCTCCGTGCTGGCCGAGGTGCTGCGGCCCGCCGACGGGGCGCTCGCCGCCGTCGCGGCCGTGGACCTCAACTTCCTGGGCGTCGCGGTGATCGTCTTCTTCTGCCTCGCCTGGGCGGGCGCCCGGATCCTGGACCGGCTGCGCGGGCCGGGCGGGGCCGCGCTCGTGCGAGGGTGAGCGCATGACCCGGCTGCTCCTGCTCGCCGACACCCACGTCCCCCGGCGCGCCCGCGACCTGCCGGATTCTGTGTGGCAGGCCGTGGACGCCGCCGACGTGGTCCTGCACGCGGGCGACTGGACCGACACCACCACCCTCGACCGGCTCGAGGAGCGCGCCGCCCGCCTGGTGGGGGTGTGGGGCAACAACGACGGCCCGGAGCTGCGCGCCCGGCTGCCCGAGGTGGCCCGCGAGACCATCGGCGGCGTCCGCTTCGGGATGGTCCACGAGACGGGCGCCGCCACCGGGCGGGAGGCCCGCGCGGACCGGGCCTTTCCCGGTCTCGACGTGCTCGTGTTCGGCCACAGCCACATCCCGTGGGACAGCACCACCCCGGACGGGATGCGGCTGCTCAACCCCGGCTCCCCCACCGACCGGCGGCGGCAGCCGTTCTGCACCTACCTCACCGCGGTGGCCGAGGCCGGCCGGCTCCTCGACGTGGAGCTCGTGCGCCTGCCGCGGCGCTGAGCCCTCAGGCGAGACCGCGCAGCCTGTAGTAGCGGCGCCCCACCACGGACCCGTTGATCCGCACCGCGGCCCACACCACGACGAACAGCAGCGCCACCACGACGGCCGGGACGGGCACGAAGAAGGCGGCCACGACCAGCGCCATGCCGGGGACGGTCAGCAGGATCGGCCAGGCGTACTGGACCATCTCCACGGCCATGTAGTCCTGCATCTCCCGCAGGGCGGGATCCTGGGGGATCGCGCCGCGGCGCACCGACATCCGCAGGCCCTTGCTCGCCCGCGACCGGGCGTCCATGAGGTCGTTGCGGGGGGCGTCGTCCGCGCGGGTCAGGGAGAGGACGAGGCCGGCGAGCAGCAGGGCCGCACCCCCGACCGTGAGCCCCCACTGGGCCGGGCTGAGGAGGCCGCCCTCCCCCAGCACCAGGGCGGCCACGATCCCGGCCACGAGCCCTGCCACCAGGCTGAGGACGGCCGCCAGCACGATCCGCCGGGCCCAGATGGAGTCGAGCTCCCCGAGCCGCGGGATCTGCACGTGCGGGTGGTCCGCCCCGCTGAGCCGGATCTCCTCGTCCACCTCGCCCCGCGCTCAGGCTGCCTGGTAGGTGAGGCAGTCGGCCTCGTCCGCCCCGGCCCCGATCTTCACGTCGTGGGCGGTGCACATCAGGTGCGAGTTGTGCACGCACTCCCCGCGCTGGCACGCCCCCACCTCGGCGTGGACCGTCGGCAGCCCCCCGTCGGCGCCCAGCGAGATGAACGTCCCGCAGTGGGCGTGGCCCGAGGAGCCGGCGACGGTGATGGCGTGGGCGCTGCACTCGTGGTCGTGGTTGAACGAGCACTGCCCCACGGAACAGTCGGAGACGGGAACGAACTCGGTGGTGGCCATGACGGATCCTCCTGGAAGTTCCTCGAGGCCGGACCCGGCGGTCCGGCACTGGTTCGGACAGGTCCAGGATGCGCCCGCGGGACCGGAAAAAATAGCACAGATTTCCGTGTCCATTTCCTCCGGCCTCTGGTGGGGTGGGGTCAGCCCTGCTGGGCGTGGAGGAGCTCCAGGAAGTGGGCGCGCATCCGAGCACGGTCCGGTTCCACCCCGGTGATCAGCGCGAACGCGTCGGCGGCCTGGCCCACGGCCATGTGCCCGCTGTCGAGGACCCGGCACCCGTCCGCCCCTGGCGCCCGGGCTGCGCCGGGACCGCGGGACGCCCGTGGTCGCCGCGGGCACCGCCGCCGACCCGCTGCCGCCCGTGGTCTCCAACGCCGTCAAGCACGGCTACGACGCCGCGCAGGAGCTGGCCGCCCATCTGGCCGGCTGACCCGCGGGACCCGCCAGCGGGGGCTCCGGCGCGACCTGTCGCCGGGGGCTCAGGAGGACGGGAGACCGTCCTCCTGAGCCCCCGGCGACGGCTGCGGGAGCCGGCTGATCCGCACCCGCTCCACCCGCGCGCGGTCGGTCGCCAGGACCTCGAGCCGGTACCCGTCCACGTCGACGACGTCCCTCGGGCGCGCCACCCGGCCCAGCCGGTCCATCACGAACCCGCCCACGGTCTCGTAGTGGCCCTCGGGGATGACGAGGCCGGCCTCCTCCGGGACCTCCTGGATGATGAGCCCCCCGTCCACGAGCACGGACTCGCCCTTGCGCAGCACCGTGTCCTCGTGCTCGCGGATCCCGGCGTCGAACTCGTCGTAGATCTCCCCCACGAGCTCCTCGACGAGGTCCTCCAGGGTCACGATGCTCGCCGTCCCGCCGTACTCGTCCACCACCAGCGCGATGTGCCGGCCCTCCTTGCGCAGGAGCTGCAGGGTCTGGAGCACGTGGTTGGTCTCCGGCAGGAACGGGATGGGCCGCACGATCTCCCGCAGGGTCCGCGGCGGGGCCTCGATGGTCCCGTCCCCGTCCTCGTCCGCCACCACGAGGTCCCGGATGTGCACGAAGCCCAGGACGTCGTCCCCGCCCTCGCCGGTGACCGGATAGCGGGAGTGCGGCAGGGACAGGGCCGTGCGGTAGGCCTCCGTCACGGGCAGGTCCCCGCCCAGGAAGTGCACGTCCGTCCGGGGCCGCATCACCTCGGCCAGGCGGCGCTCGCCGGCCTCGAAGACGTCCGTGAGGATGGAGCGGGAGACGGGCCCGATGCCCCGGGTGTCCACGACCATCTCCCGGATCTCCTCCGCGGAGACCTCCTCCGTGACGGCGCGCGGGTCCGCGCCGAGGAGCCGGACGACGACGTTCGTGGACGCCGAGAGCAGCCCGATCACGGGGCGCATCAGCTTGGCGAAGAGGCTCAGCGGCGGCGCCAGGACGGTCGTGAAGCCGACGGCGCGCTGCATGGCGAGCCGCTTGGGCACCAGCTCCCCGAACACGAGCGAGAGATAGGCGATGACCAGGGTCATCCCGATCAGCGCCGCGGTCTGCGCCGCGGACCCCGACAGTCCCATCCGCTCGAACAGGGGGGGCGACGTCCGGGGCGATGGTGGCCGCGCCGTAGGCCGAGGAGAAGAACCCCGCCACCGTCACCCCGATCTGCACGGCGGAGAGGAACAGGTTGGGGTCCCGCACGAGCGCCGCCGTCCGGGCGCCCTTGCGGCCGGACCGCTCGATCCGTTTGACCTGGCTCTCCCGCAGGCTCACGATCGCCATCTCGGTGCCGGCGAAGACCCCGCCGACCACCACGAAGAGCAGGACGAGGAGGAGGTTGACGAGGGTGTCGGAGTCCATGGCACCCAGGCTATCGAGCCGCCCGGCGCCGTCCGGCGGTCCTGCTCCGGGACCACACCTTGGGATCTCACCTTGAGATCACGCCCTGAGATCACGCCCGGTTCACCTCGTGTTGACCGCGGCGTCGCCCCGCCGGTCTTGACTGGTCCCGGCACACCCCCGACCCGAAGGACTCCCCCATGACCGTCCGCCCCGCGCCCCGCCGCCTCCGCTCCGCCGCCGCCGGCGCCCTGTCCGCGGCCGCCCTGCTCGGCGCCGCCCTGCCCGCGGCCGCGGCCCCCGCCGGCTCCGACGCCGGCCGCCCGCTCGTGATCGGCCACCGCGGCGCCGCCGGCACCGCCCCCGAGAACACGGTCGCCGCGTTCAAGGACGCCCGCGCCGCGGGCGTCGACCACCTCGAGATCGACGTCCAGCTCAGCGCCGACGGCGTGCCGTTCCTCTTCCACGACGACACCCCGGCGCGCACCACGGACGTCGAAGAGGTCTTCCCCGGCCGCGAGCACGACCCGATCACCTCCTTCACCTGGGCCGAGCTGCAGCAGCTCGACGCCGGCTCCTACTTCGGGGCCCGGTTCGATGGCGAGCGGATCCCGCACCTCGACGACGCCGCGAGGATCGCCACCGTCAACACCGGCGTCTACATCGAGATCAAGTCCCCGAAGAACTCCCCCGGCGTCGAGCAGGTCGTCGCCGACGCCCTGGCGGAGGACAAGGAGTGGGCGAAGCTGCTGGAGGCGGGCAAGGTCACGGTCATCGGCTTCGACGAGGGCTCCAACCGGACCTTCGCCGAGCTCGCCCCCGACGTCCCGCTGCAGCAGCTCGTCGGCACGGTCCCGGACGCCGCCACCGTCGAGCGCTGGGCGGGCTTCGTCGACTCCGTGGGCACGAACTACCGCAGCCTCGACGCCGACGACGTCGCGCTCGTCGATGCCGCCGGCCTGGACCTCGGCGTCTACACGGTGAACTCGCCCGAGGCCGTCCAGCACGTGATCGACCTCGGCGTGGACATGGTCACCGGCGACTTCCCGATCCAGACCGACCGCCTGCTCGACGGGCTGGACCCCTTCCCCGCGAACAACGGGATCGAGATCCAGGACGCCGTCAACGACGTCCCGGGCGACGACCTCCAGTACGGGACGGGCGAGCACGTGGTGCTCACCAACACCGGGACCACCACCGTGGACGTCAGCGGCTACGTGCTGCGCGACGCCGCGAACAATGTGCTCACCGTGGGTGAGGGCTACGAACTGGCCCCGGGCGGGCAGCTGCGGGTCCACACCGGGTCCGGCGAGAACGCCGAGGACGCCTGGTACAACGGCGGCACCGGGGCCGTGCTCAACAACGGCGGCGACTCCGTGGCGCTGTGGACGGGCGACGGCCGGCTGCTGGACGTCTTCGCCAACTGACGTCCCCCGTCCCGTCGCTCGTGCGACCCCTCCCGCCCCGGTCGACCACGGAACCCCTGGTCGCCCGGGGCGCCGGAGTGAGGGGCGGACGGAGTGAGGGGCCGGACGGAGTGAGGGTGCGGACGGCGGGCCGGAGCGGCCAGTATCCTGAGCCCGTCGAGGTGCCGGCCCCGCGCGCGACCCCGCAGCGCCCGGCCGCCCTCCGGAGGGAGTCCGAATGGACGTCGTGCTCACGCTGCTGGGGTTCGGCCTGATCGGGCTCGGGCTCTGGGACGTGTTCCACACCCTGCTCTACCCCAGCGGCCGCGGCACGCTCAGCCACGGGATGCTGCGGCTGGCGTGGTGGGCCTCCCGCCGCACGGGCCACCGCCGCGGCTCGATCGCCGGTCCGCTGGGGGTGGTCGCGGCCATCGTGCTCTGGGGCCTGCTCCAGGCGGTCGGCTGGGCGCTCGTGTACCTGCCCCACATCCCCGAGGGCTTCTCCTACTCGGAGGGGGTGGACCCGGAGGGGCACCACGACGCCGCGGAGGCGCTCTACATGTCCCTCGTGACCCTGGGCACCCTGGGCTTCGGGGACGTGGTGCCGGTCGGGCCGTGGCTGCGGTTCGTGTCGCCCGTCGAGTCGCTGATCGGCTTCGCCCTCCTGACCGCCGCGCTGTCCTGGTTCACCCAGATCTACCCGGCGCTGGCCCAGCGGCGGGCCCTGGCCGCCCGGCTGTCCCTGCTCCAGGGCGTCGACTACGCGCGCCGGCTGTCCGGCCTGGACCGCGCCAGCGCGAGCCGGACCCTGGACCAGCTCACCGACGACGTCGTGCGCGCGCACGTGACACTGGTGCAGAACGCGGAGACCTACTACTTCCGGGAGGTCAAGGAGGACGCGGCGCTGGCCGTCTCCCTGCCGTACGCGATGGAGATCGCGGCGCGCGCCCAGGACGCGGCCGCGGAGGAGATCCGGGTCAGCGGGGCGATGCTCCGCACGGCCGTGGAGGATTTCGGCAGGCTCCTGCGCGAGGAGTTCGGCAGCCCCGGGGAGACGACCGAGGAGGTGCTGGGCGCCTACGCCACGGACCACGGCTACGACCCGCCGAAGGCCCGGACGTCCTGAGCCCGGGACCGCTCACCAGAGGTGGCGGCAGGAGGGGTTCTGGCAGGAGTGCTCCGGGGCGCGCCCGTCGGCCAGCATCATCGACGGGGACGCCAGCTCCACGTCACGGGCCAGGTCCCAGTCGTCCGGCATGATCTGCACGTAGACGAGCTCGAAGCCGGTCCCGCCGCAGCGGGGGCAGGGCGCGGTGGTGCCGCGCAGACCGTCGGACGAGGTGGTGCCCATGGTGACCTCCCGCTGCCGCTCCGGGCGCTCCGGAGCCGGTGGGCCCAGTCTAGCCGCGGGCCCACCGGCGCGGCGGAGATGCCGTGAAGGTGCCGGCGAAGGCGGCAGGGGACGGCTCAGACGCGCGTGCCCGCCTCCCGCTTGGCCCGCTGGATCTCCTCGTACACGTGCCCGCGCAGCTCCGTGAAGCGGGGCAGGCCGCGCGTGGTGAGCTGGTCCCGCTCGTCCGGCAGGTCGATCCGGAGGTCCTCCTGGACGACCGTCGGGGAGCTGGAGAGGATGATGACCCGCTCGCCCAGGTAGACCGACTCGTCGATGTCGTGGGTCACGAACAGGACGGTCACGCCCATGCGGTGCCACACGTCGCGGATGAGGTCCTCGAGGTCGGCGCGGGTCTGGGCGTCGACCGCCGCGAACGGCTCGTCCATGAGCAGGATCTTCGGCTGGTAGGCCACCGCGCGGGCGATCGCCACGCGCTGCTGCATGCCGCCGGAGAGCTGCCACGGGTACTTCTTGTCCGCGTGCGGCAGGTCGACGGCGGCGAGCGCCTCGTCCGCGAGCCGCTTGCGCTCGTTGCGGGGCAGCTTCGCGTTCTTGAGCGGCAGCTCGACGTTCTCCCGCACCGTCATCCAGGGGAACAGGCTGCGCCCGTACTCCTGGAACACGACGGCCATGTCCTTGGGCGGGCCGGTGACCCGCCGGCCCCCGAGCAGGACCTCGCCGGAGGTCGGCGCCATGAGCCCCGAGATGCACTTGAGCAGCGTCGTCTTGCCGGAGCCCGAGGGTCCCACGAGGCACGCGAGCTCGCCGCGCCGGAGGTCGAACGTCAGGTTCCGGACGGCCTCCACGTCCCCGTGCTCGCTCGAGTAGATCTTCTGCAGCCCCCGCACGGACAGCAGCACGTCCTTGTCCCTGTCCTTGTCCCTGTCCTTGGCCGCGCCCTCCGCCCCGGCCGCCGAGCGGTCGGTCGCGGGTCGGTCGGTCGCGGGTCGGTCGGCTCCGCCGTGGCCGCCCACGGCCGAGCTCCCAGTTTCAGCCTGCATTCTCCACCTCTTTCAGTCCCCGGTACCAGGCGAGGACCTTGCGTTCAACACGTTGGAAGACGAACGAGAGCACCACGCCGATCAGGCCCAGGACGGCGATGCCGCTCCACATCTCGGGAATGGCGAACGATCGCTGGAACTGCACGATGGTGAACCCCAGCCCCGAGGACGACGCGAACATCTCGGAGATCACCATCAGGATCAGGCCGATCGACAGGGCCTGCCGGATGCCGGCCATCATCTGCGGGCCCGCCGCGGGGATGACCAGGTGGACGAACCGCGACCACCCGTCGATCCCGTAGGACCGCGCCGTCTCGGTCATGACGGGGTCGACCGAGCGTACGCCCTCGATGGTGTTCAGCAGGACGGGCCACACGGACCCGAGGACGATGACCACGACCTTCATCTGGTCGTTGACGCCGATCAGCAGCATCAGCACGGGCACCAGCACCGGCGGCGGGATCGCGCGGAAGAACTCGAGCACGGGCTCGAGCAGCGAGCGCAGCCACCGGACGGAGCCGATCACGAGGCCCGCGACGACGCCCAGGAGGATCGACAGGACCAGGCCCGCCAGGAGCCGGCCGATGCTGGGCAGCACGTCGTCGAAGAACCGCTCCCCGAACCAGACGTCCGCGAAGGTCGTGACGAACTCGCCCGGCTCCGGGACGTAGAAGTTGGAGGAGACGAGGGTGTAGCCCCACCACAGCAGGATCAGCAGGACGGGCAGCCCGAGGGCGTAGCCCAGGTTCTTGACGAGTCTCATACCGCGACCTCTCCTCGGACGGACGAGTGCCAGGCCAGGGCCCGGCGCTCGAGCACGCGCATCGCCATGTTGATCAGCACCCCGAGCAGGCCCGTGGTGAGCACGAACGCGTACATCGCGGAGACCGCGCCGCCGGACTGGGCCAGGGCGATCTCCCGGCCCAGTCCGGGGCTGCCGATGACGAGCTGCGCCGTCACCGCCAGGATCAGCGCCACCGCGGCCCCCAGGCGCAGCCCGGTGATGACGTAGGGCAGCGCGGTGGGCCAGGTGACGTACCGGACCCGGGCGAACCGGCCGAGGCCGAAGCTCCGGGCGGTGTTCTGCGCCACGGTGTCCACGTCGGCGACCCCGTACAGGACCTGGATGAGGATCTGCCAGAAGGACGCGTAGACCACCAGCAGCAGCGTGGACTCCAGCTGCACGCCGAACAGCAGCACCGCCAGCGGGATCAGGGCCACCGACGGGATGGGCCGGAGGAACTCGATCGTGGTGTGGGTGGCCCGGCGCAGCACGGCGCTGGTGCCGATGACCAGGCCCAGGACGATCGCCGCGACCGCCGCGATGAGCAGGCCCAGGAACCAGGCCCGGACGGTCTGCCAGACCGCCAGCCAGAACCCGGCGGAGAGGAACTGGGCGCCGAGCTCGGCGAGCACCTCGCTGGCCGGCGGGAGGTACCTCGGGTCCACGAGCCCGGTCAGCGGCAGCACCTCCCACGTGGCCAGGAAGCCGAGGATGCCCAGCGCCCCGAGGGCCGCTGGCCCCCAGGACCGGCCTGCGCGCGTTGTTGCCATGTGGTGTCCTCTCCTTGCGTCCCCTGGTCGCGGCCGCGCTAGGGCAGCAGCGCGTCGAGGTCGGGGGCCTTCTCGAGGGTCCCGTACTTCACGGCGGCGTCGCCGAGCTTCTGCAGCGCCTCCCGGTCGAACTCGGTGCGGAACCGCGGGAGCGCCATCTTCTGCCGCATGTCCTCGTCGATCTGCGTGTAGGTGCCGACGATCTCGCGCACCGCGTCCGGGTTCTCGTTCGCGTACTCGAGGGACTTGTTCATGGCGTTCTGGAACTTCTGGACCATCTCGGCGTCCTGCTCGACCTTCTCGGCCGTGGTGAAGTACCCGGCGATGTCCAGCTCGGGGTCGAACTCCACGAAGTTGTAGGACACCACCCGGGCGCCGTCCTCCACGGTCTGGGTGAGGAACGGGTCGAGGATCCAGGCGGCGTCCACCTGGCCGCGGTCCAGCGCGGCGGGGGCGTCCGGGAAGCCGACCTCGACGAAGTCGATGGTCGACGGGTCGCCGCCGTCCTCCTCCACGACGCTGCGGATCGTGGTGTCGCCGATGTTGTTGAGGTTGTTCACCGACACGGTCTTGCCGGCCAGGTCCGCGGGGCTCTGGATGTCCGAGTCGGCGGGCACCACCACGGCGCCGAAGTCCTTCTCCGCGTTGCCCGAGGTGGTGGTGCCGTTGGTGACGTACTTCAGGTCCAGGCCCTGCCCCTGGGCCACCATGACCGAGAGGGTGTTGCCGAAGGCGAAGTCGAAGTCCCCGCTGACCACGCCGGGCACGGCGGCCGCGCCGCCGCTGGTGGTCTGGATCTCCAGGTTGAGCCCTTCCTCCTCGAAGAAGCCCTGCTCCTTGCCCAGCCAGATCGCGGCGGTGTCCACGATGGGGATGACGCCGACGGTGACGTCCTGCATCTCCCCGCCCTCGCCGCCCTGCTCACCGCCGCCGCACGCGGCCAGCGCCAGAACGGACCCTGCTACTCCCATTGCCATGAGCGGACGCCGCATCATGTCTCCCCTCTCGCGGTGCGTGGCCGAGGCGGTCGCCGGACGACGTCTGTGTGCGACCGGGAATTCTCGACTGTGACAGAGATCACTCTAGTGTGGAAGCATTCACGAACCAGTGAGTGTTGTCGATAGTCCGATAGATGACGTCTATGGGGCGCGGGGGAAGCAGGAGGGGCTCGTGGAGCTGGACCTCAATCTGATGCGCGTGTTCTGCACGGTGTACGAGCAGGGCAGCGTCACGGCGGCGGCCGCCCAGCTGCACCTGACCCAGCCGTCGGTGAGCCACGCGCTGAAGAACCTGCGCCGGCAGTGCAACGACCAGCTGTTCGTGCGGGACGGCCGGGGGCTGCGGCCAACGCCCTTCGCCGCCAGCATCTTCCCGCAGGTCAAGGCCGGGATCGCCCAGATCTCCGCCGCAGTGTCCTCCGGCGGGCTGTTCGACCCGGCGACCGCCCCGGACCGCTTCACCCTGGCCCTGACCGACCTCGGCGAGCTCGCGTTCCTGCCGCCGATCATGATGGCCCTGCGGCGGCTGGCCCCCGGCGTGGAGCTGACCGTCGTGCCCCTCGACGTCGAGCACGTGCCCGAGGACCTCCTGAGCAACCGGGTGGACGCCGCGATCTGCGCCCCGTACATCGGCGGGCCCGACGTGGTGCGGACCGTCATCGGCACGGACGACTACGTCGTGATCGCCGCCCGCGACCACCCCCGCGTCCGAGACGGGCTGACGCTCGAGCAGTTCGCGCAGGAGCCGCGCATCCGGCTCGCGTCGTCCATGGGCCACGACGTGGCGGAGGTCGCCGCCGAGCGGGCCGGCGCCCGGGGCCGGACCGCCCTGCGGCTGTCCCACTTCACCGGCCTGACCGCCGTCGTGGAGCGCACCGACTGCGTCGCGGTGCTGCCCCGCTTCCTCGCCGAGACCCTGGAGGAGACGGCCGGGATCCGGGTCTTCCCGCACCCCGTCGAGATGGCCACGATGCAGCTGGCCGTCTACGCCCGGGACCCGGACCACCAGCGCCCCGCCCAGCGGTGGTTCGCGCAGTTCCTCGTGGACACCCTCCGGGAGACGATGTCCCCGGACCCCTCCGCCCCGCTGCGGCCGGGCCCCCTGCATCGCCGCCGTCTATGAGCCGATAGAAAACATTCACTGGCCGGGCCCCCGGCCCGCTCCTAGCCTCTCGGTAGGCGGCACACCGGTGCCGATCCACGATTGGAGCACAGTGTGACGACCATCCGGAGCAGGACCCACCGCTGGATGCTGGAACGCGGGCTCGACACCGTGTTCGGCAACCCGGGCTCGAACGAGCTGCCGTTCCTGCAGGACATGCCGGAGGGCATCCGCTACGTGCTGGGCCTGCACGAGGGCGTCGTCGTGGGCATGGCCGACGGCTACGCCCAGGCCACGGGCCGGCCCACGCTGGTGAACCTGCACTCCGCCTCGGGCACGGGCAACGCCATGGGCGCGCTGACCAACGCCTGCAACTCGCACACCCCCCTCGTGGTCACGGCCGGCCAGCAGGTCCGCGCCACCGTCGGCCCCGAGCCCATGCTCGCCAACGTCTCCGCCCCGGCCCTGACCTCCCCGCTGACCAAGTGGGCGGGCGAGCCCCTGTGCGCCCAGGACGTGCCGCGGATGCTCGACCAGGCGCTGTGGGAGGCCACGACCGGGTCCCGCGGCCCCACCTACGTGTCGGTCCCCTACGACGACTGGGACCGCGAGTCGGCGGACAACGACGACTTCCTGCTCCCCCGCCGCGTGGTGGAGGGCCTGCGGCTGCCCCCGGAGCACCTCCGGGAGATCGCCGGCGGGCTGGGCTCCGCGCGGCGGCCGGGCCTCGTCCTCGGCTCCGAGGTCGACGCGGTCGGGGCGAACGCCGCCTGCCGCGAGCTCGCCGAGCTGCTCGGCGCCGACGTGTGGGTGGCGCCCTCCCCCTACCGCCTGCCGTTCCCCAACCGGCACCCGCTGTTCCGCGGCGTGCTCCCCGCATCGGAGCGGGGCGTGCGCGCGGCGCTGGACGGCAACGACGTGGTTCTGGTGCTCGGGGCACCGGTCTTCCGCTACCACCAGTACGAGCCGGACCGGTACCTGTCCGACGGCACCGCGCTGCTGCACGTCACGGAGGACCCCCAGGAGGCCGCCCGCGCGCCGTTCGGCATCTCCTTCGTGGCGGGCCTGACCGCGACCGCCCAGGCCCTCGTGGACGCCCTCGTCGAGCAGCGCGGCGGGACCCGCCCGGCCCCGCCTGCGACCTGGACCGTCCCGCCGACGGCGCCGGAGCCCGTGGACGGGGTCTTCCACCCCGGCGCGGTGTTCGAGGTGCTGCGGGGGACCGCTCCCGCGGAGACCGCCTACGTCGTGGAGTCGACCTCCACGAACGGGGACTTCTGGCGGCACATGGACCTGCGCGAGCCCGGCTCCTACTTCTGGCCGGCGTCCGGCGGCCTGGGCTTCGGGCTGCCCGCGGCGGTCGGCGTGAAGCTGGCGCGGCCGGACCGGCCCGTGGTCGCCGTGGTGGGCGACGGCTCGGCGAACTACGGCATCACCGCCCTGTGGACCGCCGCGCAGTACCGGGTCCCGGTCGTGTTCGTGATCCTCAAGAACGGGACCTACGGGGCGCTGCGCTGGTTCTCGGGGATGCTCGGCACCGGCGAGGTCCCCGGCCTGGACGTGCCCGGCATCGACTTCCTGAGCATCGCCCGCGGCTACGGCGTCCCCGCCGCCGCGGCCGGCACGGCCGAGGAGCTCGCGGAGCTCGTGCGGCAGGGCATCGCCGCCGACGGCCCCACGCTCGTCGAGGTGCGGACGGAGCTGACGACCCCCTGAGCGGGTCCCCGGGCGAGCCCCGGACCGGCCCCGGGCGGAGCGGGGCTCAGCCGCAGAGGACCGTGAACAGCCGCCCGTCCCCGGACAGCTCCACGGCGGTCGGCCCCCCGGTGTGGAGCAGGGAGTCCCCGCCCCCGAGCTCCCAGGTCCGCCCGGCGGCGCGCACCCGGACCCGGCCGGTGGCGGCGAGCAGCATCGCGGTGCCCCGCACCTCGAAGGGCACGGTCCGCCCGGGCGCGGCCTCGTGGGCCACCAGGGCCAGCCGCTCGTCCCACAGCGGATAGCGCCGGCTGCCGTCCGCGGCGGCCGGGGGGTCGAGGACCTCGGGCGGCGGCTGCTCCTCGGAGAGCACCCGCAGCACCTCGGGCACGTCCACGTGCTTGCCGGTCAGCCCGGCGCGCAGGACGTTGTCCGAGGAGCTCATCACCTCGACGGCCGCGCCCGAGAGGTAGGCGTGGAGCTGACCGGCGGGCGTGTGGACGGACTGGCCGGGGGCGAGCCGCAGGTGGTGCATGCACACCGCCACGAGCAGTCCCCGGTCCCCCGGGTGCCGGTCGGCGACGTAGCGGATCAGCCGGGCGACGGGGTCCTCCGCGCCGGCGGCGCGGGCGGCGGCGACGGTCGCCTCCACCGCCGCGGCGGCGTCGTCGTCGGGCAGGCCGAGCACGGCGGGCAGCACCGGTCCGCCGGCGGCGAGGGCCTCGCGGAGCCAGCCGAGGCGCAGCCGCTGCGCCACGGCGTCCAGCCGGCCGGCCGGCTGGACGCCCGTGAGCAGCTCCAGGTCGGTCAGCGCCACCACGGTCTCCGGCTTGGCGGAGCGGTCCTTGTAGTTGCGCCGGGGGTCGCCGAGCGGGATCCCGGCCCGCTCCTCCCGGGCGAACCCCTCGGCCGCCTGCTCCGGGGACGGGTGGACCTGGATGGACAGCGGGGCGTCGATCGCGAGGATCTTCATCAGGCACGGCAGCCCGTCGCCGGCCGCGGCGTCCCGCAGGAACCGGCCGGGCTCCTCCGCGAGCAGCTCGTCCAGCGGGCGCTCGCGCCCGTCGAGGTGGACGACCGAGGGCGCCGAGGGGTGCGCGCCCACCCACAGCTCGGCCTCCGGCTCGGGGCTGGGGACGGGCCGGCCCTGGATGCGCGCCAGCACCTCGCGTGAACCCCACGCGTAGTGCTGGATCGGATTGCGCATCCGGAGCATCTCTCCCATGCCTGACATCAAATCACAGCCCCGGAGGAAGGACCGGACCGCTGTGGCCTAAGATCACCCCTTGTGACTATCGATCTCTCAGCTTCGTTCAAGGCCTACGACGTCCGCGGCATCGTGGGCGAGACCATCACCGCCGAGACGGTGCGGGCCACGGGCGCCGCGTTCGTGGACGTCCTGGACCTGGCCGGCGGCACGGTGCTGGTGGGCGGCGACATGCGCCCCTCCTCCCCGGAGTTCGTGGACGCCTTCGCGGAGGGGGCGCTCCGCCGCGGGGCGGACGTCGTGAAGATCGGCCTGATCTCCACGGACGAGCTGTACTTCGCGTGCGGCACGCTCGACGCCGCCGGCGTCACCTTCACCGCCAGCCACAACCCCGCCGAGTACAACGGCATGAAGATGTCCAAGCCGGGGGCCGTGCCCGTCTCCTCCGAGACCGGGCTCTACGAGATCCGCGACCTCGCCCAGCGCTACCTCGACGACGGCGACGTCCCCGCCGCGCCGGCTCCCGGCGTCGTGACCGAGCGCGACGTGCTGGCCGACTACGCCGCGTACCTGCGCTCGCTCGTGGACCTGAGCGGGACCCGCCCCCTGAAGGTCGTGGTCGACGCCGGCAACGGCATGGCCGGGCTCACCACCCCCGCGGTGCTGGGCGACGCCGTCCTGGAGGCCCTGCCGCTGGAGATCGTGCCCCTGTACTTCGAGCTGGACGGCACGTTCCCCAACCATCCCGCCAACCCCCTGGAGCCGGAGAACCTCCGCGACCTGCAGGCCGCCGTGCGCGCGCACGGCGCGGACCTGGGCATCGCGTTCGACGGCGACGCCGACCGCTGCTTCGTGGTCGACGAGCAGGGCGGGACGGTCTCACCCTCGGCCGTCACCGCGCTCGTGGCCGAGCGGGAGATCGAGCGGGCCCGGGCGGAGGGCGTCGAGACCCCGGTGATCATCCACAACCTCATCACCTCGAAGGCCGTCCCGGAGCTCGTCACGGCCCGCGGCGGCCGCCCGGTCCGCACCCGGGTGGGGCACTCCTTCATCAAGGCCGTCATGGCCGAGGAGGGCGCCGTGTTCGGCGGGGAGCACTCGGCGCACTACTACTTCAAGGACTTCTTCAACGCGGACACCGGCATGCTCGCGGCGATGCACCTCCTGGCCGCCCTGGGCGAGCAGGACCGGCCGCTGAGCGCGCTGATGAAGCAGTACGACCCCTACGCCGCGTCCGGGGAGATCAACTCCACGGTCGAGGACAAGGCCGCCGCCGTGGCCCGCGTCGCGGAGGCCCTCGCCGGGCCCGACGTGACCGTCGAGGAGCTGGACGGCACCACGTTCGCCTCCGCCGCCGAGGGCTGGTGGTTCAACCTGCGGCCCTCCAACACCGAGCCGTTCCTGCGGCTCAACGTCGAGGCCAAGGACGCCGAGACCATGGAGCGGGTCCGGGACCGGGTGCTGGAGCTCGTGCGCGCCTGACGGGCGCACGCAGGAGGCCCCGCCGGACGGTCCGTCCGGCGGGGCCTTCCGCGCTGAAGGGCTCAGGCGACGAGGGCGTCCCGCGCCTCGTCGTGGAGCATCCACTGGTCGGGGCCCAGGATCTCGTAGCTGATGCTGCGCCCGGGCACGCCCTGGGCGATCACGGCCGAGCGCACCGCCTTCATGAACGGCAGCGGCCCGCACAGGTAGACCTCGGCGTCGGCGGGGACCGCCACGCCGGAGAGGTCCATGAAGCCGTCGTGGTCGCCCTCGCACGGGGTCTCCATCCAGGTCTCCAGCGTCGCGTTGGGCAGCTCCGCCACGAGCATCTCGTGCAGCTCGCGCAGCGCCCACTCCTCCGCGGAGCGGTCGGCGTGCAGCACGATCACGCGCCGCGTCGACTCCTGGCGCACGAGCCGGTCGAGGAACGCGACCATCGGGGTGACGCCGATGCCGGCCGAGGCCAGCACGAGCGGCCCCTCCCCCTCCGCCAGGACCACGTCGCCGTAGGGGTTGGAGACCTGCAGGACGTCGCCCACCCGGACGTCGTGGTGCAGCACGGGGGTGACCTCGCCCCGCTCGTCGAGGCGTACCGCGAAGCGGCGGGTGCCGTCCGGGCCGGGGACGAGGGTGAACTGCCGCGGCTGCTCCACGCCGTCGGGCATCCGGACCTGGACGGTCACGTACTGGCCCGCCACGGCCGGGGTCAGGGGCGTGCCGTCGGCGGGTTCCAGGGTGATCGCGGTCGTGGTGGTCCCGGTCCGCTCCTTGGCGGCCACCCGGAACGGGGCGAACGCCACGGCGTTGGCCTGCCCGGTGTAGAGGCCCTTCTCGATCTTGATGAGGGCGTCGGCCATCAGCCAGTACACCTCGTCCCAGGCGGCCACGACCTCGGGGGTCGCGGCGTCGCCGAGGTCCCGGGCGATGGCGCCGAACAGGTGCTCGTGCACGATCGGGTAGTGCTCGGGCAGGACGCCCAGCGAGGCGTGCTTGTGCGCGACGCGGGAGAGCAGCTCGTCCGGGTACCCGTCCGGGTGGGTCAGCAGGTGGGAGGCGAACATCGCGATGGAGCCGGCCAGCGCCTGCGCCTGGGTGCCGTTCTTCTGGTTGGAGCGGCTGAACATGCCGTCCAGCAGGTCGGGGCGCGCCTCGAACATGGACCGGTAGAACTCCGGGGTGATGAACGGGATGCGCTCGGCGACGACGCCGATGGTCTGCTCGATGACGGGACGGGACTGGTCGGACAGCACTGTTGCCTCCTGGGGTGTCGGTCGATGACATCCCAAAACTAGCATCTGAAATACTTTATTAAGGAATCCGTGCCGGCGCGCCCGCGGCGGAGCTGCCGGGCGGCTCCGGTGGGCGCAGCCCGATCGCCACCATGACCGGCCCGGCCTGCCGGGGACTGATCAGCTCGCGCACGCGCACGTCGTCGAGCTCGCGGAAGAAGGCCTCGCGCGCGTCGGCGAGGGCACGGCGCAGCCGGCACCCCCGGTCCAGCGGGCACTGGCCGTCCGGGGACTCGCACTCGACCATCGCGGAGCCCGCCTCGAGCTCGCGCAGCAGCCCGCCCACGGAGGCGTCCAGGCCGGCCGGGGTGATCGACACCCCGCCGGTGCGGCCGCGGCTGGAGGCGAGCAGGCCCAGCCCGCTCAGCCGGCCCACCGTCTTGGTGACGTGGTGGTACGGCGCCCCCACGCCCTCGGCGATCGCACGCGTGGTCAGCTTCTCGCCCCCGGGGGCGGCCCCGGTCAGCAGCAGGACGCGCAGGGCGATGTCGGAGAAGGCGGTCAGCCGCACGGGCTCGTCCTCGTCGCGCTCATGGCGGCTCCTTCCGGGTTCGGCGGACCCCCGCGGCCGGGCACGGGAGACCCGCCCATTCTCCCACGCAGGGCCGCGCACACGACGAGGGGCCCCCGTGCGGGGACCCCTCGTGCGGTGCGTCACGCGCCCGGTGCTGCCTCCGGGCGGGCCGCTCAGGCCTCGTTCAGGCGCTGCTCCAGTCCGGCGCGCTGCTCCAGCAGGACGTCGGGCACGCCGCCGAGCCGGTGGAACCACTCGTCGATGCTGGGCAGTTCGGCCTTCCACTCCTGGACGTCGACCTTCAGGGCCGCCTCGAGCTCCTGCTCGCTGATCTCCAGGCCGGTGAGGTCGAGCTCGTCCTCGGTGGGGACGATGCCGATCGGGGTCTCCTCGCCGCCGGCCTTGCCCTCCAGCCGCTCGACGATCCACTTCACCACGCGGATGTTCTCGCCGAAGCCCGGCCACGCGAACCCGCCGGAGGGGGTGCGGCGGAACCAGTTGACGTAGAAGATCTTCGGCATGTTCTCCTCGCCGACCCGCGCGCCCGTCTCGATCCAGTGCTCGAGGTAGTCGTTGGCGTTGTAGCCGATGAAGGGGAGCATGGCCATGGGGTCGCGGCGGACGACGCCGACGGCGCCCTTCGCCGCGGCCGTGGTCTCGGAGGAGAGCGTGGCGCCCTGGAACACGCCGTGCTCCCAGCCGAAGGACTGGGAGACCAGCGGGATCGTGGTCTTGCGCCGGCCGCCGAAGATGATCGCGGACAGCGGCACGCCCTGCGGGTCGTCGTACTCGGGCGCGAGGGTGTCGACCTGCTTGATGGGGGTGCAGAAGCGCGAGTTGGGGTGCGCGGCGGGACGGCCCGAGCCCGGGGTCCAGTCCTTGCCCTTCCAGTCGGTCAGGTGCTCCGGGGTCTCGTCGGTCATGCCCTCCCACCAGACGCCGCCGTCGTCCGTGAGCGCCACGTTGGTGAAGATGGTGTTGCCCTTGGCGATCGCGTGCATCGCGTTGGGGTTGGTCGGCCAGCCGGTGCCGGGCGCCACGCCGAACAGCCCGGCCTCCGGGTTGATCACGCGGGCCTGGCCCTCCTTGTCGAAGCGGATCCAGGAGATGTCGTCGCCGACCATCTCGGTCTTCCAGCCGTCCAGGGTGGACTCGAGCATGGCGAAGTTGGTCTTGCCGCACGCGGAGGGGAAGGCGGCGGAGATGAACTTGCTCTCGCCCTGGGGGTCGGTCACCTTGAGGATGAGCATGTGCTCGGCCAGCCAGCCCTCGTCGTGGGCGATGGCGGAGGCGATGCGCAGGGCGTAGCACTTCTTGCCGAGCAGGGCGTTGCCGCCGTAGCCGGAGCCGAAGGACCAGATGGCCCGGTCCTCGGGGAACTGCACGATGTACTTGGCGGGGTTGCAGGGCCAGGGCACGTCCTCCTGGCCCGGCTCCAGCGGGGCGCCCAGCGAGTGCAGGCACTCGACGAAGAACGCGTTCTGCCGGGTCATCTGCTCGAGCACGGGGGTGCCGATGGTCGCCATGATCCGCATCGAGCAGACCACGTAGGCGGAGTCGGTGATCTCCACGCCGTAGCTGGGCCGGGGGGCGTCCAGGTGGCCCATGACGAAGGGGATGACGTACATGGTGCGCCCGTGCATCGAGCCCTTGAACTTCTTGCGCAGCGTCCCCTTCATCACCTCCGGGTCCTCCCAGTTGTTGGTGGGACCCGCGCTCTTCTCGGTCTTGGTGCAGATGAAGGTGCGCTCCTCGACGCGGGCGACGTCGTCCGGGTCCGAGAACGCCGCGAAGGAGTTGGGGAACTTGTCCTCGGCGAGACGCACGAACGTGCCTGCCTCCACGAGCTCGTCGGTGAGCCGGGTCCACTCGTCCTCCGAGCCGTCGACCCAGTGGATGCGGTCCGGCTCGGTCAGCTCGACCATCTCCCGCACCCACTCGAGGAGGTGCGCGTGGGTGGTCGGCGCGTTCTCCAGCGCGCCCTTCACAGCCTCGTTCAGCCCGGTGGTCTCCGTCGTTGCAGTGGGGTTGTCAGCCATTGACATGTCTCCTCGTTGAGGCCGTCCGCCGGCCGCCCACACCTTCGCCGTCGTGCGCTTCGTCGAGCACGTGGCCCGGGTATCCGGGCCCACAGCGAGCGGCGTGGAGGTGGGCGGCCGGTCGCTACTGTGATGTGGAGCCCATCCTATCGTTCTGACCGACCGCGCCCCAGCAGGGTTACGCCACGGTCACGGTGTCGCCTCCGGTTCCCGCTGATTTTGCAAAGCCGCCACCTGTGGGTAAGGTTGTACCCGGCTTGAACGGCGGTGACGCCGGGACGCCGATGCGCCTGTAGCTCAACGGATAGAGCATCTGACTACGGATCAGAAGGTTGGGGGTTCGAATCCCTTCGGGCGCACCACACAAGAAGCCCCCCCACCAGCGGAGACGCCGGTGGGGGGGCTTCTTCGTGCCCGGACGCCGCCCTCCGGGGAGCCGCGAGGGCGGTCGTCACGGCCCCACGTCACGGCCTCATATCGCGAACTCACGCCACGGCCCCACGTCACGGCCTCACCCGGGAGCCTCGGCCCGGAGCAGCGGGTCCAGCCGGTAGAGGAAGGCGGCCATGGCGTCCCGGGCGACCGGCCGCCACGGGCGGTAGGTCCGGGTGCCGTCCGGCTCGGTCCAGCCGGTGGCGATGCCGCTCTCCTCCAGCCACGCCATCTCCTTGTAGAACTGCTGGGTGGTGCTGACGTCCGCGAAGGGCGAGACCGCCGGCGGTGTGTAGTCCGGCGAGCCCGCCACGCGGTAGAAGAACGCGGCCATGGCGTCCCGGGCGACCGGCTGCTCCGGGCGGTAGGTCCGGGTGCCGTCCGGCTCGGTCCAGCCGGTGGCGTAGCCGTACTGCTCCATCGAGAGGATGTCCCGGTAGAACACCGGCGTGGTCCTGGCAGACACGTCGGCGAACGGGGAGACCGCCGGCAGCGTGATGGGGTCGACCTGCCTCACCCGCTCCGCGTGCCGGTTGAGGAAGGCGGCCATGACGTCCCGGGTGACCGGCCGCAGCGGACGGTAGGTGCCGTCGGCCCACCCGACGGAGATGGCGCTCTCCTGCAGCCACGCGATCTCCGCGTAGAACCGGTCGGTGGTGCTCACGTCCCGGAAGGGCGAGACCGCGGGCGGCGTCCAGGCGGGACCCGCCGGGACCGGGTCCGCGGAGGCCGCCGGCCGGGGCGCGGCGTCCGTCCCGGCGGCGACGGCCCCGGAGAATCCGGAGAGGGCGACGGCGAGCGCCGCGGGCGCGGCGATCAGCGCCTGTCCGACAGTGGTGCGCACGGTGTCCTCGTTCCCCCCGGAAGAGCTCAGCGGATGAGCAGAGTGCCAGCTTAGGCACACCGTTCCGCCCCGCGGGGATCCTGGCACGGGGCCTCTTTCGTGGACAGCGGTGCCCCCGCGCCGCGGCCGGTGCTTCCCCGTCAGGCGCCGCCCGCGAGGGCGCGGACGTCGCCGCCCGCCCGGCCCACGGCCCCGCGGGTCACCGCGCGGTCGAACCCGGGCAGGGCGGCCAGGCGCAGGGCCAGGCGCCGGGCGCTGCGCCGGGCGCGCGTGGCCGGGAGGAACCACGCCGCGCCGCCGCGGGCCACGCGCTGCTTCTCCGCCACGACGGGCCGCCACGCCGCCTCCCAGCCGGCGAGCGCCGTCTCCACCGCCCCGTCCGCCGTCCCGCCCTCCGTCGCACGGGCGAGCCGTTCGGCGAGGAGCCACGCCCCGGCAATCCCGACCGAGGCACCCTGCCCGCCGAGCAGGGACACGGCCTGGGAAGCGTCGCCGAGGAGCACGACCCGCCCCGTGCTCCACCGGGGCATCTCGATCTGCGCGACCCGATCGTAGTAGATCTGCGCCGGCTCCGGGCACGCGGCCAGCGCGCGGGGCACGATCCAGCCGAGGGATCCGTGGACCTCCCGCAGCGCCGCCCGGGGGTCGGCGGGCAGGGCCGGGTCCCGGGTGCGGTGCACGGCGACGGCCGCCACGCGCCCGTCCCGCAGCCCGTAGAAGCCCATGTTCCGGTCGATGCTGTCCGTGAGGCAGAAGCGGTTCCCCAGCTGCCGGTGCGCCTCAGGGTCCTCGAAGAGGAAGGCCGCGGCGTGGTGGCCCAGGAAGCGGTGGAACCGCTCGTCGGGCCCGAACAGGGAGCGACGGACGGCCGAGCGGATCCCGTCGGCGCCGATGACGAGCTCGGCCTCGAGGCGCCCGCCGTCCTCGAGCAGCACGTCCGCCCCGCCGGGACGCCCCTCGACGGCGGCCACGGTCCGGCCGTAGCACAGCTCGGCCACGGGAGCGGCGTGCTCGCGCAGCACGCGTTCGAGGTCGGGGCGCATCACGCTGGCCAGGCGGCCGCCGAGGGCGTGCGCGAACCGGGCGACCGGCAGCCCCGCCCGCTCCCGGCCGCGGTCGTCGACCCAGCTGAGCCGGTCGACGGCGTAGCCGGCCTCCCGGACGGCGGGGAGCACCCCCATGGCCTCGGCGGCGTCCCAGCCCGGGCCGAAGAAGTCCAGCATGTAGCCCTGCTCCCGGGGGCGGGGAGCCCGCTCCAGGACGACGACCTCCCAGCCGCGCCGCCCCAGGCACCCGGCCGCGGCCAGTCCCGCGATGCCCGCGCCGCAGACCACCGCGCGCACGCCGGGCCCCTCAGTACCTGTCGCCGACGGCCTCGACGCCGTCCAGCACAGCCAGGTCCTCGGCCGTGAGGCGCAGCTCCGCGGCGGCGGCGTCCTCGCGCACGTGGACGGGATCGGACGTGCCGGGGATCGGCAGCATGTGCTCCCCCCGGGCCGCGGCCCAGGCGATCGCGACCTCCGCGAGGGAGACCCCGTGCCGGCGGGCGACCTCCCGGATCGGCCCGAGCACCCGCTGCTCGTTGGCTGCCATGGCCTCGGGCGTGAACCGGGGGTTGCGGGACCGGAAGTCGGAGGCCGAGAACGTGCGGCCGGCCAGCGCGCCCGCCAGATAGCCGCGGCCCAGGGGCGAGAAGGGCACGAACACCGCGCCGTGCCCGGCGCACCACGAGATCACGTCCCCGGAGGGCTCCCCGTCGGACGTGGGGCCCGAGCCGTCCGGGTTGCGGGTCCACAGCGAGTACTCCGACTGCACCGCGGCGACCGGGTGGATCGCGTGCGCCCGCTCCGCCTGAGCGGTGCTGACCTCGGACAGGCCCAGGTGGCGGACCTTCCCGGCGGTCACCAGCTCCGCCATCGCGCCCCAGGTGTCCTCGAGGGGCACGTCGGGGTCCACGCGGTGGAGGTAGTAGAGGTCGACGGCGTCGGTGCGCAGCCGCCGCAGGCTGTCGTCGATCGACCGCCGCACCTCCTCCGGGCGCCCGCAGCGCTCGGTCCGGGGCGGTTCGAGGGACGCGGCGCGCAGACCGGTCTTGGAGCAGAGGAACACCTCGTCGCGGCGGCCGCCCAGCGCGGCGCCCACGAGCTCCTCGTTCGCCCCGCCGCCGTAGAGGACGGCCGTGTCCACGAAGGTCATGCCGAGGTCCACCGCGAGGTGGAGCACCTCGTGCTTCTGCCGCTCGGTCAGCCCCTGCCGGTCGTAGACCCAGCTCAGGCCCATGGCCCCGAAACCCACCGCGCCCACGCGGTCCCCGGACGGGGTGAACGTCACCTGTCGCATCCTCGCTCCTCCTCGGTCGTGCCCTGACGGTCCCGCCGCAGGCGCACCGGCGGTGTCCTCAGCGGTCCCGCGCGGCGGACCGCGGCACGCAGAAGTCCACCAGGCGGGCGTCGGCCCCGTCCAGCTCCGCCCAGGGACCGGGAACGTCGAAGACCGCGAGCGCCGAGGTGGGGCAGCCGTCCGCGAGGGCCATCACGGCGTCGTAGTCGGAGTCGGGGGTGGCCAGGCGCAGGCCGGCGTCGCGCAGGCCGGGCAGGTGGCCGATGACCAGCAGGGACCCGACGGTCTCGGGCACGTGGTTGAGCACCGCGAGGATCCGGGCGTCGTCGGCCTGGTACAGCGCCTGCTCCAGCTTGGCCGTGGGCGCGAGGTCGCCGAGCTCGCTGCACACCCACGTGCAGGTCTGCCGGGCGCGCAGGGCGCTCGAGCACAGGATCATGTCCGGGACGGGGCCGCGCCCCAGGAGCCTCCGTCCCGCCTCGGCGGCGTCCGCCGCGCCGCTCCGGTGCAGCGGGCGGTCGTGGTCGGCCACGCCCCAGGGGTGCTCGGCCTCCGCGTGGCGCATGAGGACCAGCTTCTTCACGTCGTGGCGGATCATCGCTCCATGGTGCCACGTGGTCCCGGGACACGGGCCGGCCCCGTCCCCCGCGCGGAGGCGGGAACCGGGGCCGGAGCAGGTCGGGAGAGGATCAGATGGAGTACTCGGGGGCCGCCCAGACGACGACCTCGGGGTGCTCGTAGAAGCGGTAGCCCTGGCCGCGGACGGTGCGCACGGTGTTGGCGAGCCGGCCGAGCTTGGAGCGCAGCCGCCGGATGTGGACGTCGATGGTCCGCTCGTTGGGCACCTCCTCCGCGTCCCGCCAGAGGCTGTGCAGCAGCTCGTAGCGGCCCACGGTGCGGGTGCCGTTCTCCACGAGGTAGTTCAGGAGCTCGAACTCCTTGAAGGTGAGGTTCAGCAGCGCCCCGTCGAGGAACACCTCCCGCCGGGAGAGGTCGATGAGCACCCCGGTGGACTGGCTGGTCTTGGTCTCGGCGGCCGGGGCCGGGGCCGCCGGGGCCGCCGGACGCACGCTCCCGGTCGTGGGGTCGCCCAGGGCGTTGCGCACGACCTCGAGGTCGGTGCCGGCGGTGTTGGCCGGCGCGAGCGCAACGGCCGCGTAGGAGTCGGCCTCGGGCACGAGCTGCTGGGCGTAGGCCCGGATGCTCTGCACCATCTTGACGAGGGACGTGCCGTTCGCCGCGGCCGTCTCCTCGTTGAGCCCCACGTAGATGACGAAGCCGCGCGCCTCGTTCTCCTGGGCCGGCGGGCGGGGCGCGGTCTCGCGCTGCAGGCGCGTGGGCAGCGGCGGCTCGCCCGGCGTGGTCGGCAGGCCGCCGACGGCGCTACGCAGGCTGCGGTAGTCGGCAGGCGCAGGCGAGGCCTGCTCCGGGCTCCCACCGGGCCGGCGGGTCCCGCGGACCTCTCCCGCACGGGTGCGCTGGGAGATATGAACGTATCCAGGCGTGCTTGCCATCTTGCAGTCCCTCGTCTCTGCGTCGAACGTTGGGCAGACTTGTCGCCCACCTGATGCCGGTCCGCCCCTCCGAGCGGTCCGACCACCACCAGCCCACGGATCCGCCGTTCCGTGGCCCCCTGAACTCCTCCGGCTTGCTGAGAAATCCCTGATAGTGGCGTTGGCAACATCGTCCCCCACCCCGGGGGGAACACGCAAGTAATATTTTCGTCACCATCTCACCATGTGAGATACCAAGGGTTCTGACGGTGCTTGTCCCCCAAAATAAACGCCCTTCACCCAGCACCCTTGGCATGCCGGCCCTGCTGTGAGGCGGAAATACAGGGTGTTTGGTCGGTAAAGGTGGCTGTTCACCTCTAATACACATGGCATTCGCCATGTCAAGGGACCCATTTCGGGGGACACCGCGTCTCAGCATGTGGACATTTGTCCGCGCAAAGCACGAGGACCCGCCGACCAGGTCGGCGGGTCCTCGGAGCGGAAGAAGGGGTGGGAGGGGCAGGTCGGCCGTCAGTCCACCACGCCGTAGAGCCGGTCGCCGGCGTCCCCCAGTCCGGGGACGATGTAGGACTTCTCGTTGAGCCGCTCGTCCCGCGCGGCCAGGACAATGCTGACCTCCGAGTCGCCCAGTTCCTCCTCGAGCGCGGCGAGCCCCTCGGGAGCCGCGAGGAGGCAGATGCAGGTGATCTGCTCGGCGCCCCGCCGGTAGAGGAACTTGATGGCCTCCCGCAGGGTTCCGCCCGTGGCGAGCATCGGGTCGAGCACGAAGACCTGGCGGCCGGTCAGGTCGTCCGGCAGCCGCTCGGCGTAGGTGATGATGTCGAGGGTGTCCTCGTTGCGGGCCATCCCCAGGAACCCGACCTCGGCGGTGGGGACCAGGCGGGTCATGCCCTCGAGCATGCCCAGGCCGGCGCGCAGGATCGGCACGACGAGGGGGCGCGGCTTGGACAGCCCCACGCCCGTGGTGCGCGTCACCGGAGTCTCGATCTCCACCGGCTCCACGCGCACCTGCCGCGTGGCCTCGTACGCGAGGAGCGTCACGAGCTCCTCCACGAGCAGGCGGAACACCGGGGACGTGGTGTCCTTGTCCCGCAGGACGGTCAGTTTGTGCGCCACCAGAGGGTGGTCGAGAACGGTCACTCGCATGCACCAAAATTACCACCGGGCCTGTGGGCGCCCTCCCGGGCCCCGGCAGCCCCCCAGCCCCTCCCCGCACCCGACCCCACTCGTCCAGGAGAGAACCCGCATGGCACTGCCCCCGCGCACCCGCCCACAGGCCCGGGCGGAGGAGTGGATGCGCCTGGCCCTCGACGAGGCCAGGGCGGCCCTGACCACCGGGGACGTGCCCATCGGCGCCGTCGTCGTCGGCCCCGACGGCACGGTGGTGGGCCGGGGGCGCAACCGCCGCGAGGCCGACGGCGACCCCACCGCCCACGCCGAGATCCTGGCCCTGCGCGACGCCGCCCGGACGCTGGGGTCGTGGCGCCTGGACGGCTGCACGCTCGTGGTGACCCTCGAGCCCTGCGCCATGTGCGCGGGCGGGATCGTCCTGGCCCGCGTGCCGAGGGTGGTGCTCGGGGCGTGGGACGAGAAGGCCGGCGCCGCGGGGTCGGTGTTCGACGTCCTGCGGGAGCGGCGGCTCAATCACTGGGTCGAGGTGACCGGCGGCGTGCTGGCCGACGAGTGCTCCCGGCTGCTCCTCGACTTCTTCTCCGCCCACCGGCGCGGCGCGGCGGAAGCCCCGGGGGACGACGACGGCCCGGCCGGCCCTGCTCCCGGCGGCACCGCGGATTTTGGCGGTTGAGCCGGCCAGCCGGTAGAGTTCTGCGAGCTGGTGACGTGTCCGAGCGGCCGAAGGTGCATCACTCGAAATGATGTTTGGTGTAAGAGCCAACGAGGGTTCAAATCCCTCCGTCACCGCCAGTCCGGAAGGCCCCGGCTCCACGAGGAGCCGGGGCCTTCCTCATCCCCCGATGACGACCGTCGGCAGGCCCGGGCCCGGTGCGATGGGGCTCCCGTGGAGCGTCAGGTCGCCCAGCCGTGCGGCGGGGAACCCCCCGATGAGCACCGTGGCGCTGCCCGTGGCGATGCCGTTGGGCGCCGGGGAGACACAGACGATCCCGCCCGGGAGTCCGTTGGCCACGGCGGCCGGCATGCCGCCGATCAGCACGGTCGGGACGGCCGCGACCGGGGTGATCGGTCCCCCGACGTGCGGCTTCGGACCGTCGCTGAGGGGACAGAGGGCGGTGTCCCCGGCGCGCAGGGCGGGTCCTGTGGGCATGATTCGCTCTCCGTGCTGTTGGGAGGATGGCCGAGAGAGGGGCCCGGCGTCGGGCAGACGCTCACTCGAACTCGCCGTCGATGACCAGTGATTCCGAGCACACGGTGCCGGCTGCCGGAGAATCGCACGTCAGCGTGATCCGCAGTTTCTCGCCCACCTCCATGCGGACCGGCCTGATCGGGATGAAACCGGCCTCTCCGGTCGCCTCTGCACCGGGCGTGGCGCCGCTGTCCTCCGACACGAGATCCGCCACCGGGAACAGATCGGTCAGCTGTGCTTCGTCGATCAAGACCTCGGAGGGACCACCCGTCGGATCCACGAGCTCCACCGTCAGAGTTCCTTCGTCCCCCGGAGTGACTACCGGCACCATGCTCGTGACCTCGAACGGACCGGTCGCCTGCTCCGCGGGCCACTCCACAGGAACGTCGTCGGGCGGCGCCGACAAGGGGATCTCGTCAGGAAGGCCAGGGATCGGGGCTTCCGCCACGGTGAGGGTGATGGTGGATCCCTGAGGTGCAGACTGACCGGCGTCGACGCTCTGGTCGACGACCTGCCCGGGCTCCACTCCCGCCTGCGTGGTGGGCTCGACCTCGTGGGAGAGCCGGACCTCGTCCGCCTCGAGCGCGGCGATCGCCTGATCGAGGCTCAGGCCTTCGAGCTGCGGCACGGTCACCTGGCCCGTGGACACGATGAGCTGCACCTCCGACCCGCTCTCTACGGCGCTCCCACCGGCCGGCTCGGTGGCAGTCACATGGTCCTGGGGCACGGAAGAGCTGTTCTCCGAGCGGGTCGACCCGACGACGAGTCCGGCGGACTCGAGGGCCTGCCGTACGTCAGCCTCGGGACGGCCCACGAGGCCGTCCGGGACCACGGCATCAGCGGGGGGCGTGGTGGCGGCCGAGGTCGCCCCGTCGGTGGGCTGCGTGCTCGTCGAGGGAGCCGAGGGCGTCGGACCGGGTCCTGTGGACACGCGCAGGGCAACGGTGGAGCCCTTCTCCACCGTCGTGCCGGCCGCTGGCTCGGTGCCCACCACGTGGTCCTTGGCCACCTCGTCGTCGGAGACGTCCACCCGCCGGGGCACGAGCTCCGCCCCGCGCAGCTCCGCCTCGGCGGCGGATACCTCCTGCCCCGCCAGGGGAGGAATCTGGACGGGATCCTGAGGTCTGGGCCACAGGAGGTACGCGGTTGTCAGCACCGCAAGAAGTGCCAGCGCGAGCAGGGCCTTGGGGAGCCAGGCCGGCAGGACCGGCTCCTGGTACTGGGTCCCCGCGAGGGCTACCTCCGGTCCCTCCTCCGGCCTCACCATGACGGTGAAGGGGTACGCGGTCGGCGCCCCCCGCCAGAGCCGCTCCGCCGGCTCCGCGCGGAGCTCGGAGGTCCAGGTCGTGCCCGGCTCGACGGTCCGCCTCGACTCCCCCAGGGTGAGCCCCAGCTCGTCGGAGGCGCTCTTCCCCACGAGCGCGACGGCCACGGGGGCGTTGCCGCGGTTGGTCACGGAGACCCGGTACTGCTCCGCCCCCGTGCCCCTCGCCGTCTGGGGCGCCAGCTCGGCCACCGTGTCGTGGAAGGGCAGGACCTCGATCACGCCTTCGGGGACCGTGGCGTTCTCAGCGCGCTTGGCCGGCAGGATGTGGATCCCGTACGGGTTTTCGCCCGCGGGCACGGCGGAGGAACGCGGAGGCTTGAAGGCCACGACGGCGGTGGCGCTCTGTCCGGGGTACACCGTGACCCCGGGCGGATCGACGCGCGCCCACTCCGCGGGATCGCCGACCACCTGGAAGGAGTACTCCTCCACGATGTCCGAGTCGTTGCGCACAGACAGGGTGGCGGTCCCCTCCCTGCCGGCCTCGAGCACCGAACGGAGCGGGTCCAGGGCGGCTGTCGTGCTCATCAGGTCCTCCCACCGGGACGTCTCGACGCCGGCCGGGGAGCCTGGCGCACCGTGGTCCTCAGGACGAGCGTATGGCGGCGCCCCGGGCCCCGGGCCGGTCCACGGCCGGGTTTGCAGGCATACCCTCTGCCCGAAGAGGCATGGGCCGGTGCCCGCCAGGATGACCGCAGGGGCGGCGGCCTCGGGAGCTCACCCCTCCGAGGGGATGAGATCGCCCTGCAGCACGGCCTTCACCTCGCACAGGTCCGACGGCGAGGTGGCTTCTCCCCCGTCGAGTCCCGTGCACTCGAGCTCCAGCACCATCTCCTGCTCCGGAGACAGGAGGACACCGGGGTAGGCATAGGCCTGTCCCCCGAATCCTTCCACCGTCCCGTAGTACACCGTCTCCCCGTCCCTCTTCAGGCTCCACCGGCCGGTGTCCCCCTCGGAGCCGCTCAGGACGATGGTGGTGATGTTGAACGCGTCGTCCTCGTCGCCGCGCGTGAAGACAGCGCTCTCCCGGCCGCCCACGTTCGCCGTGACGGCGAGCTCCACCGTCGGCGGCGCCCCTTCCACCGTCCCTGCCCCCTCCACGGCATGGTCCTCAGGGGGCACGACCTGGTCCTCAGGAGGCCAGGCCCGGCATGCGGCACGGTCACCACCGGCCACGAGGTCCGCGAGGCACCGTTGGACGTAGACCGTGGCATCGGCGGGGAACTCCCGGGCCGCGGAACCGAACCGCTGGACCGCGAGCACCGCCAGGGCGGCCAGCAGAGCAAGCAGCATGGCGATGACCGCCGCCTTCAGCGATCGCCGCGGCAGCACCGCTTCTTGGTGGTGGGTGCCCGCGAGGACCGTGCTGGGACCCCGGTCCGGTTCCACCGAGACCGTGAAGGGGTGCGCCGTCCCCGTGCCGCGCCAGATGCTCTCCCGGGGACGGACGGCGAGATCCGCGAACTGCACGGTGCCGGGCACGACCCGCAGTCCGGACGGCCGCAGGTGCAGGTGCAGCCGTGCCTCCGGGTCCTTCGCGACGAGCCGCACGTCCACCGGGGCGTTGCCGCGGTTGTCCACGGCCAGTCGGTGCCGGCCGCCGCGCCTGCCTCTGGATTCCTGGGGCACGAGTTCGGCGACGGTGTCGAAGAAGGGCCGGACCTCGACCACGCCCTCCGCGACGACGGGGTCGACGGAGCTTCGACCGGGCAGGACCTGAACTCCGGAGGGGACGGACCCGGCCGAGACCTCCGAGGACCTCGGCACGTGGAAGCCGACCCTGACCGTGGCGACGTCGCCGGGGTCCACGGACACCGTCGCCGGCTCGACCGTCGCCCAGGGAGCGAGGGGCCCCACCACCCGGAAGCGGTACTCGTCCACGATCGCGCCGTCGTTGCGCACCGTCAGCGGCACTGTCACGGCCCCGCCTGCCTCGACGCTCCGCCCGGTCGCCTCCAGGGTCGCCGTGGGGCTCATGGGTCCTCCTCGAGGATGCGCGCGCCGCTGGACCGACGACGTCTGATCCCTGCACGTCGCAGATTATGTCGATGCGTGACCTCGAGACTGCGGCAACCGGCCGCTCTTGCGGGCACATCCGCTGCCCGTTGAGTCCTTGTGGAGTGCGCGGTGAGTGCCCGGGTCTACCGTCGTGCCACACCATCGGGCCGATAAGTGTCGCCGATCTCCGGTACGCCGAGCTGAGGAGCAGTCATGGAACCGATCACCGTTCACGTCCACGCGTGGGACCCCATCTCCGCCGCCGGGGTGGTCAGCGAGCTCAGGCCCCGCCCGGAGGTCCGCGTGGTGGGCGGCCAGGACGCGGACCGCGCCGCCGTCGTCGTGGTCGTGGCCGACTCCGTCGACGAGGAGGCGCTGAAGCTGCTGCGCATGGTGCAGCGCCAGGGCACGGCCCGCTCCGTGCTCGTGGCGGGACGCCTCGAGGAGGGCGACCTGGTGAAGGTCGTGGAGACCGGGGTGGTGGGCATCGCCCGCCGGTGCGAGGCCACCCCGGACCGGCTCGTGACCGTCATCACCGCGGCTGCCTCGGGGGAGGGCTGCGTGCCCCCGGACCTGCTGGGACGGCTGCTCGAGCAGGTCGGCCGACTGCAGCGCCACGTCCTGGGCCCGCGCGGGATCATGTTCACCGGTCTGGCGCCGCGGGAGGTCGACGTCCTGCGCCTGCTGGCCGAGGGCCTGGACACCGCCGAGATCGCACGCCGGCTCGCGTACTCGGAGCGGACCGTGAAGAACGTGGTGCACGACGTCACCACACGCCTGCAGCTGCGCAACCGCTCCCACGCCGTCGCCTACGCCCTGCGTGAGGGCTTGATCTGAGCCTGCCCGTGGAGGCGCCGGCCCAGAGGGATCCGGGACGGGATCATGAATCCCCTCCCCAGTACCCCGAAGGGCAACGAGATCTGCCCCGGAGAGTGGAGCCTTTCTCTTCGCGGCGACGGGGCCGGGCTTCTAGCGTGAGGAGCTGTCACGCCGGCTGCCGGCGGTCCCCTGCCTGACCTGTCGCGGTCGTGGGAAATCGGGTGATGTCATGGTTCGGTTCGCGGTCCGCCGCGTCCCCCGGAGCGCTCCGCGCCGCCGCCTCGCGACGTCCGTGGCGGCCCTCGTGGTCACGATGCTCCTGGCCCTGAGCTCGTGCGCCGCCCTGGCCGCAGCGCAGTCCGGTCCTGCTCGGGACGACCGGCAGGGGGAGGCCACGGTGGTGGGGTGGAGCCTGTTCCACGCCGCTGCGCACCAGTGGCAGGTGATGTTCGCGCTCACGAAGCTGGGCCCTCCCTGGTCGCACCCCATCTCGCTGGTGGAGCAGCTCCGCCCAGGGGCGAAGGCGCCTCGATACCAGGGGGAGCTGCCCGTCAACACGCTCATCGCTCCGGCCACTCCCACTGCGGTGGGACCCGGAGGCGAGTACGGGTGGCGGAGGGCCCCCGACCTCGGCACCGAGGAGCTCCACAACGGGGCGGACATCGGGGCCGCGCACGGCAGTGAGGTCGTCGCCGCCATGGAGGGCGTGGTGCGGGCCGTGTTCTGGGACGTCTGGGGGGGCAACCGTGTGGAGGTGGCCCACGCCGGAGACATGGTGAGCACCTACAACCACCTCGACACCGTGCTCGTGGAGCAGGGCGAGAAGCTCGAGGCCTCCCAGCAGCTCGGCACCGTGGGCCGGACGGGTTCGCGGGTCACGGGTCCGCACCTGCACTTCGAGACGTGGGTCGGCGGCGCGACCGTGGACCCGCAGTCGTTCGACTGGGTCGTGGGGGACCGCATCATCCGCGCCCCGCACGACCATGCCCGGAACCCACCGACCATTCCCCGCAACGGCCCCGGCGACAATTCGTCCATCGACCCCTCCCAGCACTGTCCGTACGAGAGCTCGGACCCGAAGCGCTGCCACCCTCCGGACAAGGTGCCGGCGCCGCCGGCGGGGCCGGAGTGGCCGGCGTGGCCGGATCCGAGCTCGGAGGAGTGCCTCTCGACCGCGCCCGGGATCTTCGACTGCGTG
>NZ_BMEQ01000007.1 GCF_014636775.1 Kocuria dechangensis
GATGCCGGCCCGGTGCAGCAGGTGGGACAGCATCAGCCCGGCGGGACCACCTCCGACGATGCCGACCTGGGTGGTGAGAACGGTGCGCTCTGCGCTCATGAGTACTCCTGGTGATACGGACGGGGTCGCGTCCAGTGTCTCAGCGCAGTGTGGGCGCCACCACAGCCGTCCCGTTCAACGGGATGGGGTTGCCCGCGGTCCGAGGACCTCGCCTCAGCGCGCGTCCTCCCGCAGGGTGCGCCGGATGCCGTGCGCGGCGGTGTGCAGCGCCTGCACGATGGCGCCGGCCCGGGCGGCCGGGTCGCCGGCCCGGGTCACCACGCCGAGGCCAGCGACCACCTGCTCGCCGCGCCCGCGCACCGGCACGGCGATGCCGGTGGTGTCCGGCTCCAGGTAGCCCGTCTGGACCGCGTGGCCCGTCGCGCGGATCCGCTCGAGGTCCGCGGCGAGGACCTGCGGGTCCGTGGGCGAGGCCTCCGTGACCGCCGACAGCGGACCCGCCAGGTAGGACTCCTGCACGGGTGCCGGGGCGTGGGCGAGCAGCACGAGGCCCGTGGCGGACAGGTGCAGGGGCAGCCGCCCGGCCACGGCGGCGCGCACGGCCACCGCGTTCGGGTGCGAGAGCCGCTCCACGAGCAGCACCTCCCGGCCCTCGACGATGCCCAGCTGGACGTGCTGGCGCAGGACCGCGTGGATGTCCCCCATGAAGGGCCGCGCGGTG
The DNA here is from genome assembly GCF_014636775.1 of Kocuria dechangensis. Classification (GTDB taxonomy): domain Bacteria; phylum Actinomycetota; class Actinomycetes; order Actinomycetales; family Micrococcaceae; genus Kocuria; species Kocuria dechangensis. The sequence goes on from NZ_BMEQ01000007.1 coordinate 722, forward strand.
CGCGCCAGGCTCAGCTCGCGGGAGGAGCGGTTGGCCAGCTCCCACAGCCTCGTCCCGACGACGTAGTGCCCGCCCTCGACCCGCTCCAGCCAGCCCTGCCGCGCCATGTCCTGGGCCAGCCGGTGCGCCGTGGCCGTGGGCAGCCCCGCCAGGGCGGCGATCTGCCCGCCCGTCAGCCGGGTGTCCTCCGCGGTGAACGCCGCGAGGATCCGGTCCACCCGCTCCAGCACCGACTCGCCGGTGGGTGAGTTCGCCATGGTCGTGCCGTCCTCTCGGTCCTGGTCCTGCCCCTGCCCGTGCTGTCCCTGCGCGTCCTGTCCTTGCCCGTCATGCCGCCGACCGTCGTGCTGCCCCGGCCCGCGGGCCTCGACGGCGGCAGCCCCGCCCCGGGAACGGTGTTCCGGGACGGGGCTGCCGTCGTGCTGCCGTGCTGCGGCGTCAGTTGGACCCGAAGTCGTAGTCCTCCAGCGGGATCGCCTGGAACTCGGCCGGGGTGTGGCCGGAGTTCTCCTCGGCGTAGCTGAAGTCCGAGAACGAGCCCGGCTCCGTGAACAGCGAGGCCTTGGCCTCCTCCGTGGGCTCCACGTCGATATTGTTGTACCGCGCGAGCCCGGTGCCGGCCGGGATGAGCTTGCCGATGATGACGTTCTCCTTGAGCCCCATCAGCGGGTCGGACTTGCCCTCCATGGCCGCCTGCGTGAGCACGCGGGTGGTCTCCTGGAAGGACGCGGCCGACAGCCACGAGTCGGTGGCGAGGGACGCCTTGGTGATGCCCATCAGCTCCGGGCGGCCCGCCGCGGGGCGGACGCTCTCGGCGACGGCCTTGCGGTTGGCCTCCAGGAAGCGGACGTTCTCGACCAGCTCGCCCGGCAGGAGGTCGGTCTCGCCGGACTCGATGATCGTCACGCGGCGCAGCATCTGCCGCACGATGACCTCGACGTGCTTGTCGTGGATGCCCACGCCCTGGGAGCGGTACACGCGCTGGACCTCGTCCACGAGGTGCTTCTGCGCCTGCCGCGGACCGCGGATGCGCAGCACCTCCTTGGGGTCCACCGCGCCGGAGACCAGCTGCTGGCCGACCTCGACGTGGTCGCCCTCGGCGACCAGCAGCTTGGCACGGCGCAGCACCGGGTAGCCGATCGCCTCGTCCCCGTTGTCCGGCGTCACGACCAGCTTCAGGGCCTTCTCCGTGTCCTCGATGGTCACGCGGCCGGCGACCTCCGAGATCGGCGCGACACCCTTGGGGGTGCGGGCCTCGAAGAGCTCCTGGATGCGGGGCAGACCCTGGGTGATGTCGCCGTCCGAGGACGCGACGCCACCGGTGTGGAAGGTGCGCATGGTCAGCTGCGTGCCGGGCTCGCCGATCGACTGGGCCGCGATGATGCCGACGGCCTCGCCGATGTCCACGAGCTGGTTGGAGGCCAGCGAGCGGCCGTAGCAGGCCGCGCACACGCCCACCGCGGACTCGCAGGTCAGCACGGAGCGCACGCGCACCGTGTCGGCCCCGCCGGTGAACAGCGCGCCGATCACCGCGTCGGACAGGTCCGCGCCGGCCTCGGCCAGCAGCTCGCCGTTCTCGTCCGCCACGTCGACCGCGAGCACGCGACCGTGCACGGTGTTCTCGATGTCCTCGTGCAGGGCACGGGCACCGGACTCGGACACGTCGGCGATCGGCAGCACCAGGCCGCGCTCGGTCATGCAGTCCGCCTCGCGCACGATGACGTCCTGCGAGACGTCCACGAGACGACGGGTCAGGTAGCCCGAGTTCGCGGTGCGCAGCGCGGTGTCGGCCAGGCCCTTGCGGGCGCCGTGGGTCGCGATGAAGTACTCCAGCACCGACAGGCCCTCGCGGTAGGAGGACTTGATGGGGCGGGGCATGATCTCGCCCTTCGGGTTCGACACGAGCCCGCGGATGCCGGCGATCTGACGGACCTGCATCCAGTTGCCTCGCGCGCCGGAGGACACCATGCGGTTGATGGTGTTCAGCTCCGTCATGTTGTCCCGCATGGCCTGGGCGACCTCGTCGGTGGCCTTGGTCCAGATGTCGATCAGCTCGGAGCGGCGCTCGTCGTCGTCGATCAGACCGCGGTCGTACTGGCCCTGGATCTTCGCGGCCTGCGCCTCGTAGCCCTCCATGATGGCGGGCTTCTGCGGCGGGGTCGCGATGTCCGAGATCGCCACGGTCACGCCCGAGCGGGCCGCCCAGTGGAAGCCGGCGTCCTTGAGCTCGTCCAGCGTGTGCGCCACGGTGACCATCGGGTACCGCTCGGCGAGGTCGTTGACCAGCGCCGAGAGGTGCTTCTTGTCGGCGACGGCCTCGTCCCAGGGGTAGTCCTCGGGCAGGGTGTCGTTGAACAGCACCCGGCCCAGGGTGGTCTCCACGAGCACCGGCCGGCCGGACTCCCAGCCCTCGGGGGCCTCCCAGCCCTCGAACGGCACGAAGTCGTCCAGCTCGATCTTGCACAGCGCGTTGAGGTGGAGCTGCCCGGCGTCGTGCGCCATGATCGCCTCGGCCACGGAGGAGAACCCGCGGCCCTCCCCCACCTCGCCCTTGCGGACGGTGGTGAGGTGGTACAGGCCGATGATCATGTCCTGCGAGGGCAGGGCGATCGGCTTGCCGTCGGAGGGCTTCAGGATGTTGTTCGAGGACAGCATCAGGATGCGGGCCTCGGCCTGGGCCTCCGGGGACAGGGGCAGGTGCACGGCCATCTGGTCGCCGTCGAAGTCGGCGTTGAACGCGCCGCACACGAGCGGGTGGAGCTGGATGGCCTTGCCCTCGACGAGCATCGGCTCGAACGCCTGGATGCCGAGACGGTGCAGGGTGGGGGCACGGTTGAGCAGCACGGGGTGCTCGGTGATGACCTCCTCCAGGACGTCCCAGACCTGCGGGCGGTAGCGCTCGACCATGCGCTTGGCCGACTTGATGTTCTGCGCGTGGTTGAGGTCCACCAGGCGCTTCATCACGAAGGGCTTGAACAGCTCGAGCGCCATCTGCTTGGGCAGACCGCACTGGTGCAGCTTCAGCTGCGGGCCGACCACGATGACCGAACGGCCCGAGTAGTCGACGCGCTTGCCGAGCAGGTTCTGGCGGAACCGGCCCTGCTTGCCCTTGAGCATGTCGGACAGCGACTTCAGGGCGCGGTTGCCCGGGCCCGTGACCGGACGGCCGCGGCGGCCGTTGTCGAACAGCGAGTCCACGGCCTCCTGGAGCATCCGCTTCTCGTTGTTGACGATGATCTCCGGGGCGCCCAGGTCCAGCAGCCGCTTGAGGCGGTTGTTGCGGTTGATCACGCGCCGGTAGAGGTCGTTGAGGTCCGAGGTCGCGAAGCGGCCGCCGTCGAGCTGGACCATCGGGCGCAGCTCCGGCGGGATCACCGGGACCGCGTCCAGGACCATGCCCAGCGGGGAGTTGTCCGTGGTCAGGAACGCGTTGACCACCTTGAGCCGCTTCAGGGCGCGGGTCTTGCGCTGGCCCTTGCCGGTGGCGATGGTCTCGCGCAGGGACTCGGCCTCGCCCTCGAGGTCGAAGGACTCGAGGCGCTTCTTGATCGCCTCGGCGCCCATGGAGCCCTCGAAGTACATGCCGTAGCGGTCCACCATCTGGCGGTAGAGCGCCTCGTCGCCCTCGAGGTCGTTGACCTTGAGGTTCTTGAAGCGGTCCCAGACCTGCTCGAGCCGGTCGATCTCCACGTTGGCGCGCTTGCGCACGTTCGCCATCTGGCGGTCGGCGGAGTCGCGGAGCTTGCGCTTCTCCGCGGCCTTGCCGCCCTCCTCCTCGACGCGGGAGAGCTCGGTCTCGAGGTCGCGGGCGATCGCGGCGATGTCGGCGTCGCGGGTGGACTCCATCTGCGCCTTCTCGCGGTCCACGGCGGCCTGCAGGTTCGGCAGGTCGTCGTGGCGGGCGCTCTCGTCCACCGAGGTGATCATGTACGCCGCGAAGTAGATGACCTTCTCGAGGTCCTTCGGGGCGAGGTCCAGCAGGTAGCCCAGCCGGGACGGGACGCCCTTGAAGTACCAGATGTGGGTCACGGGAGCGGCGAGCTCGATGTGGCCCATGCGCTCGCGGCGCACCTTGGCGCGGGTGACCTCGACGCCGCAGCGCTCACAGATGATGCCCTTGTAGCGCACGCGCTTGTACTTGCCGCAGTAGCACTCCCAGTCCCGGGTGGGGCCGAAGATCTTCTCGCAGAAGAGGCCGTCCTTCTCGGGCTTGAGGGTGCGGTAGTTGATGGTCTCCGGCTTCTTGACCTCGCCGTAGGACCAGGTCCGGATGTCCTCGGCGGTCGCAAGACCGATCCGCATGAGTCCGAGTGAAGATTCGTTGGACATGAGGGTCCTTTATCTCTTTCTCTAGAAAGCTTGACGTCTCGTCGGGGGTGGAACGGAGGGAATCAGACCTCTTCGACCGAGCTGGGCTCGGAGTGGGAGAGATCGATGCCGAGTTCCTCGGCCGCCCGGAAGACCTCGTCGTCCGAGTCGCGCATCTCGATCGTGTTGCCGTCCGCCGAGAGCACCTCGACGTTCAGGCACAGCGACTGCATCTCCTTGATGAGCACCTTGAAGGACTCGGGGACACCCGGCTCGGGGATGTTCTCGCCCTTGACGATGGCCTCGTAGACCTTGACGCGCCCGTGGACGTCGTCGGACTTGACCGTCAGCAGCTCCTGCAGGGTGTAGGCGGCGCCGTACGCCTCGAGGGCCCAGACCTCCATCTCGCCGAAGCGCTGGCCGCCGAACTGCGCCTTACCGCCCAGCGGCTGCTGGGTGATCATGGAGTAGGGACCGGTGGAGCGCGCGTGGATCTTGTCGTCCACCAGGTGGTGGAGCTTCAGGATGTACTGGTAGCCCACCGAGACCGGGTCCGGGAACGGCTCGCCGGAGCGGCCGTCGAACAGCCGCGCCTTGCCGGAGCGGTCGATCAGGCGGACGCCGTCGCGCGTGGGGTTGGTGTGGTCGAGCAGGTCGAAGATCTCCTCCTCGCGCGCGCCGTCGAACACCGGGGTCGCGACGTTGGTGGGCCCGGACTGCTTCGGGAAGTTCGGCAGCTTGCCGAGCCACTCCGGGTCGCCCTCGATGTTCCAGCCCTGCTTGGCCAGCCAGCCGGTGTGCACCTCGAGGACCTGCCCGAGGTTCATGCGGCCGGGCACGCCCAGCGGGTTGAGGATGATGTCCACCGGGGTGCCGTCCTCGAGGAACGGCATGTCCTCCAGGGGCAGGATCTTCGAGATGACGCCCTTGTTGCCGTGGCGGCCGGCGAGCTTGTCGCCGTCGGTGATCTTGCGCTTCTGCGCCACGTAGACCCGGACCACCTGGTTGACGCCCGCGGGCAGGTCGTCGTCCTCGTCGTCGCGGTCGAAGACGCGCACGCCGATGACGGTGCCGGACTCGCCGTGGGGCACCTTCAGGGAGGTGTCGCGGACCTCGCGGGACTTCTCGCCGAAGATCGCGCGCAGCAGCCGCTCCTCCGGGGTCAGCTCGGTCTCGCCCTTCGGCGTGACCTTGCCGACCAGGATGTCGCCCGCCTGGACCTCGGCGCCGATGTGGATGATGCCGCGCTCGTCGAGGGCGGACAGCACCTCCTCGGACACGTTGGGGATGTCGCGGGTGATCTCCTCGGCGCCCAGCTTGGTGTCGCGGGCGTCGATCTCGTGCTCCTCGATGTGGATCGAGGTGAGCACGTCCTCGGAGACCATGCGCTGGGAGAGGATGATGGCGTCCTCGTAGTTGAGGCCCTCCCAGGACATGTACGCGACCAGCAGGTTCTTGCCCAGGGCCAGCTCGCCCTGGTCCGTCGAGGGGCCGTCGGCGATGACCGCGCGCTCCTCGACGCGCTCGCCCTCGGAGACGATGACGCGCTGGTTGTAGGTGTTGCCCGGGTTCGAGCGCATGAACTTGTTGATCGGGTAGACCGTGGTCGTCCCGTCGTCGTTGAGCACGCGCACGAGGTTCGCGGAGACCTCCTCGACCACGCCGGCCTTGCGGGCCAGCACGGAGTCGCCGGCGTCCATCGCGGCGTAGCGCTCCATGCCGGTGCCCACGAACGGGGCCTCGGACTCGAGCAGCGGCACGGCCTGGCGCTGCATGTTGGCGCCCATGAGCGCGCGGTTGGCGTCGTCGTGCTCGAGGTACGGGATCAGGGCGGTCGCCACGGACACCATCTGGCGCGGGGAGACGTCCATGAACTGCACGGCGGTCGGCTCGACCAGCACGGCCTCGCCGGAGCCGTCCGCGGCGCGGGCGAGGACGGCGTCCTCGGCGAAGCGGTTGTCCTCGGTCAGGGGCGCGTTGGCCTGCGCGATGGTGACGCCGCGCTCGTCGTCGGCGGTGAGGTACTCGACCTCGTCCGTGACGAGGCCGCCCACAACCTTGCGGTACGGGGTCTCGATGAAGCCGAACGGGTTGATCCGCCCGTAGGTCGCCAGCGAGCCGATGAGGCCGATGTTGGAGCCCTCAGGGGTCTCGATCGGGCACATGCGGCCGTAGTGCGACGGGTGGACGTCACGGACCTCCATGCCGGCACGGTCGCGGGAGAGACCGCCCGGGCCGAGCGCGGACAGGCGGCGCTTGTGGGTCAGGCCCGCGAGCGGGTTGTTCTGGTCCATGAACTGCGACAGCTGCGAGGTCCCGAAGAACTCCTTGATCGCGGCCACCACGGGGCGGATGTTGATCAGGGTCTGCGGGGTGATCGCCTCGACGTCCTGCGTGGTCATGCGCTCGCGCACCACGCGCTCCATGCGGGACAGGCCGGTGCGGATCTGGTTCTCGATCAGCTCGCCCACCGCGCGGATGCGGCGGTTGCCGAAGTGGTCGATGTCGTCGACGTCCACGACGATCTCGCGGGGCTCGCCGTTGCGCACGCCCTGGATCGTCCCGCCGCCGGCGTGCAGGGTCACGAGGTAGCGGATCATCGCCACGATGTCGTCGACCGACAGCACGGAGGCGTCGTCGTCCTCGAAGGCCTTGTCGAGCCCCAGCTTGCGGTTGAGCTTGTAGCGGCCCACCTTGGCGAGGTCGTAGCGCTTCGAGTTGAAGTACATGTTGTCGAGCAGCGTCTGGGCGGCGTCGACCGTGGGCGGCTCCCCCGGGCGCAGCTTGCGGTAGATGTCCAGCAGCGCGTCCTCGCGGGACTCGACGGTGTCCTTCTCCAGGGTGGCGCGGATGGAGTCGAAGTCCCCGAACTCCTCGAGGATGCGGGACTCGGTCCAGCCGAGGGCCTTGAGCAGCACCGTGACGGACTGCTTGCGCTTGCGGTCGAGGCGCACGCCGACCTGGTCGCGCTTGTCGATCTCGAGCTCGAACCAGGCGCCGCGCGAGGGGATGATCTTCGCGGAGTAGATGTCCTTGTCCGAGGTGCGGTCCTGGCCGCGCTCGAAGTACGCGCCCGGGGAGCGGACGAGCTGGGAGACGACGACGCGCTCGGTGCCGTTGATGACGAACGTGCCCTTCTCCGTCATCAGCGGGAAGTCGCCCATGAACACGGTCTGCTGCTTGATCTCGCCCGTGTTGTTGTTCATGAACTCGGCCTTGACGTACAGGGGCGCCGAGAAGGTGGCATCCCGGTCCTTGCACTCGTCCATGGTGTACTTGGGGTCGTAGAACTCCGGCTCGGAGAAGGACAGGGACATGGTGCCCTGGAAGTCCTCGATGGGAGAGATCTCCTCGAAGATGTCGGCCAGACCGGAGGTCGTGGCGATGCCCTTCTCGCCGCTCTCGAGGGCCTGCTGGACGCGGGCCTGCCAGCGCTCGTTGCCGACGAGACGGTCGAAGCTGTCCGTCTGGAGCGCCAGCAGGTTCGGCACGTCCAGCGGTTCGTGGATCTTGGCGAAGGAGATGCGGCGCGGGATGTTCCCGTCGGCCGGGTGGTTAGCGGTTACGTTCGAATCGGTGCTCGAGGCGACCAAGATGGATTCCTTCCACAGACCTGCAGTTGAATCGCGCAGTACCCGATCGGGTTCGACGGGTGCGCGGGGACCAGCGTCCTGGAGTGTGCTGGTTCGCTTCCCGGGGGGCGCCCACCGCTATATGAAGGCACGCAGAATGAGGGACAACGCAAATGTCCAGCATAGGCGTGAAAGGCCCCTCTGTCCACACGGCCGGTGGACGCTGGGCGTCCACCGGCCGTAGGATGAGGGATTTCGTGTCCTGCGTCTCAGGACCGCTCCAGGGATTCCCCGGGGGGCTCTCAGGCCCGCCGGTAGAACGGCAGCTCGACGACCTCCACCGGGGCGCGGCGGCCCCGGACGTCGGCCTCGAGGGGCGCGTCCGCGTCCAGCGCACCGGGCCGCAGCAGCGCCATGGCGACGGGGTGCCCCAGGGTGGGCGACGGGACGCCGCTGGTGACCTCGCCGACCACCTCCTCCCCCGCGAGCACCGAGTTGCCCGCCCGCAGGGGGCGCCGGCTCAGGCCCCGCAGCCCCACCAGCACCCGCTCCGGCGGCGTCGCGGCCTGCGCCTCGAGGGCCGCGCGCCCCACGAAGTCCTCCTTGGTCCGCAGCGCGGCCTCCACCAGCCTGCCCAGCCCCGCCTCGAACGGCGTGATGCCGGTGCCCAGCTCGTGGCCGTAGAGCGGCATCCCGGCCTCGAGGCGCAGCGAGTCGCGGGCGGCGAGCCCCGCCGGGACCACTCCGCGCTCCTCCCCCGCGGCAAGCAGGGCGTCCCAGACGGTGCGCGCGTGCTCGGGGGCGACGTAGAGCTCGAAGCCGTCCTCGCCCGTGTAGCCGGTGCGGGCCACGAGCGCCGGGACCCCCGCCACTTCCGTGGGCACGCACGCGTAGTACCGCAGCTCCCGGACGGCCTCCGGGTCGGCGCAGCCCGCCGCGAGCAGCACGTCCAGCGCGGCCGGCCCCTGCACGGCGACCAGCGCGGTCTGCTCCGTCCGGTCCTCGACGCGCACGTCGAAGCCCTCGGCGCGCGCACTGAGGGCCTCGAGGACCACGGGGGTGTTCGCCGCGTTGGGCACCACGAGGAAGCGGTCCTCGGCCAGGCGGTAGGTGATGAGGTCGTCCAGGACCCGACCGGCCTCGTCGACGATGATCGAGTACTTCGCCCGCCCGGGGGCGAGCGCGCTCATCCGGGAGACGAGGGCGGCGTCCAGGAACCGGGCGGCGTCGGGGCCCTCGACGGCGACCTCGCCCATGTGGGAGAGGTCGAAGAGCCCGGCCGAGCGGCGCACGGCGTGGTGCTCGGCGACGTCGTTGGCGTACTTCAGCGGCATCTGCCAGCCGCCGAAGTCCGTGAAGACCGCGCCGGCATCCCGGTGGGCGGCCTCGAGCGGGGTGGTCCGGGCGCTCATCGGGCGGCCTCCGACGAGCCGGCGTCGGCCCCCGCGTGGACGGCGAACGCCTCGACCGGCGGGCAGCTGCAGATCAGGTTGCGGTCCCCGGCGGCGTTCTCGACCCGGCCCACGGGCGCCCAGTACTTGGCCAGGCGCAGCTCGGGGACCGGGTAGGCGGCCTGGGAGCGCGGGTAGGAGCGGTCCCACTCGTCGGCCGTGAGCACCTCCGCCGTGTGCGGGGCGTGGCGCAGCACGGAGTCCTCCAGGGCGACCTCGCCGTCGGCCACGGCCGTCATCTCGGCGTGGATCGCGCGCATCGCCGCGACGAACCGGTCGAGCTCCGCGAGGTTCTCGGACTCGGTGGGCTCGACCATCAGCGTCCCGGCGACCGGGAAGGCGAGGGTGGGCGCGTGGAAGCCGTAGTCGACGAGCCGCTTGCACACGTCCTCGGCGGTGATCCCGGACGCCTTGGTGAGCGGGCGCAGGTCGAGGATGCACTCGTGGGCCACGAGCCCGCCCGGGCCCGTGTACAGCGTGGGGAAGACGTCCGCGAGGCGCGCGGAGACGTAGTTCGCGGAGAGGATCGCGGTGCGGGAGGACTCCCGCAGCCCCTCGGCGCCGGTCATGGCGATGTACATCCACGAGATCGGCAGCACCCCGGCGGAGCCGTAGCGGGCCTGGGAGACCGGGAACGCGTCGGCGTCGCCGGGGACGGCGGCGGGGTCCTCGGGCAGGAACGGCACGAGGTGCTCGGCCACGGCCACCGGCCCGACGCCGGGCCCCCCGCCGCCGTGCGGGATGCAGAAGGTCTTGTGCAGGTTCAGGTGGGACACGTCCCCGCCGAAGCAGCCCGGGCGGGCCAGGCCCATCAGGGCGTTGAGGTTGGCGCCGTCGATGTAGACCTGGCCCCCGGCGGCGTGCACCGCGGCGCAGACGTCGGTGACCTGCTCCTCGAACACGCCGTGCGTGGACGGGTAGGTGATCATGATGCCCGCGAGCTCCTCGCCCACGGCCTCGATCTTGGCGGCGAGGTCGCTCATGTCCACGGAGCCGTCCTGGGCGGTGGCGACGACGACGACCTTGAGGTCGGCGAGCACGGCGGAGGCGGCGTTCGTGCCGTGCGCCGAGGACGGGATGAGGATGGTCTTGCGCTGCCGGTCCCCGCGGGAGAGGTGGTAGCGGCGGATCGCCAGCAGCCCGGCGATCTCGCCCTGGGAGCCGGCGTTGGGCTGGACGGAGACGGCCGCGTAGCCGGTGATCTCGCTCAGCCAGGCCTCCAGCTGGCCGATGAGCTCCCGCCAGCCGAGGGTCTGGTCCTCCGGGGCCAGCGGGTGGATGCCGGCGAACTCGGGCCAGCTGATGGGCTCCATCTCGGCGGCGGCGTTGAGCTTCATGGTGCACGAGCCCAGGGGGATCATCGTCCGGTCCAGGGCCAGGTCCTTGTCCGCGAGGGAGCGCAGCCAGCGCATCATCGCGGTCTCGGAGCGGTGCAGGGTGAACACCGGGTGGGTCAGGTAGGAGTCGGTGCGCAGCAGCCCGGCCGGCAGCTCCCACGCGGTGCCGGCCTCGGCGGGGGCTGAGGCCCCGAAGGCCGCCAGCACGGCGTCGACGTCGCGCTCGTCGTGGGGCTCGCCGATCGACACGGAGACGTGGTCGGCGTCGACGAGGCGCAGGTTGATCCCGCGCTCGGCGGCGGCGGCCACCACGTCGTCGGCCCGGCCCGGGACCTCGGCCAGCACCGTGTCGAAGAACCGGTCGTGGACCACGCGCACGCCCGCGGCGGCGAGCCCGCCGGCCAGGCGCTCGGCGAGGCCGTGCACGCGCTCGGCGATCGCCCGCAGCCCGTCCGCGCCGTGGTAGGCGGCGTAGGCGCCGGCGACGATGGCCAGCAGCGCCTGGGCGGTGCAGATGTTGGAGGTCGCCTTCTCCCGGCGGATGTGCTGCTCGCGGGTCTGGAGGGCGAGCCGGTAGGCGGGACGGCCGGAGGAGTCCACGGAGACGCCCACGAGCCGGCCCGGCAGGTTGCGCTCGAGGCCCTTGCGGCAGGCGAGGAACGCCGCGTGGGGGCCGCCGAAGAACAGCGGCACGCCGAAGCGCTGCGAGGAGCCCACGGCGATGTCCGCGCCCTGCTCGCCCGGGGAGCGCAGCAGGGTCAGGGCCAGCAGGTCGGTGGCCACGGTCACGAGCGCGCCCTGCGCGTGGGCCTCCTCCACCCGCTCGGCCAGGGACACGACGTCGCCGTCGACCCCCACCTGGGTGAGGACGAGGCCGAAGAGCCCGCCCTCGGGCAGGCCCTCGGAGAGGTCGGCGACCACGAGCTCGACGCCGACGGCGCGGCACCGCCCGCGGAGCACGGCCAGGGTCTGGGGCAGGGTCCGGGCGTCCACGACGACCCGGTCGCTGGTGGCCTTGCGGTTGGCGCGGCGCATCATCAGCACCGCCTCGGTGACGGCGGTGGCCTCGTCCAGCAGGGACGCGTTGGCGAGGTCCAGGCCGGTGAGGTCCATCACGGCGTTCTGGAAGGTCAGCAGCGCCTCGAGCCGGCCCTGGGAGATCTCCGGCTGGTACGGGGTGTAGGAGGTGTACCAGCCCGGGTTCTCGAGGATGTTCCGGCGCAGCACCGGCGGGGTCACGGTGTCCGCATAGCCCTGGCCGATCATCTGGGTCATCACACGGTTCTTGGCGGCCACCGTGCGCAGGGCCGCGAGGGCCTCGTGCTCGGCCATCGGGGCGGGCAGGGCCAGGGGTGCGTCCGCGGCGATGGTCGCCGGGACCGCACGGGCGACGAGTTCGTCGAGGTCGGGGACCCCGATGGTCTCGAGCATGATCCCGGTCTCGGCGGCGTCCGGGCCGATGTGGCGTGACAGGAAGGACAAGGTCAACTCCTCGTGGTTCGAGGCCCCGCAGGGCCCGTCAGGTCTCCCCGCTCTGTTCACTGACCTGAGAGTTTTCGCCGGGCCCGCGGGCCCGGCCTGCACCGTCGGTGGCCCTCCCGGTGGCCGGTGGCCGGGGACGGAGGGCCTCTTCAGAGTGGCCTGCTCGCAGCGGTTCGGGTGCCTGAGAGATTCCCGGGGAGGACTTGCTCCTTCGGCGCCGCCCGCCGTCCGGGGAAAGGACGGCGGCGGGCTCTCCCGCTGCGCGTGGGCGGCCGATGTGGTTGTGTCCCCCAAGTTTCGCACAGACGGCGGGCGGGGACGGCACGAGGCCCCGGACGGCGTGCGTCCGGGGCCTCGCGGGAGGACGTCCGTGCGGACGTCCGGGGTGCTGCGGGGGACTTACTTGAGGGTGACGGTGGCGCCGGCGCCCTCGAGGGCCTCCTTGGCCTTCTCCGCGGCCTCCTTGTTGGCGCCCTCGAGGACGGCCTTGGGGGCGGAGTCGACGAGGTCCTTGGCCTCCTTCAGGCCGAGGGAGGTCAGCGCGCGGACCTCCTTGATGACCTGGATCTTCTTCTCGCCGGCGGACTCGAGGACGACGTCGAACTCGGTCTGCTCCTCGGCCTCCTCGGCGGCGGCGGCCGGAGCGGCGGCACCGGCGACGGCCACGGGGGCGGCGGCGGTGACGTCGAAGGTCTCCTCGAAGGCCTTGACGAACTCGGAGAGCTCGATGAGGGAAAGCTCCTTGAAGGCGTCGATCAGTTCGTCGGTGGTGAGCTTGGCCATGGTTGTGGCTCCTTTTCGATGTGGTGCCCCGGCCGGGTTCGTCGGCGCGGGACGGTCTGGTTCCGTGGTGAGAATGTGCCTCGCGGCGGGTGCTGGTTAGGCGCCCTGCTCCTCGACCTTGGCGCGCAGCGCCTCGGCGGTGCGGACGGTCTTGGACAGCGGGGCCTGGAACAGCGCCGCGGCCTTCGACAGGGACGCCTTGGCGGCGCCTGCCACCTTGGCCAGCAGCACCTCGCGGGACTCGAGGTCCGCGAGCTGCTTGATCTCCGCCTCGGTGAGCGCCTTGCCCTCGAGGTAGCCGCTCTTGATGATCAGCTGGGGGTTCGTCTTGGCGAAGTCACGCAGGCTCTTCGCGGCCTCGACGGGGTCCCCCGAGATGAAGGCGATGGCGCTCGGGCCGGCGAGCTGGCCGTCGAACGCGTCGATGCCCATCTCCTTGGCCGCGATCGCGGTGAGCGTGTTCTTCACCACGGCGTATTCGGCGTTCTCACCGAGCGAGCGGCGCAGCTCCTTGAGCTGGGCCACGGTGAGTCCGCGGTACTCAGTCAGAACAGCAGCGTCCGAGTTGGAGAAGAACTCCTTCAACTCGGCGACCGCGGCTGCCTTTTCCGGGTTCGCCATGGTACTCCTTCCGGTCTTCGTGCCGGGCGCTGCCTGGAAGGGTCCGCACACGGAAAAAGCCCCGCGCAGATGCCCGGGGCTCGACGGCACGACCCGTGCAGGACGGGACGTGCTCGTGGTGCTGGTTCACCTGCGCTGGCCGTTCCTGACGGAACTCTTACGGCTGATCCCCTCGTCCTGCGCGACCCGAGTGGGAGGCGAAGGGCAGAAGGATGCACGACCGGCGGTCTTTGGTACGCCCCACCCTACCCGACGCCGCCGGGCCGGGCCAAATCGCCGGCACGGAGCCCACGGGCCGGAGGTGCGCTCAGTGCGCGGGGAAGTCGCGGGACCACACCCCGCTGCGGCCCGCCACCCGGAAGCCGAGGCGGCTGTTGACCCGGTTCATCCGGTCGTCACCGCTGTGGGACCAGGAGTAGAGCGTCCGCACGGAGGGAGCCGTCCGGGCCAGCTGCTGGAGGTTCGCGAGCTTGAGCCGGGTGCCCAGCCAGCGCCGGCGGTGCTCGCGCAGCACGACGGTCTCGTCCTGGAGACCGATCGGCGGCTCGTCGCCGGCCAGGACGATCTCGGTCAGGCCCACGAGCCGGCCGGTGGCCACGTCCTCGGCCACGGCCACGAGCGCGCGGCTGCCGGCCTCGGTCCGCAGCTGCTCCGCGCGGCGCACCCGCTCCGCGTCCCACGGCTCGGGGTCCGCGGCGACGGGCGGGAGGAAGGACTCGGCGCCCATCCGGGAGTGCAGCGAGGCGAGCTGGTCGAGCCAGTGCTCCGGCGCCGGCCCGTCCCAGGTGTGCACCCGGTAGGCCGAGGCCTCGGGGGACGCGGCGATCTCCCGGAGCAGGGACTCCGCGCGGTCGTCCGGGACGGGCACCTCGAGGACGCTGAAGTCGCTGACCGACTCCAGGCGGTACCCGGCGCTCACCGCGAAACGGGTCTGGCGGTTGGACATGGGCAGCCGGCCGGAGCCGTCCGCCGCGTCGATCCACTCGACCATCCCGGGGGTGATCACGGGGAAGACGCCGGTCACGCTGCCGTCCCCCGTGATCTCCTGCGGGCCGGGGTGCTCGGTCTGGATCCGCACGTGCCGCCGGGACTCGTGCAGGGCGAGCTGCTCGGCGGCCGCCAGCAGCTCGGTGCCGGTGCCCTGGGAGGTGACCTCCGGGTCCACGTCCACGGTGATGTGCGCGGACTCGGTGAAGTCGACCAGGGGCATCCGGACCTCGGCGCGCCCCGCCAGGCGCTCCCCCGACCACGCCAGGAGGATCACGACGCGCTCGTACGGGTCCTTGAGGTCGCGGTAGATCTCCTGGGCGTCGCCGGTCAGGTCGGAGATGCCCCAGACGTGCTCCCGGGAGCGGCGCACCAGGTCGGCGACATGGCCGAGGAGGCGCTGGGCGGCGTCGTCGAACGCGTCGGGGATGCGCAGCTGCTCGATGCGCACCGTGGGGTGCTCGTTCACGGGGATCTCCGTTCCGTCACGGCGGGACGACCGCCCTGGAATCAGCTGGGAAGACGGCAGGGGCCCGGCCGCATCGGCCGGGCCCCCACCCGTCGGGACCCCAGGGGGTCCCGGACTCACGGCGTCACGCGCCGACGACGACCTCGGTCGCGTTCGGGTCGACCGGGATGCCCGGGCCGAACGTGGTCGAAACGGTCGCCTTGGTGATGTAGCGGCCCTTTGACGCGGACGGCTTCAGGCGGAGGATCTCCTCGAGCGCCGCGCCGTAGTTCTCGGCGAGCTTCTGCGTGTCGAAGGACGTCTTGCCCACGATGAAGTGCAGGTTCGAGTGCTTGTCGACGCGGAAGTCGATCTTGCCGCCCTTGATGTCGGTGACGGCCTTGGCGACGTCCATGGTCACGGTGCCGGTCTTCGGGTTCGGCATGAGGTTGCGGGGGCCGAGGACCTTGCCCAGGCGGCCGACCTTGCCCATCATGTCCGGGGTGGCCACGGCGGCGTCGAAGTCCGTCCAGCCGCCCTGGATGCGGGCGATGAGGTCGTCCGAGCCCACGATGTCGGCGCCGGCCTCCTCCGCGGCGGCGGCCTTGTCGCCGGTCGCGAAGACGACGACGCGGGCGGTCTTGCCCGTGCCGTGCGGCAGGTTCACGGTGCCGCGGACCATCTGGTCGGCCTTGCGGGGGTCGACGCCGAGACGGAGGACGACCTCCACGGTCGAGTCGGTCTTGGCGCTGTCGATCTCCTTGGCCAGGGCGACGGCCTCAGCGGGGGCGTAGAACTTGCCCTCCTCGATCTTGGCCACAGCCGCCTGGTACGCCTTGCTGCGCTTTGCCATCTGCTTCTTCTCCTTGTGCAGTTGTGGTCTGCGGACCGCGCTCGGCCCTGCCACGAGAAACTTGGGGTGGGTGGTGGATCAGCGGACGCTGATCACTCGACCTCGATGCCCATGGAACGGGCGGTGCCGGCGATGATCTTCGCCGCGGCGTCGATGTCGTTGGCGTTGAGGTCTTCCTTCTTGGTCTCGGCGATCTCACGGACCTGGTCCATGGTGAGCTTGCCGACCTTCTGGGTGTGCGGGACACCGGAGCCCTTGGCGACGCCGGCGGCCTTCTTGATCAGCTGCGCGGCGGGCGGGGTCTTGGTGACGAACGTGAACGAGCGGTCCTCGTACACCGTGATCTCGACGGGGACGATGTTCCCGCGCTGGGATTCCGTGGCCGCGTTGTAGGCCTTGCAGAATTCCATGATGTTGACGCCGTGCTGACCGAGAGCCGGACCCACGGGAGGAGCCGGGTTGGCGGCACCTGCCTGGATCTGCAGCTTGATCAGGCCTGCGACCTTCTTCTTGGGAGCCATGTGCTGGTCCTTCTCTTGCTGGACGTACCGGCGCACAGGAGCGTACGGCGGCGGGTGGCCGCCGTGGCGCGGCGGCCGGGCGGCCCCTCGGTGAAGCGTGCACCGGGGGGCCGGGACTGTGGAGCGGGCCGGGGCCCGCGGATCAGATCTTGGAGACCTGGTTGAACCCCAGGGTGACCGGGGTCTCGCGCTCGAAGATCGACACGAGGACGACGAGCTGCTGGGACTCGACCTTGATCTCGGAGATCGTGGCCGGGAGGGTCTCGAACGGGCCCTCCTTGACGATGACGGACTCGCCGACCTCGAAGTCCACGTCGATCTGCGGCTGGGCGCTGGGCTGGGACGCCGCCTGCGCGCCGGCGCCGGCCGGGGCCTCGAAGGTCGGGTTGAGCATCTCGAAGACCTCGTCGAGGCGCAGCGGGACGGGGTTGTACGCGTCCTGGCCCACGAAGCCGGTCACGCCCGGGGTGTGCCGCACGGCGCCCCAGGAGGCGTCGGTGAGGTCCATCCGCACCAGCACGTAGCCGGGGATGCGCACGCGGCGCACGGTCTTGCGCTGGGCGTTCTTGATCTCGACGACCTCCTCCATGGGCACCTCGATCTGGAAGATGTCCTCCTCCATGTTGAGGGACTGGATGCGGGTCTCGAGGTTCGTCTTCACGCGGTTCTCGTAGCCGGCGTAGGTGTGGATGACGTACCAGTCACCCTCCTGGCGGCGCAGCTTCGCCTTGAACTCCTCGACGGGGTCCACGGCCGGCTCGTCGGCGTCCGAGGTCGCGGGGGCCTCGGCGGCCTCCGCGGCGGGGGCGACCGGTGCATCGTCCGGCTCGTGCGCGGCTGCGTGGTCGGCCTCCTGCACGGAGGCCTCCTGGAGGGGCGCCTCCGTCGGCTCCGCGGCCTGCTGGTCGGCCTCGACCGACGCGTCGATGCCGTTTTCGAGCTCGTGCTCGGTCACTGGATCTCCCTGCTCTTCTCGTGGATGTCGTGCTCTGTGGGCGGCGGCGCCCGGTCCGCCGGTGCACGCCCCGGGCTCAGCCGGCGGCGGGGGCGCTCCCCTGGCCGAAGATCCACAGGGCGGCCTGCCCGAACGCGAGGTCCAGGACCGAGATGAGCACCATCATGAACGCCACGAACACGAGGACGACCAGGACGTAGTTGACGAGCTCGCGCCGGGTCGGGGTGACGACCTTCTTGAGCTCCCCCACCACCTGGCGCAGGAACAGGAACAGGCGCCCGAAGAGGCCGCGGGGGCTCTCGGCGTCCTGCCCCGGGGGCTGGCCCGACGCCCTGCCGGCGGTGGTCTGCGACATCGGCTCTCCCTGTCTGGACTCGTGCGTGCCGTGCGGTGCTGCCGGCTCGTCCGCGCCCGGAGGGCGGCACCGGCCGGGCCGCCGATCCGGTGCGGCCCCGGCGCCCCGGACGGGGCGCCGGGATCCGTCCCGGACTGGAGCAGGGCAGACAGGACTCGAACCTGCAACCTGCGGTTTTGGAGACCGCTGCGCTACCAATTGCGCCACTGCCCTTCGTGCCTCACGAAGGACGGCCGGCGTCGGAACGCCGGTGCCGATTCGCTCGGACCCGGTCACCGACTCTACCACCCGCCCCGCGGCCGGTACGGCACGGCGGAGCAGGCGTCGATGACACCAGTGGACCACTGTAGGCGACCGGCCGGGCCGCGTGCAATCCGGGGCGTGCGCGATCCGGGTCGCCGGCCGCGGCCGCGCCCCCGGACCGGGGCGCGGGCCCGCGAGTAGCATGGGGACACGTCCGCACCGCCGTGCCCGCACCCGGCGGACCCGCCCGTCCCTTCCAGGAGGCCCCCGGTCATGACCGCATCCCGCATCTCCCGGCGCGTCGGCGCCATCGCAGAATCCGCGACCCTCGCGGTGGACGCCAAGGCCAAGGCGCTCAAGGCCGCCGGCCGGCCCGTGATCGGCTTCGGCGCCGGGGAGCCCGACTTCCCGACCCCGCAGTACATCGTGGACGCCGCCGCGGCCGCGCTGCAGGACCCCGCGAACTTCCGCTACACCCCCGCCGCGGGGCTGCCGGAGCTGCGGAAGGCGGTCGCGGAGCAGACCGCCCGGGACGACGGGTACGCCGTGGAGCCCTCGCAGGTGCTCATCACCAACGGCGGCAAGCAGGCCGTCTTCCAGGCCTTCGCCACGGTCGTGGACGAGGGCGACGACGTGCTGCTGCCCGCCCCGTACTGGACCACCTACCCCGAGGCGATCAAGCTCGCCGGCGGCAACCCGGTGGAGGTCTTCGCCGGGCCCGAGCTCGGCTACAAGGTCACCCCGGAGCTGCTGGAGGCCGCGTGGACCGAGCGCACCAAGGCCCTGCTGTTCTGCTCCCCGTCCAACCCGACCGGCGCCGTGTACTCCCCCGAGGAGACCGCCGCCGTGGGCCGGTGGGCCGCGGAGAAGGGGATCTTCGTGCTGACCGACGAGATCTACCAGCACCTCACCTATGACGGCGTGCCGTTCACCTCGATCGCCGCCGCGGTGCCCGAGCTGGGCGACCGCGTGGTCATCCTCAACGGCGTGGCCAAGACCTACGCGATGACCGGCTGGCGCGTCGGCTGGATGATCGGGGCCCCCGACGTCATCAAGGCCGCCACCAACCTGCAGTCCCACCTGACCTCCAACGTCAACAACGTGGCCCAGCGCGCGGCGCTCGCGGCCGTCTCCGGCCCCCTCGACGAGGCGCACCGGATGCGGGAGGCCTTCGACCGCCGGCGCAAGGTCATGGTCGAGGCGCTCAACGCCATCGAGGGCGTCGAGTGCCCGGTGCCGACCGGCGCCTTCTATGCCTACGCCGACGTGCGGGGCCTGCTCGGCAAACGCTTCGGCGACGCCGTCCCGCGGACCTCCGCCGAGCTCGCCGAGCTGGTCCTGGAGAAGGCGGAGGTGGCGGTGGTCCCCGGTGAGGCCTTCGGCCCCTCGGGCTTCCTGCGGCTGTCCTACGCCCTGGGCGACGACGACCTCGCCGAGGGCCTGCGCCGGCTCCAGGACTTCCTCGGCGGCGCCGCGTGAGCGCCGCGGCGGACGTCCTGGACACCGCCGTGCGCGCGGCGGAGGCCGTGCCCACCGCCGTCCTCGTCTCCGGCGGGCTGATCGGCGGCTACGCGACGGCGCGGGCCACCGGCAACCGCCCGCTCGGCGGCGCGGTGCTCGCCGCCGCGGGGGCCGCGGCCGCCCACACGTGGTGGCGCCGCGGCGGGCCGGCCACGACCGCGGGCCTGACCGCCCTCTACGTCCTGGGCTTCGGGCTCTCCCACCCGCTGGCCCGGAGGATCGGCGCCTGGCCCTCGGTGCTCGCGGTGACCGCCGCCAACGCCACGGCCAACTGGGTCCTCGTGGACCGCGCCGGGCGCTGAGCCCGGCCCCGCACGACGCCGCCCGCCCCCTTCCGGGGACGGGCGGCGTCGTCGTGGGGGTGCGCGGACGGGCCCGGCGCTCAGTCCCCGACGGCCTCGCGGCCGCGGCGCACGATCAGCGGGTCGGGCGGGTGGACCACCTCGGGGTCCTTGTCGTCGTAGTCGAACTGGTCCAGGAAGAAGCGCATCGCGTTGAGCCGGGCCCGCTTCTTGTCGTTGGACTTCACCGTGATCCACGGCGCGTGGTCGGTGTCGGTGCGCAGGAACATCTCCTCCTTCGCCTCCGTGTAGTCCTCCCACCGGTCCAGGGAGGCCAGGTCCATCGGCGAGAGCTTCCACCGGCGCACCGGGTCGATCTGCCGGATCGCGAACCGGGTCCGCTGCTCGTGCTGGGTGACCGAGAACCAGAACTTGGTCAGGTGGATCCCGGAGTCCACCAGCATCTTCTCGAACACCGGGGCCTGCTCCATGAACGTCCGGTACTCCGCGTCGGTGCAGAAGCCCATCACCCGCTCCACGTTGGCGCGGTTGTACCAGGAGCGGTCGAACATCACGATCTCCCCGGCCGTGGGCAGGTGCTGGATGTAGCGCTGGAAGTACCACTGCCCCCGCTCCCGGTCCGAGGGCTTGGTCAGCGCCACCACACGGGCCGCCCGGGGGTTGAGGTGCTCGGTGAACCGTTTGATGGTCCCGCCCTTGCCGGCGGCGTCACGGCCCTCGAAGACGATCACGTGGCGCAGGTCGTGGTCCTGGCCCCAGTACTGGAACTTCAGCAGCTCGATCTGCAGCTGGTACTTCTCCAGCTCGTACTGCTCCCGGGACATCCGCTCCTCGTAGGGGTACTCCTCCCGCCAGGTCTCCACCGCCGAGCCCCCGGGGTCGATCAGGTCCGGGTCCGGGGACTGGCCCTCCCGCACCGTGTAGCCCTGCTCGATCAGCTTGTCGATGAACTCCCGCAGGTTCTCCCGGACCGGTTCTCTGTCCTCGGCCATCGCGGACCTCCTTCCGGCCCGGACGGGCCCTCCAGGGCAGTCTAGGCACGCCCGGCGCCGGGACGAGGGAGGGCACAACACAGCCGCGGCCGGTCGCGCCCGCGGACACCCTGCTCACTAGACTGGGCGGGTCGGCGCAACCCGCCGGACCCGCACGCCCGCGAACGACCACCTGCGAACGACCACCTCGAGGAGCCTGTACGGATGAAGATCGGACTGCTGACCAGCGGCGGGGACTGCCCCGGCCTCAACGCCGTGATCCGCGGCGCCGTGCTGCACGGCATCAAGACCTACGGCCACGACTTCGTAGGCTTCCGCGACGGCTGGCGCGGCGTGGTCGAGGGCGACATCATGGACCTGCCCCGCACCCGCGTCCGCGGTCTCGCCCGGGAGGGCGGCACCATCCTGGGCACCTCGCGCACCAACCCCTACGACGGGCCCCACGGCGGCCCCGAGAAGATCGCCGTGACCCTGGAGCGGCACGCGATCGACGCGGTGGTGGCCATCGGCGGGGAGGGCACCCTGGCGGGCGCCAAGGAGCTGGCCGACGCCGGCCTCCCCGTGGTCGGCGTGCCGAAGACCATCGACAACGACCTCAACGCCACCGACTACACGTTCGGCTTCGACACCGCGGTCCAGATCGCGACCGACGCCATGGACCGGCTGCGCACCACCGGCGAGTCCCACCACCGCTGCATGGTCGCGGAGGTCATGGGCCGCCACGTGGGGTGGATCGCGCTGCACTCCGGGATGTCCGCCGGCGCCCACGCCGTGCTGATCCCGGAGCAGAAGGTCCCCATGGAGCAGGTGGCCCAGTGGGTGACCGAGGTGCACGAGCGCGGCCGCTCCCCGCTGGTGGTCGTGGCCGAGGGCTTCATCCCGGAGGGGCGCGACGAGGTCCTGGCCGGCAAGGGCACCGAGGAGTCCGGCCGTCCGCGCCTGGGCGGGGTCGGCGAGTACGTGACCGAGGAGATCGAGCGGCTGACCGGCATCGAGACCCGGAACACCACCCTGGGGCACATCCAGCGCGGCGGCGCCCCCACCGGCTTCGACCGGGTGCTGGCCACGCGCTTCGGCATGGCGGTGGTGGACCTCGTGCACGAGAAGCAGTGGGGCCGGATGGTCGCCATCCGGGGCACGGACATGGTGCGGGTGGACTTCGGCGAGGCCCTGGAGGGCCTCAAGACCGTGCCGCAGTACCGCTGGGACGAGGCCCGGGTGCTCTTCGGCCGCTGAGCCGGTCCGCGCGGGTCCCGGCCGTCGCGTCCGGCCGGGACCCGCCGCCGGCCCGCGGAGCCGGGGGTCGTCCGGCCGGGGCCGTGCGGTCCGCCCCCCGGGCTACGGGCGCAGTCCGCCGGAGCCGCGCAGGAAGCCCTGCTGCCGGCCCACGACCTGGCCTGCCGACGGGGAGACCACGACCTGCTGGGAGGCCGCGTACCGGTCCTCGCCGTCCACGACGACCAGCGGGGCGGCCGGGTCCACGGTGCGCTTGAGCACCGCCAGGGCGATCGGGCCCGCCTCGTGGTGCAGCTGCACGGAGGTGATCCGGCCGACCGTCCGCTCCCCCGCGAGGACCGCCGAGCCGGCCGCGGGCAGGGTGTGCTCCGACCCGTCGAGGTCGAGCAGGACGAGCCGGCGGGGCGGGTGGCCCAGGTTGTGCACGCGCGCGACCGTCTCCTGGCCCTTGTAGCAGCCCTTGGCGAGGTGCACCGCGGTGCGCAGGAGGTCGAGCTCGTGCGGGATGGTCTTCTCGTCGGTCTCGGCACCCCAGCGCGGGCGCCACGCGGCGATCCGCAGGGCCTCGGCGGCCCAGGCGCCGGCCAGCCGGAGGCCGTCGGCGGTGCGGGCGAGGTCGGCGCGGGGCACCAGGTGCTCCCACCAGATCCGCTCCTCGCCGGGGTGCGGGCCGTCGAGGACGGCGTAGGTCCAGCCGCCCGGCGCGACCTCCGGCCAGGGGTCCTTCCAGACGACGCCGTCGAGGTCCGGCACGGGGCCGGTGGCGCCGAGCACGGCCCACTCGTCCGTGCGGTCCGCGATCTCCACGCGCAGGGCGAAGCGCATGGACTCCAGCCACGCCACGAGCGGCGCGGTCTCGTCGGCCTCCGTGATCAGCCACGTGGTGGCGCCGTCGTCGACGACGTGCGGGGCCGTCTCGATGCGCCCCTGGACGGAGAGGAAGAGCGTCTCGGTGCCGCGGCCCGGCTCGAGGCCGGTGAGCACCTGGGAGGACAGGGTGGTGAGCCAGCTGAGGCGGTCGGGGCCGGTCACGGTGACGACGCCCTTGTGGGAGAGGTCGACCACGGTGCCGGGGGTGCGCACGAGGGCGCGCTGCTCCTGGACGGGGTCGCCGTAGTGCGCCGCGACGCCGCGGTCCAGGCCGCCGGCCTCGACGGCGCCCGGGCGGTCGAGGAGGGGGGAGCGGTAGCCGCCCACGGCGCTCAGCCGACCCTCTTGAGCTGGGCGGAGGCGTGCGTGGTCAGCGGCTCGCCGAGGGCGGCCATGTCCCAGGCCCAGAAGAGGTCCCCGTGGACGAGCCCGTACATCCGGCTGGACGCGGAGTAGTCCTTGGCGCCCCGGGCACGGACCACGGCGTCCGTGGCGAGGTCGATCCGCGGGCCCTTGATCTGGCCGATGTACAGCTCGGCGACGCCGCCGGGGTGGGTCAGGGTCACGAGGACGTCGAAGCCGCCGTCGGCGTTGCGCAGCTGCTCCACGTCCTCGGCGCCCTTGTGCACCGGCACGATGTCGGCCGGGAGCATCCCGGGACCGACGTCGCCGTCCTCGAGCGTGCGGTCGATCTGCCAGAACCCCTGCTCCACCGTGGCCGGACGCAGCAGCTGCCCCTCCTCGTCGAGGAGCGTGGTCTCCGCCCGGTACTCCAGGAACGGCAGGCCGTTCTGCTCGAAGGTCACGCGCTGGCGGAAGGCCCGCTGCTCGACCTCTCCGTACCCCATGAAGCCGTCACCCTCCCAGGTGCCCAGCAGCCAGGCGAAGGGGACGAGCTCGGGGGTCAGATCCGAGGGGATCTCGATCGGCACGGGACTAGTGCTGGCCCTTGAACAGGCCCAGGACCACCTTCACGGAGATGCCGAGGATGAACAGGCTGGCGATGCCCAGCAGGGCCAGGTAGAAGATCTCGAGTGCAAGCATGGTCGTTAAGCTACCACGGGGCCCAGCACGCGGGCCGCGAAGACGGCGGCCACGCCGAGGAACGCCACGGGGGTCACGCCGAGGACCAGGACCCCGCGCCGGGGGGAGTCCGCCGGCGCCGCAGCGATCAGGCGCCCGCCCACGAGGGCGACGACCGCGGCGAGCAGCAGGCCGACGAGGACGAGCTGGGACGGCTCGGCGCCGGTGGTGCGGTAGTCGTCGCCCAGGGCGATCCAGCCGGAGGAGCTGACGGCGGCGAGCACGCCCGCGGTGGAGGCGATCGTGGACTCCAGCCGGTGCTCGGCGCCCTCCCCCCGCACCAGCTCCGCCGCGAACACGGACATCAGGGCCACGCCGAGCACCGCCGGCAGCCACACGAGCTGCTGGCCGGGCAGGAACTGGACGAGCAGCGCGGCGACGGTGCCGGCCGCGCTGATGATGACGTTGTGCCGGTGCCGGGCCGCGATGCCGGTGGCCGCGGGCCAGCCGAAGCCGATCAGCACGGACATGGCCACGGCGAGCAGGGCGGGAGCCGGGCCGCCCACCACGACCGCGCCGAGGACGGCCACGAGGCTGAGCACGCTGCACGCGGCGATCATGGCGTATCTCATGGCGGTCGGACTCCTGTCCTGTCGACGGGTCCGGGCCGGGGCCCGCGCGGTCACGTGCCACGATAGCGGCTCGCCCGCGCGGAGCGCCCCGGCGGGCCCGGCAGGAGGGCCGACTTATACTGACAGCTCAGCCCGTACGCCAGAGTGGAGAAGCCCGTTTTGTTCCAGATCCTGATGCTGACCGATGCGGACGGGCCGTCGGCATCGGTGCTGCCGGCCCTGGACCTGCTCAACCACCGGGTGGCCGTCGCGCCCACCCGCACGGCCTCGGGCAGCCTGGAGGGCCACGAGCCCGACGTCGTCCTCCTCGACGGGCGCACCGATCTGATCACCGCGCGCAACCTCGCGCAGCTGCTCACCGCCAAGGGGCTCGCCGCCCCGCTGCTCATGGTCCTCACGGAGGGCGGGATGGCGGCCGTGGCCGCGAACTGGATGGTCGACGACGTGGTGCTGGACACCGCGGGACCGGCGGAGGTCGAGGCCCGGCTGCGCCTGGCGTCGTCCCGCACCGCGGAGCACCCCGAGGACGACACGCGGATCCGCGCCGGCTCCGTGGTGATCGACGACGCCGCCTACTCGGCCCACGTCAACGGCCAGCCCCTGAACCTCACCTACAAGGAGTTCGAGCTCCTGAAGTTCCTCGCCCAGCACGCGGGCCGGGTCTTCACCCGCGCCCAGCTGCTGAGCGAGGTGTGGGGCTACGACTACTACGGGGGCACCCGCACCGTGGACGTCCACGTCCGGCGGCTGCGCGCCAAGCTCGGCTCCGACCACGAGCACCTGATCACCACGGTGCGTAACGTGGGCTACAGCTTCACCACGGGGCGCGGCCGGGAGGACTGACGCCCCGGCGGAGCCGCCCCGTCGCCCCCGGGACGCTCCCGGACCGTCCCCGCACCCTTCCCGCCCCGCAGGAGGCCCCCATGCCCGACCCCGCG
This sequence comes from Kocuria dechangensis, assembly GCF_014636775.1. Lineage (GTDB taxonomy): Bacteria > Actinomycetota > Actinomycetes > Actinomycetales > Micrococcaceae > Kocuria > Kocuria dechangensis. The sequence continues at coordinate 26,152 of NZ_BMEQ01000007.1, forward strand.
CCGTACATCCTGGAGCGGCCCGACGCCGCGCCGCTCGACGAGATCACCGAGCTCGCGTCCCGCGCCGGGGCCGCGGACGGCGACCCGCCCTTCTCCGACCAGACCCTCGTGGACCTGCGCGCCACCCCCGACCCGCGGGTGCGCACCGTCCTGGCCCGCTCCCCCCAGGGCGAGCTCGTGGGCGCGGGCGTCGGGGTGAGCGAGGACGACGGCGCCGCGCACCTCGTGGAGCTCGTGGTCGACCCCCGGCACCGCCGGCGCGGGATCGGCGGGGCGCTCACGGCCGCCCTGGCCGAGGGCGGCACGGGCACGGTCCGGGCCTGGGCGCACGGCGGCCACCCCGGCGCGGCGGCCCTGGCCGCCCGCCACGGGCTGACCCCCGTCCGCGACCTGCACCGCCTGCTGCGGCCGCTGCGCGGCGCGCAGGACCTGCCCCTGCCCGGCGAGCTGCCGGCCGGCTACCGGCTGCGCAGCTTCGAACCCGGCCGCGACGAGCAGGAGTGGCTGCGCGCCAACGCCGCGGCCTTCGCCGACCACCCGGAGCAGGGCCGGATGACCCTGGACGACCTCCGCCAGCGCGAGGCCGAGCCGTGGTTCGACGCGGCGGGCTTCCTGCTGGCCGTCCCCGAGGACGACCCCGGGACCGTCGCCGGCTTCCACTGGACCAAGGTCCATCCCGCCGAGGGCGGGCGGGCGCCCCTCGGGGAGGTCTACGCCGTGGGCATCGTCCCGGAGCACCAGGGCGCGGGCCTGGGCCGGGCGCTGACCGCCGCCGGCGTCAACCACCTCGCCGAGCAGGGCCTCGACGAGGTCATGCTCTACGTGGACGGGGACAACACCGCGGCCCTGCGGCTCTACGAGCGCCTCGGCTTCCGGCCGTGGCACCTCGACGTCATGTACTCCGGCGTCCTGGAGCCCGCGGGACGGGACGGGGCCGCAGGGGCCCTCGCCCCGCGGGGGCACGGGGACCGGGACCGGATCGACGACCCCGTCCCCGCCGCCCGCCAGGTGCTCGAGGGCCGGCACGGCCCGGAGCGCTTCCTGGACCGCGAGGCCAGCTGGATCGCGTTCAACACCCGGGTCCTGGAGCTCGCGGAGGACCCGGAGCTGTTCCTGCTGGAGCGCGTCCAGTTCCTGTCCATCGTCGCCTCGAACCTGGACGAGTTCTTCATGGTCCGGGTCGCCGGGCTGAAGCGGCGGATCGCCACGGGCATCGCCCGCCCGAGCGCCTCGGGGTGCTCACCGGCCGAGCAGATGGAGACCATCGCCGTGCACGCGCACGCGCTCCAGCACCGCCACGCCCGCGCGTTCCACGAGCTGGTGCGCCCCGAGCTGGCACGGGAGAACATCCACCTGGTGCGCTGGACGGACCTGGACTCCCCCACCCGCGAGCGGATCAGCCGGGACTTCCACCAGGGCGTCTTCCCCATCCTCACCCCGCTGGCCGTGGACCCCGCCCACCCGTTCCCGTACATCTCCGGGCTGAGCCTCAACCTCGCCGTGATGGTCCGCAACCCCCAGACGGGCAAGCGCCTGTTCGCCCGGGTGAAGGTCCCCGACCAGCTGCCCCGGCTGCTGGCCGTGGACGGCGCCCGCAGCCGGAACCTGCCCGGCCAGGCGGCGCGCTTCGTCGCCCTCGAGGACGTCATCGCCGAGCACCTCGACGACCTGTTCCCCGGCATGGAGGTCGAGGAGCACCACGTCTTCCGCGTGACCCGCAACGAGGACCTGGAGGTCGAGGAGGACGACGCCGAGAACCTGCTGCAGGCCCTCGAGAAGGAGCTGCTGCGCCGGCGCTTCGGCCCGGCCGTCCGGCTCGAGGTGACGGAGAGCATCAGCGACGAGGTGCTCGAGCTGCTCGTCTCCGAGCTCGGCATCGACGGGTCGGAGATCTACCGCCTGCCCGCGCCCCTGGACCTGCGCGGCCTGGGCGTGATCGCGGGGATCGACCGCCCGGAGCTGCACTACCCGCGCCACGTGGCCCACACCTCCCGGTACCTCAACGCCACGGAGACCGCCAAGGCCGCCGACGTCTTCGCCGCGACCCGCGCCCGCGACGTGCTGCTGCACCACCCGTACGACTCCTTCGCCACGAGCGTCCAGGCGTTCCTGGAGCAGGCCGCGGCCGACCCGAGGGTGCAGGCGATCAAGCAAACCCTCTACCGCACCTCCGGGGACTCCCCCATCGTGGACGCCCTCATCGACGCCGCGGAGGCCGGCAAGCAGGTGCTGGCGCTGGTGGAGATCAAGGCCCGGTTCGACGAGCAGGCCAACATCTCGTGGGCGCGCAAGCTCGAGCAGGCCGGGGTGCACGTGGTCTACGGCATCGTGGGCCTGAAGACCCACTGCAAGCTCTCCCTGGTGGTGCGCCAGGAGGACCACGGCCTGCGCCGCTACGTGCACATCGGCACGGGCAACTACCACCCCTCCACGGCCCGGTTCTACGAGGACCTGGGGCTGCTGACCTGCGACCCGGAGGTCGGGGAGGACGTCTCCCGGCTGTTCAACCAGCTCTCCGGCTACGCCCCGAAGACCACGTTCAAGCGCCTGCTCGTGGCCCCGCGCTCGGTGCGCTCCGGGCTGATCGACCTGGTGGAGGCGGAGATCCGCCACCACCGTGCCGGGCACCCGGCTCGGATCCAGGTCAAGTGCAACTCGATCGTGGACGAGGCCGTGATCGACGCGCTCTACCGGGCGTCCCAGGCCGGGGTGCCCGTGGACGTCGTGGTGCGCGGGATCTGCGCGCTGCGCCCCGGCGTGCCGGGGCTGTCCGAGACGGTCCGGGTGCGCTCGGTCCTGGGCCGGTTCCTCGAGCACTCCCGGATGTTCGCCTTCGCCAACGGGGGTGAGCCGGCGGTCTACATCGGCTCGGCGGACATGATGCACCGCAACCTGGACCGCCGGGTGGAGACCCTGGTGCGGATCACCGACCCCCGCCAGGCCCGGGCGCTCGTGGACCTGCTGCACCGCTACGTCTCCGACACCACGAGCAGCTGGCACCTGGACGCCGAGGGCCGATGGAACCGCCACCACCGCGACGCCGCCGGCCGGCCCCTCCAGGACATCCAGGAGCACCTGCTGGAGAGCCGGATCCAGGGCCGGCGGACGCTCTGACCGCCGGTACCATCGTGGAGGCGCCCGACGCCGGCCCGGACGGCCGGCCCACGCACGACGAACCACCACGGACAGGGGACGAGAGACCGACCATGGCCAAGACCGCCTCGAAGCCCACCACCGCCACCCACCAGCCGGACGTCCTGGCCGCCGGCTGCCTGTGCTGGCGGCGCGCGGGCAACGGGCTGGAGGTGCTCCTCATCCACCGCCCCCGCTACGACGACTGGTCCTTCCCCAAGGGCAAGCAGGACGACGGCGAGACGCTGCCGGAAACCGCCTACCGGGAGGTGCGGGAGGAGATCGGCCTGCTGCCGCGGCTGGGCGTGCCCCTGCCCACCATCCGCTACGAGGTGGAGGTCGGCCTCAAGGCCGTGCACTACTGGGCCGCCGAGTTCGGTCCCGGCGCGCGGCCGGAGCCCGACGGCCGCGAGGTGGACGAGCTGCGCTGGGTGGGACCCGACGAGGCCAGCCGGATGCTCAGCAACGCCGCGGACCGCGAGCCGCTGGCCCGGCTCGTCGAGCTGCACGGGCGGGGGGACCTGGCGACGCGGCCGGCGATCGTGGTGCGCCACGCGAAGGCCAAGCCGCGCTCCTCCTGGTCCCGCGCGGAGGGCGACCGCCCGCTCGCCGCCACCGGCAGGCGGCAGGCCCTCGCGGTGACCCGGCTGCTCCAGGTGTGGTCCCCCGAGCGGATCCTGACCTCGCCGTGGCTGCGCTGCCTCTCCACCGTGGTGCCCTACGCCCGCAAGGCCGGGGTCAAGGTCCGCGAGCGGCCGCAGCTGACCGAGGCCTCGCACAAGCGCCACCCCAAGCGGGCGGCGACCGTGGTGCAGACGATCTTCGACAAGGAGGCGCCCGTGGCCCTGTGCACCCACCGCCCCGTGCTGCCCACGGTCCTGCGGGTGCTGACCCGGTACATGGACGACGAGCTGGCGCGGCGGCTCCCGGCCAAGGACCCGTACCTGACCCCGGGCGAGATGATCGTGCTCCAGATCTCCCGGCGGCACCGCCGCCGGGTGGTCTCCGTGGAGCTCGTGAAGCCGTTCGACGACTGACCACCCCGCCGCCCGTCCCGCCCGCCCACCCCGCCGCCCCGCAGGAGCACCCATGACAGAGCCCGTCCCCGCGCCCGGGAGGGTGTCCGTGCCGACCCCGTACGAGGACCTCCTGCGCGAGGTCCTCCAGGAGGGCGTGCACAAGTCCGACCGCACGGGCACCGGCACGCGCAGCGTCTTCGGCCGCCAGATCCGCTTCGACCTCTCGGAGTCCTTCCCCCTGCTGACCACCAAGCGGGTGCACTTCAGGTCCCTGGCCCTGGAGCTGCTGTGGTTCCTGCGCGGGGACTCCAACGTGCGCTGGCTCCAGGAGCGCGGCGTGAGCATCTGGGACGAGTGGGCGGACGAGAACGGGGACCTCGGCCCCGTGTACGGCGTCCAGTGGCGCTCGTGGCCCACGCCCGGCGGCGGGTCGATCGACCAGATCGCCAGGGTCGTGGAGCAGATCCGCACGGCCCCGGACTCCCGCCGCCACGTGGTCACCGCGTGGAACCCGGCGGAGGTCGACGACATGGCGCTGCCCCCGTGCCACGCCCTGTTCCAGTTCTACGTGCAGCCCCAGGAGGAGGGACCGGGCCGGCTCTCGTGCCAGCTCTACCAGCGCTCCGCGGACATGTTCCTGGGCGTGCCGTTCAACATCGCCTCCTACGCCCTGCTGACCGTCATGGTCGCGCAGCAGACGGACCTGCTGCCCGGCGAGTTCGTCTGGACGGGCGGGGACTGCCACGTCTACGACAACCACGTGGCGCAGGTGACCGAGCAGCTCTCCCGGGAGCCGTACCCGTACCCGAGGCTGCGGCTCGCGCGGCGGCCGGAGTCGATCTTCGACTACGCGTACGAGGACTTCGAGGTGCTGGACTACCGCCACCACCCCGCGATCAAGGCCCCGGTGGCAGTGTGAGCGCCGCCGCGGGGACCCCGGGCGCCGTGGTCGGGGCGATCTGGGCGCAGACGCCGGCCGGCGTGATCGGCCGGGACGGGACCATGCCGTGGTCCCTGCCCGAGGACCTGGCCTTCTTCCGGCGCACGACGACGGGCCACCCCGTGGTCATGGGCCGGCGCACCTGGGAGTCCTTCCCCGAGCGCTACCGGCCCCTGCCCGGCCGGACCAACATCGTCATCACCTCCCGCCCGGAGGAGGTGCTCGCCGGGACGGCCCCCGGCGCCGTGCTGACCGCCGCGTCCTGGGGCGAGGCGGTCGGTCTGGCCCTGCGCAGCCCCGGCGCCGAGGAGATCTGGGTGATCGGCGGGGAGCGCGTCTTCCGGGACGCGATCGAGGACCCCGAGCACCCGCTCACCGAGGCGCTGGTCACCACCATCGACCTCGACGTGGAGGGGGACACCGTGGCGCCCGTGCTCGGCGAGGAGTGGGCCTCGGAGCCGGTCGTCGCGCCCTCCGTCTCCCGCACGGGGCTGGGCTACCTGATCGACCGGCGCACCCGGCGCTGACGGGGCCGGGACGGGGCCGTTCATGGGCTGTTCCGGCCTGTTCCGTCCGCCCGGGCCCTCCGGTAGCGTGGGCTGCACCACCGACCAGGAGGCGCCCGTGAGCGACCAGCACCCCGCACCGCAGATCCACGACGAGCCGGAGCTGCGCCTCGTCGACAACGCCGACCGGGAGCGCTACGAGCTGTGGCGGGGCGAGGACTTCGTGGGCTTCGAGGAGTACGAGGTGCACCCGGAGGACGGCTCGGTCGAGCTGCGCAACACCATCATCAGCGAGCGGTTCGGACGGCAGGGCTACGCCCGCACCCTGGTCACGATGCTGCTGGAGGGCTTCCGCGAGCGGGGCGTGGCCGTCCGGGCCACCTGCCCCTACGTGCAGGACTTCCTGCACCGCTTCCCGCACTACCAGCAGCTCCTGGCCCCCGGCGCCGGGCTCCCGCCGGTCCAGGCCGTCAAGGAGAAGCGCCGACGCCGGCTGTCGTTCCGCGCCCACTAGACTGGGGGCCATGACTTTTCGCACGGGTGATTCGGTAGGGTTCGTCGGCTGGCGGGGCATGGTGGGCTCCGTGCTCATGCAGCGCATGCAGGAGGAGGGGGACTTCGAGCACGTCACCCCGGTGTTCTTCTCGACCTCCAGCGCGGGCCGGCCCGCGCCCGGGTTCGCGGGTGACGCCGGCACCCTCCAGGACGCCCACGACCTCGAGGCCCTCGCGAAGCTGCCGATCATCGTCACCGCCCAGGGCGGGGACTACACCAAGGACGTGCACGGCCGGCTGCGCGCCGCGGGCTGGGACGGGCTGTGGATCGACGCCGCCTCGACCCTGCGGATGAACGACGACGCGATCATCGTCCTCGACCCCGTCAACCGCGACGTCATCGACCAGGGCCTCGCGCGCGGCGTCAAGGACTTCGTGGGCGGCAACTGCACGGTCTCGTGCCTGCTGATGGGCCTGGGCGGGCTGTTCCGCAACGACCTCGTCGAGTGGGCCACGTCCATGACCTACCAGGCCGCCTCCGGCGGGGGCGCCCGGCACATGCGCGAGGTGCTCCAGCAGTTCGGCGCCCTCCACGGCGTGGTCGCCGACGAGCTCGCCGACCCGGCCTCCGCGATCCTCGACATCGACCGGAAGGTCCTGGACGCCCAGCGCGGCGACGAGCTGGACACCTCGATGTTCGGCGCGCCCCTCTCCGGCTCGCTCATCCCGTGGATCGACGCGGACCTCGGCAACGGCCAGTCCCGCGAGGAGTGGAAGGCCGCGGCGGAGACCAACAAGATCCTCGGCCGCACCGACCAGTACGCGCAGGACTGGGTGCCGATGGACGGGCTGTGCGTGCGGATCGCCACCATGCGCTCCCACTCCCAGGCGCTGACCGTCAAGCTGCGCGAGGACCTGCCGGTCGAGGAGATCGAGCGGATCATCGACGGGGACAACGAGTGGGCCACCGTGGTGCCCAACACCAAGGAGGACTCGATGCGGGACCTCACCCCCGTGGCGACCTCCGGGACCCTGACCATCCCCGTGGGCCGGATCCGGAAGCTGTCGATGGGCCCCGGCTACATCAGCGCCTTCACCATCGGCGACCAGCTCCTGTGGGGCGCGGCCGAGCCGCTGCGCCGCATGCTGCGCATCGCCACCGGGACCCTGTAGCGGCCGCCGTGGACCAGAACGCCGGCGAGACCGCCGGCGCGGCCGCGGACCGGCCCGCCGGCGCCGTGACGGCAGGGGCGGGGGACGCGGCGGAGGACGCCGGGATCCCGCCGCAGCTGGCGCTGGACCCCGCCGACCCGAACCCGCCGTACGAGCAGCTCAAGCAGCGCGTGCTGCAGGGCCGCCAGGACGGCACCCTGCCCGCGGGCACCCGGCTGCCGCCGGTGCGCCGGCTCGCGGAGCACCTGGGGCTCGCGGCCAACACCGTCGCCAAGGCCTACCGGGAGCTCGAGGCCGCCGGCGGGATCGAGACCCGGGGGCGGCGCGGCAGCTTCGTGCGCGCCGCGGACCGCACCGAGGACCTGGCCGTGCGGGCCGCCGAGCGCTACGCGGCCGAGGTGCGGGCCCTCGGGCTCCCGGCCGGGCGGGCGGTCGAGCTGGTCGCCGCCGCGCTGGAGCGGATCCGCTGACAGGGGCCCTCCGGCCCAGCCGGCCCGGTCACAGGCCCGGTCACCGGCCCAGGAGCCTGCTCAGGGGCGCGGGACGCGCAGGTGGCGCGGGCCGGGCACGAGGTCACCGGGGCCGGCGAGGGCACGGCGGTGCCGCCGCTCCGCCACCAGGATCTGCACCTGGCGCCACCGGACCATCACCTGCGCCTTGGCCCACAGGTTGAGCCGGTGGGCCCAGTGGAACTCGGTGCCCCAGATGCCGAGGCCCAGGAAGATCGCCAGCCAGCCGGGCCCGGGCGTGATGAGCATGATCAGGCCCGCGAGCACGAACACGCCTCCGAGCACGGTGACGAAGACCTTGTAGGCCGCGGACAGGGCCGGGTGGCTGTGCGACCACCGCCGCAGCCGCCGCAGCGCCCGCCGCACCCGGCCGTCGGAGCTCTCGCCCTGGGCGATCTCCTCCTCGAGGCTGCTCACCGGGACCGCCTCAGACCGCCGTGCCCACGATGACGGGCTCGGCCACCAGCTGGACGCCCCAGACCGAGGCGACGCCGTCGCGGACCGTCCTGGCCAGCGCCATGAGGTCCTCCGCGGAGGCCCCGCCGCGGTTGGTCAGCGCCAGCGTGTGCTTCGTGGACAGGGAGGCCCGTCCCCCGGCGACCGCGGCGCCGTCGAGGTCCAGGAGTTCGTTGCGGGTGCCGGGCAGCCCGAAGCCCTTCCCGAACCCCGCGCGGTCGATCAGCCACGCGGCGGAGAGCTTCACGCGGTCCTCGAGGGGCGCCCCGGCGGCGTCGACCACGGGGAAGCGGGGGGCGTCCGCCGGGATCCGCCCGTCCAGGTCCGCGGTGGGCAGGACCGGGTTGGTGAAGAAGGAGCCGGTGCTGAAGGTGTCCCGGTCCGCCGGGTCGAGGACCATGCCCTTGCCGGCGCGCAGGGCCAGGACGGCCTCCCGGACCGTGGCCAGCGGGGCGCGCTCCCCCACCTGGACGCCGAGGCGGCGGGCGAGCTCGGCGTAGCGCACCGGCGCGCCTTCGGTGCCGCGCTCCAGCCGGAACCGCACGGCGAGGACCACGTGGCGGGGCGCCCCGTCCACGGTGGTGCGCTTGAGCAGCGAGTCCCTGTAGGCGAAGCCCAGCTCGCCGGGGCCGAACTCCCGCACCCGCCGCTCGTGCCGGTCCCAGACCCGCACGAGCTCGACGGTCTGGGCGACCTCCTGGCCGTAGGCGCCGACGTTCTGCACGGGGGTGGCCCCGGTGGTGCCGGGGATGCCGGAGAGGGCCTCGATCCCCACCAGGGACTCCGCCACGGTCCGGGCGACGAGCTCGTCCCACGGGTGCCCGGCCTGCACCTCCAGGACCGCGGCGCCGGGACCGTCCTCGACGACCGTGACGCCCCGGGAGGCGACGTGCACGACGGTCCCGCCGAAGCCGGCGTCGGCCGCGATGAGGTTGGAGCCCCCGCCCACGACGAGGACGGGACGGCACGCGGCGTCGGCCTCCGCGACGGCGTCGACGACGGCCTGCTCCGTCTCGGCCCGGACGTAGTGGCCGGCCGGTCCGCCCACGGCGGCCGTGGTGAGCTCTGCGATGCGAGGGGTGGTCATGGCGACCAGCTTATCGGCCCGTCCCGGGGACCCTGTGCCCCGCGGGCGGGACCCGCAGGGCGGGGACCAGCAGCAGGGAGACGGCCACGAGACCCGCCACGGCGGTCAGCGCCTGGCGCACCCCGACGGCCTCGCCCAGCAGGCCCAGCAGGGGCGGCCCGCCGAGGAACGCGCCGTAGCCCAGGGTCGAGACGACCGAGACGCTGGCCGCGGTGTTGGAGCGGTCGTCGGCGGCGGCGGACATGCCCACCGGGAAGCCCACGGAGACCCCGAGGCCCCACAGGAACAGGCCCGCGAGGCCGAGGCCCAGCGAGGGGGACGCGACGAACACCGCCAGCCCCGCGAGGGCGAGGGAGCACGCGACGCGGAGGATGACGACCCGCCCGAAGCGGTCCAGCATCGGCGTGCCGGCGAGGCGGCCGGCCGTCATGGCCGTGACGAAGATCCCGTACCCGAGCGCGCCCACAGCCTCCGTGGTGCCGTAGCCGGTGGTCAGGGCCAGTGCCACCCAGTCGTTGGCCGCGCCCTCCGCCAGTGCGATGCCGAGGACGAACACGCCCACGAGGACCGTGCGGGGGTTGCGCCACGCGGCCCGCATGCCCTGCGCCGGCCGGTCCGCCGCCAGCGCCGCGAGGTCGATCGAGCCGGTGTCCGTCCGCGGCTCCCGCGGACGGACCCGGGTGCCCTCCCCGCGGAGGAAGGGCAGCCCGCCCCAGACCAGGGCGAGCACCAGGACCGCCGCGCCCGAGACGTGCCAGACCACCGGGACCCGGGCGGCCGCCGCGAGGGCGCCGACGCCGGCGCCGGCCACCGTCCCGATGGAGAAGAAGGCGTGCAGCACGGGCATGATGTGCTTGCCGAGCGCGTTCTCGAGCGCGGTGCCCTCGACGTTCGCGGCCACGTTCCACGTGGCCGAGCCCAGGCCGAAGAGCAGCATGCCCACGACCGTCACCGGGACCGACGCGAAGAGGCTCACGCCGAGGCCCAGCAGCACGAGTCCCACCACGACGATCCCGGAGGTGAGGCGCAGCGTCCGGGACGCGCCCAGGCGCAGGACGGTCATCCCGGACGTCGAGACCGAGGCGAAGGCGGCGACCGTCTGCGTGAGCAGCAGGGCGCCCAGGCTCGCCGGGGACAGCTCGAGCCGCTCGGCGATCGCGGGCAGGCGCGTCAACCACGCCGAGAGCCCGATCCCGGACGCGAGGTAGACGGCCAGGACCGCGTTGCGCCAGGCCCTCACGCGATGCGCACGACGGCCTGGGCCTTGACGAGCACCTTGAGCTGCGCGGCGGTCGCGGGGTCGGCGCCGGGCGCCGAGAGGTCGGGGGCGGTCACGGCGAGGTCCACCCGGACGGTGCGGGCGTCGGCGTCGACGGCGCCGATCGACCCGGTGACCGTGAGCGCGGTCGAGGGCTCGACCTCGGTGCCGAAGCGGTTGGGGACGACGACCGGCTTGGTGAAGCGGGTCTGGTAGTCCACGACGGCGCCGGGGTCCCCGGCCCAGTCGACGACGAGCTGCACGGCGGCGCCCATCGTCAGCATCCCGTGGGCGATGACGTCCGGGAGGTCCACCGAGCGGGCGAACTCCTCGTTCCAGTGGATGGGGTTCAGGTCGCCGGAGGCGCCCGCGTACCGCACGAGGTCGGCGCGGGAGAGCTCGATCCGGCGCTCCCCGATCCGCTGCCCCTTCTCGAGCTCCTCGAACACGATGGCTGCCGTCATGGTCACTGGTCCTCTCCGCGCACCAACAGGGACGAGACCGTGGTGGCGACCTTCTCGCCGGCCACGGTGCTGATCTCGGCGCGGGACGTCACCATCGCCCCGGAGCCCACCGCGCGGACCTGGTCCACGTGCAGCTCGGCCACCAGCTCGTCGCCGGCGACGACGGGCCGGTGGTGGGTGAAGCGCTGGTCGACGTGCACCACGCGCGAGAAGTCGATGCCGGCCTCGGGGTCGGCGACGAGCGCGGCGTCGGCGCGCTGCGCCACGACGATCGCGAACGTGGGCGGCGCCACGAGGTCGGCGTGGCCCAGGGCGCGGGCCGCCTCGACGTCGTGGTGGGCGGGGTGGCCGGCCTGCACGGCGCGGGCGAAGTCGCGGATCGCCTCCCGTCCCACGCTGTAGGTCTCGGCCGGCGGGTACGTCCGCCCGACCAGATCGGGGTTCACGGGCATGGTTGCTCCTCGCGCGACGGGGGCCGCCCCGGGGCGGCGGGCACCCGGCCATTCTACGGGGCGGCGCGGGCCGGGCCGGGAACGGAAAAAGCCCGTGACCGTCAAGGGTCACGGGCTTTTCGCCGTAGCGGTGGACGGGCTCGATCCGTCGACCTCACGATTATGAGTCGTGCGCTCTAACCAGCTGAGCTACACCGCCAGGTAGATGGGACACCGCGGGAACCGGCCTGTCGGCCGGGCCGCGGAATCTCATCATGAGAGCCCCGACCGGGAATCGATCCCGGGACCTCCATCTTACCAAGATGGCGCTCTACCACTGAGCTATCGGGGCAACGACGAAGACTCTACCAGCAGGTTTCGGCAAAACAAAAATCGCCCGGCCCCTCCTCGGCGCGGCCCCACGGACCCCGTGTCGGCCCAGGTTGCGGGCCGATCCGGCCGCTGCGGGGGCCTCTCCGAGGGGCTGTCCGCGGGTCTCCTCGGGAGCCGTCGCGCGAGGTCCGCGGGGCGGCCCCCGTGCGCACCGCACCGCTCAGTCGTCGTCCCAGTCGTCGCCGCCGTCGTCCGAGTCGTCGTCCCCGTCGTCGTCCGGGTCGCCGGCGGGCGGGGCCGGCTGCACCGGGAGGGGCACCTGGGCCGGCGGCGCGGGAGCGGGTGCCGGAGCAGTAGGCACGGGGGCGGGCGCCAGGGCCGGCGGCTCGGGAGCGGGCGCCGGGACCACGGGGGCCGGCGCCGGCTGCTCGGGCGCTGGGGCCTTCCCGCCGTCGCCGGGCGCGGCCGGCTCCGCGGCGCCCTTCGCCGCCCCCTCCGCCGCGTCCTTCTCCGGCCCCTCCTTCCCGTCCTCGTCCGCGTCCTTCTCCGCGGCCGGAGGGCGTTCCGAGGCGACGGGAGTGGGCTCGCCGGGGGCGGCGTCGGCCGTGCGCACGCTGCCGGGGGTGCGGGCGGGCGCGGAGCTGCCGGTCGTGGAGACGCCGTCGCGCACGACCTCGACGCTGTTCGTGCCGGTCGCGGCGCTCCAGAGCAGGACGGCCAGGACCGAGACCGCCACGAGCGAGACTGCCGACCACATGATCTTCATGGCCTCCACTCTCCCGGAGACGGTTGAGACAGGCATGAGAACATGAGAGCCCCCTCAGGAAGCCCGGCCGTCGAGCAGCTGCTGCGCCACGGCCCGCCAGCGCGGCCGGAAGGCGTAGACGCACGCGAGGCGCAGGCGCGTCGCCTCGGCGTGGACGGCCAGCCGGTCGGGGTCCACGGCGAGCCGCCGGCCCACCTCGTCCACCGCCGCGCGGCCCGCCGTCCGCAGCTCCGGTGCCAGCAGCCCCTGGGCGACCCGCAGGTCCAGGTGCACCGCGAGGTTCGCGAGGTCCAGGGCGGGCTCGCCGACCGCCGCGGTGTCGAAGTCCAGCAGGCCCGCCCGCGCGCCGTCGAACAGCAGCTGCTGGTCGTGCAGGTCCCGGTGCAGCACCGCCCGGGCGCGCCGGTCCGCGGGCAGCGCCACGAGGCGCCCGGCGATCTGCTCCGCGCGGGCGGCGACGGCTCCCGGGGCGGCCCGGAGCAGGCCGGGGAAGGACTCCAGGTGTGCCGCCCACCCGAGCAGGGTGCGGGCCTCGTCCTCCGCGGTGTGCTCCGGCAGCTCCCCGGTCCCCGGCACGGCGGTCGCCAGGACGGGCCAGTGCCGCGCCCAGACCTCCCAGGCGGCCCGCCAGGCGGGCCCGTCCCCGGCGGCGCCGAGCTCGTGCAGGCTCCGTCCGGGCAGGACGGAGAACTCCACCCGGTCCCCGGCCGCGGCGAGCACCGCGGGGACGGCGAAGCCCGCGGCGGTGCCGAGGCCGTGCAGGCGGGCGGAGATCGCGGCGACGCGCTCCGCCTTCCCCCGCGCCAGTAGCTTGACGTAGCGGTCCGGGGCGGCCACCACGGCGCGGCGGCCCCAGCGGTGGACCACCAGGCGGCCGCCGGCCGCCGCGGAGGCCAGCCCGGGCAGGCGGGGGTCCTCGGCGTGGGGTGCCACCCGGACCTCCCGGCCGCCCCGGGGCCGCGGGACCGACTCCCCCGCCCGGACCCGTCCCTGCTCGTCCTCGAGCTCCAGCAGGATCCGGGCCTCCGCCGCGGGCCACGCGCGGCGCACGCGGAGGGGACGCCCGTCGGCGTCGGGCACCGTCTCGGGGACGATGACGGGGCTGATGTCGCGGCTGATGTCGGGGACGGGGTCCGGACCGGTCGCCTCCGACGGGCCCGTGCGCGGCGCGTCCGCCGGCGGGAGCGAGTGAGGGACCGGGTGAGGGGGAGTGCGCGGGACGGCGTGCGGGACGGCGTCCCGCCGCGCCGCGCGCAGCAGCCGCTCGGCGAGCTCCAGCCGCCCGGCGGTGGCCTCCCGCCAGCCGGGCGCGGTCGCGCGGAACGGCTCCGCGGCCCGGCCCAGGACGTGGAACGCCGCCCAGGCGAGCACGTCCGCGCGGGCCGGCGGGCACGCCCCGAGGGCAGTGGCGGCGCGGCCGTAGCCGCCCGAGAGGGCCTCCGCGAGGGCGGTGCCCACGGCGGGCCGCGCCCCCGCGGCCTCCTGCGCGGTCAGCAGCTCCACGGCCAGGAAGCAGCCCAGGTCGTCGGCCGGGGCGCCGGCCCGGAGCCGGTCGAGGTCGGCCAGCAGCAGCCGCGGGGCGCCGGCGGCCGCCGCCCGGTGCACGAGCACCTGGTCCGCGGAGAAGTCGCCGTGCAGCAGCCGCGCGGGTCCCTCTCCCTGCGCGGCCAGCGCCGCGGCAGCGGCCTGCGCGGTGCGCGCGAAGCGCTCGGCCAGGCCGGCGTCGAGGTCCGCGAGGTCCGCGGCGAGCGCGCCGAGCCTGGCCGCCGGGTCCACGGCCGCCGGCACCCGGGAGGCCTCGACCTGCTCCGGGCCGAGCAGGTGCAGGCGGGCCAGGGCCGCACCGGCCTCGGCGGCCGTGCCGAGGAGGTCGGAGGCGGGGAGGTCGGGGCCAGGGAGGTCGGGGCCGGGCACGTCGGGGCCGGGGGCGCCCCGCTCCGGGGAGCCGAGGCCGGCGAGGTCCCCGTCGCCGAACCACGGGTAGTGCAGGACGTGCGGGCCGCGCGGCAGGCCGGCGGGGTCGGTGGGGGCGAGCACGGGGATCCCGGCGGCGGCGAGGCGGGCCAGCAGGTCCGCGCCGACGGGGGCGGGCCGGGCGGTGAGCTTGGTGACCACGGTGGCGCCGTCGTCGTCGTGCCCGGTGAGCACGAGGCGCCGGCGCGGGTTGAAGCGCAGCAGCCGGTGCCGCTGTGCGGGGCCGCCCAGGTCCCGGGCGAGGTCGGCTCCCAGCTGGGACAGGGGGCCGCCGAGGTCGAGGTCCGCCCCGATCCGTCCGACGGCGAGGCGGTGCCCGGGGCGGCCGGGCACGTCCCGGACCAGCACGGCGTCGTCGGTGCCGAGCCGTCGGCGGCCGCGGGCCACGGCCTTGTCGAGCTTGCCGGTGCGCCCCGCGGCGGGCGGGGCGAACGCGGCGACCCAGTGCACCGCCCCGGTGGGCGCCACGTCCAGGCGGGCCACGGCCGAGACCCCCGGCTTGTAGCGCAGGGAGCTCGTCCGGAGGGAGCCGCCCAGCTCCTGGCCGAACAGTCCGGTGAGCCGTGCAGCGTCGAGGAGGACCTCGAGGGCGGGCAGGCCGGCCCAGGAGTCCGGCAGCCGGCCCGTCACGGCCGGACCCCCTGCTGCTGCGACACCGATCGCGACACCGGGTCCGGCTCCGGCTGCGGTTCCGGCCGGGACTGCTGCTGCGACTCCCGCTGTGCCTCCTGCTGCGCGACCCACGCGGCGAACACGCCGTCGGGCCGGGCGAGGAGCTCCTCGGGGGCGCCGTCGAGCAGGACCCTGCCGTCCTGGACCCACAGCACGCGGTCCGCCGCGAGGGCCAGGGCGGCGTCGTGGGTGACGGCCAGGGAGGTGCGGCCGCGCACGAGGCGCCCGATCGCGGCCGTGACGTCCCAGGTGGCCTGCGGGTCCAGGCCCGTGGTCGCCTCGTCGAGCACGACCACGGGCGCGTTGCGCAGCAGGGCGCGCGCGATGGCGAGCCGCTGGCGCTGCCCGCCCGAGACGGTCGAGCCCCGCTCCCCCACCGGGGTGTCGTAGCCCTGGGGGAACGCGGTGATGAAGTCGTGGGCCTGCGCGGCCTGGGCCGCGGACTCGACCTCCGCGTCCGTGGCGTCCGGGCGCCCGAGGCGGATGTTCTCGCGGACGGTGCCGTGGAACAGGACGGAGTCCTGGAGCAGCAGCGCCACGCTGCCGCGCACGGTGCCCAGCGTGAGCAGGCGCAGGTCGTGGCCGTCCAGGGTGACGGCTCCGGAGACGGGGTCCATCATCCGCACCAGCAGGGAGGCGAGGGTGGACTTCCCGGAGCCGGAGGGGCCGACGACGGCGACGTGCTGGCCGGCGGGGATCACGAGGTCCACGTCGCGCAGCACGGTGCTGCCGCCGTCGGCCGGGTCGCCGTACGCGGCGTCGACGTGGTGGAGGGCGAGCTCGCCGCGCACCCCCGGCAGCTCCCGGGCGCCCGGGCTCTCCCGGACGTCCACGGTCTCGTCCATCAGGTCGGCCACCCGCTCCCCGGAGGCGGCGGCCCGGGCGATCCGCCCGGTGTACTTGGCCATGTCCCGCAGCGGCTTCATGCAGGTCTTGAGGTAGGTGGTGAACAGCACGAGGTCGCCCAGGGTCATGGCGCCCTGCAGCACGCGCATCCCGCCGCCGACGACCACGAGCGCGGTGGCCGCGCCCACGATGACGTCCGTGGAGCGTTCCAGCCCCGCCGCCAGCCGGCGCGAGCGCACGCCCTCGGTGAGGGCCTGCTCGTTGGAGCGCCGGAAGGTCTCCGCCATCCGTCCCTCCAGCCCGTATGCCTGCACCGTGCGGACGGCGCCGAGGGCTTCGTGGGCGGTGTTGGCCAGGGCGCCCTCCCCCTGCCGGGTCCTCCGGGACGCCTCGGTGATCCGCGCCGAGGAGCCGCGGCCGACCAGCAGGAACGCCAGGATCGCCACGACGACAACGCCGGCCAGCATCGGGTCGAGAACCAGCATCACCCCGCACATCGCCACGAGGGTGATGACGTTGGCCAGCAGCGGCAGGCCCGCGCTGACGGCGACCTCCTGGAGCTTGCCGATGTCCGAGACGAGGCGCTGGACCGTGTCCCCGACCCGGGACACGGAGTGGTAGCGGTCGGACAGGGACTGGACGTGGTCGAACACCCGGGCCCGCAGGACGGTGGAGACGCGGGAGCCCACGAGGGCGAACGCGACCGTGGCGAGGTAGTTGAACAGGGCGCGGAAGCCGACGATCGAGACGGTGGCGAGGCCGGCCGCCAGGAGCAGCTGCCACGACGCCCCGGGGATCCACCCGTCGACGTTCTGCGCCCCGAGGGAGCGGGAGATCGCGTCGACGACGATCTTCAGCGGCCAGGGCTCGAGCACCCGGAACGCCACCTCGAGCAGCAGCACCAGGACCCCGGCCGCGATCAGCAGGCGGTGCTCGCGCAGGTGCGGCCGGATCAGCGCGACGGTGCGCCCGAGGGCCTTCGGGCCGGTCCGCCCCCGGCTCCTGCGGCTCACGCCGGGACCTCCGCGGCCGCGGGGCCCTGCTCGCCGGGGTGCCTCCTGTGGTGTCCGACCGGGCGTCCCACGGCGGTGCCCGCGAGGAGGCGGTCGAGCACCGCCGTCCACGAGCGCTGCTCGACCGCCGTCCGCCGGGCGGCGCGGCCCATGGCCCGGCGGCGGGCGGGGTCGGCCACGAGGGCGTCCACGGCGCGGGCGAGCGCGGCGGGGTCCGAGGGCTCGACGAGCAGGCCGCCGACCCCGTCCTCGACCGCCGAGGGGATCTGGCCCACCCGGGAGGCGACCACGGGCAGGGCCGCGGCGGCGTACTCATAGAGCTTCAGCGGGGAGAAGTACTGGTCGGCGGCGTCCTCGGTGGCGGGGTAGGGGGCCACCGCGACGGCGCAGTCGGCCAGCAGGGCGGGGACGTCCGCGGGGGCCACGGCGCCGGTGAACGCCACGTCGACGCCCAGCTCGGCGGCGAGCGCCTCGAGGGGCGCGCGCTGCGGGCCGTCCCCCACGATCCGCAGCCGCCAGTCCCCCGTCGCGGCGGCGCGGGCGCGGAGCAGGTGCTCCACCCCGTGCCACGGCTTGAGGGTGCCGACGAAGACGACGACGGGCGGGGCGGTGTCCGGACCCTGGGCGGAGGCGTCGGCGCAGGGCCCGACCCGCTCCGGGTTGACGCCGTTGGGCGCCACGACCACCCGGCCGGGTGGGACCGGCACGGCGCGCTCGACCCACCGGGCGACCGGCTCGGAGACGCACGCGGTGCGCTCGGCGGCGGTCACCTGCGCGGCGAGCGCGGCGCGGGCGGCGGCCTCGTCGACGAGGTCGCGGTGGACGCGCTGCTCGTCGATCAGCGGGGCGTTGACCTCCAGGACCCCGGGGACCCCCAGCCGGGCGGTGGCCTCGGCGAGGGCCGTGGAGAACAGGGAGTAGCGCTCGTAGACGACGTCGGCGCCGTCGGCGACCACCCGTGCGGCGAGCCGCCGCGCGGCCTCGGCCTGGGCGCGCTCCCGGGCGGCGACGCGCGCGGCCCGGTCGGCGCCGTCCCCGGCGGGCGCGGCCGGGACGGGCACGTGCACGACCGGGACGTCGGCGAGGTCGGCCGTGACGTCGGCGCCGAGCCGGGTGGCGTAGAGGCGCACCTCGGCGCCGCGGGCGCGCCAGGCGCGCAGGATCTCCTGGACGTGGACGGAGGCGCCCTTGGTCCCGAACACGGGGATGCCGGGGTCGGCGCAGACGTAGGCGACGCGCATCAGCGGCTCGCTCCTTCGGGGATCGGGACGGGCAGGAGGGCGCGCAGCGCGGCGGCCTGGCCCGTGGAGTCGTAGTCGCGCTTCACGAGCGCGCGGGCCGCCCGGGCGGTGCCCGTGCGGTCGAAGCCTGGACCGGCGACGACGGCGAGCGCCCGGACCAGCTCGTCGTGGGCCCCTGCGGGCACCAGCACCCCGGTGCGGGGCCCGCTGTTGCGCACCACCTCCGGGATGCCGGTGACGTCGGACGCGATGACGGGCACGCCCATGGCCATCGCCTCGAGCAGGACCGTGGGCAGGCCGTCGGCGTTGCCGTCGGCGCCCACCACGCACGGCGCCACGAAGACGTCCGCGGCGCGCAGCAGCCGGCAGACCTCCGCCTGGGTGCGGGGCCCGGCGAGCTGCACGACGTCCTCGAGGCCGAGCTCCGCCACGAGCGCCCGCAGGCCGGCCTCGAGCTCCCCGCCGCCCGCGATGGTGACGCTCAGGCGGGCCCCGGCGGCGCGGCGCGCGGCGACGGCGCGCACCAGCCCGGCGAAGCCCTTCTTCTCGACGAGCCGGCCGACCGCGACGACCCGCAGGCTCTCCCCGACGGGGGCGGGGTCGCGGTAGGGGAAGCGGGCGAACTCCAGCCCGTTGCGCACGAGCCGCAGCTTCCGCGCGTGCTCGGGGAACGCGGCCCGCAGGTGGCGCCGGTTGTACTCGGAGATCGCCACGACGTCGTGCGCGTGCTCGAGCGTGCGGCGCAGCCGGGCGGGGTCCACGGACTCGTGGAAGATGTCCTTCGCGTGGGTGGTCACGGTGAACGGCACCCCGGTCAGGCGCGAGGCGATCTCGGCGACGCGGGCGGAGAGGGACGCGAAGTGGGCGTGCAGGTGCGTGATCCCCTGCTCGACCACGGCCACGGCCAGGGCCACGCCCTGGTGCACCTCGGACGCCTCGGTCCGGACGAGGTCCGGCAGCAGCGCCGCGAGGCGCTCGCCGAAGCCGGGCACGACCTCGGCGGCGCGGGCGAGCACCGCCCAGCCCTCCGAGGCGCGCTCGGGGCGTGGGACGTAGTGCACCGGGGCCTGGACGCGGGCCAGCTCCGGGTGGAACCGGGGGTCGGTGCTGTGCCGCAGGGCGAAGATCTCCAGCTGCTCCCCCTGCGCCTCGCGGGCCAGGATCTCGGTGACCACGAAGGTCTCGGAGAAGCGCGGGTAGACCTTGAGGACGTAGCCGATCCGGGGGGCGCTCACCGGAGACCTCCGGCGGCGGCGGGGACGCCGGCCGGGACGGCGGACGGCTCGGGGGACAGCTCGCGGGACGGCTCGGGGGGCGCCGTCGCGGTCCCGTGCAGCAGGCCGGCGGCGAGGCCGGGGACGGCGGCAAGGCCGTCCAGCGCCAGGTGCCGGCGCAGCTGCACGGTGCCGACCACCCGGTGCAGCCAGGCGCTGAGCGCGGCGCTGGTCAGGGCGTCGGCGGTCAGCACGTCCACGGCGCCGTGCGCCTGGAGGGCCCGGGCCCGGATCAGCTGCTCCTGGCGCGGATGCTCCCGCGGGACGACGAGGGCCGGGGTGTTGGTGGTGAGGATCTCCGCGACCGAGTTGTAGCCGCCCATGGACACGACCGCGCCGGCCTCCGCGACCTCGGCGAGCGCGTCCGGGACGGACGGCAGGACGAGCGTGCCCGGCACGGCGGCCGCGCGGACCTGCTCGGCGTGCTCCTCGGGCATCTGCGGCCCGGTGATCACCACGTGCCGGTGGCCGTGGGGGACCCGGGCGCGGGCGGCCGCGAGCGTGAGGCTGTGGCCGTCGGCGCCCCCGCCCGCCATCGACAGGACGTAGGGGCGGTCGACGCCGCTCGTGCGCGGGCCGGGGGTCCGTCCGGTGGCCAGGTAGCCGGTGTGCCGGACGAGGTCGGCGAGCTCGGCGGGGATCTCGCCGGAGGCCACCGGGTCGTGCACGGCGCGGTCGCCGTAGACCCAGATCTGGTCGTAGACCTCGCGCACCAGGTCGAGGTCCCCCAGCGCGGCCCACTCGCGGGCCGCGGCCGCGGGCTCGTCGAGCACCTCCCGCAGGCCGAGGACCACGACCGTGCCGGGGTGCTGCGCGCGCAGCCGCAGGAGCGGCTCCAGCAGCTCCCGGTCCACGCCCCAGGCGTGGCGGTCGACGACGACGAGGTGCGGGCGGAAGCCGGCGAGCGCGGCGTCCACCATCCCGGAGCGCAGGGAGGTCAGCTCCGCCATGCCCACGGCGAGGTTGCGGGGGGCGTAGCCGTCCGTGCCCTTGCGGATCCCGGGCAGCACCACCCAGTCGAAGCCGTCGGGCCGGCCGTGGGCGGTGGCGGCGTCGATGCCGGTCAGCAGCATGCCCGTGACCCTGCGGCCGGTCAGTGCCGGCAGGTGCCGGGCGAGGGACCGGCCCAGCGCCAGGTTCCGGCGGGTATGGCCGAGGCCCTGGGAGTCGTGCGAGTACAGCACCACCCGCAGCTCGTCGTCGCTCATCGTGTCCTCCTCGGGGGGCGGCGGCGCCGGGGGTCCGGCGCCGTTCCGTCAGGCCTCCACAGTGGCCGAGGGACATGATGCGAACATGAGTCGTTCATGAAAACGTTCTCATCCGGCCGCCCGCCGCTCCCCGCGCGGGGACGGCGGGCGGGTCGGAGGCGGGCGGCTCAGAGGCGGGCGGCTCAGAGGCGGGCGAGCCGGTAACCGGCGCCGCGGACCGTGACGATCCGCTCGGCGCCGATCTTGTTGCGCAGGTAGCGCACGTAGACGTCCACCACGTTTGAGGACCCGTCGAAGTCGTAGCCCCACACCTTGTTGAGCAGCTGCTCCCGGGTGAGCACCTGCCCGGGGCTCTCCAGGAAGGCCCGGGCCATGGCGAACTCGCGGGCGGACAGCTCGATCTCGCGGCCCTCGACCACCGCGCAGCGGGTGCCGACGTCGAGGGACAGCCCGCCGCAGCTCAGCTCCTCCTGCGCCGCCCCGGCCGGGGCGCGGTCCCGGAGCCGGGCCCGGACCCGCGCGAGCAGCTCCTGGAACCGGAAGGGCTTGGCGAGGTAGTCGTCGGCGCCCTGCTCGAGGCCGGCGACGGTGTCCTCCACGGAGTCGCGGGCCGTGCACATGATCACGGGGAGGGTGAAGCCCATGGAGCGCAGCACGGAGAGGACCATGAAGCCGTCCATCCCGGGCAGGCCGACGTCGAGGACCACGAGGTCGAACTCGCCGGTGCTCGCGTAGTCGAGGGCGGTGGGGCCGTCCTCCACCACGGTGGTCGTGTAGCCCGCGGCGCGCAGGCCCTTCTGGATGAAGCGGGAGATCCGCTCCTCGTCCTCGGCGATGAGGATGCTGGTCACGGGGTGGTCCTCCGGGTCGGGTGCGGGACGGGAACGGCCGGCGGGCCGTTCCCGGGACGGTCTGCAGAGTGGTCTGCGAGGTGGTCTGCGGGGTCGTCCGCGGAAGGATCTGCGGAGTGGTCCGCGGCAGAGTGGTCCCCGGCGACGTCGCCGGGGAGGCCGTCGGGGGGCGCGGCGGGCGGGTGCTCGGGCAGCCGGAGCGTGAACGTGGAGCCGTCGCCGGGGCTCGAGCGCAGGCCCACGCTCCCGCCGTGGCCGTGGGCGATGGCGGCGACGATCGACAGGCCCAGCCCGGAGCCCTCCACCGTGCGGCCGGTCTCCGCGCGGCCGAAGCGCTCGAAGATCCGCTCCTGGTCCTCCGGGGCGACCCCGACGCCGGTGTCCCGCACCCACACCTCCAGGGCCCGGCCGTCCGCGTCCGCGGCCCAGGCGGCACCGAGGGCCACGACGTCGCCGGGCGAGGAGAACTTCACGGCGTTGGCGGCGAGCTGGACCACGGCCTGGGTGAGCCGCTGCTCGTCGGCCACCACCAGTCCTCCGGCCCGGGCGTCGAGCTGCCAGCGGCGGTCGCCGAGGGCCCGCAGCCGCTCCAGGGTGGCGTCGAGCCACGGCCCCACGTCGACCGGGGCGGGGCGGATGAAGTCGGCGCGCTGGGCCCGAGCGAGCAGCAGCAGGTCCTCCACCAGGCGGTTCATCCGCTCGATCTCGTCGAGCAGCAGGGCGCGCGTCTCCGCCACGTCGGCGGGGTCCTGCTCGTCCATCAGCTCGAGGTTGCCGTGCAGGATGGTCAGGGGGGTGCGCAGCTCGTGGGCGGCGTCGTCGAGGAACTTCCGCTGCTGGACGAAGGCCGTCTCGATCCGGCCGAGCATGCTGTTGAAGTTGACCGCGAGCTGCCCGACGTCGGAGTCGTCCTGCGTCACGGGCACCCGGCGGCCGAGGTCCTCGGGGCTGATCTGCTCGGTGGCCCGGCGCAGGCGGGTGATGGGGGCGGTGACCCGGCCGACCATGACGTAGGCGCCCATGCCGGCCAGGACCGTCGAGAGGGCGGCGATGCCGGTGTAGCGCCACAGGGACTCGAGGACGATGTCCCACTGCGCGCTCATGTCGTTGCCCACCACGAGGTAGCCCTGCCGGGGGTCCTGGTCGAGGCGCACGGAGATCACGCCCAGGCGCAGCACGCGCCCGTCCTGCTCGTGGTCGAAGACGACGGTCCGCCCGGGCTCGGCCCGCTCCCGCACCGCCGCCAGCGTGGCGGGGTCGTCGAGCTGGAACCGGGACCGGTCCGCGTGCTCGAACACCGGCTCCCCGTCCACGAGCACGAGGATGCTCTCGTACTCCCCCGGGACGGTGGTGGTCATGTAGGTGTAGAAGAGCTGGGCGAGGTCGGTGAACGGCACCTCCGCGGGCGCGTCGAGGTCCTCGGACGGGGGCGCGTCGGGCCCGAGGGGGCCGCGCTGCGCGAGCCGTTGCAGCTCCCCGGCCTCCTGCAGGATGTCCTGGCGCACGGACTCATCGGCGTCCAGCAGGCGCAGGTAGTGGGTCAGCCCGCCCACCAGGACGAGCGTGCCGGCCAGGACGGCCAGGGTCGTGGCCAGCGCACGGCTGCGGACGGAGTTCAGCTCCGTCCGCACCCTCTCCCAGCGCGAGCCCGACATGCGCCCACCCTAGCGGCGGCACGTGAGAGGGGGATGAGCCGTGCGGCCCATCCCCCTCCGCGCACCCGTCACGGGTGCGCCCGGCGCCGCCGCGGCGGCGCCACTACCGGATCAGTAGCTCTTGTGGCGCGGCTTGCGGAACGGCTTGTCGCCGTCGCGGTCGGTCCGCTTGCCCTGGTAGCCGCCGCGGGACTCCCCGCCGCGGGCGGGGCCGTTGCGGCGCGGCCGGTCCTGGTAGGAGGACGTGCCCTTGGGGCGGCCCCGGCCGCCGCCCACGGGGCCGTGGTCGGCCTCGAGGTGGATCAGCTCGCCGTTGATCCGGGTGCCGGCGAGCCGGTCCAGGGTCGAGGCGGGCAGGTTCTCCGGCAGGCCCACGAGGGTGTGCGTGGAGCGGATGTCGATCGCGCCGATCTGGCCGCCGCTGAGGCCGCCCTCGTTGGTGAGGGCGCCCACGATGGAGCCCGGCGAGACACGGTGGCGGTGCCCCACGGCGAGCCGGTACGTGGCCATGCCCTTCTCCACGCGCGGCTCCCGGCGGGGGCCGCCCTCGCCCTCCCGGTCGGAGCGGCCGCGCTCGCGGTCGCGGGAGCGGGGGGCCGGCTCCGGCAGCTCCTCCACGAAGAAGGGGCGCCCGCCCTGGGCCATCACGGCGATCGCGGCGGCGATCTCCACGGCGTCGACGTCGTGCTCGTCCTGGTACTGCTCCACGAGCTCGCGGAACTGCGTCAGGTCCTCGGACTCCATGGTGTCCGTGATCTGCTGCGCGAAGCGCTGCTTGCGGGTCTGGTTCACGTCCTCGGTGGAGGGCATCCGCATGAGCTCGACCGGCTGGCGGGTGGCCTTCTCGATGGCCCGCAGCAGGTACTTCTCCCGCGGGGTCATGAACAGGATGGCCTCGCCCGAGCGCCCGGCGCGGCCGGTGCGGCCGATCCGGTGCACGTAGGACTCGGTGTCGTGGGGGATGTCGTAGTTGACCACGAGCGAGATCCGCTCCACGTCGAGGCCGCGCGCGGCGACGTCGGTGGCCACGAGGATGTCGATCTTGCCCTCGCGCAGGGCCTCGACGGTGCGCTCGCGCATGTTCTGGGGGATGTCGCCGTTGATCGCGGCGGCGGCGTAGCCCCGGGCCTTGAGCCGGTCGGCGACCTCCTCGGTGGCGGCCTTGGTGCGCACGAAGACGATGACGCCGTCGTAGTCCCCGACCTCGAGGATCCGGGTCATGGCCTCCATCTTGTGGGAGCCCATGACCTGCAGGTACCGCTGGCGGGTGTTGGTGCCGGTGGTGGTCTTGGCCTTGACCGTGATCTCCTGCGGGGAGCGCAGGTACTTCTTGGCGATCTTGCGGATGGCCGGGGGCATGGTGGCGGAGAACAGGGCGACCTGCTTCTCGGCCGGGGTCTGGCTCAGGATCTCCTCGACGTCCTCGGCGAAGCCCATGCGCAGCATCTCGTCGGCCTCGTCGAGGACCACGTACTGCAGGTGGGACAGGTCCAGGGACCCCTTCTTGAGGTGGTCGATCACGCGGCCGGGGGTGCCGACGACGACCTGGGCGCCGCGGCGCAGGCCGGCCAGCTGGGGGCCGTAGGGGGAGCCGCCGTAAACGGGCAGGACCGTGAAGTCCTCGAGGTGGGTGGCGTAGGAGGAGAACGCCTCGCCGACCTGGAGGGCGAGCTCGCGGGTCGGGGCGAGCACCAGCACCTGGGTGTCGCGGGAGACGCCGTTGACGTCGGAGAGCTCGGCGAGCCGGGACAGCGCGGGCACCGCGAAGGCCGCGGTCTTGCCGGTTCCGGTCTGGGCCAGGCCCACGACGTCGTTGCCCTGGAGCAGCACCGGGATGGTGGCGGCCTGGATCGGCGTGGGGGTCTCGTAGCCGATGTCGTCGACGGCCGCGAGCACACGGGGGTCGATCCCGAGCTCGGCGAACGTGACGCTGGGCTCGTCGGCGGTGTCGGGGGTCACGGGGGTGTCAGCGGTCATGCAGGTGCCTCGTTCTGTGCGGGTGGCGGCCCGGGACGGTACCGGGTGGGGTGCCGGGGGCGTCGGCCACGGTGGGTGTCCGGACGTCCCTGCCAACCACTGGGTTCCCGCCTGCGGCGGGAGCGTCGGACACGGCGCGGGCGTGCCGCGCGCCGAACACGATGCGCCTTGGGGGCCATCGCGTTGCACGAGAAAGTGAGGGAGTGACCGGATTCGGTCCTGTCAGTCTAGCGCACGCGGTGCCGCGCTCAGCCCTGCCGCCGCGCGACCACGAGGTGCTCCTCGTCACGCACCACCGCGTAGGGGGCGCCGTAGTGCTGCTCCGCCCACCCCGCGACGTCGGCGGGCGGGTTGCCGCCCCAGGTGGCGCCGAGCTGGTCCACCACCACGTAGTCGGGCGGCGGGTCCCCCTCGTTACCGAGCCAGTGGACCGTCGTGGTGGGCACGAGGTGGTGCATGAGGGTCAGGTCCGTGCCCACGCTCGCCCCCGCCGGGACGGCCGCGACGACCGCCGCCTTGGTCCGCGCCCGCGGGTCCGCCGCGTAGGCGGCGGGGTCGGCAAGGTCCGCCAGGGGGCGGCCGGGGACCAGCAGGAGGGCGACGGCGAGGGCGAGCCACGGACCGGCCCCGGCGAGCCGCCGCAGCCCCGGCCGCGGGTCGCGGCGCAGCCGCAGGACGGCGTCCAGCAGGGCGGTGAGGACCACCGGCATGAGCACGGCGCTGTAGTGCCACTCGGTGCCCCAGTAGCCGTGGTTCGGGGAGAGCATCCGCCACAGCAGCGTCGGCAGGGCGACGAGCACGAGCGGCGAGCGCAGGGCGATCCCCGCGCCGACGAGCAGGACCGTGAGCCAGGTCAGGGCCTTCTGCGCGGGCACCACGAGGGACACGAGCGCCCCGAGGGGGTCGGCGAGGGCGGCGCCGGGGTCGAGCCGGTCGGCGTAGGCGAACTCCCCGCCGGGGTTGAGGGCGGGCAGCACCACGGCCACCGCGAGCAGGGACCAGGCCGCGCCCCACGCCGCGAGCGAGAGCCCCAGCAGGACCGGCCGGCGGTCCCCGCCCGCCTCGCGGTGGGCCCGCCACGCCAGGACGAGGCCGAGGACCGCGACCGTGACCCCGAGGTCCTCCTTGACGAACGCCACGGGGGCCGCCCACAGGGCCGCGGCCGTCCAGCGGCCCTCCACCAGGGCGCCGAGGGAGAGGGCGAGCAGCGGCAGCGCGAACGCGACCTCGTGGAACTGCACCGCCACGGCCGCCTGCAGCCCGAAGCTCAGCCCGTAGGCGAGGCCGAGGGCCCCTCCCGGGGCGGTGCCGAGGCCGCGCACCGCCGAGCGGGTCAGGGCCCACGCCGACCCCGCGACGAGGACGTCCTGGACCACGACCAGGGTCAGCGCGGAGGGGAAGAGGGCGTAGACCGGGGCCAGCAGCACGAGGATCGGGTGGAAGTGGTCGCCCAGGAGGTTGTAGCCGTGGCCCTTGATGGGCACGAGGGGGCCGTCCCCGGCCGCGTAGGACCTGGCCAGCTGGGTGAAGATGCCCAGGTCCCAGGACGGGACCTCCCAGCGGTGCCACTGCAGCAGGGACCACCACAGGTACAGCACCAGCACGAGCGCGGCCACGGCGAGGGGCGTCCACCGCGCGCGCCGGTCCGCCGGTGCCGGGGCGGCACCGGCGGCGGTGCTGAGGACGGTGCTCACGGCGTGGGGCGCGGCGCTCACGGCACGGGCCGGCGGGCGGCGGTGGAGGGCATGGGCGGAGGTTCCTCGGGTGCCGTCCGGGCGGGGCGCGGACGTCGGACAGGACTGCCATCATGGTCTCATGCCGACTCCCGCCGCCCCCTCCGCGCCGCCGCGCCCGGTCGCGGACGGCGAGCTCGTGTGGGACCCCGCGGGCCCCCTGCACCTGGGACAGACCCTCGGCGTCCTGGCCCGCGGCGCCGGCGACCCGGTGGTGCGCGTGCTCGCCCCGGACCTCGTGTGGGTGGTGGCCCGGACACCGGCCGGGCCGGTGTCGGCGTGCTTCTCCCGGACCGGTCCGGGCGGGCCGCTGCGGCGCCCCGTGCGCGTGCGCGCCTGGGGCCCGGGGGCCGCGGAGTTCCTGGCCGAG
Source organism: Kocuria dechangensis (assembly GCF_014636775.1). Classification (GTDB taxonomy): domain Bacteria; phylum Actinomycetota; class Actinomycetes; order Actinomycetales; family Micrococcaceae; genus Kocuria; species Kocuria dechangensis. The sequence continues at coordinate 53,534 of NZ_BMEQ01000007.1, forward strand.
GCCCCGCGCTGGGCCGGGGCCGAGGACTCCTGGGTGCGCTTCGAGGCCTCGGACGCGTTCCGGGCCCTCCCCCACCCCCTCCGGGCGGCCCGGCACCACCACCCCGGCCTGCGGCTGCCGTCCACCGGGCGGGTCCTGGACCGCGCGGTCGTCTCGGTGCTGGAGCAGCGCGTCACGGTGCGGGAGGCCGTGGCCGCCCACCGGCTGCTGGTCCGCCGGCATGGCGAGCCCGCCCCCGGCCCGGCCCCCGACGGGATGCGCGTCCCGCCCACCGCCGAGGCGTGGCGGGCCGTCCCCGTGTGGGAGTGGCACCGCGCCGGGGTCGACGGCGCCCGGGCCGCCACGGTCCGCCGCGTCGCCGAGCGGGCCCCGGCCCTGGAGCGGCTCGGCGGCGCGCCCCTCGACGCGCAGCTGCACCGCGCGCTGCGCTCGGTCCCGGGGCTGGGCCCGTGGACCGTCGCGGAGATCGTCCAGTGCACGCACGGGGACCCGGACTCGGTGAGCGTCTTCGACTTCCACCTCGCGTCCTCGGTCTGCTGGTTCTTCGACCGCCGCACCGGCGACGACCGCCGGATGCTGGAGCTGCTCGAGCCGTGGCGCGGCGACCGGCAGCGGGTCGTGCGCCTGCTGCGGGCCTCCGGCTTCCGCAAGCCGTCCTTCGCGCCCCGGCTGCACCCCGAGGACCACCGCCGCCGGTGATCCCCCGGCCGGTGCTCCGCGTGCCGGTGGTCCCCGTGCCGGCGCTCCCCCGGCCGGTGAGGCAACCCTGTCCTAGCTGGCACGGCGCCGCCCGCGCGCGTTCAATGGAGCCATGACCTCCGAACACGTGATCCAGGAGCCGCACGCCGCGGGCTACACCGAGCGGATGAACAAGCTGCGCGCCGGTGTGCTCGGCGCGAACGACGGGATCGTCTCGGTCGCCGCGGTCGTGGTCGGCGTGGCCGGCGCCACGTCGAACACCGGCGCGATCCTCACGGCGGGACTCGCGGCCCTGGTGGGCGGCGCCCTGTCCATGGCCCAGGGCGAGTACGTGTCCGTGTCCAGCCAGTCGGACTCCCACCGCGCCCTGATCGCCAAGGAGGAGCGGGAGCTGATCGAGATGCCCGAGGCCGAGCTCCAGGAGCTCGCGGAGATCTACGAGGCCAAGGGCCTGTCGACCGCGACCGCCCGGCGGGTGGCCGAGGAGCTCACCGAGCACGACGCCCTCGCCGCGCACCTGGACGCGGAGCTCAACATCGACCAGGAGGACATCGTCAGCCCCTGGAACGCCGCGGTCGCCTCCGCGGTCTCCTTCTTCATCGGGGCCCTGCTGCCCATGCTCGCCATCCTCCTGCCGCCCGAGCAGTGGCGGGTCCCGGTGACGTTCGTCGCCGTGCTCGCGGCCCTGGGCCTCACCGGCTGGCTGGGCGCGAAGCTCGGCGGGACCCCCGAGCGGGGCCGCGCCGTGGTCCGGATGGTGGTGGGCGGGGCGCTCGCCCTGGTCGCCACGTTCGCCATCGGCTCGCTGCTCGGCGTCACCGGCGTCGTGTGAGCCCCACCGCCCCCACGACGACGGCACCCCCATCTCTGGATTGAGGTGGGGGTGCCGTCGTCGTGCGTGGTCCGGGGCCGGTCAGGCGTTCGGCGCGTCCTGGGTCTGCTTGGCGACCTCCGCGCGGACCTCCTCCATGTCGAGGCCCTTGACCGCGTCGATCACCTGGTCCAGGGCGGCGGCGGGCAGCGCGCCGGGCTGCGAGAAGACGAGGATGCCCTCGCGGAAGGCCATCAGCGTGGGGATCGAGGAGATCTGCGCCGAGGCGGCCAGCATCTGCTGGTCCTCGGTGTCGACCTTGCCGAACACGATGTCCGCGTGCTTCTCGGACGCGGCCTCGTAGGTCGGGGCGAACTGCTTGCAGGGGCCGCACCATTCGGCCCACCAGTCCAGCAGGACGATGTCGTTGTCGGCGATGGTCTGGCCCAGGGTCTCCTGAGTGATGTCAACGGTAGCCATGCCTCCAGCCTACGGACCGCGCGGGAGCCCGGACAACGGTTTCACTCGTGGCTCAAGACCGCCCCCTTCCCCGCCGCGCCGCGCTCCCTAGACTGGGGGCGGACCCGTGCACCCGGAGGCACTCCATGAACTTCGAGATCGGCATCTTCTCCCTGGGCGAGGTCGCCCCCGACCCCGCCACGGGCTCGCGCCCGGACAACAGGCAGCGGCTGCGGGACATCATCGAGCAGGCCGAGGCCGCGGAGCACGCGGGGCTGGCCGTGATGGGGGTGGGCGAGAGCCACGGCTCGGACGTGGTGGCCACCTCCCCCGTGGTGCTGCTGTCCGCCATCGCAGGCCGGACGCGCCTGCTGCGCCTCACCACCGCGGTGTCCGTGCTCACCGTGGCCGACCCGGTGCAGCTCTACGAGCAGATCTCCATGCTGGACAACATCTCCGCCGGCCGGGCCGAGATGATCGTGGGCCGGGGCGCCTCGGAGCCGGTGCTGCGCTCGCTCGGCATGGAGGGGCCGGACTCCGACGCGATCTTCGAACGGAAGCTGCTCCAGCTGCTGCAGGTGCTCGAGCGGAACCCCGTGACCTTCGACGGGGCGCTCACGCCCCACGTCGCGGACCTCGCCATCGAGCCGCGGCCCCTGCAGGAGCGGCTCCCCGTGTGGGTCGCCTGCTCCGGGACCGTCCGCTCGGCGGTGCGGGCGGCGGAGCTGGGCCTTCCCCTCGCGCTGCTCCGCACGCACGGCCCGATCTCGGACGCCGTGCCGCTCGTGGAGGCCTACCGGCAGGCGCTCGGCGAGTCCGGCAGGGACACCGCCACGCCCGTGAGCCTCAACGTCCCCGGCTTCGTGGCGCGCACCGCGCAGCAGGCGCGGGAGGCGACCTACCCCTACTTCGCGGGCGGCACCCGCAGCCACGGGCGCATCCGCTCCGAGGACCCGCCCTGGACCCGGGAGGAGTACGAGCAGGAGTGCGAGCCCGGCGGGTCGCTCGTGGTCGGCGACGTCGACGAGGTCGTCGGGAAGATCGTGGAGCAGCAGCGGGCCCTCGGCCACCAGCGGCTGCTGCTGCGGATGGACGCGGGCGGGATCCCGCACCACCTGACGATGGAGGCGATCGCGCTGCTCGGCACGGAGGTGGTGCCGCGGGTGCGCGCCGCGCTGGCGCCGGAGATCCCCTGACCGGACGTCCTGCGCAGACCTCCCGGACGGAGTTCCCGGGCAGGAGTCCCGCGCGAGTCCTGCGCAGGAGTGCTGCGCGGGAACGACGAACGCCCCGGACCTGGTGGTCCGGGGCGTTCGTGGTCGACGTCCTGCGACGTCACCGGTGGCAGATGAGGGATTCGAACCCCCGTAGGCATTGCCAGCTGATTTACAGTCAGCCCCCTTTGGCCGCTCGGGTAATCTGCCGGGGTGCCGATCCAGGACCTCACGGGCCGGGATCGTGGCCCCCGCGTGCGGGAGCACTTCAACAGTACAGAAAATCGACCGGGATGCGAAATTGCCGCGGCACCGGCTCAGCAGGCGATCTTGCGGTACACCTGCTCCAGGAACGAGGCCGCCTGGGTCTCCGTGATCTCGCCGTGGGTGACGGCCTCCGCGAGGTCCTGGGCCACGCCCGCCAGCCGTTCCGCGACGTCCGGGTCCAGGTGGGCGGTCGCCGGGCCGACGGACCCGACCGAGCGGTGCGGGGGCGCCTCCACCGTGGCCGCCGCGGCGGCCGGGGACAGCCCCAGGCTCATCAGCAGGACGGCCGCCAGAGCGGTGGCCGCCGCAGCGGTTCCGCGCCGGGACCGAGCCGAACCGGGCACCACGTCGTCGGGGTCCATGGTTTTGCTCATGCCACCATCCTCGGAGGCCCACCTGAACGGATCCTTGAGCGCAGGTCACGAAACGGTGACGGAGGCCTCCCGGTAAAGTGGGCCGCAGTCCCGCGGGCGGCGCCGTGCCGCCCGCCCCCGTGGTTCCCCAGCACAGGAGGCAGCATGGCCAGCGATTCCTCGTTCGACGTCGTCAGCAAGGTCGACAAGCAGGAGGTGTCCAACGCCCTCAACCAGGCCCAGAAGGAGATCGCCCAGCGCTACGACTTCAAGGGCGTGGGCGCGGAGATCGACTTCTCCGGCGAGAAGATCCTCATGAAGGCCAACTCCGAGGAGCGCGTCAACGCCGTCCTGGACGTGTTCCAGTCGAAGCTCGTCAAGCGCGGCATCTCCCTGAAGTCCCTCGACGCCGGCGAGCCCTTCGCCTCCGGCAAGGAGTACCGGATCGAGGCCTCCGTCAAGGAGGGCATCGCCCAGGACCAGGCCAAGAAGATCACCAAGCTGATCCGCGACGAGGGCCCCAAGGGCGTCAAGGCGACCATCCAGGGCGACGAGCTGCGCGTGTCCTCCAAGTCCCGCGACGACCTGCAGGACGTCATCGCGCTGCTCAAGGGCTCCGACCTCGAGGTCGACCTGCAGTTCATCAACTACCGCTGAGCCCTCTTTTCCCGACGACGACGGCGTCCCCCACCCCGCGGGTGAGGGACGCCGTCGTCGTTCTGCCGCGGCGCTCCGCGCGGGGCGGGGACGGAGGGGTCAGCGGCGGCCGAGGCCGGCCATGCCCTCGAGCCGGGCCACGCGGTCCGACGTCGGCGGGTGGGTGCGGAACAGGTTCGACACCCCGCCGTTGCGGAAGGGGTTCGAGATCATCAGGTGCGAGGTGTTGACGAGCCGCTGGTCGTGGTCGTCCATCGGCCGGGCGCCCGTGCCCAGCTCGATCTTGCGCAGGGCCGAGGCCAGCGCCAGCGGGTCGCCGGTGAGCCGGGACCCGTCCTCGTCGGCGTCGTACTCGCGGGTCCGCGAGATCGAGAGCTGGATGACCGTGGCCGCGAGCGGCGCCAGGAACGCCATGAGCAGGCCGACCAGCGGGTTGCCGCGGTCCCCGTCCCGCCCGCCGCCGAAGATCGCGGCGAACTGCAGGGCCTGGGCGGCGGCGGTGATGATGCCGGCGACGGCCGCCGCGATCGAGGACGTCAGGATGTCCCTGTTGTAGACGTGCATGAGCTCGTGGCCGAGCACGCCGCGCACCTCCCGCTCGTCGAGCAGCTGGAGGATGCCCTCGGTCACGCACACGGCCGCGTGCTCGGGATCGCGGCCGGTGGCGAACGCGTTGGGGCTCAGCGTGGGAGCGATGTAGAGCGCCGGCATCGGCTGGCCGGCGCTCTGGGACAGCTCCCGCACGATCCGGTGGTAGGCGGGCGCCTGCTGCTCCGTGATCGGGATGGCCCGCATGGAGCGCAGCGCGATCTTGTCGCTGTTCCAGTAGCTGTACGCGGTCGAGGCGAGGCCGATGAGGGCGAAGAGCCAGATGAAGAGGCTGCTGCCGGTGCTGCTGGCCACGACCCAGCCGATGGCGAGCAGCACCGCCCACAGCCCGCCGAGGAGCAGGACGGTCTTGAGGCCGTTGTTGTGGTTGTGCATCGCGGGCGCGACTCCTTCCGCCGGGGCAGGGCTGCTGTCCAGTCCAACCCCGGCGGCCCCACTGCTCTTCCCGCCAGGGCGCGCGTCGGCGAGTTCACAGCGGACTCCCAGCAGGCCCTCGGATCGACTGCGGCCGCGTTACGGCGAGCCGGAACCTCCGGGGAGGGCGGGGTCCAGGAGGCTCGGCCGGGGGGTCGCCGGGGCCTCGAACAGGGTCGGCTCCGGCGTGCCTGGCAGCGGGACCTCGCCGGTCGGCGGGGGCGCCGCGACGTCCTCCAGCGGCACCGGGGACTCGACCGCGGGTTCCGGGGACGGCGCGGGCGGGGACTCGACGAGCGGGGCGGGGGACGTGGTGCCCGGGGCGGTGGCGTCGGGGGTGGCGGCCCCGGGAGTGGCGGCGCCGAAAAAGGTGGTGCCGGGGACAGCGGCGGAACCCGTCGGCGCCGAGGACGGCGTGGCCGAGGCCGCTCCCCCGGAGACGGCACCCGGCGCCGGGCCCGGCAGGACGCCGGTCGCCGGTCCCGGCGCCGTCTCCCGTGCCGTCTCCCGCGCCGTCTCCCGCGCCGGCCCCGGCAGGGTGCCGGGGAGCGGTGCGGCCACCGGTCCGGGGACCTGCGCCACCACCCTTCCGCCGCCGGCGGACCGGTCCTCGGCCCCCGGTCCGGCGGGCGTCCGGCCGGCGGGCGGCGGGGTGCCGATCGCGCCGTCGGCCTGCGCCTCGTCGCCCGGGTCCGCACCCGTGCCCGCGAGCCGGTCCGGGGCCCGGCCGGACCCGCCGGCAGGGGCGGACGGAGCGCCTGCGGAGGGCTCGGCCACGGGCACGGACAGCCCGGGATCGGCCGTGCCCGGCCGCTCTCCGCGCGATCGGTCGCGGGAGCCGTCGTCGTCGCCCTCCCCTGCCTCCGGGGCGTCCGTCCGGGACGCGGAGGCGTCGGCGGCAGGGGTCCCGGCCGCCAGGGTCTCGGCCGCCAGGGTCTCGGCCGCGGGGGCCTCGGCCGGCGGGATCTCCCGGTCCGAGGGGCGCGAGGCCTCGAGGTCCGACCCCGTGTTCCAGGAGACGCCCACGCCGACGAGCACAGCCGCCGCGAGCGCCCCGGCGGCGGCGAGGGACCGGACGCCCCGATGGGGGCGCACGGGGTCCGGCGCCGAGGCGATCGCCGCGAGGGGCGGGTGGGCCTGCGCGGCGCGCCGTCTCCCCGACTCGCGGCCCGCGGCGGACAGGAGGTGCGCGAGCTCCTGCGCCTCCGGCCCCCACGGCGGCACCCCCGCCAGCACCGGGAGCACCCAGGTGCGCAGGCCGTGGCCGATGTCGTCCCGCCGCAGGTACTCGGCGGCGCAGTGCGGACACGTCCCGAGATGCGCCCGCAGGGCGCCGGCGCGCGGCGCGGGCAGGGCGTCACGCAGCAGCGCGCCGAGGTCGGCGGTCCAGCTCGCGCAGTCGGGGCCGGCGGGCCAGGTGGCCCCCTCCTCGCGGTAGGCGTGGCGCAGGGCCCCCGCGGCGTCCCCGTGGAGGGAGGACGCGGCGGCGGGCGTGAGCCCCAGCAGGGCTGCGGCCCGGTCCGGCGGCAGGCCCGCCACCTCGGTGTGCCAGAGCACGGCCTGCGAGCGCTCGGGCAGGCCGGTGAACGCGCGGGCGACCGGAGCCGCCCCGCCGCGCAGGAGGAGCAGGTCGGCGAGGTCCTCGACCGGCCGGTCCGGGCCGGCTCCCGCACGCCGCGCGGCCGCGTGGAACCCGACGGCGGCCACGAACCAGGCGTCCGGGAAGACGCCCGGTCCTCCGCCCCTGTGCAGGGCGCGGTGGGCTCCGCGGAACACGTCGGCGGCGAGGTCGTCCCCCCACGGGCCGGGTCCGAGGTGCGCGCGGGCCACCGCCCGGGCCGTGGCGCTGTGCCGGGCGCGCAGGTGGGCGAAGGCCCCGATGTCCCCGGACCGCACCGCCGCCAGCAGCGCCTCGTCGGTGGGGAGCCCCGCGTCGGGCGGCCCTGGGGCGCGGTGGTCGGGATGGGGCATGGCGTCTCCGGGGCGTGGTCGGGAAGCTCCGCTCGGAGCTTCGACGAGGTCCGGGGGTGCGGCAGGAGCCCGCCGTGGCGGCACGGCCACGCGCTCCGGTTGCGACGGCAACTCGGACCCCAGCCCCCCGGCTCGTTGCGTGCGCAGGTCCGGGCACAGTGTATCCGCGGATCACACCGCGGCCCGGGCTCGCGCGTCACGTTGGGGCCGCCGCACCCCGCCCGCCGGGTGTGACGGCGGCTATTGTGAGTACGTCGTGATAACGCTACGGTGGCCACATGCAGACAACGGAACGCCCCGCACCCGAGGACGCCGGCCGGGCCGCCGCGTGGTCGGACCGGCTGCGCTCCTCCGGCCGCCGGGTCACCAAGCAGAGGCTGGCCGTGCTCGACGCGGTCGACCACCACCCCCACTCCACCGCCGAGGACGTCGCCGCCGCCGTGCGCACCGTCCTGCCCGCCATCACGGTGCAGTCGGTGTACGTGGTGCTCTCCGACCTCACCGCCGTGGGCCTGCTCCGCAAGTTCGAGCCGCCCGCGTCCCCCGCGCTCTACGAGACCCGCACCGACGACAACCACCACCACGCGTACTGCGTGCGCTGCGGGACGGTGGCCGACGTCGACTGCTCGGTCGGCCACGCCCCCTGCCTGACGCCCTCCGAGCACCACGGCATGCAGCTGCTCTCCGCCGACGTCGTCTACCGCGGCGTGTGCGCGAGCTGCCTCGCCGCGGAGGCGGAGTCCCCCTCACCCGTCGAGGGCTGACCGCCCCCGCGCGGCTCAGCCGCGCCCCGGCCCCGTCCCGTCGGCGGGCCCGGCGACGTCCGTGGTCCCGTCCTCCGCCGGCGCGTCCTTCCCCTGGACGTCCTCGCCCTTCTCGTTCTTCTCGTCCTGCTCGTTCTGCTCCACGAGCGCGAGCAGCTCCCGCAGCTGCTCCGCGGTCAGCGTGGCCACCGGCGGCTGCGCGTTGACGCAGACCTTGGCTGCCCCGGAGTCGAGGGCGAAGCGCAGCGCCTGGCGGGAGGGCGCGGAGCGGATCTCGAGCGTCGGGTCCAGCACGGCGACCTCGGCCGCGGACGTGAACAGCAGCAGCGTGTCCGGCGTGGCCCCCTCCTCCTGCGGCTTCGCGTAGATCGGCACGGCGCGCCCGTCCTGCACCCGCGTCCCCAGCAGCAGCACCGCGTCCGGGGCGAGCAGGCCGGCCAGCAGCTGCGACATGTTGTTGTCGAGCATCGCGGCCTTGACGACGTCGTTGCGCGGGGAGCGCATCGCCCACTCCACCTGCGGGCGGCTGATCCGGCAGCCCTTCCGGGCCGGGTCGATCACGACGTGGTCGTACTGCGGGTCGTCGGCGACCATCTGCAGCACCCGCACGGCGGACTCGCGCAGCAGCACCGGCTGCCCGCCGTCCTGGTGGGAGCGCTCGAACATGGCCTGCGCCTCCGCCGCGGAGGTGTAGGCCGCGAGCGAGCGCGTGCCGTCCGGCTCCCCGAGCGCCTGGACGCGCAGCTGGGACTCCGGGCCCACCTTCTCCCCGTTGGGCCCCTCCACGAGGGTGCTGGCGGTGACGTCGAGCAGCAGGGTCCCGGCCATGCACTGGCGGATGACCTCGATCATCCGGGCGTTGTCCGGGGCGCTCGCGAACCGGTCGATCGCGGCGCGCGCGAGGGGGTGCACCACTCCCTCGCGGTCGGCCTCGGGCTCCGCGCCGGGCTCCAGCTCGGGCAGCTCGACGCCGTCCCGTGCGGCCAGCTCGGCGGCCCAGGCCGGGATCCGGGTCCGGGTGCGGGGGAAGCGCTCGAGGTGCTGCAGCACGTCCTGCGCCGTGAACGGCCCCTCGTCCCCCCAGGGGCGCGGCTCGCCGTCGAGGTCGTAGTCCGCCCCGATGCGATAGGTGGGCTCGGGCCACCCCTGGGCGAGGATCACCACGGTGGCGGTGAACCAGGTGCCGCGGCCCCGGACGTAGGAGCGCTCCCGGAGCTGCTCGACCGTGGGCAGGACGGCGCTGCCCTCCTTGATGGGGCCGGCCGTGCCCGGCAGCACCTGGTCCCCGCGGTGCTCCCGGACCCGCAGGTGCACGCGCCCGCCCTGGAACTTCAGGTCCACGACCATCCGGTCCCAGCCGGGCTCGGTGCGCAGGACCGACAGGATCCAGGTGGCGATCGTGTTGAGCAGCTCCTGCCGGCCTGGTCCGGTGGACGGGGTGGCGGTGGTCTCGCTCATGGACGGCTCGTTCCCGGCCCGCGGGGGCCTGTTCGGATCGGGGTGGACGGGGGCCGGCCCGGGGCCGGAGGCGGCGCCGCAGGACTCCTGCGGCCTCCCGCCCAGCCTACCGACCCCGCTCCTCGCGCCGGGGACCCGGGGCCCGTGCCACGCGCCCCGGCGTCCGCCGGGGGGCGCCGTGGCGGGACCGCGGGCACGGGCCGGGGTGACGTTCGTGCACCCGCGATGATTGCTAGCCTGGGAGGCATGACGAAAACGCTGCAGGACTTGATCGACGAGTCGATCTTCATCTCCACCGAGTACCAGGCCAGACTGGCCGAGCTCACCCAGGGCGCCGGGTGGGACGTCGACTTCTCCGCCCCGGCGTTCACCCTGCAGACCGATCCCCCCGTGACCCTCACCCCGTACCTGCTGGGCACCGACTCCGCTCCCCGCGGCTCCTGGATCTGGGCCTGGCAGGAGCTGGGCCACTTCCCCGCCGTGGTCGTCTCCGCGGCCGTGCAGGCCCGCGAGGCCGGCGAGCGGCTGGGCGTCGAGGAGCTCTCCACGGACGAGCTGCCCGTCGCGGACGGCCTGGCCCGCCGGCTGACCCTCGCGGCGAAGGCCGTGACGGGCATCTACGCCCACTACCCGGCCACCGCCGGCGGCGGGGTGACCGCCTGGCTGCTGCTGGACGGCCCGGAGTTCGAGCTGCCCGACCTGACGGTCGAGCGGATGATGCGGGTGATCGCCGAGGCCCTGACCACGGACACCGCGGTGGACCACAACCTCGCCGTGGACTCCTACGCGAAGCTCCGCGGCGCCCACGTCGAGTGGGACACCGCGGCCACCTGCGTGGTGACCGTCTCCGACGGCGCGCAGCGCTTCTGGTTCGACGACCACCAGATCTCCGGCGTCGAGCCCGCCGAGCCGTCCGTGGGCCCCGAGGTCCTCGCCGACCTCGCCGCGGCCGCCCGCGAGCGCGCCGCCCTCCTGCGCGAGGACCGCGCCGCGGCGGAGGCCACGGCGGCCCGCCTGGAGTCGGGGCCGAAGGCCGCCGCCCAGCCGGCCCGCGCCGAGCAGCCCGAGCCCCTCGAGGTGCCCGACTTCGTCGAGACCGAGCACGCCGGGCCCGCGCACGCCGAGCCCGCCCCGGAGGAGGCCCCGGAGCCCGTGGCCGCCCAGTACGCCGGCTCGGCCGACACCGACCTGCCCTTCGACCAGGAGCCCTCCGACCGCGAGGTCCGGCCCGGCCGCGTCAGCACCACGGTCGTCCCCGGCCCCGAGGCCGTCCGGGCCGAGCCCGCCCGTCCCGCGGCGGAGCCCGCCGCCGAGCGCACGGTCGAGCGCGCCCCGGAGCCGGTGCAGGAGCCGGCCCAGGAGCGGGAGGTCGAGCGCGAGGTCGTCGCCGGCCCCGCCGTCCCGGGCGGCCCCTCCGCCGAGCCCGTGGTCGAGGGCGAGGAGACCGAGGAGGAGCGCGAGGAGCAGGGCGAGCGGAAGAAGGGCTTCTTCAGCCGGTTCTTCGGCCTCTGACCCAGGGCGGTACCCTCGAGCGTGACCGCATACAACATCGCACCCGGCCCGGATCCCGCCGCACAGGCAAGGACCCGGGCCGGTCTGCTGGCGGGCTTCGGGGCCTACGGGCTCTGGGGCCTGCTCCCGCTGTACTTCGTGCTGCTGGATCCGGCGAGCCCGACCGAGATCGTCGCGCTGCGCGTCCTCTTCTCCCTGGTGTTCTGCCTGCTGCTGCTCGCGGTGACGCGGCAGCTCGGCCCCCTGGGCCGGGCGCTGCGCGCGCCCAGGACCCTCGGGGCCCTGACCCTGGCCGGCGCGCTCATCGGCGTCAACTGGTTCCTGTACACGGTGGCGACGACCACCGGGAACACCCTCGAGGCGTCCCTGGGCTACTTCATCAACCCGCTCGTGGCCGTCCTGCTGGGGGTGGTGGTGCTGCACGAGCGGATGCGCCCCCTGCAGTGGGCCGCCATCGCCGTGGGCTTCACCGCCGTGGTCGTCATGGCGGTCTTCTACGGCCAGGTGCCGTGGCTCGCGCTGGGCCTGGCCTTCTCCTTCGGCTTCTACGGGCTGGTCAAGAACCTCGTGGGCGGCTCCTACCCCGCGATCGTCACCCTGACCGTCGAGACCATGGCCCTGGCCCCGGTGGCGGCGTGGGCGGTCGGGGCCCTCGCGGCGGACGGGCGGCTGACCCTGGGCACGGAGGGCCCGTCGCACCTGCTGCTGCTCCTGGCCTCCGGCGTGATCACGGCCGTGCCGCTGATCCTCTTCGGGGTCGCCGCGAGCCGCCTGCCGCTGAGCACCGTCGGCATGATCCAGTACCTCGCCCCGATCATGCAGTTCCTCATCGCCGTGCTGGTGCTCGGCGAGCTCATGCCGTTCGTGCGCTGGGTGGGCTTCGGGTTCGTGTGGCTCGCGGTCCTGCTGCTCGTGCTCGACGCGGCGCGCGCGCCCCGCGCCCACCGCGCCTGAGCCCTCCCCGGCAGGAGCCTGCGGCGCCGTGCGCCGCCCCGTGCGAAGGCCCCCGGCGCCGTGCGGCGCCGGGGGCCCTCGCCGTCCCGGGACGGGCCCGGGGCGGGGGTCAGGTGGTGCGCACGTAGTCGTCGGCGCCGAAGCCCTGGTCGTTGTCCGGGACCTCGGGCGAGCGCCGCAGGTGCAGCACGGCGGCGATGAAGCCGCCCCACACCGTGACCATGGCGACGATGAGCATGACGATGGCGGCAGTGGTCATCGGGGGTCCTCCTCGGTTCGGGCGGGATCGGTCGTCCCGGCCGCGCCGGACGTCCAGGGCGCGGTGGCGCCGGTGCCCGCGGTGGTGCCCGGAGCGGGTGCCCCGGGGGTGTCCGGGGCGGCCGGCTCGGCGGCGTGCCGGCCGGGGGACGCGTCGGCCCCCTCCTCCACGGTGCGGTAGGAGAAGTCCTGGCCCAGGGCCGGGGTGCGCAGGGCGGTGTCCGACCACCGGGCCAGCGGCTGGTCGCCGCGCATCCGGTGCCGGTCGACGTGGGCGTCCAGGATGGCCGGGGAGGGGCTGAGGTCCGAGGCCGCCGACGACGCGGGCCACGGCAGCCGCGAGAGCAGCAGCGCGATGATCACCAGCCCGATGGCGGTGCCCCAGCCGAACGTGTTGACGAACCACGTGGGCATCCCGCCGTAGCCCTCAGCCAGGGTGGTGGTGAGCGTGTTGATGAGGATGTAGCCCAGCACGATCGGGGTGACCCCGCCGACCATGACCATCCACGTGCGGCCCAGCGTGAACGAGGACACCGAGTTGAGGTGGTCGCGCAGCGTGGGCAGCGCGGAGAAGCCCGCGGTGAGCAGCATGACGGACACGAGGGCCGCGGCGACGATGCCGAACTGGTTGACGAAGTTGTCCGTGACGTCCAGCAGGTTCAGGCCGGTGGTGGTGGTGAACAGGGCCAGGGAGATGAGCGCCATGGGCACGACCACGCCCAGCACCGCGGTGCGGCGGCGCAGGCCGAGCTTGTCCTGGGCGGCGGCCACCACGACCTCGACGATCGACACGAGCGAGGTGAAGCCGGCGAAGGTCAGCGTCGCGAAGAACAGCACGCCGATCAGCGTGCCGAAGGGCGCCTCGGAGATGATCGTCGGGAACGCGATGAACGCGAGGCCGATGCCGGAGGTCGCGACCTCGTCCACCCCCACGCCGGCGACCCCGGCCATGAAGCCGAGCGCGGCGAACACGCCGATGCCGGCGAGGATCTCGAAGCTCGAGTTGCCGAAGCCGACCACGAGGCCCGAGCTGGCGAGGTCGGTCTTGGGCTTGAGGTAGGACGAGTAGGTGATCATGATGCCGAAGCCCACGGACAGCGAGAAGAAGATCTGGCCGTAGGCGGCCACCCACACGGAGCTGTCCGTCAGGGCCGTCCAGTTGGGCGTGAAGAAGGCGTTGAGCCCGTCCGTGGCGCCGGGCAGGGTGAGGGCGATGACCACGATCACCAGGAACATCAGCACGAGCAGCGGGATCAGCACCAGGTTGACCTTCCCGATGCCGTTCTGCACCCCCAGCAGCAGCACCACGAGGAGCGCGAGCCACGCGATGGAGGTGGCGAGCAGCACGCTCGGGACGAACTCGAGGCCGACGGTGACCTCCTCGGAGGTCTTCAGGACGTCCGAGAGGAAGAACGTGCCGGGGTCGTCGCCCCACGCCTTGCTGAACGAGAAGGTCGTGTAGAGCATCGCGTAGCCCAGGATCACGGCGTAGTAGACCGCGATGACGAAGCTGATCCCCATCTGCCACCAGCCGATCCACTCGGTCTTCGGGTGCAGGCGGCGGAAGGCCAGGGGCGCCGACGCGCGGAAGCGGTGGCCGATCCCGTACTCCAGCATGAGCAGCGGCAGGCCGGCCGTCAGCAGCGCCACGAGGTAGGGGATGAGGAAGGCGCCGCCGCCGTTCTCATAGGCGATGTACGGGAAGCGCCAGATGTTGCCCAGGCCGACCGCGGAGCCGATGGCGGCCAGGATGAAGACGGTGCGGCTGGAGAACGCCTCGCGGGGCGCGCGCTGGGCGGGAGCGCCGGGTGGGGCCTGTTGGGTCATGGGGTCGTCCTCGGGTGCGTCGGATGGTCGTGCGAACGGCACCAGGCTAGTCCCAGTGGACGCCGCGACACACCGTGGGCGGCCGCGGCCGGCTCAGGCGTCGCGGTGGACCACGGCGTGCGCGAACGCCACGAGCGCCCGCTTCGCCACCGAGTCCGGCAGCGGCGCGAGGGACGCGATGGCGTCGTCGGCCCACTGCCGGGCGATCCGCCAGGCCTCCTGCGTGGCGGCGTGCGCGGACAGCGCGGCGACGGCGCGCTCGAGGGCCTCGTCCGTGCTCAGGTCGGCGTCGAGCAGCGCGACGGCGCGCGCGGCCTCGGCGTCGCCCTCCTGGGCCATCCGCCGGAGGATGAGGACGGGCAGCGTGGGCACGCCCTCGCGCAGGTCCGTGCCCGGGGTCTTGCCGGAGACCGCGTCGGCGCCGGTGACGTCGATGACGTCGTCGGCGAGCTGGAAGGCGATGCCCACCTTCTCCCCGTACTCGACCATGACGTCGACGACGTCCTGCGGGGCGCCGGCGAGCACCGTCCCGAAGTGGCCGCAGGCCGCGATGAGGGAGCCGGTCTTGCCGGCGAGGACGTCGAGGTAGTGCTCGAGGGGGTCCTGCCCGGCGCGGGGGCCGACCGTCTCGTGGAGCTGGCCCAGGACGAGCCGCTCGAAGGTGTCCGCCTGGATCTTCAGGGCCCGCTGCCCGAGCTCGGAGACCATGGAGGAGGCGCGCGCGAAGATGAGGTCGCCGGTGAGGATCGCCACCGAGTTGCCCCACACGGTCTGGGCGGTCGCGACGCCGCGGCGCAGGGGCGCGGAGTCCATGACGTCGTCGTGGTAGAGCGTGGCCAGGTGGGTGAGCTCCACGACCGCGGCGGCCTCGAGGACGGCGTCGTTGACGCCGCCGCCGATCTCCCCGGCGAGCACGGTCAGCAGCGGGCGCACCCGCTTGCCGCCGGCCTGGAGCAGGTGGCGGGAGGTGACGTCGGCCAGCTGGTCGGTGCTGCGCACCGCGTGGTCCAGCCGCTCCTCGATCCGGCCCAGCGCCTGCAGCACGACCGGCCCCAGCCGGTCGTCGGAGGCGATGAGGTCGAAACCCGCGGGCAGCTTCACCTGATCGGTGGCGGGGCCGCCGGCGCTCGGGGAGGAGGATTCAGTCACGGTCCACCACTCTAGCGATTTTTCGGGGGGCGGGTGTTGCCGGTCGCGGGCGTCAGGGCGTCCAGCAGGCCGATCACCCGGTCCTCCCACGTGTGCGGCGGACGGTCGGAGAGCTCGGTCATCACGCGGACCACGAAGCGCATGAGCGCCGGCACGGCCATGCCGGTGCGCACGGCGGCCTTCATGACCGCGGGGCTGCCGATGAGCTGGGCGAGCACCCGCCCCTGCGTGAAGTGCGCGCCCCACTCCTGGCGGACCCGGTCCGGGTAGCGGGCCAGGAGGAGCTCCCGCTGGGCGGGGCCGTTCGCGGAGGCGGCCGCCACGACGTGCTCGGCGGCGTAGCGGGCGGACTCCATGGCGTTGGAGATCCCCTCCCCGTTGAAGGGGGAGACGAGCCCCGCGGCGTCGCCCAGCAGCAGCATCCCGGGCACGTGGTGGGGGGTGCGGTTGAAGGCCATGGGCAGGGCCGCCCCCAGCGGACGGCCGCGCCGGTGCTCCTCGTCGAACGTCCAGTCGGCGGGCATCGACGCGGTCCAGTCGGCGAGCACCCGCCGGTAGTCGAGGGAGCCGAAGGCCGGGGACGTGTCGAGGATGCCGAGGCCGACGTTGGCCGTGCCGTCCCCCACGCCGAAGACCCAGCCGTAGCCGGGCAGCAGCCCGCCCTCCGGGTCGGTGCCGTCGGCGAGCTCGAGCCAGCCCTCCATCCACTCCAGGTCCGAGCGCGGGGACTCGTAGTAGGCGCGGACAGCGACGCCCATGGGCCGGTCCTCGCGCCGGTGCAGGCCGGCCGAGACCGCCGCGCGCGCGGAGTTGCCGTCCGCCGCGAGCACGACGTCGGCACGGTGCTCCTCGGTCTCGCCCGTGCGCCGGCCGGCGCCGTCGAGGACGTGGGCGCGGGCGCCGCAGATCCGCCCGGCGCCGTCGCGCAGCACCTCCACGACCGAGCGCCGCTCGAGCACGCGGGCCCCGGCGGCGCGGGCGTGCTCGGCCAGCTGCTGGTCGAAGTCGGCGCGCGTGCGCACGAGCCCGTAGGACGGGAAGTCGGCGAGCGCGGGCCAGGGCACCTCCACGGCGCGCTCGCGCGCCACGAGCCGCAGCCCGCGGTTGCGGGCGTAGCCCTGCTCCGGGCCGTGGGGCAGCCCCATCAGCTGCATCTCGCGCACGGCCCGCGGGGTGAGCCCGTCCCCGCAGACCTTCTCCCGCGGGTAGGCGGTCTTCTCGAGGACCGTCACGTCGATCCCGGAGGCGGCCAGCCAGTAGCCCGCCGTGGCGCCCGCCGGTCCGCCGCCGAGGACCAGCGCCCTCATCGGGCGGCGGAGGGGGTGCCCGCCGCGGGCTTGACGGCGCGGTGGACGGCCACGATGCCGCCGGTGAGGTTGCGGTACTGCACGCTGGTCCAGCCCGTCCGGGCGATCTCGGCCGCGAGCGCCTCCTGGTCCGGCCAGGCCGCGATCGACTCGGCGAGGTACTGGTAGGCCTCGGGGTTGGAGGAGGTCCGCGAGGCGATCCCGGGCAGCGCCTTCATGAGGTACTCCGTGTAGACGGTGCGCAGCGGGGCGAAGGTGGGGGTGGAGAACTCGCAGATCACGAGCCGCCCGCCCGGCTTGACGACCCGCAGCATCTCGGCGAGCGCGCGGCGGTAGTCCTGGATGTTGCGCAGCCCGAAGGAGATGGTCACGGCGTCGAAGGACTCGTCCGCGAAGGGCAGCCGCGTGGCGTCCGCCTGGACGAACTCGATGTCGGGGCGGCGGGCGCGGCCCACCTCCAGCATGCCGAGCGAGAGGTCCGCGGCGACGACGTCCACGCCCGCGTCGGCGTACGGCTCCGAGGAGGTGCCCGTCCCGGCGGCCAGGTCCAGCACCTTCTCGCCCGGCACCGCGGCGACGGCCTCGGCGACGACCCTGCGCCAGCCCCGGGCCCGGCCGAGGGAGAGGATGTCGTTGACGAGGTCGTAGCGGGGCGCCACGTCGTCGAACATGGCGGAGACTTCGTGCGGCTGCTTGGACAGGTCTGCTCGGTTCACCCGGACATTGTCGCACCTCCCTCCGACGCGCCCGCACGCCTCCGCACGGCCCCGCTCCGCCTCCCGGTGCGCCCGGCGGCGCCGCCCGCTCCCCGGGCGGGGGCGGGAGTGTCCGCCGTCCCGCTTAGACTGGAGGGCGATGTCTCCCACCGACCCCGCCGTCGACGCCGCCGTCGCTCCGGTCCCCGTCCTGCACGCGCTCACGGTTCCCCTGTCCGCGCTGGGTGCCGGCGCGCTCCCGGACCTGCGGGACCTGCTCGCCGGCCCGGACCTGCTCACCTGGACCATCGACGGGCGCGGCCTGGTGGCCCACGGCCGCGCCGCGGAGCACGCCGTGCGCGGGGCGGACCGCTTCACCGCCGCCCGCGTGTGGTGGGACGACGTGGTCTCCGCCGCCGTCGTCGAGGACCGCGTGGGCGTGCCGGGCACCGGCCTGGCGGCCTTCGGGGCGTTCACGTTCGCCGCGGACTCCGCCGCGGACTCCGGCCTGGTCGTGCCCGAGCTGCTCGTGGGCCGCGACGAGCACGCCGCGTGGGCGAGCCTCGTGGTGGCGGTGGCCCCCGGGACGCCCTTCCGCCTGACCACCGAGGACGTCGCGGCCGCCTGGGTGCGCCGGTTCGGCCACGCCCCCGGCGCTGTCACGCCCCCCACCGCACTCTCCGCCCCGGCCTCCGCGCCGGGAGCGGCCGCGACGCTGTCCCCCGGGACCCTCGACGAGGAGGAGTGGACCGAGGCCGTGCGGGAGGGCGTGGAGCGGATCCGCGCCGGGCGGCTGGAGAAGCTGGTCCTGGCCAGGGACGTCGTCGCCCGCCTGGCCGCCCCCCTCGACCCCGTGGCCGTGGTCCGGGACCTCGCCCACCGCTACGAGCGGTGCTGGACGTACTGCGTGGGCTTCGGCGCGGACGCCGCGGCCGGGACGGGCCGCGTGCTGGGCGCGACGCCCGAGATGCTCGTGCAGGTGCTCGACGGCGTCGCCCACGCCCGGGTGCTCGCCGGCACCCTGGACCGGGACTCCGCCCCCGTCGGGGAGGACCCGCAGGAGTACGCCGCGCGCGTGCTCGGGGAGTCCGAGAAGCAGCAGCACGAGCACGGCTTCGCGATCGACTCCCTCGTGGCGTCCCTCGCGCCCTACACCGACGTCGTGGCCACCTCCCCGGAGCCGTTCATCCTGGAGCTGCCCAACGTGTGGCACCTCGCCTCGGACGTGACGGCCGTGCTGCGGCCGGGCCCGGCCGGGGACCCGCCGTCCTCGCTCGAGCTGGCCGAGGCCCTGCACCCCACCGCCGCGGTGTGCGGGACGCCCACCGCGGCGGCCGCCGCCACGATCCCCGAGCTGGAGCAGATGGACCGCGGCCTCTACGCCGGCCCCGTGGGCTGGCTCGACGCCGCCGGCAACGGGGACTGGGGCATCGCCCTGCGCGGGGCCGTGCAGGAGGACGAGCGGACCGTGCGGCTGTACGCCGGCTGCGGGATCGTGGGCGCCTCCGACCCCGACTCCGAGCTCGCCGAGACCTGGGCGAAGCTGCGCCCCATGCTCCAGGCGCTGGGCCTGCGCGCCGACCCTCCCGGGGCCGTCCTGGCCGGCGGTCGCGTCGTGCCCACCGGGGGCACGTCCCCGCTCTAGTCCCCGCCCCGGCCACCCCTCCGGCCCCGGCGGGGGCGCGGCCGGGCCCGGCCTCCGCGTTCGCACCGTATCCTTGTGTCCCGAACGCTGTCGGGAGGGTTACCGCCCCGTAGACCGGTGCCGCGCCGCCGCCGACCGCGCCCGCCGTCCCAGCGCCCACAGGCGCCGAACAGGAGAAGCCGCACACGATGCCCGCCGCCCACCGCACCCTCCCCGCCCTGGTCCTCCTCCCCGCCGCAGCGCTCGCCCTCGCGGGCTGCACCTCCGCCGCGGAGGGCGGGAGTGACGCGGACGCCGGCGGGCTGACCGTGTGCACCAACTCCCCGTACCCGCCGTTCGAGTTCGAGCGGGACGGGGAGATCGTCGGCTTCGACATGGCGCTCGCCGACGAGATCGCCGCGGACCTGGGCGTGGAGAAGACCGTCGTGCAGGCGAACTTCGAGACCCTCGAGTCCGGGGCGGCCCTGGACACCGACCAGTGCGACGTCGCGATCGCCGGGATCACCATCACCGACGAGCGCAGGGCCTCGATGGACTTCTCCGAGCCCTACTTCAACGACGAGCTCGCGCTGCTCACCACCGGCGACTCCGGGGTCACCGGCTTCGACGCCCTCGGCGATGCCTCCGTGGGCGTGCAGCAGGGCACCTCCGGCGAGGACCACGCCACCGAGCAGGGCTGGTCCGCCCAGCAGTTCGAGGACGTCGAGCTCATGTTCCAGTCCCTCGAGACGCAGGGCGTGGACGCCGTCGTCGGCAACGTCTCCGCGCTCGGCGAGCGCGCCGCGGGCTCCCCCGACCTCGAGCTCGTGGACACCCTCGACAACGGCGAGGAGCTGGGCGTGGCCGTGCAGAAGGGCGACACCGAGCTGCTCGACCAGGTCAACAGCACCCTGGAGCGCATCCGCGGGGACGGCACCCTCGAGCGGATGCGCGCCGACTGGATGGGCCTGTAGGCCCGCCGCCCGATCCCGCACCCGCCGACCCCATCCCGGAGGAACCGCCCATGCCCCGCCCGACGCTCCCGTCCCGCCGCCTCGCCGCGGCCGCCCTGTCCGCGACCGCCGCCCTGGCCCTGACCGCCTGCAGCCCCGCGAGCTCCCCCGAGGACTCCTCCGAGGGCTCCGGGGACCCCGCGAGCGCGTCGTCCGCGGTGGCCCTCGTGGAGCCGGGCCGCCTCACCGTGTGCTCCGAGTCCAACTACCCGCCCTTCGAGATGGAGGAGGGCGGCGAGATGGTGGGCCTGGACATGGACCTCGGCCGGGAGATCGCCGCGGACCTCGGCGTGGAGATGAAGAACGTCACGCTCGCCTTCGAGTCGATCCAGTCCGGTGCGGCCCTCGACACCGACCAGTGCGACGTGGCGATCTCGGCGCTGTCCATCACGGAGGAGCGCCGGACGGTGATGGACTTCTCGGACCCCTACTACGACAACCAGCTCGGGCTCGTGACGGACGGGGAGAGCGGGATCGGCTCGATCGACGAGGCGCGCGAGCAGCGGGCTCGGGTCGGCGTGATGCAGGGGACCCTCGGCGAGGACCAGGCCGCCGAGCTGGGTCTCGAGGCGGTGCAGTTCGAGGACGCCACGACGATGTTCACGGACCTGAGCACCGGCGGCGTGGACGCCGTCCTCGACGACGTCACCGCGATCTCCGAGCACTCCGAGGCGAACCCCGGCTTCGTGCTGCAGGAGACGCGGGACGTCGACGACCAGCTGGGCGTGGCCGTGCAGAAGGGCAACCAGCCGATGCTGGACCAGGTCAACGCCACGCTGGACCGGATCGAGCAGGACGGCACGCTCGACCGCATCGTCGAGCAGTGGATCCCCGTCCACGAGAACTGACCGAGGGGCCGGCGCCACGGGCGCCGGCCCAGCCACCGACCACCCGTACCACCCAGAACGGACCCCTCCATGGCCATGAGCATGCACCAGAGAGCTCGGCTCTCCCGCGGCATCCAGTACGCCGTCCTGATCCTCGCCGTCGTCGCGCTGATCGCGATCGCCGACTGGCCCCTGCTGGTCGAGAAGGTGTTCAACCCGGACATCGCCGCCCAGCAGTTCCCCGGCATCATCACCACCGCTCTGAAGAACACCCTCATCTACACGCTGCTCGGCTTCGTCGTGGGCCTCACGGGCGGCGTGGTGCTGGCCCTCATGAAGCTCTCGTCCGTGGCGCCCTACCGGTGGCTGGCCACGCTCTACATCGAGTTCTTCCGCGGCGTGCCCGCCCTGCTGGTCTTCCTGGCCTTCGGCTACGGCATCCCGCTGGCGTTCGGCTTCCGCTTCAACCACTACGTCACGGTGATGATCGCCTTGGGGCTGGTGGCCGCCGCCTACATCGCGGAGTCCCTGCGCGCGGGCCTGCAGGCCGTGCCGAAGGGCCAGTACGAGGCCGCCCGCTCCCTGGGCATGTCCCACGCCCGGGCGATGGTGACCATCGTGATCCCGCAGGCGCTGCGGATCGTGCTGCCCCCGCTGACCAACGAGGTCATCCTGCTGACCAAGGACTCCTCGCTGGTGTACCTGCTGGGCATGGGCGTCGGCCAGTACGAGCTGACCAAGTACGGCCGCGAGGCCATCTCCGGGGCCGGCGCGGGCCTGACCCCGCTGGTCGTGGCGGGCGCCTGCTACCTCATCATCACGGTGCCCCTGGGCATCCTGACCCGCCGTTTCGAGTCCAAGACCGACCGCATGAAGAAGTCCTAGGAGCCAGCCGATGAGCACCCAGTCCCCCACGCCCCGGCCCGGGCGCGAGCACGCCGACGGCCTCACGGGCGCCGCGTCCGTCGTCATCGAGGGCCTGCACAAGGCCTACGGCTCCCTCGAGGTCCTCAAGGGCATCTCCCTCACCGTCGGGGCGGGCCAGGTCGTCTGCCTCATCGGGCCCTCCGGCTCCGGCAAGTCCACGCTGCTGCGCTGCGTGAACCTGCTCGAGACCCCGCAGCAGGGCCGGATCACGATCGGCGACTTCGACGTCACCGACCCCGAGGCCGACGTGGACCGCATGCGCCGGCACGTGGGCATGGTCTTCCAGCAGTTCAACCTCTTCCCGCACCTGAGCGTGCTGGAGAACTGCACCGTGGCCCAGGTCAAGGTGCTCAAGCGGGACCGGGCCGAGGCCGAGCGGATCGCCCGGGGCAACCTGGAGCGCGTGGGCCTGGCCGAGAAGGCGGACGGCTTCCCCGACCAGCTCTCCGGCGGACAGCAGCAGCGCGTGGCGATCGCGCGGGCCCTGTCCATGGACCCGTCCCTGATGCTCTTCGACGAGCCCACCTCCGCGCTCGACCCCGAGACCGTGGGCGACGTCCTGGCCATCATGCGCAACCTCGCCGCCGAGGGCATGACGATGCTCGTGGTCACCCACGAGATGGAGTTCGCCCGCGACGTCGCGGACAAGGTCGTGTTCATGGACGGCGGAGTGGTCGTCGAGGAGGGCCCCGCGGCGGAGGTCATCGGCAACCCGCGCGAGCCCCGC
This sequence comes from Kocuria dechangensis, assembly GCF_014636775.1. Lineage (GTDB taxonomy): Bacteria > Actinomycetota > Actinomycetes > Actinomycetales > Micrococcaceae > Kocuria > Kocuria dechangensis. The sequence goes on from NZ_BMEQ01000007.1 coordinate 76,030, forward strand.
ACCCAGGCGTTCCTCTCCCGCGTGCTCAACCCCACGCAGGTGGAGGCGCCGGAGCAGTGACCTGCCCCGCCCCCGGGCCCGCCGTCCTCAGGACGGCGGGCCCGACTCATATGCAGTCATTACATCTGACCTTCCTTTGATATCGGAAATCGACACAACACCCCCCTGGTGACACCCTGGGTATTCACCTCATATGACCCGGATCACACCTCTGTCACCCTGGAGGGAGCCAAGGGGACGCTCTGCCGCTCTCCCCCGCTTCCACCTCCTTCCACGCACCGTCCAGAGAGGACCCGGGGAACATGTCCCAACCACACGCGATCGTCGCGGAGAATCCGCAGCTCGAGAAGAAGACGGCCGGTTTCGTCGCCTTCATCATCTTCACCGCCCTGCTGTTCGACGGCTACGACCTGGTCATCTTCGGCGTCGTCCTGCCCGGCCTGCTCAAGGACCCGTCGCAGATCGGACAGCTGGAGCCGGCCGTGGCCGGCCTGCTGGGCTCCTACGCCCTCATCGGCGTACTCATCGGCTCCCTGATCTGCGGGGCGATCGGCGACTTCTTCGGCCGCCGCAGGCTGCTCATCCTCGGCGTCGCCTGGTTCTCGATCGGGATGTTCGTCACCGCCTTCACCCACACGGTCTTCACCTTCGGCGCCATGCGCTTCCTCACCGGCATCGGCCTGGGCATCGTGATCGCCACCGCCGGCGCCACCATGGCGGAGTTCGCCCCGGCGGGCCGACGCCAGTTCTACAACGGCATCGTCTACTCCGGCGTCCCCGCCGGCGGCGTGTTCGCCGCCGTGATGGGCCTGCTGTTCCTCGACGACATCGGCTGGCGCGGCCTGTTCATGATCGGCTCCCTGCCCATCCTTCTCCTGGTCCCGCTCATGCTCTGGAAGCTGCCCGAGTCCCCGCGCTGGCTGCTGGCCCGGGGCCACACCGAGCGTGCCGAGGCCGTCGCCCGCCGCACCGGCGTGCCGCTGCTCGAGGAGAGGGTCATCCAGGAGGTCGGCGCCGCTCCCGCCAAGACCGGTTACGCCGCGGTGTTCTCCAAGCAGTTCGCCCTGGCCTCGATCCTGCTGGGCTTCGTGTCCTTCTCCGGCCTGCTGCTCACCTACGGCCTGAACACCTGGCTGGCCGTGATCATGAACGGCTACGGCCACGCCATCAGCCCGCTGTACTTCGTGCTGGTGCTCAACGGCTCCGCCCTGGTCGGAGGCCTGCTCGCGTCCCGGCTCGCGGACCGGACCGGACCGCAGCGGATGATCGCCACCACCTTCACCCTGGCCGCCATCGCCCTGATCCTGATGACCTTCAACTTCCCGCTGCCCCTGCTGTTCGCGTTCATCGCGGTGGCCGGCGTGGGGACGATCGGCACCCAGGTGCTCGTCTACGGCTTCCAGTCGAACTACTACACCACCAACGCCCGGGCCGCCGGGGTCGCGTTCTGCGCCAGCATGGGCCGGTTCGGCGGGATCTTCGGCCCGATCATCGGCGGCTGGCTCGCCGCGGCAGGTTTCGGTGGCCCCCAGGCGTTCTACGTCTTCGCCGGTGTGGCCCTGTTCGGCGCGGTGATGACGTTCCTGGTCCCCCACCAGCGCAAGCTGGAGGAGGCCGAGCACAAGGTCGAGGAGATCGCGGAGCACATCCCTCACGACGGATCGGCGACCTCTCCCCGCGCCTGATCCCGGAGCACCACCGCGAAGGGCCCCGCCTCCCCAGGAGGCGGGGCCCTTCCGCGTTCCCGGAGCCGCCCGCGCGTTCCCGGAGCCGCCCGTGCGGGGCCGGTCCGCCGGGACCGGGGCGCCCGGGAGAGCGCGGGCCCCGGGTTCAGGCCTCGGCGCCGGGGACGGCTTCTGCGACGGCTCCCGCGACGAGGGCCCGGAGCCGGGCGTGGAGGGGCCGCAGGGCGGCACGGTCCACGGGGACCTCCACGACCGAGCGGCCGCGCACGGGCCCGGCGAGCGCCGCCGCCAGCTCCGCGGCCGTCCCCGCGCGGCGGTGCGGCACGCCGTAGCCCGCGCACAGCTCGGCGAGCCGCGCGGTGTGCGGGGTGCCGAAGAAGCGCTCGACCGTCTGCCGGTACGCGTCCTGCTCCCCCAGCGCCCCGTGCTCCAGGGTCGCGAAGATCCCGCCGCCGCCGTCGTTGAGCACCACGACCTGCAGGTCCGGCTCCTGCTCCCCGGTCCCGAGCAGCAGGGAGGAGGCGTCGTGCAGGAAGGTCAGGTCCCCCAGGAAGGCGCGCACGGGCCGGCCGGCGCCGAGGGCGGCGCCCGCGGCGGTGGCCACGGTCCCGTCGATGCCGGCGAGGCCCCGGTTGGCGAGCACGAGGGGGGAGCCCGCGGCGGGGCGCGCGGCGAGGTCCAGGTCCCGCACGGGGTTGGAGGAGCCCGCGACGAGGACGGCCCCGTCCCGCCGGCACGCCTCCCAGACCTGCGCGGCCACGGCCGGGCCGGTGAGCGGGGCGGTTGCCAGGGCCCGGGCAACGGCGGCGTCCGCGGCGGCCCCCGCCTCCTGCCAGGCCGCGAGCCAGCCGGGTGCGCCGCGACCGGTGAAGGCGGCGGCCGCGGCCCAGTCCGCCAGGACGCGCTCGCGCCGGCGGCCGGGCTCGTACCAGGCCACCGGGCCGGGCCGGACCGCGGCGGTGGCCACGTCCGGGCGGGCCAGCAGCGCCGCGACCGGGCGGGAGAGGGTGGGGCGCCCGACCAGCAGGACCCGCTCGACCTCCCTCCCGAGGGCCGTGCCGAGCAGCAGGCGGTACGCGGCGGGCGCGTTCGGCCCCGACCGGGCGTTCGACGACGGCTCCGCGAGCAGCGGCAGCCCGAACGCCTCCGCGAAGCGGGCGGCGTCCGGCCCGGCGGCGTCACCGGCCACCACGACGGCCCGCGCCTCCTCGGCCCCCGGTGCCGGCTCCGGGACGCCTCCGGCGGCGACGCGGCGCGGCCCCGGTCCCCCGGCCGGCAGCCGGGACGGCGACGTCTGGAGCTCCCGGGCCCAGGCTGCGAGCACGGGGCCGTCCTCCGGGCCGGGGTGCAGGGGTTCGCGCAGAGCCACGTTGAGGTGGACCGGTCCGGCCGGGACCGTTCCGCCGGAGCCGGTCAGCGCCGCGACGGCGGCCGCGAGCCGGGCGGGTCCGTCGTCGTCCCCGGGGACGAGGTCGACGGCGGCGCGCACGTGGTCACCGAAGATCCCCGGCTGCCGGGTGGTCTGGTTGGCGCCGGTGCCGCGCAGCTCGGGCGGGCGGTCGGCGGAGACCACGACGAGGGGCGCCTCGGCGTGGTCGGCCTCCATGACGGCGGGCAGCAGGTTGCCCACCGCCGTGCCGGAGGTCGTGACGACGCCGGCGGGGAGGCCCGTCGCCCGGGCGATGCCGAGGGCGGTGAACGCCGCGCTCCGCTCGTCGACGCGCACGTGGACCTGCAGGGTCCCGGCGGCGTGGGCGGCGGCCGCGGCGTAGGCCAGCGGGGCGGAGCGGGAGCCGGGGGCGACCACGAGGTGGCGCGTCCCGGCCGCCACGAGCGCGGCGAGGACGGCGCGGGCGGTGTCGAGGGAGGGTGTGGTCACAGTGCTCCAGGGTAGCCCCGGAACGCGCCGTCCCCCGGCCCGCCGTGGGGCGGAGCGGGGGACGGCGCGAGCGGTGACCGTGCTCAGCGGGATCTCGGCCAGGAGCTCAGTAGGCGCGGGCGGCGGTCTTCGCGGCCGCCTTCGTCTCCGGGGTGGCCTTGCCGCGGTAGCCGCGGTAGCGGGGCCCGCGCTCGCCGTTCTTGCGGCGCTTCCCCTGGTTGCGGCCCTGGCCGGGCCGGTCGGAGATCGCGCCCGGGAACTCGGGCTCGGCGCCGCGGGCGACGGCGAAGACCTGCGCCACGGACGGGCGGGACAGGGACCACTCGCCCTCGCCCTGGCGGGTCTCCACGACGTAGTCCGGGAAGTAGGAGCGGGGCTCCTCGAAGGAGCCGTCCTCCCCCGGGTGCTGCACGGCCACGTAGACCATGCCCTCGCGGTCGTGGATGACGGGACCGCAGGTCTCGGCGTCCTGGGGGACGGCGAGGAACTGCTCGACGTTGCCGCGGTTGCCCCCGGTCAGGCCCACCTTGAACAGTCCGTCGTCGTAGCCGATGGTCCCCGGCTGGCCGTCGGTGGAGATCCAGAGGTTGCCCTCCGAGTCGAACGCCAGGTTGTCCGGGCAGGAGATCGGGGAGACCCGGTCCGCCGGGAACCCGGAGAAGTAGGTCGAGGCGCTCTTCGCGGGGTCGCCGGCGACGAGCAGGATGTTCCAGTCGAACTCCGTGGCATCGGCGCGGTTGTCCCGCTCGGTGAGCTCGAGGACGTGCCCGTCGCGGTTCTGGGTGCGGGGGTTGGCCTCGTCCGGCCCGGCCTTGCCGGCGGTGCCGCGCTGGGTGTTGTTGGTCAGCGCCACGTAGACCTTGCCGGTCCGCGGGGACGGCTCGACGTCCTCCGGGCGGTCCATCTTGGTGGCCCCGGCCTTGTCCGCGGCGAGGCGGGTGTGGACGAGGACCTCGTCGACGGCCATGCCCTCGACCTTCGACTCCCCGCCCACGACCAGGGGCAGCCACTCGCCGGAGCCGTCGAAGGCGCCGTCGGAGGGCAGCCGGCCGGAGCCGTCGATCTCGGCCGCGGTGTCCCCGGTGAACTTCGCGACGTACAGGTCGCCCTCGGAGAGCAGGGTCATGTTGTGGGCGCGGTCGCCCTCGACGTACGTGCCGGCGGAGACGAACTTGTAGAGGTAGTCGAAGCGCTCGTCGTCGCCGGAGTAGGCCACCACGGTGCCGCCCTCGGCCACGCGCACGTTGGCGCCCTCGTGCTTGAAGCGGCCCAGGGCGGTGTGCTTGACCGGGGTGGAGGCCGGGTCCTGGGGGTCGATCTCCACGATCCAGCCGAAGCGGTTGGGCTCGTTCTCGTAGCCCGGCAGGGAGGAGTCGAAGCGGGGGTCGACCTCGTGCCAGCGGCGGCTCGGGACCTCGGTGGAGATCCCGTAGCGCTTCTGCTCGGCGGAGCCGTTGCCCTTGAAGTACTGGTTGAAGTTCTCCTCGCCGGAGAGGACCGTGCCCCACGGGGTGGTGCCGCCGGCGCAGTTGTTCTGCGTGCCGAGCACCACGGTGCCGGTCGGGTCGTCCTTGGTCTTCAGCAGGTCGGAGCCGGCGGCCGGGCCGTCCACGGCGAACGGCGTGCTCAGGGTGATCCGCCGGTTGCGGGCGCCGCCGCGGACGTAGGACCAGGGCTCGCCGACCCGGGTGCGGGCGATCTCGACGACGGACATGCCGTGGGCGGCCATGGCCACGCGGGCCACGCGCTGGAGGTCGCCCTGCTGCTCGGCCGGGAACATGAGGTTCTCGTTGGTGTACTCGTGGTTGTTCACCAGCACGCCGGTGCGCCCGCCGCGGTCCTGGATGATGTCCAGGTAGTCGGCGTTGTAGCCGAACTGGGCCGCCTGGGACTCGGGGGTCTGGTTGTAGGGGTCGAACTCCGGGGAGTCCGCGAACAGGGGGTCGCCCCAGCGGATGATCGGGGACCAGTCGAAGCCCTCCGGGACGGTGAGGTCGTCCACGGTGTTCGGGACGGGGGCGATGGGGGTGAAGGACAGCCCGGAGCGGCCGCGCCCGGCGGCCTGGGCGGCCTCGGGGGTCGCGCCGACGACGCCGATGGTCACGGCCGCGGCGGCGCCGAGCCCCAGCGCGGACCGGCGGGTCAGGGCGGCGCTCGCGATGTCGCGGAAGTAGCCGTTGCCGGAGTGGTTGCACTCCGGCATGGCGCAGGCGTTGCCGCACTTGAGCCGGCAGGTGAGGGGGCTGCGCTTGCCGCGGGTGTGCCCCAGCAGCGGCAGGAGGGTGCGCTTGGCGGTTTCGGTCATGACTCCCCTGAGGATCGGGCCCGCGGACGACCGCGGCCGGGAAAAGGTGCACCGCCACTGCACCACCGCCCGGTGAGTACTCAGGGGCCCGCCGGTGAAGCCGGGGTGAACGAGGGGTGTCCGGGCGGCGGCGCCCGCTCAGGCTGCGGCGCCCGCCAGGGCGTGCACGCGCCGGATCCGGTCCAGCCACCACTGCCGCCGCTCCGCGGGGACCGCGAGGCGGGCCAGCAGCGCGGGGTCCGGCACGGCGTCGCGCAGCTCCAGCTCCCCGTCCACGGGCCGCAGCGGCTCGCGCAGCACGTCCTCCCGCATGAGGGAGACGGTGCCGAGCCCGCAGGCCCACGGCAGCTCGGGCAGCGCCGCCGCGAGGGCCAGGCCGGCGCGGATGCCCACCGAGGAGTCCAGGGCGGAGCTCACCACCGCGGGCAGCCCGGCCTGCGCCACGATCTCCAGAGCGCGGCGCACCCCGCCCAGCGGGGCGGCCTTCACCACGAGGAGGTCCGCGGCCCCGGCCCGCGCCACCGCGAGCGGGTCCGTCTCCTTGCGCACCGACTCGTCCGCGGCCACGAGCACCGGGATCCCCCGGTCGGCGAGACCCTCCCGGACCGCGGCGAGGCCCTCGATCGTGGGCGCCGGCTGCTCCGCGTAGGCCAGCCCGTGCTCCCCCAGCCGCTCCAGCGCCACGAGGGCCTGCGCCACGTCCCAGCCGCCGTTGGCGTCCACCCGCAGCTCCGCGTCCGGCAGCAGGGCCCGCACGGCGGCGACGCGGGCGGCGTCGTCGTCGAGGTCCTGGCCGCGCTCGGCGACCTTGATCTTCACCGCGACCGTGCGGCCCTCGAATCGGGCGAGCACCGCGGGCACCTGCGCGGCCGGGACGGCCGGCACCGTGGCGTTGACGGGGACGCGGGTGCGCACCGGGGCGGGGAAGCCGTGCCACGCGGCGTCGACGGCGGAGCGCAGCCACGCGACCGCCTCGGCGTCCCCGTACTCCGGGAAGGGGCCGAACTCCCCCCACCCCGCGGGCCCGCGCAGCACCACGGTCTCCCGCACGTCGACCCCCCGGAAGCGCACGCGCATGGGGAGGGCGACGACGTGGGCGTCGGCGAGCAGCTCGGCGGGCTCCGGCAGGGGCGGGTGCGTGGTCATGCGTCCCAGCCTAGGCGGGAGCCCCCGGTGCTCTCCCGCAGCAGGCCCTCTCCACGGGCCCTCTCAGCGGCCTCTTGGCCGCCCGTGGCAGGATGGGGCCTCGCCCGTCCCCCTCGGCCCCTTTCGCCTCCTCTGCTCCTCCCTCGTCCCCGGAGATCCATGACCACGACCGTCCACCGCCCCGTCCTGCCCGCCGCCCTGGTGCTGGCCCACCTCCTGGGAGCCGCCCTCCCGTGGGCGCTCGCCGTCCTGGTCGGGGTCGTGGCGCTGACCACCGCACCTGGTCAGGGGCTCGACGAGCTGGCCCTGCAGCAGGCGCAGGGCGCCTTCCCCGGCCTGTCGGAGCGCGCCCGGGAGCTGCTCGACCTGCTCCCGTGGGTCGTCGGCCTGGTCTGCGGGCTGTGCGTGACGGTGCTGGCCGTGCGCTCGCGCCGGCTCGCCCCGGCAGTGACGGGCGCGGCGGTGGTCGTGCTGTCCAACGTCACGGTGCAGCTGCTCAAGCGGGTCTTCGTGGAGAAGCCGGACCTGGGCCTGCAGGAGGCCGTGGTCAACTCGTTCCCCTCGGGCCACACCGCGGCGGCGGCCTCCGCCGTGGCGGTGGTGGTGCTTGCGTCGCCGGCGCGGGTCCGCCCGGTGGTCGCGCTGCTCGGGGCCGGCGCCACGACGGCGACCGGCACCGCCACGCTGCTCAACGGCTGGCACCGGCCCTCGGACGTGCTGGCCTCCCTGCTGGTCGTGGCCGGGTGGGCCGCGCTGGGCGGGCTGGTGCTGCGGGTGACCGGTCCAGCGGAGCGCCAGGGGCGCCGCGGCGGGCTGCTCGCGCTGATGGCGGTCGCCGGGGTGGGCGCGCTGCTGCTGGCCGCGGTGCTCGCCGGGGCGGGGCTGCGGCTGCCCGGCGGGGGGCACGCCGCCGCGGCCGGGTGCGCGGCGGTGCTGGGCGTCAGTCTGCTGACGGCTGCGGGACCCGCAGCGCTGCAGGCGCGGCGGCCGGCGCGTCCGCGGCGCCTTCGGTCCTGATCCGCTCGAGCCGGTCCAGCAGGACCCGCGCGGCCCCCGGGTTGTAGGGCAGCCGGAACATCGAGGCGGTGACGGGCCGGGCGCCGCCCGGCTGCGCCGCGGCGGCCTCGCTCGCGTCCACCCGCTGGATCGCCGTGCGCATCATCTGGGCCTGCTGGCGGACGAAGGTGCGCTCGACCGGGCGGCCGTGCCCGGGCACGAACACGCGGTACCGGTCGAGGCCGGCCAGGTGCTCGAGGGCCTCGGCCCAGCCGCGCGGGTAGGAGTCCTCGAAGCTGGGGTCGGCGCCCTCCTCCACGAGGTCCCCCGTGAACACGACGTCGTCGGTGCCCACGCAGATGTCGTTGTCGGTGTGCCCGCGGCCCAGCGAGAACAGCACGGCGCTGCGCTCCCCCAGGTCGATCCGGGTGAGCGCCGGGCGCCGGCCGGTGCCGGGCAGGTGCCGGTTCGGGACGACGAGCTGGGTGTCGGGCCCGTCGGCCGCGGCCATCTCGGGCTCGTGGGTGCCGACGTACGAGCGCTGGTAGTCCCCGTGCTCGAGGATCGCCTCCGCGCAGCCCCGGTGGGCCCAGAAGTCCTCGGCCCCGGCGCGCCGGAAGACGGCGTTGCCCATGTAGTGGTCGTAGTGCGCGTGGGTGTTCACGACGGCCAGGGGGAGGTCCGTCAGCGAGCGCACGGCCTCGAGGATCTCGCGCCCCTGCCGCGGCCCGGCGCCCGTGTCGATCACGAGGGCGCGACGGGTCCCGAGCACGAGACCGGAGTTGAGCCTCCAGTTGTCCGTGCACACGGCGAAGACGCCGTCGCGGAGTTGGTTGATGCGCACCACGCCTCCAGGGTACCGACCCCCGCCCGATATCCTGGCACCCATGACTTCCTCCCGTCCGGACCGCGCGGCGCGGGGCGCCGGGCGCTATGCTCCGTCCCCGTCCGGGGACCTGCACCTGGGCAACCTGCGCACGGCGCTGCTCGCCTGGGCGTTCGCGCGCTCGACGGGCCGCCGGTTCGTCCTGCGGATCGAGGACATCGACCGGGTCCGGCCGGGGGCGGCGGAGCGGCAGCTGGCCGACCTGGCGGCGCTCGGCCTGGACTGGGACGGCGAGCCGCTGCTGCAGTCCGCGCGGGAGGCCGAGCACCGTGCGGTCGTCGCCCGTCTGACGGCCGGGGGCCGCACCTACGAGTGCTACTGCACGCGGCGTGAGATCCAGGCCGCCGCGAGCGCGCCCCACGGGGCGCCGGGGGCGTACCCGGGCACGTGCCGGGACCTCGACGACGCCGAGCGGGCGCGGCGCCGCGCCGAGCGGCCCCCGGCGGTGCGGCTGCGCGCGGAGGTGGGCTCGTTCACGGTCCAGGACCGCCTCCACGGGGCGCACACCGGCCTCGTCGACGACTTCGTGCTGCTGCGCAACGACGGCCGCCCCGCCTACAACCTGGCCGTGGTCCTGGACGACGCCCACCAGGGCGTGGACCAGGTGGTGCGCGGCGACGACCTGCTGCCCTCCACCCCGCGGCAGGCGTACCTCGCCGCGGTGCTGGGCCTGCCGGAGCCCGAGTGGGTGCACGTGCCCCTCGTCCTCAACCCGCACGGGCAGCGCCTGGCCAAGCGGGACGGCGCCGTGACCCTCGCGGACCTCGCGGCGGCGGGGCACGGCCCGGCCGAGGTGATGGGCTGGATCGGGCGGTCCCTGGGCCTGCCGGGCCGGGTCCGCACGGCGCAGGACGTCCTCGCCGTGTTCGACGAGGACGCCCTGCCCCGGGAGCCGTGGGTCGTGGACCCGGCCGGCTGGGCCGCTCAGCGCGCCGTCGGGACCTCCTGACGCCCCTCCGTCTCCTCGGGGGCGTGCGGGTCCTCGGGCTCGGCCAGGAACCGCTCGTAGGCGGGAGTGGTCAGGAACGCCGGGTAGTCGTCGCCCAGGGCCACCTCCTCGAAGATCGAGCGGGCGTCGTCGAAGCGGTCGCCCTCGGCGCGCTCGATCCTCCCGAACTCCTCCTCCACGAGCTCCTGCACCCACTCCCGGGTGATCTCCTCGCCCTGGTCGGTGATGGCCCGGGTGTTGACCCACTGCCAGATCTGGGAGCGGGAGATCTCCGCGGTGGCGGCGTCCTCCATGAGGTTGTGGATGCCCACGGCCCCGTTGCCGCGCAGCCACGCCTCGATGTAGCGGATGCCCACCTCGACGTTGTTGCGGATCCCCTCCTCGGTGATCTTCCCCTCGGCGGAGGCGATGTCGATCAGCGCCTTGTCGTCGGGCACCACGTCCTCGCGCAGCCGGTCGAGCTGGTTCGGCCTGTCCCCGAGCACCTCGTCGAAGACCTCCCGGCACACCGGCACCAGGTCGGGATGGGCCACCCAGGAGCCGTCGAACCCGTCGTTGGCCTCCCGGGTCTTGTCCGCGCGCACCTTCTCGATGGCCGTGCGGTTGACCTCCTCGTCCCGGCGGGACGGGATGAACGCGGCCATGCCGCCGATCGCCATCGCGCCGCGGCGGTGGCAGGCGCGCACGAGCTGCTCGGTGTAGGCCCGCATGAAGGGCTGGGTCATGGTCACCGCGTTGCGGTCGGGGAGGATGAAGCGCGGCCCGCGGGTGCGGAAGTTCTTGATGATCGAGAAGATGTAGTCCCAGCGCCCGGCGTTGAGCCCCGCCGCGTGCTCGCCCAGCTCCCAGAGGATCTCCTCCATCTCGAACGCGGCGGTGATCGTCTCGATCAGCACGGTGGCGCGGATGGTGCCGCGGTCCACCCCGAGCATCGACTCGGCGCGGCTGAAGATGTCGTGCCAGAGCCGGGCCTCCTGGTGGGACTCGGTCTTGGGCAGGTAGAAGTAGGGGCCCAGGCCCAGCTTCTTCAGCCGGCGGGCGTTGTGGAAGAAGTAGAGGCCGAAGTCCACGATCGCGCCCGCGATCGGCTCGTCGCGCACCGACAGGTGCCGCTCCTCGAAGTGCCAGCCGCGGGGCCGGACCACGACGGTCGGGTTCTGCCGGGCGTCCCCGTTCTTCAGCGCGTACTTCTTGCCCTCGGGGCTGGTGAACTCGATGGTCCCCTCGAGCGCGTCGATGAGGTTGAGCTGGTTGGTCACCACGTTGGTCCAGTGCGGGGTGTTGGCGTCCTCCATGTCCGCCAGCCACACCTTCGCCCCGGAGTTGAGCGCGTTGATGGTCATCTTCCGCTCGGTGGGGCCGGTGATCTCCACCCGGCGGTCCTCGAGCCCGGGCGGGGGCGGCGGGACGCGCCACGAGTCGTCCTCCCGGATCCGCTTCGTCTCCGGCAGGAAGGTGGGGTCGGTGCCGCGGGCGATCGCCTTGCGGCGCTCCTCGCGGGCCTGCAGCAGCTCGCGGCGGCGCGGCTCGAACTCACGGTGCAGCGCGGCCAGGAAGCCGAGCGCGTCCGGGGTGAGCACGCTGTTCTGCCGCGGCACGTGGTGGCCGGTGAGGGTCACGCCGTTGATCGTCACGGGGTTGCTGGTCATCGTCATCATGGCTTGTTCCTCGTCATGGCTCGGTCGTCGCCGGGGGAGATCGTGCGGTGGTCGGCCGCGGCCCGGCGTCGTCGTCGGGTGCGGTGCGGCCGGGGGCCCCGTGGGACCCCCGGCCGGTCGGCTCGCGCGCCGCGGACTAGAACTGGGCGGTCTCCGTGGAGCCGGCCAGCGCCGTCGTGGAGGACGCGGGGTTGAGGGCGGTCGAGATGAGGTCGAAGTAGCCGGTGCCGACCTCGCGCTGGTGGCGGGTGGCGGTGTAGCCGCGCTCCTCGGCCGCGAACTCGCGCTCCTGCAGCTCGACGTAGGCGGTCATCTGGTTGCGGGCGTAGCCGTGGGCCAGGTCGAACATCGAGTAGTTGAGGGCGTGGAAGCCGGCCAGGGTGATGAACTGGAACTTGAAGCCCATCGCCCCCAGCTCGCGCTGGAACTTGGCGATCGTGGCGTCGTCGAGGTGCTTCTTCCAGTTGAAGGACGGCGAGCAGTTGTAGGCGAGCATCTGGTCCGGGTGCTCGGCGTGGATGCCGTCCGCGAACTTCTTGGCCAGCTCGAGATCGGGGGTGCCGGTCTCCATCCACAGCAGGTCGGCGTACGGGGCGTAGGCGTTGCCGCGGGCGATGCAGGCCTCGAGGCCGTTGCGGACCTTGTAGTAGCCCTCCGCCGTGCGCTCGCCGGTGATGAACGGCTGGTCGCGCTCGTCGACGTCGGAGGTGATCAGGGTGGCCGCCTCCGCGTCGGTGCGGGCGATGATCAGCGAGGGGACGTCGGCGACGTCGGCCGCGAGGCGGGCGGCGTTGAGGGTGCGGACGTGCTGCTGGGTGGGGATGAGGACCTTGCCGCCGAGGTGGCCGCACTTCTTCTCGGAGGCCAGCTGGTCCTCCCAGTGCACGCCGGCCGCGCCGGAGGCGATCATCGACTTCATGAGCTCGTAGGCGTTGAGCGGGCCGCCGAAGCCGGCCTCGGCGTCGGCCACGATCGGGACCAGCCAGTCCTCGACGGTCCTGATGCCCTCGGAGTGCTCGATCTGGTCGGCGCGCATCAGGGCGTTGTTGATCCGCCGTACGACCGCCGGGACGGAGTTGGCGGGGTAGATCGACTGGTCCGGGTAGGTCTGCCCGGCGAGGTTGGCGTCACCGGCCACCTGCCAGCCGGAGAGGTAGATCGCCTTGAGGCCGGCCTTGACCTGCTGCACCGCCTGATTGCCGGTGAGGGCGCCCAGGGAGTTCACGAAGTCCTCGGAGTGGAGCTTCTCCCACAGCTGCTCCGCGCCGCGGCGGGCGAGGGTCTGCTCCTCCTGGACGGTGCCGCGCAGGCGGACGACGTCCTCGGCGGAGTAGTCACGGGTGATCTGGGCCCAGCGGGGGTCCGCCTCCCACTCCTGGCGGATCTCGTCGGCGGTCTTGGGGGTGCGCTGGAAGGACATGTCGGCTCCTCGTTGAGTTGTCCGGGACGGTTGCTCGTCAGGTTCTCGGGTCACCGGAGAAGTTCGCGTTCCCGTGGTGACACACACCACTTTGCCCCATTTCGGGGCGTCCGGACCCCATATTTCCCGGTGAACTTTTCCGTTTTTTCACGTATGGTGAAGAAATGACGACCAGCGCCTGGGGCCACGAGGAACCGACGTCGACCGAGCAGGGCGGGGCTGCCGATCTGATCGGCCTGGGCCGGCGGATCCGCTCGCTGCGCAAGGAGCGGGGGCTGACCCTCGCGGAGCTCGCCGAGCGCGCGGGCACGGCCACGTCGCAGCTGTCCGTGATCGAGAACGGCCGGCGCGAGCCCCGGCTGAGCCTGCTGCGGCGGCTGGCGGAGGTGCTGGGCACCAGCGTGGACGCCCTGCTCGGCGCCGCGCCCGCCAACCGGCGCGAGGCGCTGGAGATCCAGCTCGAGCGCACCCAGCGCTCCCCCTTCTACGAGCAGCTGGGCCTGCCCACGGTCCGCGTCAGCTCGGCGCTGTCCACCGAGGTGCTCGAGGCGCTCGTGGCCCTGCAGGAGAAGCTCGCGCAGGCGCTCGAGAAGAACTCGGCCACCCCGGAGGAGGCCCGCCGCGCCAACGTGCAGCTCCGGCGGCTGATGCGGGAGCAGGACAACTACTTCCCGGACCTGGAGCAGGCCGCGAAGCAGCTGCTGACGCTCGGCGGCTACTCCTCGGGGCCGGTGTCCAACTCGACGATCTCCGAGATGGTGGGCAAGCTCGGCTACAGCATCCACCACGTCACCGACCTGCCCCACTCCACCCGCTCCGTCACGGACCTGCTCAACAAGCGGATCTACCTGGTGCAGAGCCCGCGCGCCGACCACGACCCCCGCGCCGTGCTCCTCCAGGCCGTGGGCCACCAGGTGCTCGGCCACGAGCCGCCCAAGGACTACGCCGAGTTCCTGTTCCAGCGGGTGCAGGCGAACTACTTCGCGGCGGCCGTCATGCTGCCCGAGGACAAGACCGTCCCCTTCCTCACGGAGGCGAAGAAGAACCGCGATCTTTTCCTGGAGGACCTCAAGGACCGGTTCGCGGTCTCGCACGAGACGGCCGGGCACCGCTTCACGAACCTGGCGACCCGGCACCTGGGCATCCGGACGCACTTCCACAAGGTCGACTCCTCCGGAGTGATCCACAAGGCGTACGAGAACAACGGTCTGGTCTTCCCCATGGACCACACCGGCGCGATCGAGGGCCAGATCTCGTGCCGGAAGTGGTCCGGGCGGACGGTGTTCGACCAGCCCAACCAGTTCACGGCGTTCGCCCAGTACACGGACACCCCGTCCGGGACCTTCTGGTGCTCCACCCGCACGGAGCTCTCGAGCCAGGGCGCGTTCTCGATCGGCGTGGGCGTCGCGTTCACCGACGCCCGCTGGTTCCGCGGCCGCGACACCCCGCACCGGACCGTCTCCACCTGTCCGGACCCCTCCTGCTGCCGGCGGCCGCCGGAGGAACTCAGCCGGGTCTGGGCGGGGCACGCCTGGCCGAACACCCGCGCCCAGTCCCACGTGCTCGCGGCCCTGCCCGAGGGCGCCTTCCCCGGCGTCGACGAGCGCGAGGTGTACGAGTTCCTCCAGGCGCACGACGACGCCTGAGCCGCCCACGCGACCGGCGGGACACCCCCTCCGAAGCTGGCAACACGCCGGGGGCGGGCGTACAGTTGACCGGGACCTTTGTCCCTCCCATCCCCCTGGCCGCTGCGCTCCACCGGGCCGGCGCCGGGCGGAAAGGACGCCATGACCCAAGAGATATCCCAGACGATCGCGATCGTCATCTACTTCGCCGGCATGATCGCGATCGGGCTGTACGCCAACAGCAGGACCAAGAACCTCGACGACTACATGCTCGGCGGGCGCAACCTCAAGCCGGGCGTGGCGGCCCTCAGCGCCGGCGCCTCCGACATGTCGGGCTGGCTCCTCCTGGGCCTGCCGGGCGCGGTCTACGTGTCGGGTCTGGTGGAGGCGTGGATCGCCATCGGCCTGACCGTCGGTGCCTGGGTGAACTGGAAGTTCATCGCCCCGCGGCTGCGCTCCTACACCGAGGTCTCCCACAACTCGATCACCATCCCCTCCTTCCTGGACAACCGCCTCAAGGGCGGGTCGCGGCTCCTGCGGATCGTCTCCGGGCTCATCATTCTGGTGTTCTTCACGTTCTACGTCTCGTCCGGCATGGTCGCGGGCGGGCTCTTCTTCCAGTCCTCCTTCGGCTCGACGTACCACGTGGGCATGCTGCTGGTCGTCGCCGTGACCATCTCGTACACGCTCTTCGGCGGGTTCCTCGGCGCCACCTACACCGACGTCGCCCAGGGCCTGCTGATGTTCGCGGCCCTGCTGCTCGTGCCGATCGTCGGCGTGATCAACGTCGGGGGCTTCGGCCCGATGGCGGAGCGGATCACGGCCGTCAACCCCGACGCCCTGTCCCTCGTGTCGGGCGCCACCGCGGTCGGCGTCATCTCCGCGCTCGCGTGGGGCCTGGGCTACTTCGGCCAGCCGCACATCATCGTCCGCTTCATGGCCATGCGCTCCCCCGCGGACGCCAAGCAGGGCCGCCGGATCGGGCTCTCCTGGATGATCCTCAGCGTGCTCGGCGCCATCGCCACGGCGCTCGTGGGCATCGCCTACTACGGCAACCGCCCGGACGAGTCCCCCACCGACCCCGAGTCCGTGTTCCTGGACCTGGCGCAGGTGTTCTTCCACCCGGTCATCGCCGGCTTCGTCCTGGCCGCCGTGCTCGCGGCGATCATGTCCACGGTGTCCTCCCAGCTCATCGTCTCCTCCTCCGCCCTGGTGGAGGACCTGTACAAGCTGACCGTCAAGCGGCCCCCGTCGGAGCGCAAGCAGGTGTGGATGGGCCGTGCGGGCGTCGGCCTGGTCGCCCTCGTGGCCACCGTCCTGGCCTGGGAGCAGAACAACACGATCCTCGGCCTGGTGGCCTTCGCGTGGGCCGGCTTCGGCGCCTCCTTCGGCCCGATCGTGATCCTGTCCCTGTTCTGGCGCAAGCTCACGAACGCGGGCGCCATCACCGGCATGATCCTGGGCGCGGTCACCGTGTTCGTGTGGACCACGACCCCGTGGGCCGATCTCTACGAGATCATCCCCGGCTTCGTCGTCAGCACCGTGGCCGCGATCGTCGTGTCGCTGCTCACCTACCGGCGCGACGAGGACATCGAGCGCGAGTTCGACGCCGCGGTGCGCCTGGCGCACGCCGCCGAGGACGAGATGAAGGCGGCCAAGGCCGGGGCCTGATCCGCCGATCCCTCCCCCGACGACCGGTGGCCCGTCCCTGCAGGGACGGGCCACCGGTCCCTGTCGTCACCGGTCCTCCCGGCAGCCGGCCTCCGGGCGCCGGCGCGCTCAGTGGCCGATCGTCTCCAGCGTCCGCCGGATGGCCTCCGCGGAGCGGTGGAGCAGCGTCAGCTCCTGGGCGTCCATGGGCACCCGCAGGAGCTCGACGACGCCCTGCCGCGCCACGACCGAGGGCACGGACAGGGCCACCCCGCTGATCCCGCGGTAGTCCTCGAGCACCGTGGACACCGGCAGGACGGCGTGCTCGTCGCCGATCACCGCCTCGGCCACGCGCACCCCGGCCAGGCCGATCGCGTAGTTGGTGGCGCCCTTGCCGGCGATCACGGTGTAGGCGGCGTTGACCACCTGGTCGGTGAGCTGCGCGAGCCGCTCCTCCGTGAAGGGGCGCCGCCCGTCCACGCTCCACTCGCGCAGCGGGACCTGGCCGATGTTGGCGCTCGACCACAGCGGGAACTCGCTGTCCCCGTGCTCCCCCACGATGGTCGCGTGCACGCTGGTGGTGGACACCCCGCCCTCCTCGGCCAGCAGCCAGCGCAGGCGGGAGGTGTCCAGCACCGTGCCGGAGGCCAGGACCCGGGACGACGGCAGGCCGCTGATGCGCTGCGCGACCACCGTGAGCACGTCGCACGGATTGGTCACCAGCACGTAGACGGCGTCGGGCGCCTGCTCGAGCAGCCGGGGCAGGAGGCCCTCTAGGATGGCGGCGTTGGCCCCGGCGAGGTCCATCCGGGTCTGCCCGGGCCTCTGCTTGGCCCCGGCGGTGATCAGCACGACGTCGGAGCCGGCGAGCACCGCGACGTCGTCGGAGCCCGTCACCCGGGACCCGGGCGTGAACATGGTGCCGTGGGCGAGGTCGAGGGCCTCGGCCCGGACCTTGTCGGGGTTGAGGTCGTAGAGAGCGACGTCCCGGGCCGCGCCCCGGATCAGGGCGGCGTAGGCGAGGGACGTGCCCACGGAGCCGGCGCCGACCACGCCGATCTTCGAGCGGGCGGCGACCGCGGGGGTGGACTCGGACACAGGGGCTCCTCCGGTTCGGCGACGGGCGCTCCGCCCGACTCCATCCTGCGCCACCCGGGCCGGGCACGGAAGGACCGGTGGGCGCCGTGTCTGCACGGCGCCCACCGGTCCTCGGAACGCGCGGGCAGGGGGTGCGCTGCCACGCGAGACGGGGCCGGGGCGGCCCCTCACCACCGGATCAGCAGTGGTACGTGTCGGTCGGCGCCTCGAAGTGGACGTCGTAGCCCTCGGGGACGGTCAGGCCGAAAGCGTTGGCCAGGCCCAGGATCTTCCTGGCGCGGGCGAGCCGGGGCAGGTCGGAGCCGTTGCGGATCTCCCCGCCGTCGGCGTCGAACTCCTGCAGGAACTCGGTGGCCCAGGACATCTCGGACAGGGACGGGCTCAGGCCCTCGTTGACCGTGGCGGTCTGCTCGGGCATCAGGCACAGCTTGCCGGTCATCCCGAACTCCAGGGTCACCCCCGTGGCCTCGGCCAGCTTGGGGCCGAGCGCGCCGACGGCCGGGCCGTCGATCGGGCCGGGCAGGTTGGCCGCGCGGGAGGCGATGGTGAACTGCGAGCGGGTGTAGGCCAGCGTCATCGGGCTCTCGCCGAAGCCGGTGTCGCGGCGGAAGTCGCCGAGCCCGAAGCCGAGCCGGTAGGTGGAGCGGGCGCCGGCGATCGCCTGCAGGTTCTGCACCCCGCGGGCGGTCTCCACGAGCGCGACGATCTTCGTGTCCTTGAGCAGCTCCGCGGTGCGGGTGACGTGCTCCGGGGACTCCACCATCGCGAGCATGACCCCCTCGAGGCCGCGGACGCCGGCGAGGGCGCGGAGGTCCTCCTCCCACCACTGGGTGCCGAAGCCGTTGACCCGGACCCACGCCCGGTTCTGCACGCCGTGCTCGTCCTGGTCGTCGAGCCAGCTGATGACGTTGCGGCGGGCACGCCCCTTGTCCTTGGGCGCGACCGAGTCCTCGATGTCCAGGACGACGACGTCCGCCGCGCTTGCCTTCGCCACCGCGAAACGCTCGGCCTGGGCGCCGTTGACGAGCAGCCAGGAGCGGGCGAGCTCCGGGCCGACCGCGGGGGCTGCGACCTGGGGGACCAGCGGCAGGGAGGAGGTGGTCGGGGCGGTGGTCGTCGAGGTGGACTCGATCGAGGTGGCAGTCATGAGTGCGTACCTGTTCCGTGTGGTGCTGCGTGAAGCAGTGCGGGTGCGTGCCGGGGCGCCCGAGATCTGGGGCGGGTGCTCCTCGGCGGAACCGTGACCGGCGACGGCCCGCGGGAACGATCGCGTCGCGGGGGTCCGTCGGGTCCGTGCCTCGGGCCGGGGGTCGCAAGGTGGGCGAGCCGGTCCGTGCGTGCTGGATAGACGCGCATCGGCAGGTGCGGTAACACCATGGTAACGCAGATCACAGCGCCGCACCACCCGCGCGGGGCGGCTCAGGCGCGCCGCTTGGTCCGGGCGGTGGCGGGCGCCGTCCACGGGTCCTCCGGCCACGGGTGCTTCGGGTAGCGCCCGCGCATCTCGGCGCGCACCTGCGCGTAGGGCCCCGACCAGAACGACGCGAGGTCGTCGGTGACCGCGAGCGGCCGGCCGGCCGGGGAGAGCAGGTGGAAGAGGATGGGCACCCGCCCGTCGGCCACCGCCGGGGACGCGGCCCACCCGAAGCACTCCTGCAGCTTGACGCTCACCACGGGCCGGCCGCCGGGGTCGTCGGCGGCGGGGTAGGAGATCCGCACCCGCGAGCCGCTGGCCACGCCCAGGCGCTCCGGGGCGAGCCCGTCGAGCCGGGCGGCCTCGGGCCAGGGCAGCAGCCGGCGCAGGGGGTCCGTGAGGTCGGTGCGGGCGGTCCGGGCGCCGTCGGCGAGGGCGTCGAGCTCCGGCGCGAGCCACTCGTCGAGCCGCGCGAGGAGCGCGTCGTCGCCCACGTCCGGCCACGGGTCCCCGAGGTGGTGGTGGAGCAGGGCCAGCCTGCGGCGGAGCTGGTCGGCCGCCGCGGACCAGCCGAGGAGGTCGAGGCCCCGGTCCGCGACGGCGGCCCGCACGGCTCCCCGGGCCGCCGCCGGGGTGGGGCGCACGGGGGTGGCGGACAGCTCCACGGCCCCGAGCGCCCGGACCCGGCGGGCGGTGACGCGCCCCGCGTCGAAGCTGGCCCGCACCTCGTCGCTCAGGAGGTGCTCGGCGCTGCGCTCGGCGACGGCCCGGTCGATGGCCGCCGCGGCACGGATCACGGCACCGGTGCCGGCGGCGGCCCGCCCCGCCGCGCGGGTGACGTCGGCGACCGCCAGCCACTCGTGGCCGGCGAGGGCGCTGCCCGCCGGCAGCCCGGCGCGCGTGCCGGAGGCGAGCAGGTAGGTGTCCCCCACCTTCCGGGCGATCCGGTCGGGCAGGGCGAGGGCGACGACGGCGCCCGCGGCCGTCTCCGCCGGCGGGGCGCCGCCGGCGGCGGGAGGGGCCCCGGCCGGGGCCGTCGCGGGGAGTTCCTCGGCGATCGCGCGGAGGCGCCGCGCCTCGTCGGCCCAGCGGCGGGCGCCCGGGGCGCGGCCCGAGCGCAGGTCGGCGAGCAGCCGCGCCAGGTCCCCTCCGGGCGGGCGGTGGTCGTCCGAGACCATGGCGACCACCTCGGCCGCGGTGCGGGCCCCGACCGTCCGGGCGCCGTCCAGCAGACCGCGGGCCAGCCGGGGGTCGACGGGCACCCGGGCGAGCAGCCGGCCGGTGGCCGTGGCACGGCCGTCCTCGTCGAGGGCGCCGAGGCCGTGCAGGACCTCGACCGCGTCGGCCAGGGCCCCCGCCGGCAGCGGGTCGGGCAGGGACATGCCCCGGCCGCCCGGGGCGCCCCAGCAGGCGAGCAGGAGGACGGCGCCCGTGAGGTCGGCGGCGGCCAGCTCGGGGGTGAGGTGGGCGGGCATCGCGGCCCACGTCCGCTCGTCGTAGCAGCGCACCACCTCGCCGGGGCCGAGGCGGGCGGCCCGGCCGGCGCGCTGCTCGGCCGAGGCGCGGGACGCGGCCACGGTGACGAGGCCGGTCATGCCGCGGCCGGCGTCGCGCCGGGGCTCGCGGGACAGGCCCGAGTCCACGACCAGGCGCACGCCGGGCACGGTCAGCGACGACTCCGCGAGGGAGGTCGAGACGACGACGCGGGGCGGCTCGCCGGGCCCCCTCCCGGCGGTGGCACGGTCCTGCTCGGCCGGCTCGACCCGCCCGTGCAGCTCGAGCACCTCGACGCCGCGGACCCGCTCCCGCAGCCGCCCTGCGACCTGGGCGACCTCCCAGGCCCCGGGCACGAAGACGAGGGCGTCCGTGGCGGCGTCCCGGGCCAGGGCCTCGGCGTGGGCGGCGGCCGCGGTCCGGGCGACGTGGTCGAGGAACTCCCGGGTCACCCCGCGCTCGTCCGTGCGCCGGCCGGGTGCGGGCGTCCACCGGACCGTGAGCGGGTGGAGGGCCGCGGGGCAGTCGACGACCGGGGCCGGGGCGCCGTCGCCCAGCAGGGCGGCGAAGCGCGGGGCGTCCAGGGTCGCGGACATGGCGACGAGCACGAGGTCCTCGCGCAGCTGCCGGACGTCGGCGAGCATGCCGACCAGCAGGTCGGACTCGAGGCCGCGCTCGTGGACCTCGTCGAGGACCACGGCGCCCACGCCGGGCAGCTCCGGGTCCTGCAGGAGCCGGCGCAGGAGGACGCCGGGGGTGACGAACTCGACGAGGGTGCGCGCGCCGGTGCGCCGGTCCCCGCGGACGGTGTGGCCCACGAGGTCGCCGACGCCGGTGCCGGCCAGGTGGGCCAGCCGACGGGCGGCGGAGCGTGCGGCGACCCGGCGCGGCTGGGTGACGACCACGCGGCCGGCGCCTCCGCGCCCGTGCAGGAGGTCGGCCACGAGCGGGGGCACCAGCGTGGTCTTGCCGCTGCCGGGCGGGGCCTGGACCACGGCGGTCCCGCCGGCCAGCGCCGCGCGGAGGTCGTCGAGCACGCCGGCGACGGGCAGGCCGGCGCCGATCCGGGCGAGGTCGAAGGGGGTGGGGCTCACCGCTCCAGTGTCTCACCGGCGGCTGCGGCCCGGCGCGGTGCCCGAGGGGCCGCGATCGGCCCGGCGGCCGCGCCGAGGGGTCCCGACCAGCCCGGCCACCGCGCCGAGGGGTCGGCATCCGCCGGAATGCGCGACGGATGGCGGCAGCATGCGACCCCTCGCCGCACGGGCCCGCGATCAGGCCGGCGCGCGGCCCGGCCGGCAGGATCCCGGAGCGCGAGCCGTCGTAGACTCGGAGGCGTGAGCGAACCGGCACAGCACCCCACCGACCTGCCCGAGCGCGTCTCGGAGATCTTCGACCCGGCCCAGTGGCGGACGGTCGACGGCTTCGAGGACCTGAGGGACATCACCTACCACCGCGGCGTGGAGCGCGACGCGGACGGTGCCGTCGTGCGGGACCTGCCGTGGGTGCGGATCGCCTTCCACCGCCCCGAGGTCCGCAACGCCTTCCGGCCCGGCACCGTGGACGAGCTCTACCGCACGCTCGACCACGCCCGGATGAGCTCCGATGTGGGCGCGGTGATCCTCACCGGCAACGGCCCCTCCCCGAAGGACGGCGGCTGGGCCTTCTGCTCCGGCGGGGACCAGCGCGTCCGCGGCCGCGACGGCTACCGGTACGCGGAGGGCGAGACCGCCGAGTCCATCGACCCCGCTCGCGCCGGCCGGCTGCACATCCTCGAGGTGCAGCGGCTGATCCGCACCATGCCGAAGGTCGTCATCGCGGCGGTCTCCGGGTGGGCCGCGGGCGGCGGGCACTCGCTGCACGTGGTCTGCGATCTCACGATCGCCTCCCGCGAGCACGGGCGGTTCAAGCAGACCGACGCCACCGTGGGCTCCTTCGACGCCGGCTACGGCTCCGCGCTGCTCGCCCGGCAGGTGGGGCAGAAGGCCGCCCGCGAGATCTTCTTCCTGGCCCGCGAGTACGACGCCGAGCGGATGCGCGCGATGGGCGCCGTCAACGAGGTGGTCCCGCACGCCGAGCTGGAGGCCACCGCCATCGGCTACGCCCGGGACGTCGCGGCGCAGTCCCCGCAGGCGATCCGGATGCTGAAGTTCGCGTTCAACCTGCCGGACGACGGCATGGTGGGCCAGCAGGTCTTCGCCGGCGAGGCCACCCGCATGGCGTACATGACCGACGAGGCCGTGGAGGGCCGGGACGCGTTCCTGGGCAAGCGCGACCCGGACTGGTCCGGCTTCCCCTACTACTTCTGAGCCGGGCGAGGAGGAGGGCCGGGATGGCCGAGCTGCACGTCCCCGACGACGCCGTGGTCCTCGACGGGCCCCTCGCCGGCGACCCCCTCGACCTGCTGCCCCGGCTGACCCGGGCGCTGGGCCGGGAGGGTCCCGCCGTCGTGGTGCGCACGTCCGGGTCCACCGGCCGGGCGAAGCGGACCGTCCTCACCACGGACGCCCTGGCCGCGTCCTCGCTGGCCACCGCCGTGCGCACCGGCGGCGTGGGGCAGTGGCTGCTCGCGCTCCCGGCCCACCACGTGGCGGGCCTGCAGGTGCTCGTGCGCTCCCTCTACGCGGGCACCACGCCCGAGGTGCTCGACCCCGCGGCGCGCTTCACCCCCGGGGCGTTCGCCGCGGCCGTCCAGGAGATGAAGGACCCCGTGCGGTTCGCCTCGCTCGTCCCCACCCAGTTGCAGCGGATCCTGCAGCCCGCCTCGGGGCCGCGCGACGGGGACGCCGTGGCCGCGCTGAAGAGCTTCCAGGCGGTGCTGCTGGGCGGCTCCGCGGCCCCCCCCGCGCTGCTGCGGGCGGCCCGGGAGGCCGACGTCAACGTGGTCACCACCTACGGGATGTCCGAGACCTGCGGCGGGTGCGTCTACGACGGCGTGCCCCTCGACGGGGTGGCCGTGCGCATCGGGGCGCCCGGCGCGGACGACGACGCCCCGGCTCCCGGCGCCCCGCGCCCCGCGGGCCCGGGCCGGATCTGGCTGGGCGGCGCCGTCGTCGCCGCGGGCTACGCCGGGGACCCGGAGCAGACCGCGCGGCACTTCCGGGATGCCGGGGGCACGCGCTGGTACCGCACCGACGACCTCGGCGAGCTGTCCCCGGAGGGCGTGCTGAGCGTGCACGGGCGGGTCGACGACGTCGTGAACACGGGTGGGGTCAAGGTCTCCGCGGGCCTGGTCACGGCGGCGCTGCTGCGCCACCCCGCGGTGCGCCAGGCCCTGGTGCTGGGCGTGCCGGACCCCGAGTGGGGCCAGGCGGTGGGCGCGGCGGTCGTCGCGGTCCCCGGCGCCGACCGGGAGGCGCTGCGCGCGGAGCTGGCCGAGACGGTGCGCGGCGAGCACGGCGCCGCCGCGGTCCCCCGCCGCTGGGCGTGGCCGGACGAGCTGCCGCTGCTGCCCACGGGTAAGCCGGACCGGGCGGCGGTCGCGGCGCTGCTGGGCTGAGCCCGGTCCTCCCGGGCGTGAAACAATGATCCCCGCCCGCACCCCCGTGCCGGGCCGCGTCCCGCGCGACATCGTTCTTCCCCGGAGGTAAGCCCGTGGCCACGCCCGCACAGTGGATCGAGGGGGCCCGGCTCCGGACCCTCCCCATGGCTCTCGCCCCGGTCCTCGCCGGCTCCGCCGCGGCGCAGGCGCTGCACTCCTTCGGGCCGGTCCGCGCGCTGCTGGCCCTGCTGGTGGCGCTGCTCCTGCAGATCGGCGTGAACTACGCCAACGACTACTCCGACGGCGTCAAGGGCACGGACGACCACCGCGTGGGGCCCCTGCGCCTCACCGGCTCCGGCGCCGCCCGGCCCGGCCAGGTGAAGGCCGCCGCGCTGGTCTGCTTCGGCCTCGCGGCCGTGGCCGGGGCTGCGCTCGTGGTGCTGAGCCGGCAGTGGTGGTTCATCCCCGTGGGGCTCTCGGCCGTGCTCGCCGCGTGGGGCTACACCGGCGGGCGGGTGCCCTACGGCTACCTGGGCCTGGGCGACGTCTTCGTGTTCGTCTACTTCGGCCTCGTGGCCGTGCTCGGCACGACCCTCACCCAGGCGGGCACCCTCAACCTCGAGGCCTGGATCGGGGCGCTGTCCACGGGGCTCATCGCCTGCGCGCTGCTGATGGCCAACAACATCCGGGACCTGCCCACGGACCGCGAGGTCGGCAAGCGCACCCTGGCCGTGCGGCTGGGCGACCCGATGGCGCGCGTGGTGTTCGCCGCCGAGATCGCCGTGGCGCTGCTGCTCGTGCTGTTCCTCGTGCCCTACAACCCGTGGATGCTGATCGTGCTGCTGCTCGTGCCGATGGCGCTGCCGCCGATCGCCACGGTGCTGCGGGTGCAGGACCGGCGCCAGCTCATCCCGGTGCTCAAGCAGTGCGGGGTGCTCAACGTGGGCTGGGCCGTGCTGTTCGCGCTGGCGGTGCTGCTGCGCCAGTGGCTGTGAGCGGCCGCCGAGCCGGCCGCTGATCCCGCCTCGGGGCCGGTCACGAGCCGGCCGCTGGGCCGGTCGCCGGGCCGCCCGTTGAGCCGGTCACGGCGAGGGGCTCAGACCTCGCGGCCGTCCTCACGGAGCTTGCGGTCCACGTAGGCGTCCTCGACCGCCTGGTCCTCGAGGGCCACCCGGTTGCTGGGCTTCGGGGCCCGCGCGGTCCAGCGGCGGAACTCCTCGCCGGCGGCCGCGTGCAGGCGCGGGAAGAAGAGGTAGGAGACCGCGAAGGAGACGGCCACCGCGGCGATCCCGGACAGGATCAGCCCCACGTCCAGCGCCGTGCAGACCAGGAAGACCAGCACCAGGACGGCCAGCCGGAGCAGGGAGTACTTGAGGAAATTCACCCGCCCAGTGTACTGAGCCCAGCTGGGAGCGAGCGCCGAGCCCGCGTCCAGGCAACTCCCCTACGATTGACGGCATGGGCAGAGCGATTCTCATCATCGGTGCGGCCGCCTTGGCGGTGGGCGTCATCGTCTACTCCCTCATCGAGTGCGCCCGCACCAGCAGCGCCGACATGCGCGGCCTGCGCAAGGGCGGGTGGATCGCGGTGATCCTCCTCCTCCCCCTCCTGGGCGCGCTCCTGTGGCTGTTCCTGGGCCGGCCCCAGGGATCCGGGGAGGGCGGCCGGAGCGTGCGGCCCAGGGGTCCCGACGACGACCCCCAGTTCCTGCGCAACCTCGAGGAGCGCCGGCGGCAGAAGGAGCAGGCGGAGAAGCTGCGGCGCTGGGAGGAGCAGCTGAAGCGCAACGGCGGGTCCGGCGCCGCCGGCCGGCCGGGGGACGGCTCCGGGAAGCCCCCCGCCGGAGACTCGGACAAGGACCACGAGAAGGACCTCGACAAGAACTTCGACAAGAACTTCGACAAGGAGTTCGAGCAGGAGTTCGGGCAGCAGTTCGGCGAGGAGCCCGACGAGGGCCCCGCCGACGGCCTGCCGGACGACACCTCGGACAGCAACCGCCCGCCCCGCGACTGACGTCCGGTGGCTCCTGAGAGGCGAGCGACCGGCGTCCGACGGCCGAGAGTCCGTTGGCCAAAGTCCGGTGGCCGAGAGGCCGGTGACCGGCGCCCGGACACAGGAACGGCCCGCACCCCACGGAGGGTGCGGGCCGTTCGTGCAGGAGCGGCGCCGGGTCAGACCCCCGCGTAGGAGTGCAGGCCCGCGAAGACCGTGTTGACCACGGTGAAGTTGAAGATGATGCACAGGTAGCCGACGATCGACAGCCACGCCGACCGGGTGCCGGTCCACCCGCGGGTGGCACGGGCGTGCATGTAGGCCGCGTAGACCACCCAGATCACGAAGGTCCAGACCTCCTTGGTGTCCCAGCCCCAGTAGCGGCCCCAGGCCTGCTCGGCCCAGATGGCGCCGGCCGCCAGCGTGAAGGTCCAGAACGCGAAGCCCACCGCGTTGAGCCGGAAGGACAGGTTCTCCAGGGCCTGCGCGGAGGGCACCAGGCGCAGGAACGGCATGCCGGGCCGCTCGCCCGCCAGGACGGCCCTCTCCCGGTGCGCCTGCAGCAGCTGCAGCACGGCCATGGCGAACGTGATGGTGAAGATGCCGGAGGCGGCCACGGCGATGGACACGTGGATCACGAGCCACCAGGACTGCAGCGCCGGCTGCAGCGGCCCCACGGGGGTGGGGAAGCCGATGGTCGCCGCGCACAGCATGATCACCACGAGCCCGGAGACCAGGGTGCCCACGAAGCGCAGGTCCTTGGCCAGCAGCGCGGCCAGGTACACCCCGGCGACGACGAGCGCGCCGCTGGTGCAGAACTCGTACATGTTGCCCCACGGCACCCGGTCGGCGGCCACGGCGCGGGTGACCACCGCGGCGGCGTGGACCACGAAGGCCAGGACCATGACGGCCACCGCCACGCGGGCCGCCGGGCGGCGCTCGCCGGTGTAGCGCATCTCGGCGTCCGCCACGTGCCCGGCCAGCTCGGAGCGGGCGGTCGTGCGGAAGCCGCGCCCGGCGTCGTCGGCGGACCCGCCCGCCGGCGCACCGCGGGAGGCGCCGCCGGACGCGGCGCCCACCAGCTCGCGCTCGCCCGCGCCCTCGGCGCCCCGCAGGGCCTTGGAGTGGGACGCCAGGTCCCAGGCGAAGGCCACGAAGCTCACCAGGTAGGTCATGGCGGCCAGGAGCATGAACAGCTCGCTCCAGGTGCCCAGGGTCTCGTTGACGTTCATGCCCGCTATCCTCTCACTCGTTCCCGGCCGGGGTGCCGGCCGGGGTCGCGGTGGCCGTGGTGCGCCCGGCGCCACCGGTCTCGCGCACGCCCGCGGACTGCCACTGCTCGGTCCACAGCTCGGCGAGCCGCTCCGCCTCGGTGTGCAGCCGCGGGTCCTCGCCGCGGGCCAGCAGGCCGTACTCCAGGACGGTGGTCGGGCGCCCGTCGTCGTCGGTGCCCCGCGCGGCCCGCACCCACACGCGGCGGCGGGCGATGAACATCGACATCAGCAGGCCGGCGAACGCCGCCAGGAAGGACACGAACGCCCCGGTCTTGCCCGGGTCGTAGTGGATGTCCAGGCCCACGTAGCGCTTGACGTCCAGGAACTCGATCGTGCCCTTGCCCTCGGGCAGCTCGTAGGTGCGGTTGGCGCCGTCCAGCTTGATCGCGCCGTTGGAGCTCATCATGGCGTTGAGCTCGGTGAGCGGCTCGACGTCCAGCACGAACACGTTCTGCGGGTCGCCCGAGTCCAGGCCCAGGTCCCCGTAGTAGGAGGACAGGATCAGCTGCGGGTTGGCCAGGCCGGGGTCCACGGAGCGGGGCATCGTGCCCTCCTCCCCCACGGCGGTGGGCAGCAGCAGGCCCACGAGGCCGAGCTGGTCGGGGCGGGCGTCCGGGACCTTGAGCACGAACGAGGAGGTGTACACCCCGTCCGTGGGGATGGTGACCACGGGTCCCTCGAAGGCGACGTCCCCGTTGCCGTCGGTCACCCGGACCACCGGCGCGTAGCCGTTGCCCACGAGGTAGGACTTCACGCCGTTCACCTCGACCGGCTGGTTGACCTTCAGGACCTCCTGGCGCGGCTCCGCGCCGGGCTCGTCCTGGACGGTGACCTCGGCCGTGAAGTCCAGGGGGGCGCCGTAGTTCTGCGGGACGGTGGTGTCCCGGTTGAACTCGGCCTCGAAGCGGTCCAGGCGCAGCGAGAACGGCTCGAGCCAGTCGGCGTCGTAGTTGGTGCCCGGGGTGAAGGAGTCGTAGCCGATGAGGGTGTTGACGAAGGACTCGCCCTCCACCAGCACCCGCTGGCCCTTGTAGCCGAACAGGGAGCCGACGGCCACGGACACGAGCACGCCCAGCAGCGCGAGGTGGAAGACGACGTTGCCGACCTCCTTCCACATCCCGCGCTCGGCGGCCACGGAGGGCGCGGCGGTCCCTGCGTCCCGCACGGCCACCCGGTAGCCGCGCTTCTTCAGCAGCCGGGCGGCGTCGGCGACGACCTCGTCCGGGGCCGGTTCCGCGGCGCCGTCGCGGCCGCCGAGGGCGAACGCCCGGTGCTCGGGCAGCCGCTCGAGCCGCCGCGGGGTGCGCGGGGGCTGGGCCCGCCACGCGCGCCAGTGCTTGGCGGCGCGGGGCAGCACGCAGCCGACCAGGGAGACGAAGAGCAGGAGGTAGATCGCGGAGAACCACGCCGAGGAGAACACGTCGAACAGCTGCAGCCGGTCCAGCCACTCGCCGAGCACGGGATTGTTGTCGATGTAGTCGCTGACGGCCGTGGGATCCTGGATCCGCTGCGGGAAGACCGAGCCGGGGACCGCGGCGACGGCGAGCAGCAGCAGCAGGAACAGCGCGGTGTTCATCTTGGTGAGCTGCGTCCACGCCCACCGGAGCATCCCGAGGGGGCCGAGGGAGGGCAGCTCGACGCCGGGCTCCCCCTTCCGGGGAGGCTCCGGGGACGTCCCGGGCGAGGGGCCCGACGACGACGGGGGCGCTGAGGTGCTCATGCCGGCCTTTCTGGTGTCGGTGTCGGGGCGGGGCTCGGAGGTGCTCAGATCGGCATCACCCAGTCGGTGACGAGCTCGGCCTGGATCCAGGAGACGAGGGCCGTCCAGGCACCCGTCATCATCAGCAGGCCCACGAGGACGAGCAGGCCGCCGCCGGCGCGCTGGATCGCGAGGCGGTGGCGGCGGAAGAAGCCCATCGCGCCCATGCCGCGGCGCAGGGCCAGGGCCAGCAGGACGAAGGGCACGCCCAGGCCCAGGCAGTAGGCGACCGTGAGGACGGCCGCCTTGCCGCTCGAGGCGCCGTCCACGTAGACGAGGGCCTGCACGGCGGCGAAGGTGGGGCCGATGCAGGGGGCCCAGCCGAGGCCGAAGGTCACGCCGAGCAGGGGCGCGCCCCACAGCCCGGGCGGGGGACGGCGCTCGATCTTGCGGTCGCGCTGGAAGAAGGAGAACCCGCCGAGGAAGACGACGCCCATGAGGACCACGAGGGCGCCCAGGAGCACGGTGATCCAGTTCTGGCCCAGGAACCACGCGTACGCGCCCAGCTGGGCCAGCAGGACGGACATCAGCAGGAACACGGCGGAGAAGCCCAGCACGAAGAGCAGGATGCCGCCGAGCACGCGGCCCCGGCGCTGCTCCTGGAGGTCCGCGCCGGTCAGGCCGGTGACGTAGCCGAGGTAGCCGGGCACGAGGGGCAGCACGCACGGCGAGGCGAAGGAGACGAGGCCGGCGAGCAGCGCCACGGGCAGCGCGGCGAGGAGGGAGCCGTCGAGGACGATCTCGGCGAAGGGGTTGCCGGACGTCATGCCGCCTCGGCCACCGTGTCCTCGAGGAGGGTCTCGAGCACGGAGCGGTCCGCGATCCCGAGGATGCGCGCGGCGACCCGGCCCTCGGCGTCGAGCACCAGCGTGGTGGGCACCGCCTGCGGGGGCACGTACGCGCTCAGGGCCATCAGCACGCCCCCGTCCTTGTCCCGGAAGGAGGGGTAGGGGATCTCGAAGGTGCGCTCGAACGCCTCGGCGGTGGGGCGCTCGTCCCGCAGGTTCACCCCGTAGAACGCGGCCTGCCCGTCGAACCGCCGGGCGAGCTCCTTGAGGTCCGGGGCCTCCACCCGGCACGGGGCGCAGCCCGCGTACCAGAAGTTCAGCAGCACGGGCCGGCCGCGCAGGTCCTCGGCGGAGAGCTCGGTGCCGTCGAAGAGGGTGCCGGAGAACTGCACGGGCTCGCCCCGCTCCCCCGCCGGGTACTCGGAGACGGTGCCGTCCCCGGCGATGTAGCCCTTCTGGTCCCCGGAGTTGGCCTGCTGGGCCAGCGAGTCCTCCTCGGCGCACCCGGCGAGGGCGAGCCCGAGGACCCCGAGGCCGGCGAGCGAGAGGACGCGGCGGCGGGACGGGCGGGCGGAGGGCGTGGTGCGGGAGCTCACGGACGGATCACCTGGTGGTCTGGAGGGGACGGGAGGGCGGCGGCGCCCGGTCATTATGAACCGGGAAGCTGGTTGACCCCTGGGTAGAAGCGGGCCGCGGGCTCGCTGTAGACGATCCGGGGCGGGCGCCCGGCGCCGAGGTCGTCGAAGACGAGGGAGGTGAGGGAGGCGAGATTGCAGCGGCGCCGGCGCGGGTCGTGCGGCAGGGGCCGGCCCTCGGCGGAGCGCCGGGTGAGCCAGATGGGCAGCTGGTGCGAGACGAGCACGGCCTCGGCGCCGTCGCCGCCGCGCTCGACGGCGGTGCGCCCGGCGTCGAGCACGGCCTCGGCCATCCGGGCCACCTGGTGGCGGTAGGGCTCGCCCCACGAGGGGCGCAGGGGGTTGAGCAGGTGCGGCCAGTGCCGGGGCTTGAGCAGCTCCGGGCCGTCGACGTGCAGGCCCTCGAAGTGGTTGCGGGGCTCGATGATCCGCTCGTCGGGGTGCACCGGCAGGTCGAGCTCCCGGGCCACGGGGGCCGCGGTCTCCCGGGCGCGCAGCAGCGGCGAGGAGACGAGGTGGACGATGCGCGAGCCCCCGCCCACGCGGGCGGCCAGCTCGGCCGCGGCGGCCTCCGCCATCCGCGCCCCCAGCTCGGTCAGGTGGTAGTTCGGCAGCCGCCCGTAGACGAGGCGGTCCGGGTTCGCGACCTGGCCGTGGCGCAGCAGGTGGACGGTGGTGGAGGGCATGGCTCCCATGATCCCAGACCGGGGGGCGGAGCCCCAAAAAGCCGGCGGCGGCGGACCCTGCTCAGCCCGCCAGGCGCTCGCGCAGCACCCGCTCCAGCCGGCGCTCGTCGATCCGCCAGAAGTCGCGCGGGACGCCGTCGACCATGACCACGGGGATCTCCTCGGCGTGCCGGCGCAGCAGCTCGGGGTCGGTATCGACGTCGACCTCCTGCCAGTCGAGGCCGAGACCCGCGGTGACCCGCCCCACGGACTCGCGGGCCGCCTCGCAGAGGTGGCAGCCCGGGCGGGTGAGGAGGGTCACGACGGGCGGGGCTGGTGAGCTCATGCGCCCATGCTACGACGGCGCCCTCGACCGCGCTTCACCGCACCCTCGACGGCGCGGTGACCCCGCCCGCCGGGGCCCGGAACGGCACCAGGGCCGTCGTCCCGGTGGGGACGACGGCCCTGGTGGCGGTCTCAGCGCAGGCTCACTTCTTGTTGCGGCGCTGGTGACGGGTCTTGCGCAGGAGCTTGCGGTGCTTCTTCTTGGACATCCGCTTGCGGCGCTTCTTGATCACTGAACCCATAGGATCCCTCGCATCTTCATGTCTCGGTGGTGTCCCCCGGGCGCTCCGCGCGTCGGGCGGGCACGACGGGTGCCGGCCCTCGGACGGGTGACGGCCGGGCAAACGTTCACTGACACCCTACCGTCTTGCGGGGAAATTGCCGCACTCGGCCGGCGGCCGGCGCCCGCCGGGCCGGGCTCAGGCGCTCCGCGGCACCCGCGCGGGGCTCTCCTCCGGCTCGTCCTCCAGGTGCGCGGGCAGCTCCGTGGGCGCGTCCGGAGCGGGTCCGGGGGTGCGCTGCTCCTGGTCGGGGTCCACGCCGGCCTCCCGGTACTGGTACTCGATGTGCTCGGCGACCAGCCGGGCGGCCAGCCTGCGGTCCCCCGCCGCCAGGGCCGAGTAGATGGCCTGGTGCTCGGCGCGCAGCCGCTCGGCGGTCGCGCTCCACAGCGGCACGTGGCCCACGAGGGCCATCGTGTACTCGTAGATGGAGTCCCGCAGCGAGGTCATCAGGGCGGAGACCACCGAGTTGCCGGCGGTCTTGCACAGGGCGATGTGGAAGCTGACCTCGAGGTGGTGGAACTCCTTGAGGGACAGGTCCTCCCGGCCCATCTGGCCCAGCAGCGCGCGCAGCTCCTCCATGGCCGGGTGCGCCGGGTCGGCGCGCTCCAGCGCCCACGTCTCGAGCAGCACCCGGGTCTGGACGATGTCCCGCAGGGGATAGTCCGAGGTGGCCATGTGCAGCTGCAGGGCGGGGCCGGCGGAGGCAGCCGGCTCGCGCACGAGCATCGGCAGGATCGACTTGCGCGGCCCGTCGAAGAGCCGGACGATGCCCTGCGACTCGAGCGTCTTCAGCGCCTCGCGCATGTTGTTGCGGGAGACACCGTGGATGGCCGCGAGGTCGCGGTCCGAGGGCAGTTGTTGGCCCAGCACGAGGTTGCCGTCGAACAGCTCGTTCTCCAGCCACTGCAGGACCTGTCGATGCGTTGCCATAGTCTCCAGGGTAGGACGTTCGCGGGACGTTGGGGGCGATCGCGGGACCTACGTGTCGGGGGGCGGACGGGGGGGAGGGCTTCCGGGCCCGGCGTCGGCCGGGCCCGGAAGGGGTCAGATGAGGCCCTGGGCCATCATGGCCTCGGCGACCTTCATGAGCCCGGTGATGTTCGCGCCGGCCACGTAGTTGCCCGGCATGCCGTACTCCTCCGCCGTGGCGGCGCAGTCGTCGTGGATCGACGTCATGATCCGGGCGAGGCGCTCCTCGGTGTACTCGAAGGTCCACGAGTCGCGGGAGGCGTTCTGCTGCATCTCCAGCGCGGAGGTGGCCACGCCGCCGGCGTTGGCGGCCTTTCCGGGGCCGAAGAGCACCCCTGCGTCCTGGAACAGGCGGGTGGCCTCGGCGGTCGTGGGCATGTTCGCGCCCTCGGCCACCGCGATGACGCCGTGGTCGAGCAGCTTCTTGGCGTGCGAGCCGTCGAGCTCGTTCTGGGTGGCGCAGGGCAGCGCCACGGTCCCGGGGACCTCCCACACGGAGCCCTTGGCGATGAAGCGGGCCCGGCCGCCGCGGCGCTCGGCGTACTCGGAGATGCGCCCGCGCTCGACCTCCTTGACCTCGCGCAGCAGGTCGAGCTCGATCCCGTCGGGGTCCACCACGTAGCCGCTGGAGTCGGAGGCGGTGACGACCGTGGCGCCGAGCTTCTGGGCGCGGCCGATGGCGTGGATCGCCACGTTGCCGGAGCCGGAGACGAGGACCGTCTGGCCGTCGAAGGACTGCCCGCGGGTGCGCAGCATCTCCTGGGCGAACATCACGGTGCCGAAGCCGGTGGCCTCGGGGCGCACCAGGGAGCCGCCCCAGCTGAGGCCCTTGCCGGTCAGGACGCCGGACTCGTAGCGGTTCGTGATCCGCTTGTACTGCCCGAACAGGTAGCCGATCTCCCGGCCGCCCACGCCGATGTCCCCGGCGGGGACGTCGGTGTACTCGCCGATGTGGCGGTAGAGCTCGGTCATGAAGGACTGGCAGAAGCGCATGACCTCGGCGTCCGAGCGCCCGCTCGGGTCGAAGTCCGACCCGCCCTTGCCGCCGCCGATCGGCATGCCGGTGAGGGCGTTCTTGAAGATCTGCTCGAAGCCGAGGAACTTCACGATGCCCAGGTACACGGACGGGTGGAACCGCAGGCCGCCCTTGTAGGGGCCCAGCGCGGAGTTGAACTCCACCCGGAAGCCGCGGTTGATGTGCACGCGGCCCTGGTCGTCGGTCCACGGCACCCGGAAGATGATCTGGCGCTCGGGCTCGCAGATCCGCTCGAGCACCGCGGACTCCAGGATCCCGGGGTGGCGTGCCACCACGGGGCCGAGGGACTCGAAGACCTCGTCCACGGCCTGGTGGAACTCGGCCTCGCCCGGGTTGCGGGCGAGTACGGCCTGGCGGATGGGGATCAGGTCCTCGTGCATGGTGCTCCTCGTTGGGGTCTCTGGTGCGGCGGTCACCGCCGCCGTTGCTGCCTGCCGCGGCGCCTGAGCCCCGACAGGGTGGAGAGCAGATCCGCCGCTCGTGCCCCCGCCCCCCGGGCGGGTCGACCGGGCGTCGCGCCCGCAGGGTGCCCGGGCCCGGTCCCGGCGGCCTGCCGCGGGACGGGCACCGGTGCGGCGACCGGCACGGCCGCCGGGGTCACCGGCACCGGCTCGGACTCCGCTGTCCCGGGCTCCGTCGCCGGCTCGGGCTCCGGTGTCCCGGGCTCGGGGACCTGCTCGGTCACCGGCGTCGTCGCGGGGGTCGTGGGCTCGGGCGCCGTCGTGGGCTCCGGGGTGGCCGGGGCGTGGGCGGCGCCGCCGACGACATCCTGGACCCAGTCGGTGACTGCGGCCAGGGGCTCCGGTTCCACGGCGTAGAGGCGTCGTTGCCCCCGTGCTTCCATGGACACCATACCGGCCTCGCGCAGAATCTTCAGATGCTTGGAGACGGTGGGCTGGGAGACGCCGAGCTCGGCCACGAGGTCTCCCACGGGCCGCGCCCCGTCCTTGAGCGCGGTGAGGATCGCCCGACGGGTCTTGTCGGCGATCACCGCGAAAACGTCGTTGGCCATTCGATCACTGTAAACGGGATGCCCCGCGGGGCACCGGAGCGGCACGTTCCCGCGCCCCGGCCCGTGTCCGCGGGGCCGCCCGGAGCGGAGCTCAGTCGTACCAGGGGTCCAGTCCCCACGTGGGGAAGATCTCCTTGCGGGTGGCCATGATGGTGCGGTCGGTCTCGTCGTTGGGGTCGAATCCGACCTCCCACGAGCGCCACCACAGGTCCACCTCGTCGCCCATCACTCGGGGGGCCTCCGTGCCGTACCTCTCCCGCACGTGCTCGCGCCACGGCTGCGGCACCGGCGTGGTCACGTCGATCGGGTGGCCGGCGGCCACCGCCACCAGGTGCGTCCAGGACCGGGGCACCACGTCGTAGCAGTTGTACCCGCCGCCGCCCGTGGCGATCCACCGGCCCTCGCACAGCTCGTGGGCGAGGCCCGCGAGCGCGACGGCGGTCTGCCGCTGGGCGTCCACGCTGACCCGCAGGTGGGTGAGCTCGTCGGCGAAGTGGGAGTCGCAGCCGTGCTGGCTCACGATCACCTCCGGCCGGAACTGGCGCAGCAGGGGCGGGACCACGGCGTCGAACGCCCGCAGCCACATGGAGTCGTCGGACCGGGTGGGCATCGCGACGTTGACGGAGGTGCCCACGGAGTCCCCGCGGCCGGTCTCGTTGGCGAAGCCCGTGCCCGGGAACAGGGTCAGGCCCGTCTCGTGCAGGGAGATCGTGAGGACGCGGGGGTCGTCGTAGAAGATCGACTGGGTGCCGTCCCCGTGGTGGCCGTCGACGTCCACGTAGGCGACCCGCCGCACGCCCTGCTCCAGCAGGTGCTGGACGGCCACGGCGCAGTCGTTGTAGATGCAGAACCCGCTGGCCTTCTCCGCGAAGGCGTGGTGCATCCCGCCCCCGAAGTTCACGGCGTGCACGGCCTCCCCCGCCAGGATGGCGGCGGCGCCCTGGTAGGTGCCGCCCACGAGCCGGGCGCTGGCCTCGTGCACCCCCGGGAAGGCGGGGGTGTCGTCGGTGCCCAGCCCGCACTCGGGAAGGTGCAGGGACGGGTCGGCGCTGACCGCCCGCACGCAGTCGACGTAGGACCGCGGGTGGACCAGGTGCAGCACCTCGTCCGGGACCACCTCGGGCGCCTCCACCACGACGTTGTCCTGGCGGTCCAGGCCGAACTCGCGGACCAGGCGGTACGTGACGTCCAGGCGGGACGGGTGCATGGGGTGGTGGTCCCCGAAGTTGTACTCGAGGAGGGCCGGGTCCCAGTACAGGCGGGTGGGATACGGGGCGCCGCTGCCGGATGTCGCTGAGGTCACACGGCCATTAGACCACCTGCGCCGCCGGCGGGACCGCGCGGACGTCGCTCCCCGCTCTTTGTGTCCGCCCCGAGCCGGTGTCAGTCCAGGTTGCTGAACGCCTCGACCTTGCCGGTGGGGCCCGTGACGAGGATCTGGTCGTTGTCGTAGAGCACGGTCCCGGGCTCGGTGGCGTCCCAGGCCTCGTGGGGGCGGCGGACCGCGACGACGGACACCCCGTAGGTGCGCCGGACGTCGAGGGTGTCCAGCGGTCGCTGCTGGATCGCCTCCGGCGCCGGGCAGCGGATCAGCGCGAAGCCCTCGTCGATGGTCACGAAGTCCAGGACCCGGCCCTGGATGAGGTGGGCCGCACGGATCCCCATGTCGTGCTCGGGGCTGATGACGTGGTGGACGCCGAGCTGTTCGAGGATCTCGGCGTGGGGTCCGGTGATGGCCTTGGCCCAGATCTCCGGGTGGCTGAACTTCAGCAGCCGCGAGGACACCAGGATGCTGGCCTGGACGTCGGAGCCGATCCCGACCACCGCCTTGTCGAACTCGTCGACCCCCAGCTGGCGCAGCACCTGCTCCTGCGTGGCGTCGGCCCGCACCGTGGTGGTCAGCAGCCCGTTGAGCTCCTGGACGACGTCCTCGTCGGTGTCGATGCCCAGCACCTCGGCGCCGTTGCGCATCAGCTCCAGGGCCAGGGCGCTGCCGAAGCGGCCGAGGCCGATGACGGCCACGGCGCCGGGACCGGTGCCGCGGCGGCCGGTGGGTCGGCGGGGTGCCGAGGGGGCAGGACGGGACGGGAACATCGGGGACCTCCGGTCGGAAGCGGGACGGAATGCTGGGTCTGGGAATGCTGGATCTGGGAGCGCTGGGTCTGAAAGTTCTGGGTCTAGCGCGCTGGGGGGACGGCGGCGCTCAGCCGATCAGGGGGCGCTCCTCGGGCAGCTCGTAGAGCAGTCGGCGGTGCCGGTAGGCTGTGGCGGTGGCGACGGTCACCGGGCCCAGCCGGCCGAGGAACATCAGAGCGACGAGCACGAGCTGGCCCGGTCCGGACAGCTCCGCGGTGATGCCCGTGGACAGGCCCACCGTGGCGAAGGCGGAGACGGCCTCGAACAGCACCCGGTCCAGGCCCAGGTCCTCGTGCATCAGCATCAGCGCCATGGTGCCGGTGACGACGGCCCCCACGGCCAGCACGACCACGGTGATGGCCTGGCGCTGGACGGAGCGGGGCAGGCGCTTGCCCAGCACGTTCACCGCGGACCCGCCGGTGATCTCGGTGAAGGCGATGTAGCCCAGCACCGCGAAGGTGGTGACCTTCAGCCCGCCGGCCGTGCCGGCCGGGCCGCCGCCGATGAGCATGAGGATGTCCAGCCCCAGCCAGGACACGGGGTGCATGGCCGAGACGTCGATGCTGTTGAACCCGGCGGTGCGGGCGACGGTGGACTGGAAGAACCCCGCCAGCAGCTTCTCGCCCGTGCCCATCGGCCCCAGGGTGGTGGGGCTGGACCACTCCACCGCGCAGAGGAAGACGGTGCCGCCCAGCAGCAGGATCGGGCTCGCGAACAGCACCAGGCGGGTGTTCAGGGTCCAGCGCCGGGGCAGGCGCCACTCCTTGCGCAGCTGGTAGAGCACCGGGAAGCCGAGCCCGCCCAGGACCACGGCGACGATGAGGGGGAGGTTGATCCACGGATCGGCGGCGAAGTCCATGATCGACAGGGAGTACAGGGCGAAGCCGGCGTTGTTGAACGCCGAGACGGCGTGGAAGACCCCGTGCCACACCGCCCGGCCCACGCCGTAGTCGTAGCCGGCGTGGAACCGCAGGGCCAGCGCCGCGGCCACGGCCACCTCGATCACGGCCGTCGTGGCAAGGATCCGCAGCAGCACGCGGCGCATGTCCCCGTAGCCGGGGTGCTTCGTCTCCGCCGAGCTCAGGATCCGCGCCTTGAGCCCCAGCCGGCGGGCCAGCAGGATCCCCAGGACGGTGGTGAAGGACATCACCCCGAACCCGCCGATCTGGATCAGGGCCAGGATGACGGCCTGACCGAAGGGCGTCCAGTAGGTGGGGGTGTCCACCACGACCAGTCCGGTGACGCAGATCGCCGAGGTGGCGGTGAACACCGCTTCCAGCACCGTCGCCCCGCCCTCGCCGGTCCTCGCGCCCGGCAGCAGGAGGAGGACGGTGCCGGCCACCAGCGCCACCCCGAACGCGGTGATGATCAGCTGCGCGGTCCGCGCCGGCGTGACCTCCCGGGGATCGGTGCTGCGCCGGAACTGCCGGGGCAGGCGGCGGTTCGAGGGCCGGAGCCGGGAGCGTCGCGTCAGCCGACGGATCCGGGCGCGCAGCAGAGCCTCTTCCAGGGGCATGTGCCACAACATACACCTGTGGGAACCGGGCGCCGGTGACCGTGGGGATCGTCCGTGCCGCGGGGCATCGGTGGGATACTGTCAGCGGTCGCGGCCCCCGCCGCACCCGTCCGGGCCGGTGCCGGGACGGCCTGCCGGCCCGCTGAGGAGGGACCTTGAGCATTCCGCGGCGCAGTCCCTGGGTCACCAGCGAGGAGCGGGGCCGCTTCTGGTTCCTCGCGTCCCTGCGCGACCTCGTGGACCGCATCGCGGCGGGCTCCCCCGCACGGCTGGCGGTGTTCTCCTTCGCCGCGGTGGTGAGCCTGTTCTCGTTCCTGCTGTGGCTGCCCGTCTCCTCGGCGCCGGGGGTGCGCACGGCGCTCGAGGACGCCGTGTTCACGGCGACCTCGGCCGTCACCGTCACCGGCCTGACGACCGTCTCCACCGCGACCAACTGGTCGTTCTTCGGCCAGTTCGTGATCCTGGTGGCGATGCAGATCGGCGGGCTGGGCACCCTGACCATGACCTCGATCCTGGCCCTGGCCATCGGCCGGAAGCTCGGCCTGAAGTCCCGGCTGATCACCCAGGAGGCCCTCAACATCGGGCGCCTCGGCGAGGTCGGCTCCCTGCTGCAGATCATCGTGATCATGTCCGTCTCGATCGAGGCGGTCCTGGCCACGGTGCTGACGATCGGCTTCCTGGTCGCCGGCGAGCCCCTGCTGACGGCCCTGTGGCACGGCGTCTTCTACGCGGTCTCCGCGTACAACAACGGGGGCTTCACCCCGCACTCCGACGGCCTGGTGCCCTACACGGACGCGACGCTGATCCTCCTGCCCATCGCCCTGGGCGTGCTCCTGGGCTCCCTGGGCTTCCCCGTGGTCCTGGTGCTGCGGCAGACGGGCCTGCGCTTCTCCCGGTGGAACCTCAACACCAAGCTGGTGCTGGTCACCACCACCGTCCTGCTGTTCGTGGGGTGGGCCCTGTTCCTGGCCTTCGAGTGGTCCAACCCGGAGACGCTGCAGGACCGGCCCGTGGGCGAGAAGATCTTCGAGGGCTTCTTCCACTCGGTGATGGTCCGCTCGGGCGGGTTCAACCTCGTGGACATGAACAGCCTCGAGCCGGTCACCCTGCTCCTGACGGACGCGCTGATGTTCGCCGGCGGCGGCCCGGCGTCCGTGGCCGGGGGCATCAAGGTGACCACCCTCGCCGTCGTCTTCCTCGCGATCCTCGCGGAGGCCCGCGGGGACCGGGCCGTCATCGCGTTCTATCGCACCATCCCCGAGGACGCCCTGCGCATCGCGATCTCCGTGATCATGATGGGCGCGACGGTCGTGCTCGTCGGCTGCGGGATCCTCGTGTCGCTCTCCGGGGAGCCGCTGGACCGGGTCCTGTTCGAGGTGATCTCCGGCTACGCCACGTGCGGGCTCAGCGTGGGGCTCTCGGGCGAGCTGCCGCCGGCGGGCAAGTACGTCCTGTCCGCGATCATGCTCGTCGGCCGCATCGGCACCACCACCGTGGCCGCGGCCCTGGCCCTGCGCTCCCGCCGCCGCCTGTACAAGTACCCCGAGGAAAGGCCCATCATTGGCTGACCGCTCGTCCCACAGCATCCCGGTCCTCGTGATCGGTCTCGGCCGCTTCGGCACGGCCACCGCCCTCCAGCTCGTGCGGCAGGGCCGCGAGGTGCTGGGCGTGGAGCGGGACCCGCAGCTCGTGCAGAAGCTCTCGGGCCAGCTCACCCACGTGGTCGAGGCGGAGGCCACGGACATCGACGCGCTGCGCCAGCTCGGCGCCGCCGAGTTCACCTCCGCCGTGGTGGGCGTGGGCACGTCCATCGAGTCCAGCGTCCTGATCACGGCCAACCTCGTGGACCTCGGGGTGAGCCGGATCTGGGCCAAGGCGATCACCCCGGCCCACGGCAAGATCCTCTCCAGGATCGGCGCGCACCACGTGATCTTCCCGGAGGCCGACGCCGGGCGGCGCACCGCGCACCTGGTCTCCGGGCGGCTGCTGGACTACATCGAGTTCGACGACGACTTCGCGATCGTCAAGATGTACCCCCCGCGGGAGGTGCAGGGCTTCACGCTGGGCGAGTCCAACGTCCGGTCCAAGTACGGCGTGACCGTGGTGGGCGTGAAGTCCCCGGGCGAGGACTTCACCTACGCCCGCCCGGAGACGAAGGTGACCTCC
The DNA here is from genome assembly GCF_014636775.1 of Kocuria dechangensis. Taxonomy (GTDB): domain Bacteria; phylum Actinomycetota; class Actinomycetes; order Actinomycetales; family Micrococcaceae; genus Kocuria; species Kocuria dechangensis. Next base: position 116,290 of record NZ_BMEQ01000007.1, read on the forward strand.
CGGGACCTGCTCATCGTCTCCGGCCACGTGGACCTGCTCGAGCGCTTCGCGGCACGCCCCTGAGGCCACGGCCCCGCCGGGGCCCCGGCGGGACCCCTGACGCGGTGCCGGGACCCCGTCCGGGCCGGGCACCGGCGCGGCGGCTCAGTCGCCGCTGAGCTCCCGGGTCAACTCGGCGGAGCGGTCCGCGGAGGCCTGCGCGGCGGCCGCCACGAGGTCCTCGAAGCCGTTCTCCTGGAACGTGCGGATCGCCCGGTCGGTGGTGCCCTTGGGGCTCGTGACGGCCCGGCGCAGCGCGGCGGGGTCCGCGTCCTCGGGCCGCAGCAGCTCCCCGGCACCGGAGACGGTCTCGCGGGCCAGGACGCGGGCCACGTCGGCCGGCAGGCCCATCCGCTCCCCCGCCTGCTGGAGGGCCTCCGCCAGGAGGAACACGTAGGCGGGCCCGGATCCGGAGACGCCGGTGACGGCGTCCACGTGTTCTTCCGGGACCTCGACGACGGTGCCCACGGCCTCGAGCACGCGGCGCACGGCCGCGGTCTGCTCGGGGGTCGTGGCGGAGCCGGGCGTCACGGAGACGACGCCGCGCCGCACGCTGGAGGGGGTGTTCGGCATGGTGCGCACCACGGGCTGGCCCTCGGGCAGGGCGCGCTCCAGGGCGGCGATCGAGATCCCGGCCGCGACGGAGGCCACCACGGTGCCGGGGCGCAGGGCGGGGGCGATCTCGCGGGCGAGTTCCAGGACGCCCACGGGCTTGACGCCCAGGAGCACCACGTCGGCCTCGCGCGCGGCGCGGCGGTTGGCCTCGGGGTCCTCGCCGGTGACGTACGGGCGCACACCGGTCTGCTCCTCGAGGGGGCGGGCGCTCTCGGCGGAGCGGACCGTGGCCCGGACCCGGTCGACGGGCACGCCCGAGGCCAGCACCCCCCGCAGGATCGATCCGTTCATGGAGCCGCAGCCGAGGAAGGCGAGCACGGGGGTCATGGGGTCCTCTCGTCACAGGGTCGTCACAACAGGGGCGTCGTGACAGGGGTCGTCGCGGCGGGGCTCCGGGACGGTCCGGAGCGCGCGGGTCAGGGGGCGGGGTCGGGCAGGGTGGTGTGCCGGCGGGCGAACTCGAGGGACTCGGCGAGCCACGCCGTGCGCTCCTCCGGGCTGCTCGAGCGGCGGGTCGAGACCTCCACGCCGATCACGCCCTGCCACCGGGTGGCGGCGAGGTGCTGGAGGCACTCGGCGACCGGCTGCACGCCGTGGCCGGGCAGCAGGTGCTCGTCCGAGGTGGTCTCCCCCGAGCCGTCCGTGAGGTGCACGTGGCCCAGCCGGGGACCGAGCTCCTTGACGGCGGCCAGCGAGTCCATCCGGGCGGTCGCGGCGTGGGAGAAGTCCCACGTCACCCAGTCGTAGTCCTGCCCCAGCGGGCTGTAGTGCGGGGCGTAGACCACGGCGTCGCGCCCGCCGACGCGCCAGGGGTACATGTTCTCCACGGAGATCTTCACGCCCGTGGCCTCCGAGACCACGCGCACGCCCTCCACGAAGTTCGACGCGTACTTGCGCTGCCACCGGAACGGCGGGTGCACGACGACGACCTCCGCGCCCACCTGCTCGGTGAGGGCCGCGGCCATCTGGATCTTGGTCCAGGACTTGCCCCACACCTGCTGGGTCAGCAGCAGCGTGGGGGCGTGGATCGTGGAGATGGGCAGCTGGTGGCGCTGCACGAGCTCCTGCAGCTCGTGGGTCAGCTGGCTCATCCGCTGGTGGGTGACCAGCACCTCGACGCTGTCGTAGCCCAGCTCCACGGCCGCCTCGAAGGTCTCGGGGACCCCCAGGGGGTAGAGGGAGCTCGTGGACAGGGCCACGTGCGGCCGGTACGGCCCGGCGGTGCGGTCCTCGCCGGCGGCGTTCTCGTGGGCAGTGTTCTCGGGTGAGGTGTTCCCGGGTGCGGTGTTCTCGGGCGTGCCCGGCTGCTCGCTCATGCGGTGCCCACCAGGTGCTTGGGGTTGACGGTGCGGACGTCGTTGTTGCTGTTGAGCTGGTCGAGGCGGCGCAGGATGAGCCCCTCGCGCAGCGCCCACGGGCAGATGTGCAGCGACTCGATGCCGTAGGCGTCCATGGCGGCCTCGGCCACCACCGCGCCGGCCAGGATCTGGGCGGCGCGGGTGGGCGAGACGCCGGGCAGCTCCGCGCGCTCGGCCACGGTCATCGCCTCCATCCGCCGGCCCCACAGCCGCAGGTCCTCGACGTGCAGGGTCCGCCGGACGTACGGGCCCATGTCGTAGGGGGCCGCCCCGCAGATCCGCGCCAGGGAGCGGAAGGTCTTGGACGTCCCCGCCACGAAGGTGGGCTCCCCCGCCGCCTGCACCTTCTCGACGGCCGGCCTGAGCGCGCCGCGCACGTGCTTGCGCAGCGCCTTCATCTCCCGGGGCGTGGCGACGTCCCCGGCGACGAACGCCCGGGTCAGCCGGCCCGCGCCCAGCGGCACGGACGTGGCCACCGTGGGCAGGGCGTTGGTGCCCAGGGCCATCTCGAAGGAGCCGCCGCCGATGTCGAGGTCCAGGATGGCGCCCGCTCCCCAGCCGAACCAGCGGCGCACCGCGAAGAACGTGATGGCGGCCTCTTGGTCCCCCGCGAGCTCCGTGAGGGTGACCCCGGAGCGGGACTGGACGTGGTCGAGCACGTCCTCGCCGTTGCCGGCCTCCCGGATCGCGGAGGTCGCGAACGCGAGGAGGTCCTCGGCGCCGGCGTCCGCCGCGAAGTCCCGGGCCTCGATCACGAAGTCGGTCAGGGCGTCCCGGCCGGCGTCGGTGATGTCGCCCGCCGCGTCCTGGTGCTGGACCAGCTGCAGGGGCATCTTGTGGGACGCGTACGGTTCCGGGCGCGAGCCCGGGTAGACGTCCAGGAGGAGGAGGTGGACGGTGTTCGATCCGACGTCGAGGACTCCGAGCCGCATGCTGTGTGCTCCTTCGATACCGTGGCCCTGCCGCGCGGGTGCGGGAGGCTCAGCCCTTGGTCCCGGCCCCGGCCGGCTTCTTGGCCGTCGGCTTCTTCGCCGGCGCCTTCTTCGCCGGTGCCTTCTTCGCGGAGGACCTGGCCCCGGCCGGCCTGGCCGCCGCGCGCGTCGTCTTCTGGGGCGCGGGGCCCTTGGCGCGCTTCTCGGCGAGCAGCTGGCTGGCCCGCTCCGGGGTGATCTGCTCGATGCTCTCCGAGCGCGGGACCGTCACGTTGGTCTCCCCGTCGGTCACGTACGGGCCGAAGCGGCCGTCCTTGATCACCATGGGCCGCTCCGTGATGGGGTCCGTGCCGAGGTCCGCGAGCGGCGGCTTGGCCGTGCCGCGGCCGCGCTGCTTGGGCTGGGCGTAGATCTTCAGCGCCTCGTCCAGGGTGATCGTGAACAGCTGCTCCTCGGACTGCAGGGAGCGGGAGTCGGAGCCCTTCTTGAGGTAGGGGCCGAAGCGCCCGTTCTGCACGGTGATCTCCTCCCCCTCGGCGTCGGTGCCCAGGACCCGCGGCAGGGACAGGATCTTGAGGGCGTCCTCGAGCGTCACGTCCTGCAGGGTCATGGAGGACAGCAGGGAGCCCGTGCGGGGCTTCTCCTTCACCGGCTTCTTCGGGGGCTTGGGCTTGCCGTTCTTGTAGTACTCGACCGGCAGGGCGGCCAGCTCCTCGGCCGTGGGCTCGGGGATCACCTCGGTGACGTAGGGGCCGTAGCGGCCGTCCTTCGCGATGATCGTCCGCCCGGTCGCGGGGTCGCGGCCGAGCTCGCGGCCGTCGGCCCGGCCCGTCTCGATGAGCTCCCGCGCCTTCTCGGGCGTCAGCTCGTCCGGGGCCAGGTCCTCCGGCACGTTGGCGCGCACCGGCTCGGTGATCTCCCCCGTCGCCGGGTCCACGGTCCCGGCGACCTCGAGGTACGGGCCGAACTTGCCCACCCGCAGGGTGATGTCCGGCGTCACGGGGATGGAGTTGATCGCGCGGGCGTCGATCTCGCCGAGGTCGTCGACGATGGGCTTGAGCCCGTTCTCGTGCCCCTTGGAGCCGAAGTAGAAGTCCTGGAGCCAGTCGGTGCTGTCCTCCTCGCCGCGGGCGATCCGGTCGAGCCCCTCCTCCATCTCCGCGGTGAAGTCGTAGTCCACGTAGTCGGAGAAGTGCTCCTCGAGCAGGCGCACCACGGAGAACGCCGTCCAGGACGGGATCAGCGCGGAGCCGCGGACCCGGACGTAGCCGCGGTCCATGATCGTGGAGATCACGGCGGCGTAGGTGGAGGGACGGCCGATGCCCAGCTCGTCGAGCGCCTTGACGAGGGACGCCTCGGTGTAGCGCGGGGGCGGGGACGTGCGGTGGCCGTCGGCCTGCACCTCGGCGGCGGTTAGGGCGTCGCCCTCGCCCATCCGCGGCAGGCGCTTGTCCCCGTCCTTGCCGTCCTTGCCCTCGGCGGGCTCCTCGTCCCGACCCTCTTCGTACGCGGCCAGGAAGCCGCGGAAGGTGATGACCGTGCCGGACGCGGAGAACTCGGCGTCCCGCCCGGAGGACGAGGTCGCGCCCAGCCGCACCGTGGCCGTCGAGCCCTTGGCGTCGGCCATCTGCGAGGCGACGGTCCGCTTCCAGATCAGCTCGTAGAGCTTGAACGCGTCCGCGGAGAGCTCGTTGCGGACCTGCGCCGGGGTGCGGAAGGAGTCCCCCGCGGGGCGCACGGCCTCGTGGGCCTCCTGCGCGTTCTTCGACTTGGAGCTGTAGACGCGCGGGGCGCCGGGGACGAACTCCGTGCCGTAGAGCTCCGAGGCCTGCCGCCGGGCGGCCTTGACCGCCTGGTCGGACAGCGCCACGGAGTCGGTCCGCATATAGGTGATGTAGCCGTTCTCGTACAGCTTCTGCGCCACCTGCATGGTGGTGCGGGAGGTGAAGCGCAGCTTGCGCGCGGCCTCCTGCTGCAGCGTGGAGGTCGTGAACGGTGCCGCGGGGCGGCGGGTGTAGGGCTTGGTCTCGAGCGAGCGGACGGCGAACGCGGCCTGCTCCAGCCCGGCGGCCAGCTCCCGGGCGGCCTGCTCGTCGAGGTGGGCGAGCTTGGCGGGGTCGCTCTTGAGCACGCCGTCGTCGCCGAAGTCGCGGCCGCCGGCCACCCGCTTGCCGTCCACGGAGGAGAGCCGGGCGCTGAAGGACACCCCGGCGTCCTCGCCCTCGGTGCGGGCGAACTCGCCGCTGAGGTCCCAGTAGTCGGCGGGCACGAACGCCATGCGCTGGCGCTCCCGCTCGACGACGAGGCGGGTGGCGACGGACTGCACGCGGCCCGCGGACAGGCCGGAGGCGATCTTGCGCCACAGCACCGGGGAGATCTCGTAGCCGTAGAGCCGGTCGAGGATGCGGCGGGTCTCCTGCGCGTCGACGAGGTCCTGGTCGAGCTCGCGCAGCTCGCCGAACGCGCGCTCGATGGCCTCGCGGGTGATCTCGGGGAAGGTCAGCCGGTAGACGGGGACCTTCGGCTTGAGCACCTCCAGCAGGTGCCACGCGATGGCCTCGCCCTCGCGGTCGCCGTCGGTGGCGAGGTAGAGGGCGTCGGCGTCCTTGAGCTTGCGCTTGAGCTCGGTGACCTTCTTCTTCTTGTCCGGGTTGACCACGTAGTACGGCTCGAAGCCGTGCTCGACGTCCACCGCGAACTTGCCGTAGGGGCCCTTCTTGAGCTCTGCGGGCAGCTCGGAGGGCTGGGGGAGGTCGCGGATGTGCCCCATCGAGGACTCGACCTCGTAGGCGTCGCCGAGGTACCCCGCGATGGTCTTGACCTTGGAGGGGGACTCCACGATGAGCAGGCTCTTGCCCGTTCCCGGGCTCCTGGTGGCCTTCGTTGGCACGGTACTCCTTGCTGCGGTCCGCGGGCCGCGGCGCTGCTGGGCGTCGGTCGGACGGTCGGGCGTCGTCGCACCCGCCGTTGCGCTCCACCATAACGCGTCACCGCCGTGGTCCACCGCGCCGGAACGGACACGGTGGACCACGGCGGTCGCGGACCCGGGCTCTGCGCCGGCGCCGGGGACCGGGCCGGCGGGCTCACGGCTCGGGCGCGCTGCTCAGACCGGGAAGCGCTCGGGCTCCTCGCCGATCGTGAACTCGCGGCCGGTGGCGTTCTCCACGTCGATCACCACGTAGTTGTACTTGAGCGTGGGCGCCCACGGCTTGAGCGGCAGCTCCTCGGCGGCGTCGATCTCCGCGCGGGTCTCGAGCCGGCGGGCCTTGCCGTGGACCACCACGGAGCGCACGACGTGGTCCTCGGAGACCTCGTCGATCTCGAAGGCGACCTGGTCGTTGACGATGAGGCTCGAGAGCTTGGTCCCCTGGGCGGTGCGGAAGTACAGCTTGTGCTGGTGCACCACGTAGTTCACCGGGAAGATGTCCACGAGGCCGGCGGCCTCCACCGCCAGGCGGCCGTACGGGTGCTTCTCCAGGAGCTGCCAGACGGTCTCCCGGTCGAGGTTCTTGATGGGGTTGAGGTTCTCACCGATGCTCATGCCCCCAGTCTTCCACTCCGGCCCCGGCGACACCCGCCTCCTACGTCCGCGTAACCTCTGTTACGCCGCGGGTCCGGGCTCGGGGACCAGGAAGCCGTCGACGACGAGCCGGCGCACCTCGGCCTCCAGGCGCGGGGCCTCGTCGCCCTCCCACCCGAGGAGGGCGGCGAGGGCGCCGAGGATCTGGCGGGCGCTCAGCTCGCCGTCGCACGCGCCCGCGAACCCGGCCGCCTCGCTGCTCAGGACCACGGTGCGGCGCAGGCCGGCGCCCTGGCGGAGCAGGATCACCCCGGGGTGCTCGGCGCCCGGGCGCTGGTGGCGCTCCTCGGTGACGTCCTCGGCCGCCACGAGGTGGGCGTCCAGCCAGTCCCCGGGGTGCTCCGCCAGCCAGTCGGCGCGCGCCCACGCGGCGGCGAGCGCGGGAGCCAGCGGCTGCTGGACCGGGTGCGGGACGTGCTCGAACCGGCGCAGCGCGCCGTCGCCGGAGCGCTGCGCCGCGGGCCGGCGCAGCCGGATCATCCCGAAGCCGACGGCCTCGACCCGCCGGGCGGCGAAGTCGTCGAGGTAGGCGCGGTAGGCCTGCTCGTAGTGCTCCCGGTCCCGCTGCTCGGCGGCGTCCCGCAGCCAGGTCTCGGCGTACTCCTCCGGGGAGACGAGCTCGCGCTGGATCCACCACGTGTCGATCCCCTCCGGCACCCACTCGCCGGGGCGGCGCATCCACCGGCCGGCCGCGGGCACGGGCTCGCCGTCGGCGTGCTCCGGGCCGAGCACCTCCCAGTTGCCGAGCAGGTGGGCGGTCGCCCCGGGGGCCATGACCCCGGGCAGCCCGCGGACCAGCGTGGACACGATCCGGTCCCCCGGCAGGCCGCCGTCCCGGTAGGTGAAGCGGTCCTCCGGGCTCTCCCCCGCCGGGCGCGGGGTGATGACGAACGGCGGGTTGGAGACCACCAGGTCGAACTCCTCGCCGCGCACCGGCTCGAGCAGGGAGCCCAGCCGCAGGTCCACCCGGTCCTCCGGCCGCTCCGGGTCGATGCCGAGGGCCGCCGCGTTGAGCAGGAGGTTGAACCGCGTGAAGCCGAGCGCCCGGTCCGAGACGTCGGTGGCGGTGACGCGGCGCGCGTGGGCGAGCAGGTGGAAGGTCTGGATCCCGCAGCCCGTGCCGAGGTCCAGGGCGCGGCCGACGGGTCGGCGGTCGGTGGTCTGGGCGAGGGTCAGGGAGGCCTGGCCGATGCCCAGCACGTGGTCCCGGCGCAGCACGCCCGGCCGCTGGGCCGCGCCGGGGTCGCTGGCCACGTACAGCTCCGTGCCGTCGTCGGCGGCGTACGGGCGCAGGTCCACGACGGCGCTCAGGCCCCCGGCCGTCTCCTCGACGAGCCCCAGCCGGACCAGCTGCCCGGGCGTCACGGGGGCGAGGGCGTCCGCGAGGACCTCCCCGTGGACGGGGCGGCCCAGCAGGAACAGGACGACGACGCCGGCCAGGCCTCGGCCCTCCCCCGGCGTCTCCAGCAGGGGCTCGAGCACGCGCAGGGCCGGCACGGCCTGGTCCCGCTCGAGCGCCGCCGTCGCGGCGGGCCCGAGCAGCTGCGCCACGCCGTCGTGGGTGAAGCCCGTGCGGCGCAGGCCCGCGTGCAGGGCGGCCAGCAGGGCAGGGTCGTCGGAGACCGGGGTCCCGGGGACCCGGGAGAACCCGGGGGCGTCCGTGGTCATCTGCTGCTCCTCGTCCGCCGCGCGTCGTGCTGCGGGTCGTGCTGGGGGTCGTGGTGGAGGTCGTGCTGGACCTCGTCGTCGGGGGCGGTGCCGCACCCGGTGGGGCAGGTGAGGTCCGGGTGCTCGTCGAGGCACCCCGGGCACGCGAGGACCAGCGCGCGGCAGGTCCGGTCCGCGCAGTTGACGAAGCTGTTGGCGGGGGCCCCGCAGCGCTCGCAGCTCCCGATCGTGACGGCCTCGGGGGAGAACTCCACGTGCATGCGGCGGTCGAAGACGTAGAGGGAGCCCTCCCACAGGCCCCGGTCCCCGCGCTCGCGGCCGTACTCGGCGATGCCGCCGTCGAGCTGGTAGACCTCCTCGAAGCCTCGGCGGCGCATCAGGGCGGAGAGCACCTCGCAGCGGATCCCGCCGGTGCAGTAGGTGACGACCGGCCGGGACTTGAGGTGGTCGTACTTGCCGGAGTCCAGCTCGGCCACGAAGTCCCGGGTGTGGGCGACGTCCGGGACCACGGCGCCGCGGAAGCGGCCGATCCGCGCCTCGTGGGCGTTGCGGCCGTCGAAGAACACCACCTCCTCGCCGCGGCGGGCCACCAGCTCGTCGACCTCCGCCGGGCGCAGCCGGGTGCCGCCCCCGACCACGCCGTGCTCGTCGACCTCCAGCTCGCCGGGCGCGCCGAAGGAGACGAGCTCGTCGCGGACCTTGACCGACAGCCGCGGGAAGTCCTCCGCGGAGCCGTCCGACCACTTGAACACCATGTCGCGCAGGCCGGGGTGGGAGCGGGTCGTGCGCACGTACTGCTTGACCGCGCCGACCTCACCGCCCACGGTGCCGTTGAGGCCGTGCGGGGAGACGATGATCCGTCCCCGCAGCCCCAGCCCCTCGCACAGGGCGCGCTGCCAGAGCACGACCGCTTCGGGGTCGGGGAGGGGTGTGAAGACGTAGTGCAGGACGATCCGGTGCTGGGCCACCGACCCAGGCTACAAGCCGCGGGCCGGCCCCGGTCACCGCGCGGGGTCAGTGGCCGAGGTGGAACAGCCGGCCGGTGACCTTGACGGGGGTGACCTCGACGTACTCGAGCTTGGTGGTCTCGAGCCAGGGCCGCAGGGGCAGCTCGTCCACGCGGCGGGTCTCCTCGGGGTCGGTGAGCAGGCGGGCGGTGCCGCGCACGATCACGGACCACGCCTCCCCGCCCTGGGCGTGGTCGACCTGGACGGCCACGTGCTCGTTGAGGATCAGGTGCAGCAGCTTGGTGCCCTGGGCGGTGCGGAAGTAGATCTTCTCGTCGTCGGCCACGAGGTTGATCGGGGTGATCTCGATCTCGTCCCCGTCCATGGTGGCGATCCGGCCGAAGCGGGCGCTGTAGAGGTGCTCCCAGCACTGCTCGGCGGTGAGCTCCGTGACCGGAGGCCGGTGCATCTGCGCCTCCTTCTCGGGGTTGTGCCCGGAGATGTTCATGGGGTTGCTCATGGCGCCATTCTGGCACGCGGTCCCTCCGGAGGTGACGCGTGTCTCCTCCGTGACCACCGCGAGGACCCGCCCCCTCCGGGAACAGGCTCGACCGCTGCACGACCGCGTGCCACGGGGCTCGCTGGAGGAGACCGTCGGAACCATGGGCCGGGCGGGCCCCTCCTGAGCTCCTCCCGCATAGGCTGGGGCTCCGGCATCACCCGAGGAGCAGTCAGATGAGCACCAGCCCCCAGCAGCACGACCTCTCCGGCCGGCCGGCCGGGCACCGGGCCGGCGGCGGAGCCGGACGGGCCCCGGCGTGGTGGTCCGACGCCGTCGTCTACCAGATCTACCCCCGGTCCTTCGCCGACTCCGACGGTGACGGGATCGGCGACCTCGGCGGGATCATCGCCCACCTCGACCACCTGCAGGCCCTGGGCGTGGACGTCGTGTGGCTCTCGCCCGTCTACCGGTCCCCGCAGGACGACAACGGCTACGACATCAGCGACTACCAGGACATCGACCCCGTCTTCGGGACCCTCCAGCAGTTCGACGAGCTGCTGGCGGCGGTGCACGACCGGGGCATGAAGCTGGTGATGGACCTGGTGGTCAACCACACCTCCGACGAGCACCCCTGGTTCGTCGAGTCCCGCTCGTCCCCGGACTCGCCCAAGCGCGACTGGTACTGGTGGCGGAAGCCCCGGCCGGGCATGGCGGCCGGCGCCCCCGGTGCGGAGCCGACGAACTGGCACAGCTTCTTCTCCGGCTCCGCGTGGGAACTCGACGAGGACAGCGGCGAGTACTACCTGCACCTGTTCTCCCGCAAGCAGCCGGACCTCAACTGGGAGAACCCCGAGGTCCGCCGGGCGGTCTACGCCATGATGGGCTGGTGGCTGGACCGCGGGGTCGACGGCTTCCGGATGGACGTGATCAACATGATCAGCAAGGACGTCACCGCCGACGGGCACCTGCACGACGGCCGTCCCGTGCCCGGCTCGCCATACGGCGACGGGTCGGACTCCTACATCTGCGGGCCCCGCATCCACGAGTTCCTCCAGGAGATGCACCGGGAGGTCTTCGCGCACCGGAGCGCCGAGCTCATCACCGTGGGCGAGATGCCCGGTGTCACCGTGGAGGAGGCTCGGCTGTTCACCGACCCGGCCCGCGCGGAGGTCGACATGGTCTTCCAGTTCGAGCACGTCGGCCTCGACCACGGCCCCGGCGGCAAGTTCGATCCCCGCCCGCTGCGCCTGACGGATCTGAAGGCCTCGCTGGGGCGCTGGCAGGAGGGCCTGGAGGAGGTGGGCTGGAACAGCCTGTACTGGAACAACCACGACCAGCCCCGCGTGGTCTCCCGCTTCGGCGACGACGGTCCCGCCCACCGGGTCGCCTCGGCGACCTGCCTGGCGACGCTGCTGCACCTGCACCGGGGCACCCCCTACGTGTACCAGGGCGAGGAGCTGGGCATGACCAACGCCCCGTTCACCGCCATCGAGGACTTCCGCGACATCGAGTCGATCAACCACTACCGCCACGCCGTGGCCGCCGGGACCGATCCGGCGGCGGTGCTGGCGGGCCTGCGCTGGACGGGACGGGACAACGCCCGCACCCCCGTGCAGTGGACCGCCGGGGAGAACGCAGGGTTCACCACCGGGACCCCGTGGATCCCGGTCCACCCGAACCACGACGTCGTCAACGCCGAGACGGAGCACGCGGACCCGGACTCGGTCTTCCACCACTACCGGCGCCTGATCGGGCTGCGGCACACCGAGCCCGTGGTCGTCCACGGCGACTTCACGATGCTGGTCCCGGACCACGAGCAGGTCTACGCCTTCACCCGGCGCCTGGGAGAGGTGGAGCTGCTGGTGGTCGCCAACGTCTCGGGGCGGGAGGTCCGCCCGGACCTCCCGGACGCCGACGCGTGGGCCGGGACCGAGGTGCTGCTGACCAATCTCCCCGCCGACGGCTCCGCGCGGGACCCGTTCCTCCTGCGCCCCTGGGAGGCCCGCGTGCACCGCCGGACCAGCGGCGCAGCGCTGACGGGGCCCACCCGGGCGCGGAGCTCCTGACCGCCCTCCAGGGCCTCCGCCCCGGAGCCCGCCGCCCCGGACCCCGCGGGCGGGGCCTCCCGGGCGGCGGTGGCACAATGAACCGGTGCTGTCCTCCGACCACGCCTCCCTGATCCCCCTGCTCGGCCGCGGCGACGCGCCGGAGCAGGTGCGGCACGTCCGGGAGATCCCGGACCGGGACGCGGTCACCGCGCCGTGGCCGGAGCACCTGCACCCGGACGTCGTGGGCGCGTACGAGCGGCTCGGGGTGCACCGGCCCTACCTCCACCAGGTCCAGGCGATGCTCGCGCCCCGCCACGTGGTGGTCGCGACCGGGACCGCGTCCGGGAAGTCCCTCGCGTACCAGGCGCCCGTGGCCGACGCCGTGCACCGCGGCCGGCTCGCGGCGCTGGCGAACCCCGGCATGATCCACCACCCCGACGAGGCGACCGCTCTCTACCTCTCCCCCACCAAGGCCCTGGCCGTGGACCAGCTCGGGGGGCTGGAGGCCCTCGGCCTGCCCACCCTGCGCGCCGCGACCTACGACGGGGACACGGACCCGGCCGAGCGCCGGTGGGTGCGCGACCACGCGGACGTGGTGCTGTGCAACCCGGACATGCTGCACTACGGGGTGCTGCCCAACCACGCGCGGTGGTCCCGGTTCTTCCGCCGGCTGAAGTACGTGGTGGTCGACGAGGCGCACTCCTACCGTGGGGTCTTCGGCTCCCACGTGGCCAACCTCATGCGGCGGCTGCGCCGGATCTGCCGGAGGTACGGGGCCGACCCGGTGTTCGTCGGGGCGTCCGCGACGTCCTCCGCACCGCACGCCTCCTTCGCCCGGCTCATCGGCGCCCCGGAGGCCGAGGTGACGCCGGTGACGACGGACTTCTCCCCGCACGGGCCCGTGACCGTGGTGCTGTGGGAGCCCGAGCCGACGGGCGGGGTCGGCGAGAACGACGCCCCCGTGCGCCGCACCGCCGTGGCCGAGGCGGCCGACATGCTCACGGACCTCGTGCTGCACCAGGTCCGCACCATCGCGTTCATCAAGTCCAGGCGCGGGGCGGAGACCATCGCCCAGATCGCCCACCGCCAGCTCGAGGAGGTCGACGCCTCGCTCGCCCACCGGGTGGCCGCGTACCGCTCCGGCTTCCTGCCCGAGGAGCGGCGGGCCCTCGAGGAGGCGCTGCGGGACGGCCGCCTGCTCGGCATCGCCAGCACGTCCGCGCTCGAGCTGGGGATCGACGTGGCGGGCCTGGACGCGGTGGTCGTGGCCGGGTGGCCCGGCACGAGGGCGTCGTTCTTCCAGCAGATCGGCCGCGCCGGCAGGGCGGGGCAGGAGGCGCTGGCCGCGTTCGTGGCCGGCGACGACCCCCTCGACACCTACCTCGTGAACCACCCGGAGGCGATCTTCGACGTGGACGTCGAGGCGACCGTGTTCGACCCCTCCAACCCGTACGTCCTGGCCCCGCACCTGTGCGCGGCGGCGGCCGAGCAGCCGTTGCGGGCGGAGGAGGTCGCCGCCTTCGGGCCCACGGCGGCCGAGGTCCTCGAGTCCCTGGCGCGCGCCGGGCACCTGCGCCGCCGACCGACCGGATGGTTCTGGACCCGTGCGGAGTCCGCGGCGGGCATGGTCTCCCTCCGGTCCGACGGCGGAGGGCCGATCCGCATCATCGAGACGGGCACCGGCCTGGTGCTCGGCACGATGGACTCCCCACAGTCCCACTACCAGGCCCATCCCGGGGCGGTGTACGTGCACCAGGGCCGCACCTACATCGTGGACGAGCTCAACGAGGCCGACCACTACGCCGCCGTGACCCGCGCGCACCCCGACTTCTACACCACCGCCCGGGACGTCACCCAGGTCAGCGTCGTGGCCGAGGAGCGCGCGGAATGCTGGGGGCCCGTCACGGTGCACTTCGGGCAGGTCCAGGTGACGACGAAGGTCGTGTCCTTCCAGCGCAAGGCCGTGATCTCCAACGAGGTGCTGGGCGAGGAGCCGCTGGAGCTGGAGGCCCGGGACCTGTTCACGAAGTCCGTGTGGTTCACCGTGCCGCAGCCGGTGATGGCCGGCGCGGGGATCGAGGAGCCCGACGTGCCCGGCTCGCTGCACGCCGCGGAGCACGCGGCGATCGGCCTGCTGCCCCTCGTGGCGTCGTGCGACCGGTGGGACGTGGGCGGGCTGTCCACGGCGCTGCACGCCGACACGGAGCTGCCCACCGTGTTCGTCTACGACGGGCACCCCGGCGGCGCGGGCTTCGCGGAGCGCGGCTACGGCACCGCCGTGGGCTGGCTGCGCGCCACCCGGGACGCGATCACCTCCTGCGAGTGCGAGCACGGGTGCCCCTCGTGCGTGCAGTCCCCCAAGTGCGGCAACCGCAACAACCCCCTGGACAAGCAGGGCGCCGTGAAGCTGATCGACGCGCTGCTGCGGGACGCGCCGGGAGGCTGAGCGCTCACGGGGCATCGGCGGCCTCCGGCGGGCCGGCCCGGGAGACCCCGGTGGCCGGGCCGAGCCGGGCCAGGGGGCCGGCGAGGTCGACGGCGGTGCGCACGTCCACCACCACGCGCTCCGGCTCCACCAGGCGGCACACGACCAGCTCGGCTCCATTGTCCCGGGCCACGCGCGCGGCCGTCCCGCACGGATCGCCCGCCACGAGACCGCGGGCCGTGTCCGCGGCGGCCAGCGCGGCGAGGTCGGCGGCCTTGCCCGCCCGGTGCGCCGCGACCCCCGCCTGGGCCAGCATCAGCACGGCGAGCAGCAGTGCGCCCAGGACCATGGCGAGGGTCAGCGCGTGCACGCTGCCGCTGCCCGTGTCCCCGTCCCTGTCCCCACCCCTCTCCCTGCCTCGCCCCCGCGGCCCCGGTTCCGCCGAGGGCCGGCCGGGACCGGCGGGCTCAGCCACCGGCCCCGGCCGAGGAGTCGGCCCCCTCGGTCGAGGCGGAGGCCTCGGCGCGGAGCTCCCAGCCGCCCCACGTGCCGAGGATCCCCGGCGCCGGGCCGGAGACGGTCACCGTGACCGTCCCGCGGTCCTGCCCCAGGCGCACGGCGGCGCTGTCCCCGGCGACACGGGCGGCGGTGGCACGGACGACCGCGGAGGCCTCGCCGCGCGCCGCGGCCCGGGCGGAGGCCCGCGCCGCCTCCTCGTAGCGGATCAGGGTCATGCCGGAGGCCCCGGCCGCGAGCAGGGCGGCCAGCAGCAGGACGAGCGCGGGCAGCAGGACAGCGGTCTCGGCGGTGACGACGCCGTCGTCGGCCGGGAGCGGACACGGGGAAGGGACGCTCCGGTGCCGGCCGGGCGGGACGCCGCCGGGCACGGGGCGGAAGGGGACGGCTGTCATGACGGGCTCCTCAGGATCGGGGGCGGACCCGGACGGATCGGGACGGGATCAGGACGGATCGGAACGGATCGCGGCCGGGCGGGCCGGAACAGGGCAGCAGCGGGCAGGGCGGGGCCGGGACGGCGCCGAGCCGGCGGGGCCCGCGACGACGGTTCGCGCCACGGGCTCCGCCCGCTCAGGCGCTCAGCCGCTCAGGCGCTCAGCCGCTCAGACGGAGAGCGCCTTGGTGATGAGCCCCATGAGGAGCTCCTGGACCTGGCCGGACGCGAGCACGGCGGCCATGACGCCGCCGAAGGCCGCGGCGGCGAGGACGACGATCGCGTACTCGACGGTGGTCGCGCCGAGATCGGCCGATCCTCCGGAGAGCGGCCGGGCGGCCGCCGCGGGGCTCACGGCATCGACAGCGGGGGCGGCGGCTCTGGCGGCGTCGGCGGCGGGCGCCGGCGCCACGGGCTGGACGGGATTCTGGTGCGGGGACATGACGGGTCCTTTCGGTGCGAGTCCCGGCGCAGGAGCGCTGCGGGACGACGGTGCGGAACGTGCGGTGCAGAACCGCTGTGCGGAACTGCTGTACGAAACGTGCGGAGTGGCAGAGCGGGACGAGGCGTGTCCCGGTGGGCACGGGCGGACGAGGCGGGGAGGACGAGAACGGGAGCGGGAGCGGCTCGGAGGAGCGCGGCTCCGGCAGCCGGCGGCGCGGCGGGCGGCGGCGCGGCGGGCGGCGGCGCGGCCGGTCATGCGAAGACCTCCGGCACGAGGCCCATGACGACCGGCAGCACGCCCCAGCAGACGAAGGCCGGCAGGGAGCACAGCCCGAGCGGCAGGACCAGCTGCACGGACAGGGCCTCGGCGGCGCGCTCGGCGCGGCGGTAGGCGGCCCGGCGCACCTGGGCCGCCTGACTGCGCAGGCTGCGGGCGGACGGCGCCCCGGAGGTCGCGGTGAACGCCAGCGCCCGGCGGTAGTCCTCCAGGTGCGGGGGAAGGTCTCCGGCGGAGGCCCAGGCCGTCTCCCACGGCAGGCCGAGGCGCAGGCCGGCGCCCACACCGCCCAGGACGGTCCCGGCGGCGTCCCTGTGGTGGCTGCCCAGGACGGCGACGGCCTCCGCGAGCGGCAGGCCGGCGTCGAGCATCGACGCGGTCAGCTCCACGAGCACCCCGGCGGACACCGCGGGCTCCGTCGGGTGGGGGCGGTCCCCGCACCGGGACCCGCGACGGCGTCCTGCCCCGGTCCCCGTCCTCGTCCCGATCCCCGTCCCCGGCCCCGGCCGGCGGACGGGCCCCAGGAGGCGGGACCTCGGCGGGAGGAGTGCCGCGGCGGCCGCGGCGAGCAGGAGCGCCGTCAGGACCGGCGCCACCAGGACCGGTGCGGTGACGACTGGTGCCGCCAAGGCCGGTGCTACCAGGACCGGTGCGGTGAAGGCCGGTGCCGCGACGACGTGCGCCGGAGCGACCAGCAGGACGAGCCCGCTCACCGTGCCCCCGCCGCCTCGGCGCGGGCGATGAGCGCCCGGGTCCAGACCCGGCCCGCAGCCGTCAGCACGGCCCCGGCGGCGAGCGCCGCCAGGCCCCACGGCGTGGTCAGCAGCGTGCCGAGGGGGTCGACGCCCATGAGCATCCCCAACCCGATGCCGAGCACCGGCAGCCAGGACAGGACCCGGACGGTGGACCGGGGACCGGCCAGGGCGCTGCTGCGCGCGGCGTCGGCGTCCAGCTCCGCCTCCAGGGCGTCGGCGAGGCCCTCGAGCAGACCGGCGAGAGGCGCGCCGGTGCGCTCCGAGACCTCCCAGCACAGCGCGAGCTCGGCGGTCGTCGCCACGGCCCGCCGCTCCAGCCCGCGGTGGCCCAGCGCCGGTGCCGGGACGGCCGTGAGCGCGGCGGAGGTGCCCAGGCCCAGGCGGGAGGCCGCGGCCACGGAGGCGCACAGCAGGCGGAGGTGCCGTCCGGTGGCGGTGCCGGGGCCGCGCCGGTCGGGCGGGGCGGCGCCCTCGAAGGCGGCGGCCGGGGACCGCCCGG
Source organism: Kocuria dechangensis (assembly GCF_014636775.1). GTDB lineage: Bacteria > Actinomycetota > Actinomycetes > Actinomycetales > Micrococcaceae > Kocuria > Kocuria dechangensis. The sequence continues at coordinate 133,328 of NZ_BMEQ01000007.1, forward strand.
CCTGCAGCAGCGCCGCGATCCGGCGCAGCAGGACCACCCACTCGGCGGCCTCGGCGGCCGCGTCGCGGGAGAACCGCCGCCGCAGCCGGGCGAAGGGACCCGGCGCGGGGCCGGGCGCGGGGCGCGCCAGGGCGCGGACCCTGGGGGCCGGGCCGCCGGCGAGCGCGGTGGCGCAGCCTGCCAGGCACAGGCCGAGGACGAGGACGGCGGTCACGACGCCCCCTCCGGGCGGCCCGGGGAGGTCCTGCCCCGGGCCGGGGTGAGAGGGCGGTCCAGCAGGGCGCACAGTGCGTCCCAGCCGGGACCGGGCTGCACCCCGCTCCCCGAGCGGACGGCCGCGGGCCGCGCGACGAGTGCGCCGTCCCGCTCCTCCAGCAGGGACAGGGTCCGCACCTCCCGCGGGCCGGCGTCGCGCGCGACGTGGACGAGGAGGTCCAGGGCGCTCGCGGCCTGCAGCACCACGGCCTCCCGGCTCATCCCGGCCAGGGCGCCCAGCGCCGCGAGCCGGGCGGGCACGGCGGCCGCGGAGTTGGCGTGGACGGTCCCGGCCCCGGCGTGGCCGGTGTTGAGGGCGGTGAGCAGCTCCCGGACCTCCGCGCCGCGGCACTCCCCCACCACGATCCGGTCGGGGCGCATGCGCAGGGCCTGGCGGACGAGCTCGGCGAGGTCGATCCGCCCCGCGCCCTCGGCGTTGGCGTGCCGCGCCTGGAGGCCGACCACGTGGGGGTGCGCCGGGCGCAGCTCCGCGGCGTCCTCGATCAGCACGAGCCGCTCGTGGGCCGGGGCGCAGGAGAGCAGGGCGTTGAGCAGAGTGGTCTTCCCGGCGCCGGTGGCCCCGCTGACCAGGAAGTTCGTGCCGGACCGCACGGCCGCGGCGAGCAGCCGCGCCAGCTCGGGGTGGACGGCCCCCGCGGCCACCAGGTCGTCGAGCGACAGCGCGGCGGGGGCGCGGAACCGGACGGACAGCAGCGTCCCGCCCGTGGAGACCGGCGGGAGCACGGCGTGCACGCGGTAGCCGGCCGCGGTCTGGACGTCCGCGCAGGGGTGGGCCGCGTCGAGCCGGCGCCCGGCGGCGGTGACCAGGCGGACGGCCAGGGCACGGACCTCGGCGTCGGAGCCGAAGGGGGACTCGACGCGACGCACTCCGTCCTGGGTCTCGACCCACACCTGGTCGGGGCCGTTGACGTAGACGTCGGTGAGGCCCTGGCGGGGCAGGAGCGGCTCGAGCGGGCCGAGCCCGGTGAGCTCGGCGCGGACCGCCTGGACGGCGTGGAGGGTCCCCGCGGCGCCCAGCACCCGGCCGCTCGCGCGCACGGCCTCGGCGATGTCCGCGTCCGTGACGGGGCCGGGGGCCAAGAGCAGCCGGTCCCGGACGTCGTCGAGCAGGGCGGCGTCCGCCGGGCGGGACCCCTGCCGCGGGACCGTGCCGTTCACCGCGCCGGCCCCACGGCGTCGAGGAGCCGGGCCACGTCCCTGGCGGCGCGCCGGGAGCGCCCGGCCTCCAGCAGCCGGCCGGTCTCGGCGGCCTCGGGCACGGAGCCGTCGAAGCGCACCTGCCCCGCGACGGGGAGCCCGGTGGTGGTCTCGGCGAGGGCGTCGTCGAGGTCGGCGACGTTGAGCCCCGCCGGCACGAGCCGGGCGGGGACGCCGGCCAGGAGCTCGGCGGCCCGGCGGGCGGCCAGCACCCCGTGCACGGTGCGCGGGGCGACGACGAGCACCTCGTCGCACAGGGCCGCGGTCTCCGGCGTCGCCGGTCCGGCGCGGCCCAGGTCCACGACGACGACGGCCGCGGCCCGGCGCAGGGCGTCGAGCACGGGAGCGTAGGGGGCGGGGGCCTCGTCCGGCCGGGACCGGCCCCAGGAGAGCCAGCGCAGCTGCCCCGTGCGGGCGAGGGCGGGCCACAGCTGCTCGGCGTGCACGGTCCCTGCGATCCGCAGCAGGTCCGGCCAGCGCAGGGCGTCCCGGTCCTCGAGGCCGAGCAGGACGTCGATCCCGCAGCCCTCGCGGTCGCCGTCCACGAGCACCGCGGGACGGCCGTCGCCCGCGGCGCGGTCGGCGAGCCAGCACGCGAGCGTGGACGTGCCCGTTCCGCCGACGGCGCCGAGGACGCCGAGGACCCGTCCGCGCCGCCCGGTGCCGGGCGGGCCGCCGGGCACCGCGGCGAGGCGGTCGGCCAGCCACCCGGCGGCGTCCGGGAGCACGGCCACGGGGCAGCCGCCGAGCTCGGCGGCGCGGTCCCAGAGCCCGGTGTCCTCGGGGCGGCCCAGGAGGACGGTGCCCGGGGCCACGCGGCCGGTCCCCGCGCGGCGGACGTCCAGCAGCTCGGCGTCCGCGGCGGGGCCGGGCGCCGCGCCGGAGAACGGGACGGGGAACGGGACGGGGACCAGCTCCGCGCCCGCGGAGGCGCAGACGCGCTCCACCGTGGCGCGCAGGGCGTCGTCGTCGGTGACGAGCCGCACCGTGCGGGCCCGCGCCGCCGGAAGGACGGCGGGGAGGTCCGCGGGGGCCGGGAAGGGGGTCGCGGGGCGCGGGGCGGCGGTGCTCATGGCCCCACTCTCGGCGCACGGTCCCGGACGACGGGCGGCAGCTCCCGGCGCTGTGGACGGGCCGGCGCGGCCACGGGATCCGGCCGTCGCGTGTGCAGTCCGGGCCCCGGCCGTAGGATGACGGATCCGTGCAGGACAATGAGCGGGTGCACATCGTGGTGGGAACGTCGACGGAGGGCCCGGGCGGGCACCGGGTCCAGCCCCTCACGGGCTCCGGCGACCCGGACGGGGCCGAGATCGTCGTGCCCCCGGGCGAGCTCGCGGCGTTCGTGGCCGAGCGGGAGGAGGCCGCCCGGCGCGCCGGTGCCACGCCGCCGCGCTGGACCTGGGAGCGCACCGCGGCCGTCTACCCCGAGCTGCTGGCGGCGGGGGTGCGCGTCGACCGGTGCCACGACCTGCGGCTGTGCCAGGCGATCCTCGCCACCGCCGCGACCGCCCACGGCTCGGGGGCCGACGGCCCCCTCCCCTACCGGCCCGTCCTCGAGCCCCTGCGCCCGGACGAGGCCCCCGGTCTGCTCCCGCCCCCGCGGCCCGCCCAGGACCAGACGAGCCTGTTCGACCTGCCGCGCGCCGGCGGACCGGCCGTCACGGCGCTCGCCGGCGAGCTGCGCGCCCAGCTGGCCGCCGTGGCCGGCGCCGCGGACCCGCGGCGGCTGAGCCTGCTGCTGGCCGCCGAGTCGCAGGGCGCGCTCGTCGCGGCGGAGATGCAGCACGCCGGGGTGCCCTGGCGGGAGGACGTCCACCGCGCCCTGCTGGAGGACGCGCTGGGCCCCGAACCCCCGCCCGGCGAGCGCCCGGAGAAGATGGAGGCCACCGTCCGGCGGCTGCGGCAGGTGCTGCGGGCGCCCGGGCTGAACCCGGACTCCCCGCAGGAGCTGCTCAAGGCCCTGCGCGCGGCGGGGATCGACGTCGCGAGCACCCGGCAGTGGGAGCTCGTCGAGTGGGCGCGGGCCGTGCCGGGCCTGGCCGCGCAGCGGCAGGAGCTGATCGCGCCGGTCCTGGAGCACAAGAAGCAGGCCCGGCTGCTCAGCGCCAACGGCTGGCACTGGCTGGACACCTGGGTGCGGGCCGGCCGGTTCCACCCGGAGTACGTGGTGGGCGGCGTGGTCACGGGCCGGTGGGCGGCCCGCGGCGGCGGGGCCCTCCAGATCCCCCACGTGGTGCGGGACGCGGTGCGCGCGGACCCGGGCCGCGTCCTCGTCGTCGCCGACGCCGCCCAGCTCGAGCCGCGCGTCCTGGCCGCCCTGGCCCACGACGACGCCCTGGCCGCGGCCTCCCGCGGGCGCGACCTCTACCAGTCGATCGCGGACCTCGGCGAGGAGCGCGGCTCGGAGCTCACCGAGCGCCCGCAGGCCAAGGTGGCGATGCTGGGTGCCATGTACGGGGCCACCACCGGCCAGTCCGGCCGGCTGATGCCCCACCTCGCCCGGATGTTCCCGCGAGCCGTGGACTACGTGGAGCGCGCGGCCCGGGTGGGCGAGTCCGGCGGGCAGGTCCGCACGCACCTGGGCCGGTGGTCACCGCCGCCCGGGCCCGCCTGGGACGCCGCCCAGCGGGATCTCTCGACCGCGGAGGCGGAACGGCGCGCCGGGGCCATGGCCCGCGCCCAGGGCCGGTTCACCCGCAACTTCGTGGTGCAGGGCACCGCGGCGGAGTGGGCGATGTGCTGGATGGGGAGCATCCGCTCCGCCCTGGCGCGGGAGGCCCTGGACGCGGAGCTCGTGTTCTTCCTGCACGACGAGATCGTGCTGCACTGCGCGCGGGCCGACGCCGCGCGGGCCGGCGAGCTGGTCCGGGAGTGCGCAGCGCAGGCGGCCCGGATCGTGTTCGGGCGGATCCCGGTGGAGTTCCCGGTGACCGTGGCCGTGGTCGAGTCCTACGCGGACGCCAAGTGAGCACCCCGCGGGGCGGGCCTCAGCACAGCCCGCGGTAGTCCGCGCCGGGCACGTGCCGGTCCCACTCCTCCTGCGTGACCGGGTCCCCGCGCTGCGCGCACACGTGCGCGGCGGCGGCGTCGACGTCGACCAGCCAGCTGCGCACGACCCCGTCGTCGCCCGTCGCGATCAGGCGGTCACCGACGAAGTCGACGTCGTTCATCCGGTCGCCGGAGGCGGACAGGGCCCCGACGACCTCGATCCGGCCGTCCTCCACCCGCCACATCCACACGAACTTGTCCCCCGAGGCCCCCGCCAGGGTGTCCCCCTCCGGGGAGAACTGCAGCCCCTTCACCGAGGACAGCGCGTCGGAGGTCCCGGCGACGCGCCGGGGCTCGGCCGGGTCGGAGACGTCCCACAGGAGGACCTGCCCGCTCTCCGTGCCCACGGCCATGAGGTCCGCGGCCGGGGAGAAGGTCAGCGAGGTGGCCACGGCCTCGAGGTCGAGGGTGGCCTCCCGCCGCGGCGCCTCCGGGTCGGTGACGTCCCACAGCACGACGTGCGTCGCGTCGTCGGCGGTGGCCAGCAGGCCGCCCGAGGGGTGGAACCCCGCGGCCTCCGTGCCGGTCACCGGCAGCGCGGCGGACCGGCGGACCGAGCCGTCCCCCGCGCGGCGCAGGAGGGCGACCTCCGTGCCCACCTCGGACCACGCCGCCAGCGACGTGCCGTCCGCGCTGACGTCGACGCCGGTGATCCCGGCGTCGATGGCCCGGGTCTTCGTGGGCTCGCCGGGGCGGCCCTCCTCGAGCGGCCACACCAGCAGGTCGCCGTCCCGGGTGCCGCCCCCCACGAACGAGGCGTCGGGGGCGACCGTGCCGGCGAACCACAGCTCCTCGCCCCGCGGCGCCCGCGGGGCGGGGAGCTCACCGGGGTGCTCGGCGGTGAGGTCCAGGAGCGAGACGACGTCCTCGCCGATGCCCACGACGCTCATGACGGTGTTCTCCCGGTCGGTCGAGAGCTGGTAGACGGGCTCGTCGCGGCGCTCGACGACCGGTCCGTGGCGGTCCCACGCGCGAGTGGTCCCGTCCTGCGAGGCGGTCAGCACCCGTCCGCCCACGCTCAGCGCGCTGGTGACCCGCGCCGGGGTCGGGTAGACCTGGACCCGGGAGCCGTCGGAGACCCGGTGGACGTAGGCGTTCTGGTCGTAGCTGGCGGAGACGAGCCGCTCGCCGTCGGGCGAGAGGTCGACGTCGCTGACCCAGCTGTCGAAGCCCGCGATGCTCCCCGCCTCCTTGAGCTCCCGCCCGGCGACGTCGAACAGGCGGAGCTCGCGGGCCGCCAGGCCCGCGGCCAGCCGCGCGCCCTCCAGGTCCAGGGACAGGACCCGGCGACCGGTGGGGACGGGCTCGATCCGCTCCGCCGCGGGGCCCGGCGCCGAGAACCGGTCGATGCCGGTGGCGGACCCGCCCACGTAGACGGTGCCGTCGGAGGCGGCCGCGAGCGCGGTCACGTCGTCGTCCCCGGCGAGCTCCAGCGGCGGGAGCCGGCCGGGCGCGCCCGGGTCCGCGAGCGACCAGCGCAGCACCTCGCCCGTCCCGCCGGCCAGCAGCTGCCGCCCGTCCGGGGAGAACGCCACCGCGTTGACGGGCGTCTCCGTGCCGGCCGCGCCCTCGAGCTCTGCCAGCAGCTGTGCCGGCCGCTGCGTGACGTCCCAGAGGCTGACGTGCCCGAGCCCGCCCGTCGCCGCGAGGACGCGGCCGTCCCGGGTGACCAGGTCCACGTCCCGCAGGCCCGGGGCGCCGTCGACCACGGCGACGTCCTCCCGTCCCGTGGCGAGGCGCTCGGAGTCCCGCCACACGGAGAGCGTGCCGTCCCCGGCGGCGCGGGCCACGACCGAGCCGTCGTCCAGGGCCGCGAGCCGGGACGCGACCTGCGGGCCGAGCAGGCGCTCCGAGTTCGTGACCGCGGTGGCGTCGATCAGGGCGGAGACCCCCTCCCGGGTGGGCGCGAGCCGGTAGGCGGCCAGGCTCAGCTGCGCGGCGAGGTCGGGCGACTCCCCCCGGATCCGGGAGGCCTCCAGCGCCGTCTGGCGGGAGAGGGCATCGTCGCGGGCCGACTCGGCCTGCGCCTGGTAGTGCTCGGCGCGGTGCCCGAGGCCCGCCGCGACCACGGCGGCGACCACCGCGAGGGCGAGCAGCACGGAGGCCACCCTCCCGCGGCGCTTGATCTGGCGGGTGCGCCGGCGCTCGAGGGCCAGGACGTCGTCGTAGTGGCGCTCGCTCTCCTCGAGGTAGGCGCGCTCCGCGGGGCTCAGCAGCGCCTGCTGCCGGGGGTCCCCGGTCCAGTCGCGGAAGGACGCGAGCTGGCCCAGGGGGATGAGCGCGAGGGGGTCGCGGTCGTTGGCCAGCCACATCTGGGTGGCGCGCTGCAGCTGCTGGCGGACGAAGAGGTCGCGGCGGGCGTCCTCGATCCAGCGGCAGAGCCGGTCCCAGTGGTCGAGCAGGGACTCGTGGCTGAGCTGGATCTCGTCGCGGTCGATGGTCAGCAGCCGCGCCCGGGCGTAGTGCTCGACGACGGCGGCGGCGCCCTCCGGCAGCTCGTCCCGGGAGACCGGGGTGCGCACGACCGTCCCCGCGGAGCCGGTGCCGGCCACCCGGACCAGGCGCAGGAAGACGACCCGCGCCAGCTCCTGCTCGTGCGGCTCCAGCTCGGCCAGGACCTCCTCGGCGCGCCGGTCCACGGCCTCCGTGATGCCGCCGGCGGCGTGGTAGTCGGCCACGGTGAGCTCGCGCGTGCGGGCGTGCTCCCAGGTGCCCAGGAGGGCCTGGGAGAGCATGGGCAGCAGGCCCACGCCGACCTCCGTGCCGCGCGGCGCGACGTCGCGCAGGATCACGTCCACCAGGTCCGGGGAGACGCGGGCGCCCACGGCCTCGGCGGGGCCCACGACGATCTGCCGCAGCTGCTCGCGGGTCAGGGCGCCGAGGAGCACGGGCCGCTCCAGGGCGCGCCGCAGCTCCGGGTGCCGGCTGGCGGTGCCGAAGAAGTCGGCGCGCAGGCCCACCACGACCACGTGCTCCCGGCTCGCCTCCGCCAGCCGGTCGAGGAACCGTCCGGGCTGGTCGGGGTCGCGGGAGCCGGTCCACAGCTCCTCGAGCTGGTCCATCACGAGCAGGTCGGGGCCGGGGGCGAGGGCCCGGACCAGACGCTCCTCCGGCTCCCGGCCGGGGGTGGTGGCGACGGCGGACCACCCGTGCAGGGGCTGGCCCTCGGCGCGCAGCCGGCCGAGCAGGCCGGCGCCCAGCAGGGAGGACTTGCCGGCGCCCGAGGCCCCCACCACGGCGAGGATCCGGGGGCCGTCCGCGGCCGCGAGCGCCGCGACGCGGGCGCCGAGCTCGGCGACCTCCGCGGCCCGGCCGAAGAAGTGGCTCTCGTCCTCCGGCCGGTAGGAGCGCAGCCCCACGTAGGGGACGGCGGCGGGCTGGCCGGTCCCGCGGGCGCGGTTGACGTCCTCCCACCACTGCCGGGCGGGTTTCTCGCCGGTCAGCTCGAGGGCCTCCAGCAGGGTCGTGAACTCCCCGCGCAGGGCCGGGCCGGGCAGGTGCGCGCCGCTGAGCCAGCCCTGGATGGTGCTGGCGGGGAGGTTGCAGGCAGCGGCCAGCGCGCGCACGGAGAGGCCGCGGCGGCGGCGGGCGGCGCTGAGCTGCTCGGCGAGCCCGGGCCGGTGCGGGCGGGGGGTTGGCACCGGGGCCTCCTGGGGGCGTGTCGTGGAAGCGGGGGACCCAGGAATCGTATCGGTGGGTCCCTGCCGGGACCCCGAATGTTGCGGAGGACCGCAATGTTGCGGCGGGCCCGCGGCCCGCCGGCCGGATGTGCTAGAGGGGAGCCGGCAGCACCCTGGTGGTGTCCCACGGCACGGACCAGCCCAGCGCGGTGAGCACCCGGTCCAGCAGCACGCCGGTGAACCCCCACACCGTCACGGCGGGCGGTCCCGGGGCCGTCGAGGAGGCGCCGGCGGCGGGCGTCCCCCCGGGGACCGGCACGGTGAAGGCGGGCGAGCGGTAGGTCTGCCGGCCGCGGGTCACGCTCGCGTAGTGCCGGTTCGCCGGGTCGATCAGGTCCAGCACTGGGACGCGGAACACGAGCGAGGACTCGGCGTGGTCCACGACGTCGACCGGGGAGCTCTCCCGCCACCAGCTCAGGACGGGGGTGACGAGGTGGTTGGAGACCGGCAGGGGCACGGGGGCGAGGGCGCCGAGCACCTCCACGCCCGCGGGCTCGAGCCCGGTCTCCTCCTCGGCCTCGCGCAGGGCCGCGCGCACGTGGGCGGCGCTCACCGCCCCGCCGGGCACGCTCAGCAGCTCGTGCGGGTTCCCGTCCTCGGGGTCCAGGCGGCCGCCCGGGAAGGCGACCTGGCCCGGGTGGGAGCGCAGCGTCGCGGCCCGCTGCACGAGCAGGACGTCGAGGTCGCGGCCCACCCCGTGCGCGTGCTCGGCCGTGACCTCGGCGGAGTGGGACGGGAGGTCGTCGAGGGCCCCGAAGAGGATGAGCACGGCGGAGCGCCGGTAGTTGTCGTCGATCCGCCCGATCCGCCACGGCTCGCGGTCCTCCATCTGCAGCAGGTGGCCGTGGCGGGCCACCCGGAGCAGGTCGTCGTAGGCCTGGCCGCGCGCGCTCACGGGCTCAGCGCCCATCCGTCGTCCTGCAGCTGCGCGCGGGTGCGGCCGGCCATGAACGCGTCGAGGAGCTCCTCGCGGCCCGGGGCGAACTCGTACTTCAGCAGCTGCGCGGCCTCCGCGGCGTCCGTGGGCCCGCTGCCGTAGGAGGGGCACAGGTCCGCGACGGGGCACACCCCGCAGGCGGGGCGCTGGGAGTGGCAGATCCTCCGCCCGTGGTAGACGAGGCGCTGGGACAGGTCCGTCCAGTCCTTGGGCTCGAACAGCTCCGCGACGTCGCGCTCGACCTTGACCGGGTCCTCCTCCTCGCTCCAGCCGAACCGGCGGGCGAGCCGGCCGAAGTGCGTGTCCACCGTGAGGCCGGGGACGCCGAAGGCGTTGCCCAGGACCACGTTCGCGGTCTTGCGGCCCACGCCGGGCAGGGTGACGAGGTCCTCGAGCCGGCCGGGCACCTCGCCGTCGAAGTCGTCGACGATCTTCTGGGCCAGCATCTGGACGGCCCGGGTCTTGGCCCGGTAGAAGCCGAGCGGGCGGACGATCTCCTGGACCTCCGCCTCGTCCGCCTCGGCCAGGGAGCGCGGGTCCGGGTACGCCGCGAACAGGCGCGGGGTCACCGAGTTCACGCGCACGTCCGTGGTCTGGGCGGAGAGCACGGTGGCCACCAGCAGCTGGTAGGGGGACGCGAAGTCGAGCTCGGCCACCGCGTAGGGGTACGCCTCGGCGAGGACCGCGTTGATCCGGCGGGCCCGCCGCTTGCGCGCGAGCGGGGACTCCGCCCTGCCGGTCCGGCGGCGCCGCGCGGCGCCGGCCCGGGCCTTCGCGGGGTCCACGACGCGCAGGTGGGCGGGTGGGCGGGGCACGGCGGGTGGGAGCATGCCCCGATTCTAGGCCGCGCCCCGGCGGCGGTTCCGTGACCCCGCACGGCGTGGGCATTGTGGATCGGGATGTGCCGATCGTCTAGGGTGAAAACGACACTATGTGAGCTGCGACACGGACGTCCGGTGCCATCGGGGGTCCGTGTCCGGCGCGCCACGAGAAGGGAAGACCACATGGCTTCGGACACCACTCCTGTCGAGACCAAGACCTTTGCCCCCAGCCCCGAGTTCGCCGCCCAGGCCAACGCCACCGCGGAGCTGTACCGGCAGGCCGAGGAGGAGGGCACCGACTTCTGGGCCCGCCAGGCGCGCGAGCTGCTGACCTGGAAGAAGGAGTTCACCGAGGTCCTCGACTGGTCGAACCCGCCGTTCGCCAAGTGGTTCCAGGACGGCACCCTCAACGCCTGCTACAACGCCGTGGACCGCCACGTCGAGGCCGGCAACGGCGAGCGCGTCGCCATCCACTTCGAGGGCGAGCCCGGCGACAGCCGCACCTACACCTACGCGCAACTCAAGGACGAGGTCTCCAAGGCCGCCAACGCGATGGAGTCCCTGGGGGTCACCAAGGGCGACCGCGTGGCCCTGTACCTGCCGATGATCGCCGAGGCCGTCATCGCGATGCTGGCCTGCGCCCGCATCGGCGCGATCCACTCCGTGGTCTTCGGCGGCTTCTCCGCCGACGCCCTGCTCTCCCGCGTGGAGGACGGCCAGGCCAAGCTCGTGGTCACCGCCGACGGCTCCTTCCGCCGCGGCAAGCCGTCCATGCTCAAGCCGGCCGTGGACGACGCCCTGTCCCGCGGCGGGCAGAGCGTCCAGCACGTGCTGGTGGTCCGGCGCAACGAGGCCGAGGTCGAGATGGCCGAGGGCCGCGACGTGTGGTGGCACGAGGCCCTCGGCTCCGCCTCCACGGAGCACACCCCGTCCGAGCAGAACGCGGAGGACCCGCTGTTCGTCCTCTACACCTCCGGCACCACGGGCAAGCCCAAGGGCATCGTCCACACCACCGGCGGCTACCTGACGCAGGGAGCGTTCACCCACAAGAACGTGTTCGACCTCAAGCCCGAGACCGACGTCTACTGGTGCACCGCCGACGTCGGGTGGGTCACCGGCCACTCCTACGTCACCTACGCGCCCCTGGTCAACGGCTCCACCCAGGTGATCTACGAGGGCACCCCGGACTCCCCGCACCGCGGCCGGTTCTGGGAGATCGTCCAGAAGTACGGCGTGACGATCATGTACACCTCCCCCACCGCGATCCGCACCATGATGAAGTGGGGCGAGGAGATCCCCGCCGAGTACGACCTCTCCTCCCTGCGCGTGCTGGGCACCGTGGGCGAGGCCATCAACCCGGAGGCCTGGACCTGGTTCCACCGCGTCATCGGCGGCGGCCGCTGCCCGATCGTGGACACCTGGTGGCAGACCGAGACCGGCGCGATCATGATCTCCCAGCTGCCCGGCGTCACCGTGGCCAAGCCCGGCTCGGCACAGGTCCCGCTCCCCGGCATCAAGGTGGACGTCGTGGACGACACCGGCCAGACCCTGGAGAACGAGGTCGCCGGCTTCCTGGTGGTCCGCGAGCCGTGGCCGGCCATGCTGCGCACCATCTGGGGCGACGACGACCGCTACGTGGACACCTACTGGTCCCGCTTCGGCGACATGTACTTCGCCGGGGACGGCGCCAAGCGCGACGCCGACGGCGACGTCTGGATCCTGGGCCGCGTGGACGACGTCATGAACGTCTCCGGCCACCGCCTCTCCACCCCGGAGATCGAGTCCGCGCTCGTGTCCCACCCGTCGGTCGCCGAGGCCGCCGTCGTGGGCGCCGCCGACGAGACCACCGGCCAGGCCGTCATCGCGTTCGTGATCCTCTCCGACCAGGCCGAGGCCCAGGGCCGGGACAAGGCCGAGCTCGCCGAGGAGATGCGCGCCCACGTGGGCAAGGAGATCTCCCCGATCGCCAAGCCCAAGAAGGTCCTCATCGTCCCGGAGCTGCCCAAGACCCGCTCCGGGAAGATCATGCGCCGCCTGCTCAAGGACGTCGCCGAGGACCGCCCGGTCGGCGACGTCACCACCCTCGCGGACCAGACCGTGATGCAGCAGATCGTGGAGTCGCTCGCCAAGTAGGCGGGCGCCCGCAGCGCCCCCCTCGCGCCGTGCGCGAGGGGGGCGTTCGCCCTCCTGGGCCCACCCGCGACCGCGGCAGGGGACAGGACGGGGGACAATGTGTGCCATGCGCAAACCGATCTACGTCCTCAACGGCCCCAACCTGAACCTGCTCGGGACCCGCAAGCCCGAGGTGTACGGCACCACGACGCTCGCCGACATCGAGGCCGCCGTCCGCACCCGCGCCGCCGCCGGCGGCTGGGAGGTCTCCTTCCACCAGTCCAACCACGAGGGGGACGTGGTGGACCGGATCCAGGAGGCGCGCGCCGAGGGCGCGGCGATCGTGATCAACCCGGCGGCGTTCACCCACTACTCCATCGCGATCCACGACGCCCTCGAGGCCGCCGACGTGCCGATCGTCGAGGTGCACATCTCCAACGTGCACCGGCGGGAGGAGTTCCGGCACACGTCCTTCGTCTCGCTCCAGGCCGACGCCGTCATCGCCGGCGCGGGCGCGTTCGGCTACGAGATGGCGGTCGACTGGCTGCTGCGCACGCTGGAGGGCTGAGCCTCAGGCGGCGCAGGCGCCCGGGACCACGGCCCCGGGACTGACCGCCGCGGCGCCGAGCGCCGCGCGCAGCTCCTCGAGGGTGAGGGCGTAGCCGACCTCGCCCTCGAGGGCCTTCGCGAACACGACGCCCACCACGGACCCGTCCTCGGCGACCAGCGGCCCCCCGGAGTTGCCCTGCTGGACGTTCCCGGCCAGCTGGATGATCTCCGTGGTCGCGGCCGCGCCGCCGTCCACGCCCTGCATGGGCGCGCGCGCCGAGCCCTGGACGGTGGCGGGCTCGGCGGTGAACGGACCGCCCAGCGGATAGCCCATGAACGCCACGAGGTCCCCGGCGCCGGGGTCCTGCCCCAGCGGCAGGGCGGGCAGCGGCAGGGTGGGCGAGGAGAGCACGGCGAGGTCCGCGGCCGGGTCGTAGTGCACCACCGCGGCGGTGTGCACCCGGCCGTCCCGGGTCTGCACCACGGGCTGGTCCACGCCGGCGACCACGTGGGCGTTCGTGACCACCTGGCCGGGCGCGGTGACGAAGCCGGAACCGGTCTGCTGCTGGCTGCACTGGACCGCCGTGCCGTAGACCTTCACCACGGACTCGCCGGCCCGGGCGAACGCGGGCGTGTCCACGCTCTCGGCGGGCGCCTCCTGGGCCGGGAACAGCAGCGCGTCCAGCTCGCGGATGCCGGTGGCGCCGTCGACGGCCTCCCTGGCCTGGGTCACGGCGGAGCGCACGGACTCGGGGGTGCGCTCGTCGATGGTGCGCAGCACCGCCGAGGACGCGACCTGCTGGGAGATCACGGGGATGCCGAGCTGGCCCACGAGCGAGGCGAGCAGCGAGAGGACGAACGCCGCCACGGCCACCTCGAGGACCGCTCCCCCGACCCTGTTGAGGGGACCGAGCCGCATCCGGTCGGTGACCGCGGACAGGGCCCGGCCGACGGCCCCGCCGAGCAGCTGGCCCACGACGAGCAGGAGCAGGACGGTCACCAGGACCGCGCCCAGCCGGTGCTCGGGCTGCACCTGGGCGCTGACGGCGGGAGCGGCCCACAGGGCGGCGGCCGCCCCGGCCACGAAGCCGGCCAGGGAGAACAGGGAGTTGAAGAAGCCTCGGCGGAACCCGTGGAGCAGGTAGCCCAGCAGCAGGACCCCCAGCAGGAGGTCGAGCACGTTGAAGGACAGGGGCATCGGCTTCCTCTGGGGGCGGGGCGGGGCGGGCGGCGAGCCACCAGCATAGGAAGCGCTGCTGGGAGAACTGTGGACCGCGCCCGCCGCCGCGCCGGAAGGGGCGGGGCCCGGCGGGCCCTTCCTTGGGAAACGCGCGTCCGAGACACTACAGTGAACGTCAGGTACGTTAGGCCGCTCACACACGGGTGCGAGCGGCTCCCGCTGACATCGCCCGCCACCGTCGTCGCTCGCAGCGCCGGTGGCGCGACCCCGAGGAGAACCATGGATATCGACGTCCTCCGCCGCGCCCCCCTGTTCGCGTCCCTGGACGACCAGGCGTTCGCCGCCCTGACCGAGGAGCTCACCGAGGTGGAGCTCTCCCGCGGCTCGTCCCTCTTCCACGAGGGCGACCCGGGCGACCAGCTCTACTTCATCGTCTCCGGCAAGATCAAGCTCGGCCGCACCGCTCCCGACGGCCGCGAGAGCCTCGTGGCGATCATGGGCCCGGGCGAGCTGTTCGGCGAGATGGCGCTGTTCGACCCCAGCCCCCGGTCCACCTCCGCGACCGCCGTGTCCGAGACCCGCCTGGCCGGGCTCAAGCACGAGAACCTCAAGAAGGTCATCGAGCGCTCCCCGGACGTCTCCGCGCAGCTGCTGCAGGCGCTGGCCCGGCGCCTGCGCCGGACCAACGAGAGCCTGGCGGACCTCGTGTTCTCCGACGTCCCCGGCCGCGTGGCCAAGGCCCTCCTGGACCTGGCGGACCGCTTCGGCCGTCCTGCGACCGACGGCATCCTGGTGGCGCACGAGCTGACCCAGGAGGAGCTGGCCCAGCTCGTCGGCGCCTCCCGCGAGACCGTGAACAAGGCGCTGGCCGAGTTCGTCCAGCGCGGCTGGATCCGGCTCGAGGCCCGCGCCGTGGTGATCCTCGACCTGCAGCGGCTCAAGCAGCGCAGCCGCTGACCCCAGCACGCACGACGGCCCGGCACCCGTGGAGGGTGCCGGGCCGTCGTGCGTGCTGGCGCGGGGCGGGGCCCGCCGGTCAGGTCCAGTCCAGCCGCAGCACGGGCCGGCCGTCCCGCACCTCGAGCACCGGGTTGCGGGTGACGACGCTGCGTTTGCGGGCGAGGAAGGCGATGGCGGAGGAGCACTCGGCCACCGACTCCAGGACGCACTGCACGCCGGGGGACGAGAGGTCCGCGAGGGTGCGGCCCACGGTGTCCTCCTGCCCCACGAGGTCCCCGAGCCAGGTGCCCTCCGGGTCGGCGATCGCCTGCGAGGCGTCCACCCAGCGGCCCCACACGCCCTTGGACTCGAGCAGGGACTCGACCTGCCCGTCCGGGACCACCGCGGTGAAGTAGTGGATGTCGAAGCGGCGGTGGACGAAGTCCGAGGTGACCCAGTGCGCGAGCGGCCGGAGCAGGTCGGAGCGCAGCACGAGCCGGCGCCGCCGGAGCACCTCGGCGAGGGACACGTCGCCCAGCGCCAGGGCCTCCCGGGAGCGCATCCACTCGGCGCCCTCCACGGACTCCACCGTGCTCATGGGGTCGACGCCTGCCAGCAGCACGCCCACCTCCTCGAAGGCCTGGCGCGCGGCCGCGACGACGGCGCGGCGGGCGCGGCCGACGTCGTCGGTGCCGAGCCTGCGCGCCCACTCCGCGGGCGCGGGCCCGGCCCAGTCCATGGGCTCGTCGTCGTGGGCCTCCACGGGCCCGCCCGGGAAGCCGACCACCCCCAGCGGGGAGTTGCCGGGCCGGTACGTGAGGAACGTCTCGACCCCGCGCTCCCCGTCCCGCACGAAGACGACCGCGGACGCCGGCGTGGGCGTGCTGCCGGGCATCCCGGCCCCGCGCTCGAGCCACGTCCGGGCGGCCTCGCGGTGGCGCTCGGGGATGTCGAACCAGCGGACGACGGGCAGCCGGCCCGTCAGGGGCGCGCGGGAGTGGTGCTCAGCTGAACTCTGCAACCAGCTCCACCTCGACCGGCGAGTCGAGCGGGAGGACGGCGACGCCCACCGCGGAGCGCGCGTGCACGCCGGCGTCCCCGAAGATCCGGCCCAGCAGCTCGGACGCCCCGTTGATGACGCCGGGCTGGCCGGTGAAGGACGGGTCGGAGGACACGAAGCCCACCACCTTGACGATGCGGGTCACCCGGTCGAGGTCGCCGATCCGGTCCTTGACGGCGGCCACGGCGTTGAGCGCCGCCCGGGCGGCGAGCTCCTTCGCGGCCTCCGGGGAGACGGTGCCGTCCGCGCCGGAGGAGGAGACCTTGCCGGTGGCGGGCAGCGCGCCGTCCACGAAGGGGAGCTGGCCCGAGGTGTGCACCCAGGAGCCGCTGACCACGGCGGGGACGTAGGCGGCCACGGGGGCCGCCACGGGCGGGAGCTCGAGGCCGAGCTCGGCGAGACGGGATTCGACGGTGGAGCTGGTGCTCATGGAGTCCTCCGGACGCGCGCTGCGGCGGTCAGTTCTTGGGGCGCTTGAAGTAGGCGATGGGGTTGGTCTGCACGGGCGCGTTCACGTTCCCGGCGGGGACGTCGGCCTGCACGGAGCCGGGCAGGACGGTGACGAGCTCCCAGCCGTCCTCCCCCCAGTTGTCGAGGATCTGCTTGGTGGCATGGATCATGAGCGGCACGGTGGCGTATTCCCAGGTTGTCATGGGCCCAGCGTAGCCACGAACGGCGGGACGCGCGGCACCCGTGACCAGCCCCACACCAGGGGACACCATGGTTGCGCTTGTAGACTGGCGCAATGCCTTCCCGCAAGAACTCTGCCACCCAGGCACCGTCGGCCCTCGGCAACGTCGTGGCGTTCATCGCCACGAGCATCGTCGCCGGCGTCGTCGCCGCCGGTCTCCTGGTGCCCCCCGCAGCTGCGACAGGCCTCGCCGCCAACGCCTCGATCGGGTGGTTCAAGGACCTCCCCGCCACGATGGAGACCGGGCCGATGTCCCGCGCCTCCACCGTCGTGGCGCGCGACGGCACCGAGATCGCCACCTTCTACGCGCAGAACCGCACCCCCGTCTCGCTGGACCAGATCTCCCCGCACATGGTCGACGCCCTGCTCTCGATCGAGGACCGGGAGTTCTACGAGCACGGCGGGGTGAACCTCAAGGGCATCGTCCGCGCGATGGGCAACAACATCATCCGGCCCGACGCCCGCCAGGGCGCCTCGACGATCACCCAGCAGTACGTGAACAACCTCATCATCGACGCCCAGGACCGGGCGGGCGAGGAGGCGTCCACGCTGGGTGCGAACAAGGGCTACATGGACAAGATCAAGGAGATCAAGCTCGCCCTGTCCATGGAGGAGGAGCTGTCCAAGGAGCAGATCCTCGAGGGGTACCTGAACATGGTGCTCTTCGGCGGCCAGAACTACGGCGTGGAGGCCGCGGCCCAGTACTACTGGGGCATCCCCGCCTCCGAGCTGAGCATCTCCCAGTCGGCGATCCTGGCCGGCATGGTGCAGTCCCCCAACTACTACGACCCCGCGGCCAACCCCGAGGCCTCCACGGAGCGGCGCAACCTGGTGCTGGACACCATGCTCCTCACCGGGTCGATCACCCAGGCGGAGCACGACGCCGCGGTGGCCGAGCCGGTCGTGGTGGACCTGCACCCCACCAACTCCGGGTGCTCGGCCGCTGAGACGGCGCCGTATTTCTGCGACTACGTCGAGAACGCCATCCTCCAGGACTCCGCCTTCGGCGAGACCCCCGAGGAGCGGCTCACCACGCTGCAGCGCGGCGGGCTCACCATCACGACCACCCTCGACGCCGACGCCCAGCGCAAGGCCGAGGAGGAGGTCAACCGGACCCAGCCGCGGGACGACAACCCGGACAAGGTCTCGACCGCCCTCGTGTCCCTCGAGCCCTCCAACGGCAACATCGTGGCGATGGCGCAGAACACGTACTACTCCACGGCGGAGGGCAACTCCAACACCACCTACAACTTCAACGTGGACTCGTGGATGGGCGGCGCCGGCGGCTTCCAGGTCGGCTCGACCTACAAGCCGCTGACCCTGGCCGCGTGGATCGACAGCGGCAAGGGCGTCAAGGACGTCGTCGACGCCTCCCAGACCAAGTGGCCGGCGGACCACCGGTGGAAGGCCTCCTGCCTGGAGGGCGGGTACAAGATCGAGCCCGGCGAGAACTCCCAGGGCTTCGAGATCCAGAACGCCGAGTCCGGGTACGCCCGCTCCATGCCGGTGGAGTACGGCCTCTACAACTCCATCAACACCGCGATCTACGCGATGGCGGAGGAGATGGACCTGTGCGAGATCGGCGAGATCTCCGAGGCCCTCGGCATCATCGACGGCAAGACGGGCGACCCCGTGGACACCACCGTGCTCTCGGCGCTGCTGGGCGGCTCCGTGGACATCTCCCCCATGACGATGGCGCAGGCGTACGCCGCGTTCGCCAACCGCGGCCAGCTGTGCGAGCCCCGCGCCCTGTCCAAGGTGGTCGACTACACCGGCAAGGAGTACAAGATCCCGGAGACCTCCTGCGAGCAGGTCATCAGCAAGGACGTGGCGGACGGCGTGAACTACGTCCTCGAGCAGGTGCTCGTGCGCGGCTCCGGCTACAAGCGCGGCATCGACCTGCCCGAGGCGTCCGCCGCGAAGACCGGCACCACCGACAACTCCACCCAGACGTGGATGGTCGGCTACACCCGGGGCCTGGCCACCGCCTCCTGGGTGGGCAACTACGAGTTCGGCTCCCGCTCCCTGAACGATCTGTCCATCGGCGGCCAGCGGGGCGGCTCGGACACCGACTGGGTGGACGGGTCGACCTACGCCGGCGCCCAGTGGCAGCGCTTCATGCAGGACGTCGCGGAGGACTACAGCACGGGCAAGTTCACCAAGCCCTCCAAGAAGGTCCTCGAGGGCAAAAACGGCTCCACCCGGATCGGCTGACCGGGCTCCCGTGAAGCACCACGAGCACGACGACGCGGCCGCCCGCCTCCTGCGGGCGGCCGCCGCCGTGACCGGGACCGGCGCCGCGGCGGCGGCGGGCCTCGGGGCGTGGGGCGTCGTCGTCGAGCGCCGCCGCTACCGGCTGCGGACGGAGCGCCTGCGCCTGCTGCCCCCGGGCAGCCGCCCCCTGCGGATCCTGCACATCTCGGACCTGCACGTGTGGCCGGGCCAGCGGAAGGTCCAGGAGTTCGTGCGCTCCCTCGCCGAGCTCGAGCCGGACCTGGTGGTGGACACCGGGGACAACCTCTCCCACCCGGACGCGCTGCCCTGGCTGCTGGAGACCCTCCGGCCGCTGTTCCGCTTCCCCGGCGCCTACGTGCCCGGTTCCAACTGCTACTTCGCGCCGCGGCCGAAGAACCCCTTCCGCTACCTGTGGCGGGACACCTCCCGCGAGGGGCGGGACGAGGCGCCCCTCCTGCCCACCCAGGACATGCACGACGCCTTCGACGCCGCGGGCTGGACGCCCCTGATCAACCGCGCGGCCCGCGTGCGGGTCGCCGGGCTGGAGCTCGCCCTGTCCGGCGTGGACGACCCGCACCTGGGCTACGACCGGCACCCCGGCTTCCTCGACCCGGCGAGCGCGGACCTGCGGCTCGGGGTGGCGCACGCCCCCTACCTGCGGACGCTGGACCGGTTCGCCGAGGACGGCGCGCAGCTGGTGCTCGCGGGCCACACCCACGGCGGTCAGGTGTGCCTGCCGGGCGGCCGGGCCCTGGTGAGCAACTGCGACCTCGAGCCCGAGCGGTGCAAGGGGCTGATCTCCCAGCAGGGCGTCCCGGTGAACATCTCGGCGGGACTGGGCACCTCCCGCTTCGCGCCGATCCGGCTGTTCTGCCCGCCCGAGGCCGTGCTGCTGACGCTCACCGACTGAGCGCCCCTCCGCGGCCCTCCCCCGCGCCAGCGCCGGACCTCCCCGCGCGAGCGGACCGTGCTGCCGGGCCCGGAGGGCCTCAGGCGCCGCCGCGCGGAACGAGGGCCTCCAGCACCGCGGGCAGGCGGGTCACCCCGTCCGCGGCGCAGAAGTGCCCGGCGCCGGGGACGACCCGCAGCGGCGCACCGAGGCGCCGCGCGAGCTCCTCGGTGGCCGCGGCGGGCACGGTGGGGTCGTCGTCGGAGCGCAGCACCAGGCGGCGGAGCGCGCCGGCCCGCACCGCGGTGAGGTCCACGTCCTCGGCGAGGAACTCGTCGAGGACCGGCTCCGACTCCAGCCGGCCGGTGAACCCCGCCACGAGCACGATCCCGCCGAGGGTCCAGGGCTGCGGCAGGCCGGCCAGGTGGCGCAGCAGGGTGATGCAGCCCAGGCTGTGGCCCACCAGGTGGGTGTGCTCGTCCACCTCGCCGACGGCCCGCGCCACCGCCTCCGACCACGCCCCCGCCTCCGGCCGTGACGGCTCGGGCAGCTCCGCGAGCACCGTCCGGACGCCCTCGGCGGCGAGGCGCTCGCGCAGCCAGGGGAACCAGTGGCTGTCCGGCGCGGCGTCGTAGCCGTGCACGACGACGACCCGGCGCACCGCGGGCGCCGCGGGCAGGCCGGGTCCGGTCATCCGCTGATCTCGGGGACCGCCACGATGACCCGGTGGTTGGTCTTGTCGCACAGGTACATCTCAACGGTCCCCTCGGGCACGGGGCCGCCCTCGGGCCACTGGTCCTCGGGGATCTGCCGCAGCGGCCCGCCGCAGGACGGGCAGATGGGGTCCATGGTCGTCTCCTCCGTCGGGGCGGGCCCTCCGGGTGGTCGGGGCCCGTGGCCCGAGCATCCCCCAGATCGCGGCGGGCCACAATCCCCGCACGCGTCTCGCGTCACGCACCCCTGTGGTCTTACCATAGGCGGTGACGCGCGCCACATCCGGTCGGCGCCCACCGCGGAGGACCCATGACTTCAGCTGCCCAGCACCCCGGCCACCGTCCCGCGCACGACGCCCTCGTCGAGGACCTGCGGACCTGGTGCGGTCCGGGGTCCGTGGTCGACTCGGAGCTCGAGCACCGGGCGCTGGCCCACGACGCCTCGCACTACCTGCTGCAGCCCGAGGCCGTGGTGCGCCCGCGCTCGGCCGCGGACATGGGCAACCTCTTCCGCGCCGTCTCCCGGCACGGGCTGGGCCTGACGTTCCGCTCGGGCGGCACCTCGCTGTCCGGGCAGGGGGTCACCGACCAGGTGCTCGTGGACGTCCGCCGGAACTTCCGGGACGTCGAGGTACTGGACGGCGGCCGCCGGGTGCGGGTCCAGCCGGGGGCGACGGTCCGCCAGGTCAACGCCCGCCTGGCCCCCTACGGGCACAAGCTGGGCCCGGACCCGGCCAGCGAGTCGGCGTGCACGATCGGCGGCGTGGTGGCCAACAACTCCTCGGGCATGGCGTGCGGGACCGAGGCGAACACGTACCGGACACTGGAGTCCATGGTGTTCGTCCTGCCCTCCGGGACCACCGTGGACACCGCGGCGCCCGACGCCGACCGGCGGCTGCGGGAGCTGGAGCCGGAGCTGCACGAGGGCCTGCTGCGGCTGCGCGACCGGGTGCGCGACGACCCCGCGTCAGTGCGCACGATCGAGCAGCAGTTCTCGATGAAGAACACCATGGGCTACGGCCTGAACTCCTTCCTGGACCACGACGAGCCGGTGCGGATCCTGGAGCACCTGATGATCGGCAGCGAGGGGACCTTGGGCTTCGTGGCGCAGGCGGTCTTCCGCACCGTGGAGATCCTGCCGTTCGTCTCGACGGGCCTGCTCGTGTTCCCGGACCTGGCCGCGGCCACCAGGACGGTCCCGGCGCTGGTGGCGGCCCGCTCGGCCACGGTGGAGCTGCTGGACGCCACGTCCCTGAAGGTCTCCCAGCGCACGGGCCTGGCCCCGGCGCAGATCATGGACGTGGACGTCCACGACCACGCGGCGCTGCTCGTGGAGTACCAGGCCGGCACCGCCGAGGAGGAGCGGGAGCTCTCCGCCGCCGCGGCCGCCCTCTTCCGCACCCTGGACCTCGCGGCGCCGGCCGCCCTGACCGACGACCCCGCATCCCGGGCCGCGCTGTGGACGGTGCGCAAGGGCCTGTACACCACCGTGGCGGGCAACCGGCCGAGCGGGTCCAACGCGCTGCTGGAGGACGTCGTGGTCCCCGTGCCGGAGCTGGGCGAGACCTGCGAGCAGCTCACGGGGCTCTTCGACGCCCACGGCTACCGGGACTCGGTGATCTTCGGCCACGCCAAGGACGGCAACGTCCACTTCATGCTCAACGAGCAGTTCGACCGCCCGGACCTGCTGGCCCGCTACGAGCGCTTCACCGAGGACATGGTCGCCCTGGTCCTGGACCACCGCGGCTCGCTCAAGGCCGAGCACGGCACCGGCCGGAACATGGCGCCGTTCGTGCGGCGGCAGTACGGGGACGAGCTCTACGACGTCATGGTCCGGCTCAAGCGGCTCGTCGACCCGGGCGCGCTGCTCAACCCGGGTGTGATCCTCAACGAGGACCCCACGGTCTACGTGCGGGACCTCAAGACCGCGCCCACGGTCGAGGAGGAGGTGGACCGGTGCGTGGAGTGCGGCTACTGCGAGCCGGTGTGCCCCTCCAAGGACCTCACCCTCACCCCGCGGCAGCGGATCGTGGGACGCCGGGAGATCGTGGCGGCCGAGGAGCGCGGGGACGCGGAGCTGGCGGCCCGGCTGCGCGCCGAGTACGACTACGAGGGCCTGCAGACGTGCGCGGTGGACGGGATGTGCGTGACGGCGTGCCCGGTGCTCATCAACACCGGGGACCTCGTGCGCCGACTGCGGGCCGAGAACCACAGCCGGGTCGCGGACGCCGGGTGGGGCGTCGCGGCGAGGGCGTGGGGAGCGACGACGACGGGCGCGGGCCTGGGCCTGACGGTCGCGGACAGGCTGCCCCCGGCGCTGCCGAGGGCCGCGACCACCGCGGCCCGCGCCGTCCTCGGCGCGGAGCACGTGCCGCAGTACAAGGACGAGCTGCCCGCCGGCGGGCCCGCGCGCCCGCGCCGGCGGGACGAGCAGGCCGAGGCCGTGTTCTTCCCGGCCTGCATCAACTCCATGTTCGGCACCCCGGACGGCGAGGGCCTGACCGCGTCCCAGGCGTTCCTGGCGCTGTGCGACCGGGCGGGGGTGCACGTCACCGTCCCGGAGGGCATCGGGAACCTCTGCTGCGGGACGCCGTGGAAGTCCAAGGGCCTGCCCACCGGGTACGCCACGATGTCCGAGCGGACGCTGGCGGCCCTGTGGGTGGCGTCCCGGCAGGGCGAGCTGCCCGTGGTCTGCGACGCCGCGTCCTGCACCGAGGGGCTGGAGACGATGGCCGAGCTGGCGGCGGCCTCCAGCGAGTACCACGCGCTGCGGTTCCAGGACTCGGTGGAGTTCGCGGCCGACCGGCTGCTGGGGCGGCTGACCGTGAGCCGGCCGATCGGGTCGATGGCGCTGCACCCCACGTGCTCGAGCGTGCACCTGGGCGTCACCGGCGCCTTCGAGGCGATCGCCCGGGCCATCAGCGACGACGTGGTGGTGCCCAAGGCCTGGGGCTGCTGCGCCTACGCCGGGGACCGCGGCATGCTGCACCCGGAATTCACGGCGTCCGCCACGGCCGCCGAGGCGCGGGAGGTCGACGAGCGCCGCTTCGAGGCCTACGCGTCCCTGAACCGGACGTGCGAGCAGGGCATGACGGAGGCCACCGGCCACGACTACCGCCACGTGCTCGAGTTCCTGGAGGCGGCGACCCGCTGACCCGGCGCTCGGGGGCCTCTCTTCCAGTTGTGCACAATTGAATTGCGTGCAATAGTACGGGCATGGACGCAGACCTCCGGCTCGACGCACAGCTGTGCTTCGCCCTGTACGCGGCCTCCCGGGCCACCACCGCGGCCTACCGCGCGCCCCTGGCGGAGCTGGGGCTGACCTATCCGCAGTACCTGGCCCTGCTGGCCCTCTGGGAGGAGGACGGGCAGACCGTCTCCGCCCTGGGCGCGCGCCTGCGCCTGGACAGCGGCACGCTCTCCCCCCTGCTCAAGCGCATGGAGGGCTGCGGCCTGCTCGAGCGGCACCGGGACCCGGCGGACGAGCGGCGGGTCACCGTCCACCTCACGGACGCCGGCTCGCGGCTGCGCGAGCGCGCCCCCGAGGTCCAGCGCCGCGTCCTGGAGGCCTCCGGGCTCACGGTCGAGGAGATGGCCACCCTCCGCCGCCTCGCACGGAGGATCGGCGCCCCCGAGGACGCCACCAGCGCCAAGAACGACAACAACGACAACGACAACGAGGAGTAAACCCATGGAGACCGTCTACACCGCAGAAGCGCTCGCCACCGGCGCCGGCCGCAACGGCCGCGCCCGCACCACCGACGGGCGGGTCGACCTCGCCCTGGCCGTCCCGAAGGAGATGGGCGGCTCCGGCGACGGCGCCAACCCCGAGCAGCTGTTCGCCGCGGGCTACGCCGCGTGCTTCCACTCCGCGATGCAGGCCGTCGCCCGCCAGGAGAAGGTCAAGCTCGGCGACTCCAGCGTGGGGGCCCGCGTGGGCATCGGCGGCAACGGCCAGGGCGGATTCGCCCTGGAGGTCACCCTGGAGGTCGTGGTCCCGGGGCTGGACCAGGACGCGGCGCAGGACCTGGTCGAGAAGGCGCACCAGGTGTGCCCGTACTCGAACGCCACCCGCGGCAACATCGAGGTCACCCTCAGCGTCGTGGATGACTGATCCCCGTCCCCCTCGCCCCTTCGACAGACCTGGAGAACAGATGACCCAGCCCACCCGCAGCCGACAGATCGTCCTCGCCTCCCGCCCGAGCGGGGCCCCCACCGCCGAGAACTTCCGGCTCGAGGAGGTCGACCTGCCCCGCCCCGGCGCCGGACAGGTCGTGGTGGCCAACCGCGTCATGTCCGTGGACCCCTACATGCGCGGCCGGATGAACGACGTCCGCTCCTACGTCCCCCCGTTCCAGCTGGACGCCCCGCTCGACGGCGGGGCCGTGGGCGAGGTCGTCGCGTCGGAGAGCCCCGAGGTGCCGGTCGGGACCACGGTCCTGCACGGCGCCGGCTGGCGTGAGCACGCGGTGCTCGACGCCGGCGCCGTCTCCGCCGTGGACCCCGCCCTGGCGCCGAAGTCCGCGTACCTGGGCGTGCTGGGGATGCCCGGCCTCACCGCCTACGCCGGGCTCATGGCCGCCGCCCGGTTCCAGCCCGGGGACACGGTGTTCGTCTCGGGAGCCGCGGGGGCCGTCGGCTCCATGGTGGGCCAGATCGCCCGGCTCAGCGGCGCCGCGCGGGTCGTCGGCAGCGCCGGGTCGCCCGCGAAGGTCGCCCGCCTGCGGGAGCTCGGCTTCGACGCGGCCTTCGACTACCACGACGGCCCGGTGCTGGAGCAGCTGCGGCAGACGGCTCCGGAGGGCATCGACGTCTACTTCGACAACGTGGGCGGCGAGCACCTCGAGGCCGCCATCGCGACCCTCAACACCCGTGGCCGCGTCTGCCTGTGCGGGGCGATCTCGCAGTACAACGCCACTGAGCCCCCGGCCGCGCCCCGGAACCTCGCGCTGGCCATCGGCAAGCTGCTGTCCCTGCAGGGCTTCCTCGTGGGCGCCCACCAGGGCATGGCCCCCGAGTTCCGGGAGAAGATGGCCGGCTGGCTGGCCGCAGGCGAGATCAGCTGGGACGAGACCGTGCGCGAAGGCCTCGAGAACGCCCCGCAGGCCTTCATCGACCTGCTCGCCGGGGCGAACACCGGCAAGATGGTCGTCAGTCTCTGAGCCCGGGCGCGCCGCCGGTCAGACGGTCCAGCAGCTGCGGCACCCCCGACACGCGGAGGTCGGGGGTGCGCGCGTACACGGGCCAGGGTGCGCCGTGGCGGTCGATCCACGCGGTGCGCATCCCCGCCCGGGCCGCGCCGTGGAGGTCCCACGGGTGCACGGCGACCATGACCGTCCGCTCGAGGGGCACGTCCCAGACGCCGCCGGCCCACGAGTACGCCTCCGAGGACGGCTTCCAGCACGGCGCGTTCTCCACGGAGAGCACGTGCTCGAAGTGCTGCCCCACTCCCCCGCGCTCGAGCAGGCCCTCCGCCGTGGCCGCGGAGCCGTTGGTCAGGGCCGTGAGCCGGTAGCCGGCCGCGACGAGCGCCTCGATGCCGGGCGGGACGTCGGCGTGGACCGGCAGCGCCTGCACCCCGTCGAGGACGCGCTGCACGGCCGCGTCGACGTCCCCGTCCGGCCGGTGGAGGGCGAACAGCCCGCGGGCCGTCTCCCGCCCCAGCTCGGCGAACGGCCGGGCCTCGCCGTTGACGGCGAGCGCGAAGCCCTCCCGGAGCACCGCCGCGAACCACGTCTCGGCGAGCAGCCCGGGCACGCCGAGCTCCTCGAAGACGCCCCGCAGGGGGCGCATGTCGGACAGCGTCTCGTTGACGTCGAAGACGAGGAGGGGGCGTGGGGCGTCGGTGGGCACAGGGCTCTCCTGGGGGTCAGTCGCCGGCGAGGAGCCGGGCGAGCGGGCTGTGGTCGAAGTCGTCGAGCAGCGCCTGCGGGTCGGCGTACACGGCCACGGCGCCGGCCTCCCGCAGCTCGCCCTCGCTGATCCCTCCGCTGGTGAGGCCGACGGTGTCGAGGCCGAGCTCGCGGGCGGAGACGACGTCCCACCGGGCGTCGCCCACGACGATCGCGTCCTCAGCGCGCAGCCCGCCGGCCTCGAGGGCCGCGGCGAAGATGTCCGGGGCGGGCTTGCTGCGCTCGGCGTCCGTGGCGGTGGTGACGGCGGTGAGGACGTCGTCCGTGCCGAGCGCCTGACGCATGGCCGCCACCTCCGTCGCGTTCGACGACGACGCCAGGACCACGACCAGGCCGGCGTCGGCGCACCGGCGCACCAGCTCCGCGGCGCCCCGGGTGGGCTTGAGCCCGGCCCAGTGGACGGAGAACAGCGAGCCGTGGGCGTCGCCGATGGACTCGTCCTGGTCCCGGTCCCGGTCGGCGGGCAGCAACTCGTCGATCAGCTGCTCGGAGCCCATGCCGATGAGCCGGTGGATCCGGGCCATGGGGACGTCCCAGCCCTTCTGGTTGAAGGCGTGCCACCAGGCGACGGTGTGCAGGTAGCTGGAGTCGATGAGGGTGCCGTCGACGTCGAAGAGGACGCCCCGAGGGGAACCGGTGCGGGTCATGCCGTCCAGCATCGCACTGATCAGCCTGCTGATCCATCGTGGCGCGGCCACCGGGCCCGGCTGTCAGCCGGCCGGGCCGCGCCTTCTCCGCCGCACCACCAGCAGGGTCGTGAGACCCACCGCCCCCACCGCGAGAACGCCCAGGAGGGCCGCCAGCGGGCCGTCGGCCCCGGGCCCGGCGAAGGGCGGAGCCGGGTCCACGCCGCCGTCGGCGGACGCCGCGTAGCGCAGGACCACGGCGGCCGCGGCGTCGCTCATCTCCTCGAGGCCCTGGAGGTCGATGTTGGTGATGTCGTCGCAGGCCCGGTGGTAGCACGGGTCGTAGGGCTCGCCGGCCCGGCCGTCGAAGCGCCTCGCCTCCCGGCCGCTCATCGTCTCGTCGGCGCCCGTGTACAGACCCCCGACCGGGATGCCGGCCTGGAGGAACGCGACGTAGTCGCTCTCCCCGTCGAGCTCGGTCTCTCCCGACGTCAGGCCCACGGCGTCGAAGTACTCGTGGAAGGCTTCCTCGATCGCGCCGGACCCGGCCGGGGCATCGAGGGAGTCGTGGTCCCCGTATCGGGAGCCGTCGCCGTCGTAGACGAAGCGGCCGGGATTCGCCGACCCGATCATGTCGAGGTTCAGGTACGCCGCGACGCTCTCGAGCGCGGCCGGGTCGCCGGCGGCGAGATCCGCGACGTAGTGGCGGGATCCCAGGAGGTCGATCTCCTCGCCGCCCCACCAGGCGAACCGGACGGTGTTCTCGACCTCCGTGTCCGCCAGCACCTCCGCGACCGCGAGGACGGCCGCGGAGCCGGAGCCATTGTCGTTGATCCCGGGGCTCTCCGGGTCGCCGTCGAGGTGGGCGCCGAGCAGCACGGTGTTCCCGGGGTCGCCCGCGGCCGTCTCGGCGATCACGTTGTAGGTCTCGCGCATCTCGGAGACGGTCTCGGCGGTCACGGACACCTCCTGCGCGTCCAGCAGCTCGACCCCGGCCTGGTGGCTCAGCCCGATCACCGGCACGGTGACGGCGCCCGGTTCCTCCAGGGAGCCCCTGACGGGCCGGTCGTGGCGCCGCTCCCCGGAGCCGAAGACGAGCACGGCGGAGGCGCCGGCCGCCTCCGCGTTGGCGGCCTTCCGCGCCGAGGAGCACTCGCCCTGCTGGACGAGGGCGACGCTGCCCGGGTCGAAGTCCTCGAAGTCCCCCGACTCGCAGCCGCTGGTGCTGTCCCCGGGGGAGCCGTCCGTGTCCACGGCCTGCAGCCGGCCGGTCACCTCGCCGGAGACGGAGTAGGCCAGCACCGCGACCTCCCGGGAGGGCAGGCGGGTGCGCGCGCCGTCGCCGGCGACGGTCGCGACCGTCGCCGGGGCGACCACCTCGAAGTACGGCACGCGGAACGTCTGGAGCCGCGGGTCGTAGCCGGCCTCTCGCAGCGCGCCCACCACGTGGTCGACGCTCGCCCGGTAGCCGCTCGTGCCGGAGGCACGGTTGCCGTCGTGGGCCTTCGCGATGTCGTCGAACGCCTGCAGGTGGGCCCGCAGCCGGTCGGCGGAGACGGCCTCCGTGATCCGGCGCGTGGCGTCGTCGAGCTGCGCGTGGGCGGGAAGCGCTGTGCCGGCGGTGACGGCGATCGAGAGCGCCGCCGCGAGCGCGGCGGACCGCCACCAGGGACTGTGCCTGCTGCGGACCATGTCTTCCTCGGGGTCGGAGGCCGGGAGGGCCGTGACCGGTGCGCCGCCGCCGGGCCGGCGACCGTGTTCGCACAGGCAAGCACGTGGTCCAGGACCCGTCAACACCCTGCGCTCAGATGTCCCCGGCACCGGTCGTGGCACCCGCGCTCAGTCGTGGCGGACGGACTGCCACACGGCCGTGCCGATCACCGCGGCGGCGATGACGGCGACGACCAGGGCGCCGCCGATGACGAGGCTCAGCAGGCTCCGGGCGCTCCCGTTCGTGAGTGCGGCCAGGGGCACCACGTGCACCCGGCCGTCGTGCCCGCCGGCCAGGACGGCGTTGTCGACGACCACGGGACCGGCCGGGGCGAGCGGCTGCTGCGAGACCTGCTGGGCGCCCAGCGGCCGCCCGGTCCCGGCCTCGAGAGCGCCCAGCTCCCCCGTGGTGGTCGTGTAGACCACCGTGCCGTCGACGACGGCGGGCGCCGCCTTGACGGGCCCGGAGTCGGTGGACCACAGCTCCTCGCCGGTGCGCAGGTCCAGCGCGTGGAGCCGCTGCGTGGTGGGGCTGCCCACGTGGACGACGCCGTCGGCGACCACCGGGGCTCCCGCCTTGCTGTCGGCCACGAACGGCCCGTCCCCGAGCAGCACCTCCCAGAGGGGTTCGCCCGTGGCGGCGTCGACACCGTGCGCCCAGTGCTCGAGGCGCTCGGCCGGGACGACGTCCCGGTGCGAGGTCGTGACCACCACTCCCCCGGACACGGCGGGCGGCACGTCGTCGAGCCCGGAGTCGGCCTGCGGCAGCGGCGTCTCCCACGCCATGGCGCGCGCCTCCATGTCGTAGGCGACGAGCTTCGGCTCGGGGCGCAGCCCGGCGGTGTAGAGCACGCCGTCGGCGGCGGCGGGGGCGGCCTTGCTCATGAGCGAGCCGACGTGGACCTGCTCGATCCCCTCCCCCGTCGCCGCGTCGATCACGTGCAGGCGGCGGTCGCCCGCGGCGGCGTGGATCCGCCCGTCGTGCAGGACGGGCGTCGGCATGACGTGCCCGTCCACCTCGTACTGCCACTGCTGCTCACCGGTCGCGGCGTCCAGCGCCAGCACCCCGCCGGGGCCGTCACCGCGGCGGCCGTCCTGCCGCTCCTCGCCCCGGTCCCCGTAGCCCACCCAGACGGTGCCGCCCGAGACGATCATCTCGGAGTGGATCCGGTGGGGGGCCTCCGCCCGCCACAGCTGCTCGCCGGTGGCGAGGTCGAAGGCGTGCAGGGTGCCGCGGGTGCCCGCGTACAGCCGGTCGCCGAGCACCACGGGGGTGGAGCGGACCTCGTCCGGCAGGGCGAAGCCGTCCTCGGTCGGGTCGACCGAGCCGTCGGTGGCGATCACGGGGTTCTTCTCGGGGGTCAGCCGGTACTGGACCCACTCCCGCGGGGACGGCACGGGGGCCTCGGCCGGCGCCGCGGCGGCGCCGGCCGCAGGGAGCCCCGTGGCCGCGGCGGGGCCCGCACCGAGCAGCAGCGCGGCGGCGAGGAGGAGGGAACGGCGGGGTCGACCGGTCATGATCTCCCATTGTGACGCGCAGGGACGTCGTCGTCGCCGGTTCCCGCCTCGGAAGTCCCCCGGAGGGCGACGGTCCCGTCCTCAGCCCTGGGGCTGGTCCCCGGCGTGGTGGTCCAGGCCCTGTCCCTGGTCCTGGCCGCCCGGCTGACCCGTCGCTCCCGGGTCCTGCGGTGCTGCGGGCTCGCCCTTCCCGTTGACGTCGTGCGTGGACGTCGCGAAGCGCACGACGACGGCGGCGGCCGCGTCGGCCATCTCGTCCAGGCCCTGGCTGTTGACGTTGCTGATGTCGTCGCACGCCTGGTGGTAGCAGAGGTCGTAGGGGATGCCGGCCCGCCCGCCGAACAGCGCGGCCTGCTCCACGGTCTTGCGGCCCTCGGCGCCCGTGAAGAGGCCGCCGGCGGGGATGCCCTCCGCGATGAACGGGCCGTAGTCGCTGCGGCCGCTGAACTGGGTCTCGCCCGAGGCCAGCCCCACGGAGCCGAAGTACTGGTGGAAGGCGGCCTCGATCGCGCCCGAGCCGGCCGGGGCCGTCACGGTGGTCTCGGGGGTCCCCGGGGTCGTGGGGGTCGCCGGGGTCGCCGGGACCTTGACGGGGGCGAACGCGGAGTGGTCGCCGTCGTAGACGAAGCGGCCGTAGTTCGGGGAGCCGATCATGTCGAAGTTCAGGTACAGCGCGACGTCCTCCAGCGCGGCGGGGCTGGTGGTCTTCAGGTCCGCGACGTAGTGCTTGGAGCCGAGCAGGCCCGACTCCTCGGCGCCCCACCAGGTGAACCGCACCTTGTTCGCGGTCGTCGTCCCGGCCATGGCCTCGGCGATGGTCAGGATGCCGGCCGAGCCGGAGCCGTTGTCGTTGATCCCCGGGCCCTCCAGCACGCTGTCGAGGTGGGCGCCGACCACCACGGTGTTCCCGGCGTCGCCCGAGGCGGTCTCGGCGATCACGTTGTAGGTCTCGCGGTTCTCGGAGATCACCTGCGTGGTGACGGTCACCGTGCCGCCGGCCAGCAGCGCGGTGCCCGCGGCGTAGCTGAGGCCCACCACCGGCAGCGTCGTCGCCTCCGGGGTGACGAGGCTGCCGTTGACGACGCCCTCGTTGCCCTCCGTGCCGGAGTTGAAGATCAGGACCGCGGACGCGCCGGCCGCCTCGGCGTTGTCGACCTTCTGCGCGAAGGGGCAGGTGCCGCGCTGCAGGAGGGCCACGCTGCCCGCCGTGAAGCCGGCGAAGTCCTCCGCCTCGCACCCGCTGGTGCTGGGTTCCCGCGACCCGGTCGTGTCCACCGCCTGCACCGGCGCGGTCACGCTGCCGGAGCCGGAGTACTCCATGATCAGGGCCTCAGCAGGGGTCAGCGTCCTGGGAGCGCCCTCCGGGCCCGGGACCACGACCTTCGTGGGGGCGGCCTCCTGGAAGTACGGGAACGTGAACTTCTGGACCCGCGGGGCGTAGCCGGCGGCGCGCAGCCGGCCGACCACGTAGTCGGCACTGGCCCGGTAGCCGGGGGTGCCCGAGGCCCGGTTGCCCTGGTTGGCCGTCGCGATGCCCTGGAAGACCTCAAGGTGGGACATCACCCGCTCGGCGGAGACCGCCTCGGTGATCGCCGCGGCGTCGGCGGCGGCCGGTGCGGGGCCTGCTGCCGGGCTCGTGACGGGCGCGGCCACCGCGCTGGGCACGGTGAGCGTCAGGGCGCCGGCCAGCGCGGCGACGGCGGTCAGGCGGCGCTGATGGTGGTGCCGCTGTTGGCGGTGGTGCTGGTGCTGGGACACGGGTCCTCCCGGGGCAGGGGCCGATCGGGGGCTCGACCGTGGTCGATTGGTGTTTCCAGCCCTGCTGTTTCCCGCTCTGGTGCTTCTGGCTCTGACCAGGCGATACGCACAGGGTTCCAGCTCACCGCCGCGGGATCAATGATTCGGCACCTTTTGGGAAAGGGAACGGCCCCGCCGGGGCGCGTGCGCGCCCCGGCGGGGCCGTTCCGTGGTGCCGCTGCCGGTCAGGCGGTCGCCTGCTCGGCCCGGTGCTCGTGCGGGCCGTGGCCGCGGTCCTTGCCCTTGGGATGGCCCGTGACGCCCTTGCCCTTCTGCCGGTAGGGCTCGCCCTCGCCGTTGACGTCGTGGGTGGACATCGCGTAGCGCAGGACGACGGCGGCCGCCGCGTCGGACATCTCGCCCAGGCCCTGGACGCTGACGTTGCCGATGCTGTCGCAGGCCGTGTGGTAGCAGGAGTCGTAGGCCTGGCCGGCCTCGCCGCCGAACAGCGCCGCCTGCTCCTCGGTCTTCACGCCCTCGGCGCCGGTGAAGAGACCGCCGGCCGGGATGCCGACCTCGATGAACGGCCCGTAGTCGCTGCGGCCGCTGAATTCGGTCTCGCCCGAGGCCAGGCCCACGGAGCCGAAGTACTCGTGGAACGCCGCCTCGATCGCCCCGGAGCCCTCCGGCGCCTCCGCGGAGACGTCCGGGCCGAAGGCCGAGCCGTCGCCGTCGTAGACGAAGCGGCCGTAGTTCGGGGAGCCGATCATGTCGAAGTTGAGGTACAGCGCGATGTCCTCGAGCGCGGCGGGGTCGTTCTCCGCGAGGTCGTAGACGTAGTGCTCGGCGCCCAGCAGGCCGAGCTCCTCCGCGCCCCACCAGGCGAAGCGCACGTTGTTCTCGGTCTTCGTCTTGGCCATGGCCTCCGCGATGGCGAGGATGCCCGCGGAGCCGGTGCCGTTGTCGTTGATCCCCGGGCCCTCCGGCGCGCCGTCGAGGTGGGCGCCCACCATGACGGTGTTCGCGGGGTCGCCCGTGCCGGTCTCGGCGAGGACGTTGTAGGTCGTGCGGGTCTCGGAGACGGTCTCCGCGGTCACGGACACCTCCTGCGCGTCCAGCAGTTCGACGCCGGCCCGGTAGCTCAGCCCGACCACCGGCAGGGTGGTGACGCCGGGCTCGCCCAGGGTGCCGTTGACGACGCCCTCGCTGCCGTCCAGGCCCGTGTTGAAGATCAGCACGGCCGACGCACCGGCGGCCTCGGCGTTCGCGGCCTTCTGCGCGAAGGAGCAGGTGCCGCGCTGCAGGAGGGCCACGCTGCCCGCCGTGAAGCCGGCGAAGTCCTCCGCCTCGCAGCCGCTGGTGCTGACCACGCGGGCACCGGTGGTGTCCACGGCCTGGACCGGGGCCGCGACGTTGCCGGAGCCGGAGTAGGACATGATCGCGACGTCCTCGGTGGCCAGGGTCGTGCCGTCCGCCGTGACGGTGGTGGGGACGACCTCCTGGAAGAACGGGAAGCTGAACTCCTGGACCTCCGGGGTGTAGCCGGCGGCCTGCAGCTTGCCGACCACGTAGTCGACGCTGGCCTGGTAGCCGGGAGTGCCCGAGGCACGGGTGCCGTCGTTGGAGTCCGCGATCCCCTGGAGCGCCGTCAGGTGGGAGAGCAGCTTCTCCTCGGTGACGGCCTGGGTGATCTTGAAGGTGGTGTTGTTGTTGCTGCTGTCGCGCGTGGGGGCGGCGACCGCGCTCGACGCGGTGAGCGTCAGGGCGCCGGCGAGTGCTGCCGACGTGATCCAGCGGCTGGGCTTGCGAGCGGACATGGGACCTCCTGGTGAGCGACGGCCGGGGTGTCCGGCCGTGACGCGTTTCACAGTCATCGTGCCGATGACAAGGATTTGCATATGCTCACAGGCAGGTTACTGGTCGGTCAATAACTTTTGTCCATGTTTTTGGGGACGTGCCACCGACTCCAACACGCCCGCGAGGATCCGATTTCGCACCCGCGCAGGGGGATGGCTATGATGGAGCAGTTGTTTCCGGCAGGACGCCGGATGCTTCACGGGATGTGGCGCAGCTTGGTAGCGCGCGTCGTTCGGGACGACGAGGTCGCAGGTTCAAATCCTGTCATCCCGACCAACAGCAGAAGGCCCCGGACCGATCGGTCCGGGGCCTTCTGCATATCCGGGGTCTCTCCCGCACGACGGGCTCCGCTGAGTGCCGGGCTCGGCTCAGTTCAGCCGGCCGCCGGAGTGCTCCAGGTAGCAGGCGGCGCACATCGACTCGTAGGTGACCTCCACGCCGTCGATCGCGACCTGGTCCCCCTCGAAGACGAACTCCCCGTCGATCAGCCGGGCGTTGAACATCGCCTTGGAGCCGCAGCGGCAGATCGTGCGCAGCTCCTCCACCGTGTGGGCGATGCTGAGCAGCCGCGCGGAGCCGGGGAAGACCTCGGTGCGGAAGTCGGTGCGCAGTCCGTAGGCGAGCACCGGGACGCCGTCGAGCACGGCGATCCGCAGCAGGTCGTCGACCTGGGCCGGGGTCAGGAACTGGGCCTCGTCCACCAGGAGGCAGTGCACCGGGCCGTGCTCCTCGACGGCTGCCCGGAAGAGGTCGCGGGCGGGATCGCCGGCGTCCAGCAGGAGGTCGACCTTCCGGGACTCCCCCAGCCGCGAGACGACGGTGTCCGCGCCCTTGGAGTCGATCGCCGGCTTGGCGACGAGCACCTTCTGGTCGCGCTCCTCGTAGTTGTGCGCGGCCTGGATCAGGATGGTGGACTTGCCCGAGTTCATGGCGCCGTGGCGGAAGTAGAGCTTACCCATCAGGCGGTCCCGGGGCGCCGTGACGAGGGCATGGGGGTGGTCATGGTGGTTCTCCTGGAGGGGTCGTGCCGAGCGCCCGGGGCACGGGGATGGTGCCGGAGGCTTCGAGAAGACCTTACGCTCGCGCGGCGTTGTCCCAGGACCATGGTCCTCGTTTCACTTGGAGAGCATCTGGCCACAGCAAGATTTCAGTGCCTGAGTCCTGCGGCAGTGGCTCCGATGGATGTCCTTGGCCCCGCTTGTCGTGAGCCTTTCGCCGTCAGGGACGAACAAGGCTCATGCCTCCGCGCTGATCAGAAAAGTTCCATGGCTCCCAGAACCACAGGACCCATGATGGCGATGAGGAGCACGGGCAGGATGAGCAGCATGAGGGGCATGACGATCTTGACAGGGATCTTCATCGCTTGTTCCTCGGCTCGCATCCGCCGCTTGAGGCGCATCTCGTTGGCCTGGGTTCGCAGCACGGTACTGATGGAAATGCCGTAGACGTCCGCCTGGATGACCGATCGGGTGAAGGCTCGCAGATCCGGAACATTGGTGCGCTCCTCCAGGGCCAGGTAGGCCTCCTTGCGAGGCATCCCCACGCGCATGTCCTGGAGCGTCCGGAGGATTTCCTCGGCCAGAGGACCCTTGCCGTTCTCCCCGGCTCGCGACATGGCTGATTCGAAACCCAGGCCGGCCTCGACGGCGATCATCATCTGGTCGAGGGTGTCGGGCAGCTCCAGTCCGATGGCCTTCTGCCGTTCGATTCCTCGGCTGTAGAGCAAGAGGTCCGGAACGAAGTACGCCACCCCGGTGAGGACGATGACAAGTGCCAGCATCCGCCCGCCAGGGCTCACACTGAGGAGGAACAGCCCGAAGAGGAGACCTGCCCCTGCCAGGAGGGGCTTGAGTGCAAGAAGCCGGGAAAGCGGCCACGCGGCGGGACGACCCGCGAGCGAGTGCAGCCGGTCGAGACGCGCCACGCCCTTGGGGGTGGTCAGGCGCCGGGCAAAGCCCAGTCCGGAACCTCCACGGCCGTTCTCCACGACGACGTCCGCGGTCAGGCCTCGGCCCAGGTTGTCGCGGATCTGACGGGTCGAGGATCCGGCGGTGGTCAGCACTGCCCACATGGCGAGGACCAGTGCGGCGGCGAGGGCGCCGCTGGCAAGAGTGAGGGGCGACAAGACAGTTCTCCTGGGTCAAATTCGGAAGTGGTCGGGCATCAGAACTTGAAGCTGACGATCTTGCGCATCCACAGTCCGCCGGCGGTCAGCATGAGCAGTCCGAGAATGAGCAGCCCATAGCCGTAGATGCTGTCGAAGAACGGCTCGATGAACGGAGGATTCATGATGGTGATGACGGTGGGCACGATGAACGGCAGGGCCATGAGAATGTACGCGGACATCTTGCCCTCCGCACTGAGCGCCTTGACCTGTCGTCGGATCTGATTTCGCTCACGAATCGTCTGGCCCACCTGATCCAGAACCTCAGCCAGGTCGCCACCCACCTCGCGGTGGATGCCGATGGCCTGCGCGACCCAGCTGAAGTCCTGGTTGTCCATCCGCTGCGCGGTCTGCTCAAGCGCGTCGTTGAGATCTCGACCGAGTCGGTTCTGGTTCACGACCCGAGCCAGCTCATCCGTGGTGGGAGCCTGCGCCTCCTTGGAGACGGCGTCGATGGCACGAAGCAGACTGTGACCCGCCCGGAGACTGCCTGCCAACAGCTGCAGGGTGTCGTCGAGCTGGTCAGCGAAGGCCCTCTGCCGTGCACCCAGCTTGATCGTCAGGAAAATCTTGGCCCCGAGGGGTGCCAGCAACAGCATGACCGCGCCAAGCAGCGGTCCGCCGAGAAGAACCCCGAAGAGCGAAGCAATGACTGCGGCGCCCGCGACCAGGACGAGAAAATCCGCAGGCGCGGCCCGGACCCCCGCACGGTCCAGCGTGTCCGCGATCGATCGCGTCCACCCGTACCGGTTGAGGGTGTCCGTGATCGCATGAGTGGTGATTCCCGTGACCCGGCTCAGCACCGACGGTGGAGCATCGTCACTCCGAGGCAGTCGGCGCCTGTCGACGGGAAGCCGCGGCGTGGAAGACCGGAAAGTCACGAACATCAGGAGCAGAAGGGCTCCGAGCAGAAGCAGGATTCCGAAGGGCAGCATCAGCGGGACCGTCCCGTGGGGATCGACGTCTCGAACACCCTGGGATCCACGTGGATCCCCAGTTCCTCGAAGCGGTCGATGAATCTCGGCCGGACGCCGGTCGAGACGGCCTTTCCGAGGAATCGACCGCTGGCGTCCACGCCGGCGCTGTAGTCGAAGACGAACGCGTCCTGGAGGGTCACGATCTCTCCTTCCATTCCCTGCACCTCGGTGATGTGCGTGATGCGGCGTGTTCCGTCGCGGAGACGGGTCAGCTGCACCACCACATCGATGGCCGAGGCGATCTGCTCGCGCACGGCACGCAGCGGAAGATCCATGCCCGCCATCAACACGAGTGTCTCCAGACGGGCGATGACGTCGCGCGGGGAGTTGGCGTGGATGGTCGACAGAGAACCGTCGTGGCCCGTGTTCATGGCCTGGAGCATGTCCAGGGCCTCACCACCACGGCACTCGCCGACCACGATGCGGTCGGGCCGCATACGGAGCGAGTTCTTGACGAGATCGCGGATGCCGATCTCCCCCTTGCCCTCGATGTTGGCCGGCCGGCTCTCGAGCCGGACCACGTGCTCCTGCTGCAACTGCAGCTCGACGGCGTCCTCGATCGTGATGATCCGCTCGTCGTGCGGGATGAACGAGGACATCACGTTCAGCAGCGTGGTCTTGCCCGTACCTGTTCCTCCTGAGATGAGGATGTTCAGGTGTGCCTTGACGCAGGCGTTGAGCAGCTCGGCCATCTCGGGGCTCATGGAGCCGAACCGGACGAGATCGGCGACCTTCAGCGGATCCGCGGCGAACTTTCGGATGGTGAGCGACGATCCGTTCACCGCCAGAGGCGGAATCACCGCGTTAACACGGGACCCGTCTTCGAGGCGCGCGTCCACCAGGGGCGAGGACTCGTCGATGCGGCGCCCCACCTTCGAGACGATCTTCTCGATCACCCGGCGCAGGTCCTCCTCGGACTTGAACTGGGCGTTGCTGAGGTGCACCCGTCCCTTCTGCTCGATGAAGATCTGCTCGGGTCCGTTGACCATGATCTCCGTGACGCTCTCGTCGTCGAGGAACTGTTGCAGGGGCCCGTACCCCAGGACGTCGTCGCTGATCTGCCGGACAAGCCGTTGCCGCTCCTCGGTCGTCAGGGGCACCTGCTCGGCGTCCACGATCTGGGCGAGCTCCTCACGGGCATACGACTGCAAGGTCGACTCCGTCAGGCCGGCATCGCTGAGCCTGCTGCCGATCCGTTCGAACAACGCCTCCCCCACACGCTGCTTCAGCGCGGCGAGGGCGTCGGCCTGCGGCGCGGCCGGTGCGGACGCAGGGGCGGGCACGGACGCGAACGCCATATTCTCCGCGCCTGTAGAGACCGACTCGGTGACGGGCTCGGGCTTTGGCGGTGCTTCGACACCGCGGGCAACATTGAGGCGGTCGGAGAGCTTCACTGGAGCACCGCCCGCCGGTGAACGGCCGTGCGCGGCTCCAGGGTCCTGGACGGATCGAATCGTGCCACCAGGCCGTTGAGTGCCTTTGCGGCCTTGTCCCGCGATTTCTCCTGCAACAGGGGCTCACCTTTGTTCGTCGAGTAGGGCACGGCCTTGGAACGGGGCACCACCACGTCCACTGGGGTACGAATGGTCGCCTCCACGTCCTGGACGGAGAGTCCGCTGACGCGGTCCGCCATGTTGACCACCACGTGCCGGCACCCGGGGAGCATCTGCAGCTCGCTCAGGACGTCGAGCTCTTTCCGCAAGCCCCGGACGCCCGGGACGTCCATGCCGGAGAGGAAAACTACGTCGGTCGCTGCTTCCAGCGCGGCGAGCGTGTGCTCCCCGAGCCCGGGGGCGGTGTCGATCACGACGAACGCGAACTCGCTGGCCAGCTGCTCCAGCATGTGGCTGATCTGGTCCGCGGTGATGCGGTCAGCCTCGGCGGGCGACAACGGCGTGCACAGGGCATAGATCGAGGCGGAGTGGACGCTGAGAAATGCTTTGAGCACCATCGTGTCCTGCGCCGCAGCACCCGTCACAGCATCGGAGAGCGTGTGCTCCGGCACGAGGTTCAGCACCGAAGCCACGTCGCCGAACTGAACGTCCAGGTCCACGATCACCGTGGACATGGGGGCCATCCGACCGAGCCCGATGGCGAGGTTGGCGGCGATCGTCGTCTTGCCGACACCGCCCTTGGGCGAGGTCACCGCTATGACGCGGCCGCTGGGGCGGGAGGAAATGGGTTCTTCCGGCACGAACCCCCGGCGCCGGCTCTCCGCGGCATGGCAGGCCCGCTCGAGCATGACGCGCATGAGGTCGGTGTCCGCCTGAGGTTCCAGGAGATCGCGGATACCGGCTCGCATGGCGGCCAGCGCCAAATCCGGGTTCGCTTCGGCCACGAGGATCACACTGATCTCCGGGTGCTGGACGTCGAACACCGAGGCCAGTCGAAGGGCGTCGTTCGGGTGGACGCCAGGACCGAGCAACAGCACCTGAGGCAGCTCGGTGACCACTCGTTGCAGGAGTTCGCCAGGAGTCTCTGGGAGCTGGGTGTTGTAGACGGTCTGGACGGAACCAGGAATGCGCCCCGCGATGGCGGACTGGATGCGCTGTTCGAAGTTCGTGTCAGAGGTGACGAGAAGGAATCTGCTCATTTGAAAAAGTCCTCCATGGTGACGCCGGAGTCGTTCTTCTCGACGTCTTCCGGTTCGTTGGACAGCCAGATGGTGCCGAACTCGGCCGCAAAGACGACCTTTTCGGCCTCGGCGGCGTTGAGGGCGAGAGTTGCCAGCAGCGCGCCCTCGGGGACGACAGGTGCGTCCGCAGCCGGAGCTTTGCCCTCCGGTTCCTCCGCCGTCGCTGTGGGAGCACCTTGAACACTGGTGACAAGCACCTCGTGGTAGACGAGTTCAGTAGCCTTTTTGCCGTCAGGGCCTTCGTCGAAGGAGGCGAACACTCCCACGGTGTCGCCGGCCTTCACCTGGCCACCCACAACACGATCCGCACTGAGCTGGACAGTGACCTCGTGGAAGCCCTTGGGCAGAGCCACGGTCCCGGGCTCCTGGAGGGATTGCAGGTCGACGAGCCGGCTGGCCAGCACCTGCTCTCCTGGCTTCAAAGTGACCGCCGTGACGCGGTCCTTGAACTCGGACAGGTCGTTCACGGCGTCGCCGGAAACGGCCTTCATCGGAAGCTGCTCCTTGGTGAGATGCTCCTCGAGGTCGGACACAGGGGTCTCAGCCGGCACCTCGGTGGCCACCACGTAGACCTCCTTCGTCTCGAGGCCCTGGAGTGCACGCTCGTCGGCGGCGGAAACGTAACCGGCCACGAGCAGGGCACCGACCACTGCGAGGACCACGGCCATCACGGCGGCAAGAACACGAACTTTCACGGGATGATCCTTCTACTCGGTCAGGGCGACGACGGTCGCGCCCAGATCGGGCCCGCCGACGGTGAAGCCGTCGTCCAGGGTGGTGAATTCGACGAACTCGCCGATGATGCCGTTGCAGCTGCCGGTGCAGGAGCTGTCGGGGACGCCGGTGATGCCGGTGTTGTTCACCGCATTGTGGGGGAAGCGCCACCCGTAGATCTTGAAGGCCGCCCATCCGCGGATGTGGTAGTAAGCACCTGCGCCAATGCCACCGAGTTCGTCGTAGACGGGCAAGAGCACCGTCTCCCCCACCAAGGAGGCATTGAGAACGGACGTCGAGCAGTCGCCAGGAATGCTGGCTCCAGTACTGCCCGAGACTGTGGAGTCGCTGTTGACGTAGATTTCACAGGCACCCGACGGTGTGCTCAACCAGGAGAAGTTTCCTGGCAGAGTCTGACCTGACGGGCTAGGGCTCACGCAGTCGTCGGTGTCGACTCCATGGGTCTCGATGACCTGGATGCCGCCGCCGAGCATGCCGTCGAACACGCAGTAGGAAAAGGCGAGCGGCAGCATGGCCGGTCCCCCAGCAGGATTTCCCCAGGCCGCCGTCGAGGTCGCCGAAACGGTCTCCTCGTCGATCCCCATCAGAGGGGCGAACATCAGCGCGAGCGAGCCCGTCCCGCCGCTGTCCCGGGTGGTCGCCCGGACCCGAACCGATGTAGGGGTGGGGAATGTCGGTGCGTCGACATTGGCGGCGCTGTCCTTGGCGTTCGAGTTGGCGAAGGTCTGAGCAGTCGCGCCCGGATCCCCGCAACTGCCGATGGCACAGTCCTGCGCGATGGCCAGCGCCGCGGCATCGCTCCCGCTCTGCAGTTCAGCTCGTTCCGCATAGAGAGCGCCGGTGTCGACGGCGACTGCAGCTGCGCCGAGCAGGACCACCAGCGACAGGGCGACGATCACGGAGATCCCCCCGCGCTCTCCGCGCCGCAACAACTGGATCATCCGCCGCATCGCATGGCCGCCGTTCCTCGAATGGTGACCCCGGTGCCGAAGAATCCCGACACGAAGTCGTGGTTGTGCAGAATCGTGACCGTGGCAGTGTTGCCGGCGGTGCAGTCTGTGGGCGTCACCGCGATCTCGCCGGCGGTCAGTGCCGGAGTGAGCGAGGGCGCTGCTGCAATGGCCGTTGTCCGAGCAGCGGCGGGATCGTCCTGGACTGCCATGGTCCGTACCGCTTCCCGAGCGGCATGGGTGACGGAAATCTGTGCATTGAAAGCGAGCCCCATCTCGACAATGCCCAGAAGAATAGTGAGTAGAAGCGGAACGGCGAGTGCGAACTCGACCGCCACAGCTCCGCGTTCGGAACGAATACGGCTCATGGTCCCCTCCTTCGAGCCGGAACGTGCCGCGCCGCGGCGCCCCCGCAGGGGACGCCGCGGCGCGATCTGGATCCTGCGATCAGGGAAGCTGGGCGATGATGTTGTTCATCATGGTGGTGAACGCCGGCCCGAGCAGCACGATCGCGGTGATGAGCACCATCGAGACGAGGCCGATGAGCAGGCCGTACTCGACAGCGGTGGCGCCCTTCTCCTCGCCGGAGAGGCGGGCCTTGGCGTCGCCGAAGAGGGTCTGGAGGGTGATGAAGAGAGGCAGCATGATTACTCCTAATTCAATGCGAGAGAGTGATTAGAAAAGGTCCGTCAGCTTTTGTCGGTATTGCCTTGCGGCTCTCCCCGTACCGGGCTGCTGACCTGTAAATGAGATTAGCTGTCGCACACTCATTCCAGCAAGCATTTCTTTGCATGCACTTCGGGGGACGTCGAAAACCGTCACGCGACCAGGCAGCAGAGCGCATTCATCTGCATCGGACCGACCTGGAAGAGACTCAGTAGAACGCCGGCAGCAGGTAGTTCCGCGCCAGCCCTTCTCCCCAGAGAACCGCCACCATGGCTCCCACCAGCATCGATGGTCCGAACGGCACATCACTGCGCAGACCACCCCGCCGGGATGCCAGGACGACGAGTCCCACCACGGCCCCGACGACGGACGCCAGCACCGCTCCGACGAAGACCGTCCCCCACCCCTGGAAGCCGAGGAATGTCCCCAGAACGGCGGCGAGCTTCACGTCACCCATTCCCAGCCCCGCCGGCGAGATCAGCGCCAGGATCAGGTAGACCACGAAGAGCACCAGCCCGCCGAACAGGGCGCGTACCAGAGCGCCCCAGTCTGCTTCTCCCGCGGCAGCAAGCGCCAGGAGCACGGTGCCGATGCCGAGAGCCGGCACCACCACTGCATTGGGCAGGAGCCGGTGCCGGGCGTC
This sequence comes from Kocuria dechangensis, assembly GCF_014636775.1. GTDB lineage: Bacteria > Actinomycetota > Actinomycetes > Actinomycetales > Micrococcaceae > Kocuria > Kocuria dechangensis. The sequence goes on from NZ_BMEQ01000007.1 coordinate 175,785, forward strand.
GACGACCGTGAGCACCACCGCTACGGCAGCGAAGAAGAAGTAGGCCGGCAACTGCCAGGACAGTCCGAAATGCATGGACACAATCACGAAGAGACCTGCCGTAACCAGTGCGAGGAGCAGCCCGGAGGGGGCGGACCTGGCATCCTCCCCGGATGGGCTGTGGCGCACGACGATGCCGGGCAGAAGGGAGCCCACGAGGAGACCGATCAGGCCTGCGACCACCACCAACCAGGCCGGCACTGTCTGTGCGATGAGCTCCACGACTGCTCCTTCGATCTCCGACCCCTCGAGGGAAGCCTCTCTCCACACGTCCCCCATTTAGGGGTCGTTTCACAGTCCAGAGAGTAGCCGAAGAAAATGCCCTATAGGTGTTTCAGCAGGCCATAAGCCACTCACAGAAATAGGAGTGCTTCGGAACCCAAAGGGTTTTGCGAGACGGGGACGCCGAAGAGCGTAAGCCCTGATCCCTGGAACAGAATTCACGAAAAGTCAGCACCCTGCGCATTCCATGCTCCTGGCAGACCTCCAAGGAATCACAGAAATGTGGCAATACTGCAGACCTGCGCCTCCCCTCGAAACTCAGAGGCTGGTCAGCACCTCGAGCGCCGCGCCCAGCCTGTCCCAGGACATCCGCCCGCTCCTCGCTAGCCAGAGCCTCGCTCACGGAGGGGAGCAATGCGACCTGCGCCAGCTTCCGGTACGTGGCCGATGTCGGCGCGAGGCCGAGCCCGTGGATCGGCCGGCTCCAGCAGCTCCCGCACCCGGTGCCCGGCGCGCTCGAACTTCCAGGCCGACGGCGCCT
>NZ_BMEQ01000008.1 GCF_014636775.1 Kocuria dechangensis
TCAGTGAGTGAGGCCCCGGCCCGCAACCCCCAGCGCACCCGGGCGGTCACTACATACCGTCTAGGCCAGGACCTCACAAACGTCCGTGACGTTGCCGGGTCCAGAGAACCGTTCGATCTCCTTCTTCCCCCGGACGGTGAAAGTGACATTGCCCGAGATCAGATAGATGCCGGGTTCAGGGGTCGACAAGAGATTCACCCCGGTTGCCGTGACCACAGTGAGCCTGCCGTCGCTCTCGATGTGGAACGTGCCATTGACCTTGTAGGTGACGCTGTTGCCGTTCTTGAGATTTGTCAGTGTCACAGTGGTGTTCGGCGACGTGGTGATGAACTCGTCCAAGCCGGGGACTTCAATGAACCCCGCGTCGCCCTCGGCCTCCACCTGGACCTTGAAGCCGTCACACCGCCAGATGTCGGTGAACGTGACGGGCTCCGGTGGAGCGGCGACAGCAACACCGGCGAGCCCGAAACCCCCCAGCAGAGTTCCTGCCACGGTCGTGCCCGCCACCAACTTCTTCCATGTCTTCATGGCATCCCCCTGATCGAAGTAATGAAGCTTCCCCAAACTACGGGTGGGCCTGGGCGAATCGACGATTGTGACGGTTACGATCGGGACACGGGAGGACTCGGCGGAGCACCTGGTCGGCGCCCGTGCCGTCAAGCGGCCCTCCTCAGTGACGCGGCCGGTATCCGCGGTGCCTGAGGGGCTCCGGGTCCATGACCTCCAGCACTTGTCCGCCTCATTGCTCATTCGGGCCAGCCAGGACACCAGGACGGTGCCGGCTGGCATGAGGCACGAGTCCGCGACTACGACATTGGACACGGACGCATGTCTGAGGCCGGAAACGGAGGAGTCCGCCCCGGCTGCGATCGCAGCCGGGGCGGACTCGATAAGGACTGGCGGCGCCGCCGCTACGTTCTCCTCTTAGACGCCGTAGTAGAGCTGGAACTCAAGCGGGTGCGGGACGAGCGACAGCGGCTTGAGCTCGTTCTCGCGCTTGTAGTCGATCCAGGTCTCGATGAGGTCCTCGGTGAACACGTCACCGGCCAGCAGGAACTCGTGGTCGGCCTCGAGGGCCAGCAGGGCCTCCTCCAGGGTGCCCGGGGCCTTCTTGATGTCCTTGGCCTCCTCCGGCGGGAGCTCGTAGAGGTCCTTGTCGATCGGGTCGGCCGGCTCGATGCGGTTGCGGATGCCGTCCAGGCCGGCCATCAGCTGCGCCGCGAACGCGAGGTACGGGTTGCAGGATGGGTCCGGGGCGCGGAACTCCAGGCGCTTGGCCTTGGGGTTGGTGCCCGTGATCGGGATGCGGATGCCGGCGGAGCGGTTGCCCTGCGAGTAGACCATGTTGACCGGGGCCTCGAAGCCCTTGACCAGGCGGCGGTAGGAGTTCACGGTCGGGTTGGTGAACGCCAGGACGGCGGAGGAGTGCTCCAGCAGGCCGCCGATGTACCAGCGGGCGAGGTCGGACAGACCCGCGTAGCCCTTCTCGTCGTAGAACAGCGGCTCGCTGCCCTTCCACAGGGACTGGTGGCAGTGCATGCCCGAGCCGTTGTCGTTGTAGACCGGCTTCGGCATGAACGTGGCGGTCTTGCCGAAGGCGTCCGCGGTGTTCTTGATGACGTACTTGAACTTCAGCAGGTCGTCCGCGGCCTTGGTGAGGGTGTTGTAGCGGTAGTTGATCTCCGCCTGGCCCGGGGCGCCGACCTCGTGGTGGGAGCGCTCGACCTCGAGGCCGACCTCGTCCATCGCCACGCACATGGCGTCGCGCAGGTCCGCCTGCTTGTCGACGGGGGAGACCGGGAAGTAGCCGCCCTTGGTGAGGGTCTTGTTGCTCAGGTTGCCACCCTCCTCCTTGCGCCCGGAGTTCCAGGGGGCCTCGTCGGAGTCGACCTGGTAGAAGGAGCCCTGGGGCTGCACGTCGAAGCGGACGTCCTCGAAGATGAAGAACTCGGCCTCGGAGGCGAAGTTGGCGACGTCGGCGATGCCGGTGGAGGCCATGTAGGCCTCGGCGCGCTCGGCCACGCCGCGGGGGTCGCGGTGGTAGGGCTCACCGGTGCGCGGGTTGACGATGGAGCAGGTCACCACGAGCGTCTTCTCGACGCGGAACGGGTCGACGAACGCGGAGGTCGGGTCCGGGATGAGCTGCATGTCGGACTCGGCGATGCCCTGGAAGCCACGGATGGAGGAGCCGTCGAACAGCTGACCGTGCTCGAAGAAGTCGTCGTCCACCGCCTTGGCCGGGAGGTTGAAGTGCTGCTGCACGCCGGGCAGATCCGTGAACCGGATGTCGACGAAGACGATTTCCTCGTCCTTGATGAACGTGAGGACTTCCTCGGGTGTCTGGAACATCAGCTGTTCTCCTTCATAGGTGGGCTGGGCGGCGGTGCCGTGGCGGGGCACTGCGCCCTTTTCCGGTGTCCACGCTACGGACCGGGGATTAATGCGCCGTATCCCTCGTGTTTCCGCGGTGTTACACGCCGCACTCGCCGTTGCGCCGGGCAGGGCGCCCCGACGGGGCACGGTTGCCTGCCAGTCTAGGGGAGAGAGGGGGCCGGACCGGGGTGTCGGGCGCGGCGGATACGCTGGAGCAATGATCGACAGACGCGACGTGGGCTCCTGGCTCGAAGGGCCGCAGACCGGCCAGCAGTACCCGGGGCAGCGCCTCGGCCGGCCGGAGGAGGGCCCCGGCTCGGTCGGCCGCTTCGGGCGGCGCCTGGTGGCGCTGCTGGTCGACTGGTACCTGTGCTGGGCGCTCGCCCAGTGGCTGCTGCCGCAGTGGAACGAGCACGGTCTGGTGACCCTCGGCTTCCTCCTCGTGCTCAACGTCGTGCTCGTGGGCGCGACCGGGCACACCCCCGGGCACTTCGTCCTCGGCCTGCAGGTGCAGACGATGGAGGGGCGGCCCGTGGGCTTCGCCCGCGCCGCCGTGCGCTCCGTGCTCCTGTGCCTCCTGGTCCCGCCGGTCGTCTTCGACCCCGACCAGCGCGGCCTCCACGACCGCGCGGCGAACACCGTCCTCGTCCGGACCCGCTGAGCCCGGGTCTTCCCGGTACCACGACGGACGACGGCGCCCCTCACCTCGCGAGGTGAGGGGCGCCGTCGTCGTCCCGTGGAAGGCGGGGGCTCAGCGGCCGCGCATGGCCTTGCGGTCCGGGCGGGCCCGCATGGGGTCCACGCCCTTGGGGATGGGCAGCCGGTTGCCCAGGGTGCTCATCCGCTTGTGCACGGTCTGCACCTCCTGCTTGGTGAGCTTCTTCTCCAGCTTGTTCATCCGCTTCGACAGCTCGCGCAGGGGCACCTGGCCCTCGCCCTTGCCGGTCTTGAGGACGTGGATCGGCACGTTCTGGATGACGGGGCCGAGCCGGCGCCGCTCCTTGGTCACGAGCTTGTCCACCCGGTTCGCGGGACCCTCCGTCACGAGGACGACGCCGGGGCGGCCCACCGCGCGGAAGACGAGGTCCTTGGTGCGGGGGTCCATGGCCGCGGGCTGCTCCTCCACGATCCAGCCGCGGCGCAGGGCGGACAGGGCGGCGCCGGCGGCGCCGGGCTGGTCCTCGATGCGCGCGAACGCCGCGCGCTCGGCGCGGCGGGAAAGGAAGAAGGAGGCCGCCAGCACGGCGAAGGGCAGGCCGATGAGCAGCCAGGTGATCCAGTTGCCGGTCAGCACGCCGACCAGCAGGAACGCGAGCAGGACGCCGAGGCCGATCAGCAGCATCCACCAGCCGATGTTCGGCTCGACTTCGCGGGTCATGCGGAAGACCTGCTTGATCTGGCTGAGGAAGCCCGGGCCCTTGGCAGCCTTCCGGCGCTTCTTGTCCTCGCGCTTCTGCGCCCGGGTCGGCTTCTCCGCGGCCTTCCCGGGGGAGGAGGACCGCGACGTGGAGCGCGACTTGGCGTGGGAAGGTGACACGGTGAGACCTCGTCCTGTGGTGCGGTGGCAGTGGTTCGGGGACCACAGTGGCGGGTCCCTGTGAGGGGCCCCGCCCGTGGTCGTCCTCCAGTTTAGCGGGTGGGCGCTCAGCCCAGGCGCTGCACGAGCGAGGAGGCCTCCTGCGAGGCGCTCCCGGTGTCCTCGATGTGTGCCAGGTGCGAGGGGATCTCCCGGCCGGACTTCTCCATGGCGCGGGCCCACAGCCGGCCGGCGCGATAGGAGGACCGGACCATGGGGCCGGCCATGACGCCCAGGAAGCCGATCTCCTCGGCCTGCTCGGACAGCTCCACGAACTCCTCGGGCTTCACCCACCGGTCGATCGGGTGGAACAGGGGCGACGGGCGCAGGTACTGCGTCAGCGTGATGATGTCGCACCCTGCGTCGTGGAGGTCGCACAGCGCCTCGTGGATCTCCTCCGTGGTCTCGCCCATGCCGAGGATCAGGTTCGACTTGGTGATCATTCCCGCCTCCTTGCCCTGCGTGATGACGTCCAGGGAGCGCTCGTAGGTGAACGCGGGGCGGATCTCGCGGAAGATGCGGGGCACGGTCTCCACGTTGTGCGCGAAGACCTCGGGCTGCGCGTCGATGACCTGCTGCAACCGGTCCGGCTTGCCCTGGAAGTCCGGGATGAGGATCTCCACGCCGGTGTGCGGGTTGAGCGTGTGGATGGCGCGGATCGTCTCGGCGTACAGCCAGGCCCCGCCGTCGTCGAGGTCGTCTCGGGCCACGCCGGTGACGGTCGCGTAGCGCAGGCCGAGCTCCTTGACGGACTCCGCGACCTTGCGGGGCTCGGTGACGTCCAGCAGGTCCGGCTTGCCGGTGGCGATGTCGCAGAAGTCGCAGCGGCGCGTGCACTTGGACCCCCCGATGAGGAACGTGGCCTCCCGGTCCTCCCAGCACTCGTAGATGTTGGGACAGCCGGCCTCCTCGCACACCGTGTGCAGGCCCTTGCCGCGCGCGAGCGACTTCAGCTCCTGGAACTCCGGGCCCATCCGGGCCGTGTTCTTGAGCCAGGAGGGCTTCTTCTCGATCGGCGTCTGGGCGTTGCGCGCCTCGACGCGCAGCAGTCGGCGGCCCTCGGGGGCAACGGTCATGGTCGGTCTCCTTGTCGAGATGTCGACGGTGGTGTGCTCACTGTCCCGGTGGTCCCGGGACGGGCGCGGGTCAGCTGACGGTGGTGGGCCAGGGCAGCGGGCCGGGCGTGCCGGCAGGGGTGAACTCTTGGCACAACTCGTCCCGGCGGGCGGAAATTTCCTGTTCCATGCGCTCGGCCACCATGGCCGGGGTCACGAGCCGCCCTGTCTCCTGGGTGATGCTCGTGACGGAGGCGTCGGTGATGCCGCAGGGGATGATCTTGCCGAACGGGCGCAGGTCGTTCGAGCAGTTGAGCGCGAACCCGTGCATGGTCGTCCGCTTGGAGACCTGCACCCCGATGGCCGAGATCTTGCGGTCGGGACCGTGCTCGTCCGCCAGGATCCAGGCCCCGGAGCGGCCCTCCACCGTGGTGGCGGCGACCCCGAAGTCGGCGACGACGGCGATGATCACCTGCTCGAGCACCCGCACGAACTTCACGACGTCGATGGGCGTGGTCAGCCGCACGATCGGGTAGCCCACGAGCATGCCGGGACCGTGGAAGGTGAGCTTGCCCCCGCGGCCGATCTCCACGACCTCCGTGCCGTCGTACGGGTACTCGTGGGGCTCGGTGCGCCGGCCGGCCGTGTAGACGGGCGGGTGCTCCAGCAGGAGCACGGTGTTGGCTCGTTCCCCGGCCACGACCTCGCGGTGCACGTTCCGCTGCAGCTCCAGTGCCGCGCGGTAGTCGACGAGGTCGGGGTCGAAGCCGAGTCGTTCGAAGGAGAGTGGCATGCCTTCAAGACTACCGCCCTCCTCGGACGTGAACGGCCGCCGGCCCTGTGGACAGCCTCCGCGGGCGGAGGGCCCGCGCAGGCATCCTGGGGGCATGAGAGAGCGCACGGACGGCCCGTCGGGCGGCCCTGCACGGGCGGGCTCGCCGCGCGCCCGGCTCGCGGCCGCGGTCCGTGCGGACCGCCCTCTCCCTGGAGACGGCCCGGACGGCGTGCGGCTCCCGGAGACGGACGGGCTGCGGCCCGTGCGGGAGCTGGGCGGCGGGGGCCGCACCTGGCTGGTGCGGGAGACCCGCTCCGGGGAGCTGTTCGTGCTGCGCCTGTGCGCCCCGGAGGGCAGCCCTGAGCGGCAGGCGTCGGTCGCGGCGGCCCAGGCGGTGGCGACCGGCCTCGCACGGCTCGAGGCGGACGGGCTGGTCGCCGTCCGCGGGCTCCTGGGCCCCGCGGGAGCGCCCCTGGGGCTCGTCGAGGACCACGCGCCCGGCGGCTCGCTCGCCGAGCGTCTCGCCGCCCGGGGACGGCTGGGGCCCGAGGAGGTGGCGGCCGTGCTGCGGGCGACGGCCGCGGGCCTGGCCCGGCTGCACGAGCTGGGCCGGAGCCACGGGCGGATCTCCGCCCGCCGGGTCGTGTTCGACGCCGAGGACCGGGCGCGGCTCGCCGGCGTGACGGGCGGTGGGCGGCCCGAGGAGGACGTCCGGGACCTCGCCGCCGTGGCCTGGGCGGCCCTCACCGGTCGTGTGCCGGCGGGGAACGGCCGGAGGGTGTCCCTGGCCCTGCTGTGCCCCACCGCGCCGCGCCGGCTGCTCCGGTGCGTGGAGGCCGCCCTCGCCGCCGACGCCGCCGAGCGGCCGTCGGCCGGGGAACTGGTCCGGGTCCTGGGCGATGAGTCCCCGGCGGGGACACCGGACGAGCCGGCCGCGGGGGAGCCCGCCGGTGTCCCCCGCCCGGCCCGCGGGCCGGGCGGCCGTCGCGTGCTCCTGCTCGCCGGTGCCGCCGGGCTGGTCGCCGGGGGCGCCGCTCTCCTGGCCTGGCCGGAGCAGGAGGCCGCCCCACCGCCGGCGGCCGTGGCCCCGGCCCCGCAGGACGTCCCGTCGGACGCGCCGTCCGGGGCGGCGGCGGGGGCACCGGCAATGGAGAAGCCGGCGGCGGAGGAGCGAGCGGGGCAGCCGTCGGAGGAGAAATCAGCGGAGGAGAAGCCGGCGGCGGAAGCCGCACCGGTCCGCGAGGACCCCGAGCGGGCGCTGCGGGAGCTGGTGGCCCGGCGCGGGCAGGCGCTGCGGACCGGGGACCTCCGCCTGCTCGAGGAGGTCTACGAGCCCGGCGCCGCGCTGGAGGCCGACCGCCGCACCGTCGCGCGCGACCGCGGGTCGGGCGACGACCCGTTCGGGGAACTGGTGCTGGAGGTGGTGGCCGTGGCGCCGCTGGGACCGGCGCCCGCCGGCCGGGACGTCGCCGCGGGGACGACGGCCGTCTACCGGGCGGAGGTCCGCATGCAGGGGTACCGGGGGACGCCGGGACCGGGGCTCGCCGTCGTCCCGGCCGGCAACGGCTGGGTGCAGACGGTCGACGTCGTCCTGGTGGCCGACGGGGAGCGATGGCGGGTGCGCGAGGTCGCTCCCGCGGGGGAGGGCGCGCCGTCCGGGTCGCTCCCGGCAACGGACGACCCCCGGCGCTGACGAGCGGCGCCGGGGGTCGGACAGAGGGGGGGGGAGGGGCTCACCAGATGGCGGCCACCGCCATGTTCAGCAGGGCCGTGCCGCCCACCGCGTGGGCCAGGCCGGTCGAGACGGCCTCGCCACGCTTGGTCCTGCGCTGGCCGACGAAGGCCGCGACCGCCACGACCAGGGCGAGGACGAGCTTGACGCCGATCTTGGCGTGGTTGACGTCCGCGTCACCCATCTCGTAGATCCCCACGAGCAGCAGGCCCGTGACCAGGCTGAGCAGGGAGGCGTGGAACTGCCCCGGGGAGACCGCGGGCTTCTTCATGGTGTAGATCCATGTGCCCACGATGATGGCGGCGCCGACGAGGTGCAGGAAGACGAGGAGTCCGGTCACGAAAGTCATGGACTCGAGCCTATCCGAGCGGCCTCCGGGGACGGACGGGAGGGCGTGTCCCTGTGACCAGGAACACGCCCTCCCGTGGCGCTGCCGCGCGTCAGCGGCCGGTGACCGGACCGGTCAGAGACCGACCTCCGACTCGAAGCGGCCCTCCTCGAGGCGCGCCTTGAGCGCCTGGAGGAAGCGGCCCGCGTCGGCGCCGTCGACCAGCCGGTGGTCGTAGGTCAGCGACAGGTAGCACATCTGCCGGATGGCGATGGTGTCGTTGCCGTCGGCGTCGGAGATCACCATCGGCCGCTTCACGATCGAGCCCGTGCCGAGGATGGCGACCTGCGGCTGGTTGATGATCGGGGTGTCGAACAGGGCGCCGAAGGAGCCCAGGTTCGTGATCGTGAAGGTGCCGCCGGTCAGGTCGTCCGGCGTGATGTTGCCCTCCTTGGCCCGGGAGCCCAGGTCGGCGATCTGCTTGGCGAGCCCGCCCAGGTTGAGGTCGCCGGCGTTCTTGATCACCGGGACGAGCAGGCCCTTCGGGGTGTCCACCGCGATCGCGATGTTCTCCGAGCCGTTGTAGACGATCTCCTTCTCGGCCTCCTTGAAGGTGGCGTTGAGCTTGGGGTGCGCCTGCAGGGCCTCGGCCACCGCCTTCGCGAAGAAGGGCAGGTAGGTCAGCTTGGCGCCCTCGCGCTCCTGGAACTTCGCCTTGGCCTTGTCCCGCAGCACCGCCACGCGGGTCATGTCCACCTCGGTGACCTGCGTGAGCTGCGCGGACTCCTGGAGGGACTCGCGCATGCGCTGGGCGATGGTGAGCCGGATCCGCGGCGCCTTCTCCGTGGTCCCGCGCTTGGCGTCGGGCTTCGGGGCCGGGGCGGCAGCCTTCGCGGCGGGCTGCTCCGGGGCCGCGGCGGCCGGTGCCTCGGGGGCGGCGGACTTCTGCTGCTCGGCCGCGGCGAGGACGTCCTGCTTGCGGATCCGTCCGCCCACGCCCGTGCCGGTGACCGTGGAGAGGTCCACGCCCTCCTTCTTGGCCAGCTTGCGGACCAGCGGGGTCACATAGGCGCCGGCCTCGGCGGCGCCGGCGCCGCTCACCTGCGGCTGCTCCTCCGCGGCGGCCTTCTGCTCCGCGCCGGAGGTCTCGGCCATGACGGGCTCTTCCGTCTTCACGAGGGCCTCGTCGCGGGACGGAGCGGCCTCCGGCTTCCCGGCGGCCGCGCCCTCGTAGCCCTCGCCACCGGCCGTCGGGGCCTTCTCGGCCGCGGCGGCCGGGGCCTTCTCGGCCGGCTTCTGGGCGGGCTGCTCGGGGGCCTTCTCGGTGGGGGCGCCGGAGCCGATGACGGCCAGGACCTGGCCGACCTCGGCGTCCTCGTCCTCCTGGACCCGGATCTCGAGCAGGGTGCCCGCGACCGGGGAGGGGACCTCGGTGTCGACCTTGTCGGTGGAGACCTCCAGCAGGGGCTCGTCGACGGCGACCTCGTCGCCGATCTGCTTGAGCCACCGGGTGACGGTGCCCTCGGTGACGGACTCGCCCAGGGCGGGCAGGGTGATCTCGGTGCCCTCGCCGGTGGGCTGGGCCTGCGCCTGGGGCGCCTGCTCCGGTGCCTTCTGCTCGGGGGCCTTCTGCTCGGCGGCCTCGTCGGTCGCCTCCGGGGTCTCGGCCTCGGTGGCGGCCTCCGTGGCCTGCTCGGGGGAGGGCTTCTGAGCGGGCTGCTCGGGGGCCTTCTCGGTGGGGGCGCCGGAGCCGATGACGGCCAGGACCTGGCCGACCTCGGCGTCCTCGTCCTCCTGGACCCGGATCTCGAGCAGGGTGCCCGCGACCGGGGAGGGGACCTCGGTGTCGACCTTGTCGGTGGAGACCTCCAGCAGGGGCTCGTCGACGGCGACCTCGTCGCCGATCTGCTTGAGCCACCGGGTGACGGTGCCCTCGGTGACGGACTCGCCCAGGGCGGGCAGGGTGATCTCGGTGCCCTCGCCGGTGGGCTGGGCCTGCGCCTGGGGCGCCTGCTCCGGTGCCTTCTGCTCCGGTGCCTTCTGCTCGGGGGCCTTCTGCTCGGCGGCCTCGTCGGTCGCCTCCGGGGTCTCGGCCTCGGTGGCGGCCTCCGTGGCCTGCTCGGGGGAGGGCTGCGCGGATCCGCCGGAGCCCGAGCCGTCACCGATGACGACCAGCGGGGCGCCGACCTCGACGTCCTCGTCCTCCTGCACCAGGATCTCCTCGATCACGCCCGCGACGGGGGAGGGGATCTCGGTGTCGACCTTGTCGGTGGAGACCTCGACCAGGGGCTCGTCGACGGCGACCTCGTCGCCGACCTGCTTGAGCCACCGGGTGACGGTGCCCTCGGTCACGGATTCGCCCAGTGCGGGCAGGTTTACGGTTTCTGACATGGTCCGACCGTCTTTCTTTCGGTGCCTTCGTGTGGGTGCGGTCCGGGCTGGGCCCGGGTCCGGGGTGCTGTGGGAGGCCCCGCCCCGGAGGGCGGGGCCCGGCCGGATCAGCCGTGCAGCGGCATCCCGGCGAGCGCCATGGCGGCCTCGCCGAGGGCCTCGTTCTGGGTGGGGTGGGCGTGGATGAACGCGGCGACGTCCTCGGGGTAGGCCTCCCAGTTGACGATGAGCTGGCCCTCGCCGATCTGCTCGCTGATGCGCTTGCCGATCCCGTGGAACCCGACGATGGGGCCGTCCTTCTGGCGCACGAGCTTGATGATGCCGCCGGTGCCCAGGATCGAGCTCTTGCCGTTGCCGGCGAGGTTGTACTCGGCGACCTCGACGTTGTCCGCGCCGAACTTCTCCTTGGCCTGCGGCTCGTTGTAGCCGACGGAGGCGATCTCGGGCTCGGTGAAGGTCACCTTGGGGACGTTCACGTCCTCGACCACGGCGGGGTTGAGCCCGGCGATCTCCTCGGCGACGAAACGGCCCTGCTGGTAGCCGCGGTGCGCGAGCTGCACGCCGGGGACGATGTCGCCGATCGCGTAGATGTTGCCCACGCCGGTGTGGAGGCGCTCGTTCGGGGTGACGAAGCCCCGGTCCATCGGGATGCCCTGCTCCTCGTAGCCCATGTCCGCGGTGTTCGGCCCGCGGCCCACGGCGACCAGGACGATGTCGGCCTCGAAGACCTTGCCGTCCGCGAGGGTGACCTTCGCGCCGTTGTCGTCCTGCTCGACCTTCTCGAAGAACGTCCCGAGGTTGGACTTGATGCCGCGCTTCTTGAACTCGCGCTCGAGGACCTTGATGATCGACGGGTCCTCGTTGGCGACGAGGTTCGGCAGGCCCTCGATGATGGTGACGTCCACGCCGAAGGACTTCCACATGGAGGCGAACTCGCAGCCGATCACGCCGCCGCCGAGCACGATCGCGCTCTTGGGGACGAAGTCGATCTCCAGCGCCTCGGTGGAGGTCATCACGCGGCCGCCGATCTCGACGCCGAGGGTCTTGGAGACGGAGCCGGAGGCCAGGACGATGTGCTTGCCGGTGTAGGTGGTGCCGTCCACGTCGACGGTGTTCTGCCCGGTGAGCTTCCCGACGCCCTCGATGACCGTGACCTTGCGCATCTTCATGAGGCCCGAGAGGCCCTTGAACTTGCCGGCGACGATCTTGTCCTTGTAGTCCCGCACGGCGGCCATGTCGATGGACTCCAGGGTGGTGTGCACCCCGTACTTGGAGCTCTCGCGGGCGTCCTCGGCCAGCTCGGCGGAGTGCAGGTAGGCCTTGGTGGGGATGCAGCCCCAGTGGAGGCAGGTGCCCCCGAGCTTGTTCTTCTCGACCAGGCCCACCGTGAAACCGAGTTGGACGGCGCGCAGCGCGGCGGCGTAGCCCGCGCTGCCTCCGCCGAGGACGAGGATGTCGAATTCGTTGTCGGCCACGTGTTTGGCTCCCTTGCGCGTTGACTTCGTTCCGGGTGGGGGCACCCGTCCGGTGACAGGTTCAGTTCACTTCGTACATACCTTATCCCTACCGCCGAGGGAGCTTCCAAGAGGCGGCTCCCCCGGCGGCGGGGCGTGGCGGAGGCCCTCAGCGGCGCTCGGCCACCGCGTTCTCGAGCAGCCGCACGAGGGTCCGGACGCCCGCTCCGGTGCCCTCGGCCGGGGTGTACCCGTAGGGGGCGGACTCGTTGAAGGAGGGGCCCGCGATGTCGACGTGCGCCCACGGCACGCGGGTGCTCCCGGCGTCCGCGACGAACTCCCGCAGGAAGAGGGCCGCCACGAGCATGCCGCCTTGCTTGTCGCCCACGTTCTTGATGTCGGCGACCTTGGAGTCCAGCGACGCGCGCAGGTGCTCGGGCAGGGGCATGGCCCAGGCGTCCTCGCCCGCCGCGCGCGCGGCGTCGACCACGGCGGTGCGCAGCTCCTCGTCGCCCATGACCCCGGCGGTGCGCGCGCCGAGGGCCACCAGCTGGGCGCCGGTGAGGGTGGCGATGTCGACGACCGCGTCCGGGCCCTCCTCGCAGGCGGCCACGAGGCCGTCGGCGAGGACCAGCCGGCCCTCGGCGTCGGTGTTGAGCACCTCGACGGTGCGCCCGCCGCGGATGGTGATCACGTCGCCCGGGCGGGTGGCGGTGGCGGACGGCAGGTTCTCGGCGAGGCACAGCCAGCCGGTGACCTTCACCGGCAGGCCGAGCTCCGCGGCCGTCAGCACGGTGGCGAGGACGGCCGCGGCCCCGGCCATGTCCGACTTCATGGTCATCATCGAGGCCGGGGGCTTGAGGGACAGCCCGCCGGAGTCGAAGGTGATGCCCTTGCCCACGTAGGCGTAGTGCCGGGTGGCCCGGGCGGGCGCGTACTCGAGCTTGACGAGGCGGGGCCCGTGCACGGAGCCCTGGCCGACGCCCAGGAGGCCGCCGAAGCCGCCCTTGGCGAGCTCCTTCTCGGCGAGCACGCTCACGGAGACCCTGGTGCCCTTCACGGCGTGCCGGGCGTAGTCGGCGACCGCCTCCGGGTAGCTGACGTTGGGGGAGAGGTCCACGAGGGTGCGGGCGGCCCGCACCCCGCGCCCGAGGGCGGCGGCGCGGTCGAGGCAGCGGCCCAGCGCGTCGCGGGGCACCTCGGGGGCGTGCACGACGGCGGAGCCCAGCGGCGGCTTGACCGAGCCGGAGGTGCGGGCCCGCTGGTGGGCGAACGCGAACGCGCCGAAGGCGGCCCCCTCGGCCACCGCGGCGGCGTCCTGCTCGGAGGCCACGGGCAGGGCGATGACGGCGGAGTCCGTGCCGGCGAGGCGGCGCACTGCGGCGCCCGTGGCGCGGCGCAGGGCCTCGGCGCGGGCGGCGGGCTCCTCGGGCAGCGTGCCCAGCCCCGTCAGCACCACGACGGTGAAGGGCAGCCCGGCCGGCGAGGGCAGGACGGTGACCTCGTCGGCGGCGCCGCCGACCCGCAGGACCGCGGCGGCCTCCACCACGGAGGACAGCTTCTTCTGCTCACCGGCGGGGAGCACGACGCGGCCCGCGCCGTCGTTCTCCTTCTTCTCCTGGCCCGCGCCGTCCCGGTCCGCCTTCTCGACGCCGAGCACCAGGGCGTGCGCCGTGGTGCGGGTGAGGGCCTTGTGGGTGGCGGTGAGCTCGATGCCCCGGGGCTCGAGCAGGTCCTGTACGTCGGGCATGGGTCGTCCTTTCGCTGGGTCGGACCGGCCGGGCCGGCGCGGGGCCGCTCGTGGCGCCCCGGGGCCCGTCCGGCAGGCGTGCTGTCGATCCTAGCCCCGCCCCCGGGGCCTCCCCGGGGGCGACGCGGCAGGGAGCGCGACGGGAGTGCGGCGGGAGTGCGGCGGGGAATAAGGCAGGGCCGTCAGGGGGTTGACATGATCCGGGACGTGCCACGACGGGCCGTCCCACGGACCCCCGGGCACCCACCGGCGCCCGCAGGAGGTCCCCGCCGACATCCCCGTCCGACCACCAGGAGGAAGAGCTGTGCTGGACCCCACCTCGCTGTACCTGAGCAATCCCGCGCTGCTCGAGGACGCCCGGGTTCGAGGCCTGCCGCTGATCGTCGCCCTGTCCGGCTACGCGGAGGCCGGGCACGTGGCCGTGCAGATCGAGCACGCGATCACCGAGGGGCTGCCGCACGAGGTCGTCGCCCGCTTCGACCTCGACCAGCTCTACGACTACCGGGCCCGCCGCCCGCACGTGCGCTTCGTGGAGGACCACTTCGAGCGGTTCCAGAACCCGGAGCTGTCCCTGCGGCTGGTCACCGACGCCCTCGGGCGCAGCTTCGCGCTGCTCACCGGCCCCGAGCCGGACCTGCAGTGGAACCGGTTCACGGAGGCCGTGGTGGGCCTGGCCCGCCGCATGGACGTCTCGCTCGTCGCGATCGTCTCGGGCATCCCCATGCCCGTGCCGCACACCAGGCCCTTCCTGGTCTCGGTGCACGGCAGCCGTGCCGACCTGCTGCCGACCAAGCACGCCTGGAAGCCCGTGGTCGAGATGAGCGCCTCGGCCGCTCAGCTGCTGGAGATCCGGCTGACCGAGGCCGGGATCGACAACATCGGCTTCACCGTCCACGTGCCCCAGTACCTCGCGGACGCGCACCTGCCGCACGCCGCGGTGGCCGCCCTGGAGCACATCAGCGCCGTGACCTCGCTCACCCTCCCCTCGGACGAGCTCCGGGAGGCGGCCCGGGACATCGAGCGCCAGATCGACCAGCAGGTCCACGCCTCGCCCGAGGTGCAGGCGGTCGTGACCGGACTGGAACAGCGCTACGATGACGTCGTCGATGCCTCGGCCCCCCGCTCGCTGCTGGTCGGGGACGAGTCCGAGCTCCCCGACGCCGACGAGATCGGTGCCGCGGTCGAGGCCTTCCTCGCCGCCCAGGAGGACGAGCAGGACTGACCCGCCGTCCGGCGCGGGGCCGGTCCCGCCGCCGCCCGGGACGGCCGTGCCGTCCCGGGCGTGGGCCCGGACCCCGTCCCGAGAGCGAAGTGCATGAACCCGAACCGGTCCCGCCCCCACGAGCCCGGGAAGGACTCCCGCTGGGCCTGCCTGGTCTACGGGATCGGCATGTTCGCCTACTTCAGCGCCGTCGCCCACCGGACCAGCTTCGGCGTCGCCTCCGTGGACGCCGCCGAGCGCTTCGGCACCGCGGCGTCCACGCTGTCGATGTTCTCCCTCATGCAGGTCCTCGTCTACGCGGGGCTGCAGGTCCCCGTGGGCGTGCTCGTGGACCGCTACGGCTCGCGGATCATGGTGGCCGCCGGCGGTCTCCTCATGGCGGCCGGGCAGGTGCAGCTCGCGCTCGCGGACACGGTCCCCGAGGGCGTGGCGGGACGCGTGCTGGTCGGCGCGGGGGATGCGACCACGTTCGTGTGCGTGATGCGGCTGATCCCGGCCTGGTTCTCGGCCCTGCGGGTCCCGCTGCTGACCCAGCTCCTGGGCGTGGTGGGCAACGTGGGCCAGCTGGTCTCGATCATCCCTTTCGCGTGGCTGCTCGACCGCGCGGGCTGGACCTCCTCGTTCGGCGCGCTGGCCGCCCTCGCCCTGCTGGGCGCCGTGCTCTCCGCGGCGCTGCTCCGCAACGCCCCGCCGGGGGTCGACGTCCTCAACCGGGACCTCAGCCTGCGCCGCACGGGCCAGGTGCTGCGGGAGAGCGTGGCCGAGCCGGGCACCCGGCTGGCCTTCTGGGTGCACTTCACCACCCAGTTCGCCGGCAACACGTTCGCGCTGATGTGGGGCTACCCCTACCTGGAGTACGCGCAGGGCCTGTCGGACACCACGATCTCCGTGGTCATGACCTCGTTCGTCCTCACCAACCTGGCCGTGGGCCTCGTCCTGGGCCGGCTCACCGCCCGGCACCCGGGGCACCGCGTCCGGCTGTCCCTGATCGTCACGGCGATCATCTTCGGCACGTGGACGGTCCTGCTGGTGTGGCCCGGCACCGCCCCGGAGCCGGTCGTGCTCCTGGCGGTGTGCGTGATCGCCGTGAGCATGCCCGCCTCGATGATCGCCTTCGACGTCGCCCGCAGCTTCAACCCGCCGCGCCGGTCGGGCACGGCCTCCGGGATCGTCAACGTCGGCGGCTTCACCGCCACGGTCCTGGCGATCTTCGTCACCGGGCTCGTCCTCGACCTCCTGCACGCCGCCGGCTTCCGCGACGAGCTCTACGCCCCGGACTCGTTCCGGCTGGCGATCGCCGCGCAGTACCTCGTGGCGGCGCTCGGGGTCGCCGGAGTGCTGGCCACCGCCCGCCGGGTGCGCCGCCGGCACGGCACCGACGCCGCCTGAGGCGCCGGACCGCCCGGCAGCCCCGCCCGTCCGCACGGTCCGTCCGCACTGCACCCCGGCGGCCGGGGACACCGCCGTCCGGCCGGCGTCCCCAGCCGGGTGGACTCCGGGGCGCGGGTCCGCGCGGAGGCCCATCCTGGGCGCATGAGCGAGCACACCACCCGTGATCCCTTCGTCCCCGTCGTGCGGTGCGCCGCCGACCTCCTCGCCGTCGTGCCCCACACCCTCGGCTACTGGCCGGCCGACTCCCTCGTCCTGTTCGCCGCGGGCCGGACCACGGCCGGGGCCTGCGTGCGCGTGGACCTCCCGCGCCGGCCCGTCGGCGTCCGCTTCGCGGCGACCTTCGTCGAGGAGCTCGCCGAGCTGGTGGGCCACGACGCCGTGAGCGACCGCGTCTTCGCCATCGTCTACACCGGCCTCTCCCCGGGGGACGGCCCCGACGGCGGGCCCGACGGGGTGGCGGAGGTGCTCGCGCTCGTGGACGAGGCGGCCGCACGGGCCGACCGCACGGTGGCCGCCCGCTGGGTGGTGGCCGGCGACCGCTGGTGGCCCGCCGAGGACCCGGCCGAGGTGCACGACGTCGCCGCCGTCCTGGACAGCGCCGTCAACGCCGCGCTGATCGCCACGGGCAGCTCCTGGGCGTCCGGACCCCGGCAGGCCATGGACCACGAGTACGGGGCCCTGCCCGAGGGGACGGCCCGCGGCGTCGCCGCCGCCGCGGCGCGGTGGGTCCGCGCGGGCGGGGGCGCCTGGCACCACCTGGAGCGGGTGGCGGACACGCTCGCGGCCTGGCGCGCCGTGCTCGAGCGCGTCGTGGCCGCCGGCGACGACTGGCAGGGCCCCCTGCTCGCCCTCGACGACGACCTGCTGGGCTTCCTGGCGGCCGGCCTGGCCGAGCCGGTGCTCGCCGACCTGCTGCTGGCCGACACCGCCACCGCGGCGGACGACGGCGAGGGCGTCCTGGCCGCGGCCGCGATGTGGGCCGAGCTGTGCGACGAGACCTTCGAGGGCGCGCCGGGGCCGGGCGGCGGCGCCGGGGAGCTGTTCGGGCCGTCCCTGCGGCCGCTCCCGCCGGACGTGCCGCCGGTGCCGCCCGTGCCACCGGCCCCGCCGGGCGCGGGGCGGCAGCGGCCGGGTGGTCCTCAGGCCCCCGGGCCGCGGAGCGCGCCCGAGCCGGACGCCGTGCAGCTCGTCCGGCTCACCCGCGTGCTGGCCGGGGAGTGGGAGCACGCCCCGGACTGGCGCCGGCTGGACGCCCTGTACCGGGTGCTGCTGGGCCTGGCCTGGCTGCTCGAGCCCGTCCCGGGCGCGCGGCGGGGGAGGGGCCCGGACGGGGCGGAGCAGGCCGCGGCGATGGCCGGCGTGCTGGTCGAGCTCGCGCAGCTGAACCGCTTCCGGGCCCGGGGCTCGCACACCGCCCACTTCGTCCGCCGGGCCACGTCGCTCGTCCCCGGACACGCGCCGGCCCTGCGGGTGCTGCGGCTGGCCGACGCCCGCCCGGTCCCGCTGTGGGCCCGGGACCGGAGCACGGCGTGGCACGGGTGAGCACCCCGGCCCGCCCCTCAGCGCTCTCCCCGGCAGCCTCCTCCGCGACCTCTCCACGTGGTTTTTCGGGATCCTGGGGCGGACCGGGAACAAATCCCGTGCGGGGGTGGTTCGGGCTGTCAGGACCCTTCAAGCCTGCCGCGCCGGACGACGCCCGGCGCACGGACTTGACAGGGTCATAGGCGTGTTGCCCCGAGGGCGGCCGCCGTGACCGTTCAACGAAAGGCTCTCAGTGTCACCTGCCGCCAGCAAGAAGACGACGGACACCGCTGCGGAGGCCCCGCTCACCGGGGACCCGCAGTCCACGTCCGGGACCGAGGCCCCGGCCACCGGCACGTCGTCGCGGACGAAGACCTCCGCGGCGAAGTCCACCGCGGCCAAGAAGACTGTGGCCGCCAAGAAGACCACAGCCGCCAGGTCGACGGCAGCCAAGCCGTCGACCACCAAGTCGGCCGGGGCCAGGACCACGGCCACGAAGGGCGTGTCGGCGAAGACCACCGCCACGAAGACCACCGCCACCAAGGCGACGGCGAGCAGGGCCGCCGGCGCCCAGGCCGGGACCACGGAGGATGCCGCCGGGGCACCCGCCGCCAAGCGCGCCACCGGCCGCAAGAAGGCCGTGGCCCCTCGCGAGAAGGCGGCCAAGGACGTCGACACGGAGCTCGAGGAGGACGTGGTCGTCGACGACACCGACATCGAGGTGGACCTCACCGACGAGACGGTGGTCGTCGAGGAGGTCGAGGAGGGAGCCGAGGCGGAGGAGGCCGAGGAGGTCGAGGAGACCCCGGTGGTCCGGAAGGACGAGAAGACCTCCGGCTTCGTCATCACCGCCAACGACGACGACGACGCCCCCGCCCAGCAGGTCGTCTCCGCCGGCGCGACGGCGGACCCGGTCAAGGACTACCTCAAGCAGATCGGCAAGGTCGCGCTGCTGAACGCCGAGCAGGAGGTAGACCTCGCCCTGCGGATCGAGGCCGGCCTCTACGCCGAGCACAAGCTCGCCGAGCAGAAGGACTCCCTGGACCCACAGACCCGCAAGGAGCTGCGCTGGGTGATCCACGACGGCAAGCGGGCCAAGAACCACCTGCTCGAGGCCAACCTGCGCCTGGTCGTCTCCCTCGCCAAGCGCTACACCGGCCGCGGCATGCTGTTCCTGGACCTGATCCAGGAGGGCAACCTGGGCCTGATCCGTGCGGTCGAGAAGTTCGACTACACGAAGGGCTTCAAGTTCTCCACCTACGCCACGTGGTGGATCCGCCAGGCCATCACCCGCGCCATGGCCGACCAGGCCCGCACCATCCGCATCCCGGTGCACATGGTCGAGGTCATCAACAAGCTCGCCCGCGTCCAGCGGCAGATGCTGCAGGACCTCGGCCGCGAGCCCACCCCGGAGGAGCTGGCCAACGAGCTGGACATGACCCCCGAGAAGGTCGTCGAGGTGCAGAAGTACGGCCGCGAGCCGATCTCCCTGCACACCCCGCTCGGCGAGGACGGGGACTCCGAGTTCGGCGACCTCATCGAGGACTCGGAGGCCGTGGTGCCCGCGGACGCCGTGAGCTTCACGCTCCTGCAGGAGCAGCTGCACTCGGTCCTGGACACGCTCTCCGAGCGGGAGGCCGGGGTCGTGGCGATGCGCTTCGGGCTGACCGACGGCCAGCCGAAGACCCTCGACGAGATCGGCAAGGTCTACGGCGTGACCCGCGAGCGGATCCGCCAGATAGAGTCCAAGACCATGTCGAAGCTGCGCCACCCGTCCCGTTCGCAGGTGCTGCGCGACTACCTGGACTGACGGCTCCCGCCCGCTCCCTCCGGGGGCGGGCGGCCCGGCGACGCGCAGAGGGCCCCGACACCACACGGTGTCGGGGCCCTCTGAGTGTCGACCCGCCGTCGGCCGGTCGGTCGTCGTGGGGAACCGGGTTCAGGAACCGATGCGCTCCGTCTCGTCCTGCCAGGTGGCGGCGAGGGGCCGGAGCTTCTCCTCGTTCTTGCGCGCGTGGTGGGCGCAGAAGAGCAGCTCGCCGCCGGTGGACTCGAGGATCACTCGGACGTAGGCCTGGGCGCCGCACGCGTCGCAGCGGTCGGTCGCATTCAGTTCTCGGCTTTCCAATGTTGCGTTCACGGGATCCTCCTCCAGTGTCGTACGCGGTGCACCGGGAGCGCGGGGCCGTCCGGTGCGGGTACCCGGGGTCTCGGGGACGCAACGGGATACTGGTATATACAACCACGGCGCACCGACATTCGATCCCGCCGCTGGGACTGTTTCGCCCCGGGCGTAGGCCCCCGGGCGCACCCCGCCGAAGGAGCGGAGGAGGACCGGGGGGAGGGCCGCAGGACCCCGTGTCCGCCGCGCCGACTACAGTGAAGGGCGATTCCTCCGTTCCCCTGATCCCGTCCCCCGATCCCGTTCCCCCGAGCCCCAGGAGCAGTGCGCCCCGTGACCCCGTCCCGTTCCGAGTACAACGCCCGTCACCTCTCCGTCCTCGAGGGCCTCGAGGCCGTCCGGAAGCGGCCGGGCATGTACATCGGCTCCACCGACTCCCGCGGGCTGATGCACTGCCTGTGGGAGATCATCGACAACTCCGTGGACGAGGCCCTCGCCGGCTTCGGGCAGGAGATCACGGTGGTCCTGCACGCGGACGGCGCCGTGGAGGTCCACGACGACGGCCGCGGCATCCCGATCGACGTCGAGCCCCGCACGGGGCTGACGGGCGTGGAGGTCGTCTTCACCAAGCTGCACGCCGGCGGCAAGTTCGGCGGCGGCTCCTACACCGCCTCCGGCGGCCTGCACGGCGTCGGCGCGTCCGTGGTGAACGCCCTCTCGGCACGGCTGGACGTGCAGGTGGACCGCGGCGGCAAGACCTACCAGATGTCCTTCCGCCGGGGCGAGCCCGGCCGCTTCGTGGACAAGGGCCGCCCCTCGCCGCACGCCCACTTCGAGCCGTTCCTGGAGGGGTCGGTGCTCGACGTCGTGGGGAAGGCCAAGCGCGGCGTGACCGGCACCCGGATCCGGTACTGGGCGGACGAGCAGATCTTCACCCCGGACGCCAGGTTCAGCTACGAGGAGCTGGCCAAGCGCGCCCGCCAGACCTCCTTCCTCATCCCGGGCCTGCGGATCACCGTCCGGGACCAGCGCGGCCTGCCCGGCACGCCGGGGGAGTTCGGGGTCCACGAGGAGGTCTTCCAGCACGACGGCGGGATCTCCGAGTTCGTGGAGTACCTGGCCGTGGACGGCTCCGTCACCGACGTCTGGCGCTTCCACGGCGAGGGCAAGTTCAAGGAGACCGTCCCGGTGCTCGACGAGAACGGGCGGTCGAAGCTCACCGAGGTGGAGCGCACCTGCGAGGTGGACGCCGCCCTGCGCTGGGGGATCGGCTACGACACGTCGCTGCGCACGTTCGTGAACATCATCGCGACCCCCAAGGGCGGCACGCACCTGGCCGGCTTCGAGGCGGCGATGCTCAAGACGTTCCGCAAGCAGATCGAGGCCAACGCCCGGCGGCTCAAGGCCGGCAACGACAAGGTCGAGAAGGACGACGTCCTCGCCGGGCTCACCGCGGTGCTCACCGTGCGGCTGGCCGAGCCGCAGTTCGAGGGGCAGACCAAGGAGATCCTGGGCACCCCGGCCGTGCGCCAGATCGTGGCGCGGGTGATCGAGCAGGAGCTCACCGCCAAGCTCACCTCCGGCGCCCGGCAGGACAAGCAGCAGGCCGGCCAGCTGCTGGAGAAGGTCGTGGCCGAGATGAAGTCCCGCATCTCGGCGCGGGTGCACAAGGAGACGCAGCGGCGCAAGAACGCCCTGGAGACCTCCTCGATGCCCGCGAAGCTCGTGGAGTGCCGCTCCGACGACGTCGAGCGCTCCGAGCTGTTCATCGTGGAGGGCGACTCCGCCCTCGGCACCGCGCGCCTGGCCCGGTCCTCCAACTACCAGGCGCTGCTGCCCATCCGCGGCAAGATCCTCAACGTCCAGAAGGCGTCGATCACGGACATGCTCGCCAACGCCGAGTGCGCCTCGCTGATCCAGGTGATCGGCGCCGGCTCCGGGCGCACCTTCGACCTGCCGGCCGCCCGCTACGGCAAGATCATCATGATGACGGACGCCGACGTCGACGGCGCCCACATCCGCACCCTCCTGCTCACGCTCTTCTACCGCTACATGCGCCCCCTCGTGGAGGCCGGCCGGGTCTACGCGGCGGTGCCCCCGCTGCACCGGGTGGAGATCGTCAATGCCGGCGGGAAGGCCAACGAGATGGTCTACACCTACTCGGAGAAGGAGCTCGGGAGCCTGCTCGGGCGCCTCGAGTCCGAGGGGCGGCGCTACAAGGAGCCGATCCAGCGCTACAAGGGCCTCGGGGAGATGGACGCGGACCAGCTGGCCGAGACGACCATGGACGTGCGGCACCGGATGCTGCGCCGGATCCGGGTCGAGGACGCCGAGGCCGCCGAGCACGCGTTCTCGCTGCTCATGGGCTCCCAGGTGGCCCCGCGCAAGGACTTCATCATCGACGGCGCCGCGCACCTGGACCAGGAGCGCATCGACGCCTGAGCGGGTCGCGCCCGGCCCCGGGGGCGCCCGGCGGTTAGCCTGGGCGGACCGAGCGTCCGTCTCCCAGGAAGGGCACCGCATGACCTCCTCCCGCCCCGTGACCGTCGTCGTGACCGGCGCCGCCGGCCAGATCGGCTACGCCACCGTCTTCCGCGCCGCGGCCGGGGACCTGCTGGGCCCCGGCGTCCCGCTCCGCCTGCACCTGCTCGAGCTGCCGCAGGCCCGGCGCGCCGCCGAGGGCACGGCCCTGGAGCTGCAGGACGGGGCGTTCCCCCTCCTAGAGGGCGTGGACGTCTTCGACGACGCCGCGGCCGCCTTCGAGGGCGCGTCCGTCGGGCTGCTCATCGGGGCGAGGCCCCGGTCCAAGGGCATGGAGCGGGCGGACCTGCTGGAGGCCAACGCGGGGATCTTCTCGGTGCAGGGTCGGGCGGCCAACGACGGCGCGGCGGACGACTTCCGCGCCGTGGTGGTCGGCAACCCGGCCAACACCAACGCGTACATCGCGGCCTCCCACGCCCCCGACGTGCCGAGGGAGCGGTTCACCGCCCTCACCCGGCTCGACCACCACCGCGCGGTGGCGCAGCTGGCGGCCGCCACGGGCGCGCGCGTCGCGGACGTCGACGGCGTGGCGATCTGGGGCAACCACTCCGCGACCCAGTACCCGGACCTCACGCACGCCACGGTCGGCGGCCGGCCCGCGCCCGAGGCGCTCGCCGAGAAGGGCCTGGGGGCCGACTGGGTGGCGGAGACCTTCATCCCGCGGGTGGCGAAGCGGGGCGCGGAGATCATCGAGGTCCGCGGCGGGTCCTCCGTGGCCTCGGCCGCCCACGCGGCCCTGTGCCACGTGCGCGACTGGGTGCGCGGCACCCCGGACGGGTCGTGGACCTCCATGGCGGTGCCCTCCGACGGGTCCTACGGGGTGCCCGAGGGCCTCGTGAGCTCGTTCCCCGTCACCTGCCGGGACGGGGCGGCCACGGTGGTCCCGGGGCTGGAGCTGGACGGTTTCTCGCGGGCCCGGATCGAGCGCTCCGTGGCGGAGCTGGTCGAGGAGCGCACGGCCGTCCGCGAGCTGGGCCTGCTCGGCCCCCGCGGCTGAGGCCCGCCCCGCGGGGCGGGCCTGGCCTCAGGAGTAGGCCGGGCCGACCGCGTCGATGGCCTGGTCCAGGGGCACGCCCGAGCCGTCCCGGCGGCCGTGCTCCGTGGGCAGCGCCCGGGCCACGCCCGAGGCCGCGACCGCCTTGGCGGGCCCGTGCCCGGCCCAGGCCAGCACCAGGCCGGTCTCGCCCTTGAGGAAGCGGTGCGCGCGCACCCCGGCGGTGGCCCGGCCCTTGGGCGGGTACTCCGCGAACGGGGTGACCTTCACCGAGTACGGGGACATCCCCGGCAGCACCTCCCCGGCGCGCGCGAGCGTGACGACCACGGGCGTCTCGTCGGCCGCGCGCACGACGCCGAAGAACAGCACCTCGTCGCCGTCGGCCAGCTTGATCCCGGCCACGCCGCCGGCCGTGCGGCCCTGGGGTCGCACGGATGCGGCGTCGAAGTGCAGCAGCTTCGCGTCCCGGGTCAGGAAGACGAGCTCGTCGTCCTCGGCCCCGGACTCGGCGAGGCCGACGACGGCGTCGCCGTCCTTGAGCGTGATGACCTCCCAGTCCTCGCGGTTGAGGGGGTGGTCCGGGTTGACCCGCTTGACCACGCCCTGGCGGGTGCCCAGGGCGAGCACGGCGTTGAGCGGGGCCAGCCCCACGAGCCGCTCCCCGCGGCCGAGGGTGAGGAAGTCCTTCACGGGGACGCCGTCGCCGAGCTTGGGCGTGCCGTCGAACGCGGTGAGCACCGGGACGTCCATCACCTGGACGCGCACCATGCGCCCCGCGGAGGTGACGGCCCCGATCTCGCCGCGGGCGGTGGCCGGCACGACGGACGTCAGGGCGTCGTGCTTGATCCGCCGCGGCGGGTCGACCAGCGGCGTCCGGCTCGGCGTGCGGGCGAGCTGGCCGGAGGTGGAGAGGAAGACCCAGCACGGGTCGTCGGCGATCTCCAGGGCCAGGCCCCCGGCGGACTTCTTCCCGGGCTCCGGGAGGGCCGCGGCGGGGCCGGGCAGCGCGTCGGCCTCGAGCAGCTCGGTGCGGCGGTCGTCGCCGTGGGTCGCGGCGACCTCGGCGAGCTCGTCGGAGACCAGCGCCCGCAGCTGGGAGTCGGAGCCCAGGATCTCCTCCAGCTCGGCGATCTCCCGGCGCAGCTCCTCCTGCTCCTTCTCGAGCTCGATCCGGGAGTACTTGGTCAGCTGCCGCAGCCGCAGCTCCAGGATGTGGTCCGCCTGGAGGCGGCTGAGGTCATAGACGGCCATGAGCCGTTCGCGCGCCGCGGCGGTCTCGTCGGAGGAGCGGATGATCTGGATGACCTCGTCGATGTCGACGATCGCCACGAGCAGGCCCTCGACCAGGTGCAGGCGGTCGCGCCGCCTGCCCCGCCGGAACGCGGTGCGCCGGCGGACCACCGACAGCCGGTGCTCCACGTAGACCCGCAGCAGGTCCAGCAGGCCCATGGTCCGGGGCTGTCCGTCCACCAGCGCCACGTTGTTGATCCCGAAGGAGTCCTCCATGGGGGTGTACTTGTACAGCTGCTGGAGCACGGCCTGGGGGTTGAAGCCGTTCTTCACCTCGATGACGAGCCGCAGCCCGTTCTTGCGGTCCGTGAGGTCCACGACGTCGGAGACGCCCTGGAGCTTCTTGGCCTGGACCGCCTCCTTGATCTTCTCCGTGACCTTCTCGGGGCCGACCATGTACGGCAGCGCCGTGACCACGATGCCCTGCTTGCGCGGGGAGACCTGCTCGACGGAGACCTTCGCCCGGGTCTTGAACGACCCGCGGCCGGTCCGGTAGGCGTCCCGGACGCCGTCCAGGCCCACGATCCGCCCGCCGGAGGGCAGGTCCGGGCCCGGGATGTAGCGCATCAGGTCCTCGAGGGTGGCCTCGGGGTGCTCGACGAGGTGGCGGGCGCCGGCGACGACCTCCCGCAGGTTGTGGGGGGCCATGTTCGTGGCCATGCCCACGGCGATCCCGGAGGAGCCGTTCACGAGCAGGCTCGGGTACGCGGCGGGCAGCACGGCGGGCTGGGTGAACTGGTTGTCGTAGTTCGGCACGAAGTCCACGACGTCCTCGTCGAGGTCGGCCGTCAGCGCCAGGGCCGCCGGGGCCATGCGGGCCTCGGTGTAGCGGGAGGCCGCCGGGCCGTCGTCGAGGGAGCCGAAGTTGCCGTGCCCGTCCACCAGGGGCAGGCGCATGGCGAACGGCTGGGCCAGGCGCACCATCGCGTCGTAGATCGCCGAGTCGCCGTGGGGGTGGAGCTTGCCCATGACCTCGCCCACCACGCGGGCGCTCTTGACGTGGCCGCGCTCCGGGCGCAGGCCCATCTGGTTCATCATGAACAGGATCCGCCGCTGGACCGGCTTGAGCCCGTCGCGCGCGTCCGGGAGGGCGCGCGAGTAGATCACGGAGTAGGAGTACTCGAGGAAGCTCGTCTCCATCTCGGAGGTCACGTCGATGTCGACGATGTTCTCCCGGAAGTCGGCGGGCAGCTCGTCCTCGGCGGACGGGCGGGAGGACGCGCGGCGGCGAGCCATCAAAGCTGGGGGTCCTTCGGTCGGGGGTCGGTCGGGGGCCGGCCGGCGGCGGAGCCGGGAACGGTCCGGCACGCGGTCCCGGGACGGAACCGCGCGGAGGACGCACCGGGGCGCACCGTTGACGGTGCAGGTTTGTCCACTAGCCTGAAGTCTATGGTTCCAGAGACCTCGGAC
Source organism: Kocuria dechangensis (assembly GCF_014636775.1). Classification (GTDB taxonomy): domain Bacteria; phylum Actinomycetota; class Actinomycetes; order Actinomycetales; family Micrococcaceae; genus Kocuria; species Kocuria dechangensis. Next base: position 25,927 of record NZ_BMEQ01000008.1, read on the forward strand.
ACGGACACGGCCGGCAGGTACCCCGCCTACTGGGAAGCCGACGTGATCCTCCGCGACGGCGCGACGGCGCACCTTCGCCCCATCTCCCCGCAGGACCGGGACGCGCTGCTCGCCTTCCACCGCTCGCAGTCCGAGAGCAGCATCTACCTGCGCTTCTTCTCCTACAAGCCGACCCTGTCGGCCCGCGAGCTGGACCGCTTCACCGTGGTGGACCACCGGGACCGGGTGTGCTTCGTGCTCCTGCTCGGCGACCAGATCATCGGCGTGGGCCGCTACGACCGGACCGACGACCCCCACGACGCCGAGGTCGCGTTCATGATCTCCGACGCCCACCAGGGCCGCGGGATCGGCTCCATCCTGCTCGAGCACCTGGCCGCCGCCGCCCGCGAGAACGGCATCGACCGCTTCTCCGCCGAGGTGCTCCCCGAGAACCGCAAGATGCTCCACGTGTTCGCCGAGGCGGGCTACGAGCTCACCCGCCGCTTCGACGACGGGGTGGTCGCGGTCGGCTTCGACATCGACCCCACCGAGCGGTCGCTGGCGGTGATGGCCGCCCGCGAGCACCGCGCCGAGGCGCGCTCCGTCGCGGACCTCGTCACGCCGTCCTCGATCGCCGTCGTCGGCGCCTCCCGGGACCCCGGCCACGCCGGGCACGCGGTCGTCGAGCACCTGATCGCCTCCGGCTTCGCCGGGCAGCTGCACGGGGTGAGCCCCACCCCGTTCGAGCGGGAGGGGATGGCCCACGCCACCTCGATCCGGGACGTGCCCGGCCGCGTGGACCTCGCCGTGATCGCCGTCCCCGTGGACCAGGTGGCCGGCGTGGTCGAGGAGTGCGGGCAGGCGGGGGTGCGCTCCGTCGTCGTGGTGACCGGCGGCTACGCGGAGGCGGGCGCCACGGGGCGGGCCCGGCAGATCGAGCTCGTCCACCGGGCGCGCGTCCACGGCATGCGCCTGGTGGGCCCCGCGAGCCTGGGCCTGCTCAACACCGCCCCGGAGCACCGCTTCAACGCCTCCATCCTGGCCGAGATGCCCCGGGAGGGCTCGCTGGGGCTGTTCAGCCAGTCCGGGGCGATCGGGATGATGCTCCACGCCGCCGCCGTGCGCCACGAGGTCGGCGTGTCCGCCTACCTCTCCGCGGGCAACCGCGCCGACGTGTCCGGCAACGACATGATGCAGTACTGGGAGGACGACTCCGCCACGCGGGCGTGCGGGCTCTACCTGCAGTCCGTGGGCAACCCCCGCAAGTTCTCCCGCATCGCCCGGCGGCTGTCCCTGAACAAGCCCGTCATCGTCGCCAAGAGCGAGGTGACCGGGCTGCGCCTGCCGCCCGGGCACACCGGGCGCACCACCCAGGCCCCGCCGGGGACGCTGGACGCGATGTTCCGCCAGGCCGGGGTGATCCGCGCGGACACCAGCGAGCAGCTCATGGACGTCGCCGGGATCCTGGTCAGCCAGCCCCTGCCGGCGGGCCCCCGCACGGGCCTCGTCTCCAACGCCCTGGCCCTCGGCCAGCTCATGGAGGACCGGTGCATGCAGCTGGGCCTGGACGTCGCGGTGACCCAGGCCGGGGTGCCGACCGCGGACGGCGGGCCCGAGGCCCTCGAGGCGCTGCGGGCGGCGGTCGCCCGCACGCTGGGCGCGGAGTCGGTCGACGCGGCCGTGGTCACCCTCATGCCGGTGCCGCACACCACGCGCGCCGAGGTGGCCGAGCTCGTGGGGCGGGTGGGGCGCGAGCACGGCAAGGCCGTGGTCGTCGTGTTCACCGGCGGCACCGAGCCCGGCACCCCGGTCTACGTCCACCACGCCGACGACGGCCTCGACGTCCCCTGCTTCGACTCCCCGGGGGCCGCGCTGCGCTCGCTGTCGAAGGTCGTCGACCACGTCCGCTGGCGCGCCCAGGACCAGGGCCACCTCGCCGTGCCCGAGGACATCGACGGCGAGGCCGCCGAGACGTTCGTGGAGTCCCTGGCATCCCGCGTTCCCGGCGACCGCCTGCTCGAGCTGGACTCCGAGCAGACGCGGGAGCTGCTCGCCACCCACGGCATCGGGCTGCTGCCCAGCGCCCGCTTCACCGACCCCGACGACGCCCTCGCCGCCGCGGAGCGGCTCGGCTACCCCGTGGCGCTGAAGACCACGGACCCCAACCTCCGCCACCGCCTGGACCTGGGCGGGGTGCAGCTCAACATCCAGAACGGCGAGCAGCTGCGGACCGCGATCGAGACGATGCACCGCACCCTCGCCGCCTTCGGCTCCTTCGACCTTGAGGTGCAGGCCATGGCGCCCACCGGCCAGGCCGTCGTCGTGCGGGCCATCGAGGACCCGCTGATCGGCCCCGTCGTCTCCTTCGGGATGGCCGGGGACGCCGTGAACCTCCTGGAGGACTGGGCCCACCGGGTGCCCCCGCTCACCGACCAGGACGTGCACCGCATGATCCGCGAGCCCAAGGCCTCCCGCAAGCTGTTCGGCTACCAGGGGGTGCCCGCCGCGGACGTCGACCGGCTCGAGGACCTCGTCAACAGGGTCGCCCTGCTCAAGGACCGCCACCCCGAGATCGCCCGGGTGGAGCTGAACCCGGTGCTGGTCTCCACCGACTCCCTGACCGTCCTCGGCGCCTCCGTCGGGCTCGGCAACCCCCAGCAGCGGACCGACAGCGCTCGCCGGGCCATGCGCAGCTAGGGGGGTCAGGACCCCGTGGCGGACACCATAGCCGGGCGGTACACGCTCATCGACCCCATCGCGCGCGGCGGCAGCGGCGCGGTGTGGCGCGCCTGGGACTGCCGGCTCGAGCAGCTGTGCGCCGCGAAGGTGCTCCGGCAGCGCGACTCCGCCGACCTGCTGCGCTTCGCCCGGGAGCAGTCGGTCAAGCTCGACCACCCGCACCTGCTCACCCCCTACGGGTGGGCGGCCGAGGACTCGCACGTGGTGATCGCCATGCCGCTGCTGCACGGCGGCACCCTGGAGTCCGCGCTGCAGGACAACGGGGCGGCGTCCACCGACCTCACGGAGGAGGTGCTCGCCCAGCTGCTGCAGGCGCTCCAGTTCGTGCACGCGCAGGGCTGGGTGCACCGGGACGTGAAACCGGCCAACCTCATGCTGGAGAGCACGGGGACGGGCCGGCCCCACGTCTTCCTCTCCGACTTCGGGATCGCGGTGCGGGTCCAGGACGCCCGGCTCACCCGCACCGGCACGCTGGTCGGCACGCCCGGCTACCTGCCCCCCGAGGCGTACGAGCTCGCCGACCCCGACCCCGCCCAGGACCTCTACGCGGCCGGGATCACCGCCCTGCGGATGCTCGAGCCCGGCCTCGAGCCGCAGGAGGTGATGAGCCCGGCGGAGGGCCGTGCCGTGGTGGGGGAGCAGAGCGACCTCGCGGAGTACGTGGCGGCCCTGCTGACCCCCGACGTCCGGCAGCGCCGGGACGCCGCGGCGTCGGTGCTCCACGCGCTCACCCAGTCCGCGCCGAAGCGGCACTTCGACCCCGCCCTCACCCGGGACGGGGAGCCCTTCGAGATCTTCGACGTCCTCGACCCGCTGCCCGAGCCGTGGGCCACCCGCCTGCGCGAGCGCGGCGCCGCGCCCGCCGGGGACCCGGCCGGCGCGGCCGGCGCGGCCGGCGCGGAGGAGGCACCCGCGCCCCCCGCCACCGGTCAGGACACGGCCGGCCAGGAGAGCACCGGTCAGGACACGTCCGGCCAGGACACGGCAGGACAGGACCTCGCAGGACAGGCACCGGCCGGCGGGCCCGACGACGCCGGCAGCAGGACGGTCCCCGGCGACGGGAGCACCCGCGCGGTGGCCCTGCCGGCCGCGCCCACGAGCGTGCTGCCGGACCGGCGCCCCTCCAGGACCCGCCGGCGCGGACGGGTGGCGGTGGGGCTGCTGCTCACGCTGCTGGGGCTGACGGTGGTGCTGGGCGGCTACCTCCTGTCGGAGCAGCCGGGCGCCCTCGGCCCCACGCCCTCGCCCACCCCCATGGCGCCGGCCACCTCCGAACCCGTCGACGAGCTCACCGACCCCTATCTGCTGGACTGCGTGGAGATTCCCGGCGGGGGCGTGCAGTGCTCCTCCGACGGCTGACCGGGCGCGCCGAGCGGCCGTGCCGGACGGGCGTGTTGGGCGCGGGCCCCGGCGTGGGGGAAAATGGCACCCATGACGTATTCAGGTGAGCGCGGCCAGCGACTGGTCGAGGACATCAACAAGGCCGGGTTCTACCCCCAGATGGTGATCGACGTGGTCCAGGACTCCCTGGACGGCCGGTCCCCCGTCTCCCATCTCGTGCAGCTCGAGACCCACATCGACCGCACGGAGGTGCACCGCCACATCACGGTGCTCGTGCTCGCCGAGGACGTCCTGCACGTCACGCACGTGGACGACGAGGAGTTCGACGAGAGCGGCCGGGACGTGGTGGCGCGGGTGTCGACGGAGACGGTGGGCATCTCCCAGATCCGCTCCGTCACGCTCAGCTACTCCTACTACCAGCCGGCGAGCTACCGGCCGGACAGCCCCATCTCCGAGGTGACGCTCGCGATCGCGTGGACGGGCACGCTGCACGTGGACCTCGCCCCGGCCCTGTGCGAGGACCCGCAGTGCCAGGCGGACCACGGCTACACCGGCACGGCCGCCCGGGAGGACATCGTGCTGCGGATCAGCGCCGAGGCCGACGGCCCCGCCGCCGTGGACGGCGCCCGGGAGTTCGCCCGCACCCTGCGCCGGGCCAACCTCGCACCGCTGACCAACGGCGCGCAGATCGCGCAGCCCGCGCACGGGCGCACTCCCGCGCCCCGGCGGGCCGCCGCGGCGGGTCCGCGCGCGCGGTTCACCGACCGGTTCACCGGCCGCGACGGCGGCGCCGCCCGATGAGGGCGGTCCGGGAGACGCCGCCCGGCCTGCCCGGCGACCTGCCGGCCCCGCCGCGCTACGGACACCGGTCCGTGGCCGAGGTGATGACCTCCGCGGCGGCCTCCCTGGGCGTGCCCGGTTTCGAGAACGCGCTGGGGCTGCCCGCCGCGCGCCGCGTCGTCGTCGTCCTCGTGGACGGCCTCGGCCGCGCCCAGCTGCGCGCCCGGGCCGGGCACGCGCCCGTCCTCGCCGGAGCCCGCGGCCTGGCGACCCTCGACGCCGCCTTCCCCACGACCACCGCCTCGTCCCTCGCGTCCCTGGGCACGGGCACCGCGCCGGGTGCGCACGGGCTCGTGGGCTACGACGTCCTGGACCCCGCGACGGACAGCGTCGTCAACCAGCTCGGCGGCTGGGACGCGGGGGTCGACCCGCTCGCCTGGCAGCCGTTGCCCACCGTGCTGGAGCGCGCCGCCGAGCACGTGGACGTCGTGACCGTGAGCCGGCACAAGTTCGCCGACTCGGGCCTGACCCGGGCGGCCCTGCGGGGCGGGCGGTTCGTGGCCGCGGACGGGCCCGCGGCACGGGTGGGCCGGGCCCTGGACGAGCTCGCCGCCGGCACGGACGCGCTCATGTACTTCTACTGGGACGACCTCGACCGCACCGGCCACGCCCGGGGCTGGGAGTCATGGGAGTGGACGGCCCAGCTCGAGGAGCTCGACTCGGCGCTGCGCCGCCTCGTGGCCCGGGTCCCGGCGGGCACCACGGTGCTCGTGACCGGGGACCACGGCATGGTGGACGTGCCGCAGGACGCCCGGGTGGACTACTCGGTCCTCCCCGGGCTGCTCGACGGGGTCCGGCACACCGCCGGGGAGCCCCGGATGGTGCAGCTGCACCTCGAGCCGGACGCGAGCGCCGACGACGTGCGCCGGCTCACGGCCGCGTGGCGGGAGCAGTTCGGGTCCCGCGTGTGGATCTTCTCCCGGGACGCGGCGCTGGAGGCCGGCTACTTCGGGGCGCCCGGGGACGTCCGGGAGGCTGTGCGGGCGCGCATCGGGGACGTCCTCGTCGCGGCCAAGGACCCGCTCGCCCTGTTCGACCTGGGCCGGCTGCGCCCGTCGGTGCTGTCGATGGTCGGCCAGCACGGATCGCTCACCCGCGCCGAGCGCGAGGTCCCGCTGCTGCGCCTGGCCTGAGCCGCCCGGCTCAGGGGGCCTCGGGCCGCCCGCCGGCCGGCCGCTCCTCGCGGGGCTGGGCGGCGGACGAGGCGGCGTCCGAGGAGCTCCCGGCTCCCTGCCGGTCCTCCTCCGCGCCCTCCTCCGGTTCCGCCGACCCGGCGCCGGACCCCTCCGTGGTGGGGCCCTGCGTCGACGGTTCCTCCGACGGCGCGGCGGGCTCCTCCGGCGCCGCCGGCTCGGGGGCGGGGGCGGGGGGCGCCACGGGCACGGGGGCCGGGGCGGGGGCGACCGGCTCGGGGACCACCGGGACCGGGGGTGCCACGGGCTCGGGTGCCGGGGCCGGCACGACCAGTTCGGGGGCCGGGGCGGGGGCGACCGGCTCCGGGACCACCGGGGCGGGGACGACCGGCTCGGGGAGCACCGGCTCGGGGACGACCGGCTCGGGGACCACCGGGGCGGGCACGACGGGCTCCGGCTCGGGCTCCGGCGTGGGCGTGGGCGACGGCGTGGGGGAGGCGGTGCGCGAAGGGGTGGGCGTGGGGGAGGGGGCGGGCGTGGCCGAGGGCGTGCTGACGGTGGCGGCCGGCGCAGGGGAGACCTCGGTCTCCTGGGCGGCGCCGAAGAGGTCGCGGCCCACGCCGCCGAGGAAGAGCGCGCCGACACCGGCGAGCACCACCATGACCACTGCTCCGAGCACGAGCCCGGCGACGAACCGGCCCGGACCGGGACTCCGGCCGGGGCCGAGGAGCTCGTCGTCGTCGCCGGCCTCCGGCGCGACGGTGTCCAGCTCGTCGTCCCCGAACAGATCGTCCTGGATGGTGTTGCCCATGCCGTGCAGCCCCTGACGTGGTCTCGTCCGCCTGTGCCCTGCGCCGGCCGTGTGGCGCGCGGGCGCAGAGGGCAGGCCGGACCCGCCCCCTGTCCCGTGCACTCTATCCCGTCCCCGGCGCGGGACGCGCTCCGGGCGCGGCGGACCGCGCCCGCGCGTCAGTCGGCGGAGCTGCCGAAGACGATCTCGTCCCAGCTCGGCACGGAGGAACGGGAGGACCGGCGGGCCTTGGCAGTGCGGTTGCGGGGCCGGGGGCGGCCGGGCATGTTCTCGTCGGCCCCGGGCGCCTCGCCCTCCGAGGGCTCGTCCTCCGCGGCGCGGTCCTCAGCGGTGCCGTCCTGAGCGGTGGGGTCCTGAGCGGTGTCGCCCTCCGGGGGACCGGCCGGCTCGTCGGCGGGGAGGGCAGCGGGGAGACCGGCCGGCGGCACGACGACGACCTCGGCGGCCGGCTCCCGCCGGCGCGGGGCCTCCGTCCCGCCGCCGTCCTGCGCGGCGGGCTCCTGCTCGGCGGTGAGCTCCCGCCCGGCGGGCTCCGCCTCGGCGTCCGCCGCGGGTCGCCGCCCGGCGGGCCGGGACGCCGTCCCAGCGGTCTCCTCCCGCGTGTCCTTCTTCTTGTCCTCGCCCGTTGCCTCGCCGGTCTCCTCGTCCGTCTCCTCGTCCGTGCCGGCGGCGGGGGAGCCGGGGAACTGGGTGGCGGGCTGGAAGGGGCGGTCGAACACGGCGGTGTCCTCAGGGGCGCCCAGCGGGCGCGGCCGGCGCTCGGGGTGGCCCATCCCGCGGCCGAGGATCTCGGCCAGGGCGTCGTCGCCCTCCTTGTCCTCCCCGAGCCGCTGGCCGCGGCGGGCCTGGAGGACGTCGAGCAGCTCGTCGGCCTCCACCGCGGAGCGGCGCAGCTGCGTCAGCTCGGGGTCCAGCCCGCCGTCCACCACGCCGAGACCGGTGCTGATGGGGGTGTCCGGCTGCTCCGGCGCGGTCAGCGCCTCCGCCCAGGCGTTGGAGGGGCGCACGCTCTGGTTGGCCGGGTTGTAGATCCACTCGGCCGGGGCGGGATCCGCCACGGGGACCGCGTCCGGGTCGACCACGGTGAAGCGGGCGACCACGGTCCAGAGCTGGTCCTCCCTCTGCCACGAGTCCCACTCGAGCGAGGAGGCGTCCACCCCGAGGTCCCCGGCCCGGTGGGCCACGGCCCGGCCCAGGGTCAGGGGCTCGCCCTCGAAGACGGAGTGGTAGCCGCGGTGGGCCGAGCGGTCCTCGATCTCCACCTTCTGGGCCTCCGTGGCGACGTGCGCCCGCTCGGCCAGGATCGGCCACTCGTAGCGCCGGACCCGGGAGGCCTCCCAGCCGCTCTCGGCCACGATCTGCTCGACCGTCGCGCCCGCGCGGAAGCGCGCCTGGATCTCCCGCGGACCGAACTGGCCCGCCCCCCGCTGGCGGGCGGCGGGCAGCCGGCGGGCCCGCTGCACCGCGAGGCGCAGCTCCTGGTCGATCCTCAGCAGGCGGCGGGTGCCCGCCTCGTCCTCGACGACCAGGTGCTCACCGTCGTCGTGCACACCTGCCAGGCGCAACTGCTCCATGCTGTCAATCCTCCGGTGGGTGGTTCTCGGGTGCGTCCCGGTCGTCGAGCCGGCACGGCGGGAAGGGGGTCGCGGCCGCACGGATCCTTCCGGGTGCGGCCCTGCCGCCCCATCCTACTGGCCGTCGTCGGCGCGGCACGGGAGGCCCGTCGGACCGGTCTCCGGCCGCGCGCTCACGGGCGGGGGACGCGGTTGGATTTTTACCCCCGTATGGTGAACAATCTACGCGATACAGGGCCTGGCGGGCCCGGAAGAGCCCCGCCGGAGCCGATCGCCTGGACCCCGATGGAGCGAAGACCCAACTATGGCCACTGACTACGACGCGCCGCGCAAGCAGGACGACGAGCTCAAGGAGGACTCGATCGAGGAGCTGCAGACGCGCCGCAGCGATTCCCAGTCGGGGAGCGTCGACGAGGACGAGGCCGCCGCGGCCGAGAGCTTCGAGCTCCCGGGGGCGGACCTCTCCAACGAGGAGCTCTCCGTCGTGGTGCTCCCGGCCCAGGAGGACGAGTTCACCTGCGGCTCCTGCTTCCTGGTCCGCCACCGCTCGCAGATCGCCGAGGAGAAGAACGGCGTGAAGTACTGCGTCGAGTGCGTGGGCTGAGTCCCCGCATCGCTCCCGGCGGCCCCGCCGCCGAAGAATCCCGCAGGTGAAGAACCCCGCCGCGACGGCCGTCGCAGCGGGGTTCTGCCGTGTCCGCACCGGTCCGTCCCCGCGGCGGGCCGCGGTGCGGGCAGGGCGCCGGCCGGTCAGCGGTGCGCGGAGAGGACCTCGACGACGCGCTCGGGGTGGCGCGAGGAGGTCAGCCAGTAGGGAGTGGGGTCCACGGGGTCGGTGATCCGGATCCGGACGACGGGGCCCACGGAGGCGCGGAAGTTCATGAACGCTCGGGCGTCGAGCTCGGGCCCGCGGACGCGGCGCACGTCGTCCCCGCGGAAGGCCTCGGCCTCGCCGACGAAACGGCGCTCGATGCGGGCGCGGCCCACCTGGAGCGAGTCCTCGGTCACGACGAGGGAGGTGGTGGAGGCGACGAGGGCCACGGCGGCGCCGCCGCCGACCACGAGGGCGGCGAGACCGGCCAGCCACATGCTGATGGGGGCGAGCGCCACGAAGGCGACGAGGCCGGCGAAGAGGACGAGGAGCCACATCCACCAGGCGGGGGTGAGCTTCTCCTCGTAGAGCACCGTGGAACCGCCGGCGGAGCCGTGGGCGCCGCGCGGTTCGTCGGCCGGGGACGTGCTGGAGGAAGCAGGGTGGGACATGCCTTAACCCTCTCACGTCCGCGCCCCCGTCCGGAGCGTTAGAGTGGGGCACTGTGAACCACCAGTCGACAGGCCACCGGCCGCACCAGGGGACCGCGCGCCCGCTCAGCATCGCGCTGCTGCCGCTCGACCCGGACCTTCCTCCTCCCGTGTACGCCAAGCCCGGGGACGCCGGCGCCGACCTGCGCTCCCGCGTGGACGTGACCCTGGCCCCCGGCCAGCGGGCCCTGGTCCCCACCGGGGTGGCCGTGGCCCTGCCCGAGGGCTACGCGGGCTTCGTCCACCCGCGCTCCGGGCTCGCGGCCCGCCACGGCATCACGGTGGTCAACGCCCCCGGCACCGTGGACTCCGGCTACCGCGGGGAGATCATGGTCACCCTGCTCAACACCGACGCGGCCGAGCCGTTCGAGGTGCGCCGGGGGGACCGCATCGCGCAGCTCGTCGTGCAGCGCGTCGAGCAGGCCGTCTTCGAGGTCGTCGAGGTCCTGCCCGACTCCGAGCGCGGCGGCGCGGGCTTCGGCTCCAGCGGCACCGCCTGACCCGGGCCTGTCCCCCACGAGCTGACCCAGGATCCGGCCCCCCGTGCCGGTGGAGGAGAATCCAGAACATGTTCGGTCGCAAGAAGAAGCAGCAGGCGCAGGACGCAGCCCCCGAGGCGCAGGAGGCCGTGCCCACCACGGAGGAGGCGGCGGCGCAGGCGCGGCAGGAGCCGCAGGGCCCCCTCGACGTCTCCCAGATCGAGAGCCGCGACGGCTACCTCGACCTCGGCTCGGTGCTCGTCCGGCCCCGGGCGGGCCTGGCCGTGCGGCTCGAGGTCGACGACCGCACCCAGCGCCCCCGCTCGGTGACCCTCGACCTGGACGGCGGCTCCGTCCAGGTCCAGGCGTTCGCCGCGCCCCGGTCCGAGGGGCTGTGGGACGAGGTCCGCCGCGAGCTCGTCGAGTCGCTGCGCACCAGCAACGGGGAGCCCACCCTCGAGGAGGGGCCCTTCGGGCTGCAGGTGCTCACCCGCTTCCCGGCCACCGCCTCCGACGGCACCCGTGGCTTCCGGCTGGCCCGCTTCGTGGGCGTCGACGGCCCGCGCTGGTTCGTGCGGGCGGTGTTCACGGGCACCGCGGCCGTGGCCGCCGAGTCCACCGCCCTCGAGGAGGTGGTGCGGGAGCTGGTCGTCGTGCGCGGGGACCGCCCCATGCCCCCGCGGGAGCTGCTGCCGCTGACGGTCCCCGAGAACGCGGTGCGCGAGCCCGACGACGAGGACGAGGACGAGGAGCCGCAGCCCCAGGACATCGCCCCCGTGGCCCCGCCCCGGCGCGGCCCGGAGATCACGGAGATCGGCTGAGCCGTGACGACGACATGGACGACGACGTGGACCCGGAAGCACTCGACCCGGCCGGCCACGGGCGCCATCGACACGGTCACGGAGCCGCCCGTCAGCGCGGGGGACCTCGACCCGTCCCGCCCGGCCCCCGGCGGCCGCCGCCGGCTGATGGCCAGCGGCCTGGTGACCGAGGTCACCGTCCCGCCGGTGACGGGCGTGCAGAGCTTCTCCGCGCTGCTCGTGCCCGACTGCGTGCTCGAGCAGCCGGCGCCGCAGGGCGCTCCCGACGGGGCGGGCCCCCGGTCGCTGCGGCTCGTGTGGCAGGGCCAGCGCAGCGTGCCGGGCGTCACCGCCGGCTCCCGGCTGCGCTGCGTGGGCGTGGTGAGCTTCCGGGACGGTCAGCCCACGATGTTCAACCCCCGCTACGAGATCGTCGCCAAGCAGGTCAGCAGATGAGGCAGGTCACCGGATGACGGACCCCCGCGAGCCCGAGGAGAGCCCCGGCCCCGCCCGGCGCGGCGGGGACGTCGAGCGCTCGATGGCGGCCTACGCCGAGCGCTCCGGCATGCGCCGCAAGGACAACGGCCAGCTCGACGTCCTGCACGCCGTCGGCGGCTGGCGCGGCCTGGCGGAGACGATCCTGCCCGGGCTCGTCTTCCTGGTCGTCCTGTTCGTGGGCGGCGCCCTCGGCACGGCGCTCGGCGCCTCGCTCGGCACCGCCGCAGTGTTCACCGTCCTGCGGCTGGCGCAGCGCCAGTCCCTCGTCCAGGCCGTCTCCGGCCTGGTCGGGGTCGGGGTGTGCGCGCTCTTCGCCCGGGCCACCGGCGAGGCCCTGGACTACTACGTCCCCGGGTTCTGGATCAACGCCGCCTCGTTCGTGGGCCTGGGGGTGTCCCTGGTGGCCGGCTGGCCGCTGCTGGGCGTCTTCTACGGCTTCATCCGGGGCGAGGGCACCGAGTGGCGCGCTGTCCCGGTCCGGCGCCGCGCCTACCGGGTGGCCACGCTCATGCTCATGGCGATGTTCGCGGCCCGCCTGCTCGTGCAGCTCCCGCTGTACTTCGCCGAGAACGTCACGGGCCTGGGCGTCGCCCGGCTGGCGATGGGCGTCCCCCTCTACGCGCTGACCCTCTGGCTGGCGTGGCTGGTGTCCCGGCCCCCGGAGCAGATCGCCGCCGAGGAGCAGGACGGCGTCTGAGCCCGCCGGCGCTCAGGCGCGCTCCGGCTCCTGGGGGTCCGCGGTCGTGAACATCGCCCGCAGCTGGGACTCGCCCTCGGCGCTCGAGATGAAGAACAGCTGGTCGGCGCCCTCGAGGACGTCGTCGCCGGAGGGGCTGATGGGCACCCCGTCGCGCAGGATGGCCACGAGGGTGACCTCCGGCGGCCACGGGACCTGGGAGACCATCGTGGCGACCACCGGGTGCTCGTGGGGGACGGTGTAGGCCGCCAGGGTCGCGCCGCCGGTCTGCAGCGTCAGCAGCCGCACCACGTCGCCGACCTCGACGGCCTCCTCCACGAGCGCCGTCATCAGCCGCGGTGTGGAGACCGCGACGTCCACGCCCCACGCGTCGTCGAAGAGCCACTCGTTCTTCGGGTTGTTCACGCGCCCCACGGTGCGGGGGACGCCGAACTCGCTGCGCGCCAGGAGGGAGACCACGAGGTTCGCCTTGTCGTCCCCGGTGGCGGCGACGACGACGTCCGTCTCCTCCAGCCCGCCCTCCCGCAGCGTGGAGAGCTCGCACGCGTCGCCGATGATCCACTGGGCGCCGCGCAGGTCCGACCGCCCGATCACCTCCGGCTTCTCGTCGAAGATCACCACCTCGTGGCGGTGGGAGAGCAGCTCCCGGGCGATCGAGGCGCCCACGGCGCCGGCGCCCACGATGACCACGCGCATCAGTTCCCTCCGGAGTAGCGGTCGTCGCCGGTGCTGCCGTCGGCGTCCCGGCGCAGCGAGTTGGCGAGGTCCAGGACGTCGGGCGTCGGGGGCCTGGACAGGACGCGGGTGACGGCCTCGACGTCGTCGGTGCGCATCATGGCGTGCACCACGTCGCCCTGCTGGTAGCTGGTGTCCGGGCCGGGGAGGATCCCCTCGCCGAACCGGGTGACGAACGCGATGCGCACCCCGGCGGCCTCCTCGATCGCGTCCAGGTGCAGCCCCGACCACGAGTCGTCCAGGGAGAGCTCGCCGAGCTGCAGCCGCCCCGAGGCCTCCCGGAAGTCGCCGGTGATCGCCTGCTCGGGCAGGATCCGGCGCAGCGCCTGGTCCGCGCTCCAGCGCACGGCCGCGACCGTGGGGATGCCCAGGCGCTGGTAGAACTCGGCGCGGGAGGGGTCGTAGATGCGGGCCACCACGCGGCGGACCTTGAACGTCTCGCGCGCGACGCGGGCGGCGATGATGTTGGAGTTGTCCCCGCTGGAGACCGCCGCGAAGGCGTAGGCCTCCTCGATCCCGGCCCGGCGCAGCACCTCCCGGTCGAAGCCGAGGCCGGTGACCTTCTTGCCCCCGAAGGAGGTGCGCAGCCGGCGGAAGGCCCGGTCGTCCTGGTCGATGACCGCGACGGTGTGCCCGGAGTCCTCGAGGGTGTGGGCGATCATCACGCCGACCCGCCCGACTCCCATGATCACGAAATGCGCCATGCCCTCCAGCCTAGGCCACCCCGCCGGGGCGTCCCGGCCGGGGACGCCCGCGGCCGCCGGACGCGTGCCGGTGGGGGTCAGGGCCGGCGCGGCACCTCCTGCCGGCCGGTGCGGAGGACGAAGCCGGTGATCCGGGCCCACATGGCGGGCGCGTTGGAGTACATGGGGAAGTGCGCGCTGTGGGGGATCTCGGCCAGCTCCACGCCGTTCTCAGCCAGGTGCCCCAGGTAGGACAGGGTGTCGTTCTGCTCCCCGTACATGAACATCCTCGGGAAGGGGAGGCCGAGGAAGCGGTCCATGAGGCCGCCGTGGTCGGAGAGCTCCACCATGGACTCGAAGATGGGCCGCACCGCCCCGGCCCGGACCTTGTGCGGCAGGCCCGCGGCGTACTGGGCACTGGACCAGTAGGGAGAGGCCCAGACGCGGGTCCGGAACTCGTCGATGAAGCCCTGCGGGTCCGGGTGGTGGTGGCTGATGATCTGGTGGCTGATGATCTGGCGGCTGAGGAAGCAGTCCTCCGGCGCCACGTTGCCCTCGATGTCGACGAAGCCGACCACCCGGGACGGGTCCTGGTCCGCGAGCACCAGGGCGGTGAGCCCGCCCATGGAGTGGCCGACGACGTGGAACCGCTCGATGCCCTTCGCCCGCAGGACGGCCCGGGCGACCTCGACCAGGAACGGGACCGAGATCGCGGTGAGGTCCGAGCAGGTCGTGGCCCCGCAGCCGGGGGCGTCCCAGGCCAGGACCGGCCGGTCGGCCAGCTCGGCCTGCTGGACGACGTCGGCGTAGTCCTCCTTGGTGGACCCGAAGCCGTGCAGGAACACCAGCGGGACGCCGGTGCCCTCCCGGTGCATGCCGGCGATCTCGAGGCGGGTGCCCCCGATGGTGAGCGGAAGGGTGAACTGGTGGAGCTCGTTGACGGGTCGGTTGCTCATGCCGGGTTCACTCCAGTCCGTAGAGCTCGAGGGTCGTGGCCCCGGAGCCCAGCGCCGCAAGGATGTGCTGCTCCTCGGCGATCCGCTCGTCGGCCTGCTCCAGGACCGCGTCGACGCGGTGCCGGGGGACGACCACGACGCCGTCGGCGTCGCCGACGACCAGGTCGCCCGTGGCCACGGGGACGCCCCCGACGTGGATCGGCACCCCGAGGGCGCCGGCGAAGAGCGTGCGGGTGCCGCGGACGGAGCTGCCGCGGGAGAACACCGGGAACCCGAGGGCGCGCATCTCCTCGACGTCGCGGACCCCGCCGTCGACGACGAGCCCGGCGAGGCCACGGTGCCGGGCGGCGACGGCCAGGACCTCGCCCCAGTGCCCGAAGGGTGCGCCGCCGAGGTCGGCGACCAGGACGTGACCGGCCGGTGCGGCGGCCACCGCGTGGTGCAGCGCGGGGTTGTCCCCACCGGCCCCCTGCACGGTGTAGGCCGGTGCGGCGATCCGGGCCCCGGGCCAGGCGGCGCGGACGGCCGGGTCCACGGCGATGTCGGCCTCGAGGCAGGAGGGCGTTGCGCCCGGGGCACGCCGCCGGCTCTCGGCCTGGGCGGCCTCGTAGAGGGTGGCGCTGGAGTGGCCGCGGGTGTCGAGCCGGACCGGCCGGGTGGTGCCTGTCGTGGCGGTCATCGGGTGGCCTCCTGGGCTGCGCTGGTGCGGGCTGCGGTGGTGCGGGCGGTCTGCAGGGCGTGGTAGCCGTGGGCGGCGCGGGCTTCGGTCAGGGTCAGGCCGGAGCGCACCGCGGCCACGATCGCGTCCTCCGCGGCGTCGATCCGGGCGGCGAGGTCGGCGACCTCTCCGGCACGGTCGGCCGGCACCACCACGACGCCGTCCTCGTCGCCGCACACCAGGTCACCGGGACGGATCGTGACGCCGTCGACGGTCAGCGGCTGCTGCACGGCGGCGACCCGGACCCGGTCCTTGCCGGTGCGCATGAAGCGCCCGGAGCTCCACATCGGATAGCCGGTCGCCAGGATGGTCTCCACGTCCCGGCACACCCCGTGGACGACGGTGTAGGCCGGGCCGCACGCCCGCAGGCCGGGGCGCAGCGGCCCGATCCCGTGCAGGGACCCGGGCAGGGCGAGCCGGTCCAGGGCGTCGGAGACCGCCGCGGTGGGCAGGGCCGCGAGGACCTCCGCGGGGGAGCGCCCGGTGGTCGTGGCGCTCGTCGAGCCGCCTCCCCGGGGCGGCCGGGGGACGCGGTGCCGGCCAGCCGGGCGTCGTGCACGGCCCGGTCGACGGCCGCCCCGGCGCGGAGGTCGGCGGCGACGGCGGCCTCCCGCGCCAGGATCTGCTCGGCCCGCTCGAGCACCTGCTCGGCACGGGCGCGGGGGACGAACGCGACCCCGGAGCCGTCGGCGACCACCAGGTCGCCCTCCTCGACCTCCACGCCGGCCACCGTGACGGTGCCCCCGACGGCCCTCTGCCGCAGCCTGCCGCGGGCCGTGCGCGGGGTCGTCCCGCGGGCGAAGACGGGGAAGCCGTACTCCTCGGCCTCGGCGACGTCGCGGCACGCCCCGTCGGCGATCACACCGGCGATCCCGCGCCGGACGCTGCCCAGGGAGAGCAGCCCGCCCCAGCACGAGACGTCGGTGCGCCCGTCGTTGGCCACGACCACCACGTCGCCGGGGGCGGCCGCGGCGACGGCGGCGGTGGCGATGTGGGGGCTCGGGGCGTCCCCGGGATCCGGCTCGAGGGCCACCGTGCGCACCACGCCGCTGATGCGGGGTGCGCTCCACTGGGCCCGCAGTCCCCCGGTGCCGGGGGAGAGGCCGAGGGAGTCCAGGGCGTCGCTGACCGCGGGGGGTCCAGCCGCGCCAGCCGTCGGAGAAGGTCGTTGCTCGTCATGCCTCCATTGGACCCGGTCGCGGCTGTAGATTGAAGGTCCGAATCGGACCGACAGTGAGAGGCCTGGTGAATCAATGGTCGAGGTGCGCGAGGCCCGCTACTTCATCGCCGTGGCCGAGGAGCTGCACTTCGGGCGGGCCGCCGAGCGGCTGCACATGTCCCAGCCCCCGCTGTCCCAGGCCATCAAGGGCCTCGAGCACCGCCTCGGCGTCGTCCTGCTGCACCGCAGCACGCGCGAGGTGCGGCTGACCGCCGTCGGGGCCGTCTTCCTCGACCAGTGCCGGATGCTCGTGGGCGCGTCCACCGCCGCGGAGGCCGCCGCGCGGCACGCCGCCGACGGACAGGCCGGCGAGCTGCGCATCGGGGCGGTGACCTCCGCCTTCAACGACCCGCTCCCGGGCGCCCTGTCCCTCTTCCGGCGCGGCCACCCCCGCGTCGAGATCCAGGTCGAGGAGGTCGACACGCACATGGCCGTCCGGATGCTGCGCCGCCGCGAGCTCGACGTGGCCCTGGTGCGCCAGCTCGCCACGCCCCCGGACTGCCGGCGGGCGATCCTGCGCAGCGAGCAGTTCGTCCTGGCCGTCTCCGCCGACTGGGCCGGCACCCCGCTGGCCCCGCACGACCTCGGGTCGGCGGCCGAGCTGCCCTGGATCTGGCTGCCGCGCCACATCTCCCCGGACTACCACGACCAGGTCGTCGCCTCCTGCCGGGCGGCCGGCTTCGCCCCGGAGGCCCGCCACACCGCCCACTCCATCACCAGCCAGCTGGCCATGGTGGCCTGCGGTCTCGGCGTCGCGCTGGTCCCCGAGAGCGCGGCCCCCCGGCCCGGCTCACCGGACAGCCGGAGCACGCACGTGGTGGCCCTCGACCGGACGCCCACCATCGACCTCGCCGCCGTCTGGCGCCGCGACACGACGCCGCTCGTCGACGACTTCCTCACCAGTGTCCGGGCCGCGATCGAGCGGTGAGGCGGCCGCCTCCTCCGGCCCCGGGCCCGAGGGGAGCATGGGTGAGGAGGATGACGGCGCAGATCACGCCCCAGGTCCCGGTGGCGCGGCGGACAACCGGGCCGGGACGGACTACCGTGGGGAGCCGTGCAGAGCATTCCCCGGGCGGTGCGGCGAGCAGTCGTCGGCAAGCCCATCCACAACGAGCGGCTCAACGACGCCGTGCTCCCCAAGCGCACGGCCCTGCCCGTGTTCTCGGCGGACGCGCTGTCGTCGGTCGCCTACGCCCCGGACGAGATCATCCTCACGCTCGCGCTCGCGGGCACGACGGCGGTCGCGATCTCCCCGTGGGTCGGACTGGCCGTGCTCGTGGTGCTCGGGGTGGTCATCGCCGCCTACCGGCAGAACGTCCGCGCCTACCCCTCCGGGGGCGGGGACTACGAGATCGCCTCCAAGAACCTGGGCCGCACCGCCGGCGTGGGCGTCGGGGCCGCGCTGATGGCCGACTACGCGCTCGTCGTCGCGGTGTCCATGGCCACCGCCGCCCAGTACGTCACGGCGGCGCTGCCGGCCCTCGCCGACCGGCGCGTGGTGCTCGCGGTGGCGGGGATCCTGGTCGTGGGCCTGCTCAACCTGCGCGGGCTCGCGTTCATGGGCCGGGCCGCGGCCGTGCCCACATACTTCTTCCTGGTGGTCCTCGCCGCCCTCATCCTCGTGGGACTGGGCCTGGACGTCGCCGGGAGCCTGGACGAGGCCCCCAGCGCCGGGTACGAGGTGCTGCCCGCCGCCGGCTTCGACGCCGGCCTCGCGGGCCTGGCCGGGGCCCTGCTGGTGCTGCGCGCCTTCTCCTCCGGCGCGGTGGCGCTCACCGGCGTGGAGACCATC
The DNA here is from genome assembly GCF_014636775.1 of Kocuria dechangensis. Taxonomy (GTDB): domain Bacteria; phylum Actinomycetota; class Actinomycetes; order Actinomycetales; family Micrococcaceae; genus Kocuria; species Kocuria dechangensis. The sequence continues at coordinate 44,223 of NZ_BMEQ01000008.1, forward strand.
ACCAACTCCGTGCCCTACTTCCGCAAGCCCCGCGCCGCCAACGCGGCGGCCACCCTCGGGGTGCTGGGCGCGCTCTCCGCGGCCCTGCTGGCCGGGGTCATGTACCTGGCGGACCGCACCGACGTCGTCGTGGTCGGCGACCCCGACGAGCAGCTGCTCATCGACGGCCGCCACCCGGCGGCCGACTTCTTCCAGGACCCCGTCCTGGGCCAGCTCGCCAAGACGGTCTTCGGCACCGACTCGCTGTGGTTCTACGTGCTCGTGGCCGCCACCGTGGGCGTGCTCGTGCTCGCCGCCAACACCGCCTTCTCGGGCTTCCCCACGCTGGCCTCCCGGCTGGCCCGCGACGCGTTCCTGCCCCGGCAGCTGCAGGCCCGGGGGGACCGGTACGCGTTCACCAACGGCATCCTCCTGCTGCTGCTCGTCGCCGTGGTCCTCACCGTCGCGTTCGGGGCCAACGTCAACCGGCTCATCCAGCTCTACATCGTGGGCGTGTTCGTCTCCTTCACCCTCACCCAGGCCGGGATGGTCCGGCACTGGGCCCGGGTGCGGCGGATGCACCGCCGCCCCGGCGCCGGGCGCGAGCTCTTCGCGCGCCGGGCCGTCGCCGCCGTGGCGCTCGTGCTGTGCGCCGCGGTGCTCGTGGTGGTGCTCGTGACCAAGCTGACCCAGGGCGCGTGGATCACCATCGTGGCCATCGGCGTGCTCAGCGCCGTCATGTGGGGGATCCGCCGGCACTACGACGCCGTCGACGCCGAGCTCGCCCTGGAGCCCGACTCCCCGGTGCGGGCCCTGCCCTCCCGCGTGCACGCGATCATCTACGTCTCCTCGGTGCGCAAGCCGCTCATGCGGGCCCTCGCCTACGCCCGGGCCTCCCGCCCCTCCACGCTCGAGGCCGTGGTCGTGGACACCAACGCCGCCGCGACCCGGCGGATCCTCGACGAGTGGCAGCGGCTGGAGATCCCCGTCCCGGTGACCGTCCTGCACTCCCCGTACCGCGACACCATCGGGCCCGTCGTCGACCACGTGCGCTCGGTGCGCCGCAAGTCCCCCCGGGACCTCGTCGTCGTCTACCTCCCCGAGTACGTCGTGCGCCGGCGCTGGGAGCGCCTGCTGCACAACCAGGCGATCCGCCCCCTGCGGGCCCGGCTCCACCAGGAGCGCGGGGTCATGACCGCCTCCGTGCCCTGGCACCTCGCCTCCGCCGCCGGGCACGACGTGGGCCCCGAGTCCGCCACCGCCTACCGGCCCGCCGCCCCCGACCAGAGAGCGCCCCGACCGTGAACCCTGCCCCCCTCCCCGCTCCCGCCCCCGGGACCCCCGGCCCGGACACGGCCCCGCCCGCCGAGCTGGAGCTGCGCCTGGGACCGATCGCGCACGGCGGGCACACCGTCGCCCGCACCGCCGAGGGCCGCGTCGTGTTCGTCCGCCACGGCCTGCCCGGCGAGCTCGTGCGCGTGCGCCTCACCGAGGCCGGCCCCGAGGCGCGCTTCTGGCGCGGCGACGTGGTCGGCGTCCTGGAGGCCGACCCGCAGCGCCGCGCCGAGCACGTGTGGGCCCTCGCGGACCCGCTGCTGACGTGGGCGCGCGGCGAGGCCCCTGTGGGCGGGGCCGAGTTCGGCCACGCCGAGCTGCCCGCCCAGCGCGCCCTCAAGGCCGCGGTGGTCGCCGAGCAGCTCTCCCGCCTCGCCGGGCTCGAGACGGTCGTCGAGGTGGAGCCGATGCCGGGGGAGGACCCCCTGGGGCGGGGCTGGCGGACCCGCGTCCACTTCGCCGTCGACGCCGCCGGGCGGATCGGCATGCACCCGCACCGCAGCGCCGCCGTCGTCCCGGTGGACCGCTTCCCCCTCGTGCTGCCGGCCGTCGACGAGCTGCGCCTGGCGGAGCTGGACCTGACCGGCGCGGAGCGCGTCGACGTCGCGGCCCCCGCGGACGGCAGCACCCCGCTCGTGCACCTGAGCCTCGCCCCCGGCGCGGACCGTGACCGGCTGCGCCGCGAGCTGGCCCGGCTCACGGCCCGGCGGGAGGTCTCGGTCACCGCCCGCGCCGAGGACGAGCGGCAGGCGCAGGCGTGGGCGGGCCGCCCCGCCGTCGTCGAGCACGCGGGCCCCCACCGCTGGGAGGTCTCCGCCGAGGGCTTCTGGCAGATCCACCGCGCCGCCCCGGAGCTGCTGCACCGGGCCGTGCCCGACGCCGCCGGCGCCGGGCCGGGCGAGCACGCCCTGGACCTCTACGCCGGGGCGGGGCTGTTCACGGCCGCGTTCGCGGACGCCGTGGGGGAGGCCGGGTCCGTCGTGGCCGTCGAGGGGTCCCCGGTCACCAGCGCCGACGCCCGGCGCACCTTCGCGGACCGCCCGCAGGTGCGTGTCGAGCGGGGCAGCGTCGACAAGGTCCTGGCGCGGCTGTGGCCGCAGGCCGCGGCGCCGTCCCGAGGCCGCCGCCCCTCCCGGGGCCGGAGCGCGTCCCGGGACCGGGGCGCGTCCCGCCCGGACGTCGTCGTCCTCGACCCGCCGCGGGCGGGGGCGGGCCGGACGGTCGTGGACCAGCTCGTGGCGCTGGCCCCGCGCCGGATCGCCTACCTCGCGTGCGATCCCGCGACGCTGGCCCGCGACCTCGGGCGGTTCCGCCGCGCTGGGTGGCACGTGCGGTCCGTGCGGGCCTTCGACATGTACCCCAACACCCACCACGTGGAAACCCTGGCCGTGCTGGAGCCCTGACGGGCGCCGTCGTGTGTCGGGCCCCGGCGGCGTCCTCCGAGGTCGTGCGGCTCACACGGGCTACACTGACGGGTGACTGTTCGCGGAGGAACATCCGGGCACCCCGGACCCTTGCGCGGACGTTTCCCAGACGGTGGCGAGAAGGAGTTCCACGCACATGAGCACAGTGGACAGCTTCGGAGCCAAGGGCGTCCTCGACGTCGACGGCACCGAATACGAGATTTTCCGACTGAACACGCTGGAGGGCGCGCAGAAGCTCCCGTACAGCCTGAAGGTTCTGCTCGAGAACCTGTTGCGCACCGAGGACGGCGCCAACATCACCTCCGAGCACATCAACGCCCTGGCGAACTGGGACCCGACCGCTGAGCCCAGCATCGAGATCCAGTTCACCCCCGGCCGCGTCATCATGCAGGACTTCACCGGCGTGCCCTGCATCGTGGACCTCGCCACCATGCGCGAGGCCATCGCCGACCTCGGCGGCGACCCCGCCCGCGTGAACCCGCTGGCCCCGGCCGAGCTCGTGATCGACCACTCGGTCCAGATCGACTCGTTCGGCACCACGGACTCCATCGGCATCAACATGGACATCGAGTACCAGCGCAACGGCGAGCGGTACCAGTTCCTGCGCTGGGGCCAGACCGCGTTCGACGACTTCAAGGTCGTGCCCCCGGGCATGGGCATCGTGCACCAGGTCAACATCGAGAACCTGGCCCGCGTCGTCATGACCCGCGAGGTCGACGGCGTGCTGCGCGCGTACCCCGACACCTGCGTCGGCACCGACTCCCACACCACCATGGAGAACGGCATCGGCGTGCTCGGCTGGGGCGTGGGCGGCATCGAGGCGGAGGCCGCGATGCTGGGCCAGCCGATCTCCATGCTCATCCCGCGCGTGGTGGGCTTCAAGCTCACCGGCCAGATCCCGGCCGGCGCCACCGCCACCGACGTGGTGCTGACCATCACCGAGATGCTGCGCGCGCACGGCGTCGTCGGCAAGTTCGTGGAGTTCTACGGCGAGGGCGTCGGCGCGGTGCCGCTGGCCAACCGTGCCACCATCGGCAACATGAGCCCCGAGTTCGGCTCCACCGCGGCGATCTTCCCGATCGACGAGGTCACCCTGGACTACCTGCGCCTCACCGGCCGCTCCGCCGAGCAGATCGCGCTCGTCGAGGCGTACGTCAAGGAACAGGGCATGTGGCACGACCCCGCCAAGGAGGTCGCCTACTCGGAGTACCTCGAGCTGGACCTCTCCACCGTGGTCCCCTCGATCTCCGGCCCGAAGCGCCCGCAGGACCGCATCTCGCTCTCCGAGGCGAAGTCCCAGTTCCACGAGGACCTGAAGAACTACGCCACGCACGTCGACGACAACGCCTCCGGCACCACCGTCGACGACGCCTCGGCCCAGTCCTTCCCGGCCTCCGACGCGCCGGGCTACACCCCCGAGGACCACCAGTCCGAGGTGGACAAGCCGCGCGAGCACCACGCCTACGCCGAGAACAACCGCCCGACCAAGCTGGTCCCCGTGACCATGCCCGACGGCCGCGAGTTCGAGCTCGACCACGGCGCCGTGTCGATCGCCTCGATCACCTCGTGCACCAACACCTCCAACCCGTCGGTGATGATGGCCGCGGCCGTGCTGGCCCGCAACGCCGTCGAGAAGGGGCTCAAGGCGAAGCCGTGGGTCAAGACCTCGATCGCCCCGGGCTCGAAGGTCGTCACCGACTACTACGAGAAGTCCGGGCTGGTCCCGGCGCTCGAGGAGCTCGGCTTCTACACCGTCGGCTACGGCTGCACCACCTGCATCGGCAACTCCGGCCCGCTGGAGGAGGAGATCTCCCAGGCGATCCAGGACAACGACCTCGCCGTGACCTCGGTGCTCTCGGGCAACCGCAACTTCGAGGGCCGCATCAACCCGGACGTCAAGATGAACTACCTGGCGTCCCCGCCGCTGGTCATCGCCTACGCCCTGGCCGGGAACATGGACTTCGACTTCGAGACCGAGCCCCTGGGCCAGGACTCGGAGGGCAAGGACGTCTTCCTCAAGGACATCTGGCCGGACCCGTCCGAGGTCCAGAAGATCATCGACGCGTCCATCGACACGGAGATGTTCACCCGCGAGTACAGCACCATCTTCGACGGTGACGAGCGCTGGCAGAACCTGGACACCCCGACCGGCAAGACGTTCGAGTGGAACCCGAAGTCCACCTACGTGCGCAAGCCCCCGTACTTCGAGGGCATGACCATGGAGACGACCCCGGTCGAGGACATCTCGGGCGCCCGGGTGCTGCTGAAGCTGGGCGACTCGGTCACGACCGACCACATCTCCCCGGCGGGCTCCTTCAAGTCCGACACCCCGGCCGGCAAGTACCTCATCGAGAACGGCGTGGAGCGCAAGGACTTCAACTCCTACGGCTCCCGCCGCGGCAACCACGAGGTCATGATCCGCGGCACCTTCGCCAACATCCGGATCAAGAACCAGCTCCTGGACGGGGTCGAGGGCGGCTTCACCCGCGACTTCACCCAGGAGGGGGCCCCGCAGGCCGCCGTGTACGACGCCGCGATGAACTACAAGGAGGCCGGCGTCCCCCTGGTCGTGCTGGGCGGCAAGGAGTACGGCTCCGGGTCCTCGCGCGACTGGGCCGCGAAGGGCACCTCCCTGCTGGGCGTCAAGGCCGTCATCGCCGAGAGCTACGAGCGCATCCACCGCTCGAACCTCATCGGCATGGGGGTCCTGCCGCTGCAGTACCCGGCCGGCGAGTCCGCGAACTCCCTCGGCCTGGACGGCACGGAGATCTTCGACATCCAGGGCGTGACCGGGCTCAACGAGGGCTCCACGCCGAAGACCCTCAAGGTCTTCGCGAAGAAGGCGGACGGCTCCACCGTCGAGTTCGACGCGGTCCTGCGCATCGACACGCCGGGTGAGGCCGACTACTACCGCAACGGCGGCATCCTGCAGTACGTGCTGCGGAACATCGCCAAGTCCTGACCCCAGGGCTTCGGCCGCTGGACGGAGGGGCCCGGTCCGGGAACGGACCGGGCCCCTCCGCGCCGTCCGGGCGTGTCGGGGCGAGCGAGTAGGATCGGGGGGACGTGCCGCGCCGGTGATCCCGGCTGGCGCGGGCCACGACGTCGATGGAGTGCGGGAGGAAGCATGAGCGTGCTGGAGCGGGTGTCCGGCCCGGAGGACCTCGCGGGGCTGTCCCGTGCGGAGCTGGTCGAGCTCGCGGCGGAGATCCGCGACTTCCTCGTCACGCACGTCTCCGCGACCGGCGGGCACCTGGGCCCGAACCTCGGCGTGGTCGAGCTGACCGTCGCCGTGCACCGGGTCTTCGACTCGCCCCGGGACTCGATCGTCTTCGACACCGGCCACCAGTCCTACGTCCACAAGCTGCTCACCGGCCGGAAGGACTTCGGGTCGCTGCGCCAGCAGGGCGGGCTCTCCGGGTACCCGGACCGCGGCGAGTCGGTGCACGACATCGTCGAGTCCTCCCACGCCTCCTCCTCCCTGTCCTGGGCCGACGGCATCTCCCGCGGCTACGCCATGACCGGCCAGGACGACCGCCACACGGTGGCCGTGGTGGGCGACGGCGCCCTCACCGGCGGCATGGCCTGGGAGGCCGTGAACAACATCGCCTCCGACCGGCGGCGCAAGGTCGTCATCGTCGTCAACGACAACGGCCGCTCCTACGCCCCCACCGTCGGGGGCTTCGCCAACCACCTCGCGGAGCTGCAGGCGAGCGTCCAGCAGGGCGTCGACGCCGTGCGCACCGACCGCCGCTACGAGCAGACCCTGGACTCCGTCAAGAACCTCCTGAAGCACTCCGGGCCCCTCGGCGAGATGGTCTACCGCGGCCTGCACGGCATGAAGCAGGGCCTCAAGGACGTCGTGGTCCCGCAGGGCATCTTCGAGGACCTCGGCATGAAGTACCTCGGCCCCGTCGACGGCCACGACCTCGAGGCGGTCGAGCAGGCCCTCTGCAACGCCAAGAACTACGGCGGGCCCGTGATCGTGCACGCCATCACGGAGAAGGGCCACGGCTACGCGCCGGCCATCGCCCACGAGGACGACCAGTTCCACGCGGTGGGCGTCATCGACCCCCTCACCGGGCGCTCCACCGCCACGAGCTCCGAGCGGAGCTGGACCGCGGTGTTCCGCGACGAGATCGCGCGCATCGCCGACGAGCGCCAGGACGTCGTGGGGATCACGGGCGCGATGCTCATCCCGGTGGGCCTGCAGAAGATGCAGGCCGCCCATCCCGACCGCGTGGTCGACGTCGGCATCGCCGAGCAGCACGCGATCGCCATGGCCGCGGGCATGGCCTACGGCGGGCTGCACCCGGTGGTCGCGCTCTACGCCACCTTCCTCAACCGGGGCTTCGACCAGCTGCTCATGGACGTGGCCCTGCACCGGGCCGGCGTCACCGTGGTCCTGGACCGGGCCGGCGTCACCGGCCCGGACGGGCCCAGCCACCACGGCATGTGGGACCTCGCCCTGCTCCAGATCGTGCCCGGGCTCCACCTCGCGGCTCCCCGCGACGAGCCGACGCTGATGGAGGAGCTGCGGGAGGCCGTCGCCGTCGACGACGCCCCCACCGTCATCCGCTACCCCAAGGGCTCCGTGGGCACCCCCGTGCCGGCCGTCGAGCGGCTGGCCGACGGCGTGGACGTCCTCGCCCGCCGCGGCGGGGAGCCCGGGGCGAACGGCGCGCGCCGCGACGTCCTGCTCGTGTCCGTCGGCGCGATGAGCGGGCTCGCCCTCGATGTCGCCGACCGGCTCGAGGCCCACGGCGTCTCCTCGACCGTGGTCGACCCCCGGTGGGTCCTGCCCGTGCCCGGCTCGGTGATCGAGCTCGCGGGCCGGCACCGCATCGTCGTCGTCGTGGAGGACGGCGTGCGCGCCGGGGGGATCGGCTCCCGGATCCGGCAGGAGATGCGCGCCGCCGGCGTCGACACGGCGCTCAACGAGGTGGGCCTGCCCACGGAGTTCCTCGCCCACGGCTCCCGCTCCCAGGTGCTGGAGCGGGTGGGCCTCACCGCCCAGCGGGTCGCCCAGGACACGCTGGCGTCCGTGCTGGGCACCCGCGTCCCCTACGCCCGCCCGGTCGAGGCCGAGGAGCCGGTGGAGGCCCCCGGCGCTCCCCGTCTGCCGGACGCCCGCCGGGCCTGACGCCTCAGCCCAGGATGATCCGCCCGTCCTGCACCATCACGGGGTAGGGCGTGAGCCCGGCCTCCGCCGGGCCCGCGAGCACGTCCCCCGTGGCGAGGTCGAACTGCGAGGAGTGGCAGGGGCAGACGTAGAGCTTCTCCCGCGGGGCGACCATGCACCCCTGGTGCGGGCAGACCGGGGAGAACGCGCTGACCGTGTCCCGGTCCGGGCGTCCGACGACCGCCTGGACGCCCTCCTGGTCCACCTTGACGGCCGAGCCCACGGGGATGTCCTCGACGGCCCCGGCGTCCACGGGCGTGCTGGGCGCCACCGGCTGCGCGGTCCCCGCCTCGTCCTGGCCGCCGCACGCGGTGAGCAGCACGGCGGACCCGGCGCCGGCGGCCCCCAGCAGCCGGCGGCGGGGGAGGGTGGTGGGCCCGGGGATGGGCTCGGACGCGGTCATGGGTGTCCTCTCGACGGGTGGGGTGGTCCTCCGCCAGTCTAGGCGGCGGGGCCGGAGCGTGATCGCTGACAGCGGAGCACGGCGCTCGGGGTGACGGTCGCGTCACGTTCCTCAGTAGGATGACGAACCTCAGTAGGATGACGAGCACACCAGCAGCCCGGCCGGACCGCAGGGCCCGGCCGACGGAAGGACACCACCATGATCAAGCGCCTCATCTTCGCCACCGGGTTCGCGGTCGGCTTCGTGGTCGGATCGGCCTCGGGCCGCAAGAGCTACGAGTCCCTCAAGCAGAACGCCCTGAAGACCTGGCACGACCCGAAGGTCCAGGAGAAGGTCTCCGAGGGCACCGACTGGGTCAAGGCCGAGGTCCCGGTGGTCGGCGAGAAGCTGGCCGGCGGCGCCAAGAAGGCGGCCGGCACCGTCGGCACGAAGGCCGCGGACGCGTCCTCCGCCGTCAAGGAGAAGGTCTCCGGCTCCACCACGGACACGGACAAGGGCACGGCCACCGCCGGGACCGGTGAGAGCGACTACTCCCACCTCGAGACGGCGAAGCCCGTCGTCACCGACAGCCCCGTGAACACGGCCGAGCCGTTCCCCGCCCCGGGCGAGTCCTCGAACTGACCGGGCACCGCGCGCGGCGACCCCGCCGCTGACGGAGACGGGCCCCGGCACCGCGCCGGGGCCCGTCTCCGTGCGCCGTCCCCGGTGCCGGGCTCCGTCCGGGGCCGGGCTCAGGCCGGGGCCGGGCTCAGGCCGCCGGCTCGGCGCCGGCGGGCTCCGGGGCGTCGTGGCCGGCCTGGCGCCCGGCCCGCTTGCGGGCGCGCAGCTCCCGCCACGCGGCCCCGATCACCGGGGCGACCAGCTCGACCTGCCACCGGCGGGCGCCCAGGTCCTGGAGGCGGTCGGCCACGGCCTGGTCGGCCGTGCTGCGGGGCGGCTGCCAGCAGAAGCGGCGCAGGTGCTCCGGGGTGAGGAGGTTCTCGGTGGGCAGCCCGTGGGCCTCGGCCAGGTCGGTCACCGCGGGCTTGAACGCCTTCAGCCGCGCGGCGGCCTCGGGCCGCTTGGCCTCCCACGCCTTCACCGGGGGCAGGGCGTCCGACTTCACGGTGAACGGGACCAGCTCGGTGGCCCGCTGCGCCTCCGCGACCGCCCGCAGCCAGCGGGGCGCCTCACGGGCGGCCAGCCGGCCGTGGAACGCCGGGGTCGCCAGCAGCTGCGGCACCGTCCGCGGCATCGCCTGGGCGGCGGCCACGAGGGCGGCGTCCGGCAGCAGCCGGCCGGGGGAGAGGTCCTTGTGCTGGGCGAGCCGCTCGCGCTCCTCCCACAGGTTGCGCAGGGCGGTGAGCTGGCGGTGGCCCTTGATCTTGTTGATCCCAGACGTCCGGCGCCAGGGGTCCTGGCGCGCGGGGGCGGGCGGCGCGGTGCGCACGGCCTCGAACTCCTCCAGGGCCCACTCGAGCTTGCCCTTCTCCCGCAGCAGGTCCTCCATGGCGTAGCGCAGCTGGATCAGCATCTCGACGTCGAGGGCGGCGTAGTTGAGCCAGTCCCGGGGCAGCGGCCGCTTGGACCAGTCCACGGCGGAGTGCTCCTTGGCCAGGGTGTAGCCGAGCAGCTCCTCGGTCTCCGCGGCCAGGCCCACCCGCCGCAGCCCGGCGATGCGCCCGCCCAGCTCGGTGTCGAACAGCGCGTCCGGGTGCATGTCCAGGGCGCGCAGGGAGGGCAGGTCCTGGGTGGCGGCGTGCAGCACCCACTCCACGCCGGAGAGGGCCTCGCCGAGGACCGCCAGGGAGCCCGTGGCCTCGGGGTCGATCAGGATCGTGCCCACGCCCTCGCGGCGCAGCTGGACGAGGAAGGCACGCTGCCCGTACCGGAAGCCGGAGGCCCGCTCGGTGTCGATCGCGGCGGGGCCCGTGCCCCGGGCCACCACGGCGGCGGCCCGCTCGAGCCCGTCCACGGTGTCGATGACGGGCGGGATCCCGTCGAACGGGGCGGCCAGGTGGACGCTGTCGGGGATCTCGTAGTCCTCGAACCCTTCGACCACGGGGGTCGGGGTCTCCGGGGACTCGGATCGTCGGTCGGCTGGGGTGGTCAAGGAGAGTCTTCGATTCTGTGTCGGCCCCGGCGGGGCGCGGTCGGTTCGGTGGTCAGCGGCGGGGGTGCAGGACGGTGACGCCCGGCGGGTACGGCGGCAGCCCGGCGAACGTGCACACCGTGTCGGCCCAGGCCGCCAGGTGCGGTTCCACGTCGGGCCCGTCGGGCGTCCAGGAGGCCCGCAGCTCGACGTCCGCCCCCTCCACCTGGTCGCCCAGGACGCCGAAGCCCTCGGCGAGGACGCGGGACGCGGTGCCGCCCTCACGAGAATATCCGGCCCGGTGGCGCTCCAGCGCCTCCAGCAGCCAGGTCCACACGATCTCGCCCGCCATGTCGTCGCAGCCGATCTCCCGTTCGACGGCGGCCCGTGCCCAGGTGACCACGCGGAACGCGCCGCCCCAGGCCGGCGGCTCGGCGGGATCGTGCAGGAGCACGAACCGGCCGGTGGCCAGCTCGTCCTCCGCCCCGGCCGAGCCCGCGGGACCGGTCGGGGCGAGCGCCGCGGCCGGGTCGGCCACGAGCGCAGGGCCGGCGGGAAGACCGGCCGGGCGGCGGACCTCGGCGCGCACCGCCACCGCGTAGGGGGCAAGGTGGGCCGGGGCCGGGATCTCCGTCAGCTCGATCCCGTCCCGGTACCGGGCGCGCCGCAGGTGGGCCAGAGCGGCCCTGAAGTCCTGGGGTACCCGTGACAGGTCGTTCACCGCACTCACACTGGCAGGGTAGGCCGAAGCGCGGCCGGTGTGGGCCGTGCCACGCCGCAGGGACGAGGACGTCCTGCCCGGCGGCACCGACCCGCCGCGGGCCGGCGGGCTCAGGACCCGGCGGGCGCCAGCCGGATCGAGACCGAGTTGATGCAGTACCGCAGGTCGGTGGGGGTGGGGAAGCCCTCGCCGCCGAAGACGTGGCCCAGGTGGGAGTCGCAGTTCGCGCAACGGACCTCGATCCGCTCCATCCCCAGGGCGGTGTCCTTGATGTAGCGCACCCGCTCCTCGGCCAGCGGCGCCCAGAAGGAGGGCCAGCCGCAGTGGGCGTCGAACTTGGTCTCGGAGCGGAACAGCTCGGCCCCGCAGGCGCGGCACTGGTAGACGCCCTCGGTCCTGGTGTCCCAGTACTCGCCGGTGAAGGGCCGCTCCGTCCCGGCCTCGCGCAGCACGTGGTACTCCTCCGGGGAGAGGATCGAGCGCCAGTCCTCCTCCGTCCGTGCGGCGGGGGCGGCAGGTGCCGCGGGGCCGGTGGCGCCGGCGGGCTCGGTGGGGTCGGGGCGGTCGGCGGGCTGGGTGGTCTCGCTCATGGGGTCTCCTCGGGTGGTGTCCGTGGTGGTCGCGGCCGGCCCGTGGGACGGGGTCCGCCTGGGGAGGACAACGACGTGCCGGGCCCGGTTATGCCCGTGGCCCGTGGGAGACTGGGTGCCATGCTCCGACGCCTGCTGCTGCCGCCGCCTGCCGCCCCCGTGCCCGCGCCCGCGTCGCAGTGGGCGCGCGGTGCGGTCGTGGGCGCCGGCGTGACCGTCGGCGCGGCGTCGCTGACCTTCGGCCTCTCGAGCGCGGCGGCCGCCTACTTCGCGCGCCAGGTGGTCGTCCCGCCCAAGTACCGTTCGGAGGACCTGCCGATCCTCGGGGTGACCCGCACCGGTGAGGAGGGGGACCCCGCGGCCACGACGCTCGTGCGGCTCCCGGCCACCGTGGACACCACGGTCGCCGGCACCTACAGCCTGCGCTTCGACGCGGGGCGCGGCCACGCCCGGATCGGCGCGATCCGGGCCTACTCCCCGCAGGAGGGGACCGTCACCCGGGTCGTGGAGGAGGTGTACTCGGGGGACCTCCGGAAGGCCTCGCGCGGGTTCTGGTCGGGGACGGTCTACCCGGACCCCGGGGCCGCGGGGCTGCCGTTCGAGGAGGTCGAGATCCCCATCGAGGTGGGGCCGGCCCCGTGCTGGGTGGTCCCCGCCGAGGGCGGGCCGACCCCGGAGGGGGAGCGCCCCCGGGAGCTCCCCGGGCCCTGGGCGGTCATGGTGCACGGCCGCGGCGCCAGCCGGATGGAGGCGGTCCGCGCCGTGCCGGTCGCCCGGGAGCTCGGGCTGACGTCCCTGCTCATCTCCTACCGCAACGACCGGGAGGCCCCGCCCTCGCACGACAACCGGTACGGGCTCGGGTTCACGGAGTGGAAGGACGTGCAGACGGCGATCAGCTACGCGAAGTCGCGCGGGGCCACCCAGATCGTGCTCTTCGGGTGGTCGATGGGCGGGGCGATCGCCCTGCAGACCGCGGACCTGTCCTTCTACCGGGACGACGTCGCGGCGCTCGTGCTCACGGGCCCGGTGGTGGACTGGTACGAGCTGATCGCCCACCACTCCCGCACCCGCCGGATCCCCTCCGGGATCGGGCGGCTGGCCACGAACCTGATCTCGCACCCGGCCGGGCGGATGCTCACGGGCCTCGCCGCGCCGGTGGACCTCAAGGCGCTCGACTGGCTGTCCCGGTCCGAGCACCTGCGCGCGCCCACGCTGATCATGCACTCCGTGGACGACGAGTTCGTCCCGGCGGAGAGCTCCCGCCGGCTCGCGGAGCTGAACCCGCTCGCCGAGTTCGTGCCCTTCGCCCGGGCCCGGCACACCAAGGAGTGGAACGTGGACCCGCGGCGCTGGGAGGACGCCGTGCGGCGCTGGCTGCCGGGACGGCTCGCGCAGGACCGCCTGGTGCGCCGCCCCTCCGGGGAGCGGGCCCGGCAGTCCTGACGCGGCGGCGGCCCGCGGCCCGCGGTGCGGGCGGTGCGGGAGGTGCGTCCGTTCAGGCCTGCAGGGCGGCCGTGCGCCCTCCGGTGAGCCCGAGCAGGTCCTCCGGCGCCAGCTCGAGCTCGAGCCCGCGCCGCCCGCCGGAGACGAGCACCGTGGGCAGCGCCCGCGCGGGGTCGTCCAGCAGGAGGGGCGAGGGCGTCTTCTGGCCGAGCGGGGAGATCCCGCCCACCACGTAGCCGGTGCGCCGCTCCGCGAGCCGGGGGTCGGCCAGGGCCGCGCGCTTCCAGCCCAGCGCCGCGGCGGCCGCGCGCAGGGACAGCCGCGCGGAGACCGGCAGCACCGCCACCGCCCAGTCCCGGTCATGGACCACCAGCAGCGTCTTGAGCACCTGCTCCGGGTCCCGGCCCAGCGCGGCGGCGGCCTCCAGGCCGAAGGACGCCGCCGCGGGGTCGTGCTCGTACTCGTGCAGGGCGTAGGGCACCTCGGCCCGCTCCAGCAGCGCGACGGCCGCCGTCGGGCCGGCGCGGCGCCCGCTCCTGGCCACGAGGTGCTCCCGGGCCGCTCAGGCGGCCTGGAGCTCGCGGACCCGGCGCTTGATCCGGGCGAGCATCGCCGACATCCCGCGCATCCGCAGGGGGGAGACGAGCTGGGTGAGCCCGAAGCGCTCCGGCAGGTCGTCGGGGATCTCCAGGACCTGCCGGGCCGGGAGCCCGTCGAGTCCCTCGTGCAGGATCGAGGCGAAGCCGCGGGTCGTGGGCGCCTCGGCGGGGGCGGAGAAGAACAGCCGCACCGGGGTCTCCGGGCCGGGCTCGGCGCCCTCCTCCCACTCGACGGCCAGGAACAGCGGGGACTGGCACTCGACGACCTGCTCCAGCTCCTCCGGGTGCTCCCCGAGCCGCGCGGGCAGGGCCGGCAGGGAGCGGGAGAACTCGAGCAGCAGCTGCAGCTTGTCCTCCTGCGGCACGGCGGTGAAGTCCTCCACGAGCTCCTCGAGCTGGCCGGGCAGTGCCGCGCTCATCGGGCGGACCCCGGGACCTCGCCGCGCTCCTCGCCCAGGACGATGGGCACCCGCACGGAGTTGCCCCACTCGGTCCAGGAGCCGTCGTAGTTGCGGACCTTGTCGTAGCCGAGGAGGTGCTTCAGCACGAACCAGGTGTGGGAGGAGCGCTCCCCGATGCGGCAGTAGGCGATGATGTCGTCGCCCTCGGACAGCCCGACCTCGTCGCGGTAGATCGCCTCGAGCTCCTCGCGGGACCTGAACCGGCCGTCCTCGGCGGCGGCGCGCGCCCACGGCACGGACGCGGCGGTGGGGATGTGCCCGCCGCGCAGGGTGCCCTCCTGGGGGTACTCGGGCATGTGGGTGCGCTCGCCCGTGTACTCGGGCAGGGAGCGCACGTCGATCAGGGGCTGCTGGCCGAGGTGGGCGAGCACGTCCTCCTTGAAGGCGCGGATCGGGGCGTCGTCGCGCTCGACCACGGGGTAGTCGACGCGCGCGGGCACGACCTTCTCCGTGGACAGCTCGCGGCCCTCGGCGATCCACTTGTCCCGGCCGCCGTTCATCAGCCGCACGTCCGGGTGGCCGAACAGCTCGAAGACCCACAGGGCGTAGGCGGCCCACCAGTTCGACTTGTCGCCGTAGACCACGACCGTGGTGTCGCGGGAGATGCCCTTGCGCGCCATCAGCTCGGCGAACTCGGCGCCGTCCACGTAGTCGCGGGTGTCGGGGCGGTTGAGGTCGGTGTGCCAGTCGATCTTCACGGCGCCGGGGACGTGCCCGGTCTCGTAGAGCAGGACGTCCTCGTCCGACTCGACGACGACGACGCCCGGGTCGCCCAGGTGCTCGGCGACCCACTGGGTCGAGACGAGACGCTCGGGGTGCGCGTACTGCGCGAACTCTTCGTTGTGCTCCACGGCAACGCCCATGGTGGATCCTTCCGGTCGGGGACGGGATGTGGCCCTGGCGGGCCGGTCTCGTCCCAGCGTATCGGGCGGCGGCGGAGCCCGTCCGCCGGGGCCGGCCCCGGCGGGCGCGCGCGGCCCGGATTTCGCCGCGGGCGCAGGAGGCGGGACGGCCAGCCGGTAAAATCGCCGGAGCACCCGGGTGCGCCCGTCGGCGCACGCCGTCCAGCCAACCGCCGGTCCCGGCGGACAGAGAGGTCCACCTGTGAGCATCCAGATCGAACACCTCGCCGATCGGCGCCCCAATGTGTCGGCCGATGAACTGCTGGAGGGCTTCCGGCCGTCGGAGCGGTTCGGGGAGGTCTCGTTCGACACCTACCGCCCCGACCCCCAGCAGCCGTCGCAGGCGCGGGCCGTGGAGGAGCTGCGCCGGTTCGCGGGCTCCGTCAACGGCCGCGGCGGGGGCGGCGGGGGGTTCTTCGCGAAGCTCTTCGGCGGGGGCGGGCGCAGCAGCGACGTGCGCCAGGGGATCTACCTGGACGGCGGCTTCGGCGTGGGCAAGACCCACCTGCTGGCCTCCCTGTGGCACGCGGTGCCGGGCCCGAAGGCCTTCGGCACGTTCGTGGAGTACACCAACCTCGTGGGCGCCCTGACGTTCCGCAAGGCGGTCGACGCGCTCAGCTCGTACACGCTGGTGTGCATCGACGAGTTCGA
Source organism: Kocuria dechangensis (assembly GCF_014636775.1). Classification (GTDB taxonomy): domain Bacteria; phylum Actinomycetota; class Actinomycetes; order Actinomycetales; family Micrococcaceae; genus Kocuria; species Kocuria dechangensis. Next base: position 59,984 of record NZ_BMEQ01000008.1, read on the forward strand.
GCTCGACGACCCGGGGGACACCGTGCTGATGTCCCGGCTGATGCGGGAGCTCTCCGACGCCGGGGTGCGGCTGGCGGCGACGTCCAACACGCTGCCGGGCTCCCTCGGCGAGGGCCGCTTCGCCGCCCAGGACTTCCAGCGGGAGATCCAGGTGCTCAGCGACCAGTTCGAGGTGCTGCGCATCGACGGCGAGGACTTCCGCCACCGCGGCCTGCCCGAGGCGCCGGCGCCGCTGTCCGGGGCGGAGCTCGAGCGCGCCGTCGAGGAGCGGTTCTCCGGCAAGGTCGTGGCCGCCGACGACTTCGCCGCCCTCGTGGAGCACCTCTCGAAGGTGCACCCCTCCCGCTACCGCAAGCTCATCGACGGGCTGGACGCGGTGGTGTGGCAGGACGTGCACACCATCGAGCAGCAGGCGGTCGCGCTGCGCTTCGTGGTCCTCGCGGACCGGCTCTACGACAAGAACCTGCCGATCATCGCCTCCGGCAAGCCCTTCGACCAGGTCTTCACGCCCGAGATGATGGCCGGCGGCTACCAGAAGAAGTACTTCCGCGCCGTCTCGCGCCTGACCGCGCTCGCCCGCGAGGGGATCCTGGGGGACGTCTCCGCCGTCTGAGCGGCCCACGACGACGGCCCCGGCCCCCGCACGTGCGGGGACCGGGGCCCTCGTCGTAGGAGGGGCCGGAGCGGTCCGCCAAGCCGACGAAGCCGGCGAAGCAGCGAGACCGACGAGGCGGGCCCGGACCACGGGCACGACGAAGGCCCCGGCTCGGGGAGCCGGGGCCTTCTGGGTGGTGCGCGATACTGGGATCGAACCAGTGACCTCTTCCGTGTCAGGGAAGCGCGCTACCGCTGCGCCAATCGCGCCTGACTGCCGATCTCCGGGGAGACCGTCAAGCGTGGTGGTGTGCACCGAGGTGGAGACGGGATTCGAACCCGCGTAGACGGCTTTGCAGGCCGCTGCCTAACCACTCGGCCACCCCACCGGGACCTGGTCCTCACGGACAGGGCCGTCGGTCACGGCATGGTCAATGCCGATCACTGCGAGCGGACGACGGGAGTCGAACCCGCGACATCCACCATGGCAAGGTGGTGCTCTACCAGCTGAGCTACGTCCGCATGTCTGTCGGCCGATCTCTCGATCTTCCGAGGAAGAACTGTATCACAGCCCTTTTCCGGCGTTCCCGCCGGGGGCGTGCGACGTCCGACCGGTCCTCGTCGGTGGAGCGCCTCTCGGCTGCTCCTCCGGCCGGAACCCGTCGGTGTTCCTGACAGGTGAAGACTTTACCCAGACCGTTTCGGAAACGCCAAATCCCCGGCGGGACGCGGCGGGGCGGGCTCGGCGGGGCCCCGCGGGGAGTCGTGAAGGGCGTCCTGGGGGAGTCGGAAGGGGCGTGCCCTGCGGGGCCGGCGAGAGGTGGCCGAGAGGTGGCCCAGGAGTGGGCGGAGGGGGAGAGGGGTGCCATCAGGGGCCCCGGACCCGGGTGCCGGGGGCGAATTGGCCCCCGGCGCGGATGTGGGTTATGGTTTTCGAGCAGTGAGCGCGATTGGCGCAGCGGTAGCGCGCTTCGTTCACACCGAAGAGGTCACTGGTTCGATCCCAGTATCGCGCACTCGCACCGAAGGGCCCCGGCTTCCCGAGCCGGGGCCCTTCGTCGTACCCGGTGCCTCCGGCATGCCCGGGTCCTCCGTCCCGCCCAGGCCCACCGGGCCCGGCCCGGTCCCCGGTGTCCGAGGAGGTCTGTAGCCTTCGGCCCAGGACACCGGCACCGCCCAGGGCCGGATCGACGGGACCGGGACCGCCCGGCAGGAAGGCGACAGGCAGCGTGACACAGCCCAGGTTGGCGGAACAGACCGAGTACGGCCGGATGTACGCCCGCTCCGTCTCGGAGCAGGCGACCGTCCCCTCCATCACCACGGTCCTCGGCCGGGCCGCCACCGACCTGGGCGGCTGGTACGGCTACAGCGCCGCCCAGGCCGCCGTGGGCGACGACCGCCTGCGCGCGGCCCTCGGCTCGCCGGCCCAGCTGCGCGCCGTGGTGCGGGACGCCGCGAAGGCCGCCGAGCGGCACCGGGACGACGCCGCCGCGCGCGGGGACCGCGTCCACACCTACGCCGAGCAGATCGCCCTGCGCGCCATGGGCCGCCCCCACCGGGCGGCGGAGGCGCGGGCCACGCTGGCCGAGCACGGCGAGGAGCGCTTCGCGTCCCGCTTCGACGAGTGGTGGGACCTCTACACCCCGGAGCCCCTGGCCGTGGAGGTCACCGTCTGGAACTCCACCGTGGGCTACGCCGGCACCCTCGACCTCGTGGCCCGGATCGCGGGGCGGACCTGCCTGATCGACTACAAGACCAAGGGCACCGACCGCGACGGCCGGGTGAAGTCCCTCGACCCGAAGGTCGTCACGCAGCTCGTGGCCGGGCTCAAGGCCGAGGAGTCCCTCGTGGACGCCGAGGCCGGCACGTGGGAGCCGTGGGCCTACGGCAACGCGGACCTGCTGCTGGGGGTCGCGATCGGCGAGACCGAGGTCGTTCCCGTGCAGGCGGTGCCCGCGGTGCTGGAGGCGCACTGGTACAAGTTCTGTGCCCTGCACCGGGTGTGGACGCAGGAGACGGCGCTCGCCGCGGCGGGGCCCGCGCTGCGCCCGGTGCCGCCCCCGCCGGTGCAGAGCCTCCCCGTCCCGGGCGCGGGCGCGCAGGCCACCGCGGAGCCCGGCGGCGCGTAGGCGCGCCGCCCGGCGTGCCCGGCCCCACGGGCCGGACCGTAGACTTGGACGGTCGAGAGCGAGGTCCATCCATGTCCATCCTGCCCATCCGCACCATCGGCGACCCCGTCCTGCGCACCCGCGCCCAGGAGGTCACGGAGTTCGATGACGCCCTGCGCCGCCTCGTGGCGGACATGCACGAGACGATGCTGGACGTCGGCGGCGTCGGCCTCGCCGCGCCCCAGGTGGGCGTGAGCCTGCGCGTGTTCACCTGGGCGGTCGAGGGCTCCGAGGGCCACGTGGTCAACCCCGTGCTGGAGATCGGCGAGGAGCCGCAGCAGGGCGGCGAGGGCTGCCTGTCCGTGCCCGGCCTGGGCTTCGAGACCCCCCGGCGGGACTGGGCGCGGGTGGTCGGCGTGGACCGGGACGGCGCCCCCGTCGTCGTCGAGGGCACGGGGCTGCTCGCCCGCTGCCTGCAGCACGAGACCGACCACCTCGACGGCCGCCTCTACGTGGACCGCCTCGTCGGCGAGGCGAAGAAGGAGGCGATGCGCGCCATCCGCGCCGCCGACTACAACGGCGTGGTCAGCGGCGTCGCGGGGCAGCGCGCCACCAGCGTGGGCACCTCCTTCGGCGCCGGCTCCGCCTTCGGGTCTCCCCGCGCCTGACGCCCCGGCACCTCAGACCCCGCCCCCACCCACCAGGAGAGCCGTGAAGATCCTCTACGCGGGCACGCCGTCCGTCGCCGTGCCGCCCCTCGTCCACCTGGCCGAGCGCCCCGACGTCGAGGTCGCGGCCGTCCTCACCCGCACCGACGCCCCCGTCGGCCGGAAGAAGGTCCTCACGCCCTCGCCCGTGGCGGAGGAGGCCGAACGGCGCGGCATCCCGGTGCTCAAGGCCAACCGCGTGGACGCGGAGCTCACCGGGCGGATCCGGGATCTCGGCGTCGACGTCGCGGCGGTCGTCGCCTACGGCGCCCTGGTCCCGCAGGCCGCCCTCGACGCCGTGCCCCACGGCTGGATCAACCTGCACTTCTCCCTGCTGCCGCAGTGGCGCGGCGCCGCACCGGTCCAGCGCGCCCTGATGGCCGGCGACACGGTGGTGGGCGCCAGCACCTTCCTGCTCGAGGCCGGCCTCGACACCGGGCCCGTGATCGGCACCCTGGTCGACGAGGTCCGCCCCGAGGACACCGCCGGGACCGTCCTGGAGCGCCTCTCCCGCACCGCGGCCCCGCTGCTGGCCGACTCCCTGCTCGCCGTGGTGGCCGGCTCCGCGCGCCCGGCCCCGCAGCAGGGCGAGGTCAGCCACGCCCCCAAGCTCACGGCCGAGGACGCCCGGGTCCGCTGGTGCGACCCCGCCGTGGCCGTCGCCCACCGCGTCCGCGGCACCACCCCCGAGCCCGGCGCCTGGACGACGCTCGACGGGCGGCGGTTCAAGCTCGGCCCGGTGGTCGCCCGGCCGGACGAGCGCGGTCTCGCACCGGGGCAGTGCGTGCTGCGGGGCGGCGCCGTGCTGGTGGGCACCGGGTCCTACGCGGTGCAGCTGGGCCAGGTGCAGCCCTCCGGGAAGAAGCCCATGGACGCGCCCGCCTGGGCGCGCGGCTGGAACGAGGACGGAGTGGTGTTCGAGTGAGCGAGCGCGACGGACAGCAGCACGGCGGACAGCAGCGGGGCGGACGGCCCGGGGACCGGACCGGGGGCCCGCGCGCCGGGCGCCCCGCCCGGGACCGGCAGGACGGGCCCCGCCGCAGCGCCACGGGGCACGAGCGCAACCGGCGCGCGCAGGCCGAGCGGTCCTTCTCCGCCTCGGCCCCGGGCCGGCGCACCCGCCGGGCCGACCCGGCCCGGCTCGCCGCGTTCGAGACGCTGCGCGCCGTCTCCGAGGAGGGCGCCTACGGCAACCTCGTCCTGCCCCGGGCCATCCGCGCCCACCGGCTGGACCGCCGCGACGCCGGCTTCGCGACCGAGCTCGCCTACGGCGCCCTGCGCTGGCAGGGCACCTGGGACGCCGTGCTGGCCCGCTGCGTGGACCGGCCGCTGGCCGACCTCGACGGCGCCGTCCTGGACGCGCTGCGCCTGGGCGTCCACCAGCTGCTGGCCATGCGCGTGCCGGACCACGCCGCCCTCGACCAGACGGTCGGGCTCGTCCGGGCCGTGATCGGCGCCGGGCCCGGCGGGTTGGTCAACGCCGTGCTGCGCAAGGTCGCGGCCAAGGACCTCCAGGAGTGGCTCGCGGAGCTGACCGAGGACGTGGCCGACGACGCCGCGCGGCTGGGCCTGCGCCACGCCCACCCGGCGTGGGAGGTCCGCGCCCTGCGCCAGGCGCTCGTCGCCCACGGCCGCGACGCCGCGGAGCTCGAGGCCCTCCTCGAGGCCGACAACGCCGCCCCCGTCGTCAACCTCGTCGCCCTGCCCGGGGTGGGCGACCTCGCCGAGGCGCTCGGGACGGGGGCGGAGCCGGGGACGCTGGTCCCGGGCTCCGCGCTGAGCAGCGGCGGGGACCTGCACCGGCTCGCCTCGGTGCGGGAGGGCGGCGTGCGCGTCCAGGACGCCGGCTCCCAGCTGGTCGCCCGCGCCCTGCTCGAGGCCGGGCACCGGCCCGCGGAGGGGGAGCGCTGGCTCGACCTCTGCGCCGGCCCCGGCGGCAAGGCCGCGCTGCTCGCCGCCGTCGCCGCCGGCCGCGGCGCCCACCTGACCGCCAACGAGGTCGCCCCGCACCGCGCGGAGCTCGTGCGCCAGGCGCTGCGGCCCGTCCCCGCGGAGGCCTGGACCGTGCGCACCGGCGACGGCCGGACGATCGCCGAGACCCTCGGGGGCCGGCCGGTCGAGGACGCCGGCTGGGACCGGGTGCTCGTGGACGCCCCGTGCACCGGGCTGGGCGCGCTGCGCCGCCGCCCGGAGTCCCGCTGGCGGCGCACCCCCCGGGACCTCGCCGAGCTGGGCCCCCTCCAGCGCGGGCTGCTGCAGGCGGCGCTGGACGTCACCCGCCCCGGCGGGACCGTCGCCTACGTCACGTGCTCCCCGCACGCCGCCGAGACGCTGGCGGTGGTCCAGGACGTGCTGGCCGCCCGCGACGACGCCGAGCTGGTCGACGCCCTCGCGCCCGTGCGGGCCGCGGCGCTGCCCGGTGCCCTCGACGGCGACCGCGACCCCTCCCGCCCCTGGGAGGGGACCGCCGGTCCCGCGACCGTCCAGCTGTGGCCGCACGTCCACGGCACCGACGCCATGTTCCTGGCCCTGCTGCGCAAGCGCTGACGCCGGACGCCCACCCACCCCGCCGATCCCGCCGCCGACCCAGGAGCCCCCGTGACCCGCACCTGCATCCACCCCTCGATCCTCTCCGCGGACTTCGTCAACCTCGAGGCGGAGCTGTCCCGGATCGCCACCGCCGACGCCGTGCACGTGGACGTCATGGACAACCACTTCGTGCCCAACCTGACGCTGGGGCTGCCCGTCGTCGAGCGGATCCTCGCCGTGAGTTCGGTGCCGCTGGACGTGCACCTGATGATCGAGGACGCCGACCGGTGGGCCGCCGCCTACGCGGAGCTCGGCTGCGAGTCCGTGACCTTCCACGCGGAGGCCGCCCGTGCCCCGCTCAAGCTCGCCCGCGAGCTGCGCCACCACGGCGCCCGTGCCGGGATGGCGCTGCGCCCGGCGACCCCGGTGGAGCCGTACCTGGACCTGCTCCCCGAGCTGGACACCCTGATGATCATGACGGTGGAGCCGGGCTTCGGCGGCCAGGCCTTCCTCGACGTCACGCTCCCGAAGATCCGCCGCGCCGCGGAGGCGATCCGGGCCGGCGGCGGGCGGGTGGCCCTGCAGGTCGACGGGGGGATCACCGAGGAGACGATCGTGCGCGCCGCGGAGGCCGGGGCGGACACCTTCGTGGCGGGCTCCGCCGTCTACGGCACGGGGGACCCCGAGGCCGCGATCACGGCCCTGCGGGCCGCCGCGCGCGCCCGGCAGGGCTGAGTCCGCCGTTCCCCGGGGTGCGCTGTGTCATAATCGTTGGCAACAACAACGTGTTCCGGGGTCGGTGGAAGTCCGAACCGGCGGTCACAGTCCGCGAACCGGACGAGTGCCCACGCGCAGGTGCCAGCACCTGCCGGGGGTTCCCGTCCGGCCGAACCGGTGGAACTCCGGTACCGACAGTCACAGTCTGGATGGAAGGCAACACGTGCAACGGCCCTCGTGGCGCGCGCCCAGTGCACGCCGCGCCCGCCGCCGGTCCCCGGCGGCGGCCCCGTTGTCCTGCGCCCCGGACCCGACCCGGGAAGGACGACGCGAATGGACCCGCAGCCCTTCGGTGACGCCGAGCGGTCGCTCATGCGGACCGCCCTGCACGCCGCGGCCCGCGGCCCGCGCGGGGCGAACCCGCTCGTGGGGGCGGTCCTCGTCGACGCCACCGGGCGGATCCTGCACGTCGGCCACCACCGCGGGGCCGGCACCGCCCACGCCGAGGTCGACGTCCTGGAGCGCGCCGCCTCCGCCGGCACCGACCTGCGGGACACCACCATGTACGTCACCCTCGAGCCCTGCAACCACTGGGGCCGCACCGGCCCGTGCGCCGAGGCCATCGTCGCCGCGGGCGTGCCCCGCGTCGTCTTCGGCGCCCCCGACCGCACGACCGCGGCCTCCGGCGGCTCGGCCGCCATGCGCGCCGCCGGGCTCGACGTCCGCTCGGGCCTGCTCGCCGACGAGGCGGAGCAGCTCAACGAGCGCTGGGGCGAGACGATGCGCGCGCAGCGTCCCTTCGTCACCCTCAAGGTCGCCCAGACCCTCGACTCCCGGATCGCCGCGGCCGACGGGACCAGCCAGTGGATCACGTCGTCGTCCGCGCGGGAGCACGGCCACGACGTCCGGGCCCGCGCGGACGCCGTGCTCGTGGGCACCGGCACGGTGCTTGCGGACGACCCCCGGCTCACCGCCCGCACGGGCGACGGCGGCGCCGTCGCCCGCCAGCCCCTGCGCGTGGTCATGGGCCTGCGCCCCGTCCCCGACCGCGCCGCCGTCCGCGGCACGGACGGGCGGTTCCGCCACGTCACCACCCACGACCCGCACTCCGCGCTCGCCGAGCTCTACGACGCCGGGGTCCGGCACGTCCTGATCGAGGGCGGGGCGACGACCGCGGCGGCCTTCCTGCGCGTCGGCCTCGTCGACGAGATCGCCCTCTACCAGGCCCCGCTGCTGCTGGGCGCGGGCCGAGCCGCCTTCCAGGACCTGCGGATCGGCACCCTCGCCGGCGCCTCCCGGTGGCAGCTCGACCCGACCGGGGGAGGGCCCGTGCAGCAGCTGGGCCCCGACCTGTGGATCCACCTGCGGCCCACAGCCTGAGCCGCTCCCGACACTCCCCGCACTCCCGCCAGACCAGAGGAAGAAGCAGATGTTCACAGGAATCGTCGCCGGCCAGGGCACCGTGCGCTCGGTCGAGGCCCGCCCCGACGGCACGAGCGCCCGGCTGCTCGTCGACGCCGGCGCGCTCGTCGCGGACCTCCCGCACGGCGGGTCGCTGGCCGTCAACGGCGTGTGCCTGACCGCGACCCGCACGGAGCAGATCGGCCCGGGGCAGTTCCTGGCCGACGTCATCGGGGAGACCCTCGTCCGCACCAATCTCGGGGCCCTCGCCGCCGGGGACGCCGTCAACCTCGAGCGCTGCGTGCCCGCGGGCGGCCGGCTCGACGGGCACGTGGTCCAGGGCCACGTGGACGGCACCGGCACCGTGGCCGAGCGCGAGGACCTCGGCGAGTGGGAGCGCGTGCGCGTGGCCCTGCCCGCCGAGCTCGCACCGTTCGTCGCGGAGAAGGGCTCGATCGCCGTGGACGGTGTCTCCCTCACCGTGACCGCCGTCAGCGAGCCGGGGGACCCCGCCCCGTGGTTCGAGGTCGGGCTGATCCCCGCCACCCTGGCCGAGACCACGCTCGGGCGCCGCCCGGCGGGCTCGACCGTCAACCTGGAGGTCGACGTCCTGGCGAAGTACGCCCAGCGCCTGCTGGCGTTCGCCCGGATCGACAGCACGCCGCAGGGTCCCGCCACCGGGCCCGCGGCAGGAGAAGGAGCATGATGCGCACCACCAGCACCCACGACGGCGTGGGCACACCCCCGGAGGAGATCCGGCTGGACCCGGTCGCCGCGGCCGTCGAGGCCATGGGCCAGGGCCGGCCCGTGGTCGTCGTGGACGACGCCGACCGGGAGAACGAGGGCGACATCGTCTTCGCCGCCCAGCACGCCACCCCCGAGCTGATGGGCTTCACCGTCCGCCACACCTCGGGCGTGGTGTGCGTGCCCATGACCGGTCCCCGGGCGGACGCGATGCAGCTGCCCCCGATGGTCGCCGTCAACGAGGACGCCAAGGGCACCGCCTACACCGTCACCTGCGACGCCCGGGAGGGCGTGAGCACCGGTATCAGCGCCGCCGACCGGGCCCTCACCGCCCGCGTGCTCGCCGACCCCTCCGCCGGACCCGGGGACATCAGCCGGCCCGGGCACGTCCTGCCCCTGCGCGCCGCCGAGGGCGGGGTCGCCGCCCGCCGCGGCCACACCGAGGCCGCGGTGGAGCTGTGCGTCCTGGCCGGGCTCGAGCCCGTGGGCGTCATCGCCGAGCTCGTCCACGACGAGGGGTCGATGATGCGCCTGCCCGAGCTGCGGGCCTTCGCCGACCGCCACGGGATCCCGCTCGTGAGCATCGAGGACCTGGTGGTGCACCTGCAGGGGGAGTCCCGATGAGGCCCGCCGCGCCCCTGGTCAGCTCCGAGCCCGTCGTGGTCCCCACCCCCGAGGGCCGGTTCGAGGTGGTCGGCTGGCAGCTGCCGGGCGGGCCCGGCGAGGCCGTCGCCGAGCACCTGAGCCTCACCGCCGCGCACCCCGGGGGCGCGCCCGCCGGGGAGCCCCCGCTGGTGCGGCTGCACTCCGAGTGCCTCACGGGCGACGTGTTCGGCTCCTACCGCTGCGACTGCGGACCCCAGCTGCACCTCGCCCTGCGCCGGATCGCGGCCGACGGCGGCACCCTGCTCTACCTGCGCAACCACGAGGGCCGCGGCATCGGCCTGGTGAACAAGCTGCGCGCCTACAAGCTCCAGGACGGGGGAGCGGACACCGTCGAGGCCAACGAGCTGCTCGGCCTGCCCGCCGACGCCCGGGACTACAGCGCCGCCGCGGCCATCCTCCACCGGCTCGGGCTGACCCGGATCCGGCTGCTGAGCAACAACCCCGCCAAGGCCGAGCACCTCGAGGACCTGGGCATCGACGTCGTCGCCATGGTCCCCAACGAGGTCCCGGCCCGGCCCGAGAACCACGACTACCTGGCGACCAAGCGGGACCGCATGCGGCACCGCCTGAACCACGTCGACGACACCCACCCCGGCGCCGACAGCACCATCGACCGCACCATCGACAGCACAGGAGACCTCGCCCCATGAGCGGACACGGAGCCCCCGACATCGACCTCACCCGCACCGACGCGAGCGCCCTGCGCGTCGCCGTCGTCGCCTCGAGCTGGCACACGACGATCATGGACGGGCTGCTCGACGGCACCCGCCGCGCCCTGGCCGACGCCGGGGTGGCGGAGCCCACCGTCGTGCGGGTCCCCGGCAGCTTCGAGCTGCCCGTGGCCGCGGCCCGGCTCGCCCCGGCGGTCGACGCGGTCGTGGCCCTCGGCGTCGTGATCCGCGGGGGCACCCCCCACTTCGACTACGTGTGCTCCGCCGCCACCCAGGGGCTGACCGACGTCACGGTGCGCACCGGCGTGCCCGTGGGCTTCGGCGTGCTCACGTGCGACACCGAGCAGCAGGGCCTCGACCGGGCCGGGCTCGAGGGCTCGCAGGAGGACAAGGGCTACGAGGCCGCGGCCGCCGCGGTGCAGACCGCGCTGCTGCTGCGCTCCCTGGGTGTCTGAGCCGGAGGGGCCCGCCCCGGGCGGCTGCGTCCGGGGCGGGCCCGCCGACCCATTACCCTGGTAGTCGTGAAAACCTTCGAGACCCTCTTCGCCGAGATCAGCGACAAAGCAGTGACCCGCCCGGAAGGCTCCGGCACCGTCCGTGAGCTCGACACCGGGGTCCACGGGATCGGCAAGAAGATCGTCGAGGAGGCCGCGGAGGTCTGGATGGCCTGCGAGTACGAGACCCCGGCCGAGGCGGCCGAGGAGATCTCCCAGCTGCTGTACCACCTCCAGGTCATGATGGTCGCCAAGGGCCTGACCCTCGAGGACGTCTACACCCACCTCTGAGCGGGCGCCCCGGGGCGCCGCCCGGTGCCCGCGCCGCCCACCCCCGCCGAAGCCGTCGAAGAAGCCGTCCAGAAGTCGTCGAGAAGGAATCCCATGCTGCGTGTCGCAGTGCCCAACAAGGGCGCCCTGTCCGAAGCCGCCGTCACCATGCTCAAGGAGGCCGGCTACCGGCAGCGCCGCGACTCCCGCGAGCTGGTCCTCGTGGACCCGGAGAACAACGTCGAGTTCTTCTACCTGCGGCCCCGCGACATCGCCGTCTACGTGGGCGGCGGGATCCTCGACGTCGGGATCACCGGCCGGGACCTGCTCCTGGACTCCGGCGTCCACGCCGACGAGGACCTGGCCCTGGACTTCGCCCGCTCCACCTTCCGCTTCGCCGGCCCCCTGGGGGAGTTCAGCTCCGTCGCGCAGCTGGCCGGCAAGCGCATCGCCACCAGCTACGACGGCCTGCTGCGCGCCCACCTCGCCGAGCAGGGCATCGAGGCGTCCGTGGTCCGCCTCGACGGCGCCGTGGAGTCCTCCATCCGCCTGGGCGTGGCGGACGCCATCGCCGACGTCGTCGAGACCGGCAACACCCTGCGCGCCGCCGGGCTGCAGGTCTTCGGCGACCCGATCATGACCTCCGAGGCGCTGCTGATCCGCAGCCGCGCCGCCGAGGAGCCCGAGGGCCTGGCCGTGCTGCGCCGCCGCCTGCAGGGCGTCCTCGTGGCCCGGCAGTACGTGATGATGGACTACGACGTCGCCGAGGAGCTCGTCGACGCGGCGACCAGCATCACCCCCGGCATGGAGGGCCCCACCATCTCCCGCCTGGGACGCGGCAATGCGTGGGCCGTGCGCGCCATGGTCCCCAAGGCCGAGACCAACAAGGTGATGGACGCCCTCTACGAGGTCGGGGCCCGGGCGATCCTGGTCTCCCCGATCCAGGCCGCCCGCATCTGAACCCCGTATCCCCCGCACCCGGTCCCGAGGAGGTCCCGCCCGTGGGCGTTGCCGTACGAGTCATCCCCTGCCTGGACGTCGACGCCGGGCGCGTCGTCAAGGGCGTCAACTTCGAGAACCTCCGCGACGCCGGCGACCCCGTCGAGCTCGCGAAGCGCTACAACCTCGCCGGCGCCGACGAGCTGACGTTCCTCGACGTCACGGCCTCCTCCGCGGCCCGGGCGACGACCTTCGACGTCGTCGCGCGCACCGCCGAGCAGGTCTTCATCCCCCTGACCGTGGGCGGCGGGGTCCGCACGGTCGCCGACGTCGACCGGCTGCTGCGCTGCGGCGCGGACAAGGCGTCGATCAACACCGCCGCCGTCGCGCGCCCCGGGGTGATCGACGAGATCACGGGGCACTTCGGCAGCCAGGTGCTCGTCCTGTCCCTCGACGCCCGGCGCACGGGCAACACCTCCTCCGGCTTCGAGGTGACCACCCACGGCGGGCGCACGCTCACCGGCATCGACGCCCTCGACTGGGCCCGCGAGTGCGAGGACCGCGGGGTGGGGGAGATCCTGCTCAACTCCATGGACGCTGACGGCACCCAGGAGGGCTTCGACCTCGAGATGATCCGCGCCGTGCGCGAACGGGTGCACGTGCCCCTCATCGCCTCCGGCGGGGCCGGCGCGCCCGAGCACTTCCCGCCCGCCGTGGCCGCGGGCGCCGACGCCGTGCTGGCCGCCTCGATCTTCCACTTCGGCCCGGTGCACGCCATCGCCGAGGTCAAGGACGCGCTGCGCGCCGCGGGCTACGAGGTCCGCTGACGCCGCGCCCCGTGGCCCCGGGCGGCCTCCCGGCGTACAGTCGTCAGTGAGCTGACGACAGTCGCTCGACAGGTCGACGACGAAGGAGTTCACCGTGGGACTGAACAGCATCATCAGGAGCCTCACCGGCCGGACCGCCGGAGGAACCGGACGTGCCGTGGGAGGTCGCCGGGGGACCCGGGGAGTGAACGCCGCCGGTCAGGCACGGGGGCGCAGGGCGGGCGCCGCGGGAGCCGGAGCGGGGGCCGCGGGCGGCCTGCTCCGCCGGTTCCTCAACCGCCGCTAGTCCCGGGAGCGGGGGGCAGCCCCGCTCCACGACAGCCACCGAGGCCGCACAGGTGCGCCACCGGGCACGTCCCGGTGGCGCACCTGTGCCGTCCCACGGCGACAGGACAGGAGACAGGGCAGGACCAGGACAGGAGACAGGGCCGGGGGCCCGGGCGGCGGCGGGCGGGCCCGGCCGTCCGGGTCGATAGGATGGTGGGGATGAACGAGCAGACACCGGATCCCGGCCACGACGTCCTCGACCCCGCCGTGGCGGCGCGCCTCAAGCGCGACGCCTCCGGCCTCGTGGCCGCCGTGGTCCAGCAGCACGACACCAAGGAGGTGCTCATGCTCGGCTGGATGGACGACGAGGCCCTGCGCCGCACCCTCACCGAGGGCCGGGTGACCTTCTGGTCCCGGTCCCGCCAGGAGTACTGGCGCAAGGGCGACACCTCCGGCCACGTCCAGCGCGTGCACAGCGTCAGCCTCGACTGCGACGGCGACGCCCTGCTCGTGCAGGTGGACCAGACCGGCGCCGCGTGCCACACGGGCACCCGCAGCTGCTTCGACGGCCGCGACCTCGGCGCGTCCGCCGCCGTCTGAGCCCCCCCACGCACCGCAACCCGCACCGCACCGCACTCCGCACCGCCCCCAACGCACCGCACCGCCACCAGGAAGTCAGGTCGACACCCATGCAGGACCTGGGCACCGTCAGCCCCACGCTCGAGGAGTTCCGCGCGCTCGCCGCGGAGCGCCGCGTCATCCCCGTCCGCGTCAAGATCCTCGCGGACGCCATGACCCCCATCGGCCTCTACCGCGCGCTCGCGCTGGAGGAGGGAGCGGCCCGTCCCGGCACGTTCCTCATGGAGTCCGCGGCGGAGGGCGGGGTGTGGTCCCGCTACTCCTTCGTCGGCGCCAACTCCCGGGCCACGCTCACCGCCAAGGACGGCCAGGCGCACTGGATCGGGCAGGCCCCGGTCGGCGCCCCCACCGGCGGCAACCCCGTCGAGGCGCTGCGGGACACCATGGCCCTGCTCCACACCGAGCGCTTCGAGGACATGCCCCCGCTGACCTCCGGTCTCGTGGGCTTCGTCGGCTGGGAGGCCGTGCGCCGCTGGGAGAAGCTCCCGCACCCGCCCGAGGACGACCTGCACATCCCCGAGCTCGCCATGAACCTCGTCTCGGACATCGCCATCCACGACAACACGGACGGCACCGTCATGCTGGTCGCCAACGCGATCAACTTCGACAACACGGACCAGCGCGTCGACGAGGCCTACGACGACGCCCTGTCACGGCTGCACGCCATGGTCGAGAAGCTCGCCCGCCCGCTCGGCCACGTGACCGTCTCGACCCTCACCGGCACGGACGAGATCGGCGGGGACCTCGAGTCCCGCGTCGACCAGAGCTGGGACCGCACCCTGTTCATGAACTCCATCGTGGAGGGCAAGAAGGCCATCGTGGACGGGGAGATCTTCCAGGTGGTCATCTCCCGCCGCTTCGAGACCGAGTGCACCGCCGACTCCCTGGACGTGTACCGCATGCTCCGGGCCATCAACCCGAGCCCCTACATGTACCTCTACAGCTTCGAGGACGCCGACGGCCGGCCCTTCTCCGTGGTCGGGTCCTCCCCGGAGGCGCTCGTGACCGTCACCGGGGACGAGGCCGTGACCCACCCCATCGCCGGGTCCCGCCCCCGGGGCAGGACCGTCGAGGAGGACCTCGCCCTGGAGCGGGACCTGCTCGAGGACGAGAAGGAGCGCTCCGAGCACCTGATGCTCGTCGACCTCGCCCGCAACGACATCTCCAAGATCGCCCTCCCCGGCTCCGTGGAGGTCACGGAGTTCATGGAGGTGGAGCGCTTCAGCCACATCATGCACCTGTGCTCCAACGTCGTCGGGCGGATGCGCCCCGACGCCACCGCGTACGACGTGCTGGCCGCGACCTTCCCGGCCGGCACCCTCTCGGGGGCGCCGAAGCCGCGGGCCCTGCGGCTGCTCGACGAGTACGAGCCGCTGCGCCGCGCGGTCTACGGCGGCGTGGTCGGCTACATGGACTTCGCCGGGGACATGGACATGGCCATCGCGATCCGCACCGCGCTGCTCGTCGACGGCAAGGCCTACGTCCAGGCCGGCGGCGGCATCGTCGCCGACTCGGACCCGGAGACCGAGGCCCTCGAGTCGCTGAACAAGGCCACCGCGCCGCTGCGGGCCGTGCTGCTCGCCGAGCGGCTGCACGTGCTCGACGTCGACCACGTCGCGACCCCCTCCGCGGCGGCCGCGACGAGCCCGGACGCGACCCGTGCCTGAGGCCCCCGCCGCCCCGCGCCGCTCCCGCAAGGCCACCGTCGTCCTGGCGACCCTGGTGGCCGCGCTCGCCGTCTTCGCGTGCTCGGCCGCCACATGGGTCTCGGCCACGGTGCAGACCACCCTCCAGCCCGTGACCGTGGACGTCGCCGGCTCCGACGCCGCCCCCGCCGTCACGGCGCTGGGCCTGGTCGCGGCCGCCGGGGCCCTGGCGGTGGCGATCTCCGGGCGCGTGCTGCGCGCCGTCGTGGCCGTGGTGGTGGTGCTCGCCGGGCTCGGGGCGTTCGCCGCGTCCGTGTCCGTGCTGCTCGACCCCGCCGGCGCCGCGACCACCGTGGTGGGGGAGACCACCGGCATGATCAACGCCGGGGGCGAGTTCGCCCGCACCGCGTGGCCGTGGGTCGCCGCCGCCGCCTCCCTCCTCGTGGCCGCCTGCGGCGCGTGGGCCCTCGTCGCCGGCCGGTCCTGGACCGCGGCCCGGCGCTACGAGACCTCCGGCGCTCCGGGCCCGGGAGAGGCCCGCCGCGGCGACGAGATCGACTCGTGGGACGCCCTCACCGAGGGCCGCGACCCCACCGCGTGACCGGGGCGCCCCGGCGCGGACGCCCCACGGTCGTGCCCCGGGGACCCCGCGCCGCGTGCGCGCCCCGCGCCGCGGAGTGGCACAATGGAGCGAGACATACTGTCAGCAAGCGCCGCGCCCCGACCGGGCCGGCGGGACCGGGGCCGGCCGCGCCCCGGCCGGGAGATCGGGAGTGCAGAACATGGCAAACGGAAACCAGATCGTCCTCGACCACACGGGCTTCGTCGGGCACGGCAACACGCTCGCCGCCTGGGTGACCGTGGGCATCATGTCGGTGGGCGTGATCGTCGGCATCGTGGGCTTCACCGTGGGCAGCACCCCCGTGCTGATCGTCGGCCTGGGCCTGATCGTCGTCGGCCTGATCGCCGGCTGGGTCCTGCGGTCCATGGGCCACGGCGCCGGCTCCGAGCAGCGCAAGCACGAGGCCCGTCACCACAAGGCCTGAGTCCGGGCCGGCGCGAGCCGGCCGCGGGAGCGCAGCCCGCGGAGCCGATGACCAGTCCCGTCCGGGGCTGGTCATCGGCCTAGGGGACGACCCGAGTCCCGGCCGCGCCTGCCACCGCACCACGCACCAGTGCGGCCCACGCCGCCGAGAGGACAGAACAGCATGTCGCAACAGAGCACGGGGACCGTCCTGGACGCCATCATCGAGGGCGTCCGGGCGGACATGGCCGCGCGCCAGGAGCAGGTCGGCCTCGACGAGCTCCGGCGGCTGGCCGCCCAGCGCCCGCACGCCCTCGACGCCGAGTCCGCCCTGCGCGGGCCCCACGAGGACGCCGTCCAGATCATCGCGGAGGTCAAGCGCTCCAGCCCGTCCAAGGGCGCGCTGGCCGAGATCGCGGATCCCGCCCGCCTCGCGGCGGCCTACGAGCACGGCGGGGCCTCCGTCATCTCGGTGCTCACCGAACAGCGGCGCTTCGGCGGCTCGCTGGCCGACCTCGACGCCGTGCGCGCCGCCGTGTCCGTGCCGGTGCTGCGCAAGGACTTCACCGTCGACGAGTACCAGATCTGGGAGGCCCGCGCCCACGGGGCCGACCTCGTGCTGCTGATCGTCGCGGCGCTCACCGACGAGCAGCTGCGCCGGTTCCTCGACCTCACCCACGAGCTCGGCATGCACGCCCTGGTCGAGACCCACACGCCCGAGGAGATCGAGCGCGCCGCGGCCGCGGGCGCCCGCATCGTGGGCGTCAACGTCCGCAACCTCAAGACCCTCGACGTCGACGTCGACACCTTCGGCCGGCTCGCGGAGCTGCTGCCGGAGGGCGCCGTGGTCGTGGCCGAGTCCGGGGTGGAGGGCGAGGAGCAGATCGCCCGCTACGCCTCCCACGGCGCCAAGGCCGTCCTCGTGGGCGAGGCCCTCGTCCGGGCCGGCGACCCGTCCGCGACCATCACCGGCTTCCGCGCGGCCGGGGCCGCCGCCCGCGCCGGCCGGCGCGGCGCCGCGGACCCCGCCGGGGCGGCGGCCGAGGCCGCGTCCCTGCGCCACGCCCCCGGCCCCTACTTCGGCGACTTCGGCGGGCGGTGGATGCCCGAGTCCCTGATCGCCGTCCTCGACGAGCTGACGGACACGTTCGAGAAGGCCAAGGCCGACCCCGAGTTCACGGCGGAGTTCCAGCGGCTCTCCCGCGAGTACTCCAACCGGCCGTCCCTGCTGACGGAGGCGCAGCGGTTCGCCGCCCACGCCGGGTGCCGGGTCTTCCTCAAGCGCGAGGACCTCAACCACACCGGCTCCCACAAGATCAACAACGTGCTCGGCCAGGCGCTGCTCGCGCAGCGGATGGGCAAGACCCGCCTCATCGCCGAGACCGGCGCGGGCCAGCACGGCGTGGCCACCGCGACCGCCGCCGCCCTGTTCGGCATGGAGTGCGTGGTCTACATGGGCGAGGAGGACACCCGCCGCCAGGCCCTCAACGTCGCCCGCATGGAGCTGCTCGGCGCCACGGTGATCCCCGTGACCAACGGCTCCCGCACCCTCAAGGACGCGATCAACGAGGCGCTGCGCGACTGGGTCGCCTCCGTGGACACCACCCACTACCTGCTGGGCACCGCCGCCGGCGCCGCCCCGTTCCCGGCGATGGTCCGCTACTTCCACGAGCAGATCGGCGAGGAGGCCCGCGCCCAGATCCTCGACCAGACCGGGCGCCTGCCGGACGCCGTGGCCGCGTGCGTGGGCGGCGGCTCGAACGCGATCGGCATCTTCCACGGCTTCCTGGACGACCCGGCCGTGGAGCTCTACGGCTTCGAGGCCGGCGGCGACGGCGTGGACACCGGCCGGCACGCCGCGACGATCTCCCTGGGCCGGCCCGGCGTGCTGCACGGGGCGAAGACGTACCTCATGCAGGACGAGGACGGCCAGACCGTCGAGTCCCACTCCATCTCCGCGGGCCTGGACTACCCGGCCGTGGGCCCCGAGCACTCCTACCTGCACGACATCGGGCGGGTCCGCTACGAGCCGGTCACCGACACCGAGGCGATGGACGCGTTCAAGCTCCTGAGCCGCACCGAGGGCATCATCCCCGCGATCGAGTCCTCCCACGCCCTGGCCGGCGCGCTGAAGGTCGGCCGCCGCTGGGCCGAGGACCTCGGCCCGGAGGCCGCGGCCGAGAAGATCGTCGTCGTCTCCCTCTCCGGGCGCGGCGACAAGGACGTGGCCACGGCCGCGGAATGGTTCGGGATGCTCCCGGACGGCAGCTCCGAGGAGGAGCTGGGCGAGAAGGGCGAACAGCTGTGACCACCACCCGCAACGAGACCACCGGCCCCGACCTCGCGTCCCGGATCCTGCCGCCCGGGCTGCGCGCCAACCCGGACTCCCCGCTGGCCGCCCGCATCGCCGAGTGCCGCGCGCAGGGCCGGCCCGCCCTGGTGGGCTACCTGCCCGCCGGCTTCCCGACGGTCGAGGAGTCCATCGAGGCCGCCGTGGCCCTGGGCACCAACGGCGCCGACGTCATCGAGATCGGCATCCCGTACTCGGACCCCGTCATGGACGGCCCCGTGATCCAGCACGCGACGACGACGGCCCTCGCCAACGGCTTCCGGGTCGCCGACGTCTTCCGGGTGGTCCGGGCCGTGGCCGAGCGCACCGACGCGGTGCCCGTGGTGATGACCTACTGGAACCCGGTCCTGCAGATGGGCGTGGACACCTTCGCCCGGCGGCTGGCCGAGGCCGGGGGAGCGGGCATCATCACCCCGGACCTCATCCCGGACGAGGCCTCCGAGTGGTTCGCGGCCTCGCAGGAGCACGGGCTGGACCGGATCTTCCTGGTCGCCCCGTCCTCCTCGCGGGAGCGGCTGGACCTCGTCGTGAAGGCGGCGAGCGGCTTCGTCTACGCGGTCTCGGTGATGGGCGTGACCGGCGCCCGGGACGCCGTCTCGGACGTCGCCGAGCAGCTCGTCGCGGACACCCGCGCCGCCGGCGCGCAGAACGTGTGCGTGGGCCTGGGCGTGTCCCGCCGCGAGCACGTCGAGGAGATCGGCGCGTACGCCGACGGCGTGATCGTGGGCACCGCCCTGGTCAAGGCCCTCGCCGACGGCGGCCCCGAGGCCGTGGGCGCGCTGGCCCGGGAGCTGTCGGGACGCGCCTGATAGCGTGACGGGCGGGCGCCCCGCGGCGCCCGCCCCGACCCCCGACCCCGCGAGGCGACCGTTCCATGCTGCTTGACCCGGCCCTGCTGTCCGTCCCCGTCCACCAGGGCATCCCGTCGCCGGACTGGTCCGGGTTCTCCCTCGGGCCGCTGACGGTCCACGCCTACGCCCTGTGCATCCTCGCGGGCATCGCCGCGGCGCTGTGGCTGACCACCCGCCGCTGGGAGGCGCGCGGACTGGACCCGGACATCGTGTGGGACATCGCGATGTGGGCCGTCCCGGCGGGCATCGTGGGCGCCCGGGCCTACCACGTGCTCATCACCGACCCGGCCGGCTACTTCGGTCCGGGCGCGGACCCCCTGGACGCCCTGAAGATCTGGGAGGGCGGCCTCGGCATCATGGGGGCGGTCGCCTTCGGCGCGGCCGCCGCGTGGTGGGTGTGCCGCCGGCACGGGCTCTCCCTGGCGGTCTTCGCGGACGCCGCCGCCCCGGGCCTGCTCCTGGCCCAGGCGATCGGGCGCTGGGGCAACTGGTTCAACCAGGAGCTCTTCGGCCGCCCCACCACCCTTCCGTGGGGCCTCGAGATCGACCCCACGAACGCCAACTTCCCGGACGGGCTGCCCGCCGAGACCCTCTTCCACCCCACGTTCCTCTACGAGTCCCTGTGGAACCTGGCCGGGGTGGTCCTGCTGCTGGCCCTCGACCGCCGGTTCCGCCTCGACGGCGGGCGGCTGTTCGCCCTCTACCTGGTCCACTACGGCCTGGGCCGGATGCTGATCGAGCTGTTCCTGCGGATCGACCCGTCGCTGATCGTGCTGGGGCTGCGCGTGCACGTGTGGACGTCCCTGGGCCTCGTGCTGCTCGGGCTGGTCCTGTTCGCCGCGCTCACGCGCCGGCGGCGCCGGGCCCGGGCGGGGGAGCCCGCGCCGACCCGCGCGTGAGTAGCCCACGAACCCGGGAGCTTGCCGGGAAAACGGCCCGAGTTTTCAGATCTGTAACATGCGGGTGCTAGATTTCTCAGGCGCGTAACCAGGGACGCGGAACACGACGTCCCGGCTCCCGCGCTCGCCACGATCGTCCAACGTCGGACATTCTTGGAACAGGGCCCTTCCGTCGCCCGGCACCTCCTCGACCACAGACCGAGACCAGCCGGGGGGCTGCGCTCGATCCGGCGGCACCTCCCGACCGGGGCTCTGCCGCGGGGGCCGCTCCTGTTGACCGCATCTCATGGTGAGGAGACGTCTGTCATGACCTCTACCCCCGCCGGCACTCCCGGTACGAACGACCCCCAGGACGGCACCGAGCCACGCCCGGCCGAGCAGGCCGAGGAGCAGGCGACGTCCCCGTTCGAGCAGTTCTCCAACGCCCCGGAGGAACAGGGCCTGTACCACCCGGACGAGGAGAAGGACGCCTGCGGCCTCGCCGTCGTCGCGACCCTCAACGGGACCCCGAACCACGAGATCGTCGACGCCGCCCTGACCGCCCTGCGCAACCTCGAGCACCGGGGAGCCGTGGGCGGCGACGAGGGCACCGGGGACGGCGCGGGCCTGCTGACCCAGCTCCCGGACGCCTTCTTCCGGGCCGTGGTGGACTTCGAGCTGCCCGCCCTCGGCGGCTACGCCGTGGGCACGGCCTTCCTGCCCCACGGCGGGCGCAACGCCGACAAGCTCCAGGCCGCCCTCGAGGAGCTCGCGCGCACCGAGGAGCTGCAGGTCCTCGGCTGGCGTCCCGTGCCCGTGGTCGAGTCCGTGGTCGGCGCCTCCGCCCTGGAGGTCATGCCCTACTTCGTGCAGCTGTTCGTCGCCGAGCCGGCGCCGCAGCCCGAGGACGACGCCGCCCGCCGGCGCCTGGACCAGAAGGCGTTCCGGCTGCGCAAGCGCGCCCAGAACAAGATGGGCGTCTACTTCCCCTCGCTGTCCTCCCGCACCATCGTGTACAAGGGCATGCTGACCACCCAGCAGCTCGAGCCGTTCTACCCGGACCTCTCCGACGAGCGGTTCACCACGGAGCTCGCGGTCGTGCACTCGCGGTTCTCCACCAACACCTTCCCCTCCTGGCCGCTGGCCCAGCCGATGCGCACCCTCGCGCACAACGGCGAGATCAACACGGTCAAGGGCAACCGGAACTGGATGCGCGCGCGCCAGTCGCAGCTGAAGTCCCCGCTGCTGGGCAGGAACCCGGAGGAGCTGTTCCCCATCTGCTCCGAGGGCGCCTCCGACTCCCAGTCCCTGGACGAGGTCGCCGAGCTGCTCGTGCTCTCCGGCCGGCCCGTCACCCAGGCCATGATGATGATGATCCCGGAGGCCTGGGAGAACCACGAGACCATGGACCCGGCCCGCAAGGCGTTCTACCGCTACCACGCCTCCTTCATGGAGCCGTGGGACGGGCCTGCCGCGGTGGCCTTCACCGACGGCACCCAGGTGGGTGCCCTCCTGGACCGCAACGGCCTGCGCCCGGGCCGCTTCTGGGTCACCGAGGACGGACTGGTCGTCTTCGCCTCGGAGGTCGGCGTCGTCGACATCGGGGACCGCAAGGTGGTCCGCAAGGGCCGTGTCTCCCCGGGCACCATGTTCCTCGTCGACACCGCCCAGCGGCGGATCGTCGAGGACGCCGAGATCAAGGCCCAGATCGCCTCCGCCGAGCCGTGGGAGGAGTGGGCCGACGCCAACATCGTCGACATCAAGGACCTCCCCGAGCGCGAGCACATGGTCCACCCGCGATCCTCGATCACCCTGCGCCAGAAGACCTTCGGGTACACGCAGGAGGACCTGAAGATGATCATCGGCCCCATGGCGGCCAAGGCCGCGGAGCCGATCTACGCGATGGGCACCGACACCCCGATCGCGGTGCTCTCCGAGAAGCAGCGCTCCCTGTTCGACTACTTCGTGCAGTCCTTCGCCCAGGTCACCAACCCGCCGCTGGACGCGATCCGCGAGGAGCTCGTCACGAGCCTGCGCGGGTCCATCGGCCCGTCCGGGAACCTGCTGACCACGGAGCGGGTGCGCACCCGCCAGATCGCCCTGGACTTCCCGGTGATCGACAACGACCAGCTGGACCAGTTCCTGCACATCGAGGGCGAGGACGGCATGCCCGCGGCCCTCAAGGTCCGCGGCCTGTACCGCCCGGACGGCGGCGCGGAGTCCCTGCGCGGGCGGATCGCCGAGATCTGCGAGAAGGTCTCCGCGGCCGTGGCGCGCGGGGTGGAGTACATCATCGTCTCCGACCGCGACTCCAACGGCGCGTGGGCCCCCATCCCGTCGCTGCTGCTGACCTCCGCGGTGCACCACCACCTCCTGCGCTCGGCCACCCGCACCAAGGTGGCGCTGATCGTGGAGGCCGGCGACGTGCGCGAGGTCCACCACGTGGCCCTGCTCATCGGCTACGGCGCCTCCGCGGTCAACCCGTACCTGGCGATGGAGTCCGCCGAGCAGCTCGTGCGCTCCGGGGACGTCACCGGCGTCACCGCCGAGCAGGCCGTGCACCACCTGATCAAGGCCCTCGGCAAGGGCGTGCAGAAGATCATGTCCAAGATGGGCATCTCCACGGTCTCGTCCTACTGCGGCGCCCAGGTCTTCGAGGCCCTCGGCCTGTCCAAGGAGCTCGTCGACGACTACTTCACCGGCACCCACACCCAGATCGGCGGCATCGGCCTCGACGTCATCGCCGAGGAGACCGCGAGCCGGCACCGCCGCGCGTACCCCGAGGACGGCGTCACCGAGCCCTTCCGGGACCTGGAGACCGGCGGCGAGTACGACTGGCGCCGCGACGGCGCCCCGCACCTGTTCAACCCCCAGACGGTGTTCCGCCTGCAGCACGCCACCCGCACGGGCCGCTACGACATCTTCAAGTCGTACACCCGGCTCGTGGACGACCAGTCGAAGCAGCTGCTGACCCTGCGCGGCCTGCTCGGCTTCTCCTCCGACCGCAAGCCCGTGCCGCTGGAGGAGGTCGAGCCCGTCAGCTCGATCGTCAAGCGCTTCCAGACGGGCGCGATGAGCTACGGCTCGATCTCCCAGGAGGCCCACGAGACGCTGGCGATCGCCATGAACCGGCTGGGCGCCAAGTCCAACACCGGCGAGGGCGGCGAGGACGTCGAGCGGCTGCTCGACCCGGAGCGCCGCTCCGCGATCAAGCAGGTGGCCTCGGGACGCTTCGGCGTGACCAGCCTGTACCTCACCAACGCCGAGGACATCCAGATCAAGATGGCGCAGGGCGCGAAGCCCGGCGAGGGCGGCCAGCTCATGGCCCAGAAGATGTACCCGTGGGTGGCGCGGACCCGCCACTCCACCCCGGGCGTGTCGCTGATCTCCCCGCCGCCGCACCACGACATCTACTCGATCGAGGACCTGGCGCAGCTGATCTACGACCTCAAGCGGTCCAACCCGCAGGCCCGGGTCCACGTGAAGCTCGTCTCCGAGATCGGCATCGGCACCGTGGCCTCCGGCGTGACCAAGGCCAAGGCCGACGTCGTGCTGGTCTCCGGCCACGACGGCGGCACGGGCGCAGCGCCGCTGAACTCCCTCAAGCACGCCGGCGCCCCCTGGGAGCTCGGCCTCGCCGAGACCCAGCAGACGCTGATGCTCAACGGGCTGCGGGACCGCGTCGTCGTCCAGGCCGACGGGCAGATGAAGACCGGCCGCGACGTGATGATCGCGGCGCTGCTCGGCGCCGAGGAGTTCGGCTTCGCGACGGCCCCGCTGATCGTCGAGGGCTGCATCATGATGCGCAAGTGCCACCTGGACACCTGCCCCGTGGGCGTGGCCACCCAGAACCCGGACCTGCGCAAGCGCTTCACGGGCCGGGCCGAGCACGTGATCAACTTCTTCGAGTTCATCGCGGAGGAGGTCCGGGAGTACCTGGCCCAGCTGGGGTTCCGCTCCCTCGAGGAGGCCGTCGGGCACGCCGAGGTCCTCGAGACCCGGGACGCGATCGACCACTGGAAGGCCCACGGCCTGGACCTGTCCCCGATCCTGCACTCCACGGTCCTCGAGCACCGCGGGGCCGCCGTGCGCAACATGCGCGGGCAGGACCACGAGCTGGGCAAGCACTTCGACAACGAGCTCATCCGCCTCTCCCGGCCCGCCCTGGAGAAGCGGGAGCCGGTGCGGATCCAGCAGCGGATCATCAACACCGACCGCGCGGTCGGCACGATGCTGGGCCACGTGGTCACGAAGACGTTCGGCACGGACGTCCTCGCCCACGACACCATCGACGTGACCCTCACCGGCCAGGCCGGCCAGTCGCTCGGCGCGTTCCTCCCGCAGGGCATCACCCTGCGGCTGGAGGGCGACGCCAACGACTACACCGGCAAGGGCCTCTCCGGCGGGCGGATCGTCGTGCGCCCGGAGCGGGACGCGGTCTTCGAGGCCTCGGAGAACGTCATCGCCGGCAACGTCATCGGCTACGGCGCCACCAGCGGGGAGATCTTCCTGCGCGGCACCGTGGGGGAGCGCTTCCTGGTCCGCAACTCCGGCGCCACCGCGGTGGTCGAGGGCATCGGCGACCACGGCTGCGAGTACATGACCGGCGGCACCGCCCTGGTCCTGGGCAGGACCGGGCGGAACTTCGGCGCCGGCATGTCCGGCGGCGTGGCCTACGTGATCGACCTGGCCGAGACCTCGGTCAACAAGCACGCCCGGGACAGCGGCGAGCTGCAGCTGCTCCCGCTCGACGAGGCGGACGCCGAGTCCGTGCTCGAGCTGATCAAGAAGCACGGCGAGGAGACCGGCTCCGCGCTGGCCGACCGCCTGCTGGCCGACCCCGTGGCCACCCTCTCGCGGATCACCA
Source organism: Kocuria dechangensis (assembly GCF_014636775.1). Lineage (GTDB taxonomy): Bacteria > Actinomycetota > Actinomycetes > Actinomycetales > Micrococcaceae > Kocuria > Kocuria dechangensis. Next base: position 85,173 of record NZ_BMEQ01000008.1, read on the forward strand.
AGGTGCTCCCGCGCGAGTACGCCGCCGTGCAGGGCATCCGCGAGGAGGCCCTCACCACGGGGCAGGACCCCGACGGCGACGAGACCTGGTACAAGATCCTGGAGGTGACGACCCGTGGCTGATCCGCGCGGTTTTCTGAAGGTGACCGAGCGCGTCGACCGCCCCAAGCGGCCGGTGCCGGTGAGGATCATGGACTGGAAGGAGGTCCAGGAGGCGCAGGAGCGCGGCGTCCTGCAGAAGCAGGCCGGCCGGTGCATGGACTGCGGCATCCCCTTCTGCCACGAGGGCTGCCCGCTGGGCAACCTGATCCCCGAGTGGAACGACCTCGTGTGGCGGGGCCTCGACGCCGAGGCGGTCGAGCGCATGCACGCCACCAACAACTTCCCGGAGTTCACCGGGCGGGTGTGCCCGGCGCCCTGCGAGTCCTCCTGCGTGCTGGGCATCAACCAGCCGGCGGTGACCATCAAGCAGATCGAGTACTCGATCGGCGAGATGGCCTTCGACGAGGGCATCATCAAGCCGTTCGTCCCGCAGCGGCTGGTGGGCAGGACCGTGGCGGTCGTGGGCTCCGGCCCCGCCGGGCTCGCGGCGGCGCAGCAGCTCACCCAGGCCGGCTTCACGGTGGCCGTGTACGAGCGCGACGACCGCATCGGCGGGCTGCTGCGCTACGGCATCCCCGACTTCAAGATGGAGAAGGAGGTCCTCGACCGCCGCCTCGACATCATGCGCGCCGAGGGCACCCGCTTCCGTCCCGGGGTGGAGATCGGCAAGGACATCACCTGGGACCAGCTCAAGCGCCGCTACGACGCCGTCGTGGTCGCCACCGGCGCCACCCGGCCCCGCGACCTCGGCATCCCCGGCCGCGATCTGGACGGCGTGCACTTCGCGATGGACTACCTCGTGCAGGCCAACCGCGTGGTCGCCGGCGACGAGGTCGAGGGCCAGATCCACGCCGAGGGCAAGCACGTCATCGTCCTGGGCGGCGGCGACACCGGCTCCGACTGCATCGGCACCGCCAACCGGCAGGGCGCGGCGTCGATCACGTCCCTGGCCATCGGGCGCAAGCCCCCGGCCGGCCGCTCCGACGCCGACCCCTGGCCCATGATGCCGCGGCTCTTCGAGGTCTCCACCTCCCACGAGGAGGGCGGCGACCGCACCTACATGGCCTCCACCGTGGAGTTCGTGGGCGAGAACGGGAAGCTCACGGGCCTGAAGGTCGCCGAGACGGAGTACCTGCCCGACGGCCGCCGCGCCCCCAAGGGAGGCACCGAGAGGGTCCTGCCGGCGGACCTCGTGTTCCTGGCGCTCGGCTTCACCGGCAACGAGTCCGAGGAGATCACGGGCCAGCTCGGCGCCGAGCTGGACGGGCGGACCAACGTGGCCCGCGACGACCAGTACATGACCAACGTGGACGGCGTGTTCTCCTGCGGCGACGCCGGCCGGGGCCAGTCCCTGGTCGTGTGGGCGATCGCCGAGGGCCGTGCGTGCGCGGCGGCCGTCGAGCGCTTCCTCATGGGCTCGACCCGCCTGCCCGAGCCGGTGGCCCCCACCGACCGGGCGATCGACCTCACCCTGTAGGGCTCCATCCCGACGACGGCGCGGGCCGCACCCCCCTGGGAGGTGCGGCCCGCGCCGTCGTCGTCCCCCGAGCCCGCCCCGGACGTCCTCGTGGACGTCGGCCCCGCGCCGCACCGCGGGGGCGCGCCGGACACCTCGACAGCCCGGGCGCCGTTGATAGGCTGGTGATGACCTCCTCGCCGCCGGGGACGTCGAGGCAGAGCGGCCGTGAGCTCCGCCGCGCCCTGCGCGGCGGCACGGCCGCTTCCTCGTGCGCGGTCCCGGCGGCGAGATCCCTCAACCCAAGGCGGCACACATGCGACGAGCGAAAATCGTGGCCACGATCGGCCCGGCCATCTCCTCCTACGACAACCTGGTGCGGGCGATCCAGGCCGGGGTGAACGTCGCCCGGCTGAACATGAGCCACGGTGACCACTCGGTGCACGACGCGTCCTACGAGAACCTCCGCCGGGCCTCCGAGGAGCTCGGCCAGACCGTCGCGATCCTCGCCGACCTCCAGGGGCCGAAGATCCGCCTCGGCCGCTTCGCCGACGGCCCCCACACGCTGCTCCCCGGCGACGTCTTCACCATCACCACCCGCGACGTCGAGGGCACCGCGGAGATCTGCTCCACCACCCACAAGGGCCTGCCGGGCGACGTGCAGGTGGGCGACTCCCTGCTCATCGACGACGGCAAGGTCGCCCTGCGCGCCACCGCCGTCACGGACACCGACGTGACCTGCGAGGTCGTGGTCGGCGGAGCGGTCTCCAACAACAAGGGCATCAACCTGCCCGGCGTGGCCGTCAACGTGCCGGCCCTGTCCGAGAAGGACGAGGACGACCTGCGCTGGGCCCTGCGCCGCGGCGTCGACCTGATCGCCCTGTCCTTCGTGCGCGACGCCAAGGACATCGAGCGCGTGCACGAGATCATGGACGAGGAGGGCAAGCGGCTGTCCGTCATCGCCAAGATCGAGAAGCCGCAGGCCGTGGACGCCCTGCACGAGATCATCGACGCGTTCGACGGCATCATGGTCGCCCGCGGCGACCTCGGCGTGGAGCTGCCGCTGGAGCAGGTGCCGATCGTGCAGAAGCGGGCCGTGGAGCTGGCCCGGCGCTGGGCCAAGCCCGTCATCGTGGCCACCCAGGTGCTCGAGTCGATGATCGACAGCCCCCGCCCCACCCGCGCCGAGGCCTCCGACTGCGCCAACGCGGTGCTCGACGGCGCGGACGCGGTCATGCTCTCGGGGGAGACCTCGGTGGGCAAGTACCCCATCGAGACCATCGAGACGATGGCCCGGATCATCGAGACCACCGAGAGCCAGGCGCTCGAGCGGGTCCCCGGCCTGGGCACCGAGCCCCGGACCCGCGGCGGCGCCGTGACGCGGGCGGCGGTGACCATCGCCCGCCAGCTGGACGTCAGCTACATCTGCGCGTTCACGCAGTCCGGCGACTCGGCCCGCCGCCTCTCCCGGCTGCGCCCGGCCCACCAGATTCTGGCGTTCACCCCGGAGCGGGTGGTCATGGCCCTCATGTCCCTGCTGTGGGGCGTCACCCCGATCCAGGTGGAGAAGGTCGACCACACCGACGCGATGACCCGCCAGGTGGACCGCCACCTGCAGGAGCAGGGCCTCGCGGGCAAGGACGACATGGTCGTCATCTGCGCCGGCTCGCCCCCCGGCGTCGCGGGCACCACCAACCTCGTCAAGGTGCACCGCGTCGGGGACATCGCCGACGCCGGGGAGCTGCTGACCAACCGCGAGCGCGAGCGCGTGGGCCCGTGGCGCGAGGGCTGAGCCGGCCCGCCGCACGGCGGCCGGGCGGGGGCCGGGCGTGAGCCCCGAGGAGCACGTGCGGGACCTGCTCGACCACGGCGTCCCCGAGGAGCTGCACGGGGTCTTCCCCGGCCACGGCGTCGGCGGGCTCGCCCGGGCGATGGGCATCCGGTTCACGGAGCTCTCGCCCGGGCGGTCGGCCGCCACGATGCCGGTGGAGCCGAACACCCAGCCCGGCGGGATCCTGCACGGGGGAGCGCACTGCGTGCTCGCGGAGACGCTGGCCTCGACCGCGGCGAGCGTGCACGGCTGGCCCGACCGGTACGCCGTGGGCGTGGACGTCAACGCCACCCACCAGCGCGGGGTGGCCACCGGGACGGTGACCGCCACGTGCACGGCCCTGCACCTGGGCGCGACGCTCACGGTGCACGAGGTCGTGGTCGAGGACGAGCAGGGCCGGCGGCTGTCCACGGCCCGGGTCACCAACCTGCTGCGCCCCCGGCCGGCCTGAGCGCCCCGGCCGGGCAGGAGCGGGAGCGGGCACGAAAAAACCCCGGACCGAGAGGTCCGGGGTGCTCGTGCCCAAGGTGGGACTCGAACCCACACTCCGGAGAACCGCATTTTGAGTGCGGCGCGTCTGCCAGTTCCGCCACTTGGGCCGGCGGTCGCAGTCCGCGTCGCCCCGACGGGGCGGTCCTGCGCTCGACCACTCTACAACAGTTATAGGCTGGGGCGGGTCGGACGGAACACGCGGCGCCGGGCCTCCCCGAGCCGCTCGTGAGCCCCGGCGCCCCCGCGGCCCAGCCCGCCGCGGGGCCGAAGCACCAGCAAGGAGTCAGCGTGACGGAGCAGCCGAACACGTCCCCGGCGGACGGCACAGAGCCCCTGGACGCCCCCGCCCCCGAGCAGAGCGCCGCCCCCGAGCAGAGCGCCGCCTCCGAGGAGAGCGCCGGACTGCGCCCGGCCCGCCGCGTGGTCGTGGCCGAGGACGAGGCCCTGATCCGCCTCGACATCGTGGAGATGCTGCGGGACGCGGGGTACGACGTGGTGGCCGAGGCCGACAACGGCCAGCTCGCCGTCGAGCTCGCCCGGCAGCACCGCCCGGACCTCGTGCTCATGGACGTGAAGATGCCCGTCCTCGACGGGATCACGGCCGCCGAGCAGATCGCCTCCGAGCGGATCGCCCCGGTGGTGCTGCTCACGGCGTTCAGCCAGCGGGAGCTCGTGGAGCGGGCCCGCGAGGCGGGGGCCATGGCGTACGTGGTCAAGCCGTTCACGGTCGACGACGTCGTGCCCGCCATCGAGATCGCGATCTCCCGGTTCGAGGAGATCTCCGCGCTCGAGCGCGAGGTCTCCGACATGAAGGAGCAGTTCGCCACCCGCAAGCTCGTGGAGCGCGCGAAGTCCCTGCTCATCACCAGGATGGGCCTGACCGAGCCCGAGGCGTTCCGCTGGATCCAGAAGACGTCGATGGACCGGCGGCTGTCCATGCGCGAGGTCGCCGAGGCGATCATCAACCAGGTCTCCTGACGGCCCCGGGGGCGGCGAGGGGGGCCCGCGCGCCGTCCGGGCCGGGCCCTAGGATGGGGACCGTGAGCACAACGACGCAGCAGACCCAGACCGACCCGAGCCCCGAGACCGCCGTCCCCACCGTGACCGTCGGCACGGAGACCGACCACCCGGTCGACGTCGAGATCCCCCGGCCGGTCTCCCGCCCGGACCGGAAGCTGCTGCTGATCGACGGCCACTCCCTCGCCTTCCGGGCGTTCTTCGCCCTGTCCCGGGCCGCGGAGTACGGCGGCGGCCCGGCGTTCGTGACCTCCGACGGGCGGCACACCGAGGCCGTCTACGGCTTCGTGAACACGCTGGTGAAGCTGGTGCGGGAGCAGCAGCCCACGCACCTGGTGGTCTCCTTCGACCTGGACGGCCCCACGCTGCGATCGGAGCAGTACGAGGAGTACAAGGGCGGGCGCGACGAGACCCCCGAGGAGTTCCACGGGCAGGTCCCGCAGATCCAGCGGATCCTCGACGCCCTCGGCGTGCCGGTGGTCACCGCGGAGGGCCACGAGGCCGACGACGTCCTGGCCACCCTGGCCCGCAGGGGAGCCGAGCAGGACTACGAGGTGCTCGTCTTCTCCGGGGACCGGGACGCCTTCCAGATGATCGACGACCACGTCACGGTCGTCTACCCGGGACGCACCCCCTCCGACCTCAAGCACATGGACGCCGCCGCCGTGGTGGAGAAGTACAAGATCCCGCCGCGGCACTACCCGGACCTCGCCGCGCTGACCGGCGAGCAGGCCGACAACCTCCCGGGCGTGCCGGGGGTGGGCGCGGGCTTCGCGGCCAAGTGGATCCTCGCCTACGGGGGCGTCGACTCGCTCCTGGAGAACGCCGACCGCATCAAGGGCAAGAAGGGGGAGGCGCTGCGGGAGCACCGCGCGGCCGTCGAGCGCAACCGGCGGCTCAACCGCCTGCTGACCGACCTCGAGCTGGACGTCGACCTCGCCGACGCAGCCCTGCCCACGCCCGACCCCGCGGCCGTGGAGGAGGTCTTCGACGACCTCGAGTTCGGCGAGGGCCTCCGCCGCCGCCTCTTCGACGCGTTCGGCCGCGCCGAGGAGGAGGGCGCGGCTCCCGTCGACCTCGGCCTCGGGGACGTCGAGCGCCCCGGCACCGCCGAGGAGCTGGAGCGCTGGCTGGCCGGCGCGCCCGGACCGGTCGTGCTGCACGCCCTCCACCGCGACGACGACGCCCTGGTCCCGGGCGCCCGTGAGCTCTCCGGGATGGTCCTCGCCCGGAGCGGGGACGAGCCGTCCGCCGCGTTCCTGGACCTCGCCGCCGCGGACGCCGCGCTGGACGCCGCGCTGGGCCGCTGGCTCGCGGACGAGGACCGGGCCAAGGTCGTGGTCGGGCTCAAGGACGTCTGGAAGTCCCTGGCGGTGCGCGGGCTGCTGCTGGCCGGCGTCGTGGACGACCCCCAGCTCTCGGCCTACCTGCTGCAGCCGGCGCGGCGCAGCTACGAGCTCGAGGCCCTCCTCGAGGACCGGCTCGGCGTGGCGGTGGCCCCGCCGGCGGACGCGGCCGCCGCGGCCGCGGGCGGCCAGCAGGAGCTGAGCTTCGACGACGAGCCCTGGCCCGCCCCGGATGCGCTGCGGCGGGCGGCGGAGCTGGCGGTCGCGACCGCCGGGCTGTCCGAGCACCTGCTGGCCAAGCTCGAGGAGACGCACCAGACCGCCCTCCTCGTGGACCTCGAACTGCCGCTGGCGGCCGTGCTGGGCAGCATGGAGCTCGCGGGCATCGCCGTGGACCCCGAGGGCGTGCAGACCCTGCTCGACGACTTCGCCCGGGTGATCGAGCAGGCGCAGGAGGAGGCGCTCGCCCAGATCGCCGAGCCCGTCAACCTCGGCTCCCCCAAGCAGCTGCAGCAGGTGATGTTCGAGGAGCTGGGCCTGCCGAAGACCAAGAAGATCAAGTCCGGCTACACCACCGACGCCGACGCCGTGGCCGAGCTGCTGACCCGCACGGACCCGGACTCCAAGGGCCACCGCTTCCTCGCCGGGCTGCTGGCCTACCGTGACGCCAACAAGCTCCGGCAGACCGTCGAGGGGCTGCAGAAGGCCATCGCCGAGGACGGCCGCGTGCACACCACCTACATGCAGAACGTCGCCGCGACCGGCCGGCTGTCCTCCACCAACCCGAACCTGCAGAACATCCCCGTCCGCACGGAGGAGGGGCGGCGGATCCGCGCCCTGTTCGTGGTGGGCGCGCCGTCCGAGGGCCGGCAGTACGAGGCGCTGCTGACCGCCGACTACTCCCAGATCGAGATGCGCATCATGGCGCACCTGTCCGGGGACGCCGCGCTCATCGAGGCGTTCCGCGAGGGCGAGGACCTGCACCGCTTCGTGGGCTCCAAGATCTTCGGCGTCGCCCCCGCGGACGTCACCCCCGAGATGCGCTCCAAGGTCAAGGCCATGAGCTACGGGCTGGTCTACGGGCTGAGCTCGTTCGGGCTCTCCAAGCAGCTGCGGATCCCGGTGGACGAGGCCCGGACGCTGATGAGCGACTACTTCACCCGCTTCGGCGCGGTGCGGGACTACCTCCGCGGCGTCGTGGAGGAGGCCCGCCGCAACGGCTACACCGCCACGATCGACGGCCGCCGCCGCTACCTGCCGGACCTCTCCAGCGACAACCGCCAGCTGCGCTCCGTCGCCGAGCGGGCCGCCCTCAACGCCCCCATCCAGGGCTCGGCCGCGGACATCATCAAGAAGGCCATGCTCGGCGTCGCCCGCCGCTTCCGGGAGGAGGAGCTGGGCTCGCGGATGCTCCTGCAGGTCCACGACGAGCTCGTGGTCGAGGTCGCCGCGGGGGAGCGGGAGGCCGTGGAGCGGGTCCTGCGCGAGGAGATGGGCGGGGCGGCCCGGCTGACCGTGCCCCTAGAGGTCAACGTGGGCGTGGGCCGGACCTGGCACGAGGCGGCCCACTGACCCGCGCCGCGCGCCCGAGCACCGCACCACGACCCGAGGGGGACACCATGGACGCCCAGCAGAACGCACCGACCGCTCCGGAGGCCCCGGCGGTCCCGGGCCGGATGACCGAGGCCTACTCCGCCGGCGGGCACGACTACACGTTCGCGGAGTTCGGGGTGGGCCCGGGCGGGACCGCCCGCAACCCGGCGGCGGCCGAGTGGGTGCGGGCGATCCGCCAGGGCTTCCACCAGGCGGAGCCGTGCGAGGAGACCCTCGAGCGCACCCTGTCCTGGATGCACGCCGAGCGCGTGCGGCTGCGCGGGGCCTACCCGCACGCCGTGCCGGAGGCCGCCCTGCCCACCGACCGGCCCGTGGCGAGCTTCGCCTCCTGGGAGGGGTCCGTGAACGTGGGCCGGGGCCGGCTGCTGCGCGCCCGGCTGATCTCCGAGGTCACCGTGCGCCCCACCCACAGCCGCCGCGGGCTGCTGCGCCGGCTGATGACCGCGGACCTCGACCGCGCCCGGCGGGACGGCTACCCCGTGGCCCTGCTGACCGCCACCGAGGCGACCATCTACGGCCGGTTCGGCTTCGGCGCCGCCACGTTCCTGCGCGAGGTGCAGGTGGACGCCACCACCCGCCTGCAGCTCAAGGCGCCCACGGTGGGCACCGTGGAGATGGCCGACGGCGACGCCGTGCGCAGGCTCGCCCCGGTCCTGTTCCAGCGCTTCCACGAGCGCTCGCACGGGTCGGTGAGCCGCGTGGCCTACCACTGGCCGGAGTACACGGGGGAGTACCAGCTCACCCCGCAGAAGCCGGACCCCGAGATCCGCTGCGCCGTGCACTACGACGACGCCATGCAGCCGGACGGCTACGTGACGTACCGGTTCGAGCCGAACACGTCCTACCCGCTGACGCTGACCGTCGTCGACCTCGTGGGCGCGACCCCGGACGTCTCCCTCGCCCTGTGGGAGTTCGTCACCTCCCTGGACCTCGTGGACCGGGTCCGGTTCCGCCGGGCCCCGGTGGAGGACCCGCTGGCCTGGGCGATGGTGGACCGCGCGAAGTACCGGGTCACCGCCGAGTTCGACGAGGTCTGGGTCCGGGTCCTCGACCCGGTCGCAGCCCTGGAGGCCCGCCCCTACACGCCCCGGGGCCGGATCGTGCTCTCCCTGGTGGACTCGATGGGCTACGCCGACGGCATCTGGGAGCTCGACACCACGAGCGGCCGGCCCGTGGTCGAGCGCCTGGGGGACCGCCCCCGGACCGCCGACGACGACGCCGGTCGGTCGGTGCCGGCGGTGGAGCTGCCGGAGGGCGCGGACGTCGCGATGCGCGTCGACGTGCTGGGCTCCCTGTACCTCGGGGCGGTCAAGGCGAGCACCCTGGAGCAGGCCGGGCTGATCGTGGCCCGGGACGAGGACGCCCTGCGGGACCTGCAGGACTTCATGGAGACGCCCACGGCCCCCTACGGCGTGACGCACTTCTGACCCGGTGACGCCCTCCTGACCCGCGCCGGTGCCGGGCCGCGGCGGGGTGTGGCGACACGCACGCGGGGCCGTGTTGACCCCGTTTTGGACCGACCGTAGACTGACCCGGTGCGTGCTCTGCACGTGCCTTGTCCATCAATCCTTCGGAACGGCCGCGGTCCGGCCGGACATTCTCCGTTCCGACTGATCACAAACTATCCACATCGGAGCCCCTACTACATGACCACCACCACCCCGCAGGTTGCCGTCAACGACATCGGGTCCGAGGAGGACTTCCTCGCCGCTGTCGACGCGACCATCAAGTACTTCAACGACGGCGACCTCGTCGAGGGCACCGTCGTCAAGGTCGACCGCGACGAGGTCCTTCTCGACATCGGCTACAAGACCGAGGGCGTCATCCCGTCCCGCGAGCTGTCCATCAAGCACGATGTCGACCCCGACGAGGTCGTGACCGTGGGTGATGAGGTCGAGGCTCTGGTCCTCACCAAGGAGGACAAGGAAGGTCGCCTGATCCTCTCCAAGAAGCGTGCTCAGTACGAGCGCGCCTGGGGCGACATCGAGAAGATCAAGGAAGACGACGGCGTCGTCACCGGCACCGTCATCGAGGTCGTCAAGGGTGGTCTCATCCTCGATATCGGCCTCCGCGGCTTCCTCCCCGCCTCCCTCGTCGAGATGCGCCGCGTGCGCGACCTCGCGCCGTACATCGGCCAGCAGATCGAGGCGAAGATCATCGAGCTGGACAAGAACCGCAACAACGTGGTCCTGTCCCGCCGCGCCTGGCTCGAGCAGACCCAGTCCGAGGTCCGCTCCAACTTCCTGCACAAGCTCGAGAAGGGCCAGGTCCGCACGGGCACGGTCTCCTCGATCGTCAACTTCGGTGCCTTCGTGGACCTGGGCGGCGTCGACGGCCTGGTGCACGTCTCCGAGCTGTCCTGGAAGCACATCGACCACCCGTCCGAGGTCGTCGAGGTCGGCCAGGAGGTCACCGTCGAGGTCCTGGACGTCGACATGGACCGCGAGCGCGTCTCCCTGTCGCTGAAGGCGACCCAGGAGGACCCGTGGCAGCTGTTCGCCCGCACCCACGCCCTCGGGCAGGTCGTGCCGGGCAAGGTCACCAAGCTCGTTCCGTTCGGCGCGTTCGTGCGCGTCGAGGACGGCATCGAGGGCCTGGTGCACATCTCCGAGCTGGCCCAGCGCCACGTGGACATGGCCGAGCAGGTCGTCTCCGTGGGCGACGACCTCTTCGTCAAGGTCATCGACATCGACCTGGACCGCCGCCGCATCTCGCTGTCCCTCAAGCAGGCCAACGAGGGCGTGGACCCGGACTCCACCGAGTTCGACCCCGCCCAGTACGGCATGGCCGCCGAGTACGACGAGCAGGGCAACTACAAGTACCCCGAGGGCTTCGATCCCGAGACCAACGAGTGGATCGAGGGCTACGAGACCCAGCGCGCCGCCTGGGAGCAGCAGTACGCCGACGCCCAGGCCCGCTGGGAGGCCCACAAGGAGCAGGTCCGGAAGTCGATCGCCGAGGACGCCGAGGCCGCCGCCGGTGGCACCACCTCCTCGTCCTCCTCGACCCCGGCTCCGACCAGCTACTCCTCCGAGGCCCCGGCCGCCGACGCCGGCACCCTGGCCTCCGACGAGGCCCTGGCCGCTCTGCGCGAGAAGCTCACCGGCGCCTGAGCCGACAGGCACCCGGTAGGCAGTCCCGCACTGCACTGACGACGACGGCCCCCACCCTTCCCGGGTGGGGGCCGTCGCCGTCTGCGCAGCAGGGGGACCAGGGGGCGTCGGGGACGCGTCACGGGGACCGGCGTCCCGGGTCAGCGGGGGAGGTCCACCCAGTCCACACCGGCCGGGCGCAGCTGCCCCGTGCCGGCGGTCAGGGACGCGACCCGGGCGGCCAGCGTGGCGGCGGCGTCCTCGTCGTCGGGCAGCGCGAGCCCGATCTCGGCGCCGGAGGCCCCGTAGCCGGTGCCCAGGACCGCGGTCCCGGCAGCCCGCAGCTCGTTCTCGATCCGGCCCGCGTCCGCGTGGGAGGCGGGCAGCCGGTACAGGCGCATCCGCTGGCGGGTCACCAGCCGGGCCCCGTCCAGGGCCTGCGAGACGGCGTCGGAGTATGCGCGGACCAGGCCGCCCGCCCCGAGCAGGGTGCCGCCGAACCAGCGGACCACCACGGCGCTGACGTCCGAGAGGTCGGCGACGTCCCGGCCGCGGTCGTCGGTCCCGGTGCGGCGCAGGACCAGGGCCTCGAGCATGGGGAGGCCGGCGGTGCCGGACGGCTCGCCGTCGTCGGAGGAGCGCTGGACGTCCCGGTCCGGGCCCAGCACGAACGCCGAGCAGTGGTGCCGGGCGTCGTGGAAGCTCCGGCGCAGCTCGTCGACCAGAGCCCGCGCCTCGGCCTCGGTGCCCGCCCGGCGGAGCACGGCCAGGAACCGGGAGCGCTTGATCTCCAGCTCCGCGACCGCCTCCGCGCCCGCGGCGAGCGTCGTGTAGCGGGTGGCGCGGCTGAGCAGGGGGTCGGGGTCCATGGCCCCCACTCTAGGGCGAGGACGGGACCCTCGACGGGACGGGGGAGCGGTGCTAGACAGGGATGCATCCGCAACCGAGGGAGCACCCATGCGCATCGCCGACACCTCCGACCTCTGGTGGAAGCAGGCCGTCGTGTACTGCGTGGACATCGAGCGGTTCCTGGACACCGACGGCAACGGCACCGGGGACATCGCCGGGCTCGCGGAGCGCGTGGACTACCTGGCCGAGCTGGGCGTCACCTGCCTGTGGCTCATGCCGTTCTACCCCACGCCGAACCGGGACGACGGGTACGACGTCCAGGACTTCTACGGGATCGACCATCGGCTGGGCAGCTTCGGGGACCTCGTGGAGCTCGTCCGCACCGCGCAGGACCGCGGGCTGCGGGTCATCGCCGACCTCGTCGTCAACCACACCTCCGACCAGCACCCGTGGTTCCAGGCGGCCCGCTCGAGCACGGACAACCCCTTCCGGGACTACTACGTCTGGCGTGCGGAGGAGCCCCCGGACACGTCCGAGAAGGCCGTGTTCCCCGACAAGGAGGACAGCATCTGGACCCGGGACGACGTCACCGGGCAGTGGTACCTGCACCGCTTCTACCGCCACCAGCCGGACCTCAACCTGGCGAACCCCAAGGTCCGGGACGAGATCGCCAAGGTCGTCGGGTTCTGGCTGCACCTCGGCCTGGACGGCTTCCGCGTCGACGGGATCCCCCAGCTCCTGACGCTCAGCCAGGGCGACGACTTCGAGAACCAGGGCGGCTTCACCGACCCGCACGGCTTCCTGCGGTCCCTGCGGAAGTTCATGAACCGCCGCAACGGCCGCGCGGCGCTGCTGGGCGAGGTCAACCTCCCGTACCAGCAGCAGCTCGAGCTGTTCGGCACCGACGACGCCGGCGAGCTGACCATGATCTTCGACTTCGTCGCCATGCAGAACCTGTACCTCTCGCTGGCCAGGCAGGACGCGGGCCCGCTGGCGACCGCGCTGCGGAACCGGCCGCGCATCCCGCAGGACGCCCAGTGGGCCAACTTCGTGCGCAACCACGACGAGCTCACGCTGGACCAGCTCTCGGAGTCCGAGCGCCAGGAGGTCTTCGCGGCGTTCGGCCCGGAGGAGGGGATGCAGATCTACGGCCGGGGGCTGCGCCGGCGGCTGCCGCCCATGCTGGAGGGCGACGAGCAGCGGATCCGGATGGTCTACTCGCTGCTCTTCTCCCTGCCCGGGACACCGGTGGTGTACTACGGCGAGGAGATCGGGATGGGCGAGAACCTCGCCGTGGAGGGGCGCATGGCCGTGCGCACGCCCATGCAGTGGACCTCGGGCCGCAACGGCGGCTTCTCTGCCGCCGACCCGGAGGCCCTCTCCGCGCCCGTCGTCGAGGGGGAGTTCGGGCCGGCGAACGTCAACGTGGCCGCCGCCAGGAGGGCGCCGGACTCGCTGCTGAACTTCGTCACCCACCTGGCCCGCCGGTACCGGGAGTGCAGCGAGCTGGCCTGGGGCGGCGTGGAGATCCTGGACCAGCCGCGTCCGGAGGTGCTGGCCCACCGGTGCTCGTGGGAGGGCTCCAGCATCGTGGCGCTGCACAACCTGGGGGCGTCCCCCACGAAGGTGCCGCTGCGGCTGCCGGACGAGGAGGAGGGCGCCGAGCTGGTGGACCTGCTGGCCGACGGCACGTGCGCCCTCGACGGGGACTCGGCCGTGGAGCTCGGGCTGGAGGGCTACGGGTACCGCTGGCTGCGGGTCCGGCGCCCGCACGGACCCGGGACGCTCCCGGACGTCATGACCACCGTGGCCGGCTCGGGCGGAGGTTCCGGAGGAGGCTGACCGGCCCGCGTCCCGGGCCCGCACCGCCGCGCCGCTAGGCTGGGCCCATGCTGACGATCGGACTCACGGGCGGGATCGCCTCGGGCAAATCCACGGTGTCCCGGCGGCTCGCCGAGCTCGGCGCCACGGTGGTCGACGCCGACGCCATCGCGCGCGCCGTCCAGGAACCGGGGCAGCCGGGGCTCGAGGGCATCATCGCCGAGTTCGGGCCGTCCGTGCTCACCCCGGAGGGCCGGCTCGACCGGCAGGCCCTGGGGGCGATCGTGTTCGCCGACCCCGAGGCCCGCGCCCGCCTCAACGCCGTCATCCACCCCCTGGTCCGCAGGGAGGCCGTGCGGCTCGCCGCGGCGGCGGGGGAGGACGCGGTGGTGGTGGAGGACATCCCGCTGCTCGTGGAGACCGGCCAGCACGGACGCTTCGACCTCGTGCTCACGGTCCAGGCGCCCGCGGAGGAGCGGGTGCGGCGGATGGTCGAGGACCGGGGGATGACCGAGGCCGACGCCCGCGCCCGGATCGCGGCGCAGGCCACGGACGAGCAGCGCGCGGCCGTCTCCGACGTCGTGCTCGTCAACGACGGGACCGTGGCGGACCTGCTCCGGCAGGTCGACCGCTTCTGGGCGGAGCGCGTGGCGCCGCGCCGCTGAGCCGCGCCCATCGAGGAGGTCAGGCACCCCACGGCGCGGTTCCCGGACGTAACAGCCCGGAGCCGACCCCGCCGCGCGCACCCCGGGGCTAGAGTGGTGACCAGCATCACAGGAGCAACGGGGGTCGCCATGTCGAAGGACAAGCACACCGAGGGTGAGGGCGCGGAGCCGAGGCACCGCATCCTCGACCGGCTGAACGATCTCGCCATGCGGGTCTACGGCCCGGCCGCGCGGAGCCGGCAGGACCTCGAGGGGACGCCGCAGAGCGCAGCCGCCCACCAGTGGTACCGGGAGGTGCAGGAGCACTTCGTCGTGGAGAAGGACGAGCACGGCAACGAGTACCTCTACCATCGGGACGACTCCGGGGAGCCCACGGACACCGGGACCTCCCGCAACTGACCCCCACCGCCCTGCCCCTGGGAATCGGCGGTTCGACGGCGATAAAATGGTGTCCTCCATCACGGGAGCCACCAGGGGGACGTCATGTCGAAGAAGAAGCACACCTCCACGGACGACGCGCCGTCGTCGGGCTACAGCATCATCGACCGCCTCAACGACATCGCCCTCAAGATCTACGGCGCCGCGGACCGCAGCGACCTGGACGTGGCGGGCGAGAAGCGGGCCCGCCAGGTCGAGGACTACTGCCGGGAGGTCGAGGAGCACTTCGTCGTGGAGAAGGACGAGCACGGCAACGAGTACCTCTACCACAAGGACGATTCCGCGGAGGGCACGGCGACCGGCAGCAGCCCGCACAACTGACGCACGGGTCTCAGCCCCGCGAGCGCGGCGCCACCTCCTCCACGGGGTTGCGCCGCGCTCGCCTGCACAACGCCCGCCCCACTTGTGCCCCGTGACGCGCGCCGGAAGCCGTGGCAGGATGAGGCCCACACACCGTGGAGGCGAGCATGGGCGAGGTCAGACGACAGGCCGGACGGGCGGCCGATGCCGCGGACGACGCCACGGACTCCCGGGGGTTCCTCCTGGCCGCACGGGCGGGCTTCGTGGCCTCCGGCCTGCTGCACGTCATGATCGGCGTCATCGCCCTGCAGGTCGCCACCGGCGGCACCGGCCAGGCCGACCAGAGCGGCGCCATCGCCCAGCTCGGCACCGCCCCGGGCGGACGCGTCCTGCTGTGGGCGTGCTTCCTCGGCTGCGCGGCCCTGGCCGTGTTCTTCCTCGCGGAGGCCCTCCTCGAGGGCCGGGGGCGCTCGGGGAAGGAGGCCCTCAAGAAACGGCTCAAGGCCGGCGGCCAGGCCGTGGTCTACGGCGCGATCGGCGCGATCTTCGGCGTCTACGCCCTCGGCGGGACCAGTGACAGCAGGGAGTCGTCGCAGTCGACCAGCGCGCAGCTCATGGCGAACCCCGCGGGCGTGGTCCTGCTGGTGGCCGTGGGGCTGGGGCTGATCGTCGCGGCCGGGTACTTCGTCCACAAGGGCGTCACGAAGAAGTTCGAGGAGAACCTGACGGCCCTGCCGCCCGGCCGGGCGGGGACCGCAGTGCGCGCCCTGGGCACCGTGGGCTACGTCGCCAAGGGGATCGCGCTTGGGGTGCTCGGCGTGCTGTTCGTCGTGGCCACCGTCAAGAGCGAGCCCGCCCAGGCCTCGGGGCTCGACGGCGCCCTCAAGTCCCTCCAGGAGCAGCCGTTCGGCGTCTGGCTGCTCGGCGCCGTGGCGCTGGGACTGATCTGCTACGGGCTGTTCATGGTGGTCCGGGCCAAGTACCAGCGGATGTGAGACCGCCTCGCCCCCGGGCGGTGGGAGGAGCAGGCAGTCATGGACACCATCGGGACCTTGGTCGTTCTGGGCGCCACGGGCGACCTCACCTCCCGGCTGCTGCTGCCCGGCCTGGGGCGGCTGCTCACCGAACAGCCTGACCGCCGGCTCCGCCTGATCGGCGCCGACCGCGCGCCCCGCGACAGGGAGCAGTGGGTGGACACCGTCCGAGCCGCCTTCGACAGCGTCGAGGCCACCGGGCCCGCTGTGGAGCACGCCCTGGCCGGTGCCGACTACCTCGTCACCGACGCCACCGCGGCCGAGGACCTCGGCCGGGTGCTGGCCGCGGCCACCGGGATCCCCGCCCTGTACTTCGCCGTGCCCCCGGCCGTGGCCGCCCAGGCCGTCCAGGCCCTGCACCGGGTCGAGCTGCCGGAGCACACCGTGCTGGCCCTGGAGAAACCCTTCGGCGTCGACCAGCCCAGCGCCTCGGAGCTGAACCGGATGCTCGCCTCCCTGGTGCCCGAGGACCAGGTCTTCCGGGTGGACCACTTCCTGGGCAAGTCCACCGTGCTCAACGTCCTGGGCCTGCGCTTCACCAACCGTGTGTTCGAGCCGGTGCTCCACCGTGAGCACGTCGCCAAGGTCGAGATCGTCTACGACGAGTCCCTGGGGCTGGAGAACCGGGCCGGGTACTACGACCGTGCCGGGGCGATGGTCGACATGATCCAGTCCCACCTGCTGCAGGTCATGGCGCTGGTCACCATGGACGCCCCGCTGTCCGTGCACGCCACCGATCTGCGCCACACCAAGACCGAGGCGCTGCGGGCCCTGCGTCCCTGGGCGGGGGACCCCGTGGCCGCCGGCCGGCGCGCCCGCTACACCGCGGGCACCGTCGACGGCCTGCACCTGCCCTCCTACGTCGAGGAAGACGGTGTGGACCCGGGCCGGGGGATCGAGACCCTGGCCGAGGTGACCCTCGAGTCCGCCACGTGGCGCTGGGCCGGGGTGCCCTTCGTGCTGCGCTCGGGCAAGGCCGTGGCACGCCCCCGCCGCGAGATCGCCGTGACCTTCCGGGACGTCCCCCACCAGCCGGCCGGGCTGCCCGGGGTGACCGGACCCACCGTCCTGCGCATCTGTCTGAGCCCCGACGCCATGACCCTGGAGCTGAACGTCAACGGACCCGGCGACCCCTTCGTCGTCGACCGGGCCGTCCTGACCGCCGACCTCGGCGCAGGACGGCTGACCCCCTACGGGGAGGTCCTCAACGGTCTCCTCGACCGCGACCCGACCCTGTCCATCTCCGCGGAGGCCGCCGAGCACGCCTGGGGCGTCGTCGACCAGATCCGTGAGGCGTGGACGTCCGGCCGGGTGCCCCTGGAGGAGTACCCGGCAGGGTCGGCAGGCCCCGAGCACTGGGCCTCCTCGGACTGACACCCCGCGCGCACACCGCTGTGCAGGCCGTGGAGCGGGCCCATCGGACCCGGCTCCGACCGAGCCGGGTCGAGGGGTGGTCCTACTGCTCGGCCGGGTGGGCCGGTTCCTCCCCGGGGCCGGCCTCGACGTGCTCGGGTCCGGCGGCCACGTCCTTGACCGCGTGCCCGCCGAACTGGTTGCGCATCGCGGCGATCATCTTCATCGCCGGGGCCTCGTCCTGGCGGGAGGCGAAACGGGCGAACAGTGCGTTGGCGATGGCCGGCACCGGGACCGCCAGGTCGAGGGCGGACTCGACGGTCCACCGGCCCTCCCCGGAGTCCTCGGCGTAGCCGGCGAGTCGGTCGAGGTGCTCGTCCTCGTTCAGCGCGTTCACCGCCAGGTCCAGCAACCAGGACTTGATCACCGAGCCCTCGCGCCAGGAGTTGAAGGTCTCGCGCACCGAGGTGACGTGGCTTGCGGCCTCCAGCAGCTCCCAGCCCTCGGCGTAGGCCTGCATGATCGCGTACTCGATGCCGTTGTGGACCATCTTGGCGAAGTGGCCTGCGCCGTGCTCACCGGCGTGGACGAACCCGAACTCGCCCGCGGGCTTGAGGGAGTCGAAGATCGGCTGCACCTTCGCCACGGTCTTCTCCTCACCGCCGACCATGAGCGCATAGCCCTGGGTGATGCCCCACACGCCCCCGGAGACCCCGCAGTCGAGGTACTCGATCCCTCGGCGGGCGAGCTTCTCCGCCCGCGGGGCGTCGTGGATCCACCGGGAGTTGCCGCCGTCGATGACGACGTCGCCCTCGCCCAGCAGCCCGGCCAGCTCGTCGATCACGGGGTCCACCACCGTGTCCGGCACCATCACCCACACGACCTGCGGTGCGCGGTCGATCCGCTCCACCATCGCGGCCAGGCTCTCGGCGTCCGAGAGCTCCGGGTCGGTGTCGTACCCGATGATGGTGTGCCCGGCCTGGCGCAGGCGTTCGCGCATGTTGCCGCCCATCTTGCCCAGTCCTACCAGTCCCATCTGCATGGTGTGCTCCGTCCTCGGTCGTATTCGGTTCCCACGGTCAGGGTCGTCAGCTCGATGCGGTGCGGTCGGACCAGATGCCACCGGCAGGGTGGTCGATCAGCGGAACGGTGCTGCCGGCGAAGGCGGCCGCGGCCCTTCCGATGATTTTCCACCCCTCTCGGACGGTTCTGCACCCCTGTCCGGCCACGCCTCCTGCCGATGCTGGACGCGCGACCTCCGGCGAGGACGCCGCGCAGCGCTCGGTCCTGGGCGCTTGGTCCCGGGCGCTCGCTCCGGGCGCTCGCCTCCCGCCGTCGAGAAATGCGCACTGCGTGCTTGCGGGCAGCGGGGATCCGGGCTCAGACGTTCCCGAACGGGGACGGCCCGAGCACGAGGAGTCCGACGACCAGAGCCGTCGAGAGAACCGGGACGAGCGCGACCAGGCGCCGTCCCCGGACCGTCAGCCTGAAGATCACGGCCAGGCCGGCGACGATCAGCAGCAGCGACAGGGACCAGTTCCAGCGCCCGCCCTCGATCCCGGCGACGAGGGTCAGACCCAGGAGGAGTGTCTGGGCCGTGGCCGAGAGGAGTCCGAGGATCACGGCCCGGTCACCGCGGCGGCGGTTCGGGATCTCGTTCGTGCCCATCGGGATCACGGGCTCCCGACCGGGAGCGGACCCAGGAAGGAGAGCACGAACGCCAGGACCCCAGAGACGACAGGCACGGCGATGACGGATCGCCGCCGCTGCACCGTCATCCCGATGACGACGACCAGGCCGAGCAGCGCCAGCGCCATGGACGCGAGATGGCTCCACCCGCCCCACATCAGGCCCAGCACCAGGATGAACAGCAGGAGCAGCGTCTGCAGCACCGCGGCGGTGAGGCCCAGCACGGTGGCCGTGGCGTCTCCGCCGTCCGGCACGGGCATCTCCACCGCTTCACCCTGGCCGTCCATCGCTGGGTCCTTCCCCTGGATCCTGGGAGCCCTGGCCTCGATTTTACCGCCGGAAACGCCTGCCGGGGCAGGATCTTCCGGTGCTGGGGTGTGCTCCGGGTCGGTCGGATGCCTGCGTACCGTCCTTTCGCGGAGGAGATGGAGTAGAACGGAAGGCATGAGTTCCCTGGACCTGCCCCACGACCTCACCGACGGCCTCGGCGTCGAAGCGGCAGTGCCGATCAGCGGCGGTGACACCGCGGCGGCGTACCGCCTCGCGACGGCCGGCGGGCCGCTGTTCGCCAAGACGATGGCGGATCCGCCCGCCGGGATGATGGCGGTGGAGGTCGCCGGGCTGCATGCCCTGCGGGAGCACACGCCAGAGGTCCTCGGGGTGCCGGAGGTCGTGCGCTGGAACGACCGGGGCATCGTCCTGGAGTGGATCGAGGAAGCGGACGGGAGGCGTTCGCCGGGCACCGAGGAGGAGTTCGGGCGCGGGCTGGCGGCGCTGCACCGGGCGCAGGGGGAGGCCTTCGGCGCTCTCGACCCCGAGCTGCCGGGGCGGATCGGGTCCTTCGAGGTGGACATGTCCCCGACCCAGGACTGGGCGGCGTTCCTGCTGGAGCGGCGGATCCGGCCGCTGGCGCAGAAGGCCGTCGGGTCCGGCCGGATCGACCCGCGCGCCGCCGACGTCGTCGAGGAGCTCGCCCCGCGTGCACGGGAGCTGGCCGGGCCGGAGGAGGCACCGACCCTGGTGCACGGGGACCTGTGGGCCGGCAACCGGCTCGTGGACGTCCACGGGCGGAACTGGCTTATCGATCCGTCGGCGTACTGGGGCCACCGGGAGGTGGACATCGCGATGATGCTGCTGTTCGGCGGATTCGGGCAGGAGTGCCTGGCGGCCTACCACGTGGAGCACCCGCTCGCCCCCGGGTGGGAGGAGCGGGTGCCGTGGTACCAGCTGCCGCCGCTGCTGGTGCACGCCGTCCGGTTCGGCGGTGCGTACGGGGACGCGACGATGCGTGCGCTGCGTCGGCTGCAGCAGTGACCGGCAGCGTGCGATCGCCGCCGTGTTCGCGGGATCCACGCGCGAGGGTGCCCCGCTCGGACGTCCGGTCTAGTGTGATGTGCATCCCACCCCTACCTGGCCGAAGGAGTCCACGGTGTCCTCTCACAAACCTTCTCTGTCCCGGCGCACGATGCTCGGAGGCTTCGCGGCGGCCGGAGCAGTCCCTCTCCTGACACCCGCCGCTGCGGCGGCCGTCTCAACAGCTGCCCCGTTGCGTACCGACGCACGGACCAAGATCGTTCTGCTCGGCACCAGCGGCGGCCCTGGCTGGGGCACCACCGAGCCGCCCCGGCAGGGCATCGCCTCCGCGCTCGTCGTCGGGGACCGCTACTACCTGGTCGACGCCGGCGAGGGCGTCGGCTTCCGGCTCATGGACGCGAAGCTGGGCAACTGGCAGACGCGTGCGGCCCTCAGCGGTCTGCGGGCGGTGTTCCTGACGCACCTGCACTCGGACCACATCAACGACCTCTCGAACATCCTCAGCCTCGGCGCCTACAACGGCCTCGGTCAGGCCGACATCCCTGTGCAGATCTGGGGACCGGGCAACCGGGGCGTCCTCCCGCCGAAGACCGGTTCCCACCCGATGCCTCCCATCGTCGCCCCGGAGAATCCCACTCCCGGCACAGAGGAGATAGTCGGCCTGCTGGTGCGCGCCTTCGCCACGGACTTCAACGACAGAGCCATAGACGGGGGCATGCCCGTCCCGCAGCACATGTTCGCCGGCCACGACGTCCCGTTGCCGGAGCGACTCGTGGACGATCCGAACGGGGACCCGCACCCGAGGATGAAGCCGGTCGTCTTCTACGAGGACGACCGGGTCAGGGTGTCGGCGACGCTGGTCCAGCATGCTCCGGTCTTTCCGTCCTTCGCCTTCCGCTTCGACACCGAGGACGGCAGCGTCGTGTTCTCCGGCGACACCGGTCCGAGCGAGAACCTCATCCGGATGGCCCGGGGCGCCGACGTGCTGGTGCACGAGGTGATCGCCACGGAGTGGGCGGCCCAGCGCTACCCGGAGCCACGCAGTCCCGAGGACGAGGCGGCGTTCCAGCACCTCATCAAGTCGCACACACCCGTGGAGGAGGTCGGCGCCGTCGCGGAGGCCGCCGGCGTTCCGACGCTCGTGCTCAACCACTTCGTGCCGGGCAGCTGGCCGGTCGAGAAGTGGCAGGCGGCGCAGACCGGTTACAGCGGGAAGGTCGTCATCGGGTCGGACCTCGACGAGATCGGCCTGTAGCACCGGTGCGGCGGTCGCCTCAGACCCGGTCGGTGAGCCCGTGGGCGCCGGAGTGCTCGGCACAGTGGGCGCAGCAGTAGATGGTGCCGCCGGCCTCCACGCCGTGGCCGAGGACGCGGCACCCGCAGTGCGCGCAGGTCGGGGCCATGGCGTGGGCCGCGCACTCGAAGCTGTCGAAGGTGCCGGTCCTCTCGCCCTGGGTGACGGTGAAGGTCTTGTCGTAGTCGTTGCCGCAGGTGTCGCAGGTGGCCATGATCGTCTCCTGGTGGGAAGAACTCGCTAGCTGGCTGGGAAGGGGAGCTCGAGGGGTTCCCCGGTGTGCGTCCCACCACCATGGGCACTCCCGGGGAGCTTCACAACCCCTCGGACGTGATGCGGGCGAACATGTCGGAGGCAGGCCGCAGGGCCGCTCAGAGCATCGCGCGCAGGGCCTCGACCAGCGGGGTGGTGGGCCGGCCGATGAGCCGGGAGAGGTCCCCGGTGATCAGGTCCAGGGCGCCGTCCTCGATGTTGGCGTCGAGGGCGACGAGGAACCGTGCGGTCGCCTCGTCCACGCCGGCCTCCTCGAGCGCCGCCAGGTGCTGCTCGGGCGTGAGACGCCGGTACGTCACCTCCCGGCCCAGGACCTCCGTGAGCGCCGCGGCGAGCTCGTCGAAGCTCCACGCGTGGTCCCCGGACAGCTCGTAGGTCTGCCAGGTGTGCCCGTCCTGGGCCAGCACCGCCGCGATCGCCTCGGCGTAGTCCTCCCGGGCGGCGCTGGCCACCCTGCCGTCCCCGGCATTGGCCAGCAGCAGCCCGGTGTCCTCCGCGTACCGGAGGGCCGGCTCGTAGTTTTCGGTGTACCAGCCGTTGCGCAGGATCGTGTACGGGAGCCCGGACTCGGCGATCGCCTGCTCCGTGGCCAGGTGCTCCTCGGCGAGGATGAGCTTGCCGAGGTCCGCGCCGAGGACGCTGGTGTACACCAGGCGGGAGACCCCGGCCCGGACGGCGGCGTCGATCACGTTCCGGTGCTGTGCCACCCTCCGGCCCACCTCGCTGCCGGAGATCATCAGCACCGTGCCCGCCCCCTCGAAGGCGTCGTCGAGGCTCGCCGGGTCGTCGTAGTCGATCCGTGTTGTCTTGAGGTCCAGCTCCGCGAGGGAGCCGAGCTTCTCCTCGTTGCGGCCCGCGGCCACGATGTCGGGGATCTGCACGTCGAGGCGCAGCAGGCAGCTGATCACGTGGCGGCCGAGCTGGCCGGTGGCACCGGTGATGACGATGGACATGAGGTTCCTCTCGACGGGCCGCGCCTGCGGGGGCGCGGTGCTGTGTCCGGTGCAACCGGGAGCGGCCGGGGCCTATTTCCCGGGCCCGTCCCGGCGGCCGCTCACCCGCCCTGATCGCCGGGGGAGGAACCCCGTTTCCGTGTCCGGGGCGGCGCGTAGCCTTGTCCCATGAGCCTCGCCCAGAAGATCAACCGTGTCGTCGCCCCCTTCGAGGTCATCTCCGACTACGTCCCCGCGGGCGATCAGCCGAAGGCCATCGAGGAGCTCGCCGCGCGCGTCGAGGCGGGCGAGAAGGACATCGTGCTCCTGGGCGCCACCGGCACCGGCAAGTCGGCCACGGCCGCGTGGCTGATCGAGCGCGTCCAGCGGCCCACGCTGGTCATGGTGCAGAACAAGACGCTCGCCGCGCAGCTGGCCAACGAGCTGCGGGAGCTGCTGCCCAACAACGCGGTCGAGTACTTCGTCTCCTACTACGACTACTACCAGCCGGAGGCCTACGTCCCGCAGACGGACACCTTCATCGAGAAGGACTCCTCCATCAACGAGGAGGTCGAGCGGCTGCGCCACTCGGCGACCAACGCCCTGCTGACGCGCCGGGACGTCGTCGTCGTCGCCACCGTGTCCTGCATCTACGGCCTGGGCACCCCCGAGGAGTACGTGGAGCAGATGGTCACCCTGCGCAAGGGCGACGAGATGGACCGCGACGAGCTGCTGCGCCGGTTCGTGAACATGCAGTACGCGCGCAACGACGTCGACTTCCACCGCGGCACGTTCCGCGTGCGCGGGGACACAGTGGAGATCATCCCCATGTACGAGGAGCACGCGATCCGCGTGGAGTTCTTCGGCGACGAGATCGAGTCCATCTACACCCTCCACCCGCTGACCGGCGAGATCATCCGGGACGAGAACGAGATGTACGTCTTCCCGGCCTCCCACTACGTGGCCGGCGCGGACCGGATGGCGAAGGCCGTGAAGTCGATCGAGGCGGAGCTGGCGGCGCGGCTGAAGGAGCTGGAGTCCCAGAACAAGCTGGTCGAGGCCCAGCGGCTGCGCATGCGCACCACGTACGACCTCGAGATGATGGAGCAGATGGGCTACTGCAACGGCATCGAGAACTACTCGCTGCACATCGACGGCCGCCCCCGCGGGTCCGCCCCGCACTGCCTCATCGACTACTTCCCGGACGACTTCCTCCTGGTGGTCGACGAGTCCCACGTGACCATCCCGCAGATCGGCGGCATGTACGAGGGGGACATGTCCCGGAAGCGGACGCTGGTGGAGCACGGCTTCCGGCTGCCCTCGGCCATGGACAACCGGCCGCTGAAGTGGGACGAGTTCCTCGAGCGGATCGGCCAGACCGTCTACCTCTCCGCCACCCCGGGCAAGTACGAGCTGTCCCAGGCGGACGGCTACGTGGAGCAGATCATCCGTCCCACCGGCCTGGTGGACCCCGAGGTGATCGTCAAGCCCACCAAGGGCCAGATCGACGACCTGCTCGACGAGATCAACGTGCGCGTGGAGCGCGACGAGCGCGTCCTGGTCACCACGCTCACCAAGCGGATGGCCGAGGACCTCACCGAGTACCTCATGGAGCACGGGGTGAAGGTCCAGTACCTGCACTCGGACGTGGACACCCTCCGCCGCGTGGAGCTGCTGCGCGAGCTGCGGATGGGCACCTTCGACGTCCTCGTGGGCATCAACCTGCTGCGCGAGGGCCTCGACCTGCCGGAGGTCTCCCTGGTGGCGATCCTCGACGCGGACAAGGAGGGCTTCCTGCGCTCGACGACGTCCCTGATCCAGACGATCGGCCGCGCCGCCCGCAACGTCTCCGGGCAGGTGCACATGTACGCGGACCGGATCACCGCCTCCATGGCCACCGCCATCGAGGAGACGAACCGGCGCCGGGAGATCCAGGTCGCCTACAACACGGAGCACGGGATCGACCCGCAGCCCCTGCGGAAGAGGATCGCGGACATCACCGACCAGCTCCAGCGCGAGGAGGAGGACACCCGGGAGCTGCTCGCCCAGCGGGCGGCCGCCGGCAAGAAGACCGCGCCGACCGGGAAGAAGGGCGGACGGGACGCCGTGGTGGCCGCGGAGGACAAGCTGCGCCGGGACGGGCTCGCCGCCGCCCCCGCCGAGGACCTCGTCGACCTCATCGCGCAGATGACCCAGCAGATGCAGGCCGCTGCGGAAGAGCTGCAGTTCGAGCTCGCGGGGCGGATCCGCGACGAGATCGCCGACCTCAAGAAGGAGCTGCGGCAGATGCAGCAGGCCGGGCACGCCTGATCGGCCCGGCTCCGGAACGGCAGGACAGGGGTTTTCCCGGCGTTCTCCCAGCTTCGGGTAGACTTCTCCCCGCGTAGGGGAGTATCCCTCAGCGTTGCGGACGTCAGCACGCCGGGCAATGGAGCCTGGCCGGGCGCAACGGTCGATCTCGGGACGCGGGCACGGAGCCCGGCGAGGCCGGCGGAGAGACTTGCGGCTCATTCCGGTGCCCTCGCCGCCTCGTCCCCGAACGCGGCGCACGACGGGCGCCGCCACTTCGAAGCGAAAGTACTCGCGTGCACACACAACTACCGGCCTGGTTCGAGATCGGCTCCTTCATCGTCCTGGGACTGATCCTGCTGCTGGACCTTGTCATCGTCGCCCGGCGGCCCCACGAGCCCTCCATGAAGGAGGCCGGCATCTGGGTCGGCATCTACGTGGCCCTGGCTCTCGTGTTCGGCGGGCTCATGTTCGCGTTCGCCGGACCCGAGCCCGGCACCCAGTTCATCGCCGGCTGGATCACGGAGTACAGCCTCAGCATCGACAACCTGTTCGTGTTCATCGTGATCATGACCCGGTTCGCGGTGCCGCGGAAGTACCAGCAGGAGGTGCTGATGGTGGGCATCATCATCGCTCTGGTCCTGCGCGGCATCTTCATCCTGCTGGGCGCCACGATCATCGCAAACTTCTCGTGGGTCTTCTACATCTTCGGCGTCTTCCTGCTGTGGACCGCCTACCACCAGGCCAAGGACGACGGCGAGGACGAGACCGAGGAGAACGCCCTCATCCGCAGGCTGCGCACCGTCGTGCCCATGACGGAGGAGTACGACGGCAACAAGCTGCGGACGGTCGTGAACGGCAAGAAGCTCTTCACGCCGATGCTGGTCGTCTTCGTGACCATCGGCCTCACCGACCTCATGTTCGCCTTCGACTCCATTCCCGCCATCTTCGGCCTCACGCAGAGCCCGTTCATCGTCTTCACGGCCAACATCTTCGCCCTCATGGGTCTGCGCCAGCTCTACTTCCTGCTCGGCGGGCTCATGGAGCGGCTCATCTACCTCAAGCACGGCCTGTCCCTGATCCTCGCGTTCATCGGCGTGAAGCTCATCCTGCACGCCATGCACGAGAACGAGCTGCCCTTCGTCAACGGCGGCGAGCACATCGCGTGGGCCCCGGAGATCCCCACCTTCGTCTCACTGGGCGTGATCGTGGCCATCATCGCGGTCGCGACCGTCGCCTCCATGGTCAGCCCCAAGGGCCGCACCGCCCAGGCCGTCGGGGAGCTGCACCGGGCCATCGAGGTCTACCGGAGCATCCCGGAGGGCACCCCGACCACGGAGATCCGTGTCCTGCAGGCCGACCTGGTGCGCAAGCACCACGCGGCCAGGACCGCCGCGGAGCGCTCACCCATGGACGTCCCGGACCTGCACGAGCACACCGGCAAGACCGTGGACGAGCACCACGAGGAGAGCCAGGGCGCCACGCCGGTCGAGCCCCGGGAGACCGAGCGCTGACCGTCCCCGCGCGCCGGTGACGCCGGGCCCCGCAGGGCCCGGCACGCAGAGGGGCCCGTCCCGCCGCACGGCGGGACGGGCCCCTCTGCGCAGGTGGGCGGCGGGTCCCGTATACACTGGGAGGGCCTAGGGGAGTATCCCTCAGCGCTGTGGACGTCAGCACGTCGGGTGGTCGAGCCCGGCCGGACGCAGCGGCCGACCTCGGCACGGTGGACCGTGACGGTCCCGACCGAGCGGCGGAGAGACTTACGGCTGTCCCGTCCCCGACCCCGAAAGCAGAATCCTATGGACGTCTCAACCAGCGTGTGGGCAGCGACGATCGTCGTGATCGTCGGTCTCCTGCTGTTCGACTACTTCTTCCACGTCCGCAAGGCCCACGAGCCCCAGCTCAAGGAGGCCGCCGTCTGGTCGGCGATCTACGTGGGGCTCGCCCTCCTCTTCGGACTCTTCGTCCTCCTCCGGTGGGGCGGCCAGTACGCCGGCGAGTACTACGCCGGGTACATCACGGAGAAGGCGCTGTCCGTCGACAACCTCTTCGTCTTCCTCATCATCATGGCCTCCTTCAAGGTGCCGCGCGCGGACCAGCAGAAGGTGCTGCTGTTCGGCATCACCTTCGCGCTCGTGGCGCGCACCGCCCTGATCTTCGTGGGCGCCGGGCTGATCAACCAGTTCGCGTGGGTCTTCTACGCCTTCGGCCTCATCCTGCTCCTGACGGCAGGCTCCCTCATCAAGGGCGAGCTGGCCGGCGACGAGCACGACGAGGCGGACAACTTCGTGATCCGCCTTGCCAAGCGCTTCATCCAGACGTCGGAGCACTACGACGGCGACAAGCTCTTCACCGTGGAGAACGGCAAGAAGGTCATGACGCCGATGCTGCTGGTCATGGTGGCCATCGGCGGAACCGACGTGCTCTTCGCCCTCGACTCGATCCCCGCGATCTTCGGCCTGACCCAGGAGACCTACCTCGTCTTCACGGCCGTGGCCTTCTCCCTCATGGGCCTGCGCCAGCTGTACTTCCTCATCGACGGTCTCCTGGACCGGCTCATCTACCTCTCGTGGGGTCTGGCGATCATCCTGGCCTTCATCGGCGTGAAGCTCATCATCCACGCCCTGCACGAGAACAACCTGCCGTTCATCAACAACGGCGAGCACGTGGAGGTCATCGAGGTCAGCATCGGGCTGTCCCTGAGCGTCATCCTGGGCGTGCTGACGATCACCGTCCTCGCCTCGCTGTTCAGCCCGAAGGGCCGTGCGGTGCACGTGATCGGCGGCCTGCAGACCGTCGCCGAGCAGTACGTCACGCTCCCGCAGACCGCTCCCGCCGAGGAGCGGCACGCACTGGCCGCCAAGGCGGCCCGGTACCAGGAGCGGTTGTCGAAGGTCCCGGCCCGGTACAAGGACGAGCTCATCGAGTCCGAGAAGTACTTCCACGACCTGCTGGACCGTGCCCGCGGCAAGCACCGCGAGTTCGAGAGCACCGGGGTCGCCCCGGAGCCGGACCGCGTCCCGGACGCGCAGGCCGAGTCGGTCGAGGGCGAGCGGGCGGACGTGCAGGAGGCCGCCGGCACCACGACCGCGGACGGCCCGCACCGCGGCGGAGGCAGCCACACCGTCTGACCCGTCGTCCCCCAGGACCCGTAGAGACCGCGCCCCGCCCCACCGTCAGGTGGGGCGGGGCGCGGTCGTGACGGGGACCGGGGCCAGCCCGCCGGGCTCAGCGCCCCGACTCGGTGATGGGACCGACATTGTCCACGACCACCGCGGGGAAGCCGTCCTCGTCGGAGAGGCGCAGGTCGATGCGGGCGTTGATGCCCCAGTCGTGGTGGCCGTCCGGGTCGTCGAAGACCTGGACCACGGTCCAGTACCCCTCGAGCCCCTCGGGCTTCTCGTCGATGCGGATCAGGCCGGGGCCGCGGGACTGGGGATCGGTGTAGATGTCCTTGTGCTCGGCGAAGTACGCGTCCATCGCGTCCGCCCACCGGTCCCGGTCCCAGCCGTGCTCGCCGTCGAGGGCGCCCAGCACCTTGTCCTTCTCGTCGGCGAAGAGCTCCACGCGCTGGAACAGGGCGTTGCGCACCATGACCCGGAACGCGCGGGCGTTCGAGGTGATGGCCGGCGGCTGCTCCTCGATCAGCTCCTCCAGGGAGTCCGCGGAGGTGCCCATGGGCGACTCCTCCCCGGCGGCCAGCTTCTCCCACTCGTCGAGCAGGGAGTTGTCCGTCTGGCGGATGAGCTCGCCCAGCCACTCGACGAGGTCCTCGAGGTCCTCGCGGAGCATGTCCAGCGGCACGGTCTGGCGCAGCGCCTTGTAGGCGTCCGAGAGGTAGCGCAGCAGGATGCCCTCGGAGCGGGCGAGACCGTAGAACTGGACGTAGTCCCCGAAGGTCATGGCCCGCTCGTACATGTCCCGGACCACGGACTTCGGCGCGAGCTCGAACTGGGCGACCCACGGGGCGCTCTTCCGGTAGGTCTCGAACGCCTGGGTCAGCAGCTCCTCGAGGGGCTTGGCGTAGCTGACGTCCTCGAGCTCCTTCATCCGCTCGTCGTAGTCGAGGCCCTCCGCCTTCATCGCGGCGACCGCCTCGCCGCGGGCCTTCTTCTCCTGCATGTTGAGCACCTGGCGGGGCTTCTCCAGGGTGGCCTCGATGACGGAGACCACGTCGAGGGCGTAGTTCGGGTCCTCGGGGTCGACGAGGGTCAGCGCCGCGAGGGCGAACGGGGAGAGGGGCTGGTTGAGCGCGAAGTTCTCCTGCAGCTCCACGGTCAGCCGCCAGGTGCGGCCCTCCTCGTCGGGCTCGTCGAGCTTCTCGACGACGCCGGCCGCCCGCAGCTCCTTGAGGATCCCGATGGCCTGCTTGACCAGGGCGCGCCGGCGCTGCGGCGTCTCGTGGTTGTGGGTCAGCAGGTGCCACGCGGCCATGACGGGGTCGCCCGGGCGCTGCAGGATGTTGAGCAGCATCGAGTGCGTGACGGTGAAGGACGAGGTCAGCGGCTCCGGCTCGGAGGCCACGAGGGTCTCGAACGTCGGCTTCCCCCAGGACACGAAGCCCTGCGGCGGCTTCTTCCGCACGACCTGCCGCAGCTTCTTCTGGTCGTCGCCGAACTTGGCGTGGGCCTTCTTCATGGCCTTGTTGTTCTCGATGACGTGCTCGGGCGCCTGGACCACCACGGTGCCGGCGGTGTCGTAGCCGGCGCGTCCGGCGCGCCCGGCGATCTGGTGGAACTCGCGGGCGTTGAGCCTGCGGGTGCGCTCGCCGTCGAACTTGGACAGCGCCGTGATGACCACGGTGCGGATGGGCACGTTGATCCCCACGCCCAGCGTGTCGGTACCGCAGATGACCTTGAGCAGCCCCGTCTGGGCGAGCTGCTCCACGAGCCGGCGGTACTTGGGCAGCATGCCCGCGTGGTGGACGCCGATGCCGTGGCGGACCAGGCGGTTGAGGGTCTTGCCGAAGCCCGCGGAGAACCGGAAGCCGGCGATCAGCTCCCCGATCCGCTCCTTCTCCTCCTTGGACAGGACGTTGACCGACATGAGGTTCTGCGCCTGGTCCATGGCCTGCAGCTGGGAGAAGTGCACCACGTAGACCGGGGCCTGGTTGGTGGTGAGCAGCTCCTCGAGGGCCTCGTGGATCGGGTCCTCGGACCAGTAGTGGTGCAGCGGGATCGGCCGCTCGGCGGAGGAGACCGTCGTCGTCGGGCGGCCGGTGAGCTCGGTGATGCCCTCCTCGAAGCGGCTGACGTCGCCGAGGGTCGCGCTCATGACCAGGAACTGCGCCTGCGGCAGCTGGAGCAGCGGCACCTGCCACGCCCAGCCGCGCTGCGGGTCGGAGTAGAAGTGGAACTCGTCCATGACCACCGGGCCGACGTCCGCGTCCCGGCCCTCGCGCAGGGCCACGTTGGCGAGGATCTCGGCGGTGCAGCAGATGATGGGGGCGTTGGCGTTGACCGCGGAGTCGCCCGTGACCATGCCGACGTTCTCGGCGCCGAAGATCTCTACGAGGGCGAAGAACTTCTCGGACACCAGGGCCTTGATGGGCGCGGTGTAGTAGGAGCGCTGCCCGGCGGCGAGGCCGGCGAAGTGCGCGGCGACCGCCACGGTGGACTTCCCGGAGCCGGTGGGGGTGGCCAGGATGAGGTTGGACCCGCCCGCGAACTCGAGCACGGCCTCGTCCTGGGCCGGGTAGAGCTCCATGTCCCGGGACGCGATCCAGCCGAGGAAGCCCTCGTAGACCTCGTCCCCGGTCAGCGGGTTGGCGGCGTAGTCGCCGCGGTAGTAGGGGTGGCCGGGGGTGCCGAGGACGGGGGAGAGCGCTTCGAGGAGTTTCATCGGCTCCAGCTTATCCGCGCCGGCACGCCCCTGGCCGGGCGTCCCGGCGCGGACGGTCCCCGGGTCAGGCCCCCGCCCCGGCCACGGGCACGCCGTGGCCGGCCAGCCAGTCCTGCACCTGCGGCACGTCCACCCGCTGGAGCCCGGCGCGGGAGCGGCACAGGGGGGTGCTGGACCAGCTGGTCACCGCCACGATCCGGCCGTCCGCGTCGAGGGCGGGCCCCCCGGAGTCGCCGGTGCACGGGCCGCCGGTGCCGCGGGCGTCGTGGGCGTTGCCCTGGACCATGAGCAGCTGCGGGGCCAGCCGCTGGGCTGCGACCTGCGCGCTGCGGCGCAGCAGCGGCACGTCCTCGCCGAGCGGGCGGCCGGAGCCGTCCGCGCGGACCTCGGAGCCGTAGCCGACCACGGTGAAGAGCTCGCCGTTGAGCTCCCGGGCGGGGCGCCCGTCGAGCAGGCCCTCCGGGGCCAGCGCGGCCGGCGCCGGCCCGGGCACCGGCTCGTCGAGGACGACGACGCCGACGTCGAGCCACCGCTGCGCGTCGGTGAAGCCCGAGTACTCCGGATGGGCGTGGGCGGTCCCCGCGTGCCAGTCGTCCCGGCCCGCCAGGTCGGCGGCACGGTAGCCGCGGGCGGGGTCCTCGGGGTACGGGAGAGCGGACAGCTCCGCGGCGGTTCCGGCGAGGGCCGACTCGAAGCTCACGGCCGCGAGCCCCACGCGGTCCTGGACGCAGTGGGCCGCGGTGAGCAGGACGGTCGGGCTCACCAGCGTCGCGGAGCACCGCTGGGTGCCCCGGCCGTCGCCGACGAGGAGCACGGCCACCGCGGGGTGGGCCTGCCCGTCCGGGACGCCGCCCGTGACGGCCCCGGCGGAGGGGACGGCCGCGAGAGCGGCGGCGAGGAGACCGGCGGCCACGGCGGGGGCCGCGAGGGCGCGGCGGGTGCGGGAGGGCATGGTGCCTGCTTTCGGGGACGGGGACGGGGACGGGGACGGGGGCGGGGACGGTGCCGGGACGGTGCCGGGTGCGCGTGGTGCGGCGGACCGGGACGGCTCAGGGGAAGCGCCGCCGCGTGGCGACGCAGACGGCGGTGACGGCCGCGGCCAGCAGGGCGTAGCCGCCGAGGCCGAGGGCCGCGGCCCAGGTCTCCACCGGGAGGGGCGGGCGCAGCTCGAACTGGCCCCAGAAGTCGTAGACGCCCCGGGCCACCGCGGCGAGCAGGTTGCGGGGGTCCCAGGTGCCGAGGAAGGGCACCAGGAACAGCACCAGCGCGGCCAGCACCATGGGCCAGGACAGGGAACGGGTGACCAGGCCGGTGGCGTGGCCCACGAGGCCGAAGAGGACGGCGGTGCCGACGGTCGTGAGGAGCTTGGCCCACAGGGGGGAGACCGACTCGGGGACGACCGTGGGGTAGCCCATCTCCGCCTCGAGCTGCTGCACGGCGCCGGCCCCGGCGAGGGACAGGCCCAGCGCCACCACGGTGACCACGAGCACGGCCGCGGCGGCCAGCAGGACCAGGGTGCCCGCCCGGACCGCGGCGATCGTGGCCCAGCGCCCGCGCACGGCCCGGACCCTGCTGGTCCGGGCGCGGTCGTCGTAGAGCGCGAGCCAGGCCCCGTACATGAGGAAGGCCAGGGGGACGACGACGAACGTGGTCAGGTCCAGGGCGGTGCCCACCATGGCGACGCCCTTCAGCGCGGCCAGGGACTCGCCGACCTGGAGGAAGTCGTACTTCAGCGGGTTGTCGACGGTCTCCTGCGCGCCGTCGGTGGTGACCTGCACGGGCGCCGCCAGGGCGGCCTCGACGTCGACCCCGTTCTGCTCGTAGGAGCGCACCTGCTGGACGAAGAACGCGTGGGCGGCGTGCGCGTGGCTCAGGGACCCGGCGAACGCGACCGCCACCGCGGCCGCGAGGACCAGCAGCAGCACGTAGGGCCGCCGGGAGTAGTGCTGGTAGCGCAGCTCAGCGACGAGCTCGCGGGTAGTGGGCCGCATAGACATCCGTCAGTCCTCCGTGTCCTGTGGTCGGGTGGTCGGCCGGGCCCTGCCCGGCCCTGCTCAGCTCGGCGGTGACCTCCACGAGCCGGCCCGCGTCGACGACGAAGACGTGGTCGACGAGGTCCTCGTAGAACTCCAGGTGGTGGCCGGTCACCAGGAACGTCCTGTGCTCCCGCAGGCCGTCGAGATCC
Organism: Kocuria dechangensis; assembly: GCF_014636775.1. GTDB lineage: Bacteria > Actinomycetota > Actinomycetes > Actinomycetales > Micrococcaceae > Kocuria > Kocuria dechangensis. Next base: position 118,399 of record NZ_BMEQ01000008.1, read on the forward strand.
TCCCGCAGCTGCTGCATGGCGTCGACGTCGAGGCCGTTGGTGGGCTCGTCCAGGAGGACGAGCTCGGCGCTGCTGTTGAGCGCCGCGGTCAGTGCCAGGCGCTTGCGCTGGCCGTACGAGTAGTGCCTGACCCGGCGCCGGAGCAGGCGCTGCTCCAGGTACTGGAACGGCCCGTCCACGCTCTCCTCGGCGAGCACCCGCAGGTTCTGCGCCCCGGTCAGGCCCGGGTGGAAGGGAGTGTCGTCGAAGACGGGATAGACGAGGCGCGCCTCGGGGTCCAGCGGGGCCCCGTTCCAGCGGACCTCGCCGCCGTGCGGCTCGAGGCCGAGCACGCACCGGACGAGGGTGGTCTTGCCCACGCCGTTGGGTCCCATGAGCAGGGACACCGACCCGCGCGGGAACACGGCGTCGACCCCGTCGAGGACGGTCTCCGCCCCGTAGGACTTGCGAATGCTGACGAGCTCCAGCACCGGGTACTCCCTCCTGGGCGGGACGACGGCCTCCCGGCCGGCGTCCCGCCCTGCGATCGGACGGCGGTCAGTCGCTCCAGGCGCTCCAGGCGCCGTTGTAGTGCACGGAGAGCCGGTGCGTGTAGGTGGAGCTGTAGAGCTTCACGTCGCCCCACGGGGTGATGGTCCCGGCGCCGATGGTGTTGACGGCCCGGAACCGGTCGTTGCGGGTGGTGTCGTAGTACTTGGCGATCCCCTTGTTCCGGGCGATGTTGGGGAAGACCCACCCGGCCTGCTGGTAGGGGCTGGTCCACCGGACCCGCGTCCAGTCGTAGCCGAAGTCCACGTTGTCCCGGGTCCACATCAGGAACGAGCCGCGGTAGTAGGTGGCCCGGCGCTGGCCGGTCGCCAGGGCGGTCTTCCCGGTGGCCTTCGGGGCGGCGGCGACCTCGACCGCCGCGGCGTCCTCGGTGACCGAGCGCAGGGTGTCGACCTGCTCCACGGTGAGGCCCTCGACGGTGGCGGGGTCGACGGACGTGATGTCGGTGGTGCTGCTGGCGGCCGTGGCCGGCGCTCCGGTGAGGAGCACCAGGGCCAGGGCCGCGGCAGTGGTGGTGAGCTTGCGCATGTCCTACTCCTGCTGGCGGTGGGGGGCGGGGGTCACCGATCGGATCCGTCAGCGGCAGAGGCGATGACGTTCGCGAATTCCGCTGACGAGCAACGGTAGGCACCGCAGCACGCCGGCCGGAATCGTTCTTTCGGATGGTCCCGCACGTTCCTTCGGGCGGGTCCCGCCCGGTGACGCGATCAGGCCGCGGCGCGCCCCAGCTCCTCGGCGGGACCCCAGGCGCGCAGCATGCGCTCTGCCGGGGCCCACCACAGCACCGACGCCCACACGAGCACGGCCGCGGCCGCTCCCGCCGCACCGTGCCCGGTCAGGAGCTCGACGAGCCCGCCCGCCCAGCCGGCGAGCGCACCGGCGCCCAGGGCCAGGAGCACGACCCACCCGGGGCGGAGGAACCCGGTGAGCACCAGGGCACCGAGCAGCGCCAGGGTCGCGGTCACCACGAGGGTCCTCGAGGGCACGGCCTGGGCGAGCGGTCCGGACGCGGCCGTCGCCGCGAGGGCGCCGAGCCCCCACGCGGCCACGCTGGCCAGCACGACGCCGCCGGCGAGCACGAGCTCGTCGCCGCGCTCGCGTCCGGGCACCCGGACCGCCACGGCCGCGGCGACGCGGTCCAGGACGAGCACCGCCGGCAGGAGCAGGACGAGGACCGCCCCGTCCCCGCTCCGGGCCGCGACCCACGCCGGCAGCAGCAGGGCGGCGGCCGCGGCGGCGACCACGGCGGCGCGGCGCAGGGCCGTCCCGCGGTCGACCGCGACGTGCTGCGCCGCCGGCAGGACGGCTCCTGCCGGGCGGATCCGCGGGGCGGCAGGGGTGCCGGCCGCGTCCAGGACCCGGGCCCAGCGCCGCCGCGCGCTCCGGACCGAGCGGACCAGGGAGGCCGCGAGCGCCGCGGCGGCCAGGGCCACGAGCACCGGTCCCGCCCGGCCGGGCGGCGAGGCCCCGGCCGGGCCCGCCGCCGCCCACAGCCCGGCCGCCGCCACGACCAGTGCCAGCGCGGCGCGCACCGGGACGAGCAGGAGGGGTGCGGCGACGAGGACGGGCTGCAGCAGGAACAGCAGCAGCTCCCACGCCCCGCGCGGCAGGTCCGGCGTCCGGGCCAGGGCGCGGCCCAGCACGCGCAGCCCCCGGGAGGCCAGGCTGACGCGGTAGCCGGGGGTGAGCCGGTCCAGGCGGTCCGCCCCGGCGGCCAGGGAGGTGCGGGCGCGGTCCTCGTCCCCGTCGCCCAGCTGCCCCAGCAGCCCGGACTGGAGCGCCGACGCCGGGTCCTCCGCAGCCGGCTGTCCCGTCTTCGTGCCGTCCGCCGTCGTGCCGTCCGCCGCGCCGCCGGACGACCCGGCCTGCGGCGCCGCGCCCGCCGTCCTGGCCGCCGCGGCGTCCGGGGGTCTCGGACCCGAGAGGGGGCGGGCGGGCAGGTCCTGGAGGAAGGCGGCGACGCCGGCCGCGGCGTCGAGGCGGCCCCACCACCAGTCGGCGGTCCGCCACTCGGTGGCCAGGAAGCCCCGGAAGTTGAGCAGTCCCGTGCCGGCGAGCTTGCTGTCCGCGGGGAAGCGGGCGGGCCCGGGAGCCAGCAGCTGCCGCAGGTCCTCGTCCGGGGTCGCCGTGGAGCCCGCGGCGTCGAGGGCCCGCTGCATCCGGTCGTCGGCCCACCCCCGGCGCAGCCGCTCGGGGACGACCGACGGGACGGGCGCCTGGTCGCCGCGGATCTCGCCGTAGACGACCCGGGACAGCGGGACCGGTATCCCTGCGGCGGCGACGGCCGGGGGCAGGTCCGCCGCGCCCATGGGCACCTCCGGGCCGGGGACCCGGCGCCACGGGGACTCGTGCCAGGCCCTGCGCCACGCCACCGCGCCGGTGGCGTCCGCGTCGTCGGCCGGGTCGGTGACCTCCGGGTCGTCGGCGGCGTGCAGGACGGCGTCCAGGGGGCCGCGGAACGCCCGCAGCTCGTCGACGACGGCGTCCAGCTCGGCCCAGCTCTCCGCCAGCGGGTCGTCGGCAGGTCCGGCCGCCGGCAGCCAGAGGGGGACGGCCGTGGCGGTCGGGACCCCTGCCCCGCAGCAGGCGTCGAGCACGTCGCCGACGAGCCGGTCCCGCTCGTGCCCGGCCACCGCGAGCAACCGGTACGCGGCGGCGCGGGCGGCCGTGGTGTCGAGGCCCTGCAGCGGCGCGGGCGCAGCGGAGGGGTCCAGGGCGAGGTCCTCGAGGAACCGGATCCAGGCCAGCACGCAGGACACGGCGTCGAAGAGCGCCTGCGGCCCGCGCAGGACCGCCCGCGCGGCGGGATCGTCCAGGGGCCCCCGGGACAGCGCGTCGCAGCGCCGCTGCAGCTCCTCCCGCAGCGGCGTGAGCTCGGCGGGCGTGCGCGGCCGCAGCTCCGCCCGGCTGCGGAGGCTCGAGGTGAGCTGCCACGTGCCTGGCCGGGTGAGGATGCGGCCGAGCAGGTCGGCGTCCGCCCGGCCCCGGTAGCGCAGGTGGGCCCGGCGGCGCTCCGCCAGGGCCGGAGGAGACCAGTCCACCAGCAGCGGCGCCAGCTGGCGCAGCCGGCCCTGGGCGGCCAGCTGGTCGCCCAGGAAGTCGGAGAGGGCCAGGACCTCGTCCTCGCCCGTCTCCCGGCGGCGCAACCGGGTGACCGTGGCGCCCACGGTGCGGACCAGGCGCGGGAGGTCGAGGTCTGGAACCGGCGTGCCCGCCCGGTGGGGCGGGTCGGGGTCGAGGTAGAGCAGGGCCCGGTCGGCGTGCCGCAGCGAGCGGCTGGTGCGGGCGGCCTCCAGTGCGCGGTCGATGGGGACGTTGTCGAAGACCCCGCCGTCCACCACGCGGTAGGGCAGCTCGGCCGGGTCGCGGTGGGCCGAGAACGCGAGGCTGAGGTCCGGCCGGGGCGAGTCCCGCAGCGGCCCCGCGGTGGGGGCGGACCACACGGTGGCGGGCTCGAAGGCGCCGGGGAAGGACGCCGTGGCGCGGGCGGCGTAGGCCAGCCGGGACAGGGCCGCCGCGCGGCGGGCGGCGTCGTCGTCCCCGGCCCCGGCCCCGGCAGCGGGGGAGGGGGAGGGGCGGGCGGGGATGTCGTTGCCGGGCGGCGGCAGGGGGGCACCGCGCTCCGGCGACGCGAAGTGGAAGTCGCCGCGGCCCTCCGCGGCCCCGCCGTGGGGCGCGGGGTCGCTGTCGAGGACCGTGGCGGAGAGCTCGACGGTGACGTGCTCGGCGACCAGGTCGGGGTGGTGCTCCGGTCCCTCGTGGACCGCCACGAGCACCTCCTCCAGGCCCGGCCACAGGTACCCGTCGCCGCGCAGGAGGGAGTCCACGGGGCGCCGGCCCAGCGGCCGCAGCAGCCGGGAGAACCCCGCGGTCTCCTCCCACAGCCGCCCGAGCGGGTCCAGGCCGGCACCGGCGCGCTGGGCCACGGCGTGCACCACGCCGTTGAGCCCGCCCGCGCTCGCCCCGGCGAGGACGTCGAACTCGACCCGGTCGTAGCCGGCCTGGGCCAGCAGCCGCGCGTAGACCGCGGCCCGCTCCACGAGCCGGGGGTCGGGATCCTCCCCGGGGTGCAGCAGGAAGGCATGCAGGAGGCCGGCCGCGTCCCGGTGCAGCCGGATCCGGCGCAGCACGTCCAGCTCCGCCACCGCCCCGCCGATCCAGACTGCCAGGCTCACCCCGCCCCGCAGGGCCAGCGCGAAGCGCAGGGTGCGGCCGAAGGCCGGCTCCTGGCCCGCGGTGGCGTCCGCGAGGGACAGGGAGGTCGTGAGCACGGTGAGCCCGGAGAGCGTGCCGGCCGGCGTCCTGCTCCCGTCGGCCGGCGGGCCGCCGGGGATCATCCGGCGAGGGCCTCGAACGCGCGGGCGGGACCCGGCCGGCCCGTGAGGCGGCCGCTCAGCGTCTCCAGGCGGCGCCGGTTCTCGCCGGAGAGCTCCAGCAGCTCGGCGGCGTGCTCGCCGATCTCCGCGGGGGACGCGGCGTTGGGGTCCAGGACCGTGCCGAGGCCGGTCCCCTCGACGGCGGCCGCCCCGGCGAACTGGTCGGTGGACATGGGCAGCAGGAGCAGGGGGACACCGGCGGTCAGCGCCTCCGTGACGCTGTTGTTGCCCCCGTGGGAGACGGCGAGGGCGGCCCGCTCCAGCAGGGTCACCTGAGGCAGCGAGCCGCGCACGAGCCAGGAGTCCGGCACCGGGCCGAGCGCCGCGGGGTCCGTGGACCCGGCGGCAAGGGCCACGCGCACGTCCAGGCCCCGCAGCGCCTCGGCCACCCGGGCCAGGACGTCCGAGCGCACGGACAGGAAGCTGCCCAGGCTCACGTACACCACCGGGCGGTCGGAGCCCTCCAGCCAGGCGGCCACCTCCGCGTCCTCCGCCTCGTCCCGCACCGCGGAGCCGAGGAACGTGTGGGCCGGCAGGGACCGGCTCCGGTCGTCGTCGTGGAGCTCCCGCGGGTAGTTCAGCAGCAGCTCGTCCCCGGTCTCGGCGAACGCGTCCCTGCTCGGCGGAGCCCCGGGGGCCAGCTGCTGCAGGGCGTCGTTCCACTGGGCGGTGAACTCGTCGCGGACCTCCGAGCACAGCCGGTGCAGCGCCTCCAGCTCGGCCGGCGCCGGACGGATGCGGCCCGGCCACGCGGGCGGGTGGCCGTAGACCTCGTCCTCCACGGTCAGCGCCGACGGGTGCCCGAGCACCACATCGGCGTGCCGGATCCCGGCGCCGACGAGTGCCAGGCGCGCCCCGAACGCCAGGTGGTCCACGATCACCTGATCCGGGCGCACCCGCTCCACGAGGGCCTGGACGTCCCGGGCGACGCCGAGCGGGTGCCACAGCAGGTCGTTGCGGCGGGCGCGGGCCTGGAACGCCAGCGTCTCCACGGCGCCCCGGCGCGTGGCCTCGAAGAAGCCGCGCAGGGCGTCGTCCTCCCCGGGAGGCTGCTCCTCCGCGCGGATCACCCCCGGGTTGGAGCCCCGGCCCAGCCGCAGGGGCTCGACGTCGTAGCCGAAGCCTCGGGCGAGGCCCGCGGTCGCGGGACCGGTGGCGACCACCACGCGCTCGCCGACGTCGCGCCAGGCCGTCGCGAGCGTGGCGAGGGGGAAGAGGTGGGACGCGTAGTCGGGGCTGATGACGAGCAGGGTCACGGTGCAGGGCTCCTCACGGCCGCGGCGGATCGGCTCCGCGCGACCTCGGCGTAGACGTCGGTGAGGGCGGACGCCATCACCTGGATGCTGAAGCGCTCCCGGACCAGGTCGCGGGCGGTCCCGGCCGCGGCGTCGGCGCCGGGTGCGGCGGCGAGGTCGAGGGCGCGGGTCAGGCCGCGCGCCAGGGCCTCGCGGTCCTGGGTGTCGACGAGCAGGCCCGTCACGCCGTCCTGCACGAAGGTGGCCGGACCGCCCGTCCGGGGCGCGACGACCACGAGGCCGGCGGCCATCGCCTCGACCAGGGCGACCCCGAACTCCTCCTTGAGGCTCGCGCACGCGTAGGCCCCGTGGCCGGCCGCCAGCCCGGGACGGCCGCGGCGGACGGCGGCCAGCCACACGGCCACCGTCCCGTTCGGGCGGTGGCCCGCGAGCAGGAGCCCCCGGGAGGCCGCGTCGGCACGCGGGACGACGGCGTCGACCAGGTCGAGCTGCTCCCGCTCGTCGGGGGAGGGCCGGTCCAGGTCCCCGCCCACGACCAGGAGGTTGCAGCGGTCGCGGAGCGCGGGCTCCCCGGCCCAGGCCCGGACGAGCGCGGCGGTCCCCTTGACCCGGTGGAGCCGGCCCACGGTGACCAGCAGCGGCAGCGCCCGCCGGGACGGGGGCAGGCCGGCCAGGACGCCGTCGAGGTCCGCCAGCGCGCGGGCGGCGGCGGGCCCGGGGCCACCGGCGCCGGGCGCGGTCTGCGCCGCGGCCTCCTCGACGGCGCGCAGGTCGATCCCCTCCGGGACCACCGTGTGGCGCCCGGGCCGGGCGGCGAGGTCGACGCCCAGGAGGTCCCGGGCGTCCCGCGCCAGCGCGGGACGGGGGAAGAGCACCATGTGCCGGGCCTGGGCCCCGAGGTCTGCGAGCAGGCGGAGCCGGAACCAGAGGTGCTCGGCGTGGTCCGCTGCGCCGAAGCGGTCCCGGGTCAGCGTGCCCGCGGCCTCCCGCGCGGCGATCAGCGCGTGCGGGTCCGGCGCCATGGTCAGGACGACGGGCACGCCCTCGGCCCGCGCCGCCTCGGCGGCGGCCATGGACCCGACGTCGGCCATGCGGAGGTGGACGGCGTCGACCCGGCCGGCCCGCCGCAGCACCCGGCGGACGCCGCGCACGGCGGCCACCCGGCGCGGCCACGCGACCGCCGAGTGCACGGGCTCGCCCAGGAAGGGCACCGGCGCGAAGGCGTGCCCGTCGCGGCCCAGGCCGGCCAGCGCGCGCCGGGCCTCGACGTGGTCGCCGCGCGAGACGGTCACGACCCGGGTGACGCGGGGCGGACCGCCAGGGGTGCTGTCCGGGGCGCGGTCGGGAGCGCTGTCCGGCGCGGCGCAGAGGGCGTCGCCCAGGTGGACCAGCAGGGTGGCGATGCCGCCGTTGTCGCCCTGGCCGGAGCGGGTGAGACCGTGGTCGATCTCCGCGTGCAGGAAGGGCTGGACGACGGTCAGGCCGGTGTGGCCGGGCTCCCGGGCCGGATCGGGACCGAGGGCGGCGTGGGCCGCGTCCTCCAGCACCAGGCCCGCCACGGCGCCGAGCTCTCCACCGGCCGCGGCGCACCGGCGGGCCAGGTCCTCCACGGCGTCCCGGGGGGCGGGGTCGTCCTGCAGACGGCCGGCCAGCGCCTCGAGGGCGGTCGCCCGCGTCCGGGGGTCCTCCGCGGGGTCGAGGACGAGGAGTTCGAGCAGCCGCTCGGGGCCGGGGCCGGGGACCAGCCCGGCGGTCTCCGCGAGGCGGGCCCGGCGCGGCGGGCCGGGCTCCTCCGCGAGGCCCTGCTCGAGGGCGCCCAGGACCGGGCGGGGAGCGGTGCGGGCCCAGGCCTCGAGGGTGCGCTGGGCCAGCATGCCCGGGAAACCGCCCTCCGCCACGACGCCCACCAGAGGGGCCACCGCGTCCGGCACCGTCGTGTGCGCGCCGAGCGCCCAGACCGCGTGCTCCCGCAGGTGCGGGAGCGGACCGGCGAGCAGGCCGGCGAGCTCGGCGCCGGCCTCGGCCGTGGGCAGGGCCCCGAGCGCGTGGACCGCGGCGATCGAGACCACCTGGTCCCCGGGGCGACGCACCGCCGCGGACAGCTCGGCGAGGGCCTCGGCCGGGTCGTCGTCCGCGACGGCGGCGCTCAGCGCTTCGGCGCGGCGGACGGCCTCGAGGATCGTGGGGGCCCGGTGCACGGCGTCCAGCGCGGACCGCGTGCCGGCCGCGCCTCCGCTCCCGGGTGCGGCGCACGGATCGGTGGCGCGGGTCACAGCAGGGGTCATGGGCCTACGCTAACCCGGGCCCGGGGACCGCCGGGTGCGCCGGGGCGATTCTCAGCGACTTGGCAGTCGGGAGGCGCGACGGGCGTCCGCGCGGCGGCAGAGCAGCGCGAACACGGCCCCGGAGAGGTTGTGCCACACCGAGAAGACGGCACCCGGCAGGGCGGCCAGCGGGTTCATGTACTGGGCCGCGAGGCCGGCCGCGAGCCCCGAGTTCTGCATCCCGACCTCGACCGCGGTGGTCCGGCGCACGGCCACCGGCTGGTGCGTCACCGCGCCCACCAGGTAGCCCAGAGCCAGGCCCAGCCCGTTGTGCAGGGCCACGGCGGCCAGGACCAGCAGGCCCGCCTCCACGATCCGGTCGGCGCTGCGGGAGACCACGATCGCGACGATCAGCGAGATCGCGGCGACGGACACCCACGGCAGCGCGGGCAGGGTGCGCCGGACGACCCCCGGCAGCAGCAGGCGCACGGCCAGCCCGACGACGACGGGCAGCAGCACGATCTTGACGATCGACCACGCCATGGCCGCTCCGTCCAGCGGCAGGTACTGACCGGCCAGCCACAGGGTCAGCAGGGGCGTGAGGACGGGCGCGAGCAGCGTGGAGATCGAAGTCATCGCCACGGACAGGGCCACGTCCCCGCGCGCCAGGTAGGACACGACGTTGGAGGCGGTGCCGCCCGGGGCGCAGCCCACGAGGATCACCCCCGCCGCCAGCTCGGGCGGCAGGCGCAGCACCCACACCACGAGGACGGCGATCAGCGGCATCAGGACGTACTGGGCGGCCACGCCGAGCAGCACCGGCATCGGGCGCCTCGCCACCAGGGCGAAGTCGACGGGGCGCAGGGTGAGCCCCATGCCGAACATGACCAGCCCGAGCAGGGGGTTGACCCAGCCGGCCAGCCCGCTCGTCGTACCCGGTGCGAGGAAGCCCAGCAGTCCGCCCGCGAGGACGAGGGCGGGGAAGAGGAGGACCGCGGCGTAGGCGCCGCGGTCGGGTGCGGCGGTCCCGGGGGCGGTGGAGGGTCCGGCGCTCACCATCCGCGGGCGCGCCACTCGTCCAGGTGCGGACGCTCGGCGCCGAGGGTGGTGGGCTTGCCGTGGCCGGGGTGGATCACGGTGTCGTCGTCGAAGCGGTCGAAGATCCGTTCGCTCACGTCCGCGATGAGCTGCTGGAAGTCCTCGGGGCTGTTGGTCTTGCCCACGCCGCCCGGGAACAGGGAGTCGCCGGAGAAGATGTGCGCGGGCCCCTCGGGGTCGCGGTAGACGAGGGCGATCGAGCCCGGGGTGTGGCCGCGCAGGCCGATGACCTCCAGGTCGAAGCCGTCGAACTCGGCGGTGTCGCCGTCCTCGAAGGTCAGGTCCATGGGCACGGCGATGTCGGCCTCGTCGTCGGCGCCGCACGCCGTCATCGCCTCGGACCGGGAGCGGACCTCCTCGAGGGCGCGGACGTGGTCCCAGTGGGAGTGTGTCGTGATGATGAGCTGGAGGTTGCCGTAGGAGGCGGAGCAGTCGCCGCAGCCGGCGCCCACGAGGCCGGCGATGGCGCGGGCGTCGTCGGCCGCGTCGATCAGCACCTGTGTGCCCTCCGACTTGGAGGTGAGGAGGTAGACGTTGTTGTCCATCTCGCTCACAGAAATCCGGCGGATCGTGACCTCCGCGAGGTCGATGACCTCGGTCTTCGTTGCGATCATGCGGTACAGGCTACTCAGGGGTCTCCCAGGGAGCCAGTCGGGCGGTCCGGGGCCCCGCTGATCGTGGCCTCCGCGCCGCCCCGTGGGCATGGACCCCCACTGCCCCGAGGGCCCGGAAACGGACGAGCCGGACTCCGCCGCCGCACGGACCGGGCGTCATCTGGCGGGGACTTCACGACGGGGGTTCACGGGCCTGGCCTGTCCGAATAGCATCCTCGGCACCAGACGGCCGCGGCGTGGCCGATCTCCGCGCCGTTCCGGCCGGCCCATCCCCATTCCAGGAGCGCACCATGGCGTCCTCAGCAGCTCTGCGGCACGGCGTCCTCGCGGCCACCGTCGCACTCGCGATCTCCTCCTGCGGCCCGCAGGAGAGCTCACCGCCGCTCGCCGCCGGCGAGACGGCCCCGGCCGCAGCCGAGACCTCAGGGTCCGCGACGGCAACCCCTGCGGCTCCGGGGGACCGACTGCCCGATCTGGTCATGCTGCCGGTGCGGTCGTTCTATGTCGCGTACGAGGGAGACAAGAGAGTGCTCCGTTTCGGTACCGACGTGGCGAACCGAGGAGAGGGTCCGCTCGACCTGACCGGTGTCCGGGACAGCCCCCGCGAGGCGGACCTGCAGGTGACCCAGAACATCCTCCAGACCGGAGGCGGCTGGCGGTCGGCCGAGACCGACGCGGTCATGCGCTTCGAGGCCGTGGACGGGCACGACCACTTCCACGTCCAGGACTTCGAGCGCTACAGGCTCAGGCCGGAGGAAGGCACTGAATGGCGCGGGTCGCACAAGGAAGGGTTCTGCTTGCGTGACGACGGCAACCTCGGCGGCACGACCTCACGGTACGACGACGACGACTTCTACTGCGGCGCGGACGAGGAGCAAGAGCTCACCGAGCTGCGGATGGGTCTGTCCGAGGGCTGGGTCGATGTCTACGACTGGTACTACCCGGGCCAGTACATCGACCTGGAGGGCCTGGAACTGCCGGGGAACTTCTGCGTGGAGGCCGAGGCGGACCCTGACGGACTGCTCGTGGAGAAGACCAGGGAGAACAACACCACGTCCGCCCTGGTCCGCATCACGGAGACGGAGGTCTCACTGGTCCGGGAGGAGTGCCAGTAGCCGACGTCCATTCGTTGCCGCTCCGCCTCGGGTGTGAGCAACACGACCCCGCGATGCCGCTGTCCGGGCCCCGGGACGTTGTGGGAAGCCGCCTGTGCGGCTATAGTTGCGTGCGGCAACAAATTATCAAGGGCATCCGGTCGCACCGGCACGCGCGTCGTCGAGGACGCGGACCCCGCCACGGGCGGGGGAGTGCGGACCGGGTGCCCGTTCGTCGTTGCCCCGCACAGCCTTCCCGCACACCCCACCACCGGAGGACCCGTTGCCCGTCTCCCACGACACCGCCGTGGAGCTGGTGCGCGACCTGCTCGAGCTGCAGCGCGTCATGAAGCGCGTGACCAAGACCGAGCCGGGCCAGCGCCTGCTCAGCCCCACGTCGATCGCCCTGCTCTACTACCTCGACAGCACGGGCCCGCGCCGCGCCACCGTGATGGCCGCGGACACCGGGCTCGGGCCGTCCGGGCTGAGCCGGCAGCTGGCCGGGCTGGAGGAGGCAGGCCTGGTCGAGCGCACCCCCGACCCCGAGGACGGCCGCGCCGCCCTGGTCGCCATCACCGCGCGGGGCCGCGAGCAGGTCCTGGCGGCCGTGGAGCAGGACGCCCAGCGCCTCGCCTCCCGGCTCGAGGGCTGGGACGAGGAGCAGGCCCGGACCAGCCGCACGGCGATCAACGAGATCACCACCGTCTTCCTGGACTCCCTGGGGGTGGAGCGCACCACGTCGTGCCGCCCGCCCGGCGAGACCGGCCACCGCGCCGGAGCCCAGGAGCACCCGGGCGCGCAGCGCGCAGGGGACGACGCAGCGGGCGGCCCGCCGGGGGACCGGCAGAACGACAACCGAGAGAACGAGGAGTGAACCGCGACATGACGACCCAGCACCCGAGCGCCGCACCTGGCGGGGGGACCGGCGCCTCCCACAAGGACGTGCTGCGGGCCCTGACCGCGATCCTCTCCGTCTTCTTCATGGCGATGGTCACGCTGACCATCATCGGCACCGCCCTGCCGGTGATCATGGCCGACCTCGGCGGGGACCAGACCTCCCTGTCCTGGACGGTCACCGGCACCCTGCTCGCCAACGCCGCGACCACGCCCATCTGGGGCAAGCTCGCGGACCTCTTCGACAAGAAGAAGCTCCTGCAGCTGTCCATCGTGATCTTCGTGCTGGGCTCCGGCATGGCCGGGCTCGCGCCGAGCATCGAGTTCCTCATCCTGGCCCGCGTGGTCCAGGGCGTCGCCATGGGCGGGATCATGGCCCTGGCCATGACCATCATGGGCACGATCATCCCGCCCCGGGAGCGCGGCCGCTACGCCGGGTACATGGGCGCCGTGATGGCCGTGGCCACCTCCGCCGGGCCGCTGCTCGGCGGGCTCATCGTGGACCTGTTCGGCTGGCGCTGGGTCTTCCTGATCCCCGCCCCGCTCGCGGTCCTCGCGGCGGTGCTCGTGCACCGCACCCTGCGCCTCCCCCCGCACGCCCCGCGCACGGTCCGCATCGACTGGCTCGGCATCCTGCTGCTGCTGGTCTCGGCCTCCGCGCTGCTGCTGTGGGTGTCCCTCGCCGGGCAGCCGGGCATGTTCGAGTGGGTCTCCGGCACCTCCGCGGCCCTGGTGGCCGTCGCCCTCGTGGGCACGGTGCTCTTCGTCCTGGTGGAGCAGCGCGCCGCGGAGCCCGTGGTGCCGATCCGGGTGGTCACCGAGCGCACCACGGCGCTCGCGATCGTCGCGGCCATCGCCACGGGCGGGGCCATGTTCGCCTCCACCACCTACCTGGGCCAGTACTTCCAGCTCGGGCAGGGCTACACCCCGACGATGGCGGGCATGCTGATGCTCCCGCAGGTGCTCGGCTCGCTCATCGGCGCCACCGTCGCCGGGCAGCTCATCACCCGCTACGGGCGGTGGAAGATCGTCCTGGTCGTCGCCGCGGTCATCATGTCCACGGGGCTCTTCCTTGCCGCGACGCTCACCCACGACACCCCCGTCCAGCTCGTGAGCACCTTCATCTTCCTCATCGGCCTCGGCATCGGCGCGCTGAACCAGAACCTGGTGCTGGCCGTGCAGAACACCGTGGGCCTCAAGGACATGGGCGCGGCCTCCTCCTCGGTGGCGTTCTTCCGCACCATGGGCGGCGCGGTGGCGGTCTCCGCCTTCGGCGCCCTCATGACCGCCCACCTCGCCGGGCAGACGCGGGCGCAGGACGGCGGTCCGGCGGCCGGGGACACCTCCACCATGGATCTCGCGTCCCTGCCGCCGGCGGTGGAGCAGCTGGTCCGGGAGGCCTACGGCACCGGCACCGGACTGATCTTCCTGGTGGCGGCGATCGCGTCCCTCTTCACCCTGGGCGCCGTGCTGCTGATCAAGGAGATTCCGCTGCGCCGCACGGTGGACATCGTCGAGGTGGACCCGGAGACCGGCCGCATGAAGGTCGTCACCCGCACCCTCGACGCCCGCGAGGTCCGGCGGCGGCACCAGGAGGCCACGGCCGCGGCCGAGGCCGGGGTCGTCCCCGGGGAGTCCCCGCACGACGACGGACGGCCCGCCGCGCGGGAGCGCGAGGACACCTCCACCGGCCCCGTGGACCGGGTGTGAAGCCGCCCACGGGACCCGGGACCGTGTCGGAGCCCGGTACTAGAGTGGAGGGCGTGTCCGAACCCATCCCCGCCTCCACCATGGTCCTGAACCCCTCGTCCGGCCCGGCCGAGCACGCCGCGCCGGCCGAGCCCCTCGACGCGCCCGTGACCTCCACCGGGGTCCGTGGCGCCCGCCCGTCCGACCTCACCGAGATCGTGGTGCAGGGCGCCCGCGAGCACAACCTCGACAACGTGTCCGTGACCCTCCCGCGGGACGCCATGGTCGTGTTCACGGGCCTGTCCGGGTCGGGGAAGTCGTCCCTGGCCTTCGACACGATCTTCGCCGAGGGCCAGCGCCGCTACGTCGAGTCCCTGTCCTCCTACGCCCGCATGTTCCTGGGCCGGGTGGACAAGCCGGACGTCGACTTCATCGAGGGCCTGTCCCCGGCGGTGTCGATCGACCAGAAGTCGACCTCGCGCAACCCGCGCTCCACCGTGGGCACGATCACCGAGATCTACGACTACATGCGCCTGCTCTGGGCGCGCATCGGGCACCCGCACTGCCCCGAGTGCGGGGAGGCCATCGAGAAGCAGACCCCGCAGCAGATCGTCGACCAGCTCCTGGAGATGCCGGAGAAGACCCGCTTCCAGGTCCTCGCCCCCGTGGTGCGCGAGCGCAAGGGCGAGTTCGCCGACCTCTTCCAGGAGCTGACCGCGAAGGGCTTCTCCCGCGCCACCGTGGACGGGGAGACCGTCCAGCTCTCGGACCCGCCCAAGCTGAAGAAGCAGTACAAGCACACCATCGAGGTCGTCGTCGACCGCCTGGTGGTCAAGGAGGGCATCCGCCAGCGCCTGACCGACTCCGTCGAGACGGCGCTGGGCCTCGCCGAGGGCCGCGTCGTCGTCGAGCTGGTGCCCCGCTCCGACGAGGAGATCGCCCACCCGCTGGAGCTGCGCCGCCCGTTCTCCGAGAACCTCGCGTGCCCCAACGAGCACCCCCTGCAGGCCGACGAGATCGAGCCCCGCTCGTTCTCCTTCAACGCGCCCTTCGGCGCGTGCCCCGAGTGCGACGGCCTCGGCTCCCGGCTCGAGGTCGACGAGGAGCTCGTGGTCCCCAACCCCGACCTCAGCCTCGTCGAGGGCGCGATCGCCCCGTGGTCCCTCGGCAAGGCGACCAGCGAGTACTGGAACCGGCTCCTGGCCGGGCTCGGCCAGGAGGTCGGCTTCGACCTCGTCACCCCGTGGAAGAAGCTGCCCGCCAAGGCCCGCAAGGCGATCCTGGAGGGCAAGGACTACCAGGTCACCGTCGCCTACCGGAACCGGTTCGGCCGGGAGCGCCGCTACACCCAGGGCTTCGAGGGCGTGATCGGCTACATCAAGCGCAAGCACGCCGAGACCGAGTCGGACAACGCCAAGGACCGCTATGAGCAGTACATGCGCCAGGTCGCGTGCCCGGCCTGCGACGGCGCCCGCCTGAACCCGACCATGCTCGCCGTGACCGTGGGCGGGAAGAACATCGCCGAGACCACCCGCATGCCCATGCGCGAGGCCCACCGCTTCTTCCAGGACCTGTCCCTGAGCACGCGCGAGGCGAAGATCGGCGAGCAGGTGCTCAAGGAGATCCAGGCCCGCCTGACGTTCCTCGTGGACGTGGGACTGGACTACCTCAACCTGGAGCGCGCCGCGGCCACGCTGTCCGGCGGCGAGGCCCAGCGCATCCGCCTGGCCACCCAGATCGGCGCCGGCCTCGTGGGCGTGCTCTACGTCCTCGACGAGCCCTCCATCGGGCTGCACCAGCGGGACAACCGCCGGCTCATCGAGACCCTCACCAAGCTGCGGGACATGGGCAACACCCTCATCGTCGTCGAGCACGACGAGGACACCATCCGCGAGGCGGACTGGGTCGTCGACGTCGGCCCCGGCGCCGGCGAGCACGGCGGGCGGATCGTGCACTCCGGGACCTACGAGGAGCTGCTCGCCAACGAGGGCTCCGTCACCGCGGACTACCTCTCCGGGCGCAAGGCCATCCGCGTCCCGGAGCAGCGCCGGACCGTGGACCGCAAGCGCATGCTCAAGGTCGTCGGCGCGCGGGAGAACAACCTGCGCGGCATCGACGTCTCCTTCCCGCTCGGGGTGCTCACCGCGGTCACCGGCGTCTCCGGCTCCGGCAAGTCCACCCTGGTCAACGACATCCTCTACACGTCGCTGGCCAACAAGTTCAACGGCGCCAAGCAGGTCCCGGGCCGGCACCGGCGGATCGACGGCGTGGACCAGCTGGACAAGGTGGTGCACGTGGACCAGAGCCCCATCGGCCGCACCCCGCGCTCCAACCCCGCGACCTACACGGGCGTGTTCGACCACATCCGCAAGCTCTTCGCCGAGACCCCCGAGGCGAAGGTGCGCGGCTACCAGCCCGGCCGGTTCTCGTTCAACGTCAAGGGCGGGCGCTGCGAGGCCTGCTCCGGCGACGGCACCATCAAGATCGAGATGAACTTCCTGCCCGACGTCTACGTCCCGTGCGAGGTGTGCAAGGGGGACCGGTACAACCGGGAGACCCTCGAGGTGCACTACAAGGGGAAGACGATCGCCGAGGTCCTGAACATGCCGATCGAGGAGGCCGCCGAGTTCTTCAAGGCATTCGGCCCCATCGCCCGGCACCTGAACACCCTGGTGGACGTGGGGCTCGGCTACGTCCGGCTCGGCCAGCCCGCCACGACCCTGTCCGGCGGGGAGGCCCAGCGCGTGAAGCTCGCCGCGGAGCTGCAGAAGCGCTCCAACGGCCGCTCCATCTACGTGCTGGACGAGCCGACCACCGGCCTGCACTTCGAGGACATCCGCAAGCTGCTGCTCGTGCTGCAGGGCCTCGTCGACAAGGGCAACACCGTGATGACCATCGAGCACAACCTCGACGTCATCAAGTCCGCGGACTGGATCGTGGACCTCGGCCCCGACGGCGGCTCCGGCGGCGGCCAGGTCGTCGCCGAGGGCACCCCCGAGGAGGTCGCCCAGCACCCGGACAGCCACACCGGCCGGTTCCTCGCCGAGGTCCTCGGGCACAGCGCAGGGGCGGCCCGATGAGCGCGCCCGTGGTCCTGTGGGACCTGGACGGCACCCTGCTCGACCCGGCCGGGGCCATCACCGGCGGCATCGCCCGCGCCCTCGCCGAGCACGGCCACCCGGTGCCGGCCGACCTCGACCGGTTCGTCGGCCCGCCCGTGGGCGTGTCGCTGCGCACGTTCACGGACGTCCCGGAGGAGCAGATCCCCCACGTGGTCGCCTCCTACCGGGCCCGGTACCGCACCGAGGGCCTGGCGCAGACCCGGATCTACCCCGGCGTCGAGGAGCTGCTCGAGACGCTGCACGGCGCCGGCGTGCGGATGGCCGTGGCCACCCAGAAGCCGGAGCCCGTGGCCGTGCTGGCCGTCGAGAAGTTCGGGCTGGGCCGGTGGTTCGAGACGGTCTCCGGGGCCGCCGACGACCTCGCCGCCCCGCACGCGCACCCGCACCTGGCCCACGACAAGCCCGCGATCATCGGCGAGGCCCTGCGCCGGCTCGGCGTGACCGCGCCGGACCCGGCGCGCGCGGTCATGATCGGGGACCGCACCTACGACGCCGAGGGCGCGGCCGCCCACGGCCTGGACTGCCTCGGCGTCACCTGGGGCTTCGCCGCCCCGGGCGAGCTCGAGCAGGGCTTCGTGGCCGTCGCCCGCGACGTCGCCGAGCTGACCGGGCTGCTGGCACCGTACACGTCCCTGGCCCCGACGGGCCGCTGAGGAGCCGGACCGTGGCCGACCCGGAGAGCTACCGTCCCGCCCGCCGGGAAATCCCCACCGACCCGGGGGTCTACCGCTTCCGCGACGAGTACGGGCGCGTCGTCTACGTGGGCAAGGCCAAGAACCTCCGCAACCGGCTGAGCTCCTACTTCGCGCCGCTGCACGCCCTGAGCCCCAAGACCCGGGCGATGGTCACGACCGCGGCCGGCGTCGAGTGGACCGTGGTGGGCAGCGAGCTGGAGTCCCTGCAGCTCGAGTACACGTGGATCAAGGAGTTCAAGCCCCGGTTCAACATCGCGTACCGGGACGACAAGTCCTACCCGTACCTCGCCGTGACCATGGCCGAGAAGGTGCCGCGGGCCCAGGTGGTGCGGGGGGAGAAGAGGAAGGGCAACCGCTACTTCGGCCCCTACTCCCAGGCCTGGGCCATCCGCGAGACCCTCGACGCCCTGCTGCGCGTCTTCCCCGTCCGGACCTGCTCCAAGGGCGTCTACCGGCGTGCCGAGCAGTCCGGGCGACCGTGCCTCCTCGGCTACATCGACAAGTGCTCGGCCCCGTGCGTGGGACGGATCTCCGAGGAGGACCACTACGCCCTGGCCGACGACCTGTGCCGGTTCATGGCCGGGCACGCGACGCCCTTCATCAAGGAGCTGCAGCGGCAGATGCAGGAGGCCGCGGCGGCCATGGACTTCGAGACCGCCGCCGCGCGCCGGGACGACATCGCCGCGCTGGAGAAGGCGTTCGAGCGCAACGCCGTGGTCCTCTCCGACAGCACCGACGCGGACTTCTTCGCCCTCGCGGAGGACGAGCTGGAGGCCGCCGTCCAGGTCTTCCACGTCCGCGGCGGCCGCATCCGCGGCCAGCGCGGCTGGGTGACCGAGAAGGTCGAGGAGGCCGACGGCGGACGCCTGCTGGAGCAGCTGCTCGAGCAGGTCTACGGCGAGACCGCCACCGAGGCCGCGGAGAGCGCCGACGCCGCGCAGGCCGCCGCGCCCCCGGAGCCGCGCGGCTCCAAGCACCGGCCCTCCGCCGAGCTCGCCTACCGCGAGGACGCCATCCCGCGCACGGTGCTGCTCTCCGAGCCCGCCGACAACGCCGACCGGCTCGAGGAGTGGCTCTCTGGCCTGCGCGGCTCCCGGGTCAGCCTCGCCGTCCCGCAGCGCGGGGAGAAGGCCCACCTCATGGAGACCGTCCAGGAGAACGCCCGGCAGGCGCTGAAGCTGCACAAGTCCAAGCGGGCCGGGGACATCACGACCCGCTCGGCGTCCCTGCAGGAGCTGCAGGAGGCGCTGGGCATCCCCGTGCCGCTGATGCGCATCGAGTGCTACGACATCTCGCACGTGCAGGGCACCAATGTCGTCGCCTCGATGGTCGTGTTCGAGGACGGGCTGCCGCGGAAGGCCGACTACCGCAAGTTCTCCGTCACGGGGGAGGCCGCCCGGGACGACACCGCCTCGATGTACGACGTCATCTCCCGCCGCTTCCGCCGCCACCTCGAGGAGAAGGCCGAGCGGGAGGCCGCAGGCCCCCGCACCGGGCAGGTCGAGGCCCACGAGGAGAGCCGGGAGCGGGCGCGGTTCGCGTACCCGCCCAGCCTCGTGGTCGTCGACGGCGGCCCGCCCCAGGTGGCCGCGGCCGCGCGGGCGCTGGCCGACCTCGGCATCGACGACGTCCACGTCATCGGCCTGGCCAAGCGGCTCGAGGAGGTGTGGGTCCCGGACGACGAGTTCCCGGTGATCCTCCCGCGCGCCAGCCAGGGCCTGTACCTGCTGCAGCGGATCCGCGACGAGGCGCACCGCTTCGCCATCACCTTCCACCGCAAGAAGCGCTCCTCCGCCATGACCGTCTCGGTGCTCGACGACCTGCCGGGGGTGGGCCCGGCCAAGCAGAAGGCGCTGCTCAAGCACTTCGGCTCCGTGAAGAAGCTCAAGGTGGCCCGGGTCGAGGAGATCGAGCAGGTCCCCGGCTTCGGGCGCACGCTCGCGGAGAAGGTCGCCGCCGCGCTGCAGTCCCAGGAGGCGGACACCGCCCCGGCCGTGAACATGACCACGGGCGAGGTGCTGTCCTGAGCCGGGCTGCGCCGACACGATCGCGAACTTGGTTAGGCTGGGACGGGGCTGCCGTGCGGGCCGGGCACCGGCCCGGAGGGCGCGGACGGACGAGCGGCACGAGACGGAAGACGGAGACACCATGAGCGAGCAGACCACCGGAGCGAGCCCCGGGACGGCGGACGAGCTGGACCCCGTCCGGCCGACCAGCGCGGAGCTGCTCATCGTCACCGGCATGTCCGGGGCCGGGCGCAGCACCACCGCCAACGCCCTCGAGGACCTCGGCTGGTACGTTGTCGACAACCTGCCCCCGCAGATGCTGCGCACCCTGGCCGATCTCGTGGCCCGCACCCCGCAGGCGCTGCCGCGGCTGGCGGTCGTCATCGACGTCCGCGGCAAGGCCCTGTTCAGCGACATGCGGGAGACGCTCGCCGCGCTCCAGGCCTCCGCCGTGGACTTCTCCGTGCTGTTCCTCGACGCCGCCGACGAGGTCCTCGTCTCCCGCTACGAGCACCAGCGCCGCCCGCACCCCCTCCAGGCGGGGGGCAGGATCCTCGACGGGATCAAGGCCGAGCGGGCGCTGCTGAAGGACCTCAAGGACTCGGCCGACGTGGTGCTCGACACCTCCGGCTTCAACGTCCACGCGCTGTCCAAGGCCGTGGCGGACCTCTTCTCCGCGGACGGGCCCGTGGTGCTGCGCCTGACCGTGCTCAGCTTCGGCTTCAAGTACGGGGTGCCCGCGGACGCCAACTACGTGGCCGACGTGCGGTTCATCCCGAACCCGCACTGGGTCCCCGCGCTGCGCCCGCACACCGGCAAGGACCCGGAGGTGCGGGACTACGTCTTCCAGGACGAGGGGCCCCGCCTCTTCGTCGACCGCTTCGTCTCGATGCTGGAGCCCGTCCTGGAGGGGTACCGTACGGAGAACAAGCACTACGCCACCATCGCGATCGGCTGCACGGGAGGGAAGCACCGCTCCGTGGCCGTGAGCGAGGAGATCGCCCGCCGGCTCGCCAAGCTGCCGTACGTGACCGTCAACATCCAGCACCGCGACATGGGCCGGGAGTGACCGGCTCGCCCTGACCCCCATTGGACCATCCATGACCCACCCACCGACCGGCACCTTCCCCCGGCTGCCGCTCAGCTCCCGCGCCGACGCGGACCCGCACCACTCGCCCGACGCGGCCCGCCGCCCCGGCGGCGGGAGCACCTCCGTGGTCGCCCTCGGCGGCGGACACGGCCTCTCCGCGAACCTGTCGGCGCTGCGGCGGATCACCCCTGCCGTCACCGCGGTCGTCACGGTGGCCGACGACGGGGGCTCGTCCGGGCGGCTGCGCAGCGAGCTCGGCGTCCTCCCGCCGGGGGACCTCCGGATGGCGCTGGCCGCGCTGTGCGACGACTCCGAGTGGGGCCGGACCTGGCGCGACGTCATGCAGCACCGTTTCAGCTCGACCCCCGAGCGGACCACCACGCTGGACAACCACGCCCTGGGCAACCTGCTCATCGTGACCCTCTGGGAGCTGCTGGGCGATCCCGTCGCCGGCCTCGAGTGGGCGGGGGCGCTGCTCGGCGCCCGGGGCCGCGTCCTGCCCATGTCCACCCATCCCCTCGTCATCGAGGGCGACGTCCCCGCCCTCGCCCCGGGAGCGGCCCCGCTCGCCACGGGATGCTCCGCGGACCCGGCGAGCCTCCGCACGGTGACGGGCCAGTCCCGCCTGGCGAAGGAGGCCGACGTCTGCAACGTCCGCCTCGTGCCCCCCGACGCCCCGGCGTGCCCCGAGGCCGTCGAGGCGGTCGGCGCGGCCGACTGGGTGGTCCTCGGCCCCGGCTCCTGGCACACGTCCGTGCTGCCGCACCTGCTGCTGCCCGAGCTGGGCGAGGCGATCTGCCGGACCCCCGGGCGGCGCTGCGTCACGCTCAACCTCTCCCCGGACACCGAGACCCGGGGCAAGACCGCCGCGGACCACCTGCGGGTGCTGCGGGACTACTGCCCCGACCTCACCCTGGACGTGGTGCTCGCGGACCCCTCCGCGACCGAGGACCCGGGCGACCTCCAGGAGGTCGCCGCGACGCTCGGCGCCGAGGTCTTCTACGCCGACGTCCGCACCGGCCCCGGCAGCGCGGTGCACAACTCGCTGAAGCTCGCCGCCGCGTACGAGGAGATCTTCGGCCGCCACTGCTGAGCGCCGGGCCCCCGGGCGGTCCCCACCGCGCACCGCCCGGGGCCCGGACCCCCCGGCACGCACCCCGGACAGCCCCTGAACATCCCCCTTCGTTCTCCCGTCTCCCCAGGAGACGCCCCAAGCCCCAGGAAAGGAACCGCGTGGCCCTGACGTCATCGGTCAAGGAAGAACTGTCCCGCCTCGAGGTCAAGAAGTCCTCCGAGCGGCGGGCCGAACTCTCCGCCCTGCTCCGCTTCTCCGGCGGACTGCACATCGTCTCCGGCCGGATCGTGATCGAGTCCGAGGTGGACTCCGCGGCCACGGCCCGCCGCATCCGCCGCGCCGTCACCGAGGTGTTCGGCCACGCGAGCGAGCTCGTCGTCGTCTCCGGCGGCGGGCTGCGGCGCGGGAGCTCCTACGTGGTCCGGGTCGTCGAGGACGGCGAGGCCCTGGCCCGCCAGACCGGTCTGCTCGACTCCCGGGGCCGCCCGGTCCGCGGCCTGCCGCCGGCCGTGGTCAGCGGCGCCGTGGCGGACGCCGAGGCCGTGCTGCGCGGGGCGTTCCTGGCGCACGGCTCCCTCACCGAGCCCGGCCGCTCGGCCGCCATGGAGTTCACGTGCCCGGGCCCTGAGGCCGCCCTCGCCCTGGTGGGCGCCGCCCGCCGGCTCGGCGTGCTGGCCAAGGCTCGCGAGGTGCGCGGCGTGGACCGCGTGGTGATCCGGGACGGCGACGCCATCGCGGCGCTGCTCACGCGCATGGGCGCCCACCAGACCCTGTTCCAGTGGGAGGACCGGCGGATGCGCAAGGAGGTCCGCGCCACCGCCAACCGCCTCGCCAACTTCGACGACGCGAACCTGCGCCGTTCGGCCCAGGCCGCCGTGGCCGCCGGCGCGCGCGTCGAGCGCGCCCTGGAGATCCTCGGCGACGAGGTCCCGGAGCACCTGCGGCTGGCGGGGGAGCTGCGGCTGTCCAACAAGCAGGCCAGCCTCGACGAGCTCGGCCGGCTCGCCGACCCGCCGCTGACCAAGGACGCCATCGCCGGACGGATCCGGCGGCTGCTCGCCATGGCCGACCGCCGGGCGGAGGAGCTGCGGATCCCCGGCACGGACACCGGGGTGGGCACGGGCGCTCCCGTCGCCTGAACCCCGCGCCGGCCGAAGCGCCGGTCCCCGCGCCGGTCCCCGCGCCGGTCCCCGCGCCGGTCCCCGCGCCCGCCGTCCTCCCGGACGGCGGGCGCGGGGCGTTTCACCCTGGGCGGGGAAGCCCACATGCTCTCTGTGGGATCGGGTCCAGACGTCTTCTTTGATGTGGTTTTGTGTGGGTTTGGGAAGAATTTTCGGTTAAATCTTTCACGACCCCAAGACAACCCATCGAATACCACGTAGAATTGCTCGTGGAATGCCGAAAGACCCCAACACACACCAGGAGAACGCAGTGACCATTCGAGTGGGCATCAACGGTTTCGGGCGCATCGGGCGCAACTTCCTCCGCGCGGTGCGCAAGCACGGGCGCAACATCGAGGTCGTGGCGGTCAACGACCTCACGGACCCGAAGACCCTGGTCCACCTGTTCAAGTACGACTCGATCATGGGCCGCTTCGACGGTGAGGTCAGCCTCTCCGGCGACGTCATGACCGTCGACGGCCACGAGGTGAAGTTCCTCGCCGAGCCGGACCCGGCCAAGCTTCCCTGGGGCGAGCTGGGCGTGGACGTCGTCATCGAGTCCACCGGCCGCTTCACCAACGGCACCAAGGCGAAGGCCCACCTGGACGGCGGCGCACGGAAGGTCGTCCTGTCCGCCCCCGGCAAGGAGATCGACGGCACCTTCGTGCCGGGCGTCAACCTCGACACCTACGACTCCGCCTCCATGAACATCATCTCGGCGGCGTCCTGCACCACCAACTGCCTCGCGCCGATGGCCAAGGTCCTCAACGACGCGTTCGGCATCGAGCGCGGCCTGATGACCACCATCCACGCCTACACCGCCGACCAGAACCTCCAGGACGGCCCGCACAGCGACCTGCGCCGCGCCCGCGCCGCCGCCCTGAACATGGTGCCGACGACCACCGGTGCCGCCGCGGCCGTGGGCCTGGTGCTCCCGGAGCTCAAGGGCAAGCTGGACGGCTTCGCCGTGCGCGTCCCGGTCCCGACCGGGTCCCTGGTGGACCTCACCTTCGAGGCGAGCAAGGAGGTCACCGTCGAGTCGGTCAACGCCGCCATGAAGGAGGCCGCCGAGGGCCCCATGAAGGGCATCGTCGAGTACACCGAGGACCCGATCGTCTCCACCGACATCCAGGGCCACGACGTCTCCACCCTCTTCGACGCGCAGCTGACCAAGGTCATCGACAACCAGGTGAAGGTCATCGCGTGGTACGACAACGAGTGGGGCTACACCGTCCGGCTCGTGAACGTCGTCTCGCACGTCGCCGACCAGCTCTGATCCCCGGTTGCGCGCGGGCCCCGGGGTAGGGTGAGAGGCATGGCACATGCACTTGACGAACTCATCGCCGACGGCGTGGCCGGGCGCCGCGTCCTCGTCCGTTCCGACCTGAACGTCCCCCTGGACGGCTCCACGGTCACCGACGACGGACGCGTGCGCGCGTCCCTGCCGGTCCTGAAGAAGCTGGCCGACGCCGGGGCCCGCGTCATCGTGATGGCGCACCTCGGCCGGCCCAAGGGACAGCCGGATCCGAAGTACTCGATCGCCCCCGCCGCCGAGAAGCTCGCCGAGCTGGCGGACTTCCCGGTGCGGATCGCGACCGACGTGGTCGGGGAGGACGCGCGGGCCAAGGCCGCGGCCCTGGCCGACGGCGAGGTCCTGGTGATCGAGAACGTCCGCTTCGACGCCCGCGAGACCTCGAAGGACGACGCCGAGCGCGGCGCCTTCGCGGACGAGCTGGCCGCCCTGACCGGTGACGACGGCGCGTACGTGGACGACGCCTTCGGCGCGGTGCACCGCAAGCACGCCTCCGTCTTCGACATCGCCCAGCGGCTCCCGGCCTACCTGGGCGACCTGGTCAAGCGCGAGCTCGACGTCCTCACCAAGGTGGTCTCCGACCCGGAGCGCCCCTTCGTGGTGGTCATGGGCGGGTCCAAGGTCTCGGACAAGCTCGCGGTGATCGAGAACCTGATCGGCAAGGCCGACTCGCTGCTCATCGGCGGCGGGATGGTCTTCACGTTCCTCGCCGCCCAGGGCCACCCGGTCGGGGGCTCCCTGCTGGAGAAGGACCAGATCGAGACCGTGAAGGACTACCTCGAGAAGGCCCCCGCGGCCGGCACCAAGATCATCCTGCCGGTGGACATCGTCTACGCGGCGAAGTTCGCCGCCGACGCCGACCACGAGGTCCGGCCGGTCGACGCCATCGAGTCCGGCAGGATCGGCGCCTCGGGGCTCGGCCTCGACATCGGCCCGGAGTCCGCGAAGCTGTTCGCCGACAAGATCAAGGGCGCCAGGACGGTGTTCTGGAACGGCCCGGCGGGCGTGTTCGAGATGGAGGCCTTCGCCGGCGGCACCCGCGCGGTGGCCGAGGCCATCGTCGCCTCGGACGCCATGAGCGTGATCGGCGGCGGCGACTCCGCCTCGGCCGTGCGCAACCTGGGCTTCTCCGACGACCAGTTCGGCCACATCTCCACCGGCGGCGGCGCGTCGCTGGAGTTCATCGAGGGCAAGGAGCTGCCCGGCGTCGTCGCCCTCGGCGTCTGACCCCCGGGCTCCACCACCACGGCGGAAGGGCACCCCGGAGCACCACGCCCGGGGTGCCCTTCCCGCACACCGCACGACCAGCGGCGCACCCGCCGCGGACAGGAACATCAGATGACCTCGCAGACCGACGGAACGTTCGACCGCACGCCGCTGATCGCCGGCAACTGGAAGATGAACATGGACCACGTCCAGGGCATCGCGCTCCTGCAGAAGCTGGCGTGGACCCTGGACGACGCCAAGCACGACTACGCGCGCGCCGAGGTGGCCGTCTTCCCGCCCTTCACCGACCTGCGCTCCGTGCAGACCCTCGTGGACGGCGACGACCTGCGCGTCGTCTACGGCGCCCAGGACCTCTCCGACCAGGACTCCGGCGCCTACACCGGCGACATCTCGGGGCAGTTCCTCGCCAAGCTCGGCTGCACCTACGTGCTCGTGGGCCACTCCGAGCGCCGCACGATCCACGGCGAGACCGACGCGCTGTGCAACGCCAAGATCGCCGCCGCCCACCGCCACGGCCTCGTCCCGGTGCTGTGCGTGGGCGAGGGCCTCGAGGTCCGCCAGGCCGGCGAGCACGTGGCGCACACCCTCGAGCAGCTGCGCGGGTCCATCGCGGGCCTCGACGCCCAGCGCGTCGCCGAGCTCGTGGTCGCCTACGAGCCCGTGTGGGCCATCGGCACCGGCGAGGTCGCCGGGCCCGAGGACGCCCAGGAGATGGCCGCGGCGATCCGCGCCGAGCTCGCCTCCCTCTACGACGACGGGACCGCGGCGAAGACCCGCGTCCTCTACGGCGGGTCGGTGAAGTCCTCCAACGTGGGCCAGATCCTGCAGGGCAAGGACGTGGACGGCGCGCTCGTGGGCGGGGCCAGCCTCGACGCCGAGGAGTTTGCTAGCATTGCCAGGTTCGAGCAGCACCTCGTGACCGACTGATCACGAGCCCTGCCCGTCCGCGCCCGCCCCGGGCGCGGCTGCTCGCGTCCGACCCCGAGGGAAGGCCCCAGTGGAAATTCTGCAGACCGTGCTCCTGGTGATCATCGTGGTCACGAGCCTCCTGGCCGTCCTGCTCGTGCTCCTGAACAAGGGCAAGGGCGGAGGACTCTCCGACATGTTCGGCGGCGGCATGACCCAGTCCCTCAACACCTCGGGCGTGGCCCAGAAGAACCTGATCCGGCTCACCACCGCCACGGCCGTGGTGTGGGCGCTGTCGATCGCCGCGTACGCGCTGACGATGCGTTTCGCCGAGACCGCGGCCGTCTGAGCCGACCGGCCCCGACCGCCCACTGACCCCGGTCCTCGGGGGCCCGACATCCCGGGCCCCCGAGGACCGGGGTCGGTGTCGTTCTCGCTGCCGTTTCCCGGCGCCGCCCGACGGGCGCCGCCTGCCGGCCCGGCCCGTCGGGGAGGGGCCGTCAGCGGGGCAGGCAGTCCTCGGTCACGAGCAGCAGCGTCTCCTCGGTCCCGCGCACGCCCGCGCCGGGCGTCCCGTCCAGCGGGGCCCCGGCGCGCACGGCCGCCACGGCCCCGGCCTTGTCGGCCCCAGCCACGACGAACCAGATCTGCTCCGCCGCGTTGATCAGCGGCAGGGTCATGGTCACCCGGTCCGGAGGCGGCTTGGGCGAGTCGTGCACGGCGAGGACGGTGGCGTCGTCGTCGTGGACGTGCGGGCGGCCCGGGAAGAGGGAGGCGACGTGCCCGTCCGGGCCCAGGCCCAGCAGGGCGAGGTCGAAGCGCGGGTGGCCGCCGGCCCGGTGCTCGGCGTCGGCGGCCGCGGCGAGCTCGTGCCGGTAGTCCTCCGCGGCGTCCTCGGCTGTGGCGAAGTCGTCCGTGCTGCCCATGCAGTGCACCCGGTCCGGGTTCAGGGACAGGGCACCGGCCACGGCGTCGGCGGCCTGCCGGCAGTTGCGCTCGGGGCTGTCCTCGGCCACGAAGCGCTCGTCGGACCACCAGACGTTGACCCGGGACCAGTCGACGCCGTCGCGGCGGGGGGAGGCGGCGAGCGCCGCCAGCGCCGCGGCGCCCATGGTCCCGCCGGTCAGCACGACCGTGGTCTCGCCGCGCTCCTCCTGGGCCGCGGCGAGGACCGTGAGCGCGCGGTCGGCGACGTCCGCCGCGAGGGCGGCCTTGTCCGGGTGGGCAATCGTCTCCAGGTGCCCGCTCACGCGTCCGCCTCCCCGCGGACCGTCGTGCTGACCGGGGAGGGGAGCTCCCCGGTGTGCTCCCGCTCGCCGCCGTGGGCGGCGAGGAAGGCGGCGGCCCCGGGGAGCATCTCGCCCGCGGTGTCCACGATCCGGGCCACGCGCACGTCCCGCAGGCCGGTGGTGAGGACCTCGCCGTAGACCTCGTCGGGGTCCAGGCGGCGCAGCTCCTCGGCCAGGCAGCCGTTGAGGTCCCGCACCGGCATCGCGACCTGCTGGTCCGGCTGGCCCGGCTGGCGCAGGACGGCCACGGCACGGCCGGGGCGCTCGAGCACGATCTCGCCGTCGTCCCGCACGAGCGTCACGCGGTCCAGCCGCCGGGGGCCCGGCGCGTTGATGAAGGACACCTCGGCGTCCAGGCGGGTGGCCAGCCAGACGCCGAGCAGCACGACGCTGGGGGAGCGGCCCGCTCCCTCGACCACGACCTCCCGCACGGGCGCGGGGGCGGCCTGGTCGAGGACCGCGGCCAGCTGGATCCGCCAGTTGGTCACGCGCGTCCACGCGAGGTCGGTGTCGCCGGGCACGTACCGGGAGCTGAGGTCCTCCAGCGTCCGGAACGCGTCCACGTCCCGGGCCGAGTCCGTGATCCGGCGGTGGGCGATGCCGGCGATCGAGGTCGTCGTCGGCGAGGAGCGGGGCACGCCGTGCGGCCACCAGGCGACGATGGGGGCGTCCGGCAGCAGCAGCGCCGAGAACAGCGTCTCCGTGGGCACCGCGAGCTCGCCGTAGCCGTGCAGCAGGATCACCTCCGAGGCCCCGGCGTCCCCGCCCATGCGCAGCTGCGCGTCCAGGCGGGTGCTGTCGGCGGTGGAGTGCGCCACGTGCATGATGATCCGGCACGGGTGCTCGTGGCTCGCGAAGTTCGCGGCCTCCAGCGCGGCCTCGGAGTGCCCGGCCTGCGCCAGGATGACGAGGGTCAGGACCCGGCCCAGCGTCACGACGCCGTGCTGGTCCCGCAGCTGGTGCAGCTTCTTCTCGATGGCCGAGGTGGTGGTGTTCTCCATCGATACGATCACGGTCGTCTCCAGACGCGTCCGTCGCGGGCCAGCAGCTCGTCCGCCCCGGCCGGGCCCCAGGACCCGGGGGCGTAGGGCTCCGGCATGGTCTCCTGCTGCGCCCAGCACTCCTCGAACGGGTCGAGGATCCGCCAGGACAGCTCGACCTCCTCGTGGTCGGGGAACAGGGGCGGCTCCCCGAGCAGCACGTCCAGGATGAGCCGCTCGTAGGCCTCGGGGCTGGACTCGGTGAAGGCGTGGCCGTAGCCGAAGTCCATGGTGACGTCGCGGATCTCCGACTGGGTGCCCGGCACCTTGGAGCCCAGCCGGATGGTGACGCCCTCGTCGGGCTGGATCCGGATCACGATCACGTTCTGCCCCAGGTCCTCGTGCCCGTTGTCCTCGAAGAGCAGGTTGGGGGAGCGCTTGAACTGCACGGCGATCTCGGTGACGCGCCGGCCCAGGCGCTTGCCGGCGCGCAGGTAGAACGGCACGCCCGCCCAGCGGCGGTTGTTGATGTCCAGGCGCAGGGCCGCGTAGGTCTCCGTGCGGGAGTCCGCCGGGATGTCCTGCTCCTCGTGGAACGCCCTGACCTGCTGCCCGCCCTGCAGCCCGGCCGTGTACTGGCCGAGCGCCGAGGAGGCGGCCAGGTCCCCGGGGACCACCACGGAGGCCAGCACCTTCGCCTTCTCCGAGCGCATGTGGTGGGCCTGGAAGGACAGGGGCTCCTCCATGGTGGTCAGCGCCAGGAGCTGCAGCAGGTGGTTCTGGATGACGTCGCGGGCCGCGCCCACGCCGTCGTAGTAGCCCGCGCGGGAGCCGATGCCGATGTCCTCGGCCATGGTGATCTGCACGTGGTCCACGAACCGGTTGTTCCACAGCGGCTCGAACATCTGGTTGGCGAAGCGCAGCGCCAGGATGTTCTGGACCGTCTCCTTGCCCAGGTAGTGGTCGATCCGGAAGACGGAGTCCGCGGGGAAGACCCGCTCGACGATCGCGTTGAGCTCCGCCGCGGACTCGAGGTCGTGGCCGAAGGGCTTCTCGATGACGACGCGGCGCCACCCGGAGGCCTTCTCGTGGTGGGCGAGGCCGTGGTCGGCGAGCTGCTGGCAGACCGTCTCGAACGCCTTGGGCGGGATCGAGAGGTAGAACGCGTGGTTGCCGCGCGTGCCGTAGTGGACGTCGAGCTCCTTCAGGGTCGCCTTGAGCGCCTCGTAGGACTTGTCCTCGTCGAACTCCCCGCGCACGAAGCGGATCCCGGACGAGAACTGGCGCCACACGTCCTCCTGGAACGGCGTGCGGGCGTAGGTCTCCACGGACTCGCGCACCACGTCCCGGAACTCCTCGTGGGACCAGTCGCGGCGCCCGAAGCCCACCAGCCCGAACGAGGGCGGCAGCAGGCCGCGGTTGGCGAGGTCGTACATCGCCGGCAGCAGCTTCTTCTTGGCGAGGTCCCCCGTGACGCCGAAGAGCACGAGCGCGGACGGCGCCGCGACCCGCACGAGGCGCCGGTCCCTCGGGTCCCGCAGGGGATTGCGGGGATTCTTGTCTGGCAAGGGGTCTCCTTCACGTCTCGTCCGGTCCGCGCGGGCCGGCGGCGAGGGCCTGCAAGCGGGAACGGTCGGCGCGGGCGGACCCGCGCCGACCGTGGCGTCCCCCCAGTCTAGGACAGCGGGGCGGGCGCCTCCGCCGGGCTCACAGCGCCTCGACGGTGCGCAGCAGCTGGGCCACGCCCCCGGCGCGGTCCGTCAGCCGCAGGCGCAGCACCGGACGGCCGTGGTCGGCCAGCACCTGGGCGTCGCCGTCGGCCTGCGCGGAGATGAGCTCCCCGAAGCTGAACGGGCTGTCGGGGATCTCCAGGTCCTCCGCCGAGGCGGCGGTGATCTGCAGGTACACGCCCTCGGCCGGCCCGCCCTTGTGGTACTGACCGGTGGAGTGCAGGAACCGGGGGCCCCAGCCGAAGGTCACCGGGCGGCCGGTGGCGCGGGCCAACAGCGGGCGCAGCCGCTCGAGCTCGGCCCACGCGAGCCGGTCGAAGTACGCCTGGACGGCCACGTAGCCGGTCTCCGGGAGCCGGCCGAGCAGGTTCCGCAGGGCCTCCTCCACGGTCTCGGCGCCCTCGAGCAGCTCCTGGTCCCCGCGGATCTCGACCGCGCCGTCCCGGGCGTCCGCCGCGGAGGGCTCGGGCTTGTCGGCGAGCAGCGCCCGGGTGGCGTTCTTCGCGGACTCCACGTCCGGCTGGTCGTAGGGGTTGATCCCCAGGATCCGCCCGGCCACGGCCGTGGCCACCTCCCACAGCATCAGCTGGGAGCCCAGGGAGCCCGAGACCCGCACGGTGTCGCCCTCCGGGGCGGCCTCCTCGTCCACGGCCACGAGCTCCACCAGGAGCACATCCGCGGCGCCGGCCTCGGGGGCGTCCCCGTCCCCGACGACGACGGGCAGCACGCCGGTGCCCTCCTTGCCGGTGGACTCGGCGATCAGCTGCTCCGCCCAGTCGGCGAAGCCCACGATCCCGGAGCCCAGGTCCCGCAGGACGATCTTGTTCCGCAGCGGCACCGTCCCGCCCAGGGCGGCGCCCAGGTGCAGGCCGGGGTTGTCCTCGGCGTCCTCGCGCAGGACCTCGGCGGCCTCCTCGGCGTCGTCCAGGAGGGCCTCGACGTCCACGCCGGTGAGGCCGGCGGGCACCAGGCCGAAGGCGGTGAGGGCGGAGAAGCGCCCGCCCACCGACGGGTCGGCGGTGAAGACCCTGCGGTAGCCGGCCTCACGGGCCGCGGACTCCATGGGGGAGCCGGGGTCCGTGACCACCACGATCCGCGAGGCGGCGTCGATGCCGGCGTCCTCGAACGCCCGGGCGAAGACCCGGCGCGCCGAGTCGGTCTCCACCGTGGAGCCGGACTTCGAGGAGACCACGATCGCGGTCCGATCGAGGCGGTCCGCCAGGGCCGCCGCGACCATCTCCGGGTCGGTGGAGTCGAGCACGAACAGCTCCGCGCCCGCGGTCCGGGTGATCACCTCGGGGGCCAGCGAGGACCCGCCCATGCCGGCGAGGACGAAGCGGTCCACGCCCTCCGCGGCGAACTCCTCCCGCAGGGCGGCGATCTCCGGCACCAGCGGCCGGGACACGGCGGCGGCCTCGACCCAGCCGAGCCGCCTGGCCGACTCCTCCTCGGCCGCGGCCCCCCACAGGGTGGGGTCCTTCGCGAAGAGCTTCCCGGCGAAGCCCTCCGCCACGAGCGCGGGGACGTGCCGGTCGACGGCCTCGCGGGCGGCGCCGGAGGTCTGGACGGACAGGGAACTCATGGGCTCTCCTCGGGGTCGGTGCGGGGTCGGTGCGCGGTCGGCGGGCCGGGTCAGCGGGCGTTGTCGAGAGACGCGCGGACGGTCTCGAG
Organism: Kocuria dechangensis; assembly: GCF_014636775.1. Classification (GTDB taxonomy): domain Bacteria; phylum Actinomycetota; class Actinomycetes; order Actinomycetales; family Micrococcaceae; genus Kocuria; species Kocuria dechangensis. The sequence continues at coordinate 150,496 of NZ_BMEQ01000008.1, forward strand.
CAGCTCCGTCCAGCTGTCCTCGAACTTCACGAGGCCCTCGGCCTCCAGCTGCTCGACGACCTCGTCGTAGGAGATCCCCACGCCGGCGACGCGGTCGAGGAGCTCGCTGGACTCCTCGTAGGTGCCGGTGATCGTGTCCCCGAGGACCTCGGCGTGGTCGAACGTCGCCTCCAGGGTCTTCTCCGGCATGGTGTTGACCGTGTTGGGGGCCACGAGCCCGGTCACGTAGAGGGTGTCCGGGTAGGCGGGGTCCTTCACACCGGTGGAGGCCCACAGCGGCCGCTGGGCGTTGGCCCCGGCCGCGGCGAGGCGGCGCCACCGCTCGGTGTCGAGGGACTCCTCGTAGATCTGGTACGCCAGGCGGGCGTTGGCCAGCCCGGCCTTCCCGCGCAGCTCGGCCGCCTCGTCGGTGCCGATCGCGTCCAGCCGCTTGTCGATCTCGGCGTCCACGCGGGAGACGAAGAACGAGGCCACGGAGTGGATGGTGGCCAGGTTCTTGCCGTTCTCCAGCGCCTGCTCGAGGCCGAGCATGTAGGCGTTGATGACCGCGCGGTAGCGCTCGAGCGAGAAGATCAGGGTCACGTTCACGGAGATGCCCTCCGCGATCGTGGCGGTGATCGAGGGCAGGCCCGCCTCGGTCGCCGGGATCTTGATCAGGGCGTTGGGCCGGTCGATGGTCTGCGCCAGGCGCTGGGCCATCGCCGCGGTCGCCTTCGCGTCCTGGGCCAGGCGCGGGTCCACCTCGATGGACACGCGCCCGTCCTCGCCCTGGGTGGCGTCGGCGATCGGGGCGAACAGGTCGCACGCCTCGCGCACGTCGTCGGTGGTGATGGCCAGGACGGCCTCGTCGACGTCGGCGCCGGCCGCGGCCAGCTCCTTGACCTGCGCCTCGTAGGCGTCGTGCTTGGCCAGGGCGGCGGCGAAGATCGTCGGGTTGGTCGTGACGCCGACGACGTCCTTCTCGTCAACGAGCTTCTGCAGGTTGCCCGAGGTCAGCCGCTCGCGGGAGAGGTCGTCGAGCCAGATCGACACGCCGGCGGCGGAGAGCTTCTTGGTGGGGGAGGTCATAGGTGTCTCTCAGTTCTTCTGGGTCTTTTGGGTCTGCTGGGTCTGGTGGGACGTCGAGGCCGGGACGGGGCGCCGCTCAGCGCGCCGCGGCGGCCTGGACGGCCGCCTCGATCGACTCCTGGGCCGCGTCGACGACCGCCTCGGGGGTGATCCCGAACTCGCGGTAGAGGGTCTGGTAGTCGGCGGACTCGCCGAAGTGCTCCAGGGACACGGCGCGCCCGGCGTCGCCGAGGAGGTCGCGCCAGGACATCGCCACGCCGGCCTCCACCGACACCCGCGCCCGGATGGAGGCGGGCAGCACGGACTCCCGGTAGGCCGGCTCCTGGGCGTCGAACCACTCCCGGCACGGCATGGACACCACCCGGGCGCGCACGCCCCGCTCGGCCAGCTTCCGGCGGGCCTCGACGGCCAGGGCCACCTCGGAGCCGGTGCCGATCAGGATCACGTCGGGCTCCCCGCCCTCGGCGTCCACGAGGACGTAGCCGCCGCGGGCGACGCCCTCGGCGGAGGCGAACAGCTCGCCCTCCGCGTCCGGGTGGAGGTCCTCGCGGGCGAAGGTGGGCACGTTCTGCCGGGTCAGCGCGATGCCGGCCGGGCGCTCGTGCTGCTCGAGGATGGTGCGCCAGGCGACGGCGACCTCGTTCGCGTCCGCGGGGCGGACGACGTCCAGGCCCGGGATCGCCCGCAGCGCGGTCAGCTGCTCGACGGGCTGGTGGGTGGGGCCGTCCTCGCCGAGGCCGATCGAGTCGTGCGTCCACACGTAGATCGCGGGGACCTTCATCAGCGCGCCCAGGCGCACGGCGGGGCGCTGGTAGTCGGAGAAGATCAGGAACGTGCCCGAGAACGCCCGGGTCTGCGAGCTCATGACGATGCCGTTGACGATCGCCGCGGCCGCGTGCTCGCGGATGCCGAAGTGCAGCACCCGGCCGTAGGGGTCCCCGGACCACTTGTCCGTGGAGCGGGCCGCGGGGATGAAGGACTTGGCGGACTCGATGGTCGTGTTGTTGGATCCGGCGAGGTCGGCCGAGCCGCCCCACAGCTCGGGGAACGTGTCGGCGATCGCGTTGATCACCTTCCCGGAGGCCGAGCGGGTGGCGACGTCCTTGCCGGCCTCGAAGACGGGGAACGCCTCGGCGTAGTCCTCGGGCAGCTCCTCGTTACGGATCCGGTCGTAGAGCTTCGCGCGCTCCGGGTTCGCCTTCCGCCACTGCTGGAACCTCTGCTCCCACGCCTCGCGCACCGGCGCCATCCGGTCGGCGATGCCGCGGGTGTGGGCGAGGACCTCGTCCTCCACCACGAAGGACTGCTCCGGGTCGAAGCCCAGGACGCGCTTGGTCTCGGCGACCTCCTCGGCCCCGAGCTTGGAGCCGTGGATCCCGCCGGTGTTCTGCTTGTTCGGGGCGGGCCAGCCGATGATCGTGCGCAGGGCGATGAGCGAGGGCTTGGAGGTCTCGGCCTTCGCGGCGCGGATCGCCTCGTAGAGCTCGGCGACGTCCTCGACGTACTCGCCGGTCCGCGTCCAGTCGACGCTGCGCACGTCCCAGCCGTAGGCCTCGTAGCGCTTGCACACGTCCTCGGTGAACGCCACGTCGGTGTCGTCCTCGATGGAGATGTGGTTCTGGTCGTAGATCACCACGAGGTTGCCCAGCTCCTGCACGCCGGCCAGCGAGGACGCCTCGGAGGTCACGCCCTCCTGGAGGTCTCCGTCGGAGGCGATGACGTAGACCGTGTGGTCGAACACGGACTCGCCCTGGGGCGTCTCCGGGTCGAGCAGGCCACGGGTGTAGCGCTGGGCGTAGGCGAAGCCCACGGCCGAGGCCAGGCCCTGGCCCAGGGGCCCGGTGGTGATCTCCACCCCGGTGGTGTGCCGGTACTCGGGGTGGCCCGGGGTCTTGGAGCCCCAGGTGCGCAGGCTCTCGATGTCCTCCAGCTCCATGCCGTAGCCGGAGAGGAACAGCTGCAGGTACAGGGTCAGCGAGGTGTGCCCGGGGGAGAGGATGAAGCGGTCGCGGCCGGTCCACCGGTCGTCGGTCGGGTCGTGGCGCATGACCTTCTGGTAGAGCAGGTACGCCGCGGGCGCCAGGCTCATCGCGGTGCCGGGGTGGCCGTTGCCCACCTTCTCCACGGCGTCCGCGGCCAGGACGCGCACGGTGTCGACGGCGCGCTGGTCCTGCTCGGTCCAGATCAGCTTCTGATCGAGGTCGGTCACGAGTATCGAGTCCCTTTCTGATGGGGGCCCGCTGCCGTGCGCAGCGGTCACCGGCCCACCGGGCCGGCGTTCTGTCACCAGCTTAGGTCACGTGCATTTCCGGAACGTGACCGACGGCACCCGGCACCGGGCCTCCCGCCGCCCTCCGGCGCCTGCGCGGGGCGGGCCGGGGCGGTGGCACGCGGTATGCTGTATGGGACCTTGTTCCGCGCCCGGCGCCCGCCGCGCCGACCGCCCCGGACGACCGCACGTCGTCCCCGGGCGCCCGCGCGGAGCCGGGGGACCACCACCGCAACCGGGAGCAATGATTCTGTGAACTCACTCGAGACATCGGGCACCGCGGGGCGCTCCGCCTCCGGCACCGTGCGCACGGGTGGGGAGGTGGCTCCGGCCCCCCGCTACGAGGGCCGCATGACGGCCTCCCGCAAGCTGCGGGCCTACGTGGCGCTCATGAAGCCGCGGATCATCGAGCTGCTGCTCGTGGCCACCGTGCCCACCATGATCTTCGCCCAGCAGGGCATGCCGGACTTCTGGCTGATCCTCAACACCCTGGTCGGCGGAACGCTCGCCGCGGGCGCCGCCGGCGCGTTCAACTGCTACATCGACCGGGAGGAGGACCGGGTGATGAAGCGCACGGCCAAGCGCCCGCTCGTCACCGGCGAGGTGAGCGACCGCGAGGCGCTGGGCTTCGCCTGGGTGCTCTCGGTCGTCTCCGTCGTGTGGCTCGCCGTGGGCGTCAACGCCCTGGCCGGGGTGCTCGGCGTGGTCGCGATCTTCCTCTACGCGGTCTTCTACTCGATCCTGCTCAAGCGCCGCACCGCCCAGAACATCGTCTGGGGCGGCGTGGCCGGGTGCATGCCCGTGCTCATCGGCTGGGCCGCGGTGACCGGCGGCCTCGACTGGCCCGCGCTCATCCTCTTCCTGTTCATCTTCCTGTGGACCCCGCCGCACTACTGGCCGCTGTCCATGAAGTACGCCGAGGACTACTCCCGCGCCGGCGTGCCCATGCTGGGCGCCGTGGCCGGGGCCCGCACCGTGGGCAGCCAGGTGGTCCTCTACGCCTGGGCCACCGTCATCTGCTCCCTCCTGCTCGTCCCCGTGGGCGGGGCTGGCTGGGTCTACGCCGTGACCGCCCTGGCCTCCGGCGCCTGGTTCGTGTGGCACAGCCACAGGCTGCACGCCCTCGCCGTCGCCGGCCGGCCCACGGACAAGCAGGCGATGTACGTCTTCCACGGCTCGATCGCCTACATCACCTTCGTGTTCGTCGCGCTCGCCGTGGACCCTTTCGTCGGCGGTCCCGTCCTCTGAGGCCTGCCGGGGCCGGCTCCCCGGTCGCGGTGGGCAGCACCTGAGGACCCGCGGCTCACGCGCGGCACGCCCCCGGGATGCTGCCGGGCCGCAGGCGCCCGTGCCGCCCCGGACGGGGACGCCGCCGGGCCGTGCCTAGGATGGTCGCATGCTGAGCATGACCTTCACCGGGCTCGTCGCCTACCCGATCACACCGTTCCAGCAGGGCGGACGGCTGGACCTGGAGTCCCTCGAGCGCTACGTGGGGCGGCTGGCCCGCTCCGGCGTGGACGGCGTGGTGGTCCTGGGCAGCTCGGGCAGCTTCGCGTACCTCTCCGGCCAGGAGCGGGCCGAGGTGGTCCGGGTCGCCGTGGACGCCGCCCGCGGCTCCGGCGTGCCCGTGGGGGCGGGGATCTCCGCCATGACCACCCGCGAGGTCCTCGAGATGGCCTACGCCGCGGAGAACAGCGGCGCGGACGGCCTGGTGCTCAACCCGCTGTCCTACATCCCGCTCGTCTCCCAGGAGATCGCCGACCAGGTCGAGACCGTCTCCGCCGCCGTCTCCCTGCCCGTGTGCGTCTACAACAACCCCACGACGACGGGCTTCACCTACCCGGTCGAGCTGGCCGCCGAGCTGTCCTGGCTGGAGAACGTCAACGCCTTCAAGGACACCGCGGACTCCGCGGAGGAGTTCGACCGCCGGCGCCGGCGCTTCGCCGAGCTGGCCGAGCCGGGCACCGCCCATGGGGTGAGCGGGGAGCGGCTGATCCACGAGGCCGCGCCGGACGCGGCCGCGTGGCACTCGGGCATCGCGGCGGTCCTGCCGCGCCAGTACGCGGCGTTCCGGCAGGCGGTGGTCGACGGCGACGACCGCGCCGTGCGCACCTGGCGGGCCGCGCTCGCCCCGCTGATGGAGATCCTGCGGCAGGAGCGGCCCCTGAGCTCCCTCTACGCCCTGGCGGAGGTGTGCGGGGTCGCCACGACGCCGCCGCGCCGGCCGCTGCTGCCGATCCCCTCGCCCAGCCGGCAGCGGCTGGCGGAGGCGGTCGAGGAGCTGCTGGACGAGGCCCCGGAGACCCTCTCCTGAGCCTGAGCCTGAGCCTGAGCCTGAGCCTGAAACTGGACCCGGACCGTGTCCGGGCCCCCGCGGCGGCGGGCGGGTCCGCTCAGCCGCGGGCGGGTGTGCCGGCGGTGCGGGCGCCGTCGTCCGCCCGGACCACGACGTCCGGGGTGCGGGTCACCGCGAAGCCCTTCTCCACGGTCCGGGCGGCCGCCCACACGAGCACGGCGGAGCCGACCAGGTGCAGGGCGACGGCCACGACCGGCACGCCGTTGAAGTACTGGTAGTAGCCGACGAGGGCCTGCAGGACGAGCACGGCCATCAGGACGTTGAGCCCCGAGGCCACGGGGACGGGCCAGCGGTGCCGGCGGGCCAGGACGAGGCCCAGGACCACGGACGCCACGATCAGGTACACCGGCACCGCGTGGGCGCGGGTGATCAGGTAGGCGTCGAAGGTGTGCCGGACGCTCGTGTCGTCCCCCGCGTGCGGGCCGGTGCCCGTGACCAGGGTGCCGAGGTAGAGGATCAGCGCGCTCAGCACGCCGAGGGCGGTCATGAGCGCCCGGATGGTGCGCCGGTGCCCGTAGGCCTGGCCCGGCCGCTCGGCGTCCCGCACGGCGGGCAGCGAGTAGCGCCGGGTGCGGTTCACGAGCACGGTCGCCAGGGCGATCATGGCGCCGGAGATGAGGTAGTGGATCCCGACCAGCCACGGGTTGAGCCCGGTCAGGACGGTGATCCCGCCGACCACGGCCTGCAGCGGGATGCCCAGGCCCAGGACGAGGGCCATCCGGTACAGGTCCGGGTGCTGCCGGCGCAGCCGCAGCACGGCCAGGAAGGAAAGCACGGCGACCGCCGCGAGCAGGAACGTCAGCAGCCGGTTGCCGAACTCGATGACACCGTGCATCCCCATCTCGGGGGTGTTCGTCCAGGAGGCGTCCGTGCAGCGGGGCCACGTGGGGCAGCCCAGGCCGGAGCCGGTGAGGCGCACGAGCCCGCCCGTGAGGATGAGCAGGGCGTTGGCCACGAGGGAGGCGACGGCGAGCCACCGCACCCACGGGGTGATCCGGGTGGGCAGCAGGAGGCTGCCGTGCTCGTCGACGTCGCTGGGGCCGGTGGCGCGGGTCATGGGTTCACTTCCGGACGGAGGCGGGCGGGGATCGTGTCCCAGTTTATCCGGGTCGGGCCGCGGCCCCGACGCCTGTCAGCTCCAGCGGAACCAGCGCAGGGCGGCGGCCCAGGAGGCGAGCGCCCACACGGCGAGGACCACGAGCGGCGCGGGGGAGGGGCCGCCCGTGAGGAACGTCTCCCGCAGCGCCGACCCGAGGGCCCCGGAGGGCAGGACGTCGACGAGCCACGAGGCCGCGCCCGGCAGCGTGGTGGAGGGGAACAGGGTCCCGCCGACGGCGGCCAGCAGCACCCAGACGAGGTTGGTCACCGCGAGGGTCGCCTCGGCGCGCACGGTGCCGGCCAGCAGCAGGCCCAGCCCCGTGAAGGCCGCGGCGCCGAGCAGCAGCACCGGGACCGAGAGGAGCAGGGCCCCCGGGCCGGGGCGCCAGCCCAGGGCGGCGCCGAGCCCGGCCACGAGGACGTACTGCACGGCGAGCACCGCGAGGATCGCCAGCAGCTTCCCGGCGATCAGCCCGCTGCGGCCCAGGGGCGTGGTGGACAGGAAGCGCAGCACCCCGTAGCGGCGGTCGAAGCCGGTCTGGATGCCCTGGCCGGAGAAGGCGTTGGAGAGCACGCACAGGGCGAGCACCCCGGGCACGGCGATCTCCACCCGGGACGCCCCGGCCGGCAGCACGCCGTCCAGCAGCGGGGTGTACGTGAGCGCCACGAGCGCCATGAGCGGCAGGACCACCAGCAGCAGCAGCTGCTCGCCGTTGCGGAGCATGGCCACCGTCTCGAAACGGGCCTGCGCCACGACCCGGCGGGGCAGAGGCGCGGGGCCGCCCGTGGCTCCGGGCAGGGCGGGGGTGGCGGGCGTCGTGGTCATCGGATCTCCCGTCCGGAGATGTCGAGGAACACGTCCTCGAGGGTGCGCGGCTGGAGGGACAGGGACTCGGGCATGGCCCCCGTGGCGGTGAACCACCGGGTGACGGCCTCGAGCAGGGGCGGGGTGATGGGCCCGGTGAGCGTCACGGTCCGCTCGTCGCGGGCGACCTGGATCCCGGCGAACTCGGGGGCCTCCCACGGCCAGCGGCCGGCGTCGAGGTGCTCCGGGGCGAGGGTGAGGGCCAGGACGGCGGGGGCGTCCTCGCCGGGGGCCACGAGCTCGGCCACGGAGCCCTGGGCCATGACCCGGCCGTGGTCGACGATGTAGACCTGGTCGGCGAGGCGCTGGGCGTCGTCGAGCAGGTGCGTGGTGAGGATGATGCTGGTGCCCTCGCGGCGCAGCTGCTGGACGAGGTCCACCACGATGTTGCGGGACTGCGGGTCCATCCCGGCGGTGGGCTCGTCGAGGAAGACGACCTCGGGGCGCCCGGCCAGTGCGGCGGCCAGGGCCACGCGCTGCCGCTGGCCACCGGAGAGCCGCCGGACCACCGTGCGGTCGAAGCCGTTGATCCCGAGCCGCTCCACGAGCTCGTCCATGTTCCGGGGGCTGCCGTAGAGGGAGGCGACGTGGCGCAGCAGCTCCAGCGGGCGCACGGCCTGCGGCAGCCCGCCGTCCTGGAGCATGACGCCGACCCGTGCGCGCAGGGCGGGGGAGGCCCGCCACGGGTCCTGGCCCAGCAGGCGCACGGTCCCGGAGGTCGGGCGCTGGAGGCCCTGGGCGCACTCGAGGGTGGTGGTCTTGCCGGCGCCGTTGGGGCCGAGCAGCGCCGTGACCTCCCCGCGGCGGGCCTCCAGGGAGAGCCCGTTGACCGCGTGCACGACGTCCGCCCGGGTGGCTCCGGGGCCCGGCGAGGGGCGCGAGCGGCGGCGGGCGGGGAACTCCTTGACGAGGCGCTCGATGGACAGCGCGCTCGCGGACGCGGTCGAGGACGCGGTCGAGGGGGTGGTGGGACTCTGGGCGGGCACCGGACCAGTGTAGTGCGGCGCGCCGGAGGGCCCGTCCCATGGCCAGGCCCGGCAAAAGGCGTTATTATGAGTAAGTCGTCTTTATGCTCGCACGGGCCGCCCGCGCCGCCGGCTTTCGGTAAGGCTCAGCTTACTGGCCATGCCGGAATGAATTACGACATACTTCGGTTGTGTATTCAGGGCTGCGAGCGCCTCCGCGTGCTCGCCCGCCCCGCAGCGTTCCTCCACCCCCGACCAGGAAGCACTCGGTTCACCCATGACTCAGACCACGGAATCCCGGAGCCGCCCGCGCCCCGGGCCGCGGGCGGAGCAGGAGGAGAACACCCGCTCCCGCGTCCTCGGCGCCGTGCTCGAGCACGGCCCCGTCTCGGCCGCCGACCTCGGGGAGATGCTGGAGCTCACCCCGGCCGCGGTGCGCCGCCACCTCGACGCCCTCGAGCAGCAGCGCTACATCGAGGTCACCATGGTGCGCCGCCCCACCGGCGGCGCCGGGCGGCCCGCCCGCCGCTACGTGGTGGCCCCGGAGGGACACGCCAAGCTGGGCGACGACTACCTCGAGATCGCCACCGACGCCCTCGAGAGCATCCGCCGCTTCGCCGGGCCCGAGGCCCTGCGGGCCTTCATCCAGGAGCGCGTCGACCGCCTCGAGGAGGCCTACCGGCCCGAGGTCGAGGCCGCCGGGGACGACGTCGCCGACCGCCTGCCCGTGCTGGTGCGGCTGCTCAGCCGCGACGGGTTCGCGGCCTCCACCAACGAGGTGGCCATCGGCCACGGGGAGCGCCGCACCATCGTCTCGGCGCAGCTGTGCCAGGGCCACTGCCCGGTGCGCGACCTCGCCGCCCGCTACCCCCTGTTCTGCGAGCTCGAGACCGAGCTGATCGCGCGCCTGCTCGGCACCGACGTCCGCCGGCTCTCCACCCAGGCGGCCGGCGCCCACGTGTGCACCACGCACGTGCCCCTGGCGCGCCCCACGATCCGGCCGGGCGCGGGAACGCCCCAGGCCCCCGCGGCCGGCACCACCGACCAGACCACGGACCACACCACGGACCACACCACAGAGGAAGGCCGTCATGACTGAACAGATCGCCAGCGGCAACGACACTGTCATCGCCGACATCCTGGAGAAGAACCCGGAGCTCGAGGGCATCGGCACGTACGAGTACGGCTGGGCCGACTCGGACACCGCGGGCGCCACCGCGCGCCGCGGCATCAACGAGGACGTCGTCAAGGACATCTCGGCCAAGAAGAGCGAGCCGGAGTGGATGACCAAGCTGCGCCTGAAGGCCCTGAAGTTCTTCGAGCGCAAGCCCATGCCCACCTGGGGCGCGGATCTCTCCGGCATCGACTTCGACAACATCAAGTACTTCGTGCGCTCCACCGAGAAGCAGGCCCAGACCTGGGAGGACCTGCCGGAGGACATCCGCAACACGTACGAGAAGCTCGGCATCCCCGAGGCCGAGCGCGGCCGCCTGGTCTCCGGCGTCGCCGCCCAGTACGAGTCCGAGGTCGTCTACCACCAGATCCGCGAGGACCTCGAGGCGCAGGGCGTCATCTTCATGGACACCGACACCGCGCTCAAGGAGCACCCGGAGTTCTTCGAGGAGTACTTCGGCACGGTCATCCCGGTGGGCGACAACAAGTTCGCCGCGCTGAACACCGCCGCGTGGTCCGGCGGCTCCTTCGTCTACGTCCCCAAGGGCGTGCACGTCGAGATCCCGCTGCAGGCCTACTTCCGCATCAACACGGAGAACATGGGCCAGTTCGAGCGGACGCTGATCATCGCGGACGAGGGCTCCTACGTCCACTACATCGAGGGCTGCACCGCGCCGATCTACAAGACCGACTCGCTGCACTCCGCCGTCGTGGAGATCATCGTCAAGAAGAACGCCCGCGTGCGGTACACGACCATCCAGAACTGGTCGAACAACGTCTACAACCTCGTGACCAAGCGCGCCATCGCCCACGAGGGCGCCACCATGGAGTGGATCGACGGCAACATCGGCTCGAAGGTCACGCAGAAGTACCCGGCGGTCTACATGACCGGCGAGCACGCCCGCGGCGAGACCCTCTCCATCGCGTTCGCCGGTGAGGGCCAGCACCAGGACACCGGCTCCAAGATGGTGCACATCGCCCCGAACACGTCCTCGTCGATCGTGTCCAAGTCCGTGGCCCGCAACGGCGGCCGCGCGGCCTACCGCGGCCTGGTCCAGGTCCGCGAGGGCGCGCACGGCTCGAAGTCCAACGTGGTCTGCGACGCCCTGCTGGTGGACACGATCTCCCGCTCGGACACCTACCCGTACGTCGACATCCGCGAGGACGACGTCACCATGGGCCACGAGGCGACCGTCTCCCGCGTCTCCGAGGAGCAGCTGTTCTACCTGATGCAGCGTGGCATGGCCGAGGACGAGGCCATGGCGATGATCGTGCGCGGCTTCGTGGAGCCGATCGCCCGCGAGCTGCCCATGGAGTACGCACTGGAACTGAACCGCCTCATCGAACTGCAGATGGAAGGATCCGTTGGCTGACATGCCCAAGCTGAACGAAACGATTCGCAACGCCGCGGAGGCCGCGGCCTCCGCCGCCACGGCGGTGGCCGAGAAGGCCGCCGAGAAGGCCAAGGACGTCCACGACGCCGTGGCCGACAAGGTCGACGGCGTCCCCGTCGGCGACCGGCGGGTCGCCATCCCGGGCATGGACCAGGAGGGCGAGAAGCTCGCCGCCGACCACGACCGGACCGGCTCCGGCCAGACGCCGCGGGAGGCCCCCGCGGCCTCCCGCGCCGAGCGGTTCGCCTCCTACGACGTCGCGGACTTCGCGCCCCTGACGGGCAAGGAGGAGGACTTCCGGTTCACCCCGCTCAAGCGCCTGAAGGGCCTGCACGCCGACGAGCTGACCGGGCCGGCGCCCGTCGTCGTCGTGGACGGCCCGGAGGCCGTGCGCGTGGAGACCGTCGGGCGCGACGACGCCCGCATCGGCGCCGCCGGCAAGCCCGAGGACCGGGTCGCCGCCAACGCGTGGAGCTCCTTCGGCGAGGCCACCGTGCTCACCGTCCCGAAGGAGGTCGAGCTCGACGCCCCCGTCCTCGTGGACATCCACGGCACGGACGGCACCCCGGCCGCCCAGCACCTCGTGGTCGACGCCGAGCCCTTCTCGAAGGCCCTCGTCGTGCTGCGCCACCACGGCACCGCCGTGGTCTCGCAGAACGTCGAGTTCCGGGTGGGGGACTCCGCGAACCTCACCGTCGTGACCCTCCAGGAGTGGGACGACGACGCCGTGCACGCCTCCGCCCAGCAGGCCCGCCTCGGCCGCTCGGCCTCGTTCAAGCACGTGCTCGTCTCCCTCGGCGGCAACCTCGTGCGCGTCGCCCCGTCCACCCGCTTCGACGCCCCCGGCGGCTCTGTGGAGATGTACGGGCTGACCTTCGTGGACGCCGGCCAGCACCTGGAGTCCCGGCTGTTCGTGGACCACGCGCAGCCCCACTGCACCTCGCGCGTCACCTACAAGTCCGCGCTGCAGGGCGAGAACGCGCACGGCGTGTGGGTCGGCGACGTCCTCATCCGCTCCACCGCGGAGGGCACCGACACCTACGAGCTCAACCGGAACCTGATCCTCAACGACGGCCCGCGCATGGACTCGGTGCCGAACCTGGAGATCGAGACCGGCCTCATCGCCGGCGCCGGCCACGCCTCCACGACCGGCCAGCTGGACGACGAGCACCTGTACTACCTCATGTCCCGGGGCATCCCCGAGGACGAGGCGCGCCGGCTCGTGGTCCGCGGCTTCCTCTTCGAGATCCTGCAGCAGATCGGCGTCGAGGACATCGAGGCCCGCCTGCGGCAGGCCGTCGAGGACGAGCTCACCTCCGCGAACCACTGATCCGCCCAGCACTTCCCGAGCACAGATTTTTCACAGACTTTTTCGACCACAGGAGAACCATCCATGGCAACTCTCGAGATCAAGGACCTGCACGCGTCCGTCGTGCTCGACGACGAGACCACCAAGCCGATCCTCAAGGGCGTCAACCTGACCATCAACTCCGGTGAGGTCCACGCCATCATGGGCCCCAACGGCTCCGGCAAGTCCACCCTGGCGTCCACCATCGCCGGGCACCCCAAGTACGTCGTCGACTCCGGCGAGGTCCTCCTGGACGGCCAGAACGTCCTGGAGATGTCCGTGGACGAGCGCGCCCGCGCCGGCCTCTTCCTGGCCATGCAGTACCCGGTGGAGATCCCCGGCGTGACGACCTCCAACTTCCTGCGCACCGCCAAGACCGCGATCGACGGCGAGGCGCCCTCCCTGCGCACCTGGACCAAGGACGTCAAGGCGGCCATGGAGCAGCTGAAGATCAGCCCGGACATGATCCAGCGCAATGTCAACGAGGGCTTCTCCGGCGGCGAGAAGAAGCGGCACGAGATCCTCCAGCTCGAGCTGCTCAAGCCGAAGATCGCGCTGCTCGACGAGACCGACTCCGGCCTCGACGTGGACGCCCTGAAGGTCGTCTCCGAGGGCGTCAACCGCGCCCTGGAGAACAACGACATGGGCGTCATGCTCATCACCCACTACACCCGCATCCTGCGCTACATCAAGCCGCAGTTCGTGCACGTGTTCGCCGACGGCCGCGTCGTCGACGAGGGCGGGCCCGAGCTCGCCGACCGGCTCGAGAACGAGGGCTACGACCGCTACCTGGCCCAGGCCAAGTAGCCGACCCGTCCGCACCCTGCGAAAGGAGGCCAGCCATGGCCGACACCCCCGCTGAGACGGCCGCTCCGGCCGAGCAGCCCGCCACCGAGGCCCCCGCGGGCCCGATCTCCAAGGAGGAGGTCGAGGAGGCGCTGAAGAACGTCATCGACCCCGAGCTGGGCGTCAACATCGTGGACCTCGGTCTGCTCTACGGCTCCAAGTGGGCCGAGGACGGCGCCCTGATCCTCGACATGACCCTGACCACGGCGGCCTGCCCGCTGCAGGACGTCATCGAGGAGCAGGTCGAGCAGAACCTCGGTCCCATGGTCGACGAGTGGCGCGTGAACTGGGTCTGGATGCCGCCGTGGGGTCCCGAGCGGATCACCGAGGACGGCCGCGACCAGATGCGGGCCCTGGGCTTCAACATCTGATCGCCCCCTGAACGACGACGGCGGCCCGTCCACCTCCG
>NZ_BMEQ01000009.1 GCF_014636775.1 Kocuria dechangensis
ACCCGCAGCTACCGGGCGCTGCAGCCGATCAACCGCGACGCCATGGCCGCGTTCCTCTACCGCATGGAGCTGGCGGGCGTGAGGGCGCGGTGAGGCGCTGTGCCACCGGGGCGCTCGCACCGGTGGCTCGGGGCGGGCCCGCCGTCAGCGGGCCTCGACGGTCCCCATCATGCCCAGGTCCTCGTGGTCGAGGATGTGGCAGTGGTAGACGGTGCGCCCGGGGAAGTCGTCGAAGGCCACCCTGACCACCACGCGGCCGCGGGCGGGGATGTTGACCACGTCCAGCCAGACCGGCTCGGCCAGGTCCCGGTTCCCGTCCTCGACCACCTGCATCGGCCACACGTGCAGGTGGAAGGGGTGGTCCATGGGACTGGAGTTGGTCAGGATCCACTCCTCCACGGTCCCGGCCCGCACGGTCTCGTCGAGCCGGCCGGGGTCGAACTCCTGGCCGTTGATGGTGAAGGACATCATGCCGGGGCCGTCTCCGTCGTCCATCATGCCGCCGTCCAACATGCCGCCGTCCATCATCCCGGCGCCCATGCCGCCCATGGCGAAGTCCAGGGTGCGCCGTTGCGCGACCGGCTCCTCGCGCAGGTCGCGCAGCGGTGCCGCGGCCGCCACAGCCTCCGGCTCCGGGGCCCGGTCACCCGCCACCCCCAGGGTGAGGAGCTCGACGGGCTCGTCGCCGCCGGGCCGGTCGTCGCCCATCATCCTGCCCATCCCTCCGCCCATCATGCCGGCCATGCTGCCGCGGTCGACGGGAGAGGTCACCAGGGTGGACGTGCCCTGGCGGGTCTCCACCAGCAGCTCCACCCGGTTGCCCGGCGCCAGCTCCACCTCCGTGACGTCGACCGGTTCGCGCAGCCGGCCGACGTCACGGCTCAGCAGCCGCAGACCCTGGCCGTCCAGGGACAGGTGCAGGAACCGGGCGGGGCAGGCGTTGACCACCCGCCACAGCTCCCGCTCCCCCGGCGCGGCCGACAGCTGCGGGCGCACCTGACCGTTCACCAGCACGATGCGCCCCTCGCGGCCCATCATCTGCTCCATGGGCGTGACGTCGGAGAGGTTCCCGTCCGGGTCCAGGGACAGGTCGGAGACCACGAGCACCCGCTCCCGGGTCACGGGCACCGGGTCGGGGTCCTCGACGACGATGACCCCGTAGAGGCCTGCGGCGATCTGGTCGGCGACGTGCCCGTGGTGGTGGGGGTGGTACCAGTACGTGCCCGGCGGGTGGTCCTCCGGAATCCGGTGCTCGTAGTCGAAGGACTCCCCCGGGGCGATGCTCACGAACGGGTTGTCGCCGTTGCCCTCCGGGGACACGTGCAGCCCGTGCACGTGCAGGTTCGTGGGCGCCGCCAGGCCGTTGCGCATCCGCACGCGCAGGGTGTCGCCGGGGCGCACGCGCAGCGTGGGCCCCGGCAGGGAGCCGTTGAAGGCCTGCACGTTCGCGGTGCGGCTGCCGATCCGGACCCGGGCCGGAGCGGCCTCCAGGTCCTGCTCGAGCAGGCCCCCGGCGCTGGGCAGCACGGGCGGCTCGACGATCTGCCCGCCGCCGCGGCCCACCCCGCCCGTGCTCGCCCACCACAGCCCGGCCCCGCCGGCGGCCGTCGCGCCCGCCCCCACGAGACCGAGCGCCAGCAGCTGCCGGCGGGTCAGGGGGCTCACCGACCGCCCTCCTCGAGGCCGCGGAGCCGCTCCCGGTACTCCTCGGTGCTGATCTCCCCGCGGGCGTAGCGCTCGTCGAGGATCTCCCGGGCCCGCCGCGGGCCCGCCCCGGGCGGCGGGCCGTAGCCGCCCGGCGGAGTGCCACCGCCGGTGAAGGATCTCACCAGCACGAACACCAGGAGGACGAGGCCCAGGATCAGCAGTATCCAGAACCCCCACATCCAGCCCATGCCCCAGCCCATGCCGTCGCCCCACATCATGACCGTGCTCCTTCTCTCGTCGTGGCTGTTGCCGGGGCCCCGTGTGCCGGCGGCCGCCGGGGAGTGACCTGTCAGGTCACGACTGGTCCGGCAGCTCCTGGAGCATGCCGTCCATCTCTGCGATCTCCGCCTCCTGGGCGTCCACGATCTCCTGGGCCAGCTCCACCGCCTGCGGGTTCCCGCCGCTGGAGACCTCCTCCCGGGCCATGTCGATCGCGCCGCGGTGGTGCTCGATCATCTGCTCCAGGTACAGCCGGGCCGCCTCCTCGCCCTCGGCCTCCTCGAGCGCCGCCATGTCCTCCTCGGTCATCATGCCGCTGCCGTGGCCGCCGTGGCCGGTGTCCGCGTCGTCCGGGGTGGCGGAGGCGCCCCACGCTTCGAGCATGGAGTTCATGCGCTCGATCTCCGGGCCCTGGGCGTCGATGACCTTCTGGGCGAACTGGCGCACCTCGGTCGGGATGTCGTCCTTGGCCAGCAGCGTCTCGCTCATCTGCACGGCCTGTGCGTGGTGGGGGATCATCATCTGCGCGAACATCACGTCGTCGTCGTCGTGCTCGGCGGCGACCGGTTCCTCCGAGGGGGCCCCGGTCGTGGCGCCGGCGGCTGCGGTGCCGGTCTGGGCGCCGGCCGCCGCGGTGGGGGTGGTCTGCTCCGAGGCGGCACCGGTGCTCTCACCGCTGCCGGCGGCGCAGCCGGCCAGGGCCAGGGCGGAGGCCAGCGCGAGAGTGCTGAGGGTGGTGGATCGTTTCACGGTGTGTCCTTCTCGTCGGTTCGTCGGGGGCGGGGTGAGGGGCGGAGGATCGGTGGGATCAGCGGACGGGTGCCGCGGCGGGCTGCTCGTGCGCGGGCTCGTGCCGGCGGGCGGGGGCCGGGGCCAGGTGGGCGGGGTCGAGGTCGATCCGGCGCAGCAGCTGGGCGTTGAGCGCCACGACGATCGTGGAGGCCGACATCAGCACCGCCCCGACCGCCGGGGACAGCACGACCCCGACCGGCGCGAGCACGCCCGCGGCCAGGGGCACGGCGAGCACGTTGTAGCCGGTGGCCCACACCAGGTTCTGGACCATCTTGGTGTAGCTGGCCCGCGAGAGGTCGATCATCGACAGCACGGCCCGCGGGTCGTTGCCGGCCAGCACGACCCCGGCGGACTCCATGGCCACGTCGGTGCCGGCGCCGATGGCGATGCCGACCTCGGCCCGGGCCAGGGCCGGGGCGTCGTTGACGCCGTCGCCGACCATCGCCACCGTCATCCCGCGCTCCTGCAGCTCGGTGACCCTGGTGTCCTTGTCCTGGGGCAGCACCTCGGCGAAGACCTCGTCGATGCCCAGCTGCGCGCCCACGGCCTCGGCGACCTGGCGGGCGTCGCCGGTGATCATGGCGACCTTCACCCCGCGCTCCTGCAGGGCGGCCACCGCGGCCCGGGACTCCTCGCGGACCTTGTCCTCCAGGGCCAGGGCGCCGACGACCGCCCCGTCGCGCAGGACGTGCAGGACGCCGGCCCCGCGCCCGGCCCACTCACCCGTGGTCCCGGCGATCTCGGCCGGGGTGTCCAGGCCCAGCCCGCGCAGCATGTTGGGCCCGCCCACCGCGATCTCGGCGCCGTCGACGCTCGCGCGCACGCCCCGGCCCGTCACGGAGCTGAAGCCGCTGCCGCGCAGGCCCAGCCCGGCGGCCTCGGGGTGCTGCGCCGCGGCCGTCACGATGGCCCGGGCCACGGGGTGCTCGCTGTCGGCCTCGGCCGCCGCGGCCAGCGCCAGCAGCTGCCCCTCGGAAACCCCGGGGACCGCGGCGACACCGGTGACGGCGTGGGCGCCTTCGGTGAGGGTCCCGGTCTTGTCGAAGAGCACCACGTCGATCGTGCGCATCCGCTCCAGCGCCATGCGGTTCTTGATCAGCACCCCGGCCTTCGCGGCGCGTTCGGTGGAGATCGCGATGACCAGCGGGATCGCCAGGCCCAGGGCGTGGGGGCAGGCGATCACGAGCACGGTGACGGTGCGCACCACCGCGTCGTCGGGCTGCCCGAGCATCGTCCACACGACGGCGGTGAGCAGGCCCGCGGCCAGGGCGAACCAGAACAGCCACGCGGCCGCACGGTCGGCCAGGGCCTGGGCGCGGGAGGAGGACTCCTGGGCGGCGGCGACCATCCGCTGGATCCCGGCCAGGGCGGTGTCCTCGCCCACGGCCCCGATCCGCACGCGCACGGCGTTGTCGGTGGCCACCGTCCCGGCCACGACCGTCTCGCCCACCCCGCGGGCGACCGCCCGGGACTCACCGGTGATCATGGACTCGTCGAACTCGGCCGTCCCCTCGAGGATCTGCCCGTCGGCGGGCACCCGGCCCCCGGAGCGGACCAGCACGACGTCGCCCACGGCCAGCTCGGAGACGGGCACGGTGACGGTCTCACCGTCCACGACCTTCTCGGCCTCGTCGGGCAGCAGTGCGGCCAGGGCGTCCAGGGCGGAGGAGGCCGCGCCCAGGGCGCGCATCTCCATCCAGTGCCCCAGCAGCATGATCACCACCAGCAGCGCCAGCTCCCACCAGAAGTCCAGCTCGAAGCCGCCGACACCCAGGGTGGTGACCCAGGAGGCGGCGAAGGCGACGGTGATGGCCATGGCGATCAGCAGCATCATCCCCGGCTGCCGGGACTTCAGCTCGGTGAGCCCACCCCTGAGGAAGGGCATGCCGCCGTAGCAGAAGATGACCGTGCCCAGCACCGGGGCGATCCAGGTGGAGCCCGGGAACTCGGGCACGTGGTAGCCCAGCAGGTGCCCGACCATCGGGGAGAAGACCACCACGGGGATCGACAGGACCAGGGAGAGCCAGAACTTGTTCTTGAACATCGCCGTGGAGTGCCCTGCGTGCTCCCCGTGGGTGTGGACCTGATGGTCCTCGTCCACGGCCGAGTACGCGTGGCCGTGGGGCATGGCCTGCCCGTGCGTGGCCTCATCGGCGTGGTCCCGGTGGTCCAGGGGGTGGCCTGTGTGCTGACCGTGGTCGTGATCGGCGTGCAGGTCCTCAGGGGCCATCGGGTGGTCGTGGTGGTGGTGGGGGGTGCTCATGCTGTGCTCCTTCCGCGGAGCGGGGCGCAAGGTCCCGCCGTCGAACGTGTCGTCTTTCCGAATCTATACCCCCGAGGGGTATCGATCAAGGCCTGGCACCGGCAATGCGCCCCCGGCACCCGCGTCGCAGCACCCCGGAGAACCCACGCATTCAGTGTCCTCCCGGACGGCTTTCGGCGACGCTCCAGCCCGCAAAACTTCGTGAAACCTTCACCGCAGCGCGGAGGCCCCCGGTTTGCAGCGCAACCCGCAGGATGCTTAGTATCCAGGAGGGCCCGGACGGACAGTGGGCTTACTGTTCCTGCCGGCCCAGCGGCCCGCCACCGGGCCCCGCCCCGCACGAGAGAGGACCGCCGTGAACCGCAAGATCTCCGTCCTGGTCGAGGTGGACCTCGACGGCCAGTACGTCCGCGTCAACGTGACCGGAGCCCTGACCGAGGTGAACCAGCAGGGTCTCTACCCCGTGCTGCGCCGGGCCCGGACGATGCTCCCCCGGGCCACCGTCACCGTGGACCTCACCTGCGTGCACCACCTCGAGCCCGCGGCGGTGGACCTCCTGCGCTGGGCGGCGGAGCAGGACGAGAGCCTCGGCGACGCGGTCGAGATCCTGGCGCCGGAGAACATGCCGGCCGAGCCCGCCGTGGCCGCGCTGGACGGCCGCCGCCGGCTCCGCAGCGGGGTCCTGCAGCGCCGCTCGGCCGGTCTGCCCGCGCCGCTCCGGGAGCTCGCACTGGACACCGCCTCCTGACGGCCCGCCGGACCGCACCCTTACCCCACCCCTTCCCCCGAGCCCCACCCTGTCCCCACAACGGCCCACAACGTGTCGGCCGAGCCCGGGAGTACTGGCGGATTAGATAACGAATCTGTAACGTACTCGTCGAGGTTGTCCCCCGCTTCCTCGACATACCGCTCGCACCCCTCGTGCGCGGCGGTCAGGCTGCCCCGGTTCCCGTCTCCCCCGGCGGGCGCCGGGGCACCTTCCATTCTTTTCAGAAGGACCCACTAGTGTGTCTCCAATGCTGAGGTTGCGCCCTCTGACCACCGAGGACCGGGCGGCGATCGCGGAGTTCGTGCTGAACGACCCCGACCACACGAGAACCTGCTTCGACCGCGAGCCCTCCCCCGCGGACGCGGACGACCTCCTGTCGTCGGCCGCCTACGGCTCGGGCGACGTGGCCCCCACGCTCCTGGGGGCTTTCGACGCGGACGGTGCCCTGGTGGGGCTGATCGACTGGGCCTGCAGGTGGCCGACGCCGGCGACCGGCTACATCGGGCTGCTGCAGGTCCGTCCCGGCCACCGCCGTCAGGGCGTGGCCACCGCGCTGCTGGCGCACGCCCAGGAGGCGGCGGCCGCGGCCGGGTGCCGGCAGCTGATGCTGGCGGTGATCGCCCGCAACGAACCGGCCCGCGCCTTCTGGGAACGGCTGGGCTTCCAGTGGCTCGCTCCGCAGCGGGCCCGGCGCGCGGCGCCCCTGGAGGCCGTGGTGATGCACCGGCCCATCCCCGCCCCGCAGGACGGGACGAGGGGGGAGGCGCAGCCGGCGGCCGCCGCGCACTCCGCACCCGCCGTCGGGGTGCCCGCCTAGACCGAGGCCACGGGCCGGCGCGCCCGGCTCCCGCTCCGCCTGCGGAGCCCGTCCAGCGCCCGGGTGGACAGCGCCCAGTAGGCAACCCCCGCGACGAGCGAGACCGCCACGGCCAGGACCGGGCTCACCGGCACCAGTGCGGGGTAGACCAGCCAGTGCGTCAGGTAGATGCACAGCGAGGCCCCGGCCAGTGAGCCGGTCAGGCGCCGCAGGCCGGCGGGCACGGGGAGCGCCGGCACCCAGAGGAGCAGGAGGACCCCCGCGGCCACCGTGGCCTCCCGGAGCGTGCTGTCGAAGTAGCCGGGCACGCTCAGCAGCACGACGGCCGACACGAGGCCGCGCTGCAGGACCGTCCGCGAGCGCGCGGCCGCCCACCCCAGGGCGAAGAGCCAGAACACCGGCGCGGGCTTGGGCAGCCCCGGGTCCACCAGGTCGTAGCGGCTCAGCAGCCCGACGGCGACGAGGCCCAGGGAGAAGGCCAGGGGGAAGCGCCGCTCGGCGCGGTCCGCCCAGGGCACGGCCATGAGGACCGTCACGGCCACGAGGACGTAGACCAGCATCTCCACGAACCAGAAGTGCCACTGGCTCGTCAGCTCCTGGGGCCCCACCATGCCGTTGAGCAGCACGACGTTGGCGAGGGTGTAGTCGTCGGTGACCACCCAGGCGAAGGCGATGAAGGCCACGGAGGGCACCACGATGCGCCCGAGACTCCGCAGCTGCCGCTTCAGCCGCGGGAGACGCTCCCCCGCGAGCTGGAACCGGGCGAAGTTGTACCCCGCCAGCGCGAAGAGCACGTGGGCGGTCTGCAGCGTGAACAGCTCGACGTGGGCGCTGACGACGCAGACGATCGCCACCGCACGCAGCACGACGCCGGTCTCCAGGAACGACAGGACGCGCCGTGCGCGACGGGCGGGCCGGGGCGCCAGCTCCCCCACCGGCGTGACGTGCCAGTCCGGAGGCAGGTGCCCGAGGGCCTGCTCCAGCCGGACGGAGGCCGCCACGTAGGACAGCGAGTCCCCGCCCAGCGAGACGAACGTGTCGTCGTCGTCGACGTCGGGGCGGTCGAGCACCTCGGCGAAGATCCGCTTCACGTCCGCCGGGCCCTCCGCCCGGTCCGGACGGGGCGCCGGAGCGGCGGGGCGCTCCGGCGCGAGGGAGAGCACGCCCGGGTAGTCGACCTTGCCCGTCGCCAGGCGGGGCAGGCGCTCGACGGCGTGCATCTCGAGGGCCGCGCGGGGCAGCCCCAGGTCCCCCGCGAGCGCCTTGGCCAGCAGCCGGGCGTCGTGCTCGCCCTCGAGCGCGACGACCAGACGCTCGTCCGAGCCAGCCGCGGCCGCGGTCACGCCGAGCTCGGCGAGGAGCTGCTCCACCCGGCCCAGGTCCACCCGCAGGCCGACGATCTTGACGAAGCGGCTGCGCCGGCCCACGACCTCGTACAGTCCGTCCGGGTGCCGCCGGGCCAGGTCGCCGGTGCGCAGCTCCTCCAGCTCGCGACCGGTCGCGAGGTCGGCCGGGCTCTCGGCGTAGCCGAGCATGACGTTCGGGCCGGTGTAGACGAGCTCGCCGTCCGCGGACCCCTCCACCGGGTCGATCCGGAAGGAGCCGCCCGGGATCGGGACGCCGATGGTGCCGGGGCGCTCCGCCGCCAGGTGCGGCGGCAGGTAGGCCATCCGGGCGGTGGCCTCGGTGGCCCCGTACATGACGAACAGCTCCCAGCCGCGCCGGCGGCCGAGCTCGGCCCAGCGGCGCACGGCCTCGGGGCCGAGCCGGCCGCCGGCCTGCGTCACGTACCGCAGGCCGGGCAGGTCCATCTCCGCGAAGCCGACGCGCTCGAGCAGCTCGAAGGTGTAAGGCACGGCCGCGAAGGACGTGGCGCCCCGGTCGCGGAACAGCTCCCAGAAGCAGGGGTCGACGACGGACAGGTCCGTCAGCACCAGGCCCGCGCCGCGCAGCAGGTGGCTGTTGACCACCGACAGCCCGTAGCAGTAGTGCAGGGGCAGCGTGGTGGCGGCGCGGTCCTCCGGGCCGATGCGCAGGTACTGCGCGATCGACTCGGCGTTGGACTGCAGGTTCTCGTGCGAGAGCCGCACCAGCTTGGGCGACCCCGTGGACCCGGAGGTGCTCAGCAGGAGGGCGAGATCGGGGTGCAGCTCGTGGCGGCTGCCGGGCCGGCGCTCCTCCAGCAGCACCTCCCCCGACCCGGAGCGCAGGACCACGTCCGGGTCGTAGGCGGCCACGAGCGGATCCAGCGCCGCGGGCCTGCCGGCCGGCACGAGCAGCAGCGGGTGCCCGCCGGCCAGGGCCGCGAGATAGCCGACGAGGGAGTCGAGGTCGTTGGCGGCGGCCAGCGCCACCAGCCGTCGCACGGGACCCAGGCGGGCCGCCACGGCCTCGACGCGGCCGGCCAGCTCCCGGTAGGTCACGGTCCGGTCGGCGGTGAGGACGGCCGGCCGGTCCCCGTGACGGGCGAGCTCCACGGCGAAGGCGGCGTTCGGGACGGCGAGCTCAGTCGACACGGTGCGCGGCCTCTCCTGGGGTGGGTCCCACGGCAGGTGCAGGACCTGCTGGGACGGTCAGGGGGCGGACGGCTCCGTGCGGGAGCGCGGTGGCGGGCTGCATGGCTCTCCTTGCCGAAGGCTCGGGGGCGGGCACCGTCTGGAGCCCCGGAAAGCATACCGGCAGTTCGGGCACGGATGTGTTGCGTAATGCGGATGGGGCGACATCCCTGCTCGAGGGCCGCCCTCCTGCGACACAAAGAGGTGCGGGTGCGAACGATGGTGCCGCGTCATCGCCGGGTCCCTGGCCCGGACGCCAGGCCGAGCCGTGTGCCGACGAGTGCGCTGCCGCGCGTGCCGACGAAGCAGCCACGGGACCACCGACCAGGGAGTGCGCCGATGACCTGGGCCGCGCGGTGCACCACCGGTGATGAGGCCGAGGGCTTCTCCATGCCGGAGGAGGTCTACGCCGTCAGGCGGCTGCAGGAGGCCCCGGAACGGCGAAGTGCCCCGGCTCCGTCACGAGGGGGACGGGACCGGGGCACTCCCCGCACGGGGACCGTGCGGCGGACGGTGAAAGAGACACCTCTGCACGCAGAGGACGACTTTCCCCCGTGCTGGGCGGCGACCCAGCAGAGCTCAAATCTACCGGCCGCCGGGGTCCCTGTCATCGGGGACACGTCACAGAGCGGACATGGGAGACCGGCCCGCGCCGGGGCCGCGGAACGCACGCGGGGTCCGGCAAGCGCATCACGGGCGCGGAACCTGTGGCCCGCCGGCCCTGCGGGGGGCACCATGGGCGGGTGGAGGTGCCGCCGCACCCCGCGGGCCGGGTCCGGGGCCGCCCAGTGGGTCCCGGACCCGGCCTCTGTCCGCGCCGGCCGTCGCACGGAAGCGCGTGACCACCCTGCCCCGCGCCGCCGCGACCGGGAGGAAGGGCCTGCTCCAGCCACGGCTGTCGCTCGAGCGCGCACGGTTGTCTCCCAGCAGCAGCAGGTGGCCCTCCGGGACGGCGAAGGTGCCGGCCGACGGGCCCCCCGGATGCTTCACGTACTCCTCGGCCAGGGGCGTCCCCTCGATGCGGACACGCCCGTCGCCGTCGATCTCGACCCGTTCGCCCGGCAGGCCCACGACCCTCTTGACGACCGCCCTGCCGAGCTCGGCCGACATCACGACGAGCACGTCACCGCGCCGGATCCGTCCCCCGCGTCCCAGCCGCCGGGTCAGCACCCGCTGTCCCGGGGCCAGGGTCGGCGCCATGGACGACGACTCGACCTCCGTCACGAAGACCAGCAGGCGGCGCAGCAGCAGCCCCAGGGCGGCGGCGCCGAGCACGGCGGCCGTCGCCGCCGGCAGCGTCCCGTCCATGGTGGTCGCCGTCCACTAGTCGTGGTGCCCGGCACGGGCGTGGTGGGCGTGCCCCTCGTCCTCGCCCTCGGCAAGCTTGAAGAAGCTCACGTACGCCTGGACGAAGGCCCGGCCCGCCTCGACGTCGTCGACGTCGTGCTCCTTCCGCTCCAGCACGGCGGTGAGCCTCTTCTCCAGCTCCGGGAGCCGGTCCGGGGGCACCAGCCCGGCGAGCGGCTGCAGCGTCCCCTCCTCGACGCACCGGTCGGCGGCGGCGACCCTCGGATCGACCGGCACCCCCGAGGGCCTGAGACCCGCGAAGGGTGCCCCCTCGCCCGCACGGTGGAGCCGCACCAGGTTCTCCAGGAACCAGCGGTCCGCGACCTCCCGGGCGTCGGCGCCCAGCACCCGCGCCCTGACGCTCTTGTCGAACACCTCCCGCAGCTCCTCCTCCGCCTCGGGGGCGACCCACTTGAGCGCGTGGTTCAGGTTGTTCGCCTCCAGTGCCCTGCGGCCGTCCAGGGCCGTGGGACCGTCCATGGTGTCGCAGTGCGCCGCCGCCCTCAGGGGGTGGAGGAGCACCAGGAGCAGTGCCGCGGCCGAGGCCACGAGGACGACGAGCAGGGTCATGACGTTCTCCTCAGCGTTCTCCCAGCGATCCGGTGGCTCCACCGTACGCGCGGGAGCGCGGCGCAGGACCGGCCGGGAGCAACATTTCGCCGTCGCCGCCCGGACAGATCAGCAGCCTGATCGGTATCGTGGCAGGCAGCGCCCCCGGCGCCGGCAGGCGGAGCGCCCGCGTGCCGTGGAACTTCAGGAGGAACCATGCCGAAACCCGTCGTGAGCAGGGCCAGCACCGTCTGGACCGGCGATCTCGCCAGCGGCTCGGGCGCCGCCCGTCTGGACGGCTCGGGGCTGGGCCCCTTCGACGTCGACTGGAAGACGCGCTCGGAGGAGGGCCCCGGCCCGAAGACCACGCCCGAGGAGCTCATCGGCGCCGCGCACGCCTCGTGCTACTGCATGAGGCTGTCCGGCCTGCTCGCCGAGAACAAGACACCGCCCACCCAGCTGGACACCTCCGCCGAGGTCACCTTCGTGGCCGGCGAGGGCATCACCGGGGTCAAGCTCTCCGTCAGGGCCCAGGTGGCGGACCTGTCCGCGGAGGACTTCGACCGCATCGCCGAGGAGGCCAAGGCCACGTGCCCGGTCTCCCAGGCGCTGTCCGTGGACATCACCCTGGACGCGCAGCTGGTCTGACCAGCGCCGTGCCGCGCGCCGAGGGCGGCGGTCCCGCACCGGGACCGCCGCCCTCGGCGCCGCGCGGGCCCGGACGACGACGGCGGTCGCCGCGGCGGGCCGGTCCCTCCTGTCACGGGGCCGGGGCGGTCCGCTACCGTGACAGCAGCGCACCGGCGCCGGTGAGCGCGCCGGCCCGCCGAGGAGGAGGGTCCGTCATGAGCGCGTACGGCAGGTTCGAGGAGATCGAGGGCCGCGGCGCCCTGGTGTTCCGGCGGGAGCTCGACGCCCCGCAGGAGCGCGTCTGGGAGGCCGTCACCACGCCGGCGGGCTTGGCCGCCTGGTTCCCGTGCCGGCTCGACGGGGACGTCACCGCGGAGGGCACGACCCTGGCCTTCGTCTTCCCGGAGGAGGACCCGTCCGGCGAGGACGCCACCCACGGCGTCGTCCTCGCCGCCGAGCCCGGACGGCGCCTGGCGTTCACGTGGGAGGCGGACGAGCTGCGCGTCGGCCTGGAGCCGCTGGGCGCGGGCCGGTGCGCCCTGGAGTTCGTGACCCTCCTGCCCCCGGACGACGTCTCGGCCGCGGCCAGGACCGCCGCGGGCTGGCACGCGTGCCTCGACGCGCTGGCCGAGCACCTGACGACCGGTGCCGCCGCCCCTCCCCCGGCCGATCCGACCGAGGAGTTCCGCGGGCTCTACGAGGCGTACGTGGCGGCGGGCTTCCCCTCCGGGGCGCCGGTCCCGGGCGACGAGGCGTAGCCGCAGCTCCTGCCAGGACGCGGCCGGCTCCGGGCGCCGCCGTGGGCGAAGCCTCACGGTCCGGCAACCGCCCGGCAACGTCCCGGTCACGTGGGCGCGGGATGCTGGGCACCTCGGCACCGCCCCCCGGAAGAAGAAGGCCATGATCCAGTACCCAGACCGCCAGATCCACGACCTCGACGAGCTCGCGACCGGCGACGTGGTCGACGTGTGGCAGCAGCGTTCCCTGTGCTGCACCGGCGCAGTCGAGGAGGTCGCGCCCCAGTTCGGCGTGCTGTGGATCCGGGAGACCGGCACCGGCGCCCGCCGGCTCGTCTCCGCCGCCGACCACCGCCTGTGCCGGCACGTGCCGCCCGCGCGCCCCGCCGACCAGGCCCCCGCGTCCCCGGCCCGGGAGAAGGCGGAGGCCCGCTGGGCCTGGTGAGCGCCGGGCGTTCCGGGCCGCCCGGACATGCAGAAGCACCAGGGCATGCAGAAGGCCCCCGGACCTGTGGTCCGGGGGCCTTCTCCGTGGTGACCCCAGCGGGATTTGAACCCGCGTTACCGCCGTGAGAGGGCGGCGTACTAGGCCGCTATACGATGGGGCCGTGATCGTCCGGTCCGCGGTTTCCCGCGACCGGCCTCGAACACTGTACCAGCTCCGCGCCGTCGTGCCGAACCGGGATCGACGGGGCGCCGGCCGGGCCTCGACGGGGCCTCCGCGGGCACGAAGAAGCCCCCGGACCAGTGTGGTCCGGGGGCTTCTCTGCGGTGACCCCAGCGGGATTTGAACCCGCGTTACCGCCGTGAGAGGGCGGCGTACTAGGCCGCTATACGATGGGGCCGCGTTCCGTCCGGTGCCTCGACCTGAGGTCGGGGCTGCCGTGCCGGGCGGTTCCGCCCGGGGCGGAACAGCGCTGGGATACCAGGACTCGAACCTAGAATGACGGTACCAGAAACCGTAGTGTTGCCAATTACACCATATCCCACTGTCCTCACCGGTCCTGCGGTCTCCCGCACCAACCGGCGCAACGCAAGAAAACTATACCGGCCGCGGGAGGTCTCGGCAAATCGGGTGGTCCTCCTCAGCGGCAGTACTTCTCCTCCAGCCGCCGGTCGACCCCCCGGCGCCGCGCCACGTGCGCCAGCACCCCGGTCAGCGGGTCGAGCCAGCGGTGGAGGCCCGGCAGGTTGATGTCCGCCCACCGGACCAGGACGGCGGTCTGGATCGGGTTCCGGGGCCTGCCGTCCCGCCGGGTGCGACCGTCGCGGGCGAGCCCGTACAGGACGACCAGCCCCTTCTCGAACCCCTCGAGCGCCGGACGGACCTCGACGAGGAACCGGGCCGGGCTCCCCGTGTCGTTCTTCCACCGGAACAGGTGCTCCACCGGGACCTCCACCTCCCCGCCGGGCCCCAGGTCCCGCACGGCGTGGCCCACCTGGACCCGCAGGCTGCCCGCGAGGACGCGCAGCCGCATCTCGAACCGGCGGTGGTAGTGGGTGAGCACCTCCCCGCCCGGGTCCACCTCGACGAGGAGGAGCCCGTGGTCGCCGCCGGTCTCGGCCCCGGTGCGCAGCCACGTGATCGTGTCCCCCTGCACCGGGTTGCGGTGCCGCGGGCGGCCCGCCCGCATGGCGTCGATCGTGTCGATGCTGTCGATGGTGTCGAAGGTCCAGTCCATGGTGATCGCCCCCGCACACCAGGCTACGCCGCAGCCCCCGGGTGCGGCCTCCCGGTGCGCGCAGGTTACTCCCCCGCCGACGACGACGGCCCGCCCCGCCTCGGTGTACGGGGCGGGGCGGGCCGTCGCGGGGCGCGGGGGCTCAGCCGAGCTCGGCGGCCAGCTTCCGCAGGCGGGCCAGGGACGAGTCCTTGCCGAGGATCTCCATGGACTCGAACAGCGGCGGGGAGATCCGCCGGCCGGACACAGCGGTGCGCACGGGGCCGAAGGCCAGTCGCGGCTTGATGCCCAGCCCGTCCACGATGGCCTCGCGCAGGGCGGTCTCCAGGGCGGGCGCGCTCCAGTCCTCCAGTGGCTCCAGGGCCCCCAGCGCGGCCCGGAGGACGTCGCCGGCCGAGTCCTTGAGCTGCTTGCGGGCGTCCTCGGCGACCTCGATCTCGTCGTCGCCGGCGAACAGGAAGGACAGCAGCTCGGGGGCCTCGCCGAGCAGGTTCATCCGCTCCTGGACCAGCGGGGCCGCCTGGTCGAGGATCTCGCCCTGCCGTGCGTCGAGGCTCTCCCCCAGCACGCCCCCGGCCTGCAGGTACGGGACCAGCCGGTCGCGGAAGTCCTGGGCGCCGAGCATGCGGACGTGGGTGCCGTTGATGGCGGTCGCCTTCTTGAGGTCGAAGCGCGCCGGGTTGGCCAGGACGTCGCGGACGTCGAAGCTCGCCACGAGCTGCTCCACGGTGAAGACGTCCTCGTCCGCGGACAGGGACCAGCCGAGCAGGGCCAGGTAGTTGAGCAGGCCCTCCGGGATGAAGCCGCTGTCCTTGAGGTGGAAGAGGCTGGACTCGGGGTCGCGCTTGGACAGCTTCTTGTTGCCCTCCCCCATGACGTAGGGCAGGTGGCCGTACTCGGGGACGTACTTGGCGAAGCCGATCTCCACCAGCACCTGGAACAGGGCGATCTGCCGGGGCGTGGAGGAGAGCAGGTCCTCGCCGCGCAGCACCTGGGTGATCTCCATCAGGGCGTCGTCCACGGGGTTCGTGAGGGTGTAGAG
Organism: Kocuria dechangensis; assembly: GCF_014636775.1. GTDB lineage: Bacteria > Actinomycetota > Actinomycetes > Actinomycetales > Micrococcaceae > Kocuria > Kocuria dechangensis. The sequence continues at coordinate 15,110 of NZ_BMEQ01000009.1, forward strand.
CGGCTGGCCGTTGGCGCGCACCACCACGTAGTCCGGGATGGACCCGGCCTTGAAGACGATCTCGCCGCGGATCATGTCGTGCACCACGATGTCCTCGTCCGGCATCCGGAAGCGCAGGACGGGCTCACGGCCCTCGGCCCGGTACGCCGCGACCTGCTCGTCGCTGAGGTCGCGGTCGAAGTTGTCGTAGCCGAGCTTGGGGTCGCGGCCGGCCGCCCGGTGGCGGGCCTCGACCTCCTCGGGGGTGGAGTAGCACTCGTAGACCGCGCCGTGCTCCACCAGCCGGGCCGCGACGTCCGCGTAGACGTCGAGGCGCTGGGACTGCCGGTACGGCCCGTGGGGGCCGCCCGTCTCGACGCCCTCGTCCCAGTCGATGCCGAGCCAGTGCAGGGCCTCGAGCAGCTGCTGGTAGCTCTCCTCGGAGTCCCGCAGGGTGTCGGTGTCCTCGACGCGGAACACCATGGTGCCGCCGGTGTGCCGGGCGTGGGCCCAGTTGAACAGGGCGGTGCGGATCAGGCCCACGTGGGGCGTGCCCGTCGGGGAGGGGCAGAACCGCACGCGCACCGGGGTGGCGGCGGGATCGGAGGCGGCCGGGATGAGGGGCTCTGCAGTCATGGCTCTTTCGGTGGCTGTGTCGGTGGGTGTCGGTGGTGGTGCGGTGGGTGCCGGTGCTCCGTCCGGCACGACGGGGTGCGGCAGCGCGCCGTCAGCGGCGCAGGACGGTGGGCAGGACACCGATGCCCTCGATGTCCACCTCGATGCGGTCGCCCTCGTCGACGATCCCGACGCCGGCCGGCGTGCCCGTGAGGATCACGTCGCCGGGCAGGAGCGTGAACGCCTGGGAGACGTAGGAGACGAGGTAGGGCACGTCGAAGACCATGTCGCGGGTGTTGCCGTCCTGCTTCGGCTCGCCGTTGACTCGGCTGCGCACGGCGACGGCGGAGGTGTCGAGGTCGGTCTCGATCCACGGCCCCAGCGGGCAGGCGCCGTCGAAGCCCTTGGCGCGGGCCCACTGGCCGTCGGTCTTCTGGACGTCGCGGCCGGTGAGGTCGTTGGCGCACGTGTAGCCGAAGACGACCTCGGGAACGCGCTCCACGGGGACGTCCTTGCACATCCGGCCGATGACGACGGCGAGCTCGCCCTCGTAGGAGACCTGCTCCGTCCAGGACGGCAGGGTCACGGGGTCGCCGGGGCCCGCCACGGAGGTGTTGGGCTTGAAGAACAGCATCGGGGAGGTGGGCAGCTCGTTGCCCAGCTCGGCGGCGTGGTCGGCGTAGTTGCGGCCGACGCACACGATCTTCGAGCGCGGGATCACCGGGGCCAGGAGGCGGACGTCGGCCAGCTCGTGGGTCCGCGAGGTGGGGTGGATCCCGGTGTAGAAGGGGTCGCCCGCGAGCACGGTGAGCGTCTCCTGCCCGGCCTCACCCCCGACCACGCCGAAGTGGATCTCGTTGTCGACCGTGAACCTGGCAATACGCATGGGTCCAGGCTATCCCACGGCCCGCACGGCGGCGGCGCGGCCCCCGGCGCCGGGAACCGCTCCGCCGCGGGGCAGGTCGTGGAGGGACGCGGCTCAGACGAGGCGGGTGAGCCAGCCGTGCGGGTCCTCCGCCCTGCCGGTCTGGATCTCCAGCAGCTGCTGGCGGATGCCCATGGTGACCTGCCCCGGCCGGGCGTCCTCGTCCCCGATGGTCTCCTCCGTGGAGATCAGCCGGCCGATCGGGGTGATGACCGCGGCGGTGCCGCAGGCGAAGGCCTCCGTGATGCGACCGCTCCGCCAGCCCTCGCGCCACTCGTCGAGGGTGAAGCGGCGCTCCTCGACGGCCATCCCGCGGTCCTGGGCGAGCCGGATGATCGAGCTGCGGGTGACGCCCTCGAGGATCGTGCCGGTGAGCTCGGGGGTGACCAGCGTGCCGTCGTCGTAGACGAAGAACACGTTCATCCCGCCCAGCTCCTCGACGGCGTCCCCGCGGTCGTGGTCCAGGAACATGACCTGCTGGCAGCCGTGGGTGTCGCCCTCGATCTGGGCGATCAGCGAGGCCGCGTAGTTGCCGCCGCACTTGGCGGCGCCCGTGCCGCCCCGGCCCGCGCGCGCCCAGTTGCGGGAGAGCCAGATGTCGACGGGCTTCACGGGCCCGCCGAAGTAGTTGCCCGCCGGGGAGGCGATCACCGAGTAGAGCACCTGCCGGGAGGGGCGCACGCCCAGGAACGCCTCGGTGGCGATCATGAACGGGCGCAGGTACAGCGACTCGCCGTCCCCGTCCGGGACCCACTGCTCGTCCGCGGAGACGAGCTCCCGGAGGGAGTCCAGGAACAGCTCCTCCGGCAGCTCCGGGAGCGCCAGGCGCCGGGCCGAGCGGTTGAGCCGGGCGGCGTTGGCCTCGGGACGGAACGTCCACACGGACCCGTCCGCGTGCCGGTACGCCTTCAGGCCCTCGAAGATCTCCTGGCCGTAGTGGAGGACCGCGGCCGCCGGGTCGAGGAGCAGCGGCCCGTACGGCTCGATGCGCGGATCGCTCCAGCGGCCGGTGCCCGCCACGACGTCGCCGAACCAGTCGATCTTGACCATGTGGTCGGTGAAGTTCGTGCCGAAGCCCGGATCGGCGAGGATGGCGGCCCGCACCTCCTCCGGGACCGGGTCCTGGTTGAGGTGGTGGGCGAAGGTGGTGGGCTGAGTGGTCACTGCGTCTCCCTGCGGGGTCGACCCCGTGGCGACCGGCACGCGGGGCGGGCGGATGGTTCGTGCTCCAGCCTATCCCCGGAGCACGGGCGGGTGCGGCTCAGGCCAGCTGGGCGAGGATGCCATCGCCCACCTGCGCGGTGCTGCGGTCCTCGGTGCCGTGCTCGGCGAGGTCCTTCTCCACGGCCGCCTCGATCCGCGCGGCCAGGTCGGGGTGGCCGAGGTGGTCGAGCATCATGGCCGTGGCGAGGATCGCGGCGACCGGGTTCGCCTTCTGCTGCCCCGCGATGTCCGGGGCGGAGCCGTGGACGGGCTCGAACATCGACGGCGCGGTGCGGTCCGCGTTGATGTTGCCGGCGGGGGCCAGGCCGATGCCCCCGGTGACGGCGCCGGCGAGGTCGGTGAGGATGTCGCCGAAGAGGTTGTCGGTGACGATGACGTCGAAGCGCGCGGGGTCCGTGGTCAGGAAGATCGTGGCGGCGTCCACGTGCAGGTAGTCCACGACGACCTGCGGGAACTCGGCGCCGATCTCCTCGACCAGCCGGGCGTAGAGCCGGCCCGCGTTGACCAGCACGTTGTGCTTGTGCACGAGGGTGAGCTTCTTGCGCTCCCGCTTGGCGGCCAGCTCGAAGGCGTAGCGCACCAGCCGGCGGACGCCGTAGGCGGTGTTCAGGGAGACCTCGGTGGCGATCTCGGCGTCGGTGCCGGCGCGCAGGCGGCCGCCGTTGCCCGCGTAGGGTCCCTCGGTGCCCTCGCGGACCACCACGAAGTCGATCGCCCCCGGGTCCGCGAGCGGGCTCGTGGTGCCCGGGTAGAGCTTGGAGGGGCGGAGGTTGACGTAGTGGTCGAGGCTGAAGCGCAGCTTCAGCAGGATGTCGCGCTCCAGGATCCCCGAGGGCACGCGCTGGTCGCCCGGGGCGGCGCCGACCGCGCCGAAGAGGATCGCGTCGTACGCCCGCAGCTCCTCGAGGGTCTCCTCCGTGAGGGTCTCCCCCGTCTCGAGCCAGTGCTCGGCGCCGATGCCGAACTCCCGCTTCTCCACGGTGACACCGGCGGCGGAGGTCACGGCGTCGAGGACCTTCTCGGCCTCGGCCACGACCTCCGGGCCGATGCCGTCGCCGGGGACGACGGCGATCTTCAGGTGGGCGGGGGCTGCTGCGGTGGTCGACTCAGTCATGCCGTCAGGATAGGAGCACGCCCGGGGTCCCATCCACGCTTCGGACGGACGTCTCACATCCCGGACAGCATGACGGCGTCCGCTCAGGCCTGCAGCGCCGCCGGCTCCTCGTAGCGGGGGAACACCGGCTCGGGCTTCGGCAGCTCCGTGCCGGCCACGACGGGCGTGCCCAGGGCCGTGAACAGCCGGGCCTCGCCCCCCTGCTGGCCGAGGACGTCGAGGAGCTTCGCGGCCGAGTCCGGCATCACGGGCTGGACCAGGATGCCGACGACCCGCACGACCTCCAGCGTCACCCACAGCACCGTGGCCATGCGCTCCGGGTCGGTCTTGCGCAGCTTCCACGGCTCCATGGCGGTGAAGTAGCGGTTGGTCTCGGCGACGACCCGCCAGATCAGCTCGAGCGCGCGGTGGAACTGCTGCTCGTCGAACTCGGCGCGCACCGGCTCGTAGAGCCCCGCGGCGGCGTCGAGCATCGCCCGGTCCTCGGGGGTGAGCTCCCCCGGCACGGGCACCCGCCCCTCGCAGTTCTTCGCGACCATGGACAGCGAGCGCTGGGCGAGGTTGCCGAGGTCGTTGGCGAGGTCGGAGTTGATCCGGTTGCGGATCCCGTCGTGGGAGTAGCTGCCGTCCTGGCCGAAGGGCACCTCGCGGAGCAGGAAGAAGCGCAGGGGGTCGAGGCCGTACTCGGCGACGAGGGCGTGCGGGTCGATGACGTTGCCCACGGACTTGGACATCTTCTCGCCCTGGTTGAACAGGAAGCCGTGCGCGAAGACCCGCTTGGGCAGGGGCAGCCCCGCGGACATGAGGAACGCCGGCCAGTAGACGGCGTGGAAGCGGGCGATGTCCTTGCCGATCACGTGGGCGTCGGCCGGCCAGTACGTCCGGAACAGCTCGGAGTCGGTGTCCGGGAAGTCCACGCCGGTGAGGTAGTTGGTCAGCGCGTCCACCCACACGTACATCACGTGGTCGGGGTTGCCGGGCACGGGCACGCCCCAGTCGAACGTGGTGCGGGAGATGGAGAGGTCCTCCAGCCCGGAGCGCACGAAGGAGGCGACCTCGTTGCGGCGGGTCTCGGGGTGGACGAAGCCCTCCTTCTCGTAGAGGGCCAGGAGCCTGTCCTGGTAGGCCGAGAGCCGGAAGAAGTAGGACTCCTCCTCGGTCCACACGACCTCCGTGCCGGTGCCCACCGAGTAGCGGCCGCCGTCCTCGCGGAGCTCGGTCTCGTCCTCGGCGTAGTAGGCCTCGTCGCGCACCGAGTACCAGCCGGCGTACTTGCCGAGGTAGATGTCCCCGGCCTCCTCCATGCGGCGCCAGAGCGCCGCGGAGGCCGCGTAGTGGTCGGCGTCCGTGGTGCGGATGAACCGGTCGTAGGAGATGTTCAGGGCGTCGTCCATCTCCCGGAAGCGGGCGGCGTTGCGGTCGGCGAGCTCCCGGGCGGTCAGCCCCTCCTTCTCGGCGGTCTGCTGCATCTTCTGCCCGTGCTCGTCGGTGCCGGTCAGGAAGCGGACGTCGAAGCCGTCCAGCCGCTTGAACCGCGCCATGACGTCGGTCGCGATGACCTCGTAGGCGTGCCCGATGTGCGGAGTGCCGTTGGGGTACGCGATGGCCGTGGTGATGTAGTACGGGGTGCGGTGGGAAGAAGTCACGGCGTCCACTCTACCGATCCGGGGATTCCCGTGGTCGCGGTGCCACCATGGGGAGGACAGCGTGCACCCGTACGAGGACAGCGACACAGGAGGCCACCGTGCGCAGCGAGCTCTTCGCCCAGGACAACTTCGAGCGGCAGACCCAGGAGCGGTGGGCGCTGCAGTCCGCCTACATGCTCCGCGTCGGCCTGGGGCCCGACGTCGTCGCCACCAAGGGCGCGATGGTCGCCTACCAGGGCCGGATGGACTTCCGGCACGAGGGCTCCGGCTCCATCGGCAAGCTCATGAAGAAGGTCCTCACCAGCGAGGACGCCCCCATGATGCGCGTCTCCGGGCAGGGCGAGGTGTTCTTCGCCCGTCAGGCCCGCAACGTCTTCACCGTCCTGCTCGAGGGCGAGGCGCTGACCGTCAGCAGCGACTCCCTGCTGGCCTTCGACGACACCCTGGGCTGGGACATCCGCCGGGTCCAGGGCGCGGGGCTGATGGCCGGGGGGCTGTTCAACCTGGAGCTGTCCGGGCACGGCATGCTCGCCCTGTGCGCCGACGGCGCGCCCATGATCCTCGACTGCTCCCAGCAGCCCACGTTCGTGGACCCGCAGGCGGCGGTGGCGTGGTCGGCGAACCTCGCCCCCGGGATCAAGAACGACGTGTCGATGGGCTCCCTGCTCCGCGGCGGCTCCGGCGAGTCGTTCCAGCTCGCGTTCCACGGCCCCGGCTTCGTCATTGTCCAGCCCTCCGAGGGCCTCCCCGTGGTGCGGCAGGGCTGACCCGGGGCTCGTGGCCGAGCCGGCCGCCGGTGAGGACGACCACCGCCAGCGCCCCCAGCACGTAGGCGCCGAACAGGACGAGGTCCACGGCGTCCAGCGGCCCGGCGTGCTCGCCCGCCGCGGGCAGGAGGACGAGGTGGTCCTGCGCGGCGGTGAAGCTCGCGTGCAGCAGCACGCAGAGCAGCACGCTGCCGCTGCGGTTGTACAGCCAGGTGTAGAAGAACGCCAGGACGAACGGCACCGCGAAGCCCAGGGGGCCGTAGAGGGGGACGTGCCACACGCCCCAGACCAGTCCCAGCACCGCCGTCCCGGCGAGGGGGCCGAGCCGGTCCTGCAGGCGGGGCAGGGCGAAGCCGCGCCAGCCCGGCTCCTCCAGCCCGCCGCCGAGCACGGCCACGAAGCCGAGGGTCGCCAGGTGGGCCGGCGCCCGCTCCAGGGCCAGCGACCAGTCGACCGGGCGCCCGGAGGCGGCGAGGACGGCGTTGACGACGCCGTAGAGCAGGAGGGGCAGCCCCAGCGCGTACGCCCACCAGCGCGCGGGCACGGGCCGGCGCCAGAGCCGCCGCACCCACTCCCCCACCGGCTCCCCGGCCAGCCAGGTCACGGCCAGCGCCGCCACGGGCGGGCCGAAGCCCCCGAGCACGAGGAGGGCGGAACCGCCGGACCCCAGCAGCAGGGGCAGCCACAGCAGCCACGACCAGGCGAAGGCCAGGACGAAGTACGAGCTCAGCTGGTGCCGTGCGACCCACCCCCGCGGGCCCGGGGCCGGGACGGTCCGGCCCGTGCTGCGAGCTGCCATGCGGATCACCCCCGGAGCGCCCGTCCGCCTGCCCCCAGGCTAGGTCCTGCGGGCGACCGGTGCGAGGGGCCGCCACCGGACGCCCGGAGCACGACGAGGGGCCGCGTCCGCACGGAATGCGCCAGGCATCCCGTGCGGACGCGGCCCCTCGGCCGGGTGGTGCGCAGCCCGCGGCCCCTCACCGTCCTGCGACGGCGGGACCGCCGCGGATCAGCGGGCCGCGGTGCCCTCGACGTAGTCGGCGTCGGGGGAGGTCCACGCGAAGAGACGGCGCAGCTCGCGGCCGGTGGTCTCGATCGGGTGCGACTCCTCCTTCTCGCGCAGCTTCTTGAACTCGGGGGCGCCCTTGTCCTGGTCCTCGATGAAGCGCTTGGCGAAGGTGCCGTCCTGGATGTCCGCGAGGACGGCCTTCATGTTCTCCTTGACCGCGGGGCTGATCACGCGGGGGCCGGAGACGTAGTCGCCGTACTCGGCGGTGTCCGAGATGGACCAGCGCTGCTTGGCGATGCCGCCCTCGACCATGAGGTCCACGATGAGCTTGAGCTCGTGGAGCACCTCGAAGTAGGCGATCTCCGGCTGGTAGCCGGCCTCGGTGAGGGTCTCGAAGCCGTACTGGACCAGGTGGGACACGCCGCCGCAGAGCACGGCCTGCTCGCCGAAGAGGTCGGACTCGGTCTCCTCGGTGAAGGTGGTCTTGATGACGCCGGCGCGGGTGCCGCCGATGCCCTTGGCGTAGGACAGGCCCAGCTGGAGGGCCTTGCCGGAGGCGTCCTTCTCCACGGCCACGAGGGCGGGCACGGCGCGGCCGGCCTCGAACTCGCGGCGCACGGTGTGGCCCGGGCCCTTCGGCGCGACCATGACGACGTCGACGCCCTCGGGGGCCTCGATGTAGCCGAAGCGGATGTTGAAGCCGTGGGCGAAGAACAGGGCGTCGCCCTGCTCCAGGTTCGGGGCGATCGACTCGGCGTAGACGTGGCGCTGGACCTGGTCCGGGGTCAGGATCATGATGACGTCGGCCTCCTTCGCGGCCTCCGCCACGGTGAGGACGCGCAGGCCCTCGGCCTCGGCTTTGGCGCGGGACTTGGAGCCCTCGGCCAGGCCGATCCGGACGTCGACGCCGGAGTCGCGCAGGTTCAGTGCGTGGGCGTGGCCCTGCGAGCCGTAGCCGATGACGGCGACGGAGCGGTCCTGGATGATCGAGAGGTCGGCGTCGTCGTCGTAGAAGATCTCTGCCATGGGGTGTCTCCTTGCAGCATGGGTGGGCGCGGCGGGACCGCCGCGTCATGGTTCAGGGGTGTGTCTGCGGGCCCGCGCCCGCGGCCACCGCCGCCCGGTGGGGCGTCAGTGGCGCAGGGCGCGGTCGCTCATCGACTTGGGACCGCGTCCGAGGGCCAGCGTACCGGCCCGGACGATCTCCCGGACGCCGAAGGGCTCCAGGACGTCCAGCAGGGCCCGGAGCTTGTCCGGGGCGCCGGTGGCCTCGATGACGAGCGACTCGGTGGAGACGTCGACAACGGTGGCCCGGAACAGGTCTGCGGCTTGGGTGACCTGCAGACGGGTCGTGGCGTCGGCGCGCACCTTGACCATGATGTGGTCGCGTTGCACCGACGACTCGGTGGTGAGCTCGACGATCTTGATGACGTTGATGAGCTTGTTCAGCTGCTTGGTCACCTGCTCGAGCAGCTCGCCCTCGGCGTCCACCACGACGGTGATGCGGGAGACGCCGTCGAGCTCCGTGGGTCCCACGGCGAGCGAGTCGATGTTGAAGGCGCGGCGGGCGAACAGTCCGGCCACGCGGGTGAGCACGCCGGGCTTGTCCTCGACCAGCACGGAGAGGGTGTGTCGGCTCATGGGTCAGTCCTCCTCGTCCCAGTCGGGGGTCATGTTGCGGGCGATCTGGATCTGGTCGTTGGACACGCCGGAGGGCACCATGGGCCACACCATCGCGTCGGCGGAGACCACGAAGTCGATCACCACGGGGCGGTCGTTGATCTCGAGGGCCTGCTGGATGACGTCGTCCACGTCCTCGTCCCGGGTGCAGCGCAGGGCGGCGCAGCCGTAGGCGTCGGCGAGCTTGACGAAGTCGGGCACCATGATGCTGTCGTGACCGGTGTTCAGGTCGGTGTTGGAGTACCGGCCGTCGTAGAACAGCGTCTGCCACTGGCGCACCATGCCCAGCGAGGAGTTGTTGATCACCGCCACCTTGATCGGGATCTTGTTGATCACGCAGGTGGCCAGCTCCTGGTTGGTCATCTGGAAGCAGCCGTCGCCGTCGATCGCCCACACGGTGCGCTCCGGCTGGGAGACCTTGGCGCCCATCGCGGCCGGCACGGCGAAGCCCATGGTGCCGAGGCCGGCGGAGTTCAGCCACTGCCGGGGCCGCTCGTACTGCACGAAGTGCGAGCTCCACATCTGGTGCTGGCCCACGCCTGCCACGTAGACGGCCTCGGGGCCGGTGAGGGCCGAGATCCGCTCGACGACGTACTGCGGGGTGCCCAGCCCATCGGCCGGCTTGGTGTAGCCGAGGGGGTACGTGGCCTGCAGGCTGCTCAGCGCGCTCCACCAGGCGGAGAGGTCCGGGGTGCCGCTGCGCTCGAACTCCTGCCGGACGGCCGTCACGAGGTCGGGGATGATCTCCTTGACGTCACCCACGATCGGCACGTCCGCGGTGCGGTTCTTGGAGATCTCCGCGGGGTCGATGTCCGCGTGGATCACCTGGGCCGTGGGGGCGAACGTGGGCAGGTGCCCGGTGACGCGGTCGTCGAAGCGGGCGCCGAGGGTGACGAGCAGGTCGGCCTGCTGCATCGCGTACACGGCCGGGACCGTGCCGTGCATGCCCGGCATGCCGAGGTTCTGGTCGCGGGAGTCCGGGAACGCGCCGCGGGCCGTCAGGGTGGTGACCACGGGGGCGCCGGTCAGCTCGGCCAGCTCCATGAGCTCGGCCGACGCGTCGGCGCGGATGGTGCCGCCGCCCACGTAGAGCACGGGACGCTGCGCGGCGGCGATGAGCTTGGCGGCCTCGCGGATCTGCTTGGAGTGCCCGCGGGTGACGGGGCGGTAGCCCGGGAGGTCCATCTGCGGCGGCCAGGAGAACGTCATGGTGTCCTGCTGGGCGTCCTTGGCGATGTCCACGAGCACCGGCCCGGGACGGCCGGTGGAGGCGAGGTGGAAGGCCTCGGCGAGCACGCGCGGGATGTCCTGGGCGTGCGTGACCAGGTAGGAGTGCTTGGTGATGGGCATCGTCATCCCGACGATGTCCGCCTCCTGGAAGGCGTCGGAGCCGATCACCTTGGAGGAGACCTGGCCGGTGATCGCCACCATGGGGATGGAGTCCATGTGGGCGTCCGCGATGGCGGTCACCAGGTTGGTGGCACCGGGCCCGGAGGTCGCGATGCACACCCCCACGCGGCCCGAGGCGAGGGCGTAGCCCTCGGCGGCGTGGCCGGCGCCCTGCTCGTGGCGGACCAGGATGTGGTTGATCTTGTCCGTGTCCATGAGCGGGTCGTAGGTCGGCAGGATCGCGCCGCCGGGGAGGCCGAACACGTCGGTCACGCCCAGCTCCTCGAGCGCACGGACGATGGCCTGCGAGCCGGTCATCTCCAGGGGCGCCACGGCGTTGCGCGGGCCCATGACGGACGGGACTGCGGGGACGACGTGCTCGGGGGCCCCGGGGGGCCGGTGGTCAGCGGCGGTCTCCGCGCGCTTGGTGGCCATCAGCGCCGGGCTGATCGGCTGTCCCTTGCTCATGTCACTGTCCTTCGTGATCTCGATGGTTCTGTTCCCGCCCCCGCGCCGGAGCCGGAGCGGCCGGGCAAGAAAAAGGGCCCTCGCTGCACCGGTGGTGCGACAGGGCCCGTGCGCTCGACCGATGCGCCGGCTCAGGCCCCGCGTCCGACGAGGACGCGTACCGTGAGCTGGACGACACCGTGGCTGAGCTGCATGGCTCCATCGTCCGCCGCCCGCCCCGGTGTGTCAATTGTCGGACATCCCGTCCCACATCGTGAGACACCCCACACTCGCGGGCTAGGCAGGCTCGGGCGGGAAGGCCAGACGGCCCTCCTGCTGGAGGAAGAGCGGCCGCTCCCCCGCGGCCAGCCGGGTCAGCTGCTCCACCAGCAGCCGGCGCACGCGCGGCTCGTAGGAGGTGCACGAGCCGCCGGTGTGCGGGGTGACGATCGCCCCGGGCGCGCGGTAGAGGGGGTGGTCCGCGGGCAGCGGCTCGGGCTCGACGACGTCGAGCGCGCAGCGCAGCCGGCCGGACACGACCTCGTCCGTCAGCGCGGCGGTGTCCACCACGCGACCGCGGCCCACGTTGACGACGAGCGCGTCGTCGGGCAGCCGGGACAGCAGCGCGGCGTCGACCAGCCCGTCCGTGCCGCCGCTGGAGGGCAGCGCCACCACCAGGACGTCGGTGCGGGGCAGCAGCTCGGGCAGCTCGTCGACGCCGTGCACCCGGCCGCGGTCGTCGGTGCGGGCCCGCGAGGCCACGCGGGTGGTCTCGACCTCGAAGGGCACGAGGCGGTCCACCACGGCGGAGCCGATCTCCCCCACCCCGAGGACGAGCACGCGGCTGTCGGCCAGCGTGCGGGTGCTGAAGCGGCGGTAGACGCCCGCGTGCTGCTGCAGGACGGCACGGTCGATCTCGCGCTGGGCGGCGATCATCAGCCCGAGCGCCAGCTCCGCGGTGCCGGCGGCGTGCACCCACCCCGCGGTGGTGAGGGCGAGGTCCGGGCCGATGGCTGCCGGGACGCCGTCGAAGCCCGTGCTCTGCAGCTGCACCAGCCGCAGCCGGGACGCCGAGGGCAGGGCGCGGAGCCAGGGGCCGCCGAAGTACGGGGCCACCGCGACGTCGATCTCGTCCGCCCGGGCGCCGACCGGCTCCCCCACCATGTCCCAGAGGACGTAGCGGAAGCCGGGGACGCGGGCGGCGACGTGGTCGAGCAGCTCCTGCTCGGGGAGGGAGACGACGCGCAGCTCCGAGAGCGGGACCTGGGGGTCGGCGGGCGCAGGGGTCTGTGCTGGGGCCATGTCCGCCATCGTAGACGCCGCCCGCCCGCCGGGGGACGCCGGCGGCACGGGGGGCGTGGGGGCCGAGCGGGTGCCGGGTGGGGGCCGAGTGGACAAGGCCGTACGAGGTGGTAGAGTACTTTCTCGTTGCGAGGCGAGGAACGGCGCGAGCCGACCGGCGCGATTCGGCCCCGGGGCCGGTTCCGTGCTAGTGTTCTTGCCGCACGACATGCACCTCTAGCTCAATTGGCAGAGCAATTGACTCTTAATCAATGGGTTCTCGGTTCGAGTCCGAGGGGGTGCACCACACAGGAGGGCCCCGTCCGCGGCAGCGCGGACGGGGCCCTCCGTCGTGCCCGGAACATTCGTCGCGCCCGGGCCCTTCGTCCCGTTCAGGCGGTCCCGTCGCGCCCGTGCGGTCGGGCGCCCCTGGACCCACGGGGTTCCGGGCGCGAAAAAACCCGGGGCGGCGATCCGCCCCGGGTGGCACTCGCCCGCCCCGGCCACGGGGCCCGCCGGGCGCGCGCAGCGTCCCCGGCGCACCCGGACGCCCTCCTCGCACCTGGGACCCCAGGTGCACGGAGCACGCCCGGGCTCAGGCGGTCGGGTCCGACTGCGCCACGGCCTCGGCGGTCTCGCGGACGTCGGCCGCGGACGTGGCGTCCGGCGAGCCGGCGTCGGTCACGGTGCCGTCGGGCTCCACGCGCAGCTTCCAGCGGGCACCGCCCAGGGTCGTGATGATGTCGGCGAGGGTCCGGCGCAGGGCCTCGTCGGTGAGGAGGCCGTCGCCCACCAGCTCGTCCTCGAGCTGGGTGGCGGCCTCGAGCACACGCCGGCCCTCGGGCGTGATCGACACGAGGTGGCTGCGCCGGTCCCGGACGTTCTTGGAGCGCGTGACGTGACCGTGCAGCTCGAGCCGGTGCAGGGTCTTGCCCATGGTCTGGGCCTGCACCCGGACCTTGTGGGCCAGCTGGGCCTGCGTCATGCTCCCGGCCGTCCTGAGCACGTCGAGGGCCATGACCCCCGCGTGGGTGACCCCCAGGGTGGCGAGCCGCTCGTTCCACGCGTGCTCCACGAGCCGCGCCGCGGTGGAGAGCAGTCGGTTTGTCGGCCATTGAGTGGTGAAAGGCATGCAAAGCAGTCTACCGACCTCACGGACGGAAATCAGCATCAAGGTAAGTAAACTTATGAGCTTTCCTCTCCGCGTGAACACGCGGTGACCTGGTTCTCCCCCGGCGCCGGCCAGGAGGAGCCCGCCGGAGGCCGCCTGCGGCCCGCCCCGGGGAGCCGTCCGGCCCGTCCACCAGCCGGCACGGGGGAACCGGCGGTAGGGTTCGTTGTTCGGACCCAGACCCGGCCGAGCATCCCTGGCCGGGCACCCCACGGACAACGGAGGACCACCCATGGCCGCACGTCTCGAGCCGGGCCAGCAGGCCCCGGACTTCACCCTGCCCGACGCCTCGGGCCGGCCCGTCTCCCTCTCCGACCTGCGCGGGCGCCGCGTGGTCGTCTACTTCTACCCCAAGGCGGAGACCCCCGGGTGCACCACCCAGGCCTGCGACTTCCGGGACAGCCTGGACCGGTTCGCCGCCGAGGGCTTCGCCGTGCTGGGCATCTCCCCGGACGGCCCCGAGGCGCTGGCGAAGTTCACCGAGAACCAGTCGCTGACCTTCCCGCTGCTCTCCGACGCCGACCACGCCGTGGCCGAGGCGTACGGCGCCTGGGGCGAGAAGAAGAACTACGGCAGGACGTACGAGGGCGTGATCCGCTCCACCGTGGTGGTGGACCCGGACGGCGCCGTCGAGCTCGCGCAGTACAACGTCAAGGCCACGGGCCACGTGGCGAAGCTCCGCCGCGACCTCGGCCTGGAGGGCTGAGGATAGGATGGGCGGGGGCCCGCAGGGCCCCTTCGGCGCGAGTGGTGGAACTGGCAGACACGCAGGATTTAGGTTCCTGTGCCCTGACCGGCGTGCGGGTTCGAGTCCCGCCTCGCGCACCACGTCCCCGGGCACGGGCCCGGGGACCCCAGCACAGATCCTGCGAGGCAGCGAAGGACCCATGGCGCCCAGGCGAACCCCCCGCACCGCGGCTGCCCTCGTGCTCGTCGCGGGGCTCACGGCGCTGAGCGCGTGCTCCCCCGCACCGGAGGACGACCCCGACGACGCCGCCTCCCGCTCGGTGCCCACCCGCGAGTTCGTCTTCGCCAATGCCGCGGCGGCGCCGACGCTGGACCCAGCGGCCGCCGCCACCATGGAGACCTCCCGGATCGCCGCGCAGGTGCTCGAGGGCCTGGTCTCGGCCGACCCGTCGACCGGGGAGCCCGTCGCGGCGCTGGCGACGTCGTGGGAGGTGGCCGACGACGGCCTGTCCTACACCTTCCAGCTGCGCGAGGGCGTGCGCTTCCACGACGGCACCGACCTCGACGCGGCCGCCGTGTGCGCCAACTTCGAGCACTGGGCGGCCCCCGGCACGCCGCCCGGCGGGACCCGGACCCCCTTCGACACCGTCTTCCGCGCCGACGGGGCGGGCGGGACGTCGCTGTACGAGGGGTGCGCGGCGCCGTCGTCGTCCACGGTGGTCCTGAGCCTGTCCTCCGTGCACACGCCCCTCCTCCGGGCCCTCACCCAGCCGGCGTTCGGCATCGCGTCCCCGGCCTCCCTCGCCGCGGGCACGCAGGGCGAGCACCCCGTGGGGACCGGCCCGTTCCGCTACGTCTCCGGCGGCGGCGAGCGCGTCGTCCTGGAGGCCGACCCGGGCTACTGGGGCGAGCTCGGGGACATCGGGACCCTCGAGTTCCGCACCATCGCCGAGCCGGAGCTGCGCTACACGGCGCTGCGCCTGGGCCAGGTGGACGGCTACGACCAGGTGGGCCTGGACTCCTTCGCCCCGCTGGCCCGGCAGGGCGTGCAGGTGCTCCAGCGGGACCCCTACTCGGTGTCCTACCTCGGCATCAACCAGGACGTGGAGCCGCTCGACGACCCGGAGGTGCGGGCGGCGATCGCGGCGGCCGTGGACCGCGGGGCGATCGTGCGGGAGCACTACCCGGACGGGACGCGGGTCGCCGACCAGTTCCTGCCCGCGCGCTTCGCGATGGACGGCACGGACCTGCAGGTGCCCGCCTACGACCCCCAGCGGGCGCAGGAGCTGCTCGCGTCCTCCTCCTACGCCGGCGAGCCGCTGAAGTTCTACTACCCCCGGCACACGTCGCGGACCTACATGCAGGAGCCCGAGAAGGTCTACGCGGACATCAGCGCCCAGCTCGTGCGGGCGGGCTTCGTGATCGAGCCCGTCCCGGTGGACTGGTCCGACGGGTACGTGGAGAAGGTCCAGGACCCCGAGGGCGACCACGCCCTGCACCTGCTCGGCTGGAACGGCGGGTACCGGGACCCCGACTACTTCATGGCCCCCCTCTTCGGCTCGGCCAACGGGGAGCTGGGGATCGACGACGCCTCCCTGTTCGGGGTGGTCAACCGCGCCGCGGCGCTGCCCGACGGCGAGCAGCGCGCCGCGGCGTACGCGTCCATCAACAACCGGATCTCGCGGCTGCTGCCCGCCGTCCCGCTCGCGCACCCCGTCTCCGCCGTGGCGGTGGACGGCTCCGTGGCGTCCTTCCCCCTGACGTCCACGGGCTACGAGGAGTTCAACGAGGTGCGCCTGACGCCGGAGGGCTGACCGGGGCCGCGGCCGGAGGGACGGCCCGCTCCGCGGGCGCCCTGCACGCATTCGGGAATCGTCCGGGCGTGGCGATAGTCTGAACCCGACCATCACCGGCGCACCGGAGCGCCGGGCGTTCTACGGGAGCATCGACTGTGACATCACCTCAGACAACGGAATCGACCGACGTCCTCCTGATCGGCGGGGGCATCATGAGCGCCACGCTGGGCGTGTTCCTCAAGGAGCTCGAGCCGCAGTGGGACATCCTCCTCCTGGAGCGCCTGGACCAGGTCGGTGCGGAGAGCTCCAACGTCTGGAACAACGCCGGCACCGGCCACTCGGCGCTGTGCGAGCTGAACTACGCCCCCCAGGCCGCCGACGGCTCCGTGAGCGCCACCAAGGCCCTGAGCATCAACGAGCAGTTCCAGCTCTCGCGCCAGTTCTGGGCCTCGCTGGTCACCGAGGGCAAGCTGCAGGACCCGCGCAGCTTCATCAACCCCGTCCCGCACATGTCGCTGGTCTTCGGCGACGCGCACGCCGACTACCTGCGCCGCCGGTACGACGCGTTCAAGCCGCACAAGCTCTTCGAGCGCATGGAGCACAGCGAGGACCGCGAGACGATCGCCGAGTGGGCACCGCTGACCATGCACGGCCGCGGCGAGGGCCGCGTGGCGGCGTCCTGGTCCCCCGAGGGCACCGACGTCGACTTCGGGGAGCTCACCCGGCAGCAGGTGGCCCACCTGCAGGCCCAGGGCGGCACGGTCCGCTTCGGCCAGCAGGTCGTGGCCCTCGACCGGCAGAGCGACGGGAGCTGGCTGGCCAAGGTCAAGAACCGGATCAACGCCGAGGGCCACCGGCTGGTCCGCGCCAAGTTCGTCTTCGTGGGCGCCGGCGGCGGCGCCCTGCCGCTGCTGCAGAGGTCCGGCATCCCCGAGGCCAAGGGCTTCGGCGGCTTCCCGGTCTCCGGGCTGTGGCTGCGCAACAGCGACCAGGCGGTGGCCTCCCAGCACAACGCCAAGGTCTACGGCCAGGCCTCCGTGGGCGCCCCGCCCATGTCGGTCCCCCACCTGGACACCCGCTTCGAGCACGGCCGGCGCTCCCTGCTCTTCGGGCCCTACGGCGGGTTCAAGCCCAACTTCCTCAAGCAGGGCTCCTACCTGGACCTGCCGCTGTCGGTGCGCCCGCACAACATCTACCCGATGACCCGTGCCGGGCTGGCCAACCTCGACCTCGTGAAGTACCTGATCAGCGAGCTGGCCAAGTCCAAGAAGCAGCGCGTGGAGGCCCTCCAGGAGTTCTACCCGACCGCCGACGGCTCCCAGTGGGAGCTCGTGGAGGCCGGTCAGCGCGTGCAGGTCATGAAGCGGGACAAGGAGAAGGGCGGCGTGCTGCAGTTCGGCACCGAGCTCATCACCGCCGCCGACGGCTCCATCGCCGGGCTGCTCGGCGCCTCCCCCGGCGCCTCCACGGCCGTGCCGATCATGCTCAACCTGCTCGGCAAGGCCTTCCCGGCCCGGATGGCCGGCTGGGAGCCCCGGCTCAAGGAGCTCATCCCCTCCTACGGCACGACCCTCGACGACCACCCGCAGCTGGCGGACGAGGTCATCGGCCACACCGCACGGGTGCTCGGCATCAACTGACCCGCTCCCCCGGGCGGCCGCCGCGGCCGCCCGGGAGCAGCAGGTGCCCGACGGGGCCCGGACCGACCGGTCCGGGCCCCGTCGTCGTCCCGGGCCCCGTGGTCGTCCCGGGCCCCGTCGTCCCCGGGCTTCCGGGGACCCGCCGGGCCGGGGACCTGTCGGGGCGGGAGACTACGCTGAGGAGCGTCCGCGCCGCTCCTCTGCGGGGCGCCGCCGTCCTGCTCTCCGCCTTCTCTCCCACTATCTTCTCTCCCACTTCTTCTCTCCCAAGGAGCGCGAGTGTTCCACCTCGCCCGTGCCTCGATGGCCAACCGTGCCCTGATCGTGCTCATCACGCTGTTCGTGGCCCTCTTCGGCGTGTTCAGCATGCGGTCCATGAAGCAGGAGCTCATCCCTTCGCTCGAGATCCCCGCGATCAGCGTGGTCTCGGCGATGCCGGGGGCCTCCGCCGAGGTGGTCGACGAGCAGGTGGGCCGGCCGCTGGAGCGGGCGCTGAACATCGTGGAGGGGCTCGAGTCCTCGACGTCCACCTCCAGCAGCGGGCTCTCCAGCATCCGGCTCGGCTTCGAGTACGGCACCGACCTGGACCGGGCGCGCAACCAGGTGGAGCGGGCGATCTCCAACGTCCGCTCCCAGCTGCCGGACGACGTCGAGCCCGCCGCCTTCGCGGGCTCCGTCGCCGACTTCCCCATCGTCTTCCTCGCCGTGTCCTCCGACGAGCGGCTCAGCTCCCTCACGGCGGACCTCGAGCGCCTGACGGTCCCCGACCTGCAGGAGATCGACGGGGTGCGCTCGGCCGAGGTCAGCGGCGGCCCCGAGCAGGTCGTGTCGATCCTGCCGGACCGGGCGGCGCTCGCCCGGGCCGGCGCCACCCCCGCCGACATCCGCACGGCCCTCGAGGAGAGCGGCGGGCTCGTGCCCGTGGGCACCGTGGACGACGGCGCCACGACCCTCCCGGTCCAGGCCGGCTCCCCCCTGGACTCGCTCGAGGCCGTACGGAACGTGCCCCTGCCGCTCCCGGAGGACGCGCCCGACGGCGCCGCGCCGGTCACCGTGGGCGCGGTGGCCGCCGTGGAGCTCGCCGACCAGGAGCAGACCTCGATCACCCGCACCAACGGGGAGCCGACGCTCGCCGTGTCCGTCACGAAGACCCCGGACGGGGACACCGTGGGGATCTCCCACGCGGTCGAGGAGATGGTCCCGGAGCTGGAGGCCCAGCTGGGCAACGGGGCGCGGATCACCACCGTCTTCGACCAGGCGCCCTACATCGAGCAGTCGATCGAGGACCTCACCGTCGAGGGCCTGCTGGGGCTCGCGTTCGCCGTCCTCGTGATCCTGGTCTTCCTCGCCTCGATCCGCTCCACGCTCGTCACCGCGATCTCCATCCCGCTGTCCCTGCTCGCCACGTTCATCGGGATCAGCGCCCTGGGCTACTCCCTGAACCTCCTGACCCTGGCGGCCATCACCCTGTCCGTCGGCCGCGTGGTGGACGACTCGATCGTCGTGATCGAGAACATCAAGCGCCACTACGGGACGGTCGACCACCGCACGGACCCGGCCGGGGCCAAGCGGCGGGCCATCCTCACGGCGGTGCGCGAGGTCGCGGGGGCCATCACCGCCTCGACCCTCATCACCGTGGCGGTGTTCGTGCCCATCGCGTTCGTGGGCGACGTCACCGGCGAGCTGTTCCGGCCCTTCGCCCTGACCACCACCATCGCCCTGCTGTCCTCCCTGGTGGTCTCCCTGACGATCGTGCCCGTCCTCGCCTACTGGTTCCTGCGGGACCCGCGCCTGGCCCGCGCCCGGCGGGGCGCCGCGCCCGCCCCGCGCCCGGCGCCCTGGGACGGAGGAGCCGGGTCCCCCGCCACGCGACTGGAGGGGGGCTACCTGCCCGTCCTGCGCGGCACCCAGCGCCACCCCTGGGCGACGCTCGCGGTCAGCGTGCTGGTGCTGGGCGGGACCGCGGCCCTCCTGCCCGTGCTGCCCACGAACCTGCTGGGCGACACCGGCCAGAACACCATGACCGTGGAGCAGGACCTGCCCCCCGGGACCGCGCTGGCGGTGACCTCCGAGCAGGCCTCCCGCGCCGAGGAGGTGCTCTCCTGGACCGAGGGGATCGAGGACATCCAGGTCACCATGGGCCCCGGCGGCGGCTTCTCCGCGTTCCTGCCCGGCAGCGGCACCGACAGCGCCACCTTCTCGGTGACCACGGACGCCGGGGTCGACCAGGAGCAGCTGCGGGCCACGGTCCGCGAGCGCCTCGGCCGGCTGCAGGGCGCCGGCGAGTTCACGGTCCAGGGCGCCCAGGGCTTCACGAGCAGCGACGTCGAGGTCCTCGTCACCGCCCCCGACCAGGAGACGCTGGCCGCGGCCGACGAGGCCGTGGTCGCGGCGCTGCGGGGGATCGACTCCGCGGCCCAGGTGACGAGCAACCTCGCGGCCACCCAGCCGACCGTCGTCGTCACGATCGACCGTGCGGCCGCCGCCGCCCGGGGCCTCTCCGAGGAGGAGGTCACGGGGGCGCTCGCGGGCACCGTCAATCCCCTGCCCGCCGGGTCCATCGACCTGGACGCCAACTCGGTGGCCGTGACCGTGGGGGAGGGCCGCGCCGTCGAGGACGTCGAGACCCTGCGCGGGCTGCCGGTGCCCGCCGCCTCGGGGACGGTCCGCCTCGACGAGCTCGCCGAGGTCGAGGAGGCCCTGACCGTCGAGACCATCACGTCGAGCAACGACCGGCGCACCGCCACGGTGGCCGTGACCCCGGGCGGCGACGACCTGGGCGCCACGAGCGCCGCGGTCGAGGAGGCCCTCGACGGCCTGGACCTGCTGGAGGGCGCCTCCGCCGAGCTCGGGGGGGCGGCCACCGAGCAGGAGACCACCTTCCGGCAGCTGGGCCTGGCGGTCCTCGCCGCGATCGCGATCGTCTACGTGGTGCTCGTGGCCGCGTTCAAGTCCCTGGTCCAGCCGCTGATCCTGCTGGTGTCCATCCCGTTCGCCGCCACGGGCGCGGTGCTCGCGCTGCTGGCGTCCGGGGTGCCACTGGGCCTGGCGTCGCTGGTGGGCGTGCTGATGCTCGTGGGCATCGTGGTGACCAACGCGGTGGTGCTGATCGACCTCATCAACCAGTACCGGGGCCGGGCGCACGGCATGGCGCTGGAGGAGGCCATCGAGAAGGGCGCCGCCCGCCGTCTGCGACCCATCGTGATGACCGCTCTGGCCACCATCCTCGCCATGACCCCCATGGCCCTCGGGATCACGGGCCAGGGCAGCTTCATCTCGCAGCCGCTGGCCGTGGTGGTGATCGGCGGGCTGATCTCCTCGACCCTGCTGACGCTGGTGCTGGTGCCCGTGCTGTACCGGCTCGTGGAAGGTGGCAAGGAGCGGCGGGCCGTCCGGCGCGAGGAGCGGATCGCGGCGCTGACGGGCACCGGGAATAATGGTTGACGTGTCCATGTTCTTCTGACGAGCGCGGATCGGCGGACCCCCCGGGGCCGTCCCGCGACCGGACAACCTGAGGAGGACCCATGCAGATCGGCGTGTTCAGCGTCTCGGACATCACCCCGGACCCCACCACCGGCCGGACCCCGACCGAGCACGAGCGCATCAAGGCCCAGATCGCCATCGCCCGCAAGGTCGAGGAGATCGGGATGGACGTCTACGCGATCGGCGAGCACCACAACGAGCCGTTCTTCTCGTCCTCCCCCACCACCCTGCTCGGCGCGATCGCCGCGCAGACCGAGCGGATCATCCTCTCCACGGCCACGACCCTGATCACCACGAACGACCCGGTGAAGATCGCCGAGGACTTCGCGATGCTCCAGCACGTGGCGGACGGGCGCGTGGACCTGACCCTGGGCCGGGGCAACACCGGCCCCGTCTACCCGTGGTTCGGCAAGAAGCAGCAGGACTCCGTGAACCTGACCGTGGAGAACTACCACCTGCTGCGCCGGCTGTGGGACGAGGACGTCGTGGACTGGAAGGGCAGCTTCCGCACCCCGCTGCAGCACTTCACGTCCACCCCGCGCCCGCTCGACGGGGTGGCCCCGTTCGTGTGGCACGGCTCGATCCGCACCCCCCAGGTCGCGGAGATCGCCGCCTACTACGGCGACGGGTTCTTCGCCAACCACATCTTCTGGCCGCGGGAGCACTCCCAGCGGCTGATCGACCTGTACCGGGAGCGCTACGAGCACTACGGCCACGGCTCCGCCGACCAGGCGATCGTGGGCCTGGGCGGCCAGTTCTTCATGCGCCCCAGCTCCCAGGACGCGGTGCGCGAGTTCCGCCCCTACTTCGACAACGCCCCGGTCTACGGGCACGGCCCGTCCCTGGAGGACTTCACGGCCCAGACCCCCCTCACCGTGGGCTCGCCCCAGCAGGTCCTCGAGCGGACGCTGGGCTCCCAGGAGTTCTTCGGGGACTACCAGCGCCAGCTGTTCCTCATCGACCACGCGGGCCTGCCCCTGTCGACCGTCCTGGAGCAGCTGGACCTGTTCGGGGAGCACGTGCTGCCGGAGCTGCGGCGCGAGCTCGACGCCCGCCGGCCCGCGCACGTCCCGGACGGACCCGTCCACGCGGAGCGGGTCCGGGCGCGGCGCGAGGCCGCCGCCGCCGCCCCGCAGGAGGCCGCCGCCGCCGCCCCGCAGGAGGCCGGCGCCGTCCCCGCCGCCCGATGACGGCTGTGTGACCGGAGCGGCTCGTGCGCTCTTTCGTGGACGTTCCCGATAGGGAACGCATGGGGGGGCGCTCGAGGTCCCGGCGGCGTCCCGGAGGCCGCCGGGGACGTCGGCGCAGGTCATCGGCAAAACGGCTGGTCGGGACCCCTCCACGCCCTTTTCGGGGGCGTGGAGGGACCCCCGAAGGGGGGACACCAGGGCCCGTTCGAATTATGAAACGCAGTCGTAGCATGAGTTTTGTGTCCAGCAGAGAATCGGATCGCGTGCAGACGAGCACCGACGCCTGGGAGGCCCTGTACAGGGCCCAGGTGACGGTGATGCGGAGGCTGCAGCGGCAACCAGAGTTCGCGGAACTGTCCGCGCGCGAGTACGACGTGCTCTTCAACCTGTCCCGGGCGGACGAGGCGGGGATGCGGCTCAACGAGCTCAACGAGTATGTGCTGTTGACGCAGTCCAGCCTCAGCAGGATGCTCGAGCGCCTCGAGCTCAAGGGCCTCGTGCACCGGTGGCAGGACCCGCAAGACCTGCGGGGGCTGCGGATCCGGCTCACGGAGCAGGGCCACGCGATGCAGGCCCAGATCGCCGAGCAGTTCCGGCTGCACGTCCACGAGCTGATGTCCGCGGGCCTCGACCCGGACGAGCTGCTCATCCTCACCCGGCTGGCCGACCGGCTGCGGGAGGCCGTCAACGAGCTCTGAGCCCGTCCGCCGGTCCCGCCGCGACGGCGGTCACAGCGGCAGGACGATCCGGGCCCGGGGGTCCTCGACGGCCTGCGCAGAGGACTCCGCGCGCACCCGCATCTCCCCCAGCGTGATCCGCCCGCCGAGGGTGGTCATGAACGCCGTGCCGGACGCGTCCGCGCCGGTGGCGATCCGCACGAACTCGGAGCGCGGGGCCAGCCCGGTGGCGTCGAGGACGTACCACGCCCCCTCGTGCCAGGCCTCGACCACGGCGTGGAAGTCCATGGGGTCGAGCCCCGGCGCGTACACCGAGACCAGCCGGGCGGGGACGGCGAGGGCCCGCAGCAGCGTGATGACCAGGTGGGCGTAGTCCCGGCACACGCCCTGGCGCGCCAGGTAGGTGTGCACGGCGGTGTCCGTGCCCGTCGAGGACCCGGGCACGTAGTCCAGGTGCTCGTGCACCCAGTCCCGCACCTGCTGCAGCGTCCCGTACCCGCCGGCCCCGCCGCGCGCGCCGGGGAAGAGCGCCTCCGCGGCGCCGGCCATCTCGTCGAACGGGCAGTAGCGGCTGGGCCGGGTGTAGCGCACCCGGTCGACCGCCTCCGCGGGGGGCGCCGCGCCGGGCCGGCCCTCCACCTCCAGCGCGTAGGACACGGAGCACTCCGTGCCCCCCGGCACGCGGGCCAGGTGCACCCGGGTGCCGTGCAGGTCCACCGTCTCCTCCAGGGGCGCCTCCCGGCCGTCCACGAGCAGTCGCAGCACCTCCCCCTCCGGCACGGTCCCACCGGACCGGGCCGCGGCCAGGGAGAACACGGCGAGGTGGTCGGTCTCGGCGGTGAAGTCCACCCGGGCGGAGACGGTGCGCGTGGTCAAGGAGGGCCTCTCGGACGGAAGTCGGGCGGACGTCGGACGGACGCCCGGCAGAAGTCGGACGGAGGGGGACGGACCGGGCCGGCCCTGACCGGACCGCTGGTCCGCCGGTCCATTGTCGCTCACGGCGGAGGTTCATCAGTACACTGATGCACGAGACATCCCCCACACGCCCCGCCGGACGGAGTCCCGCGCACCGCAGCCGGCGGCCGAGCCGAAGGACGCAGCATGGCCCAGGACACGACCCAGGACAGCCGGTCCAAGGAGCAGACTGCTCCGGACCCCGAGGACCCCCGCAAGCCCGGCAGCCCCACCGACCTGACCAAGCCCTCCTGGGGCTACGTCTTCAAGCGGGCGCTGTCGGAGTTCTCGAAGGACGACTGCACGGATCTCGCCGCGTCGCTGACGTACTTCGCGGTGCTCTCGCTCTTCCCCGCCCTGCTGGCGATCGTCTCCCTGCTCGGCGTGTTCGGCCAGGGCGAGGCCACGACCCGGGCGATCACCGACTTCCTCGACCAGTACGCTCCCGCCGAGCTGGTGACGCTGCTGGAGAACCCCATCAACAACCTCACCACCAGCACGGGCGCCGGGATCGCGCTGCTCACCGGTATCGTCGGTGCCCTGTGGACCGCCTCCGGGTACACCGGTGCGTTCGGCCGGGCCATGAACCGGATCTACGAGGTCGAGGAGGGCCGGCCCGTCTGGAAGCTGCGGCCCATGAACATCCTCGTGACCCTGATGCTGGTCCTCATCGTGGTGCTCATCATGCTCATGGTGCTGATCTCCGGCGGCATCGCCCAGTTCGTGGGCGACATCGTCGGTCTCGGCGACACCACCGTGACCGTGTGGAACATCGCCAAGTGGCCGGTCGTCGTGATCCTCGCGGTGGTCCTCATCGCCGTGCTCTACTACTTCACGCCCAACGTCAAGCAGCCCAAGTTCCGCTGGATCAGCATGGGCTCGATCGTCGCGCTGCTGGTCGCGGCCCTCGCCGCGGCCGCGTTCGTCTTCTACGTCAGCAACTTCGCCTCCTACAACGCCACCTACGGCATCATCGGCTCGGTCATCGTCCTCCTGCTCGGGCTGTGGATCATGAACAACGTGCTGCTGCTGGGCGCGGAGATCGACGCCGAGGTGGAGCGCAGCCGCCAGCTCCAGGGCGGGATCAAGGCCGAGAAGACCATCCAGCTCCCGCCGCGGGACACCCGCCAGGTCGACAAGAAGGAGGAGAAGTGGGACAAGCTCGTCGACCTCGGGCGCAAGCTGCGCCTCGGCCACGAGCACATCGACTACTCCTCCGGGGACTCGGGCCGGAACGGCACGAAGGAGGGGGCCGCGGCGTCCGGCCGGGGCACGGGCGACCCGACGCGCTCCTCCTGAGTTCGGGACCGGCGGACCCGCACATGGAGCTCCTCGAGCTCGGCGCGAACCGGAGCGGCGGACCCGTGGTGCTGATCCACGGGTTCGCCGCCTCGGCGTTCTCCGGATGGGTGCGCACGGGGTGGGCCGCGGCGCTGGAGCGCGGCGGATTCCGGCCCCTGGGCGTGGACCTGCCCGGGCACGGCCCGGGCCGCGACGGGGAGCTCGCCGGCACCGGCCGGGAGGCCCTCGTCGCCCGCCTCGGGGAGCTCGTGGCCGGTCTCGACGGCGGCGGGCCCGTCCCGCTCGTCGGGCACTCCCTCGGGGCGCAGCTGGCGTGGGCGGCCGCGGCCCGGGACTCCGGGATCGGGCCCCTCGTGCTCGGCGGGATCGGGACCCGGGACCGGCTCTCCGAGCTCGGCCGCGCCCTCGAGGGCGATCCCGCGGTCTCCCCCGCCGCCCGGGCGCTCGCCACCGCGCTCACGGACCGGGCCGCCCACGATCCCGGGACGGACGCGGGCCGGCGGGTCCGGGCGTGGGCGGAGTTCGCCCGGCGGGTCGGCGCGGACCCGTTCGACCCGGACGCCGCGGTGCCGCGGCAGCCCGCCCTGCTGTTCGCCGGGGCCGAAGACGCGTGGGCGGAGCCGGAGGAGCTGGCCCGGCGACGACGTGCCGTGGGCGCGCCCACGGAGGTGCTCGTGGTGCCGGACCGCGGCCACGTGGACGTGCTGACGGCCCGTGCCGCGCGGCAGGGGGCCGTGGCGTTCCTGCGGCGCGCGGCGGGGAGCCGTCAGGTGGACGTTCCCTAGACTGGGAAGCGGTGTTCCGCCACGGAACCGTCCCGCCGTCAGCAGAAAGGGTTTCCCCATGCACGAGGTCAGAGCCGTCGTCGTGAAGGCGAAGAACGCACCAGCAGTCGTCGAGACCATCCTCGTCCCGGACCCCGGGCCCGGGGAGGCCCTGGTGGAGGTGATCACCTGCGGGGTCTGCCAGACGGACCAGCACTACCAGGCCGGCGGGGTCGGGGAGGACTTCCCCTACCTGCTGGGCCACGAGGCCTCCGGGGTCGTGGCCGCCGTGGGCGAGGGCGTCACCGAGGTCGCCGTCGGGGACAAGGTGATCCTGAACTGGCGGGCGGTGTGCGGGCAGTGCCGGGCCTGTCAGAAGGGCCAGCCCTGGTACTGCTTCGACACCCACAACGCGACCCAGAGGATGACCCTTACCGATGGCACCCCGCTGTCCCCGGCGCTGGGCATCGGCGCGTTCGCGGAGAAGACTCTGGTCGCGGCCGGGCAGTGCACCAGGATCGAGGGCGAGCTTCAGGACCACCAGTACGCCGCCGTCGGTCTGCTGGGGTGCGGGGTGATGGCCGGGATCGGGGCGGTGCTCAACACCGCGGCCGTGCGGCGTGGGGAGTCGGTGGCGGTGATCGGCTGCGGCGGGGTCGGCACCGCCGCGATCGCCGGGGCCGCCCTGGCCGGGGCCACCACGGTCATCGCCGTGGACCTCGACGACGAGAAGCTGGCCACCGCCCGGAAGTTCGGGGCCACCCACACGGTCAACTCCCGCCAGGCCGACCCGGTGGCGGCGATCCGGGAGCTCACGCACGGGTTCGGGGCCGACGTGGTGGTCGACGCGGTGGGCATCGCCGCGACCTTCCGGCAGGCGTTCGAGGCGAGGGACCTGGCCGGGCGGATGGTGCTGGTGGGGGTCCCCGCCCCGGGGACGACCTGGGAGATCCCGCTGGACGAGGTGTTCGGCCGGGGCGGGGCGATCAAGTCCGCCTGGTACGGCGACACCCTGCCCAGCCGGGACTTCCCGATGCTGGTGGACCAGTACCGGCTGGGGCGGCTGGACCTGGACGGGTTCGTCTCCGAGCGGATCGGGATCGAGGACGTCGAGCCCGCGTTCGAGAAGATGAAGGCCGGGAAGGTCCTGCGCTCGGTCGTGGAGATCAACCCCGTGGAGACCACCCCCGTGGGGACCGGACGATGAGCGGCGAGGCCGGCGCCAACAGCCCGCACGAGGAGGACCACGCCCGCGACCGGGACCGGGAGCACCCCGAGCAGCCCGTCGTCGCGGGCACGACCCCCCGCACGGACGCCTCCGGGCGGGTCCGCGTGGACTCGTGCGTCACGCACGGCACGTTCTCGCTGGACGGGGGCACGTGGGAGGTCGACAACAACGTGTGGATCGTCGGCGACGACGACGAGTGCCTGATCATCGACCCGGCGCACGACCCGCAGGCGGTCGTGGAGGCCGTCGCGGGGCGCACCGTGCGCGCGATCCTGCTCACCCACGCCCACGACGACCACATCCGGGCCGTCAAGGAGGTCGCGGGCCAGGTGGGCGGGCGGATCCACCTGCACCCGGCCGACACGATGCTGTGGGAGCAGGTCTACCCGGCTACGCCGTTCGACGCGGAGCTCGCGGACGGCGACGAGTTCACCGTGGGCGGGGTGACGCTCACCGCGATGCACACCCCCGGTCACTCCCCCGGCTGCGTGTGCTTCCATGCCCCGGACCTGGGCGAGCACGGCGTGCTGTTCTCCGGGGACACCCTGTTCCAGGGCGGTCCCGGCGCCACGGGGCGCTCCTACAGCGACTTCGGCACGATCGTCGAGTCCATCCGCACCCGCCTGCTGAGCCTGCCGGAGCAGACGGAGGTGCTCACCGGCCACGGGGACGCCACCACGATCGGCGCGGAGAAGCCGCACCTTCAGGACTGGATCGACCGCGGCCACTGAGCCGCGTCCGCTCCTCCGCCGGCGCCCGCCGGGCCGGCCGCCACGGCCGCCCGGCGGGCGTCGCTCCGTCCGGGCCGCCGGCCGGTCCGGACTGCTGGCCGGTCCGGACCGCCGGTCAGTCCCGGACGGGCAGGGTGCGCCGCCACCGGTGGACGAAGCGCAGCGCCGCGGCGAGGCAGACGACCGCGGAGGCCACCGGGACCAGGGCCGCGGTCCGGTAGCCCAGCGACGCCCCCGACCACCCCGAGAGCACCAGCCCGACGGTCAGGCCGATGCTCATGGCCGACGTCATCACCGTGGTGAGCAGCGTGACCTGCGAGGAGGGCACGACCAGCCCGGCGATCTCGTACACGGCGACCAGGCACGGCCCGACGGTCAGGCCCGCGAGCGCCAGCACCAGCACCATCCCCGAGGACTCGTCGGGGATGGAGAGCAGCATGGCCGCCAGCACGGACGCGGCGGCGCAGGCGACCCAGCGGTTCCACAGCCGCACGACCCCGGCTCGCACCGACGCGAGCACGGCCGTGAGCGCGGAGGTGAGGCCGGTGACGGCGTAGAGCCAGCTGACGGAGACGACGGTGTCCACGGAGGACGCGAAGACGACGACCGAGCCCAGGATCGAGCCGAGCAGGGAGCCGGTCGCGGCCATGCCGATCACCGGCAGCACCTGCAGCGCCTGGAGCCGGCGCCGGTGCTGCCGCGCGGCCCGGGTGCGCTCGCGCGGGGCGCGCCGGAGGATGTGCACCAGGACCGGCGGCAGGCCCGCGGAGAAGTGCGTCAGGAAGATCGCGGTGCCGGCGACTGTCACGGCCGCGGAGAGGACGGGGACCGCGGCCGGGCCGAGGGTCACGGCGACGACGCCGGCGACCGTGGCCGCGGAGACCGTGGCCACGGACTCCATGACGCTCTCGTGGCGCAGCGCGGTGTCGAAGAGGTCCTCGTGGTGGGAGTGCGTCAGGATGGTCCGCCAGCGCAGACGGCACACCACGCCCATCTGGGGCTGCACGAGGCCCGCCAGCAGGCACGGGACGAGGAACCCCGCGTCCAGCTCCGCGCCGGGGGTCTGCGTCAGCACCCGCACGAGCCACCACACGGCCAGGGGATTGAGGATCCCGATCAGCAGGAGCCCCAGCTTGCGCCCGCGCCACGAGGCGGCCGCCCCCATCGCGAGCCCGCACACGGCCGAGCCCAGGGTCACCGCGCCGGCGCACAGCGTGCCGAGCGCCGGGGACCCGGAGGCCAGGCTCACGGCGGTGAGCACGCCCAGGGGCAGCAGCGTCTGGGGCAGCCGCACCAGCAGCGTGAGCACCGGGAAGAGGGCCCCGCTCACGGCCGCGAGCTGCCGGGAGTCGGCGAGCGGGGAACGGTCGACGGGCGCGGGGATCCACCCGAGGGGCTCGGGCGGGCGCGTGGTGGTCACGAGATCCTCCGGTTCCTCCCGGCGCTGGCAGGGTCCGCCCCCAGCCTAGCGGGGCCGGCTCAGACCGCGCTGCCCGCGGACGTCACGGCCAGCGTCGAGCCCCGCGGGGAGCGGCGGACCAGGATCTGGTGCGGGATCCGGGCCTTCATCTCCTGGACGTGGGAGACCAGCCCGATGACGCGCCCGCGCTCGCGCAGCCCGTCGATGGTGTCGAGGACCTCCTCGAGGGTCTCCTCGTCGAGGCTGCCGAACCCCTCGTCCACGAACAGGGTGTCGATCTCCACCCCGCCGGCCTGTGCCTGCACGACGTCGGCCAGCCCCAGGGCGAGGGCCAGCGACGCCATGAACGTCTCCCCGCCGGACAGGGACTCGGTCCCCCGCCGGGCGTTCGTCCAGGCGTCCTCGACCTGCAGGCCCAGCCCGGACTTCCGCCCGCCGTCCTTGGCGTCCGAGTGCACGATCCGGTACCTCCCGCCCGTCATCCGCTCGAGCCGGACGGCCGCGGCGGCCGCGACCTCCTCCAGCTGGGCGGCCAGCACGAAGGAGTTGAGCGTCATCCGCAGGGCGTTGTCGGAGGAGGTGCCGTTGGCGGTCTCGGCGAGCTCCCGCAGGGTGGCGGCGGCGGCCGAGGCCCTCGCCGTCGCGGCGTCGGCCGTCCCGGCCTCCTCGGCGAGCCGTGCCAGCCGCTCCCGGGCGGCCGTCAGGCCCGCGAGGCGGCCGGTGCTGGCGTCGCGCTGCGCGTGCAGGTCCGAGAGCTCGGTGCGCGCCCGGTCGAGCGCACCCGGGTCCGGGGCCGTCGCGCCGGCGGCCTCCTGCTCCAGCACGCCGGTGAGCTCGGCGGCCGCGAGCTGCGCGGCGACCCGCAGGGCGCGGCCCTCGAACTCCTCGACGTGCCGCTGCTGCTCCTGCGCCGTCCCGGGCTCGAGCAGGGCCCCGGCCAGGTCGGCCTCGTCCGCGAAGGACGAGTCCTGGAGCGCCGTGCGCAGCTGCGCCGCGGCGTCCCGGTCCGTCTCCTCCGCACGGGCGAGCGCGTCGTGCGCCTCCCCGAGGCGGGCCAGCGTGGCGACCAGGTGGGCGGCCGCCGCTTCCTTCCCGGGGAGGCCGGCGAACCCGCGGGCGTGCTCGGCGAGCTCCGCGGCGAGGGCGTCGTGCTGGGTCCGGGTCTGCTCGAGCGTGGCCGTGGCGGTGGAGCGGGCGACGTCGGCGTCGTGCAGGGCACGGGCCGTGCGGTCGCGCTCCGCCCGGAGCCGCTCCAGGCCCGCCTGCGCCTGCCCCAGCTGCCGGGCGGCGGACTCCGCGCCCTCGGCCTCCGCGGCGGCGGCCCGTGCGGCGTCCTGCGCGGCGGCGGGGTCGTCCGCGGCGCCGGCGGCGCGCAGCCGGGTCACGGCGTCGCGGGCGGTCCCGAGGGCGCGGCGGGCGGTCTCCGCGGCCTCGGCGGTCGTGTCCCGCCGGGCCAGCGCCGCGCGCAGCGCGTCCTCGGTGACCGTGCCGGCGCCGCCGGTGTCGGCGGGGGCGGGGTGCTCGGCGCTGCCGCACACGGGGCACGGCACGCCGTCCTCGAGCTCCGCCGCCAGCAGCCCGGCCGCCTCCTCGAAGCGTCGCTGCTGCAGCTGCTCGGCGTGCTGCGCGACGGACCGGCGCTCCCGCTCGGCCTCCTCGTAGCGGGCGAGCTCGTGGTCGTGGCGGGCGCCGGCGGCCGCCAGCTCGCGGGAGGCCTCCAGCACGCGCGCGGCCTCGTCCGCCCGGCGCCGCAGGTCGGGGGCGGCCGCGGCCCGCGGCCCGAGCTCCGCGCCCGTGCGCTCCAGCGCCGTGCGCTCGGCGTCCTGCCGGGCCGCCCGCGCGTCGAGCTCCGCCGCCTGCCGCACCATCGCGGCCTCCTCCTCGGTCAGGCGCTCGACCGCGTCCGCGAGCCCGGCCAGTTCGGCCTCGCGGCGGCGCACCGCGCGGACCCCGGCCAGGGCCTGGTCGGCGGCGGCCCGCAGGCCGGGGGCCGGCCGGTCCTCCCCCGCCAGCGCGGCCGCGGCCGCGTCCTCGTGCCCGGGGAGCAGAGCGGCGGGGGCCGTGCGGAGCAGCCCGTCGGCGGCGACGTCCGCCAGCGCCCGGGCGCGGAGCTCCCGTGCCCGGTCCAGCCCGTCCTGGGCACGGCGGCGGGCGTCCAGCACCACTCGCAGGGGCACGGCGGCCCGGTGCCGGTCGAGGGCCTTGCGCCGCTCCTCCGCCTCGGAACGGCCGGCGGCGAGCTCGGTCTCCTCCCGGCGCAGCTCGGCGAGCCGCCGCCACAGCCGCAGCTGCTCCTGGAAGTCGGCCGCGCGCCGTTCCACCTCGTGCAGGCGGGCGTCCAGGGCGGCGTGCAGCGCGCGGCCGCGCTCCTCGGCGTCGCGCGCTCGGGCCAGGACGGCGGCCACCGCGGCGGCGGCCCCGCCCTCACCGGCCCCTCCTTCACGGACGCCGAGCGCTCCGGCGCCGGCCGCTCCCGCGTCCGGCTCGTCCCCGGGGCTCTCCTCCGGGGCCTCCGCGGCGGCGGCCTCCCCGCCGGGGTCCAGGGACCGCACGGTCCCGAGCTCGCGCTCGGCGTCCCGCACGATCCGCGCGGACTCCGCGGCGGCGCTCTCCGCCGCCGCGCGGGCGGTGCGGGACCGGGCGACGAGCTCCTCCTGGACCCGCTCGTAGGAGGCCGTGCCGAAGAGCCGCTTGAGCACCGCCTCCCGGTCCGCGGAGCTGGCGCGCAGGAACTCGGCGAACTCCCCCTGCGGCAGCAGGATGACCTGGGTGAACTGCTCCTTGCTCAGCCCCACGACCTCCTTGACCAGCTCCCCGACGTCGTCGAGGCGGGTGGCCTTCGCCTCCCAGCCGCCGTCCGTGCCGCGCTCCTGGAGCAGTGCCTTCGGCTGGCGGACGGCCGTCCCGGAGGCGGCCCGCGTGGAGGGCGCCTCCCAGTACGGGGACCGCGTGAGGAGGAACCGCCTGCCGGCGGCGGTGAACTCGAGCTGCACCTCGGGGGCGGCCGTGGGCTCGGCGTGGTGGCTGCGCAGGGCGCGCGCGGCGCGCCCGCCCGGCACGGTGCCGTAGAGGGCGAAGCACAGGGCGTCGAGCACGCTCGTCTTGCCCGCGCCGGTGACGCCGTTGAGCAGGAACAGCCCCGCCTCGTTGAGGGGCTCGAAGTCGATGACCTCGTGCCCGGCGAAGGGCCCGAACGCGGTGATCTCCAGACGGTGCAGCCTCACTCGGGCACCTCCCCGGCGCGGACGTCCTCGACCACGGCGCCGAGCACGCGGGCCTCGTCCTCCGCCACGGGGCGGCCGCGGACGTGCTCGTAGAACGCGGCGCAGACCTCCAGCGGGCTCTCGGCACGGGCCACCCGGGCGGCGTAGGTGCGCTCCCGGTCCTCGGGCGCGTTGGCCGGCTCGAAGCGCAGCTCCAGGGTGCGCGGGAACCGGGCGCGCAGGGAGTCCATGGGGTGGGGCGGGCGGTGGTCGTCCTCGAGGACCACCTGGCACAGGGCGTCCTCGGCCCAGGCGTGGCGGGGGTCCTCCAGGAGCTCGGCGAGCGTGCCGCGCAGCCGGGCGAGGCGGTGGCCGTGGACGTGGTCCAGGGGCCGGACCTCCGGGGGTCCGCCGGGGACGAGGTCCACCAGCCACGCCCCCTTGGTCTGGCCCTCCTCGGAGAAGGAGTAGGCCACCGGCGAGCCGCTGTAGCGGACCGTGCCGGTCACGGTCTGGCGCCGGTGCAGGTGGCCGAGCGCGGCGTAGTCTGCCCCGGCGAAGACCGACGGCGGGACGGTGCCCAGCCCTCCCACGTTGAGGTCGCGCTCGGAGTCCGTCTCCGCGGCGCCCGAGGCGAACGTGTGGGCCAGGACGACGACGGCCACCGGGCCCTCGAGCTCCGCCCGGCGGCGCGCGGCGTCGGCGCGGACCCGGTCGAGGGCGGCGGCGGTCACGGAGGGGTGGTCGGGCGCGGCGTCCAGGGCCGCCGCGACAGCCCGGGGCTCGAGGTAGGGGACGCCGTAGACGAGCACCGTGCCGCCGGCGGGGTCGGGCAGCACGACGGGCCGGTCGACGTCCTCGACCCGGGTCCGCAGGTGCACCCCGCCGGGCTCGAGCAGGGGCCCGCCGAAGCCCAGCCGCACCGCGGAGTCGTGGTTGCCGCTGGTCAGCACGAGCTGCGCACCGGCCGCCCGCACGTCCGCGAGCGCCCGGCCCAGCAGCTCCACCACCTCCGCGCGGGGCTGGGCCTGGTCGTAGACGTCCCCGGGGACCAGGACGACGTCGACGGCGTGCTCCCGGACCCAGCCGACGATCTCGGCGAGCACCGCCCGCTGCACGTCGAGGGTGCCCTGCCCGTGGAAGGACCGGCCCAGGTGCCAGTCGGAGGTGTGGAGGAATCGCATGCGGTCAATCTAACGGCCCCGCCGGACACGACGGGGCCGCCGGCTCACGCGTGCCGGGACGGGGCGGCCGGGGCGTCGGCCGCGGGCGCGGTCCCGCGCTCGTCCGTGGGCTCGACCACGGGCTCGGCACCGCCCTCGTGCGTGGGCTCGTCCGCCGGCTCGGCCGGGGCGGCCGCCCGCGGACGGGACAGGCCCGCCGCGCGGTGCACGAGCCCGGCGACGAGCCCGCCCAGCAGCGGGGCGAGCCAGAACAGCCACAGCTGCGGCAGGTGGGAAGCCCCGGCGACCACGGCCGCGCCGGTCGAGCGGGCGGGGTTCAGCGATCCGCCGTCGAAGGGGGCGGTGATCGTCAGCAGGAAGGCGAAGGCCGCGCCGATGGCCGCGGGGGCGAGCACCGCGTTGGCCCGGGCCGAGGTGGAGCCGAGGACCACCAGCGCGAACAGGGCGGTGGCCACGAGCTCGACGAGCAGCACGGTGGTCCAGCCCGCCTGGGAGGCGGAGTTCTCCCCGTACCCGTTGGAGACGGCGCCGAGGACCTGCGCGGTCGTGGCGCCGTCGAGCAGCGTGCCGAGCACCGCCCACAGCACCCCGGCCGCGCACGCCGCGCCCAGGACCTGGGCCACCACGTACCCGGCGGCGTCCCTGGCGCCGGTGCGCCCGGCCACGACGGCGGCCAGCGTCACCGCCGGGTTGAAGTGGCCGCCGGAGACGTGGCCGAAGGCGACGATCGCGGCGAGCAGGCCCAGGCCGAAGCCGAGCGCCGAGTCGATGACCTCGGTGGCGAACATGCCGGTGCCCAGGCCCGCGAACACGAGCAGCGCGGTGCCCGCGAACTCGGCGGCCCAGCGGGCGGGGGCGCTCGGCGCGGCGCCGGTGGTGATGGTGGTGGCTGCATCCTTGCGGACGGCGACGGGCACGGGGGCCGCGAGGTCCCCGTCCCGTGCGGCATCGGGGCGGACGGGGGAGGCCGCGGGCGGGCCGCCGTCGTGGAGGGAGGTGGATCCGTGGTCGGTCATGGGTGCTCCTGGGGGGGTCGGGGGGATGTGCGGCGCGCGGGCGCCCTCCCCATGCCACCACGGCCGCCTGAAGGGGAGGTGAACGGCGGAGGTGAACGGCAGCGGTGAACGGCAGCGGTGAACAGCAGCGGTGAACAGCAGCGGTGAACAGCAGCGGTGAACAGCAGCGGTGAACAGCAGGCCCGGCCGGGCGGCCCGGATACACTGACCGCATGCCCGCACCCCTGCTCCAGCCCGACACCGGCCTCGACCCCTCCTGGCCGGAGTACGCCGACTCCGTGCGCGCCGCCCTGCTCGGCGGGGCGGTCGGGGACGCCGTGGGCTACCGCGTCGAGTTCGTCCGGCACCCCGAGCTCGCCGAGCGGTTCGGCGCCGACGGCCTGGCCGGCCTGGACACCGGGTCCGACGCCGTCCCCAGGGACGGGAACGGCGGGCCCGTGCCGGTGCTGCGGATCTCCGACGACACCCAGATGGCGCTCTACACCCTCGACGCGCTCCAGGAGGTCGTCGAGTGGGCCAACAACGGCCAGGCCGCGGACGAGACGGCGTGCCTGTGGCTGGCCTACCTCCGCTGGCTGGACACCCAGGGCGTGCCGCATCCGGCCGAGGCGCCCCGCCCGCTCCCCCGCTGGATCGACGCCCGCGAGGTGCTCCACGCCCGGCGGGAGCCCGGCAACGCCGTGCTCACCGCCCTGCGCAGCGGGCGCATGGGCGAGGTGGAGCGCCCGATCCTGCCGGATGCGAAGGGCTGCGGCACCGTGATGCGCTCGGCGCCGTTCGGCCTGCTGCCCCACGTGGGCTGGCGGACGCTGGCCCCGCTGGCCATCAACGGGGCCGCCCTGACCCACGGCCACCCCGAGGCGCAGTCCTCCGCCGCCGTCTACGGGTTCGTGGTGCACGCCGCGATCCGGGCCCGGCGGGAGGGCGTCGAGCGCCCGGTGGCCGCCGCCGTCGCGGCCGCCCGGGAGACCGCCGAGCACCTCACCCGGCCCGTGGCCGAGACCCTGGGCCTGCTCGACGCCGCCGTGCGCGCCGCCGGGACGGAGGCCCTCGCGCCGCAGGACCTCGCCCGGCTGCTCGGGGAGGGCTGGACCGCCCCGGAGGCCCTGGCGATCGGGCTCTACGCCGCCCTGCGCGCCGAGGAGGAGGACCCCGCGCCGCAGGATCCCGAGGCCGTCTTCCGGCGCGGCGTGGGACTGGCCGTCGCCCACGACGGCGACTCCGACTCGACGGGCACCGTGGCCGGCGCCGTCCTCGCGGCGGCCCTCGGCAGCGCGGCCGTCCCGCGGCGCTGGATCGAACTGCTGGACGCCCGCGACGTCGTGGAGGAGGCCGCCGAGCGGTGGCTCAGGGAAGTGGGGGCGGCGCCAGCCGCTTGACCGCCAGGCCCGATCCCCCGAGCAGCTCGTGCACCGTGGCCGTGCCGGCCCGGCGCACCAGGTCCACGACGATCCCGGCGCACGCGCGGGCGTCCTCCAGGGCGTCGTGGTGGCGGCGCAGCGGCACCCCCGCCGCCTCCGCGGCCCGGGGCAGCGCGTAGGAGGGCAGGTCGTAGCCGCGCCGGGCCAGGACCAGGCTGCAGGCGTAGGCCAGCGGGGCGTGGACGGTCCCCGTCTCGGCGCAGGCCGCGCGGATCACGCCCATGTCGAAGGCGGCGTTGTGCGCGACGACCAGCTCGTCCGGGTCCTCGGCGAGGATCCAGTCCTCGATCCGCGGCCACAGCTCGTCGAACACCGGGTGCCCGGCGACCGCCCGCTCCGTGATGCCGTGGATGCGCGTGTTCCCGGGGTCGAAGCCCGCGCGGGTGCGCGGCGGGCGCATCAGGGCCGAGCGCTCCTCGACGACGACGCCGTCCCGGACCCGCACCAGCCCCACCGCGCACGGGGAGCCGATGAAGCGGTTGGCGGTCTCGAAGTCGATGGCGGTGAAGTCCAGGGAGCGGGACGCGGTCACGGTGGGCGGTGCGGGGAGGGCTGGGAACGGCACCGCAACAGCCTACTGCGGCGCGCTCAGGCGTGCGCGCCGCGCAGGTTCGTCTCGATCCAGTCGTCGGCCCGGGCGA
This sequence comes from Kocuria dechangensis, assembly GCF_014636775.1. GTDB lineage: Bacteria > Actinomycetota > Actinomycetes > Actinomycetales > Micrococcaceae > Kocuria > Kocuria dechangensis. The sequence goes on from NZ_BMEQ01000009.1 coordinate 51,694, forward strand.
TCGCCTGGTTGACCTGCGCGGTGTCGAGATCGTGGTGCAGCGCGTACGCGACGGCCTGCAGGGGGAAGGTCCGCGCGTGCAGCTGGGCCCGCTCGTACACGGACTCGGAGACCGCGGCCCGGAGGGTGTCCCAGCCGTACCACAGGCCCAGCGACGCGGCGTCGTGCGCGGGGTCGTAGAGGCACGCGTGGTCCCAGTCGATGATCCCCGTGAGCTCCTCGCCGTCCCAGAGCATGTTGTGGCCCATGAGGTCGCCGTGCACCAGGCTGGGCACCACGGTGGGCAGGGCGGCGAGCTCGCTCACGGCGCGCAGCGCGGCCTCCTGGTTGCGGGGCAGCAGGCGCGGGATGACCTCGTCGAGCAGCACGTGCCGGCGCCGGTGGCCGCCCCAGTGCTGGCCCGGCTTGTCGAGGAAGCGGGCGAACCCGGAGGCGTCCACCTCCGCCAGCTCGGTGAGCACCCGGTGCAGCACGGCCGGGTCCACATGGCCCGGCGGGTGCGGCAGGCCGGGCACCCAGGTGAGCCCGACGCCCGTGTACCCGTTCGTGACGACCACGCCGGTGAGCGGGCGCGGCGTGCCGAAGGAGAAGCGCGGGAGCCGGCGCAGCACCTCGGTGCGCCGGGCGACGTGGCCGCACACGGTCGGGTTCTTGGCGATCCGCACCGAGATCCGGTGCCCCACGTTCACGACGATGTGCGCCGAGCCGCCCGCGTGCACCTCCCACTCGCCGCGGTCCACGGCGATCCCCGCCTCGGCCAGGACGGCCTCGACGGCGCCGGCGAACGGCAGGTGGTGGGGTGACGACCAGGGCATGGGCTTCTTCTCGGCTCGAGCGGGGTCAGAGTGGGTCGGGGTCGGGCGGGGTGGGCAGGACGCCTACGAGGTGCGGCAGCAGCGCCCGCATGGCGCGGCCGCGGTGGCTGATGGCGTTCTTCTCCTCGCGGGACAGCTGGGCGACCGAGCGGTCGGAGCCCTCGGGGAGCAGGACGGGGTCGTAGCCGAAGCCGCCGTCCCCCGCGGGCTCGCGGAGCAGGGTGCCGCGCAGGACCCCCGTCTCCACGTGCTCGAAGCCGTGCGGGGTGACCAGTGCCGCGGCGCACACGAACTGCACGCCCCGGTGGGCGTCGGGGACGTCGGCGAGCTGGTCGAGCAGCAGCCGCAGGTTCGCGGCGTCGTCGCCGTGCCGGCCGGACCAGCGCGCGGAGAAGATCCCCGGGGCGCCGCCCAGCACGTCCACGGCCAGCCCGGAGTCGTCGGCCACGGCGATCAGCCCGGTCGCGGCGGCCGCGGAGCGGGCCTTGAGCAGGGCGTTGGCCTCGAAGGTGGTGCCGTCCTCGACGACGTCGGGGGCGCCCGCCGCGCCGGCGTCGACCACGAGGCGCTCGACGTCGACGCCCGGGAGCGCGGCCGCGATCATGTCCCGCAGCTCGGCGAGCTTGCCGCGGTTGTGGGTGGCCAGCACCACGCGGGCGCCGTCGTGCTCACTCACCGGTGCCCTCGCGCAGGGTCTCGAGCTGGACCTGGGTGAGCTGGACGCAGCCCAGCAGGGCCAGGTCGAGCATCGCGTCGAGCTCGGCCCGGTCGAACGGCGCGCCCTCGGCGGTGCCCTGCACCTCCACGAAGTCGCCGGAGCCGGTGACGACCACGTTCATGTCGGTCTCGGCGCGCACGTCCTCGACGTAGGGGAGGTCGAGCATCGGCACGCCGTCGATGATGCCCACGGACACGGCCGCGACCGTGTCGGTCAGCGGCTGGGCGCGGCGGGCGATCAGGCCCTCGGCGCGCGCCCAGGACACGGCCTCGGCCAGCGCCACGTAGGCGCCGGTGATCGCGGCGGTGCGGGTCCCGCCGTCGGCCTGCAGGACGTCGCAGTCCAGGACCACGGTGTTCTCGCCCAGGGCGGAGAGGTCGATGACCGAGCGGAGGGAGCGGCCGATGAGCCGGGAGATCTCGTGGGTGCGCCCGCCGATCTTGCCCTTCACGGACTCGCGCGCGGAGCGGGTGGACGTGGCGCGCGGCAGCATCGCGTACTCGGCGGTGACCCAGCCCCGGCCCTCGCCCTTGAGCCAGCGGGGGACGCCCTCGGTCACGGACGCGGTGCACAGCACCCGGGTGCTGCCGAACTCGATCAGCGCGGAGCCCTCCGCCTGCTGGGACCAGCCGCGGGTGATGGTGATGGGGCGCAGCTCGTCGGGCGAGCGGCCGTCGGACCGGACCACCCCCGCGCTCGAGGGGGCCGGGGCGGTCGGGTCGACAGGGGAATCCATGCCCCCCACCTTACCCCCGGGCGGGGACGCCGCCCGGTCCGGTCGGCGCCGTGGTGCTCACGGCCCGACGGGCGCGGCGGGCCGGCACGCCGGGCGGCCCGCCGGGGTGCGCACGATGCGGTAGGTGTAGGCCGGCTCGGCCACCCCGATCGGCCCGTCGAAGACCTCCTGCGCCTCCTCGACCGCGCGGGTCGGGGAGTTCCACACCGGCAGGTGCGTGAGCAGCAGCTTGCGCGCCCCGGCGTCGCGGGCGGCCTCGGCCGCGCGGCGGCCGGTGAGGTGGATGCCGCGCAGGGCGTCGTCGCGGCCCTCGTGGTAGGCGGCCTCGCACAGGAAGACGTCGGCGCCCCGGGCCGCGCGCACGAGCCCCTCGCAGGCGTCGGTGTCCCCCGAGTAGGTCAGGGTGCTGGGGCCCTTGGGGCCGTCGTAGTCGATGCGCAGGGCGTAGGGCTCCGGGGTCGGGTGCTCCACGAGGAACGGCGTGACGGTGAAGGGTCCCATCCGCACCGGCTCCTCCGGCACCCAGGTGTGGAAGTCGAACTCCCCCGTCATCCCCGGGTCCGCCGGCAGGCCGTGCGTGCCGCTCAGGTACTCGTGGGTGCCGGAGGGCGCCCACAGCGGGATCCGGTCCGCGCCCCACCCGCGCGGGTCCCACTTGACCGCCACGTGCAGGCCGGCCAGGTCGATGCAGTGGTCCGGGTGCAGGTGGCTGACGAGCACGGCGTCGATGTCGTGCAGGTCGATGTGGCGCTGGAGGACGCCCAGGGCGCCGTTGCCCATGTCCATCAGCAGTCGCCAGGTGCGGCCCTCGGCGTCCTCGCCGCTGACCAGGTAGCAGGACGCGGGGGAATCGGGACCGGCGAAGGAGCCGGTGCATCCGATGATCGTGAGTTTCATGGACTGGGCCTTCCAGGGGGACCGGTGGGACGGCGGCCGCACCGGCCGCGGGGCTTCAGGACGAGGACGCTCCGGAGCCCCCGATCATCTCGGGCGTGATCCGGGCCAGCGACCCGGTGGGGAACTGCTCGGCCACGGAGCTGGTGTGCCGGACGCGGCTGACCTCGGGGCCCAGGAAGCGGCGGGCCAGCACCTCGAAGGACGCGGCGTCGCCCGTGGCGAGGAAGTCGTGCCGAGCGGGCAGCTCGGGGTCGCGCTCGAGCCCGTGGCCGACGAGCGCCCGGTAGACGTCCTTCGCGGTCTCCTCCGCGCTGGAGACCAGGGTCACGGCGTCGCCCATCACGTAGGAGATGACGCCCGTGAGCAGGGGGTAGTGCGTGCACCCCAGGACGACCGTGTCCACCCCCGCCTCGTGCAGGGGGTCGAGGTAGCGCTGGGCGGTGGCCAGCAGCTCGGGCCCGGTGGTGATCCCGGCCTCCACGTACTCCACGAACGCGGGGCACGCCACGGAGCTCAGCTCCAGGTGGGGCGCGGCGGCGAAGGTGTCGTCGTAGGCGCGGGAGCCGATGGTCGCCTCGGTGCCGATCACGCCGATCCGCCCGTTGCGGGTCGAGGCCACGGCCCGGCGCACGGCCGGCTGGATGACCTCCACCACGGGGATGCCGTAGTCGCGGGTGTAGCGCTCGCGGGCGTCCCGGAGGACGGCGGCGGAGGCGGTGTTGCAGGCGATGACCAGGAGCTTCACCCCGGAGTCCACCAGCTCGTCCATGATCCGCAGCGCGTGGGCCCGGACCTCGGCGATCGGCAGGGGCCCGTAGGGGCCGTGGGCGGTGTCCCCCACGTACACGATCTGCTCGTGGGGCAGCTGGTCGATGATGGCGCGCGCCACGGTGAGCCCGCCCACGCCGGAGTCGAACACTCCGATGGGCGACCCGGGGTTGGGGCCGTCCGCGACCGCGCTGCCGGGTCCCACGACGTCGTCATCCTGCATAACGACAAGAGAATAGTCTCGGCCGGTCCGCCGCGCGAACCGCACGCCCCCCGGGGGCGCGTGATGCCCGCCACACCGTCCCGCCGGGCGGCGGCGGGACGGAGGACGCCCCAGGTCAGCCGCGGGTCAGTCGCGGGGCAGGCTGTGCAGCAGGGCCTCCATGAGGGTCTCCTGCAGCCAGGAGACGAAGTTGTAGAGCAGCGACATGTACGTCTCGACGTCCTCGATCTCCGACCAGTCGTCGTACCGGCCGATCCGCTCGGCGTCCTCCGCGCTGCGGATCCCCAGCCGGTCCGCGAGCACGAGCCGGACGTCGTTGAGGGCCCGGCCGAAGGCCTGCGCCTGGTCGGGGTCCAGCCGCACCGGCTGGCTCTCGAGCGAGAGGGCCGCCTGCTTCAGGGCGCCGATCTTCGCCTCGCGCAGTCCCCGCTCGGTGTACCGGCGGAACTCCGCGGCGCGCTCGGGGTCCTGGCTCGCGTCCGGGAGGAGCCGGCGCAGCGCGGGGTCCTCCGGCGCGGAGGGGTCCCCCGACACCCCGATCAGCCGCTCCAGGGGGTCCTCGGAGACGGGGTGCTCCGGGGCGAGCGCCTCGGCGACGTCGGCGAAGAGCTTCTGCAGCAGCTCCTTCTCCGGTTCCTCGAGGCGCGCGGTGATGCCCTTGCGGGTCGCGCGGAAGCCCTGCGCCATCACTCGCCCCCGGCCTTCTCGAAGGTGGCCCACAGCCCGAAGCCGTGCATGGCCGCGGTGTGGGTCTCGGCCTCCTCGAGGGAGCCGCTGGCCACCACGGAGCGGCCGCGGTGGTGGACCTCGAGCATCAGGGCGCGCGCCTTCTCCTCCGGGTAGCCGAAGTAGGAGCGGAACACGTAGGTCACGTAGCTCATGAGGTTGACCGGGTCGTCCCACACGACCACGTTCCAGGGCAGGTCGGTCGCCACGGACGGCGCCGAGGCCTCGGACACCGCTCCGGCGGGGCGGGTCTCCGGCGGGGCGCTGACGGTGAGCACCGCGGGCAGAGCGGTGCCGGCGGCCTGGGGAGCGGCGGGAGCGAGGGTGCAGTGCATGGTCCGTCCATCGTAGCGAGTGGCGCGTGCGGGCCGGCACCGGGAGCCCGGGCGGGGTCCCGTGGCTAGAGTGGTGCCCGTGAAACAGCGCACCCCCGGGTGGGCCCCGCCGCCCACGTCCCTGATGACCGACCACTACGAGCTCACCATGCTGCAGGCCGCCCTGCACTCGGGCACCGCGCACCGGCGCAGCGTGTTCGAGGTGTTCGCCCGCCGCCTGCCGGCCGGGCGCCGCTACGGCGTGGTCGCGGGCACGGGCCGCCTGCTCGAGGGGCTCGAGAGCTTCCGCTTCGGCGACGACCAGCTGCGCTTCCTCGCGGACACGGGCGTGGTCAACCGCGCCACCCTGGACTACCTGGCCGGCTTCCGCTTCCGGGGCGCGATCTCCGGCTACGCCGAGGGCGAGGCCTACTTCCCGCACTCGCCGCTGATGGTGGTCGAGGCGACGTTCGCGGAGGCGTGCGTGCTGGAGACGTACTTCCTGTCCGTGCTCAACTACGACAGCGCCGTGGCCTCCGCGGCCTCCCGCATGGTCGGGGCGGCCGCGGGCCGGCCCTGCATCGAGATGGGCTCGCGCCGCGCCCACGAGGAGGCGGCGGTCGCCGCGGCCCGGGCGGCGGTGATCGGCGGCTTCGACTCGACGTCGAACCTCGAGGCCGGCCGGCGCTACGGGCTGAAGACCGTCGGCACCGCCGCCCACTCCTTCACCCTCCTGCACGACACCGAGGAGGACGCCTTCCGCGCCCAGCTCGAGTCGATGGGCCGGGACACGACGCTGCTGGTCGACACCTACGACGTCGAGGCCGCCGTCCGGAAGGCCGTCGAGCTGGCGGGCCCCGAGCTGGGGGGCGTGCGGATCGACTCCGGCGACCTGGTCACCCAGGCCGGGTGGGTCCGGGAGCTCCTGGACGGCCTGGGCAACGCGAGCACGCGCATCACCGTGACCTCGGACCTCGACGAGTACGCGATCGCCTCGCTCAACGCCGCCCCCGTGGACTCGTTCGGGGTCGGCACCCGGGTCGTCACCGGCTCGGGCGCGCCGACGTCGTCGATGGTCTACAAGCTCGTGGCCCGCGAGGACTCCTCCGGCGAGCTGCGCCCGGTGGCGAAGGCGGCGAAGGGCAAGACCTCCGTGGGCGGGCGCAAGCACGCCCTGCGCCGCCTCGACCCGACGGGCGTCGCCACGCACGAGATGGTGGGCGTCGGGCGCACGCCCGACGACGACGGGGACGACCGGCCGCTGCTGCAGGACTTCGTCCGCGACGGCGAGCTGCTCGACAGCTGGACCGGCGCCGAGGGCGTCGTCCGCGCCCGTGAGCGGCACGCCGCGTCCGTCGCGGAGCTGCCGCGCTCGGCCCGCCGGCTCAGCGAGGGCGACCCCGTGATCCCGACCGTCATCGAGCCGGAGGCACTGGCCTGACCGGCCGGGCCCCCACCGCACCCACCACCCCCACACCGCACCGAGGAGGAACGAGATGAGGACCGCACTGATCGTCGTGGACGTGCAGAACGACTTCTGCGAGGGCGGGTCGCTGCCCGTCGACGGAGGCGCGGAGGTGGCCGCGGCCGTGTCCGAGCACCTCGAGGAGCACCACGCCGACTACGCCGCGATCGCCGCCACCCAGGACTGGCACGCCGACCCCGGAGAGGACGTCCCGGACGAGCCGGAGGGGGCGGACTCGTGGCCCGTCCACTGCGTGGCCGACTCCCGGGGCGCCGCACCGCACCGGGACCTGGACACGGACTGGATCCAGGCGTGGTTCCGCAAGGCCGACCACGCGGCGGCGCACTCGGGCTTCGAGGGCCTCCTGGCCCCGGACGCGGACGTGCCCATGGGCGACGACGAGGACGTGGTCGAGGACGACGTCAGCCTCGACGACTGGCTGCGGGAGCGCGAGATCGAGGCGGTGGAGATCGTGGGCCTCGCGACCGACCTCGGCGTCCGGTCCACGGCCCTGGACGCGGTCGAGGCCGGCTACGACACCCGCGTGCTCGTGGACCTGACGGCGGGCCGCGCCGAGGAGGCCACCGAGCGGGCCCTGCAGGAGATGGCCGACGCCGGGGTGGAGATCGTCCGGTCCTGACCGGGCCCCTCCCCCGCGCCGGCGTCACTTGCGGCCGATGAACCAGTCCTGGAGCTTCTTGACCCGCGCCTGGAGCTGGGCCTCGTTGGCCTGCGCCACGGCCGGGCCGCCGCACACGCGGCGCAGCTCGTTGTGGATCACGCCGTGCGGGGTGCCGGTGCGGGACGCCCACGCGGAGACGTTCTTGGACAGCGTGGAGCGCAGCTCCTTGAGCCGGCGGTGGTCCGGAACGGCGTGCTGCTGGGGTGCGGCCCCCACCGCCGAGCGGTTGCGGGCGTGCTGGCGCTGGCGCTCCCGCAGCAGCTCCGAGACCTGGTCCGCCTCGAGCAGGCCGGGGATGCCCAGGAAGTCGGCCTCCTCCTCGGAGCCCACCGCGACGCCGCCGCCGAACGCGCCGCCGTCGAAGAGCACGCCGTGGAAGGACGCGTCCGACTCGAGCGCCTCGAAACGGCCCTGCGCCAGGGCGGAGGACGCCTTCTCCTCCCGGTTGGCGGCCTCGAGCAGGTCGTCGTCCCAGCCCTCCTCCATCGGGTCCGCGGGCAGCCCGGTCTCCGCCGCGCCGGGCCGGTCGAGGGCGTGGTCGCGCTCGGCCTCCATCTCGTTGGCGAGGTTCATCAGGGCGGGCACGGACGGCAGGAAGACCGAGGCGGTCTCCCCGCGCTTGCGGGCGCGCACGAAGCGGCCCACGGCCTGGGCGAAGAACAGCGGGGTGGACGTCGACGTCGCGTAGACGCCCACGGCCAGGCGCGGGACGTCGACGCCCTCGGAGACCATGCGCACCGCGACCATCCAGCGGGCGTCGCCGGCCGAGAACTCGTCGATCTTGTCGGACGCGGTCTTGTCGTCGGAGAGCACCACAGTGGGCTTCTCCCCCGTGATCCGCCGCAGCTGCTCAGCGTAGGCCTTCGCGTCCTGGTGGTCGGTCGCGATGACGAGGGCCCCGGCGTCGGGCACGGTGCGGCGGACCTCCGTGAGCCGCTGGTCGGCGGCCTGCAGCACCGAGGGGATCCACTGCCCGTTGGGGTCGAGGGCGGTGCGCCACGCCTGGGAGGTGATGTCCTTGGTGAAGCCCTCGCCCAGCTCCGCGGCCATCTCCTCGCCGCTGCTCGTGCGCCAGCGCATCTGCCCGGAGTAGGCCAGGAAGATCACGGGCCGGACCACGTGGTCCTTGAGCGCGTCGCCGTAGCCGTAGGTGTAGTCGGAGGACGAGCGGCGGATCCCGTCGGCGTCCTCGTCGTAGCGCACGAAGGGGATGGGGGCGGTGTCCGAGCGGAAGGGCGTGCCGGTCAGGGAGAGGCGGCGGACCGCGGGGTCGAACGCCTCGCGCAGGCCGTCGCCCCAGGTGAGGGAGTCACCGGCGTGGTGGATCTCGTCCATGATGACGAGGGTGCGCCCGGCCTCGGTGCGGGCCCGGTGCAGCAGGGGCTTCATGGCCACCTGCGAGTAGGTCACGGCCGCGCCGAGGTAGTCGCGGCCGTGGTGGCCGTCGGCGTTCTTGAAGTTGGGGTCGAGCGCGATGCCCGCGCGGGCGGCGGCGTCCGCCCACTGCCGCTTCAGGTGGTCCGTCGGGGTCACCACGGTGATCCGGTTGACGGTCCCCCGGTCGACGAGCTCCTTCGCGACGCGCAGCGCGAAGGTGGTCTTGCCGGCGCCGGGGGTCGCCACGGCCATGAAGTCCCGCGGCTGGGACTGGAAGTAGCGCTGCAGCGCCTCGGCCTGCCAGGCGCGCAGCTTGGGGGCGGTGCCCCAGGCGGCCCGGTCGGGATACGCCGGGGGGAGGTCGGCGGCGGCGGCGCCGAACAGGGAGAGCTGGTCGTCCTGGGACACTCTTGCGACGTCCTTTCGCTCGTGGTCTGGTGGGTCTCGCTGGGGCGCCCGGGCCGGCACGGGCTAACCGGCGCGGGCTTGGCGGCCCGGGTTTGCCGGCACGGGTTTGCCGGCCCGGGCGCACCGGCACGGTGCCGCGGCACCGCGGGTTCAGGGCCGGCGGTCCCGGGCGTGCTCCGGACCGGGCGTGCCGGGGCCACGCAAAAGCGCCCGCCGGCGGCGGGCGCTTCGTCGGGGAACGGCGCTCAGCCCTTGTCGTCGTCCTTGCCGGGGCGGAGGCCCTCGTAGATCTCCTTGCAGGTCGGGCAGACCGGGAAGCGCTGCGGGTCGCGGCCCGGGAGCCATACCTTGCCGCACAGGGCGATCACGGGCTCCCCGGACAGGGCGGACTCCATGATCTTCTCCTTGCGCACGTAGTGCGCGAACCGCTCGTGGTCACCGGGCTCCTGCAGCTCCCGGGTCTCCTCGCGCTCGATCGTCGAGGTGCCGCCCGCGGGCTGCGCCGGATCGGTGCCGTAGGGGCTGTCGTCCAGCCCGTTCGTCGGGGTGCCGGTGGTCGCCGCTGAGAAGAGGTGCATGGGCGCCAGTTTACCCCGACCGTCACCCGGACGCCGTCCGACCGCCGCCCGGGGCCGTCACCCGGCGGCTCACGGCCCGGCTGCGGCGAGGGGCCCGGCTCAGCGGTACTGCGCGACCTCCTGCAGCAGCTCGGGGGCGCGGCGGTCGTACCAGCGGCCGCCGAGGACGATCCCGCCCCAGCACACCAGCGGCCCGAGGACGACCCCGGTGCCGAGGGCCGTCCAGCCCCAGGACGGGTCGCCGGTGAACACCTGGATCAGCACGAGCACCGCGGCCGGCAGCACCAGCAGGACGATCAGGCCGAGCGCCACGAACTGGACCAGCACGTTGAGCACCGTGAAGCCCTGGGGGGTCTTGAAGGGCGACTGGCCGGGCGCGGCCACGGGGTAGGTGTAGCGGGCGGACATGACGGAGGCGAGCCCGGCGCCGCCGAGCAGGGCCAGCACCGTGGCCCCCGCCAGGCCCGGGAGCAGCTCCCAGCGGCCCTGCAGCACGAACGGCAGGAGCAGCCCGATCGCGGACAGCGGCACGGCCACGACCAGCAGCGCGAGGACCCGGCCCAGGCGGTCGTGCAGACCCCGGACGCCGGTGAGCACGTGCAGGCTCACGGCGGTGTTGTCGAAGGACACGTCCCCGGAGATCTGGTACGCGAGCAGCGCGGCGAACATGGGGCCCAGGGCGTAGAAGAGGAAGTCCATGCCGTCCTGCGCGCTCGAGAACCAGACGACCGCGGCGATCGCGGGCACCACGACCAGGGCGCCCGAGTAGCGGGGGTCGCGCACCCAGTAGAGCAGGCAGCGCGCCGCCACGGCGGCCCATGGGCGCTCGGGGATCCGGTCGAACAGGCCCGCGCCCGCGTCGGCGCGGGGCCCGGCCCTCCGTTCCGTGGTCGCGGAGGTCAGGGCGCGGGCCTGCGCGACCCGCCAGCACAGGACGAGGACCGCGACGCTCGCGACCGTGAGCGCCGTGCGCGCGGCGGCTTCCGGCCAGCGCCCCGCGGCGACGTCGGCGGGAACGGCCCACACCGCGCCCACCGGGGTCCACGCGAGCGCCGCCGCCCACTCCGGCAGGCGGTCCCACGTGCCCTCGAGCCCGTTCATGGCGCCTGCGAGGAGCGGGCCCATGAGCACGAGGCCCAGCAGGGCCACGAGGGACAGCACCTCCGTGGCGCGGCGGCGCCGGCCCAGGCCCACGGCGAGGGCCGTGACGAGCCGGGAGCCGCTGACCACCAGCGCCAGGGCGAGCGGCAGACAGAACACCGCGGCCACGACGGCGGGGACGGAGGAGCGCCACGAGGACACGGAGGCGATCAGCGCGACGGTCGTGAGCGCGCCCGGGACGCCGACCAGCGCGCCGACGGCCTGGCCCCACTGGACCTGCCCCACGCCGAGGGGGAAGAGGGCGAGCCGGGCGGGGTCCAGGGTGGCGTCCGCGCGCGAGGCGAGCACGGGCAGGAGCCACCAGGCGAGCGTCGTGCCGCCGCCGGCCAGGACAAGGACGGTCCGCACGAGGGACAGGTCCTGGCCGCCGAGCAGCACGAGCCCCAGCACCGCGAAGGCGAGCACGAACAGGAAGTAGGCGGCGCCCAGGATCGTTCCCACCAGCACCCAGGTGCTGCGCGTGACGGTGTTGAGCAGGATCCGGGCCTTGAGGCCGACGAGCCTGCCCACCAGCACGGCGGACCCGGCGCCGTGCACCGCCGGGGCGGGGGCGAGCGGGGGGACCGTGCCGGCCCGGTTCACTCCGGGCGCAGCCACGACAGGCCCTCCCCCGCCCCGGCGCGACCGCCCACGAGCTCGACGAACCGGTCCTCCAGGGAGGCCCCGGCCCGCACCTCGTCCACGGTCCCGGCGGCCAGCACCCGCCCCCGGTCGAGGACCGCCACGTGGTCGCACATCCGCTGGACGAGGTCCATGACGTGGCTGGAGACGACGACGGTGCCCCCCGCCGCCACGAATGCGTGCAGGATCGCCCGGATGTTGGCGGCGGAGACGGGGTCCACCGACTCGAACGGCTCGTCGAGCACTAGCAGGCTGGGGGCGTGGATGAGGGCGCCGGCGAGGGCGATCTTCTTGGTCATGCCCGCGGAGTAGTCCTGCACCTGGGTCCCGGCGTCCCCGGACAGGTCCATGGCGTGCAGGAGGTCCTCGGTGCGCCGCGCCACGGTCTCCCGGTCCATGCCGCGGAGCAGCCCGGAGTAGGTGACGAGCTGGCGGCCCGTGAGCCGGTCGAACAGGTGCACGCCGTCCGGCAGCACGCCCATGAGCTGCTTGGCGCGCCGGGGCTCCGCCCACACGTCCACGCCGGTCACGCGGACCGACCCGGCCGTGGGCCGCAGGAGGCCCGTCGCCATGGAGAGCATCGTGGTCTTGCCCGCGCCGTTGCGGCCCACGAGCCCGAAGAAGGAGCCGCGCGGCACGTCGAGGTCGACCCGGTCCACGGCGACCTTCGCCTCCGGCGTGCCGGGGCGGCCGAAGACCCGGACGAGCCCGCGCACGCTCAGCGCCGGTTCCCCGGCGCGGGGCGGAGGGGGCGAGGAGGCCGCGGACGGGTGCGGAGGCAGGTCGGGGGCGGCCGCGGCGGAGAACGGATGGCTCATGGTCTCCAGCCTAGGCAGGCGCCCCGCACCGCGGTGTCCGGCGCGCGGCGGACAGGATCCACGGCGCTCACGGCCGGCCGGGGAAGTGGTCCGCATCACGTCCTAGCGTGTCGGAGGCGGGCGCGATCATGGACCCATGACCGCGACCGCGCACCGTCCGGGACCGCGCCTCCGTCCGGGACCGCGCCTCCATCCGGGACCGCGCCTCCATCCGGGACCGCGCCTCCATCCGGGACCGCGCCTCCATCCGGGACCGCGCCTCCATCCGGGACCGCGCCTCCATCCGGGACCGCGCCTCCATCCGGCGGGGCCGTTCCTGCCCGAGGGTGCCTCACGGTGGGGGTCCCTGGAGGAGGCCCTGGCGCAGGAGACGGACCTGGCCGAGATCGGCGCCGAGTACGCCCGGGCCGTGACCGAGCTGGTGGAGGCCGCCCGGGCCGAGGCGCGGGCTGCCGGGGCGCAGTACCGGCTGATCCACCGGATGTGGGGGCTGGCCGAGGAGGCCCGCGAGCAGCGCTGGGCCGTGGAGGCCGCCTGGCTGCGCCGCGGCGCCGACCGCGTCGGGGCGGGAACCCTGGAGCCGGAGGAGCAGACCCTCCAGGACGTGGCCGACGAGATCGGCCCGGCGCTGGCCCTGCCCGCCGTCACCGCCCGGGCCCGGGTCCGCGAGGCGGTGGTCCTGGGGAAGGACCTGCCCCAGGTCCTGGCCGCCCTGGAGAACGGGCACGTCGGAGTCGCCCAGGCGCGGGTCATCGTGGGCCTGTGGCTGGAGCTGGCCGAGGACGCCGCCTCGCTGCCCGCGGCCCAGCGCCCGGAGCCGCGGGCGGTGCAGCGGGTCGTGGAGGAGCTGCTGGACCGCGCCCCGCAGCTCACCGGGGCGCAGCTGCGCGGACTGGCGCGCCGGCGCCGGGCCGGTCTGACGGCCGCGCACGCGGATGCCCGGCACCGGGCCGCCCTGGCCGACCGGCGGGTGTGGGTCGAGCCGTTGGCGGACGGCATGGCGCTGCTGGGAGCGATCCTGGACGCGGCCACCGCCACCGCCGTGCACGACCGTCTCACCTCCCTGGCCGAGCGCACCGACCCCACCCGGACGGGTCCGTCCGGGGCCCACGGGGCGGATCCCGTCGTCGACCACGCCCTCCCCGGCGGTGACTTCTCGCGCGGCGACTCATCCGGCAGTGACTTTTGCACCACTGACTTTTGCACCACTGACTTTTGCAGCACCGACTCCTGCAGCACTGACTTTTCCGGCGGCGACTTCTCCGCCGGCGACTTCTCCGCCGGCGACGCGACGGACGGTGTCCTGCTCGGCCGTGCCGGGTCCGGCGCTGGCACGACCCGCGGCGACTGCGCTCCCGTCCCCCGCACGCTGGGCCAGCGGCGGGCCGACGTCCTGGCCGATCTGCTGCTGGACGGGGAGCCCGAGCACTGGCCCGAGCGGCTGCGGGGGATCCGCGGGCAGGTCACCGTCACGGTCCCAGCCCTGGCCCTGCTCGCCCACGGCCTCCCGTCCCCGGCGCCGGACTCAGCCCGCGCCGGGACGGACCCCGGGGGGCTCCTGGAGTCCCTCGTGCGCGACCCGGGGTGCGCTCAGCTGGGCGGCTACGGGCCGATCCCGGTGGCGCTCGCGGCCCGGATCGCCGCCCGCGCCCCGTCGTGGGCGCGAGTGCTCACCGACCCGGTGACAGCAGTGGTGACCGACCACGACCGGACCCGCTACACGGTCCCGGCCGACCTGAAGCACCGGCTGCGGCTGCGCGACGGGACCTGCCGGTTCCCCGGCTGCCGGCGCCGGGCCGAGCGCTGCGACCTGGACCACACCGTGGCCTGGGCCCACGGAGGGAGGACGGCGGCGGACAATCTCGCCCACCTGTGCCGCCACCACCACCTGCTCAAGCACCGGACCGGCCCGCTGGGGCGGTGGCAGCTCGAGCACCACCGGCCTCCCGACCCACCGGTCGGCGCCTCGACGGCCGGCGCGGCAACGACCGGTACGTCGACGACGGGCGCAACAACGACGGGCGCATCGACAACGGGCACATCGACGCCCGGCGGGGTGATGACGGGCACGACATCGGGCCGCGCGCCGCGGCCCGCCGCGGAGGGCGTGCTGGTCTGGACCTCACCGGCGGGGCGTACCTACCGCACCCACCCCGACGGCCACCGTCATCCTGACCACCACGACGATCAGGACCCGCCACCGTTCTGAGCAGGGTCAGGTCCCGGACGCACGCTTCGGTGCCAGCGGGGGCGAACCCACGAGTCGGCCCCGGGCGGACACCGGACGCACATCGGCACCCGTGTGCTGCGGGGCTGGCCCGGCTCACGGCATCCGGGGATGCGGGGCCGGACTCGCGGCACCCGTGTGCTGGGGGACCGAGATGGCGCGGGCCGGACTCGCGGCACCCGTGTGCTGCGGGACCGAGATCGGGGGCCGGACTCGCGACACCCGTGTGCTGCGGGGCCAAGATCGCGAGGGCCCGGCTCGCGGGAGCAGCCTCGCCGACCTCCGGCGGGCCCCGGGCCCCGAGCCCCGAGCCCCGAGCCCCGAGCCCCGAGCCCCGAGCGGACCCTAGAACAGCGCGCGCATGAGGGCGGCGCGCGCCGTCACGACGCGGGGATCCTCGGCTCCCACCACGTCGAAGAGCTCCAGCAGGCGCACCCGCACGGTGTCACGGTCCTCCCCCGCCGTGCGCCGGAGCAGGTCGAGGAGCCGCCGGAAGGCGTCCTCGACGTGCCCGCCGGAGACGTCGAGGTCGGCCACGGCGAGCTGCGCCTGGACGTCGTCCGGGGCCGAGGCCGCCGCTGCGCGGGCCTGGGCGGCGTTGAGCGGCAGCACGCGCTTCAGCAGGTGCACCTGGGCGAGGGCCAGCTTGGCCTCCCGGTCCCCGGGGTTCTCGGTGATCGCCTGGTTGTAGGCGGCCTCAGCGCCGTCGAGGTCGCCCGCCTCGAGGGCGTCCACGGCCTTCTGGTGCAGCGGGGGCAGAGGCTTCTCCTCCTCGGCCTGCACGGGCTCAACGGTGCCCGTGATGCCGTTCTGCTCCGCGAGCGCGAGCAGCTCGTCGAAGAACTGGGCGACCTGCTCCGGCGGGACCGTGCTGTTGAAGAGCGGCACCGGCCGCCCGCCCAGCAGCGCCACCACGGTGGGCACCGACTGGGCCTGGAACATCTGCGCGATCTCGGGCGAGGCCTCCGCGTCCACGGACGCGAGCAGGATGCGCCCGGCGTAGCGGTCCACCACCTGCTCCAGCGTGTCGGCGAACGCCACGGACTGCTGGCTGAAGCGGGCCCACAGCGCGAAGACCACGGGGACCTGGGTCGAGAGCTGCGCGACCTCCTGGAAGTCCGCGGCCGTCACCTCGCGCCGGTAGCCGCCGGCGCCCCCGGCCCCGCCGCTCGGCGCGGCCGCCGGTCCGGCGGCAGGTGCGGCGGCGGAGCCGAGGTCCACGGCTCCTCGCACCGAGGCCGGCAGCTCCTCCCCGGGCCGGGCCTGGGGGTGGGCGGCGGACCGGTCCGGTCGGCTCGGCGGCTGGTGCTGGAACTCGTTCACGGGGCTTCCTCTCACGGGGGTGATCGGCGCCGGTCGGGCGCCGCGGGTCTCCCGTCGATTATCGGCCGCGCGCGGCGGCTCGGCCACCGGGACCGCCCGGTGTACGCTTCCGGCGTGACCGCGACCCTGCCGGCGGCCCCGAGGAACCGGCGGCACCGGCCCGCGACGCCACACCGACCCCCACGGGAGCAGCGATGACGCCACCCGAGCCGGGCCCCCCGCCGGGGCCGGTGCCGCCCGAGCCGTCCCAGCCGTCCCAGGCGTCCCAGCCGTCCGGGACGCCGGGGAGTCCCGGCGCGCCGGACGCCCCGGCGACGCGCGCCGTGCGGCCCCGCCGCGCCGAGCTCCTCGGCCGCTTCCTGCGCCCCCTGCCGGGCGCGCGCCCCCGCCCCCGCTTCGAGGTCCCGCCCGAGGAGCGCGCCTCCGCGGAGCGGAGCCCCTCGTCGTGGGCCGAGCCGGCGCGGCCGGTCCAGACCGGCTTCCTCCTGGCGGTGGGCGTCGGCCTGGCCCTGCTGTGCTGGTGGGTGCTCGCGAACGTGGGGCCCCTGGTCGGGTGGGTCGTGACGGCAACGTTCCTCGCCCTCGGGCTGGAGCCCCTCGTCCGGTGGCTCGAGACCCGCGGGGTGCCGCGCCCCGGCGCCGTCCTCCTGGTCGTCCTCGCCCTGGCGGGCGCCTTCGCGCTGCTCATCGTCGTGGTCGTGCCGCGGGTCGTCGCCGAGGCCTCGCTCCTGGCCGGGCGCGTCCCACAGCTGATCGACGACTTCCTGGGCTCCGAGGCGTTCGAGCGGCTCGACCGGCAGCTCCGGATCCGCGACTCCACCGAGCAGTGGGTGCAGGACCTCTCCGGGCGCATCGCCGCCGACCAGGACTTCCTGGGCGGGCTCTTCGGCGGTGTCGTGGGCGTGGGCACGGTCGTGCTCAACGTCCTGGCGGGGACCCTGATCGTCCTGGCCCTCACGCTGTACTTCCTGTTCTCGCTGCCGATCATGACGCAGTGGGCCTACCGCCTGGCCCCGGCCTCCGGTCGCGCCCGCGTCCAGGAGCTGGGCGACCAGATGGTGCGCGGCGTCGGCAACTACGTCGTCGGGCAGACCTGCGTCGCCCTCCTCAACGCCGCCGTCGCGCTGGTCCTCATGACGGTCACCGGTGTGCCGTTCGCGGCGCTGCTGGTGGTCTTCGTGGCTGTGCTGGCCTTCGTGCCCCTCGTGGGCGGCGTGCTCGCCGGCCTGCTGGTGACGCTCGTGGCCCTGACCGCCGACTGGGGCACGGCCCTGCCCTACGCGATCGGCTACTTCGCCTATCTCCAGGTGGAGGCCTACTTCGTCTCGCCGCGCATCATGCGCCGGGCCGTCGCGGTGCCCGGGGCCATCGCCGTGATCGCGGTGGCGGCCGGCGGCGCCCTGTGGGGCGTCCTCGGGGCCCTCATCGCGATCCCCACCGCCGCCGCCGGTCTCCTGCTCGTGCGCGAGGTCTTCGTCCCGAGGCAGGACCGGCGCTGAGCCGCTGAGCAGGACGACGGCGCGGAACATCGGCATGGGAAGACCGCGCCGACGGGCTCGCCGGACGACCACGCGGGACGACGGCGCGCCGCGCTCAGCTGCCCTTGGCGGTGGGCCCCGACCACGTGGCCGGGAGCCGGACGGGCTCGCCCAGGACGGTGGAGGCGATCTCGTCCAGCGCCCGCTGCACGAACCGCTCCCCCACCCACAGGTGCTTGGCCCCGTCCACGCCGGTCAGCTCGGCCTGCGGCACGCGGGCGAAGCGCCGCGCCGCCTCCTCGGGCCGCAGGTAGTCGTCGAACTCCGGCACCAGCACCCGCAGCGGCTTGCGGGAGGCCGCCCACCGGTCCAGGTCCGCGTCGCCGGCCCGGTGCAGCGGCGGGGAGAGCAGGATGCCGCCCTCGACCCGGTCCGCGACCGGGGGCACCGCCCCGTACTTGAGCACGAGCTCGGAGCCGAAGGACCAGCCCACCAGCCAGCGCTGCGGCAGGCCCTGCGCCATGGCCCACTCGGTGGCGGCCTCGACGTCGTACCGCTCGGCGTCACCGCCGTCGAAGGCGCCGGTGCTCGTCCCTCGGGGCGAGGAGGTGCCGCGCAGGTTGAAGCGCAGCACCGCGATGCCGGCGAGCGCGGGCAGCCGGTAGGAGGCCTTCTTGTACACGTGGGAGTCCATGAAGCCCCCGTGCGTGGGCAGCGGGTGGAGGGTCACCAGGGTGGCCCGGGGCTCGCCGCGGGCAGGGAGGGCGATCTCGCCGACGAGGGTCTGCCCGTCCTCCGTGCGCAGCTCGACGTTCTCCCGCCGGGCGGGCAGGACGGTCGCCGCCCGGATCTCGACGGGTTCATGGTTGGCCGTGTACACGAGGGTGGAGGGGTCGGAGCTCATGCCCGCCAGTGTATCCAGGGCCGGCGGGCGCCCCCGCGGCTCAGCGGCGCGTGCGCCAGCAGCGCTCGTGCCAGTGCCGGCGGTCCTCGAACGCGGTCCGGGAGCCGAGCAGGGAGTCCTGCTGCCAGACCACCAGGTGGGGCGTGCCGGGCGGGACGGTGCGCCCGCAGCCGGGGCACACGTAGTTCTTCACGGCGTTCGCGGGCCGGACGTGGCGGACCATCCAGTCGCCGTCCGGGGCGCGCTCCACGGTCGGGGCCGGCTCCAGGACCCGGTCGACCGACCAGGGCTCGCGCATCGCCCCGCGCTGCCACTTGCTGGCGCGGGCACCGTCGGCCGGACCGCCCTGCCGGCGGCCTCGCGAGGAGTGGTTGGAGCGCGGCACGGCCAGATTGTCTCACACGGGCCCGGGCGCGGGGCGCGCCGGACGTTCGCTAGGCTGTCGGGGTGCGTCTCGTCATTGCCGATTGCTCCGTCGACTACGAAGGGCGTCTGCGCGCCCACCTGCCCGCCGCCCGCCGCCTGCTGGTCGTGAAGGCGGACGGCTCCGTGCTCGTCCACTCGGACGGCGGCAGTTACAAGCCCCTCAACTGGATGAGCCCGCCCGCGCGCCTGCACGTGGGCGAGCCCGACCCCGAACTCGCCGCGGAGGGGGTCCTGCAGACCTGGACGGTCCAGGCCGCCAAGAGCGACGACCGGCTGGTGATCCAGGTCTTCGAGATCCACGAGGACGTCTCCCACGAGCTCGGCGTCGATCCCGGCCTGGTCAAGGACGGCGTCGAGGCCGATCTGCAGCGCCTCCTCGCGGAGCAGATCCACCTCCTGGGCTCCGGGCACACCCTCGTCCGCAGGGAGTACCCCACCGCGATCGGGCCCGTGGACATCCTGGCCCGCGACCGCGACGGCGCCACCGTCGCCGTGGAGCTCAAGCGCCGCGGGGACATCGACGGCGTCGAGCAGCTCACCCGGTACCTCGAGCTGCTCAACCGGGACCCCCTGCTGGCCCCCGTGCGCGGGGTGTACGCCGCGCAGCTCATCAGGCCCCAGGCGCGGGTGCTCGCCGAGGACCGCGGCATCTCCTGCCTCACGCTCGACTACGACGCGATGCGCGGGTTCGACGACAGCGACTCCCGGCTGTTCTGACCCCTGCCGTGAAGACCCCTCCCGTGGAGCCGGGCTCACGCGCTGAGCGAACACGGGGCCAACACGCGGTGGTCAGCGGGCGAAGAGCGTTGACCGCCCCCGGGCGATGTGTGAAGCTGAACATGTTCTTCGTTCCATGTTCAGCATGCTCGCAGAACTGGTAAAGCGAGCGTGACGTTCGACCTGGACCTGGTTCTCCACCCCTCGGAACCCGCGGGACCGGAGCCCCAACCTCAGCGCATCTCGTGACACCGCCCTCGCGCACGACCCCGTGCGCATGTTTTTCCACCGTCTCGCAAGGAGAGATCTTCATGGCCCAGGGCACCGTCAAGTGGTTCAACGCCGAAAAGGGCTTCGGCTTCATCACCCCCGACGACTCCGACTCGGACGTCTTCGTCCACTACTCCGAGATCCAGTCGGGCGGGTTCCGCACGCTGGAAGAGAACCAGCGCGTCGAGTTCGAGATCGGCCAGGGCCAGAAGGGCCCGCAGGCCACCGGCGTGACCATCATCTGATCCGTCCACCCGGACGCTTCGACAGCGAAGGGCCCCGCATCCGCTCCGGATGCGGGGCCCTTCCGCGTGGCGGACAGGTGCCGGGCCGGGGTCCGTCAGGGCGTGCCGGCGATCCGGCGCTCGACGGCGGCGCCCGCCCCGGCCAGCTGCTCCACGAAGTGCTCGTAGCCGCGGTCGACGTGCTCGACCCCGCTGACCTCCGTCTGCCCCTCCGCGGCCATCCCCGCGATCACCAGCGCCGCCCCCGCGCGGATGTCCATGGCCTCCACCGGCGCCCCGGACAGCTCCGGCCGGCCCGCGACCAGGGCGTGGTGGCCGTCCAGGCGCACGCTGGCCCCGAGCCGCTCCAGCTCCGCGGTGAAGCCCCAGCGGGCCTCGAAGACGTTCTCCGTGACCATCCCCGAGCCCTCCGCGACGGCGTTGAGCGCCACCACGAACGGCTGCAGGTCGGTCGGGAAGCCGGGGTAGGGCAGGGTGGAGACGTTGATGGCGTGCGGCCGGTCGGGACCGGCGACGACGAAGCGCCCCTCCTCCGTCTCGATCCGGCAGCCGGCGGCCCGCAGCTTGTCGAGCACCACGGCGAGGTGGCCGGGCTCGGCCCCCTCGATCTGCACGGTCCCGCCGGTCACCGCGGCGGCGAACGCCCACGTCCCGGCGACGATCCGGTCCGGGACGGTCCGGTGCTCGACGGGGTGCAGCGCCTCGACGCCCGTCACCCTCACCGTGCTGGTGCCGAGCCCCTCGATCCGGGCGCCCATCTCCTGCAGCATCCGGCCGATGTCGACGATCTCCGGCTCCCGGGCCGCGTTGTCGATCACCGTGGTGCCCTGGGCGAGGGTCGCCGCCATCATGAGGTTCTCCGTGGCCCCCACCGACGGGTACTCCAGGCGGTACTCCGTGCCGCGCAGCACGTCGGGCACGCGGGCCACGAGGTAGCCGTGCTCGATCTGCAGCTGCGCGCCCAGGGCCTCGAGCCCCGCCCGGTGCATGTCGAGGCCGCGGGAGCCGATGGCGTCCCCGCCGGGCAGCGCGACCTCGGCGACGTGGCAGCGGGCGACCAGCGGCCCGAGGACGGAGATGGACGCGCGCATGGCCCGCACGAGGTCGTAGTCCGCCTGGTGGTGCAGGTCCGCGGGGACGTCGATCCGGACGCTCTGCGCCACGCGGTCGTAGGCCACCGCGCAGCCCAGGCGCCGGAGCAGCTCGGCCATGATGGCGACGTCCTGGATCTCGGGGACGTTCGTGATGGTCGACTCGCCCTCGGCGAGCAGGGCCGCGGCCATGAGCTTCAGCACGCTGTTCTTCGCGCCCGAGACCCGCAGGGTGCCGTTGACCGCGGTGGGCCCGTGCACGACGATCTTCTCTTCCATCGACTCTCCTGAGCGAGCTCGGCCGGGCGCCCTCCGGCGCCCGGGTACGACCGCGGCCCCCGCACCCTGGGGGTACGGAGGCCGCGACTGGGATGGTGCGGGGGACGCGCGTCCCCGGGGGGCCCGGGTGGGGTCAGGCGGCGGCGGAGCCGGTCAGCTCCACGTTGTCCGCCACGATCGTCACCCGGTTGTTGTCCATGAACACGAAACCGGCGTCGATGGTGCCCTCGATCCGGGCGCCGTCGACGGGGTCGACCGCGAACCCACCCGGCTTGAGGATGCCGGCCACGGCCTCGTGCCCGGGAAGGATACCGATGTCGCCCTCCGTGGTGCGGACCCGGACCTGGCGCGCGGTGCCGGTCCAGACCGAACGGTCGAGAGCCACGACTTCGACGATCATCTCAGCCACGATTACTTGCCACCGGTCCGCTGCTTGATCTGCTCCCACTGCTGCATGACGTCGTCCAGGCCGCCGACGTTGTAGAACGCCTGCTCCGGCACGTGGTCGAACTCGCCCTCGCAGATCTTCCCGAACGCCTCGATGGTCTCGGCGAGCGGGACCGTCGAGCCCTCGACACCGGTGAACTGCTTCGCGGTGTAGGTGTTCTGGGAGAGGAACTGCTCGATGCGGCGCGCGCGGGCCACGACGACCTTCTGCTCCTCGGAGAGCTCCTCGACGCCGAGGATCGCGATGATGTCCTGCAGCTCCTTGTTCTCCTGGAGGATCGCGCGGACGCGGATCGCGACGTCGTAGTGCGCCTGGCCCACGTACTGCGGGTCGAGGATGCGGGACGTCGAGGACAGCGGGTCGATCGCCGGGTACAGACCGCGGGAGGCGATGTCGCGGGAGAGCTCCGTGGTCGCGTCCAGGTGGGCGAACGTGGTCGCCGGGGCCGGGTCGGTGTAGTCGTCGGCGGGCACGTAGATCGCCTGCATCGAGGTGATCGAGTGGCCGCGCGTCGAGGTGATGCGCTCCTGCAGGACGCCCATCTCGTCCGCCAGGTTGGGCTGGTAGCCCACGGCGGAGGGGATGCGGCCCAGCAGGGTCGAGACCTCGGAGCCGGCCTGGGTGAACCGGAAGATGTTGTCGATGAACAGCAGCACGTCCTGGTTCTGCACGTCGCGGAAGTACTCCGCCATCGTGAGGCCGGTCAGGGCCACGCGCAGACGCGTTCCGGGCGGCTCGTCCATCTGGCCGAACACGAGCGCGGTGTCCTTGAGGACGCCCGCCTCCTCCATCTCGACCCACAGGTCGTTGCCCTCACGGGTGCGCTCGCCGACGCCCGCGAAGACCGAGGTGCCGCCGAAGTTGCGGGCCACACGGGTGATCATCTCCTGGATGAGCACCGTCTTGCCCACGCCCGCGCCGCCGAACAGGCCGATCTTGCCGCCCTTGATGTAGGGGGTGAGGAGGTCGATCGACTTGATGCCGGTCTCCATCATCTCCGTGGAGCCCTCGAGCTCCGCGAAGGACGGGGCCTTGCGGTGGATCGGCCAGCGCTCGGTGATCTCCAGGGAGGAGGTCTCGACGTCGAGGGCCTCGCCGAGCACGTTGAAGATGTGGCCCTTGACCACGTCGCCCACGGGCACGGAGATCGGGGCGCCGGAGTCGTGCACGGCCGTGCCGCGGACCAGGCCGTCGGTCTGCTGCAGGGAGATCGCGCGGACCATGTTGTCGCCGAGGTGCTGCGCGGTCTCGAAGGTGATCTTCTTCGTCTCGCCGCTGAGCACGTACTCGGCCGACAGGGCGTTGTAGATCGCCGGAACCGCGTGCTCCGGGAACTCGATGTCGACGACCGGACCGATGACTCGGGCGATGCGGCCCGTGGCGCCGCCCGAGACCGGCTGGCCGGCCTGTTCGCTGATGGTGGCAGTCATTTCTCTCGCTTCACTGATTGCGGTGGGTGGTTGCTGGATCGCCGGTCGGGCCCGTCAGAGGGCTTCGGCGCCGCTCACGATCTCGGTGAGCTCGGTGGTGATCTCCGCCTGGCGGGCGTTGTTCATCAACCGCGTGTACTTCTTGATCAGCTCGTCCGCGTTGTCGCCGGCCGACTTCATCGCGCGCTGACGGGCCGCAAGCTCGCTCGTGGCCGCGTTGGCCAGGCACGAGTACAGGCGGGCGTCGATGTAGCGCGGGAGGACCGCGTCGAGGAACTCCTCCGGGTTCGGCTCGAACTCGAAGTTGTGGCCGCTCTCCTCGATGTCCTCGTACTCGCGGGCCACCTCGTCCGTCAGCGCGTTGGCGTCGACGACCTCGAGCGGCAGCAGGCGCAGCACGCGCGGCTCCTGCACGACCATCGAGCGGAACACCGTGTAGACCACGTGGATCTCGTCGACCCCGCCGTCCTCGTACGGGGTCTCCAGGTCCCCGACCAGCACCTCGCGCAGCTCGCGGGCGAGCTCCGCCTTGGCGTTGTCGGTGTCCCCGGTCCAGTTCCGCTCGAAGGGGCGCCGGCGGAAGTCGAAGTACGCCTGCGCCTTGCGGCCGACCAGGTACACCTTGACGTCCTTGCCCTGCTCGCGGAGCAGCTCCATGAGGGACTCCGCCTCCTTGAGCACGTTGGAGGAGTAGGACCCCGCCAGACCGCGGTCGGAGGTCATGATCACCACGGCCGACCGCCGGACGTCGTCGGTCCGGGTGGTGAGGACATGGGAGACGTTGTGCTGGGTGGCGACCTGCGAGACGGCGCGGGTCAGCGCGTTGGCGTACGGACGCGCCGCCGCGACCTTCTGGCGGGACTTGTTGATGCGCGAGGTCGCGATCATCTCCATGGCCTTGAAGATCTTCTTCATGGACTTGGTCGACGAGATCTTGTTCCGGTAGACCCGGATCTGCGCTCCCATGTGACTTCCTTTCGTCACGGTGGCCGGTGCGCCGCCGAGGCGGCGCACCGGACCGGCCGGCTACTTCTTGACGATCCGTTCCTGGACGACCTCGGACTCGTCGAGGGGCTTGTGCTCCTCGTGGCCCACCTGGATGTCGTGCTTCGTGCCGTGGAAGTCCCGCTTGACCTCGGCGACGGCGGTCTCCAGGGCCGCGATCGCGTCGTCCTCGAGCTTGCCCGTCTGCGCGATGGAGTCGAGCACGTTGGTCGTGCGGCGCACCTGGTCGAGCAGGGCCTGCTCGAAGTCCAGCACGGACGCCACCTCGACCTCGTCGAGGTGGCCGTTGGTGCCGGCCCAGATCGACACGACCTGGTCCTCGACCGGGTACGGGGTGTACTGCTTCTGCTTGAGCAGCTCCATCAGGCGCGCACCGCGGGTCAGCTGCTGGCGGGAGGCCGCGTCGAGGTCGGACGCGAACATCGCGAAAGCCTGCATCGAGCGGTAGGACGCCAGCTCCAGCTTCAGCGTGCCGGAGACCTTCTTCATGGCCTTGATCTGCGCGGCGCCGCCGACGCGGGACACGGACACGCCGACGTCCACCGCGGGACGCTGGTTGGCGTTGAAGAGGTCCGACTGCAGGAAGATCTGGCCGTCGGTGATGGAGATGACGTTGGTCGGGATGAAGGCCGACACGTCGTTCGCCTTCGTCTCGATCAGCGGCAGACCGGTCATCGAGCCGGCGCCCAGCTCGTCCGAGAGCTTGGCGCAGCGCTCCAGGAGGCGGGAGTGCAGGTAGAAGACGTCACCCGGGTAGGCCTCGCGTCCCGGCGGGCGGCGCAGCAGCAGCGAGACCGCACGGTACGCCTCGGCCTGCTTGGACAGGTCGTCGAAGACGATGAGGACGTGCTTGCCGCCGTACATCCAGTGCTGGCCGATGGCCGAGCCGGCGTAGGGGGCGAGGTACTTGATGCCCGCGGGGTCGGAGGCCGGGGCCGCCACGATCGTGGTGTACTCCAGCGCGCCGTTGTCCTCGAGGGTCTGGCGCACGCCCGCGATGGTCGAGGCCTTCTGGCCGACCGCCACGTAGATGCAGCGCACCTGCTTGTTGACGTCGCCGGACTCCCAGTTCGCGCGCTGGTTCAGGATGGCGTCGACGGCGATCGCCGTCTTGCCGGTCTGGCGGTCGCCGATGATCAGCTGACGCTGGCCGCGGCCGATCGGGATCATGGCGTCGATGGCCTTGATGCCGGTCTGCAGCGGCTCGTGGACCGACTTGCGCATGGTCACGCCGGGGGCCTGGAGCTCCAGGGCGCGGCGGCCCTCGGCCTCGATCGGGCCGAGGTCGTCGATGGGCTGGCCCAGCGGGTCGACCACGCGGCCGAGGTAGGCGTCGCCCACGGGCACGGAGAGGACCTCGCCGGTGCGGTGCACCTCCTGGCCTTCCTGGATCTCGCGGAATTCTCCGAGGATCACGACGCCGATGTCGCGGGTGTCGAGGTTCTGCGCGAGGCCGAGAACGCCGTTCTCGAAGCGCAGCAGCTCGTTCGCCATCACCGAGGGGAGGCCCTCGACGCGGGCGATGCCGTCGGCGGCGCTGCTGACGCGGCCGACCTCTGTTCGTTCTGCGGTGCCGGGCTCGTAGGACGCGGCGAACTCGCTCAGCGCGCTACGGACTTCGTCGGCATTGATGGTCACATCGGCCATCTGCTGTCCCTGCTCTCCTGGTTCGTGATCACTGCGGAGCAGTGACCGTGAGTACTTTCCTTCGGCGGACCGTTCTGCGGTTCCGCCGGCCCGTTCTGCGCGACCGGCGGAACGTCAGGCCCGCGACGGCATCGTTCGGGATCCCGGACCCGGCGCTCCGGGGCGGATCAGGCCCTGATCCGCTGCTGCAGCTCGTCGAGGCGGGCCGCGACGGAACCGTCGATGACCTCCTCGCCGACCTGCACCCTCAGCCCGCCGAGCAACGCCGGGTCGACGTCGAGCGTGAGCTTCAGGTCCTTGCCGTACAGCTCGTTGAGCTGGTGCTGCAGGCGCCGGAGCTGCTCCTCGGTCAGCGGCCGGGACGTGGTCACGTGCGCGATCCACCGCTGGTGGCGCGCCACGACCTCGTCCGCGAAGCGCTCGACGAGACGGCCGACCAGTGCGCCGCGCGGCGAGAGGACCGCCTGCTCGATGAGCAGGCGGGTCTCCTCCGAGGCGCCCGGCGCGAGCCGCTGCACCAGGCGGGTCTTGGCGGCCACGTCGGCCCGCTGGTCGCTGAGGACGCGCTGGACCTCGTGCGAGTCGTCCACCACGCTCTTGAACGCGATGAGCTGGTCGACGAGCTGCTCCAGGCCCTGGACGCCGCCGCGGTTCTCCGCGGAGGCGGCCGTGAGCGTCACGCCGGCGTGCTCGAGGGCGTCGACGAACTCGCGGTCGTCGCTCCACCGGCGCTCGGCCAGGACGGCGATCAGCTCCACGGCCTCCGGGGAGACCTTCCCCGTGAACAGGCGGCGGATGACCTGCGCCCGCGCCTCCCCCGGGTAGGAGGGGTCCGTGATGGAACGGCGCAGCGCGCCGTTCTCGTCGAGCACGGCCAGCACGCCGAAGACCTCACGGGCCAGGGCAGGAGTGGCAGCCCCTGCCCAGCGCTCGACCGCCAGCGCGGTCTGGTGTCGGGATTCGTTCGATGCACCTGTCATTACCGAGCCGCACCTGCGTTCCGCTGCTGCTCGGTCTCCAGGTCCGCGAGGAACCGGTCGACCACACGGTTGGCGCGCGCGTCGTCGTCGAGGGACTCGCCCACGATCTTGGACGCGAGCTGGGTGGCCAGCGCGCCGACCTCGGTGCGCAGGGAGGCCACGGCGGCCGAACGCTCCGCCTCGATGGTCCGGTGGGCGTTCTCGGTGATGCGCGCCGACTCGGCGTTCGCACGGTCCTTGAAGTCCGCCAGGATCTTGTCGCCCTCGAGCCGGGCCTCCTCGCGGATCTTCTGAGCCTCCAGGCGCGCGCTCTCGAGCTGCTGGTTGTACTCGTCACGGGCGGCCGCGGCCTCGGCCTGGGCGGCCTTGGCCTTGGCCAGCCCGCCCTCGATGGCCTCGGTGCGCTCGCTGTAGACCCGCTCGAAGGCCGGCACGACGAACTTGACCACGAGGAAGAGCAGGATCAGGAACCCGATGAGGGTGATCACCATCTCCCACACGTTGGGGAAGAGAGGATTCGCCCCTGCCTCGGCTGCCAGCAACAGTGTCATGTGCGCGATTCCTGTTCTCTAGGAAGGACGGGTACGGGGTGCGCCACTCAGGCGATGAACGCGAGCACGAAGCCCAGGATCGCGAGCGCCTCGACGACGGCGAAGCCGAAGAACAGCATCGGCTGCAGCACACGCTGCGACTCCGGCTGACGGGCGACGGACTGCATGTACGCGGCGAAGATCAGACCCACGCCGATGCCACCGCCGATGGCAGCCAGACCGTAACCGATAGCACTGAGCGAACCAGTCATGAGGGGTGTTTCCTTTCTAGGTGCCCGGGGGCCGGGCGTCGTAGCCGTGTCGGCTCTGAACAGTTGTGAGGATGGACTGTCGGTGTCCGGGAGTCCCGGACCGGTTCCCCGTCTGGGTCAGTGGCCCTCTTGCAGGGCGCCCTGGACGTAGACGGCGAAGAGCAGGGTGAAGATGTAGGCCTGGAGGACCTGAATGAGGATCTCCAGGAAGTAGATGAAGATGCCGAGCACCGCGGAGCCCACCGAGACGACGCTGATGAGGCTCGCCTGCGAGATGAGGTACCCGGTCATGGACGCCGCCACCATCAGGGCGAGGTGACCGGCGAACATCGTCGCGAACACACGCAGGGCGTGCGTGACGGGGCGGATGATCAGGTTGGAGAGGAACTCGATCGGGATGAGGAAGATGTAGAGCAGCTTCGGGACGTCCGGCGGCATCGTCATCTTGCCCATGAACCCGCCGAGGCCGTGGCGCTTGATCCCCATGAAGACCCAGGTGACGTACGCGATGCCGGCCAGGACGTAGGCGGAGCCCGCGTGGGACAGGGTGGGCAGCTGCAGCACGGGGATGGAGCCGAAGAGGTTGTTCACCAGGATGAAGAAGAAGAAGGTGAACAGCAGCGGGATGTAGGGGCGGAACTCCTTCTCGCCGATGATGTCGCGGCCGAGGTGGTTGCGCACGAAGCCGTAGCCGGCCTCACCGAGGTACTGCGCCTTCGACGGGACGAGGGCGTGGCGGCGGATGGCC
Source organism: Kocuria dechangensis (assembly GCF_014636775.1). Classification (GTDB taxonomy): domain Bacteria; phylum Actinomycetota; class Actinomycetes; order Actinomycetales; family Micrococcaceae; genus Kocuria; species Kocuria dechangensis. The sequence continues at coordinate 80,020 of NZ_BMEQ01000009.1, forward strand.
CACATGAAGAAGCCGGCGATCAGGACGACCGACAGGAGGATCAGCAGCATCTGCTTGCCGAACTCGAAGGTTCCCAGCTCGAAGAACGGAGGAAGGTGCATCTCGTCGACTGTCGGAGCGGTGAATCCTCCGGTGGCGGGAAGCCTGAGGGCGGCGTTCAATGCGGGTCCTTTCTGCAGTGCTCTGGCCGGTGGTCACGGTCGGGGCGCCGAGTCCGGGCCGGACTGGTGCGGGTTGTCAGGATCTGCACCGTCGGAGGACTGGCTGCGACGGAGCCCCTCCTGCATGTGGAGGTACACGACGAAGATCCCGGAGGCGGCGCCTATGCACGCACCCAGGATCACGATCCACCGGGTTCCCAGCACGCGATCCGCACCCCACCCTACCAAACTCCAGAACCCCATCCCGATCACCACGTACAGGAGTGTCGTGAGGCCTCCGGCCAGGCCACCGGCCTCCACGAGCTGGCCCGCGGTGCGCAGCGAGGGCTCCTTCCGGGGCCCCGGCCCGGCGGGCTCGGAGGTCTCCGGCTGCTCGGGGGGCTCCGGCCGCTCGGGCCGTCCTCCGTCGTCGTGCGCGCTCATGCGGTCGGTCCTTCCTTCTCGTCCACGGGCGTGTCCGCGGGGGTCTCGGCGGGGGCTTCGGTGGGTGTCTGGGCGGGGGCGTCCTGCGCCGCCCGGTCCCGCTCGAGCTCCTCGCGCGCCCTCCGGCTCGCCCGGGCGGCCGTCGCGGCCGCGAGCGCCAGCCAGCCGGCGAGCGCGGCCAGCACCCCGGCGGCGAGCCACCCTGGGCGCAGCCAGGCCGGTGCGGGGACGTAGAACAGCACCCAGCCGAGCACGAGCACCTTCACCAGGTACGTCATGGCCAGCAGTGGGGCGGCGGCCGTCCCGGGCAGCCGGGAGCCGAGCAGGGCGACCAGCAGCGTGATCACGTAGCTCACGCTGATCAGGCCGGCGCCGGCCAGCGCGCTGGCCACGGCCCCGCTCATCCGAGGGCCCCGTCGCGGGCCCGCACGGCGGCACGGCGCCCCAGCAGGTCGGGCAGGAAGAGGTAGACCAGCAGGACGCCCACGACGAATGCGCCGGCCAGCGCGGTCGCGACCGGGCCCGTGCGCAGGCCCACGACGGAGGCGACGCTGACCAGGACCGTCGCGCCGGTGACCACGAGCGCGGAGCCCAGGTGCGAGAGACCGACGTCGGTGAGCCTCTGGTAGACGTGCTTGCGGTGGGGCCGGTACCACGGCTCCCCCGCCCGGATGCGCCGGAGCAGCGTCACGGTCGTGTCCGCGACGTAGACGGCCAGCGGGGGCAGCAGGTACTCGACGTAGACCCCGGACAGGAACGCGGCGACCGCGATCCCGGCCAGGGAGCCGCCGAGCAGGTAGGAGCCGACGTCGCCCAGGAACACGCTGCCGCGGGCGAGGTTCCAGGGCAGGAAGCCCGCGAAGCCGCCCGCCACGGCGAGGCCCGCCGCGACCATCCACGGGAGGTCGTTGGAGGCCCCCGCCCAGGCGTAGAGGAGCCCCGCCGTCAGCCCGTGCAGGCCGGAGATGCCGTTGATGCCGTCCATGAAGTTGGCCATGTTGACGTACGCGGCGATCGCGAGCGTGCCCACCGGCAGCCACCAGCCGGAGGTGCCGAGGACGGCCGTGAGCACGGCCGTCGCGCCGAGGCCGAGGCACAGCTGGGCGGCCAGGCGGGCGCGCACGGACACCCCCCGGTAGTCCTCGGCCCAGCCCAGGGCGGCGGACAGGGCCGCGACCGCGAGCACCACCAGCGCCACCGACCGGTCCACCCGGACCGCGCCGGTGAGCAGCGCCAGGCCGTAGGAGGCCAGCACCGCGGCCGCGACGGCGAGGCCCATGCCCCGGATCACGGTCCTCCGGTGGGAGGAGCGCTCGTTGGGGATGTCCAGGACTCCCCAGCGGGCCAGCAGGGGCTTGACCGCGAAGGGCAGCAGCAGGCTGAGCACGAGGGCCGGCACGCCGACGGTGAGCACGGTCTCCGCCAGCTGGCGCAGCTCCTCCGGGCCGGGGGCGGCGCCGGGATCGGGGACGGGCACGGCGGCCGGCGGGGCGGTTCCCACGTCGGCCCTCACGACGCCGTCCCGGTGGCGCTGCGGGGACGCTGCACGGAGGTGGGCGGCGGCTGCGTGGACGGCGCCACGACCGGGATGGTGCCGGTGTAGACCATGCCGCCGCGCACCTTCCAGGTGTGCCGGTCCAGCTGCGCGGGGTCGAGGCGGTCGGCCCGGGTGTGGGAGATCTTGGGGTGGAACGGCCGCTCGTCCTGCTCGCCGAGGCCGATGAGGTCCTCGTGCAGCTTCTCCCCCGGGCGCAGGCCGGTGATCTCGATCTCGACGTCCTCGCGGCCGCTCATCACGCGCAGCCGCTCGGCGATGTCCATGATCCGCACGGGCTCCCCCATGTCGAGGATGAGGACCTCCCCGCCGCGGGCGATCGCCCCGGCCTGGATCACGAGCTGGCAGGCCTCGGGGATGGTCATGAAGTACCGGGTGGCCTCGGGGTGGGTCACCGTGATCGGGCCGCCCTGCCGGATCTGCTCGGTGAAGAGGGGCAGCATCGACCCGCGGGAGCCGAAGACGTTGCCGAAGCGCACGGACGCGTACCGCCGCCCGGTCCGGTCCGCCGTCCAGGCCGTGAGCTTCTCCGCGACCCGCTTGGAGTGCCCCAGCGCGGTGGTGGGGTTGGCGGCCTTGTCCGTGGAGATGTTCACGAACACCTCGACGTCGGTCTCGGCCGCGGCCTGCAGCACGTTGAGGGTGCCGAGCACGTTGGTCTTCCACGCCTCGTCCGGGTACTGCTCGAGGAGGGAGACGTGCTTGAGGGCGGCCGCGTGGAAGACCACCTCGGGCCGGCGGTCGCGGAAGATCGCGCGCACCGTCTCGGGGTCCCGGATGTCGGCCAGCACGGTGTCGCGGCCGTCGAGCAGGCCGCGGCCGGTGATGGAGATCTGGGTGCCCTGCAGCGCGGACTCGTCGCGGTCGAGCATGATCAGCTCGCCCGGCTCGAAGCCCACGAGCTGGCGGCACAGCTCGGAGCCGATGGACCCGCCGGCGCCGGTGACGAGCACCCGCCGGCCCTTCACGTAGCCCGCGATCTCCTCGACGTCGATGTCCACGGGACGGCGGCCGATGAGGTCCTCCATGCTGATGTCGCGGAAGTCCGGGGCCGTGTGCTTGGCCGTGAGCACCTCCCCGAGCGGCGGCATCGTCATCACGCGGATCCCGGTGCCGGCCACGGCGTCCGCGACCCGGTGCATGATCCGCGGCTCGGGGTCGGACATCGCCACGATGAGCACCGAGGCGCGGGTGTGGGCCATGACGTCGCGCAGGTCGTGCAGGGTGCCCAGCACCGGCACGGAGGAGATCCGCAGGTGCTTCTTGGCGGGGTCGTCGTCGATCAGGGCCACGGGCAGGAACTCGGAGTTCGGGTCCTGCATCATGCGGTGGACCAGGAAGGTGCCGAGGTAGCCCGCCCCGAAGATCACGACGTTCTGCGCCGACGCGCCGGGGCGGGTGGAGGCCTCCTGGTACATCCGCTTGAGGTAGCGGAAGGCCGCCATGAACAGGCAGGCGAAGGGGAAGGCGATCAGCGCCGTGGAGCGCGGGATGCCGATGCTGGTGCCGAGGACCAGCAGCAGCACCTGCACCACGGCGGTGACGATGACGGTCACGACCACGAGCAGCTTCGCCTCGTCGAAGCTGCCGAACGAGTAGCGCCCCTTGTAGAGGGCGAAGGAGAAGCCGACGACGAGCTGCGCGGCCACGGCCACCGCGGACACGAGCAGCAGGCCCGGGACGCTGAGGAACTGCCAGTTCATCTCGTAGCGCAGCACGAGCGCGAGCACGAACGCCACGACCCACGCCGCGGAGTCGAGGAGCATCTGGATCCACAGCCACGCGACGGGCTTGTCCTGCTGGGGCGGACGGGGCGGGGGTGCCGTGCTCTCGGCCGCGCCGGGGGCGCGCTCGGGCTCACCACTCATCGAGTCGTTCCTTTCGTGGTCGGTGCCGGAGCCGGTCGGCCGGGTCGGGTGCCGGGGGCGGTCAGCGGCGGGGCGCGCCGACCATGGCCCGGTAGGCGATCTCGCGGAACCGGGTGGGCACGAAGCGGTAGCCGCCGCGCACCACGACGTTGCGCACCCATTGTAGGAACCCCACGTGCCCGGCCGCCCGGAGCCGGGCCTGCAGGGCCAGCTCGGCCCGGAACACGCGGAACCCGCCACGGCGCTCGTAGGAGCCCGCCGAGACGCGGTAGCCCACGAGCGGCTCCGCCACGTTGCGCACGTCGGAGCCCGCGCGGAGCATCCGCACCCACAGCCAGTAGTCCTCGGCGAGGGGCACGTCCTGGTAGCCGCCCACGGCCGCCACGGCGGAGCGCCGGAACACCACGGTCGGGTGGCTCACGGGGTTGCGGTGGCGAGAGACGGCCAGGATGTCGCGGGCCCCTACGGGGGCGCGCCGCAGGGCCAGCGGGCGGGTCTCGTCGTCGCCGATCTCGTGCATGGAGGAGCCGACCAGGTCGGCCCCGTCCTCGACGAGGGGCAGCTGCACGGCGAAGCGCCGGGGGTAGGAGACGTCGTCGGCGTCCGCGCGGGCCACGACGTCGTGGGCGCACCGGGCCAGCCCGGCGTTCAGGGCGGCGGTGAGCCCGGCGTTGCGCTCGAGGTCCACCCGGACGACGGGCACGGGCAGCTCCCGGGCCAGCCGGTCCAGCTCCGCCTCCAGGGGGGCCGGCACGGGGCCGTCGCGCACCAGCACGAGCTCGGCCGGACGGCGCAGCTGCTCGACCGTGCTGGACTCGGCGGCCCGCCGCACCCGCTCCGGGGTGTCGCCGTGGTACACCGGCATCAGCACGGAGAACTCGACCGGGAACCCGGCCGGGCCGCCGGGGGCGGACGGCGCCGAGGGGTCGGTCACGGGGTCACCGGGGCCCGCCGAAGCCGCGCCCGCGCATGCCGCCGACGTAGCGGCTCGCCCAGAGCGCCAGGCCACGGGGGTCGCGCCGGCGCAGGTAGTGCAGGGGGTAGCCCAGGAAGTCCGCCCCGAGCTGCACGACGCGGCGGTGCCGCCAGCTGATGTAGCCGCGGTTGCGGAAGAAGTGGGCGCGCTTGAACTCCGTCTCGGGGACCAGCACCTGCAGGCGGCCGGGGATCACCATCTGTTCCTCGCCCCACCCCGGGGGGTGCGCCACGGCGGTGCGGGTGGTGGTGCCGAACGGCAGGCCGGACCCGCGCAGCCGGAGCAGGAAGTCGATCTCGTCCCCGCGCAGGAACAGCTTGAGGTCGGGCAGCCCGATCCGGAAGAAGACGTCCTCCCGCAGCAGCGCCCCGTTGAAGAAGTCGGCGTGCCCGGGCAGGAAGCCCTGCGGCTCCACCGCGGCGCGGGAGTGGGTGATCCGGCCGTCGACGCGCCGGGGGAAGGCCAGCTTCCCGTGGTCCTGCGGCGCCACGATCAGCGGGGAGACCACGGCCAGCTCCCGCCGCTCGGCCTCCTCCAGCAGGATGCCCAGGGTGTCCGGGCCCTCCGGGTGCGCGTCGTCGTCCATGAGCCACACGCGGTCCGCGCCCGTGGCCAGGGCCGTGAGGATCGCCAGGGCGAAGCCGCCGGCCCCGCCGAGGTTCGCCAGGGACCGGACGAGCCGCAGCTCGAACCGCCCGCCGATCGCCTCCCGGAGCCGCTCCTCCGGCACCGCCTCGCGCCCGGCGTCGACGAGGCACAGCGACGCCACGGGCGCCGTCTGCCCGCGCAGCGCCTCGACGAGGGCGAACACGTCGTCGTGGCGGTCCTGGGTCACGCACGCCACCGCCACCGCGGGGGTCGGCGCGGGGGTGGGCTCGGACGGCATGCTGCTCCTCCTGTGCGGCGCGGGGGCGCTCGCGGGGCTCGGGGTCGGGTGCACGGACGGGACCGCCCGGCGGCGGCGCGGGGCACGGCGCGGGGCGGGATCGTGCCGAGTGTAGCAAGCGGGGCCGGACGGGCCCCGGACGGACGGCCCCGTCCCCCGGCGAGCGGGAGGCCGGTCTGTACGATGAGCGCAGGGTCCCGGTCGGGCCGACGGCGGACCGGCGGGGCCCCGCAGTGACCGGGAGACCGGCAGCGACCGACTGAGAGGAAGCACCGTGACATCGACGACCTGGGCAGTCCTCGGAGCGACGGGGTTCGTGGGCTCCGCGACCGTGGCCCGGCTGCAGGCGGAGGGCCGCAGGGTGGTGCCGGTCTCCGCTCCCCGCCTGGCCTCCGGCGCGCACACGGTCCACCACCTGCTGGAGCAGGCCGGCCGGCTGGAGTCGGTGATCGACTACCTCGCCGAGTCCTTCGCGGGCGCCCACGTCGTGATCAACGCCGCGGGCCTCGCCGCCCCGGACCAGACGCACGAGGAGTCCCTGGTGGGGGCCAACGCGCTGCTGCCGGTGCTCGTGGCGCTCGCCGCCCGGCGCACGAGCGTGCGCCGGGTGGTCCACCTCAGCTCGGCCGCCGTCCAGGGGGACATCGACGTCCTCGACGAGACCCCCACGACCCGCCCCTTCTCCCCCTACTCCTTCTCCAAGGCCCTGGGCGAGAGCGCGCTGCTGAAGCTGCGCCGCGACTGGGCCGGCGAGGAGGGCGCACCGGTGGCCACCGTGCTGCGCGCCACCTCGGTCCAGGGCTCCGGCCGGCGCACGACCGAGCGGCTGGCCCGCTTCGCGTCCTCGCCGCTGTGCTCCGTGGCCGGCGACGGCACCGCCCCCACGCCCGTCACCTCGGTGCACGCCCTCGCGGAGTTCGTCTCCCGGGTGGGCTGCCACCCGGAGGAGCTGCCCCCGGTCGTGCTGCAGCCGTGGGAGGGTGCCACGACCGCCTCGATCCTGCGGGACGCGGGCCGCCGCGAGCCCCTCCACCTGCCGGCGCTGCTGTGCCGGCTGGTCGTGGACACCGGGTTCGGCCTCTCGGCGCTGGCGGGCAACCGCTGGCACGGGGCCGTGCGCCGGATCGAGGTCACGTGGTTCGGCCAGCGCCAGGTGCGCGGCTGGGCCGAGGAGCACGGCGCGGTGCCCGAGCCGCGGATCAGCGAGGTGCTGCGCCAGGCGCACCTCGCCCTCGGCAGGGGCTGACCCGCCGGGCGGGCTCAGACCCCGTCGAGCCCCCGCGCGACCAGCCGGGCGGCCTCGTCCACGGACAGCGGCCGGGTCTCCCCCGCCCGGCCCTCCGGCGCGGTGCGGGTGCGGTCCTGGTCCACTGTGGGCCGCCCCGCCGCGCCGCCGGCCGAGCGCGCCACGAGCGAGGCCGCGAAGCCCTGGGCGGCGGCGGCCTGCGCCGGGTCGGGGGCCGGCAGCTCCTCGGCGGGAGCCGGGACCGGCGGCGTCCCGTCCTGCTCGTGCCGGCCGTAGTGGTCGTGCTCCCCGGCCGGGGCCCCGGCCTCCGGGTCGATCTCGCTCACCGCGTGGGAGCCGGAGGACGTCCTCGCGGTCTCCCCTGTGGTCTCTCCTCCGGCCTCGTCGGCCCCCCCGGCCGGTCCGTCGCCGAGCTCCTCGTCGCCGTCCGCCGGGATCACGGAGGGCACGACCTCGCGCAGCCGGGCGAGGCTCACGGCGCCGTGCCGCACGAGCACGGGGGTCTCCCCCGTGCAGTCGACGATCGTGGAGGAGACGGGGGCGTGCTCCGCGCCGCCCGCATCCCCGGCGGGGCGGGGGCCGTCGTCGAGGTAGAGCTCCACCGCGTCCCCCAGCATGTCCACCGCGGCCCGGGCGGTGAGGGCGGCCGGGTGGCCCGTCCGGTTGGCCGAGGACACGGCCAGCGGGCCGGTCTCGATCAGCAGCGCCTGGGCGACCTCGTCGTCGGGCACGCGCAGGGCCACCGTCCCGTGGGTCTCCCCCAGGTCCCAGCCCAGCGAGGGGTGGGCGTGGAAGATCAGGGTCAGGCCGCCGGGCCAGAACGCGCCGGCGAGGGCCCGGGCGTCGTCGGAGACCTCGTCCGCGAGCCCGTCGAGGACCCCGGTGTGCGCGATGAGCACGGGCGGGGGCATCGTGCGGGCGCGGCCCTTGGCCGCGAGGAGGGTCGCCACGCCCTGGGCGGAGAACGCGTTGGCGGCGATGCCGTAGACGGTGTCCGTCGGCATCACCACGCACGCGTCCGCGGCGAGGGCGCGGGCGGCGTGCTTGAGGCCCGCGGCGCGCTGGGCGATGCTGCTGCAGTCGTAGACGGTGTGGCTCACGCGGTCATTCTCCCACTTCTCCCGTGGCGGTCTCCTGCCCGCCCTCCTGCGCACCCTGGGGTCCGGCCGGCCGCCGCCCGGCCGTGGCGCGGTCGCGGCCGGTGAGGTCCTGGTGGCCCACCACGTCGACGAAGCCCGCCGCGCGCAGGGCGCGGGCCACGGCCCCGGCCTGGACCTCGGCGTGCTCCATCACGAAGAATCCGCCCGGCCGCAGCAGCCGCACGGCGGAGGCCAGGGCCGCGCGCGGGAGGTCCAGGCCGTCCTCGCCGCCCCCGTAGAGGGCGAGGTCGGGGTCGTGCTCGCGGGCCTCGGGCTCGCGCGGCACGGCGTCCGGGGGGATGTACGGCGGGTTGGAGACGACGACGTCGCACCGCCCGTCGAGCTCCGGGAACGCGGTGCGCAGGTCGCCCCGGACGAGCTCGGTCCGGGTGCCGCGCAGGTTCTCCGCGGCCCACGCGTGGGCGGTCTCCGACAGCTCGACGGCGTGCACGCGCGCCTGCGGCACCTCGTGGGCCACCGACGCCGCGATGGCCCCGGAGCCGGTGCCCAGGTCCACCACGTGCGGGCGGTGCACGCCCGCGGCCAGCTGCTCGCGCAGCTCGTCGACGACGGCCTGGACCACCGTCTCCGTCTCGGGCCGGGGCACGAACACGCCGGGGCCGACGGCGAGGACCAGGTAGCGGAAGTGGGCCACGCCCGTGAGGTGCTGCAGCGGGATCCGGCGGGCGCGCTCGGCGACCAGCTCCGCGTAGCCCGCGGGCTCGTCGGCGCCGATGATGGCGCGCGCCTCGACCTCCCCGCGGGACAGGCCCATGAGGTGGCCCGCGAGCAGCAGCGCGTCGGTGCGCGCGGCGTCGATCCCCGCCTCGGCGAGCACCTGCTCCGCCCAGCGCACCGCCTGGCCCAGCGACCTGTTCACGACCGGCCCCCGCTCAGCTGTCCTGCTGGCCGATGGCCTCGAGCCGGGCCTGCTCGTCCATCTCGATCGCGGACTGCACCACGGGCTCGAGGTCCCCGGCCATGACGTGGTCGAGGTTGTACGCCTTGTACCCGGTGCGGTGGTCGTTGATCCGGTTCTCGGGGAAGTTGTAGGTGCGGATCCGCTCGGACCGGTCCATCGTGCGCACCTGGGAGCGGCGCTGCGCGGCGCTCGCCGCGTCGATCTGCTCCTGCTGGTGGGCGAGGATGCGGGCACGCAGCACGCGCATCGCGGCCTCGCGGTTCTGCAGCTGGGACTTCTCGTTCTGCATGGCCACCACGATCCCGGTGGGCAGGTGGGTGATCCGCACGGCGGAGTCGGTGGTGTTCACGGACTGCCCGCCGGGGCCCGAGGAGCGGTAGACGTCGATCTTGAGGTCGTTCTGGCTGATCTCGACCTCCTCCGGCTCGTCCACCTCGGGGAAGACCAGCACGCCGGCGGCCGAGGTGTGGATCCGGCCCTGCGACTCGGTGACGGGCACGCGCTGCACGCGGTGGACGCCGCCCTCGTACTTCAGCCGCGCCCAGACGCCCTCGGCGGGGTCCGTGGCGCCGGACTTGATCGCGATCTGGACGTCCTTGTAGCCGCCCAGGTCGGACTCGGTGGCGGAGATGAGCTCCGTCTTCCACCCGCGGGCCTCCGCGTACTTCAGGTACATCCGCAGCAGGTCGCCGGCGAACAGCGCGGACTCGTCCCCGCCCTCCCCCGCCTTGACCTCGAGGATCACGTTGCGCCCGTCGTCGGGGTCGCGGGGGATCAGCAGCCGGCGCAGCTTCTCCTGGGCCTCGTCGAGCTGCGCCTCGAGCGAGGGGATCTCCTCGGCGAACTCCGGCTCCTCGGCGGCGAGCTCGCGGGCGGCGCCCAGGTCCTCCTCGAGGCTCCGCACGCGCCGGTGGGCCTCGACGACGCCGTTGAGCTCGGCGTAGCGGCGGCCGAGCTTGCGGGCCTTGCCCTGCTCGGCGTGCACGGCGGGGTCGGCCAGCTGCTGCTGCAGCTCGGCGTGCTCGTCGAGCAGGGACTGGATGGGATCCGGCATGGGGCGCTCCTTCGGAGGCGGCGGAGAGGGTCGGACGGTGGCGGGCACGACGACGCCGCCGCGGCCCCGTCCGGTCTGACCGGTCGGGGCCGCGGCGGCGGGGGCGTGCTAGCGGTCGCTCTCGGCGCGGGCCGACAGCGTGGTCTTCTGGACCTGCAGCAGGAACTCGGTGTTGGACTGGGTGTCCCGCAGCTTGTTCGTGAGCAGCTCCAGCGCCTGCTGCTGGTCGAGCCCGGACAGGACGCGGCGCAGCTTCCACATGATCTTGATCTCGTCGGGCGAGAGGAGGTTCTCCTCCCGGCGGGTGCCGGAGGAGTTGACGTCCACGGCCGGGTAGATCCGCTTGTCCGCGAGGTTGCGGGACAGGCGCAGCTCCATGTTGCCGGTGCCCTTGAACTCCTCGAAGATCACCTCGTCCATCTTGGAGCCGGTCTCCACGAGGGCGGTCGCCAGGATGGTGAGCGAGCCGCCGTTCTCGATGTTGCGGGCGGCGCCGAAGAACTTCTTCGGCGGGTACAGCGCCGCCGAGTCCACGCCGCCGGAGAGGATGCGCCCGGAGGCGGGGGCGGAGAGGTTGTAGGCGCGGCCCAGGCGGGTCATGGAGTCGAGGAGCACCACGACATCCATGCCCATCTCCACGAGACGCTTGGCGCGCTCGATCGCCAGCTCCGCGACCGTGGTGTGGTCGTCGGCCGGACGGTCGAAGGTCGAGGCGATGACCTCGCCCTTCACCGTGCGCTGCATGTCCGTGACCTCCTCGGGGCGCTCGTCGACCAGCACCATCATGAGGTGGACCTCGGGGTTGTTCGTGGTGATCGCGTTGGCGATCGACTGCAGCATGAGCGTCTTCCCGGCCTTCGGCGGGGACACGATCAGGCCGCGCTGGCCCTTGCCGATCGGCGCGACGAGGTCGACCACGCGGGGGCCGATCTTCTTGGCCTCGGTCTCCAGGCGCAGCCGCTCCTGCGGGTACAGCGGGACCAGCTTGCCGAAGTCGACGCGGTCCTTGTTGTCCTCGGACTTCTTGCCGTTGACCGTGGTCAGCTGGACCAGCGCGTTGAACTTCTGCCGGGGGCCGCCCTGCTGCTCGCCGTCGCGGGGGGCGCGGATGGCGCCGACCACGGCGTCGCCCTTGCGCAGGTTGTGCTTCTTGACCTGGGCCAGGCTGACGTAGACGTCGTTCGGGCCGGGCAGGTAGCCGGAGGTGCGCACGAACGCGTAGTTGTCGAGCACGTCCAGGATGCCGGCGACGGGCAGGAGGACGTCGTCCTCGGTCAGCTCCGTGTCGTCGACCTCGGGGCCGTTGCTGCGCCCGCGGCGGTTGCGGCGCTCGTTGCGCTCGGTGCGCTCGGTGTTGCGCTCGCTGCGGTCGCGGTCGCGGTCGTTGCGGTTGCGGTTGCGGCGGCTGCGGCGGCTGCCGCCCTCGCCCCGGCCATCGCCGTCCTGGCCGCTCTTGTCCTGACGGTCCTGGCGGTCCTGGCGGGACTCCTGCTGCTTGCCGCCCTCGGCCTGCTTGCCGCCCTCGGCGCGGTTGTCGGCGCGGTTGTCCCGCTTGCCGCGGTCCTGGCCGCCCTTGTCCTGAGCGCCCTTGTCCTGGCCGCCCTGGCCGCCCTGGCCGCCCTGGCCGCCCTGGCGGTCCTGGCGGGACTCCTGGCCCCGGCCGCCCCGGCCGCGCTCCTGGTCGGACTGCTCGGCGGTGCGCTCCTCGGCGGGACGCTCGTCCTCGCCGCGCTGGCCGCTGCCGTCCTCGCGGCCGCGGTTGCGGTTGCGGGTCCGGCCGCGGTTGCGTCCGCCCTCGCCGCCGTCCTGGCCGCCCTGGTCGGCCTGCTCGCCGGTGGCCTGCTCGGCAGCCTGCTCCGCGGCGGGGGCCTGCTCGGGCGTCCGCTCCGCGGCGGGGGCCTGCTCGGCGGCGGGCTCCTGGCCCGCCGTGACGACGCCGGAGCTGGTGGCGCGGCGCGAACGGGTGCGGCGCTGCGGCTGGGCGTCCTCGGCGGGGGCCTGCTCGCCGGCGGCCTGGGGCTGCTCGGGAGCCCTCTCGGCCGTCTTCTCGATCGTCTTCTCGACCGTCTTCTCGACGGTCTGGGCGATCTTCTGCTCGACCGCGCGGTCGCGGTCGGCCACGGCGCCGCCGCGCTGGTGGGCCGCGATGGCGTCCACCAGGAGGCTCTTGCGCATGCGGCGGGCGCCGGTGATGCCCAGCTGGGAGGCCAGCGCCTGGAGCTGCGCGAGCTTCAGCGCGGACAGGCCCGCGTTCCTGGGGTCGGCGGTGGTCTCTTCCGTACCTGTGGAAAGGTCGGTGGTCTCGGTCACGAAGTGTCCTTCTCCCTCGGTGGGGGGTCCGTGGATCTCAGAGTCCAGGACCGTGGATGGTTCCCGGCGGGCCGCGAGACGGGCCGCCGGCGGCAGGGGCGCGCGTCGGAGCGCGGCAGCCTGGGCGAACATGGTGGCACCCGGAGGAACTGGTGCGCACCGGACCGTGGTGGCCCGGACGCGCCGTCGGCATCGAAGGAGCCGGTGCCGGCGGGGGATCACCGGGAAGATCGGGGGGAACGGAGGTGAGGCGGTTGGATCATCGGATCCGGGGCTGAGCCCCTCGGGATGCCCGCTGTCCTCACCGCGCGGGGCGCGGTCTCCTACCCCTGGATCTGCTGCGGGTGCTGTTCCAGCTTAGCACCCTGCCCGTCGACGCGCAGACGGAGGACACGCCAGGAGACCGCACGGTCGTCCTGGCCCGGCCGCGTCAGCTCGGCCAGGGCGCGCTCGGCGCCGTCCGCCTCGGCCTCGCCGGCGGCGAGGACGAGCACCGTGGGGCCGGCCCCGGAGATCATGGCCGCGAAGCCGCGCCGGCGCAGTCCGCCCATGAGCCGGGCGCTCGGCGGCATGGCCGCGGCCCGGTACGGCTGGTGCAGCCGGTCCTCGGTGGCGGGCAGCAGCAGCTCGGGACGGCGGGTCATCGCCTCGACCAGCAGGGCGGTGCGCCCTGCGTTGACCGCGGCGTCGTGGTGCGGGACCTGCGCGGGCAGCAGGGACCGCGCGAGGCTGGTGGGGACCTCGAAGTCGGGGATCGCCACGATCGGCACGACGTCCTCGTGCACGGGCACCGGCGCGCTGCGCCAGCCGCCGTCGGCGTCCTCCCAGGAGATCACGAGGCCCCCGTAGAGGGACGGGGCGACGTTGTCGGGGTGGCCCTCCATCGCGGCGGCCACCTGCAGCAGCCGCTCGTCGTCCAGCGCACGCTCCGCCGGCAGCAGCGCGTTCGCGGCCAGGACGCCGGCGACGGCCGCGGACGCGCTCGATCCCATGCCGCGCCCGTGCGGGATGCGGTTGGTCGCCTCGAGGCGCAGGCCGGGCAGCTCGTCGACGCCCGCGGCGCGGAAGGTCGCGCGCATGGCCCGCACCACCAGGTGGTCGGCGTCCCTCGGGACGGACTCCGCGCCCTCCCCGTGCAGCTCGAACTCCAGCCCCGAGGCCAGGACCGTGACCGCGAGGTCGTCGTAGTGGCCCAGGGCGAGGCCCAGGCTGTCGTAGCCGGGTCCCACGTTGCCCGTGGAGCCCGGCACGCTGACGGAGACCCTGCGCCCGATCTCGAACACGCCGCTCTACTCCAGGCCCAGCGCGGCGGCCACGGCCACCACGTCGAACGGCACCCGCTTGGGCTCCACGAGGGAGGGGTCCTCCCGCTCGGCGGCCTTGATCGCCCACTGGGGGTCCTTGAGCCCGTGGCCGGTGACGGTGATGACGATCGTCCTGCCGGTGGGCGCCTCCCCCGCGGCGTGCTTCTGCAGCAGGCCCGCGACGCCCGCGGCGGAGCCGGGCTCCACGAACACTCCCTCCCTGGCGGAGAGCCAGCGGTGCGCGGTGAGGATCTCGTCGTCGGACACGGCGCCGATGAGCCCGCCGGACTCGTCGCGGGCCGCGATCGCGGAGTCCCACGAGGCCGGGTTGCCGATCCGGATGGCGGTCGCGATGGTCTCCGGCTCGGTCACGGGGTGGCCGAGCACGAGGGGGGCCGCGCCGGCGGCCTGGAAGCCCCACATCACCGGGAGCTTCGTCGAGGCGGCGGGCAGCTCCCCCGCCGGGGAGGCGAAGGGGCGGGAGTACTCCTGGTAGCCCTTCCAGTACGCCGTGATGTTGCCCGCGTTGCCCACGGGGAGGATGTGGAGGTCCGGGGCGTCGCCGAGGGTGTCCACGACCTCGAACGCGCCGGTCTTCTGCCCCTCGATCCGGTAGGGGTTCACGGAGTTCACGAGGAACACCGGGTAGGACTCGGAGAGCTTGCGGGCCACGTCGAGGCAGTTGTCGAAGTTGCCGTCCACCTGGATGATGTCCGCGCCGTGCGCGATCGCCTGGGACAGCTTGCCCATGGCGATCCGCCCCTCCGGCACGAGCACCGCGCACCTGAGACCGGCCTGCTTGGCGTAGGCTGCGGCCGAGGCCGAGGTGTTGCCGGTGGAGGCGCAGACGACGGCCTCGGCGCCCTCCTCCTTGGCCTTGGTGATGGCCATGGTCATGCCGCGGTCCTTGAACGAGCCCGTGGGGTTCATCCCCTCGAACTTGAGCCAGACCGTGTTGCCGGTGAGCTCGGACAGGGCGCGCGCCCGGATGAGGGGGGTCCCGCCCTCCCCCATGGTGATGACCTCGGTCGACTCCGAGACGGGCAGCCGGTCCCGGTACTCGTTGATGACGCCCTGCCAGACGTGTGCCATGTGCTGATCTCTTCCTTCGGACTGCTCGGGGACTGCTCGGGGGACGGGGTGCGGGACCGGGACGGTCAGTCGGCGTGCTCCACGCGGATCACGCCGGCGACCTCCTCGACGTCGGCCAGCTCGGCGAGCGCCTCGACCGTGGCCATGAGGTCCTTGTTCGCGCCCCGGTGGGTGACGAGCCGCAGCTCGGCCAGCCGCGGGGCGCCGCGGGGGTGGTCCTTCTGCTGCATCGTGTAGATCGACACGCCGTGGTCGGCGAAGACCTGGGCGATGCGGGCGAGCACCCCGAGGCGGTCGTGGACCACCAGGGTGATGGAGAAGCTGGTGCGCACCTCGTCCATCGGCAGCGCCGGCAGCTGGGCGTGCGGCTCCGCGACCTGGGCGGGACCGCCCAGGACGAGCCGCCGGGCCGCCGAGACGAAGTCGCCGAGGACGGCGGAGGCCGTGGCCGCCCCGCCCGCGCCGGCGCCGTAGAACATGAGGGAGCCCGCGTTCTCGGCCTCCACGAACACGGCGTTGTAGGCGCCGTGCACCCCGGCGAGCGGGTGCTCGCGCGGGATCATGGTCGGGGTGACCCGCAGGTTCACCCCGTCCGCGTACCGCTCGCACACGGCCAGCAGCTTGATGACGTAGCCCGAGTCCCTGGCGGCGGCCACGTCCGCGGCGGTCACGCCGGTGATTCCGCGGCAGTAGACGTCGTCGATCGTGAAGGTCGAGTGGAACGCCAGGGACGCGAGGATCGCGGCCTTCGCCGCGGCGTCGTGGCCCTCGACGTCGGCCGTCGGGTCCGCCTCCGCGTAGCCGAGGCGCTGCGCCTCGGCCAGCGCGTCCTCGAACTGGGCGCCCGTGGTGTCCATCTGGTCGAGGATGTAGTTCGTGGTGCCGTTCATGATCCCCAGCACGCGGTCGACCCGGTCCCCGGCGAGGGAGTCGCGCATGGGGCGCACGATGGGGATGGCCCCGGCCACCGCGGCCTCGTAGGACAGCGGCACGCCGGCGGCGTCGGCGGCGTCCTGCAGCTGCCGGCCGTGCCGGGCGATGAGCGCCTTGTTGCCGGAGATCACCGGCTTGCCGGCGTGCAGCGCGCGCAGGATGCGGCTGCGGGCCGGCTCGATCCCGCCGGTGAGCTCGATGACCACGTCCGCGGCGTCGATGAGCGCGTCCGCGTCGGTGGTCAGCAGCCCGGCGGGCAGCTCCACCGTGCGCCGGGCGGCGACGTCCCGCACGGCGATGCCGATCAGCTCGATGGGCGCGCCCACGCGCGCGGCGAGCTCGCCGCCGTGGTCGATGAGGATCCGCGCCACCTCGGCGCCGACGTTGCCGGCGCCCAGCAGGGCCACCTTCACGGTGCCGGGGGCGGTCTCGGAGGGTCGGGGGGTCTCGGGGGTGGAATCGCTCACTCAGGCTCCCAGGTCGCGTGCCAGCAGGTCGTCCTCGGTCTCGCCCCGCACGATCAGCCGTGCGTCCGGCTGCGCGCCCGCGGCGCGCACCGCCACGACCGGCGGGCGGGGGACCCAGTTGTAGTTGCTGGACAGTGCCCAGCAGTAGGCGCCCGTGGCGGGCACCGCGAGGAGGTCGCCGGGGGCGAGGTCCTCGGGCAGGTAGACGTCGCGCACGACGACGTCGCCGGACTCGCAGTGCTTGCCCACCACGCGCGAGAGCACCGGGGCGGCCGCCGACACGCGGTTGGCGAGCACGGCGGTGTAGTCGGCGCCGTAGAGCACGGGCCGGGCGTTGTCGCTCATCCCCCCGTCCACGGACACGTAGCGGCGCTGCGCGCCGGGCTCGACCGTGACGGTCTTCAGCGTGCCCACGGTGTAGAGGGTGCAGGCCGCGGGGCCGGAGATCGCGCGGCCCGGCTCGATCGACAGGTGCGGGACGGCGATGCCCAGCGCGGACGCGGCGGCCGCGACCCGGTCGGCGAGCGACTCGGCGATCTCGCGGGCCGGGCGCGGGGTGTCCGCCTCGGTGTAGGCGATGCCGTAGCCGCCGCCCAGGTCCAGCTCGGGCAGCTCGAGGCCGAAGCGCTCGTCGGCGCTGGCCATGAACGCGAGCACGCGCTCGGCCGCGGTGCCGAAGCCCTCGGCGTCGAAGATCTGGGAGCCGATGTGGCAGTGGATCCCGCGCAGGTCCAGGGCCGGGTCCACGACGCACGCGGCGACCGCCTGCATCGCGGGGCTGTCCCCGCCGTCCTCCGGGGCGGCCAGGGAGAGGCCGAACTTCTGGTCCTCGTGGGCCGTGGCGATGAACT
Source organism: Kocuria dechangensis (assembly GCF_014636775.1). Taxonomy (GTDB): domain Bacteria; phylum Actinomycetota; class Actinomycetes; order Actinomycetales; family Micrococcaceae; genus Kocuria; species Kocuria dechangensis. The sequence continues at coordinate 97,207 of NZ_BMEQ01000009.1, forward strand.
CGTGGGTGGAGGCGTGCACGCCCGGGGTCACCCGGATCATCACCGGGGCGACGACGCCGAGCGTGCGGGCCAGGCGGGCGACGAGCTCGATCTCGGCGAGGGAGTCGACCACGATCCGCCCGAGCCCCGCGTCGAGGGCGCGGGTGATCTCCGCGGCGGACTTGTTGTTGCCGTGCAGCGCGATCCGGGCGGGCTCCATGCCGCCGCGCAGGGCGACGGCGAGCTCACCGCCGGAGGCGGTGTCCACGTTGAGGCCCTCCTGCCGGATCCACCGCACGACCTCGGTGGTGAGGAAGGACTTCCCGGCGTAGTACACGGAGACCTCGGCGCCGATCCGGGCGAAGGCCTCCCCGAAGGCGTCGCGGAACGCGCGCGCGCGGGCCCGCAGGACGTCCTCGGAGTAGACGTAGGCGGGGGTGCCGAAGCGCTCGGCGAGCTCCGTGGCCGGGATCCCGGACACGGTCAGCACGCCGTCCGGGCCGCGCCCGAAGGCCTCGGGCCAGATGACGGGGTCGAGGGCGGCGGGGTCCTCGGGCACGCTCAGCCAGGCGGGGGCCAGCGGGGAGCCGGCCGCGCGGTCGGTCCGTCCGACGCTCACGCCGATCACATCCTCTCCGGGGCCGTCACGCCGAGCACGCCCAGGCCGTTGGCCAGGACCTGGCGGGCGGCGTCGTTGAGCCACAGGCGGGTGCGGTGCAGGCCGGTGACCTCCTCGTCGCCCTGCGGGGCGACCCGGCACGCGTCGTACCAGCGGTGGTAGGTCCCGGCGATCACCTCGAGGTGGCGGGCCACGCGGTGGGGCTCGCGGAACTGGGCGGCCTGCGCCAGCACGGACGGGTACTGGCCGAGGGCGGCGAGCAGCTCGCCCTCCATGGGGTGGTCCAGCAGGGCGGCGTCGAACACCGGCGCTCCCCCGGCGTCCGTGCGGGAGACGCCCGCCGCCTCGGCGTTGCGGCCCACCGCGCAGGTGCGGGCGTGGGCGTACTGGACGTAGAAGACCGGGTTCTCGTTGGAGCGGCGGGTCAGCAGGTCCAGGTCGATGTCGATGTTGGAGTCCACCGAGAAGCGGGTCAGGGAGTACCGGGCGGCGTCCACGCCGACGGCCTCGACGAGGTCCTCCATGGTGACCACGTTGCCGGCGCGCTTGGACATCCGCACGGGCACGCCGTCCTTGACCAGGTTCACCATCTGCCCGATGAGCACCTCGACGCGGTCCGGGGAGTCCCCCAGGGCGGCCGCGGCGGCCTTGAGCCGGGCCACGTAGCCGTGGTGGTCGGCGCCGAGCATGTAGATGCACAGGTCCGCCCCGCGGTCCCGCTTGTCCTTGAAGTAGGCGATGTCCCCGGCGATGTAGGCGGCCTGGCCGTCGGACTTGATGACCACCCGGTCCTTGTCGTCGCCGTAGGCGCTGGAGCGCAGCCACCACGCGCCGTCGGCGAAGTAGAGGGCCCCGGAGCCCTTGAGCTGCTCGAGCAGGCCCTCGACGGCGCCGTTCTCGAACAGGGACTGCTCGTGGAAGTACACGTCGAAGTCCACGCCGAACTCGTGCAGCGAGGACTTGATCTCCGCGAACATCAGCTCGACGCCCGCCGCGCGGAACGCCTCCTGCGGGTCCCCCGAGTCGAGGACGCCGGGCTCCTCCGCGACGATCCGTCCGGCGATGTCGGTGATGTACTCCCCGCCGTAGCCGTCCTCGGGGGCGGGCTCGCCCTGGGCGCGGGCGAGCAGGGAGCGTGCGAAGCGGTCGATCTGCGCGCCGGCGTCGTTGAAGTAGTACTCGCGCACGACACTCGCGCCCTGCGCCTCGAGGACGCGGGCCAGCGAGTCCCCCACCGCCGCCCAGCGGGTGCCGCCCAGGTGGACGGGGCCGGTGGGGTTGGCGGAGACGAACTCGAGGTTGATGGCGGTGCCGGCGAGCGAGTCCGCCGTGCCGAAGGCGGCGCCCTGCTCCACGATGGAGCGCGCCAGCTCGCCGGCGGCGGCGGCGTCCAGGGTGATGTTGAGGAAGCCGGGACCGGCGACGTCCACGGACGCGACGCCCGCGGTGTGCTCCAGCCGGTCCTTGACGACGGCGGCGACGTCGCGGGGGGCCCTGCCGACCTTCTTGGCCAGCTGCATCGCGACGTTGGTCGCCCAGTCCCCGTGCTCCCGGTTCTTCGGCCGCTCGATCCGGACCTCCGGCAGCGCGGCCCCGTCGCCCAGGGCGAGGACGCCCTCGGACACGGCGTCCTGCAGGCATGCGGATACGGCGAGAGAAAGTTCTTCTGGAGTCACCGGACCAGTGTAACCGCGCGGCACGACCCGCCCGTGTCGGGCCGATCGACGGGGGCGGCCCGGAACCTGTAGTATCGTTGAGGTTCGTCGCCGGAAGGCGTCAGCCGGCCCGCGTAGCTCAGTGGATAGAGCGTCTGCCTCCGGAGCAGAAGGCCGTAGGTTCGAATCCTATCGCGGGCACCGTGCGATGTCCCAGGACATCGGAAGCCCCCGGATCCCTCGGATCCGGGGGCTTCGTCGTGCCCGGGACCTGCCGCCGCGCCGTCCCAGCGGCCCCTGAGGGGCGTTGAGCGGGCATTGAGCCCGGACCCGCGCGCTCCTACACTCGGGGCACCAGAGACGGCCGTTCCAGCCCCGGAGACGATCATGGACAGCGCCCAGCCGCACCCGGCCCTCCCCGTGGGCCCCGTCGTCGACCTCGCGGAGGTCGGGCGCGTCGCGCTCGACGCCGAGGGCCCGGGCACGAGCGAGGACGTGCTCGAGGCCGTGGGCGGAAAGGCCCTGCGGCTGGGGGCGATGCTGGCCGCCGGGCTGCCCGTGCCGCCGGGCTTCTGCGTGACGACCGGCGCCTACCGCCGGGCGGCCGCGACCGCCGGCCTCGAGCGGCTCCTGGCGTCCCCCGGCACACCGGCCTCCCGGCTGCGCGCCGCGCTCGAGGCCGTCACGGTGCCCGCCGACGTCGCCGACGCCGTCCGCGCCGCCTACGCGGCCCTGGGCGGGACGCACCCCGTCGCCGTGCGCTCCTCCGCCACGGCCGAGGACTCCCCCGAGGCCAGCTTCGCCGGGCAGCAGGACACCTACCTCAACGTGGTCGGCGAGGACGCCGTGCTGGACGCGGTCCGTCGCTGCTGGGCCTCCCTGTGGACGGACCGGGCCGTGGCCTACCGGCGCGACCACGGCATCGAGGAGGGCACCGTGGGCCTGGCCGTCGTGGTCCAGTCGATGGTGGCGGCGGAGGTCTCGGGGGTGCTCTTCACGGCGGACCCGCTCACCGGCCGCCGCGGGCGCAGCGTCGTCGACGCGGCGCCCGGGCTGGGCGAGGCCCTCGTCAGCGGCGCCGTCGACCCCGACCGCTTCGTGCTGGAGACCGCCACGGGCCGCGTCCTCGAGCGGGTGCCGGGCGGCAAGCGCACGGAGGTGCGCCCGGCCCCCGGTGGCGGGACGGAGCGGGTGCGGCACGCGAGCGGCGCGGACCGCCTGTGCCTCACCGACGAGCAGGTGCGCACCCTCGCCGCCCTCGGGGCCCGCGCGGAGCGGCTCTTCGGAACGCCCCAGGACCTGGAGTGGGCGATCGAGCCCGGCGGCCGGGTGCTCCTGGTCCAGTCGCGGCCCGTCACCACGCTGTACCCCCTGCCCGAGCCCGCCGGCCCCGGCGACCGCGTCTACCTGTGCGCCAGCCTGCTGCAGGGGCTGACCCGCCCGCTGACGCCCATGGGACTCTCCACCTTCCAGGCGATCGCGGACGGCTGGCTGGCGCAGGACGGAGGCGCCGACGCCCTGGCCTTGCGGTACGTGCAGGCCGGGCTCCGCCTGTTCACGGACGTCACGCCGCTGCTGCGCAGCAGGATCGGCCGCCACCTCGCGGTGCGCATGGCGCGCGCGGCCGACACCCGCTCGGAGGCCGTGCTCCGGAGCCTCATGGAGGACCCCCGCTTCGCCCCCGTCCGGTCCCGGACGCCGCCGAACCCCGCGCGCCTCGTCCGCGGCCTGCCCCAGCTGGGCGCGACCCCGCAGGTGCTCGCGGCCCTGGTCCGGCCGGAGGCCGCCGTGCGCCGCGGCGAGCGCGCGGAGCGGGAGCTGCGCGCTCGCCTCGTCCTCGACGGGCCCGTCACCGCCGCCCGCCGGCTGGACCTCGTCGAGCGGATGCTGACGCGGGAGATGGTCCCCTTCGTGATGCGGCAGCTGCCCGCCCCCGCGGCCGGCTACCTGTGGCTCGGCCTGGCACGGTGGCTGCTCCGGCCCGTGCTGGCTCCCGGCGAGCTGGCCGGCGTGCTGCGCGGGCTGCCGCGCAACGTGACCACCGAGATGGACCTGCGGCTGTGGCGCGCCGCGGTCGCCGTGGGGGCGGACCCGGAGTCCGCCCGGGCGCTCGCCGGGGAGCACCCGCGGGACCTCGCCGCCCGCTGGGCCGAGGGCTCCCTCCCCCCGGTCCTCCAGCAGATCCTGCGGGACGTCCTGGCCGAGTACGGGCACCGCGCCGTGGCCGAGATCGACATCGGCGTGCCCCGCTGGTCGGAGGACCCCACCCACGTCCTCAACGTCCTGGCCAACTACCTGCGGCTGGACGACCCGGAGCAGGCCCCCGACGTGCAGTTCGCCCGCGCGGCCGAGCGGGCCGAGGCCCTGGTCGCCGACCTGTCCTCCCGCGCCCGGGCCCGCGGCCGGCTGCGCGGCGCGCTGGCCGCCCGCGCCCTGCGCCAGGTGCGGCGGACCGCCGGGCTGCGCGAGCAGCCCAAGTTCACCATGGTCGTCGTGCTGGCCGAGCTCCGGCGCCAGCTCGCGCTCGTGGGCGGGGAGCTCGTCGCGGCCGGGCGGATCGGCACGCCCGCCGACGTCTTCTTCCTGGACCTGGCCGAGGTCCGCGCGGGCCTGGGTGGTGCGGACCTGCACGAGCCGGTGGCCGCGCGGCGGCGCGAGTACGAGCGGGAGCTGCGCCGCCGCCACATCCCGCGGATCCTGCTCTCCGACGGCACCGACGCGGAGGCGGCCGTGGCCGTGGCCGCCGGGTCGGCGGCCGGCCGGGACCTGCCCGCGGGGACCCTGCGCGGCGCCCCGGCCTCGGCCGGCACCGTCACGGGCACGGCCCGCGTCGTCCTGGACCCGGCGGCCGCGCGGCTGGAGCCCGGCGAGGTGCTCGTGGCCCCGTCCACGGACCCGGGCTGGACCCCGCTGTTCCTGACGGCGGCGGCCCTCGTGATGGAGATGGGCGGGCCGATCTCCCACGGAGCGGTGGTGGCCCGCGAGTACGGGATCCCCGCCGTCGTCGGCGTCCCGGAGGCCACCCTGCGGATCGCCACCGGGGACGTCGTCACCGTCGACGGCGCCGCCGGGACCGTCGTGGTCCACACCGGCGGGTCCGCGGCGCCCTGACCGCGGGCGCCCCGGCCGCGGACCTGCCGCGCACGGGTGTCCCGGCCGCGGTGGTCCCGGCCGCGGTGGTCCGGGTCACGGGCGCCCCGGCAGGGGTGGTCTCAGTCGCGGGCGTCGGGGTCCCGGTGCCCGGGACCGCGGAACCGGTCCGGGTCGAAGGGCCGCAGCGGGTCGTCGCCGAACTGCTCGTCGTCGAGCAGGTCCTCCGGGTGCGGCGCCTCGCCCGCCGAGCGGCGCCAGTTGAAGCCGAGGACCGCCAGCGCGCCGCCGCCCAGCAGCGTCACGGCCCCCACCGCTGTCGTCGCCGCGCCCCGCGCGCCCAGCGCCGCCCCCTCGGCGGAGGCCCGGGCGAGGTGGACGAGGGCCTCGGGCACGGCGAAGGTCGACACGAACAGTGCCACCAGCCCGACGGCCAGCATCCAGCCGCCCGTCCGGCGGCGGTGGGCGCGCCGGTGCTCGAGGGGCTCGTCGAGGGGATCGGTCACGGTGCTGCTCTCCTGGTTCGGTGGCCGGGCTGTGGGCGGACGTCTGCCGGGACGCGCGACGGGGCGGACCGGTCCCGGTCCGCCCCGTCGTCGCCCGCTCCGGGGGCGCCGCCCCGGGTCAGTGCTCCTGGATCAGCACCCCTGGGTCAGTGCCCCGGCTCGGTCTTGACGCTCTCGAACAGCGTAGCGTCGTCGAACGCCTCCTGGCCCGCTCCCGGCTGCAGCCGCCGGAACTGCTCCAGCAGGCCCGGCACGGTCATCGACCGCTTCTGCTCGGCGTCGAGCTCGAAGAGGATCCGGCCCTCGTGCATCATGATCAGCCGGTTGCCCAGGCGCAGCGCCTGCTCCATGTTGTGCGTGACCATCACCGTCGTGAGGTTCTGCTCGGCCACGATGTCCGCCGTCAGACGGGAGACGAGGTCGGCCCGCTGCGGGTCGAGCGCGGCGGTGTGCTCGTCGAGCAGCAGGATCCGCGGCTCCGAGAACGTCGCCATCAGCAGGGACAGCGCCTGCCGCTGACCGCCCGAGAGCAGCCCCACCTTGGCGCCGAGCCGGTTCTCCAGGCCCAGCTCCAGGCTCGCGAGCTTGTCGCGGAACAGCTGCCGCCGGGCGTTCGTGAGCCCCTGCGCCAGCCCGCGGGACTTGCCGCGCTGCAGGGCGATGGCCATGTTCTGCTCGACCGTCATGGTCGGCGACGAGCCCTTCATGGGGTCCTGGAAGACGCGGGAGAGGTAGCGGGCGCGCTTGTGCTCGGGCAGGCGCGTGACGTCGATGTCGTCGACCCGCACCGTCCCGGTGTCCGGGATCAGGGTCCCGGAGATCGTGTTGAGGATCGTCGACTTCCCGGCGCCGTTGGAGCCGATGACGGTCAGGAAGTCGCCCTCGGCGAGGGTGAGGGACACGCCGGCCAGCGCGCGGCGCTCGTTGACGGTCCCGGCGAAGAACGTCTTGTGGACGTTGTCGATGGTGAGCACGGGTCAGGCACCTGCCTTCTCGGTCGCAGGGTTGTCGGTGAGCTCGTCCACGAGACGTGCCGCCTCGCTGGCCTGGTGCTTCTCCCGGCGGCGCCGGAAGAACTGCAGCTGCGGGACGACGAGCGCGAGGACCACGAGCACCGCGGAGATCAGCTTCATGTCCGACGGGTTGAGCCCCGCCTGCAGGGCCACGGTGATGACCAGCCGGTAGACGATGGAGCCCAGGATCACGGCGAGCGTGGCGACGACCACGGTCCGGGAGCCGAACAGCCCCTGGCCCAGGATCACGGAGGCGAGGCCGACGACGATGAGGCCGATGCCCATGCCGATGTCGGCGAAGCCCTGGTACTGGGCCACGAGGGACCCGGCGAGGCCGACGAGCCCGTTGGACAGGCACAGCCCGAGCATCTTCTGGTGGTCCGTGTTCACGCCGAAGGAGCGGATCATGTCCGGGTTGTCGCCGGTGGCCTGCATCGCGAGCCCGGCGTCGGTGTAGAGGAACCAGTCGAGCAGCACCTTGACCACGGCCACTCCGGCCAGGAACAGGGCGATCCCGATCCAGGTGCCCTGCACGCCCAGCTCGGCGAGCGGGGTGAAGACCGTGTCCTCGCGCAGGAGGGAGAGATTGGCCTTCCCGTCCATGACGCGCAGGTTGATCGAGTAGAGGGCGGTCATCGTGAGGATGCCCGCGAGCAGGCCGTTGATGTGGGCCTTGGTGTGCAGCAGGCCCGTGATGAGCCCGGCGAGCGCGCCGGTCACGAAGCCGGCGGCGGTGGCCAGCCACGGGTTCCCCCCGCCGAGGATGATCATGGCCGTGGTGGCGGCGCCCGTGGTGAAGGACTGGTCGACGGTCAGGTCGGGGAAGTCGAGCACGCGGAACGTGAGGTACACGCCCAGGGCCATGACCGCGTACAGCAGTCCGAGTTCGATTCCGGCTATCACTTCAGGTGGATCCGTTCTTGAGTCGTAGGACGTGGGGCCTGTCCGCCGATCGGGCGGGGGCTCCTGGTGGGGCGGTGGGGCGGTGCGGGGGCCCGGGGTGACGGGCACCGGCACCGCCCGCGCCGGGTGGGAGCGGCCGGGGCGGCCGCGGGCTACTCGATGACCCGGTCGGCGGAGTCGCGCAACTGCTGGGGCACCTCGACGCCCATCCGCTCGGCGGCCTGCAGGTTGATGATCAGCTCGGTCTCCTCCTGGGACTCGACGGGCATGGACGCGGGCTCCTCGCCGTCCTTGAGGATGCGCAGGGCCATCTCGCCCGTCTGGCGGCCGAGCTGCTGGTAGTCGATGCCCTTGGTGATGAGGGCGCCGCGCTCCACGGAGTCGCCCTCGCCGGCGACCAGCGGAATCTGCTTGGTCTCGGCGGCCGAGACCACGGCCTCCAGCCCGGAGACCACCTTGTTGTCGGTGGGGACGTAGATGGCGTCGGTGTCGAAGGACTCGGCCGCCTGGGCGACCTCGGAGGTGTTGGTGACGGCCTTCTCGACGACCTCGAGGCCCTCCTCCGCGGCGGCCTCCTTGGCGAGGTCCACCTGGACCTGCGAGTTGGTCTCGCCCGAGCTGTAGATGATGCCGACGGAGGTGGCCTCGGGGTCGAGCTGCTTGATCAGCGCGATCTGCTCCGCGACCGGGTTCATGTCGGTGGTGCCCGTGACGTTGCCGCCGGGGCTCTCCAGGGACTCGACCAGCCCGGCCTCCACCGGGTCGGTGACGGCGGTGAACAGGACGGGGCGGTCCGTGACGGACTGGGCCAGTCCCTGGGCGGAGGGGGTCGCGATCGCGAGCAGCAGGTCCGCGTCCGAGGACGCGAAGTTCGACGCGATGCTGGTGGAGGTGCCCTGGTCGCCCGAGGCGTTCTGGAGGTCGACCGTCAGGTTCTCCCCCTCCGTGTAGCCGCCCTCCGCGAGCGCCTCCAGGAAGCCCTCCCGGGCGGCGTCGAGCGAGGGGTGCTCGACGAACTGGCTGATCCCGACGGTGGCCTCCTCGGCGGCCGCTCCCGACTCGCCGCCGGAGCCGGACGTGCCCGAGCCCCCGCAGCCGGTGAGCAGGAGGGCGGAGGACGCGAGGGCCGCCGTCAACGGGAACAGTCGCTTCATGGTGGGTCCTTTCTGGAAGGGGTGATGTCCCGGATATTACCCGCCGTCCGGTCGAGAAATGCGACGCAGCTCACAACTGGTGACGAAACGGCTTCGGGGACAGTCTCCCAGGCTCCGATCGTCCACCGGCGAGCCCCGCTCGTGCGGGCCTTTCCGGGCGTGTCCCGCAGCGCCTCCCGGGGCCGGGGGCCGCCCCGGGGCGGAGCCGTCCCCGGTAGGATCGTGGGGACATGTCAGCACCCGTGAGCAGCCCCCGAACCCTCGTCTACCCCGAGCACCTCCCCGTCTCCGCGCGGCGGGAGGACATCATGAGCGCGATCGCCGGCCACCAGGTGGTCGTGATCGCGGGCGAGACGGGGTCCGGCAAGACCACCCAGATCCCCAAGATGTGCCTCGAGCTCGGCCTCGGCGAGCGCGGGCTGATCGGCCACACCCAGCCCCGGCGGATCGCGGCGCGCTCCGTGGCGGAGCGGATCGCCGAGGAGATGGGCGAGAAGGTCGGCGGGACGGTCGGCTACCAGGTGCGCTTCACCTCCGAGGTCGGCGCCGACTCCCGGATCAAGCTCATGACCGACGGCATCCTGCTCGCGGAGATCCAGCACGACCGGCTCCTGCGCCGGTACTCGGCCATCATCATCGACGAGGCCCACGAGCGCTCGCTGAACATCGACTTCCTGCTGGGCTACCTGCGGCGGATCCTCCCCCAGCGCCCGGACCTGAAGATCGTCATCACCTCCGCGACCATCGACCCGGACCGCTTCGCCCGGCACTTCGCCCCGGTCCCCGACGACGGCGCCGAGCCGTCGCCGGCCCCGGTGATCGAGGTCTCGGGGCGGACCTTCCCCGTGGAGATCCGCTGGCGGCCCCTGTCCGAGCCGCGCTCCGGGGACGGCGGCACGGACGCCGAGGACGCCGGGGACGGGCTCGAGGACGAGGACCGGGACCCCATCGACGCGGTGTGCGACGCCGTCGAGGAGCTCTCCCACGAGGCCCCCGGCGACATCCTCGTCTTCTTCGCCGGCGAGCGCGAGATCCGCGACGCGCAGGAGGCCCTCCAGGGCACCCTCAAGCGTGTCCGCGGCATGGCCGACGCCGAGATCCTGCCCCTGTTCGGCCGGCTGTCGATGGCCGAGCAGCACCGGGTCTTCGCGCCGTCGGGCCGGCGGCGGATCGTGCTGGCCACCAACGTGGCCGAGACGTCCCTGACCGTCCCCGGCATCAAGTACGTCATCGACCCCGGCACCGCCCGCATCTCGCGCTACTCCGCGCGGACCAAGGTGCAGCGGCTGCCGATCGAGCGGATCTCGCAGGCCTCGGCGAACCAGCGCTCGGGCCGCTGCGGCCGCGTCTCGGACGGCATCTGCATCCGGCTCTACTCGGAGGAGGACTACCTCTCCCGCCCCGAGTTCACCGACCCGGAGATCCTGCGCACCAACCTCGCCGCCGTCATCCTGCAGATGACGGCGGTCGGCGTGGTCAACGAGCCCGGGGACATCGAGCGCTTCCCGTTCGTGGAGCCGCCCGAGTCCCGGTCCGTCAAGGACGGCGTGGCCCTGCTCCGCGAGCTGGGGGCCCTGAAGGAGCCGCGGGGCGCGTCCCCGCGCGGGCGCCGCGAGGAGGACTCCGGCGGGCCCCTCACCCCGGTGGGCCGCCAGCTCGCGCAGCTGCCGGTGGACCCGCGGCTGGGGCGGATGATCGTGGAGGCCGACCGGCGCGGCTGCGCCCGCGAGGTCATGGTGCTCGCCGCGGCGCTGACCGTCCAGGACCCCCGCGAGCGCCCGCTCGAGAAGCGCCAGCAGGCGGACGAGCTGCACAAGCGGTTCGCGGACGAGACCTCCGACTTCACGAGCTGGCTGCTGCTGTGGCAGTACGTCCAGGAGCAGCAGGAGGAGCTGTCCTCGACCCGGTTCCGGAAGCTGTGCCAGCGGGAGTTCCTGAACTTCCTGCGGATCCGCGAGTGGCAGGACCTCTACGCCCAGCTGCGCCAGATGGGCCAGCAGGTCGGCATCCGCGTCGGCAAGGGCCGGGAGGTGGACCCCGCGGGCAAGGAGCGGGAGATCCACGTGTCCCTGCTCGCGGGCCTGCTCAGCCACATCGGGCTCAAGGACGAGCGCAAGCGCGAGTACCAGGGTGCCCGCGGCACCCGCTTCGCGATCTTCCCCGGCTCCAACCTGTTCAAGAAGTCCCCGGACTGGGTGATGTCCGCCGAGCTCGTGGAGACCTCCCGGCTCTGGGCGCGCGTCAACGCCGCGATCGACCCCCTGTGGGCCGAGGAGCTCGCCCCGGGCCTCGTCAAGCGCAGCGTCTCGGAGCCGCACTGGTCCCGCGCGGAGGGCTCCGTCATGGCCTACGAGAAGGTCACGCTCTACGGCGTGCCGATCGTCGCCCGGCGCCGGATCAACTTCTGGCGCGTGGACCCCGCCGAGGCGCGGGAGCTGTTCGTCCGCCACGCCCTCGTGGAGGGCGACTGGCAGACCCGGCACCGGTTCTTCGAGCGCAACCGCAGGCGCCTGGCCGAGGTGGAGGAGCTCGAGAACCGGCTGCGCCGCAAGGACCTGCGGATCGACGACGAGACCCTGTTCGCGTTCTACGACGAGCGGATCCCGGCCTCCGTGGTCTCGGCCCGCCACTTCGACTCCTGGTGGAAGAAGGCCCGCCAGCAGGACGAGCACCTGCTCGACCTCGACCCCGAGTCCCTCATCGCCGAGGACGCCCGCGACTACGACGAGTCGCTCTACCCGCGGCAGTGGGTGCGGCGGACCCGCGACGGGGAGCTCGTGCTCGACCTCGACTACGAGTTCGCGCCGGGCTCCGACCACGCCGACGGCGTGACGGTGCGCGTGCCGGTGCTGTTCCTCAACCAGCTCGACCCCGAGCAGTTCGAGTGGCAGATCCCGGGGTTCCGCACCGAGCTCGTCACCGCGCTCATCAAGTCGCTGCCCAAGGCGGTGCGCCGGAACTTCGTGCCCGCCCCCGACGTCGCCCGGCAGGCGGTCGCGATGCTCGGGCAGGACTTCGACCCGGCCGTCGACGCCCTGGAGCCGTCGCTGGAGCTGGCCCTGCGCCGGCTCAGGGGCCACGTGGTCCCGCCGGGGTCCTGGAACTGGGACGCGGTGCCGGCGCACCTGCGGATGCGCTTCCAGGTCCGCGACCGCCGCAACCGCGTGCTGGGCGAGGGCGAGGACCTGGAGCTGCTGAAGGCGGAGCTGCACGACGAGATCCGGCGCGCCCTGGCCGAGTCCCTCGGCGCGGTCCCCGCCGCGGCCCGGGGCGCCGCCGGGACCTCCGGGCGCCCCGGCCGCGGGGACGCCCCGGCCCCCGCCCCGCGCGCGCCGGAGCCGGCGCGGCCCGCGCTGGAGCGGTCGGGGCTGACCGCGTGGCCGGAGCAGGACGTGCCGCGCACCGTCGAGTCCACGGTGGCGGGCCAGCGGATCACCGGCTACCCCGCGCTGGTCCCCGAGGAGCGGGACCGGACCGCGCCCGGGCGGAGCGGCAAGGACAGCAGGAGCGGGAAGGACAGCGGGCGCGGGAAGGACCGCAGGGGGGGCGGGCAGGCCGGGGCGCAGGGCGCCACGGTGGCCGTGCGCATCCTCTCCTCGGCCGCCGAGCAGCGGGCGGCCCAGCGCCGCGGCGTGATCGCCCTGCTGCAGCTGCGCCTCCCCTCCCCCGAGCGGTACGTGCTGGAGCACCTCAACAACCGGGAGAAGCTCGTCTTCACCCAGAACCCGCACGGGTCCGTGACCGAGCTCATCGCCGACTGCACGGTGGCCGCGATCGACAAGCTCGTCCCGGACGAGCCCCCCTTCACCCGCGCGGAGTTCGACCGGCTGCACGACCACGTGCGCGCCGAGCTCATCGACACGGTCTTCCAGGTCACGGCGCTCGTGGAGCAAGTGCTCTCGGGCGCAGCGCGGATCCGCAAGGCGCTCAAGCAGTCGGCGTCGCTGGCGGCGATCAACTCCCTCAACGACGTCAAGGCCCAGCTGGAGCACCTGGTGCACCCGGGCTTCGTGGCGGCGACCGGCTGGGAGCAGCTCCAGCACCTGCCGCGCTACGTGCGGGCCATGGAGGTGCGGCTCGAGAAGCTCGCCGGGCACCTGCAGCGGGACACGGCGGGCATGCTCGCCGTGCAGAAGCTGGAGGACGACTACGACGCCGCGCTCGACGCGCTGCCGGCCGCGATGGCGGTGCCGGACGAGCTGCGCCGGGTGGGCTGGATGATCGAGGAGCTGCGGGTCTCGCTGTTCGCCCAGGAGCTGGGCACCGCCCACACGGTCTCGGAGAAGCGGATCCGCAAGGCGCTCAAGGACGCCCTGGAGGCGGCACGGCCCTGACCGGCGCGCGTCAGCCGCGGGGGACGAACTCCCCGTGCCCGGCCTCGGTCAGCGCCGACCTCAGCTTCTCGGCGGCCTCGTCCATCCACGCCGGCTCGGGGTCGCGGATGACGTTGACGAACTGGAACTGCTCGACCGTGTCCGCGGGCCAGACGTGGATGTGGGTGTGGGGGACCTCGAAGCCCTGGATCATCTGGCCCACGCGCGCCGGGCGCCACACGGCGTCGAGGGCCCGGCCGATCTTCTGCGCGACCAGCATCAGGTGCGCGGCGAGGTCCTCCGGCAGGTCGATCCAGTGGTCGTGCTCCTCGCGCGGGACCACGAGGGTGTGGCCCTGGGAGAGCGGGTCGATGGACAGGAACGCCACGGCGCGGTCGTCCTGCCACACGAAGCGGCCGGGGATCTCGCCGTCGATGATCTTGGTGAACACGGTGCTCATGGGAGACCTTTCGTCGTCGTCGGAAGGGAGCGGAGGAGCAGGGGGAAGGGCCGGGGAGGCGGGAGCCGGGTCCGGGCCGGCGGGTCAGAGGACGACGCGCTCGCCCACCCCCAGGTGCCGGTACCGGACGCCGTACTTGGCGGCGAACGCCGAGACCTGCTTCTCGATGATGCGGAAGCCGGCGGGCGAGAGCAGGCCGTCGTGGATCTGGTGGACCTGCCGCGGCCGCACGGCCACGACGAAGTCGATGACCTCGGACATCTTGTTCCACGGGGCGTGGAGGGGGGCCAGCAGCACGGGCACGGACAGCCCGTGGGGGACCACGAGCGAGTCCCCGGGGTGGTAGACGGTGCCGTCGATCAGGTAGCCGATGTTGTCGACGGTGCGGATCTGGGGGTGGATGAGCGCGTGCTGGCCGCCGAAGGTCCGCACCGTGAAGCCGTCGAGCTCCAGGACGGTCTCCGGTTCCGCGTCGTGGACGGCGAACCCCTCCCCCAGCTCCTCGCGGAGCCCGGCGGCCACGGAGGCGGGGGCGTGCACCGCGGTGCCCGGGTGGGCGCGCAGGTGCGCCAGCAGCGGCTCGCGGTCCAGGTGGTCCGGGTGGACGTGGGTCACGAGCACGTGGTGGGCGCCGTCGAGCGCCTCCGCCAGCTCCCCGGGCTCCGAGAGGTTGCCCGGGTCGACCACCAGGACCCGGCCCGCCTTCTCGAGCCGGACGCACGAGTGGGTGTACTTGGTCAGCTCCATGGGGCTCAGCCTAGCCCCGCCGCCCGTCCCGGGGCGGGACGGGCGGCACGCGCCGGGCGGCAGTTGTTAAGCTGGGGGTGCAGCCCCCTCCGGGACCAGACGAGGACCACACGGGGACCATACGGAAGGACGAGGCGTGAGCGTGAGGACGACCGGGCGCGGCCCGAGCGAGGTGCGCAACACCCGCCAGCGCCGCGTGATCGCGGAGGCCCTGACCTCCCTGGAGGACTTCATCTCCACCCAGGACCTGCACGCGCTGCTGCGGGAGCGCGGCGAGTCCGTGTCCCTGGCGACGACCTACCGTATCCTGCAGTCGATGTCCGAGCTCGGGGAGCTCGACGTCCTGCGCAGCGACGACGGCGAGGCGATCTACCGCCGGTGCTCCGCTGAGCACCACCACCACCACCTCGTGTGCCGCCGCTGCGGGGCGGCGGTGGAGCTGGAGGCCCCCGCCGTCGAGGAGTGGGCCGGGCGCACCGCCGCGGCCCACGGCTTCACGGAGGTCGACCACACGGTGGAGATCACGGGCGTGTGCGCCGCGTGCAGCGCCCAGGACCGCGAGTGAGCCGCCCCTGTCCCGGCGGGCCCCGGTGACCGGCCCCCGGCGCTCCCCCCGCCCCGGGACGGGGACCTGGTTCCTGGCCGTGAACCCCACCGCCGGCCGCGGCCGCGCCCTCGAGCACGCGCACCGCGCCGCCGAGCTGCTGCGCACGGGCGGCGACGACGCCGTGGTGCTCGCCGCGCCCGATCCCGCGGCCCTGGTCGAGCTGGTCCGCGACCGGCTGCGGGCCTCCGCCCTGACGGCCCGCGCCCTCGTGGTCGTGGGCGGGGACGGGATGGTGCACGCCGGCCTGGGGGTGCTCGTGGAGCTCGCCGGGCAGGGCGTCGCGATCCCCCTCGGGATCGTCCCCTCGGGCAGCGGCAACGATCTGGCGCGCCACCTCGGCGTGCCGGACCGGGACCCCGAGGCCGCGGCCGGGCGGATCCTGCGCCGGCTCGACGAGCCCGTGCCCCGCCTGCTCGACGTGGGGCGCGCGCGCTTCGCGGACGGCCGCACCGCCTGCTTCGCGACGGCGCTGTGCGCGGGCTTCGACGCCGCGGTCAACGAGCGCGCCAACCGGTGGCGCCGGCCCGCCGGGTCCGCCAAGTACCTCGGCGCCGTGCTCGTGGAGCTGCTGCGGCTGCGCACCATCTCCTACCGCCTGGAGGTCGTGGACGCCGCCGGGGCCGTCCGGGAGGAGCGGCGGGAGGCGATGCTGCTCAACGTCGCGAACACGTCCTCGATCGGCGGGGGCCTGCGGATCGTGCCGGACGCCCGGCACGACGACGGGCTGCTGGAGCTGTTCAGCGTGGCCCCGATGGGCCGGGCCCGGTTCCTGCGGGTGTTCCCCACCCTGTTCACCGGCCGGCACGTGGGGCTCGACGCGGTGCGGATCGAGCGCGTGCGCTCGGTCGCCGTCGACGCCGCGGACGTCACCGCCTACGCGGACGGGGAGCGGCTCGCGCCCCTCCCCGTCCGCGTCGACGTCCTGCCCTCCGCCCTGCGCGTGCTGGCCTGAGCCCGGCGCCGCCGGAGGGCCCGGTCAGCGGCGGGAGCGCACGGTCGCGGCCGCGCGGGAGAGCAGCCAGAGCAGGAACGAGATCGTGGTGACGTACGGGCTGATGGGCAGCGACCCGCCCAGCGCCAGGAGGATCCCGCCGACCATCGCGAGCTCCGCGAACACCACGGACAGGACCACGATCCGCACGGGCGAGGCCGTGAGGTTCATGGCCGCCGCCGCCGGGGTGATCAGCAGCGCGAGCACGAGCAGCGCGCCCACGATCTGCACGGACATCGCGACGGCCACGCCCAGCAGGACCATGAACACGACCGAGATCCCGCGCACGGGCAGCCCCTTCGCCTCGGCGGCGAGGGGGTCCGCGCTCGCGAAGGTCAGCGGCCGCCACATCACGGACAGGCCCACGAGCACGACGGCGGAGAGCACCGCCATGCTGGTGAGCTGGACGGGGTCCACGGAGACGATCTGGCCGGTGAGCAGGGAGAACTTGTTCGCCGAGCGCCCCTGGTACAGGGACAGGAAGAGGATGCCGAGGCCCAGTCCGAAGGGCATGAGCACGCCCACGACGGAGTTGGACTCCCGGGCCCGCAGCCCCATGAGGGCCATGACGAGAGCCGCCAGCACGGAGCCCGCCAGGGAGCCCGTCACCACGTCCGCGCCCACGAGCAGGGCGGCGGCCGCTCCCGCGAAGGACAGCTCGGCGATGCCGTGCACGGAGAACGCGAGGTCGCGCATCATGACGAACGTGCCCACCACGCCGCCGACGAGCCCCAGCAGCGCGCCGGCCCAGATGGAGCTGCTGAGCAGGCTCAGCAGCTCCCCGTAGTCCTCGAAGACGAAGACGGACGAGACGACGCGATCCCAGTCGAGGGCCGCCGGGAGGGACGGGACCCCGGGGCTCACAGGGCCATCTCCTGGTCGTCGTGGGTGTGGTGGGAGCTGTCGGGGTGGCCCACGACCACCACGCGGCCGCCGGTGCGGACCACGTCGATGCGGGTGCCGTAGAGCTCCGAGAGGACGTCGCCGCGCAGCACCTCGTCGGGGGTGCCGACCCGGAACCTGCCCCCCGCCAGGTACAGGACCCGGTCCACGTGCTCGATGATCGGGTTGATCTCGTGGGTGACGAACACGACCGCGGCGTCCGTGCGCCGGCGCTGCTCGTCCACCAGCTCGCTCACGGCGTGCTGGTGGTGCAGGTCCAGGGACAGCAGCGCCTCGTCGCACAGCAGCAGCTCCGGGTCGCCGGCGATCGCCTGGGCGATCCGCAGCCGCTGCTGCTCCCCGCCGGAGAGCGTGCCGACCGGGGCGTCGGCGTAGGACCCGGCGCCCACGAGCTCCAGCAGCTCGTCGACGCGCCGCCGGACGGAGCGGGTGCCCAGCCGGATCCCCCACCGGTGGCCGTCCACGCCGAGGCCCACGAGGTCGCGTGCCCGCAGCGGGGTGGAGGCGGCGAAGGCCCGCTGCTGCGGGACGTAGCCGATGCGCCCCGAGCCGCGGCGCGGCGGCTCCCCGGAGACCTCCACGGTGCCGGTGGTCAGGGGCAGCAGGCCCAGGAGGACCTTGAGGAAGCTGGTCTTGCCGGTGCCGTTGCCGCCGAGCACGGCGAAGTACTCGCCGGGACGGATGTCCAGGTCGAGCCCGTCCCACAGGACGCGGTCGCCGAACGCCAGGCCGGCCCCGCGCAGGGAGACGACGGGACGGGTCGCGGTGCTCACTCCGCGGCCGTCCCGCTGCTCCGGGGCGGCAGGGTCCCGAGGGCCTCGAGCACCCGGTCGACGTTGCCGTCCATCCACTCGAGATAGCTGGTGCCCTCGGGCAGCGTCTCGGTGAACTCGACGACGGCGGCCCCCGCCTCCCGGGCGTCGTCGCGCAGCTGCTCGGTCTGGCCCGAGGCGGTCTGGGCGTTGAACGCGAGGAGCTGGACGTGGCCGTCCGCGATCTCCCGGCGGATGTCGCGGAGCACGAGCGGCGGGACGTCGGTCCCGCCCTCGATGGCCGCCGTGAACTCGGTGGGCGTGTCGTCGTGCAGCCCCGCGTCCTCCAGGAGGCGGACGGCGACCGGCTCCGTGGCCACGAACGCGGCGCCGTCGGCCGGGGCCTCGGCGAGCCGGCGCTCCAGGGCCGCGAGCTCGCCGGCGAAGGCCTCGGCGTTGGCCCCGTAGGCGTCGGCGCCGTCGGGGTCGAGCTCCGCCAGCCGGTCGGCGATCGCGCGCGCCACCTCGTCCGTCGAGCCGAGGTCGTACCAGACGTGCTCGTTGAGCCCGCCGTGGTCGTGCTCGTCCTCCCCGGCGGGCTGCGTCTCCCCTGCCGGTTCCTCGGCCGGCTCCCCGGTGGCGGCCTCCAGACCGGACGCCTCGACGGCGTTCACGACGGGGGCGTCGCCCTGCGCCGCGAGGTCCTCCATGAAGGCGTCGTAGCCGCCGCCGTTGAGGACCACGAGGTCCGCGTCCCGGACGGCGAGCCGGTCCTGCGCCGTGGCCTCGTAGGAGTGCGGGTCCTGGGCCGTCGAGTCGATGACGGGGTCGACCACGACGGCGTCGCCGCCGACCTCCCGGACCACGTCGGCCCACACCGAGGTGGTGGTGACCACGCTGAGGGCGTCGGAGGAGGCCTCACCGGTGGGCGCCTCCCCCTGGCCGCAGGCGGTGAGCCCGAGCAGCAGGGCGCCGGCGAGGCCCGCCGCGCGCAGGGGGCGGTGCGCGTGCGCCGCGGGGAGGGGTGTGGTCATGGTGGATCCGTTTCTGCGCGGCCGGGCCCGGTCCGGGCCGGCCGCGGGACGTCGGGGAGCCGCTCCCCGGATGAGAATGATTTTCATTTGCGCCGCCCATGGTACCAAGGGCCCGCGCCGGCCCACAACGCGCGGGCCCCCGGCCGGCACGGAGGGGTCCGGGCGGCCGGGGGCCCGCGGTGCAGGGCGGACGGTCAGGGGCCGGTCAGCGCGGCGGGTCGGAGGAGTCCACCCGGTCCCCGCGGCGCTGCCGCCGGTCCTGGGTCGTGTCCCGGATCTCGCCCACGAGCTCCTCGATGACGTCCTCCAGGAACAGCACGCCCAGCGTGCGCCCCCCGGCGTCGACCACGCGCGCCAGGTGCGACCCGGTGCGCTGCATGGCCGCGAGCGCGTCGTCGATCTCGATGTCGGGGCGCAGGTTGGCGAGCGAGCGGACCCGGGTGACGGGCACCGGCTCGTTGTAGCGGCTCTCCGGGATCGACAGGACGTCCTTGATGTGCAGGTACCCGTTGAGCTCGCCGTCGTCCTCGGTCAGCGCGAAGCGGGAGAACCCGGTGCGGGCCACCGCCTTCTCGACCTCGGCCGGGGAGACGTCCTCGGGGAGGGTGACGAGCTGGCCCAGCGGGACCATGACGTCCTCCGTGCGCTTCGAGGAGAACTCCAGGGCGCCGGAGAGCAGGCCGGTCTCGTCCGCGACGGTGCCCTCCTTGGTCGACTCCTCCACGATGGACTGCAGCTCGTCGAGGGTGAAGGTCGAGGACACCTCGTCCTTCGGCTCGATCCCCATCAGCTTCAGGACGTGGTTGGACATCCAGTTCAGGGTCGCCGTGACCGGCTTGACCACGCGCGAGACGAGCACGAGCGGAGGGGCCAGCAGCAGCACGGCGCGGTCCGCCGCGGAGACGGACATGTTCTTGGGGACCATCTCCCCGAAGACCACGTGCAGGAAGGTCACCACGACCAGGGCCGTGAGGAACCCGCTGACGTCGGCGACCTCCGCCGGCACGCCCAGGTGCTCGAGCGGCCCGGACACGATGTGGTGCAGCGCCGGCTCGGAGATGTTGAGGATCAGCAGCGAGCACACCGTGATGCCCAGCTGGCAGCAGGCCAGCATGAGGGAGACGTGCTCCATCGCGTACAGCGCCGTCCGGGCCCGCTTGTTGCCGGCGTCGGCGAGCGGCTCGATCTGGCTGCGCCGCGCGGACATGACGGCGAACTCGCCGCCCACGAAGAACGCGTTGCCGGCCAGCAGCACCACGAGCCAGGCCAGTCCTGCCCAGTCGCTCATCGCCGTCCCTCCTCGGTCGTCGCGGTCTCGGCGGCGTCGTCGGCCGGCGGTGGTGCCGGGACGAAGCGGATCCGGTCGACCCGCCGCCCCTCCATCCGGGAGACCACGAGCTCCCCGCCCTTGACGGGCACGGAGTCCCCGGGGGCCGGGATCCGGCCGAGCCGGTCCATCATGAACCCGCCCATGGTCTCGTACGCGGGCCCGTCCTCGATGTCGAGCTCGGTGATCTGCTCGGAGACCTCGTCCGGGCGCAGCAGGCCCGGGAAGAACCACTCGCCGGTCGCGGACTGCAGGGCGCCGGGGCTGAGCCGGTCGTGCTCGTCGGAGACCTCCCCCACGACCTCCTCGACGAGGTCCTCCAGGGTGACGACCCCCGCGGTGCCGCCCCACTCGTCGACGACGACGGCCATCTGGAGCCCGCCGGAGCGCAGCTGCACGATCAGGGAGTCGAGGTGGACGGTCTCGGGCACGCGCAGCACGTCCTCCATGATGGCCCCGCACTCGAGGGCGGCGCGGCGCTCCGCGGGAACGGCCACGGCCTTCTTGACGTGGACCACGCCCCGGACGTCGTCCGGGGAGTCCTCGATGACGGGGAAGCGGGAGTGGCCGGTGCGGGACGCGACGGCCACGACCTCGGCCACGGAGTCGTGGGAGTCGAGCATCTGCACCCGGATCCGCGGCGTCATGACATCCGCGGCCGTGCGCTCCGCGAACGTGAGGGTCTTGGCCACGAACGCGGCCGTGCCGGCGTCGAGGGTGCCCATCTTGGCGGAGCGGCGGACCATCGAGGACAGCTCCTCCGGGGAGCGCGCGCCGGAGAGCTCCTCCTTGGCCTCCATGCCGAACAGGTGCAGGACGCGGTTGGCGACGCCGTTGAGGCCCAGGACGAACGGCTTGAACACCGCGGTGAACACCAGCTGCGGCCGGGCCACGACCCGCCCCACCCGGTACGCCTCGGCGATCGCCCAGTTCTTGGGGACCAGCTCGCCCAGCAGCATCGACAGCAGCGTGGAGAGGAGCATCGAGATGGCCAGGGTCGCCCCGCCGGCCGCGGCCCGGGACAGGCCGGTGAGCTCGACGATGGGCTCCCGCAGGAAGGACTGGAGGGCGAGGTCCAGCGTGTAGCCGGTCAGCAGCGTGGTCAGCGTGATGCCGAGCTGGCAGCTGGAGAGCTGGGTGGACAGGGACTTCAGGCACCTCAGGAGGGGCTCCGCCCCGCGCTCGCCCCGGGCGACGCCGCGGCGGACGGTCGTCTGGTCGAGGGCCACGAGGGAGAACTCCACCGCCACGAAGAAGCCGGTGCCGAGGATGAGGAGCAGGCCGGCGGCCAGCAGCAGCCAGTCCATCAGGCGGTGCCTCCCCGGGCCGGGCGCGGGCGGGGCGCCGGGAAGGGGTCGTCGGAACAGGGGCGGGCGGGGGTGCCGGCGCTGGGGCCGCGGCGGGAGCCGCTGCGGCCGGGCCGGCAACTACTGAACGAGTCCATGAGGGCACCAGACTACCGGAGCGGAACCCTCCGGAGGGGTGCTCACGACCAGCTGACGGGGCGCGCCCTGCCCTCCTCGTAGCCGGAGAGGGACTGGACGCCGACCACCGCGCGGGCGGCGAACTGCTCGAGGGTCGTGGCCCCCGCGTAGGTCATGGAGCTGCGCACCCCGGCGGTGATGTGGTCCACGAGGTCCTCGACGCCGGGCCGCTGCGGGTCGAGGTACATCTTGGAGCTGGAGATGCCCTCCTCGAACAGGCCCTTCCGGGCGCGGTCGAACGCCCCCTCCCCCCGGGTGCGCTCCCGCACGGCCCGGGTCGAGGCCATGCCGAAGCTCTCCTTGTAGGCGCGCCCGTCGGCGTCGACGTTGAGCTCCCCCGGCCCCTCGTGGGTGCCCGCGAACCAGGAGCCGATCATCACCTGGCTCGCCCCCGCGGCGAGCGCGAGCGCGACGTCCCGCGGGTGCTTGACGCCGCCGTCCGCCCAGACGTGCTTGCCGAGCTCGGCCGCGGCCTCCGCGCACTCGAGCACCGCCGAGAACTGCGGGCGGCCCACCGCCGTCATCATGCGCGTGGTGCACATGGCGCCGGGGCCCACCCCGACCTTGACGATGTCCGCCCCGGCGTCGACGAGGTCCTGCACGCCGTCGGCCGTGACCACGTTGCCCGCCACCACGGGGACCTCCGGGTCCAGGGAGCGGACCTGCTCGAGGGCCTCCATCATCCTGCGCTGGTGGCCGTGGGCGGTGTCGACGACCAGCACGTCCACCCCGGCGTCCAGCAGGCCGCGGGCCTTGCCTCGTACGTCCCCGTTGATGCCGACCGCGGCGCCGACCCGCAGACGGCCCCCGGCGTCGACGGCGGGGGTGTAGATGGTGGAGCGCACCGTGCCCTTGCGGGTCAGCACGCCCACGACGCGCTCGCCGTCGAGCACGGGCGCCACGTGCGCGCGGGTCGCGGTCAGGCGGTCGTAGGCGGCCGCCAGGACGTCCTCGGCGGAGTCCCCGCGCAGCTCCTCCACCGAGAAGACGGGGGCGTCGGTGCGCATGATCGACCCCAGCTGGGTGAACCGGTCCACCTCGGTGCAGTCGGCCTCGAGCACCACCCCGCGGTAGGAGCGCCCGGGCCCGCACACGACCACCGCGCCGTGCGGGCGCTTGTGCATCATCCCGAGGGCGTCGTGCACGGTGTCCTCCGCGCCGAGCACCACCGGGGTCTCGAAGCGGGGCGAACGGTTCTTCACCCAGCGGGTGACGTCCGCGATCACGTCGAGCGGGATGTCCTGGGGGAGGATGCCGAGGCCCCCGCGGCGGGCCATGGTCTCGACCATCCGCCGCCCCGTGACGGCCGTCATGTTCGCGGCCACGAGCGGGACGGTGGCGCCCGTCCCGTCCGGCGGCGTCAGGTCGACGTCGAACCGGGACGTCACCCGGGAGCTCGAGGGGACCAGGAAGACGTCGCTGTACGTGAGGTCCGAGGCGGGGGTGTTGAGGAATCGCACGCCCGCCAGTCTAGTGGCGGCCCGGCGGACTAGCCGGGCGCGGGGCAGATCACTAGACTCGACCGGAGGTACGGCCGCGCCCGGTGACGACCGTCCGGGACGTCCGGAGGACGACGCCGGCAGCTGTCGCGGGACACGGCCGGGACGGAACACCCCGGCGGGTCCGGATGCTGCTGGGACAGACACTGTGGAGGCCGGAAGAAGGCCCCCACGCGACCAACGATGGAAGAGGCGTATTCCCCGTGCCAAATCAGCCACAGCATCTGATTCCTGAAGAATTCGCAGGTAACGAGTGGCTCGTCGACGAACTGTTCGAGAAGTACCAGGCGGACAGGAACTCGGTGGACAAGAAGTGGTGGCCCATCTTCGAGGCCATGGACGCGGAGAACGGCGCGGCGCCGGCGGAGGCCTCCCGGCCCGCGCCCGCGGCACCGGCCCCCCGTGCCACCGCTCCCCAGGCGGCGCCCAGGGCGGCCGAGGCACCGAAGCCTCCCGCGCCCCAGGCCGCCGCGCCGAAGGCCGCCGCGGCCCCGCAGCCGGCCGCCTCCCCCCAGCCCGCGAAGTCCGGCGCGAAGGCAGAGGGCCACCCCGAGACCAACCACGGCGAGGCCGAGGCGAAGAAGCCCATCCCGGCCCAGCCCGCCCGCCCCGCGGCCAACCACGCCGCTCCCGCGCCCGAGGCGAAGGACCAGATCGTCAGGCTCCGCGGGCCCGCCAAGGCCGTGGCCGCCAACATGGACGCCTCCCTCACGGTGCCCACCGCCACCACCGTCCGCGCGGTCCCGGCCAAGCTGCTGATCGACAACCGCATCGTCATCAACAGCCACCTCGCCCGCAACCGCGGCGGCAAGGTGTCCTTCACGCACCTCATCGGCTACGCCCTGATCAAGGCGCTGGCGAACTTCCCGTCCCAGAACGTCGTCTACGCCGAGCAGGACGGCAAGCCGGTCGCGATCCACCCCGCGCACGTCAACTTCGGCCTGGCCATCGACATCCCCAACAAGGACGGCTCCCGCAACCTCGTGGTGCCGAACATCAAGGGCGCCGAGACCATGGGCTTCATGCAGTTCTGGGAGGCGTACGAGGACATCGTCCGCCGTGCCCGCAACAACGAGCTGACCATGGAGGACTACCAGGGCACCACCGTGTCCCTGACCAACCCCGGCGGCATCGGCACCGTCCACTCCGTGCCCCGCCTCTCCAAGGGCCAGGCCTGCATCATCGGCGTGGGCGCACTCGACTACCCCGCGGAGTACAAGGGCGCCTCCCCCAAGACGATCGCCCGCAACGCGGTCTCCAAGATCATCACCCTGACCTCGACCTACGACCACCGGGTCATCCAGGGCGCCGGCTCGGGCGAGTTCCTGCGCCTGATCGAGTCCTACCTGCTGGGCGAGGGCAACTTCTACGACGAGATCTTCGAGGCCCTGCGGATCCCCTACGAGCCCGTGCGCTGGGCCGTGGACAACCAGGTCAACCCCGAGATCCAGGTCAACAAGGTCGCCCGGATCCAGCAGCTCATCCACGCGTACCGGGTCCGCGGCCACCTCATGGCCGACACCAACCCGCTCGAGTACGTGATGCGCAAGCACCCCGACCTCGACATCCGCACCTACGGCCTGTCCCTGTGGGACCTCGAGCGCGAGTGGCCCACCGGCGGCTTCGGCGGCGCGGACGTGCTGAGCCTGCGCACCATCCTGGGCCGCCTGCGCGACGCGTACTGCCGCACCGTCGGCGTGGAGTACATGCACCTGCAGGAGCCCGAGGAGCGCGAGTGGTTCCAGGGCCAGCTCGAGCACGGCTACCAGAAGCCCTCCCGCGAGGAGCAGTTCCGGATCCTGGGCCGGCTCAACGCCGCCGAGGCGTTCGAGACGTTCCTGCAGACCAAGTACGTGGGCCAGAAGCGCTTCTCCCTCGAGGGCGGCGAGGCCCTGATCCCGCTGCTCGACGAGATCATCTCCGACGCCGCCGACGCCGGTCTCGCCGGGGTGGGCATCGCCATGGCCCACCGCGGCCGGCTCAACGTGCTCACCAACATCGCGGGCAAGTCCTACGCCCAGGTGTTCCGCGAGTTCGAGGGCAGCCAGGACCCGCGCACCACCGAGGGCTCCGGCGACGTGAAGTACCACCTCGGCACCGAGGGCACCTTCACCTCCGACAGCGGCAACGAGACCCAGGTCTACCTGGCCGCGAACCCCTCGCACCTCGAGGCGGCCGACCCGGTGATCGAGGGCATCGCCCGCGCGAAGACCGACGTCCTCGGCGCCGGCCCCGAGGGCGACGGCTCCTTCCCGGTGCTGCCGATCCAGGTCCACGGCGACGCGGCCTTCGCGGGCCAGGGCGTCGTGGCCGAGGTCCTGCAGATGGCGCAGCTGCCCGGCTACGCCGTGGGCGGCACCATCCACGTCGTCGTCAACAACCAGGTGGGCTTCACGACCGCGCCCTCCGCGGCCCGCTCCTCCACCTACGCCACCGACCTCGCCAAGGGCGTGCAGGCGCCGATCTTCCACGTCAACGCCGACGACCCCGAGGCCGTCACCCACGTGGGCCAGATGGCCTTCGCCTGGCGCCAGGCGTTCCACAAGGACGTCATCATCGACCTCGTGTGCTACCGCCGCCGCGGCCACAACGAGGGCGACGACCCCTCGATGACCCAGCCGCTGATGTACAACCTCATCGAGCAGAAGCGCTCGACCCGCAAGATCTACACCGAGAACCTCGTGGGCCGCGGCGACATCACCCAGGAGGAGGCGGACCGCGCGCTGAAGGACTACCAGGAGCGCCTGGAGCGGGTCTTCGCCGAGACCCACGAGGCCCAGACCTCCTCGATCCCGCTGGTCACCGGGGACTCCGCCGCGATCTCCAACATCGAGCGGCCCTCCGCGCAGCAGGCCGACTCCGGCGTGTCGATCCCGCGCTCCACGGCCATCACCCCCGAGGCCGCCCACCGGATCGGCCAGGCCCACGTGGAGGTCCCCGAGGGCTTCAGCGTGCACAAGAAGCTGCAGAAGCTGCTCGAGCGCCGCGAGGCCATGACCCGCGAGGGCGGCGTGGACTGGGGCATGGGCGAGCTCATGGCCTTCGGCTCGCTGATGATGGAGGGCATCCCGGTGCGGATGTCCGGCCAGGACGTGCGCCGCGGCACCTTCACGCAGCGCCACGCGGTGTTCTTCGACGCCGGCACCGGCGCCGAGTGGACGCCCCTGAACAACCTCTCGGGCGACCAGGCGCGGCTGGCGATCTACAACTCGCTGCTGTCCGAGTTCGGCGTGCTGGGCTTCGAGTACGGCTATTCCGTGGAGCGGCCCGACGCGCTCACCGTGTGGGAGGCGCAGTTCGGCGACTTCGTCAACGGCGCCCAGACCATCGTGGACGAGTTCATCTCCTCGGCCGAGCAGAAGTGGGGCCAGCGCTCCTCGCTGGTCATGCTGCTCCCGCACGGCTTCGAGGGCCAGGGCCCGGACCACTCGTCGGCCCGCATCGAGCGGTTCCTGACGCTGTGCGCCGAGAAGAACATGGTCGTGGCGAACCCCTCGACCCCGGCCAGCCACTTCCACCTGCTGCGCCGGCAGGCCTACAGCCGCCCGCGCAAGCCGCTGGTCGTGGCCACGCCGAAGCAGCTGCTGCGCCTCAAGGCGGCGGCCTCCCCCATCGAGGAGTTCACCAGCGGCACGTTCCGCCCGGTGATCCCCGACCAGGCGGGCCTGGACGCGGCCGAGGTCACGGACGTGATCCTGGTCTCCGGCCGGCTCTACTACGACCTCGCGGCGGCGCGGGAGCAGGCGAAGGACCGGAACACCGCGATCGTGCGCGTCGAGCAGCTCTACCCGCTGCCCCTCGCCGAGATCCGGGAGGAGCTCGCCAAGTACCCGCAGGCCCGGCTCACCTGGGCACAGGACGAGCCCGCCAACCAGGGCGCCTGGCCGTTCATGGCGGTGAACCTCGTCCCCGAGCTCGACCGCAAGGTGCGCCTGGCGTCCCGCCCGGCGTCGGCGTCCCCGGCCAACGGCTCGGCCAAGCGGCACACCGCCGAGCTGGAGACCCTGGTGCAGACCGCGTTCGCGCGGGCCTGAGCCCGCCCCGGGCGGCGGGGGCCCGCGCCCCCGCCGCCCGTCCCCATCAGCGATGACCGGCGCCGGCCCGTGCCCACGGGTCGGCGCCGGTCTGCCCCCGATCCCCCGACAGAAAGAACGACGTGGAGCAACGAAGGATCAGAATTGTCGCAGTCGGTGACGAGCTGCTGGCCGGCGACGGCGACCCCCGCGCCCTCGGCTGGTTCGGCCGGGTGATGGCCCGGACCCCGCGCCATGTGGTCCCCGTCTCCGCCTACAACCTGGCCGCGCCGGGCGAGGGCAGCGAGTCCCTCAACGAGCGCTGGTTCGAGGAGGCGGCCCGCCGCTTCGCCTCCGGCCAGGACAACCGGCTGGTCATCGCCCCGTCCACGCTGGACATCGACCTGAGCATCACCAGCGCCCGCTCCCGGCTCAACATGGCGAACATCATCGACACCGCGTCCCAGCACAACGTGCGGGTGCTCGTCGTCGGGCCCCCGCCCACCCTGGACGCGGAGCGCAACCGGCGGATCGCCGACCTCTCGGCGGCCTACGCGGACGTCACGACCCGGCGCAACCACGTCTACGTCGACACGTTCAACCCGCTGCAGCACCACGAGCAGTGGCGCAAGGACCTCGCCGCGAACCACGGCCGGCCCGGCCAGGCCGGCTACGGTCTCATGGCGTGGCTCGTGCTCCACCGCGGCTGGTACGGCTGGCTGGACCTGCCCGAGCCCCAGTGATCCCCGGCCCCGACGGCGTGTGAGAGAATGGCGGGCAGTGCCTCGTCCGGCCGCCGCTGACATCACCAGACCACGCGGGAACGGACGCCGACACCCACGATCCGCCGCGGCCCGGCCGCGACAGACAGGAGGCTCGCATGAGCAAGCGAGGACGCAAGCGCAAGGACCGCCGCAAGGGCGGCGCCAACCACGGCAAGCGCCCCAACGCCTGAGGTCCCACCGGGACCCGGCACCGCCGTGACGGAAGGGCCCCGGACCGCATCAGCGGTCCGGGGCCCTTCCGTGTGCCCGGGGCGGCGGAGAGCCGGCCCGGAGGGGAAGCCCGTGCGAGCGGCCCGGGCGGGAGGCTCAGGCGGCGGGCGGGTCGTGGCGCTCGGAGTGGATCCGCGCCAGGATCGAGACCTTGAGGTCCGCCGGCGCCGTCTCCGTGCACGAGCGGCGCACGACGGAGCGGATCACGCACTCGAGGTCGTACTCGCGGGCGCACTCCCGGCACTCCAGGAGGTGGCCGTGGATCTCGTCGAGGTCCTGCGCCGGGAGCACCCCGTCGAGGTACTCGTAGATCCGGCGGATCCTCTCGTCCGTGCAGCCTCCCAGGCTCTCGCAGTCGGCCATGTCTACTTGTCCTTTTCCTTCTTCTTGTCCGCGGTCGCCCTGGAGGTGTCGAAGCCGCGCTCCGCGGCGTAGTCGGCGAGCTTCTCGCGCAGCAGCTTGCGCCCGCGGTGCAGGCGGGACATGACGGTCCCGATGGGGGTGTCCATGATCTCGGAGATCTCCTTGTAGGCGAACCCTTCGACGTCCGAGAAGTACACCGCGAGCCGGAACTCCTCGGGCAGCTCCTGCAGCGCGCGCTTGACGTCCGTGTCCGGCAGGTGGTCCAGGGCCTCCGCCTCCGCCGAGCGCAGCCCGGAGGAGGTGTGGGACTCGGCGCGGTGCAGCTGCCAGTCCTCCACCGAGTCGGTGTTCGCCTGCTGCGGCTCGCGCTGCCGCTTGCGGTAGAGGTTGATGTAGGTGTTGGTCAGGATCCGGTACAGCCACGCCTTGAGGTTGGTCCCCGGCCGGTACTGGTGGAACGCCGAGAACGCCTTGGTGTAGGCCTCCTGCACCAGGTCCTCGGCGTCGGCCGGGTTGCGGGCCATGCGCAGGGCCGCGGCGTAGAGCTGGTCGACGTACTCCATGGCGTCCCGCTCGAAGCGCGCCTTGCGGTCGTCGGGGGTCTCGGTCTCGACGTCGACGGGCGCCTCGGTCTCGGAGGGCGCAGCCGCGTGCTGGTTCTGCTCGTTCATCACGGACCAGTCTACGGGTGGCCTCCTGGCGGCGTGCGGCGCGGGGGCGGTCAAGAGCACGGAAACGGCCCCTCCTTCCCCCGGTCCCCCGGGTGTGCTCGTCGGCTGTCGGCGGGCGGCCCCTGGCCTGCCCCTGTCCGTCCAGCACAACCGAGGACCTCCTGCGGCTATTCCACGGGTCCTCGCGGGGCGGCCGCGCGGACCCGTGTGCGGCGCGCTCGTGCGCCGGGCACTGGCCCCCGGCAGGGCGGCGGTGGCTAGGATGGGACGAGCGGCGCCGTCCGCCGAACCTGTCCCGCACGATCCGGCCCCGCGGTCACGCCGGCCGCAGAGGAGGAATCCATGAGCATCGTCCGTCGCATCGCCCGCCCGCTGCTGGCCACCGGCTACGTCGCCAACGGTGTCGAGAGCTTCCGCAACTCGTCCAGCGCCGCCCAGCACCTCACGCCCACGGTCTCCGCCTTCGCCAAGGCCGTCCCGCAGGCCGGGCCCGCCCTCCAGAACCCGGCCATGGTCGCCCAGGGCCTCGCCGCGGCGCAGGTCGGCGCCGCGCTGCTCTTCGGCCTCGGCAAGCTGCCCCGGCTCTCCGCCGGCGTCCTGGTGACCACCACGGCGCTCAACGCCTACGCGGACTACCGCGCGGCGGAGGCCTCCACGCCCGAGCAGAAGGCCGCCCGCCGCGGCAGCGCGTTCAAGAACGTCTCCATGGTCGGCGCCGTCATGCTCGCCGCCGTGGACACCGAGGGCAACCCGTCGCTGCTGTGGCGGGCCGAGCACCTCGCGGGGGACGTGCGCAAGAACGCCGGCAAGCTCAGCAGGGACACCCAGAAGCAGGTCGCCAAGGCGGAGAAGGCGATCCAGTCCGCGGTCAAGCACAGCTAGGCGGAGGCGGACCCAGCATCGTGAACCCGCCGGAGGCCCCCGTGCCCGCAGCCCTTCCCGACGCCGCGGAGCCGGCCCCGCAGCACGAGCTGTGGCCGGCTCCGTTCGTCGGCGACCGCCCCGTCGTGGCGTCGCTGACCGTGCCGGGCTCCAAGTCCCTGACCAACCGCTACCTGCTGCTCGCCGCTCTCGCGGACGGGCCGTGCCGTCTGCGCTCGCCCCTCCACTCCCGGGACTCGCGGCTCATGGTCGAGGCCCTGCGGGCGCTCGGCGCCCGGGTCGAGGAGGTCGAGGGGGCCGGCGACTTCGGCCCCGACCTCGTGGTGACTCCCGCCTCCTGGGACGACACGGAGCCCGTGACGGTCGACTGCGGCCTGGCGGGCACCGTGATGCGCTTCGTGCCGCCGGTCGCCGCGCTCGGCCGCCGCGCGGTGACCTTCGACGGCGACCCCGGCGCCCGGGTGCGCCCCATGGGCCCGGTGGTCGAAGCCCTGCGCGGTCTCGGGCTGCGGGTCGAGGACGAGGGCCGCGGCCGGTTGCCCTTCACGGTCCACGGCGCCGGCGGGGTCCGGGGCGGGGAGCTGGTGATCGACGCGACCGCGTCGAGCCAGTTCGTGTCCGCGCTGCTCCTCGTGGGCGCCCGCTTCGAGGAGGGCCTCGTCCTGCGCCACCGCGGCGCCGACGGCCGCGGCGTGCCCTCCATGCCGCACGTCGAGATGACGGTCGAGGTGCTCCGGGAGCTCGGGGTCGACGTGGACGACTCCGTGCCCGACGAGTGGCGGGTGGCGCCCGGGCCGGTGCGGGCCTTCGACGTCGAGATCGAGCAGGACCTCTCCAACGCCGGCCCCTTCCTGGCGGCCGCGGTGGTCACCGGCGGGCGCGTCTCCGTGCCCCGCTGGCCGGAGCGCACCACGCAGGGCGGGGACCACTGGAAGCAGATCCTGCCCGCCTTCGGCGCCGAGGCGGAGCTCGCCGGCGGGACGTTCACGGTGGGCGGCCCGGCCGTGGTGACGGGCGTGGACCTCGATCTCTCCGAGGCCGGGGAGCTGGCCCCGACCGTGGCGGCGATCTGCGCCGTGGCCACGACGCCCTCCCGGCTGCGCGGCATCGCGCACCTGCGCGGCCACGAGACCGACCGCCTCGCCGCCCTCGTGGCGGAGATCAACCGGCTCGGCGGGGACGCCGAGGAGACCGAGGACGGGCTGGTCGTGCGGCCGGCGCCCCTGCACGGCGGCACCTTCCGCAGCTACGAGGACCACCGCATGGCCACGGCCGGGGCCGTGGTGGGGCTCGTGGTCCCGGACGTGCTCGTGGAGAACATCGCGACGACCGCCAAGACCCTGCCGGAGTTCCCGCGGCTGTGGGCCGAGCTCGTGGGGACGGACCGTGGCGCGTAAGGACTCCAACCGCCAGGACTCCACGAGCCGGGACTGGGACGAGTCGGACGTCCGCGTCCGGGCGCGCAAGTCCGGCTCGCGGCCCCGCACCAAGGAGCGCCCCGCCCACGAGGACGCCGTGACGGGGCGGATCGTGACCGTGGACCGCGGCCGGTACACGGCCGTGCTCGACGAGGACACCGCGCAGGAGCGGATCGTCGTGGCGGTGCGGGCCAAGGAGCTGCGCCGCCGGCCCGTCGTGGCCGGGGACCTCGTGGGCCTGGTGGGCGACGTCAGCGGCGCCCCGGACACCCTCGCCCGGCTCGTGCGGATCGAGGAGCGCTCCACCGTGCTGCGCCGCAGCGCCGACGACGACGACCCGGTCGAGCGGGTCGTCGTGGCCAACGCCGACCAGCTCGTGGTGGTCGTGGCCGCCGCCAACCCCGAGCCCCGCACGGGGTTCATCGACCGCTCTCTCGTGGCCGCCTACGACGCCGGGATCGAGCCGCTGCTGTGCATCACCAAGACCGATCTGCGCGACCCCGCCGAGCTGGTCTCCCACTACACCGCGCTCGAGCTGCCCGTGCTCGTCTCCGGCCCCGCGCCGGGCGCCGCCCCCGGTGACGGCACGCTGCCCCTGGACCCGGGCCTCGTGGAGGCCCTGCGGGAGCGCCTCGACGGCCACGTCTCCGTGCTGCTGGGGCACTCGGGGGTCGGCAAGTCCACGCTCGTCAACGCCCTCACGGGCGCCGACCGGGCCACCGGCGGGGTGAACGCCGTGACCGGACGGGGCCGGCACACGTCGTCGTCGGCCCTGGCCCTCAAGGTCGAGGGGGCCTCCCCCGGGTCGTGGATCATCGACACCCCCGGCATCCGCTCCTTCGGCCTGGCCCACGTGGACCACGACCGGATCGTCGAGGCCTTCGACGAGCTCGCCGAGGCGATCGCCGGCTGCCCCAAGGGCTGCCGGCACACGGAGACCTCCCCCGGCTGCGCCCTGGACGCGTGGGTGGCCGAGGGCCGCGCGGGGGCCGCCGGCCCGTCGCGGCTCGCCTCGTTGCGCCGCCTCCTCGGCGCCGGGGCCCGGGCCGGCGAGCTCCGGGACGAGAAGGAGCTCGGCGTCTCCTGACGCCCGGGCCGGCCCGCCGTTCGGGGTAGGTTGGTTCAATGCGCAGTCCCAGCAACTACACCGACGACCTCCGCCTCGCCCACATCCTGGCCGACGCCGTGGACCGCCTGACCATGCGGCGGTTCAAGGCCCAGGACCTCGTGGTGGAGAACAAGCCCGACCTCACGCCCGTGACGGACGCCGACCGCGAGGCCGAGCAGCTGATCCGCGCCCAGCTGGGGCGCACGCGCAACCGGGACGCGGTGATCGGCGAGGAGTACGGGGCCACGGGCAGCGGCGCACGGCAGTGGGTCGTCGACCCCATCGACGGCACCAAGAACTTCGTCCGCGGCGTGCCCGTGTGGGCCACGCTGATCGCCCTCGTCGACGAGGGCAGGCCCGTGGTCGGCGTGGTCTCGGCCCCCGCGCTGGGCCGGCGCTGGTGGGCGGCCGCCGGCACGGGCTCGTACACCGGCAAGTCCCTCGCCAACGCCCAGCGGATCCACGTCTCCCAGGTGTCCAGGCTCTCCGACGCCTCGCTGTCCTACTCCTCCCTCACGGGATGGCGGGACCGCGGCGTGCGGGACCGCTTCCTGGAGCTCACCGACGAGGTGTGGCGGACCCGCGCCTACGGGGACTTCTGGTCCTACTGCCTCGTGGCCGAGGGCGCCGTGGACATCGCCTGCGAGCCCGAGCTGAACCTGCACGACATGGCCGCGCTCGTCCCCCTGGTCGAGGAGGCCGGGGGCCGGTTCACGTCCCTCGAGGGCGAGCCCGGTCCGTTCGGCGGCAACGCCCTGGCCACCAACGGGCTGCTCCACGACGAGGTGCTGGGGCTGCTGGCACCCGCGCGCTGACGGCGCGGGCCGCGCGTCCCGGACCGGGGTCCGGGCCGGGCGGCCCGCCGGCGGGTCACTGCGGGATCGTGTCCATCCCCAGCTCGTCGGTGAGGCACTGCTCGAGGGCCGCCTGGTCGTTCAGGTACTGGCTGCAGGGGCCGTTGATGGCGTCCATCAGCGGGCCCATGAACGAGGCCACCAGCACGAACATGAGCACGCTGGCGAGGATGCCGAGCACGCTCAGCACGATGCCGACGACGGGCATCGCCTTGGACGCTCCCGGCACGCGGCCGAGCTTGCGCAGGGCCACGATGCCGAGGACCAGGCCCACCAGTCCCGGGATGAGGCCGAACCCGAGCAGCCACGAGGTCAGCAGGGACAGGATGCCCAGGACCAGCGCGGCGATGCCCAGGCCGGTGCCGGCGGGCTTCGGGGCGCCGCCGTACTGGCCCATGTCGTACTGGCCCTGGTACTGACCGGGGTAGCCCTGCTGCGCGTACTGGCCCTGGCCGTACTGCCCCTGGGGGTACTGGTCCTGGCCGTACTGGCCCTGCCCGTACTGGCCCTGCCCGTACTGGCCCTGCCCGTACTGCCCCTGTCCGTACTGCCCCTGTCCGTACTGCCCCTGGTCGTAGGACGGGGGCGGGTAGGAGCCCTGCTGGCCCTGTCCGTACTGACCCTGCCCGTACTGCGGCGAGGCGTACTGGTCACCGGCCGAGCCCTGGCCGTAGCGCGGCGGCTCGTAGGAGGGCCCGGAGGGGGCGCCCTCGACCCGCTGGCCGTACTCGGGCACGTCGTCGCCACCGTAGCTCGACGACCCGCCGGCACCGGTTCCCGACGGCTCGGAGGTGTTGTCGTTCTGGCTCATGGCGTTGCCCTTTCGGTCGGTGGCGGTACGCCTCCAGCTTGTCACACGGGCACCCCGTGCCGGTGGCGCCCGGCACCGCCCGGAACCGTCGGCACGGGCTCGGGCGCTCGGCGCGGCGGGGACATCCCGGCACCCTCGCGGACGGGGTCCCCGCGACGGCGTCGAGGACCCTCGCCGAGATCCGGGCACGAAAAAACCGGGGAGCGCCTCGCGGCGCTCCCCGGTCAGGGATCTCGTGGAGATGGGGGGAATTGAACCCCCGTCCGATGCAGCATTGTCAGGGCTTCTCCGGGTGCAGTCTGCTTTGCGTTTTCTCAGTCCCGGCCCTCGTGCAGACACGTGGCCGACGGACTCAGTCGCGTAGGTGTTCTCCAGACGCCCGCGACGTACGGCTGGAGCAGTGGCCCTCTAGCTGATGCCAGGTCCCGGGGCGAAGGCACACCCGGGCTGACAGACTGCTATCGCTGGTTAGGCAGCGAGAGCGAAGTCAGTGCGCTTGGATTCGGCACTTATTGTTTTACAGAGAGCGTTTACGAGATAACTCTGCGTCCTCGACCCGCTTCCCCTGTCTCAACTCACATCGTCGAAACCGATCATCCCCGTATTCATTTTTCAATGAGACCCCGCCTCGGCGGGACACATCAGTCTACCGCGCGGTACGACCACCCGCAAGGGGGTCGGTGGGCGCCGGGCTCAGCCCAGGTTCTTGTAGCGCATCGCGCGCTGGGCCTCGCGGTTGTCCTGCTTCTCCCGCAGGGCCTGGCGCTTGTCGTACTCCTTCTTGCCCCGGGCCACCGCGATCTCGACCTTGACCCGCTTGCCGTCCACGAAGTACAGGGACAGCGGGACGATGGTGAAGCCGCTCTCCCGCGTCTTCTGCTCGATCTTGTCCATCTCGGTGCGGTGGAGCAGCAGCTTCCGCCGTCGCCGGGCGGCGTGGTTGGTCCACGAGCCGGCGAGGTACTCGGGGATGTAGACGTTCTCCAGCCACAGCTCGCCGTTCGTGAACTGGCAGAAGCCGTCCACCAGGGAGGCGCGACCCATGCGCAGGGACTTCACCTCGGTGCCCATGAGGGCCAGTCCGGCCTCGTAGGTGTCGACGATGTGGTAGTCGTGCCGGGCCTTCTTGTTGCTCGCGATGACCTGGCGGCCGGTGTCCTTCTTGGCCATGGTCCACCTCCTTCGGGGCGTTGTGGTTATCGGGGCGTCGTGGTTCGACGTCGGGCGCCACCGCACCGGAGCGCGGCAGAACGACCATCCTACGGTACCCCGCGGTACGGGACCGTCGTGCCGCCCGGCGCGCGGCCCGCCGGGTCCCCGGCCGGAGGCCCAGCAGGGTGTCCGGCCGGGCGTGCGCCGCTCACCCGTCCGCGTCCTCCTCCCGGCGGTCCTCACGGGGTCCGTCACAGGCGTGCTGCGCGGTGCTCACCGGATCGCTCCCCGGTGCCAGCGCCCGCCCGACGAACTCCATCACCTCGTCGAGGACGTGCTCGGGGAGCTCCCGGGAACCGTCCGCGGGGGCTCCGGTCCCGGCCTCCCAGAGCACCCAGCGCAGCCCAACCATCTCGCCGATGCCCATGAGCGCCCACGCGGCGACCTCGGGGTCCATGGGCCGGACCTCACCGGCCGCCTGCGCGGCTCGCAGGCCCGCCGTGCAGGCCTCCACGATGCGCGTGTAGTGCAGGCGCAGGGCCCCCGGCGAGACGAACTCCGCCTGGCGGATGATCCGGTACAGCGCGGGGTGCTCGGCGGCGAAGCGGAAGAAGGCCCGGAACCCGGCGCGCTCGGCGCCGCTCCGGGTCTCCTCCACCGCCGCGGCGCGCGCCATCGCGTGGCGGACGCGGCGGTTGAGGTCCTCGACGACCTCGTCGAAGATCTCCTGCTTGCCCGCGAAGTAGAGGTAGAAGGTGCCGAGGCCTGTCCCCGCGGTCTCGGTGATCCTCGCGACGGAGGCCTCGTGGTAGTCGACCGACTCGAAGACCTGCTCGGCGGCCGCCAGCAGGCGGGCCCTGGTGCGGGCGCCGCGGACCGTGCAGGGTGTGTGGTTCACGGACGTCCCTCCCCCCTCGGCGTGCGGCGGCCGTGACGCCCGCGGGGACGCGGCACGGCGAACGCGCAGCCGTCCCGGCGACCGCCGTGCTGTCCCCACACCCGCGCCGGCCCCATCGCTGGCTGTCCCCGCCGCCGTGCTGTCCTCGCGGCGTGAGGAGCGTCCGGCCGGCTTCCCCCTGTGGTGCCACCCCGCGTGAGCAGGACCTCCGGCACCGCCGTGCTCACGACCCCCGAGAGCGGACGGGCGGTTCAGGCCGTGTCCGCAGAGTATGACCCGCCCTCCACCTGGTCAACCGCAAATCCGGCCCGACCACCGAAGAGACCACACGGTGCGGCCCACACGTCACGGCCCGCACGGCACGCCCCGGACGGTGCGGCCCGGACGGTGCGGCCCGCGCGGCGGGGACTCGGCCCGCGGCGCGGCCCGGAACGCCGAGACCGGGTGCGCCCCGCGGGGCGCACCCGGTCTCGGCGGACGGGAGGGGAGACTGTCGGCTCAGGCCTCGGCGACGGCGTGGCGCTGGTCGGCCCGCCATCGGATCCCGGCATCGATGAAGCCGTCGATCGCGCCGTCGAAGATCGCGGAGGGGTTGCCCTCCTCGTGGTTGGTGCGCAGGTCCTTGACCATCTGGTACGGGTTCAGGACGTAGGAGCGCATCTGGTCGCCCCAGGACGCCTTGACGTCCCCGGCCAGTTCCTTCTTCTTGGCGTCCTGCTCCTGCTGGCGCACCAGCAGCAGGCGGGACTGGAGGACGCGCAGCGCGGCGGCGCGGTTCTGGAGCTGGGACTTCTCGTTCTGCATCGACACGACGATGCCCGTGGGGATGTGGGTCATGCGCACCGCGGAGTCGGTCGTGTTCACGGACTGGCCGCCGGGGCCCGAGGACCGGAAGACGTCGACCTTGATCTCGGACTCGGGGATCTCGATGGAGTCGTCCTGCTCGATGAGCGGGATGACCTCCACGGCCGCGAACGAGGTCTGGCGACGGCCCTGGTTGTCGAACGGCGAGATGCGCACGAGCCGGTGGGTGCCCGCCTCCACGGAGAGGGTGCCGAAGGCGTAGGGGGCCTTGATCTCGAAGGTCGCGGACTTCAGGCCTGCCTCCTCCGCGTAGGACGTGTCGAGGACGGAGGTCGCGTAGCCGTGGCGCTCCGCCCAGCGCAGGTACATGCGCATGAGCATCTCCGCGAAGTCGGCGGCGTCCACGCCGCCGGCGCCGGAGCGGATGGTGACCACGGCCTCGCGCTCGTCGTACTCCCCCGCCAGCAGGGTCTGGATCTCCAGCTCGGAGAGGGCCTTCTTCACCTCGTTGAGCTCCTCGACCGCGAGCTCGAGGGTCTCGGGGTCGTCCTCCTCGTCGGCGAGCTGGACCATGATCTCGATGTCGTCGATCCGCCCGTGGAGCTTCTCGAGCCGTTCGAGCGCCGACTGCTTGTGGGAGAGCCGGGAGGTGATCTTCTGCGCCGCGGCGGGGTCGTCCCACAGATCGGGGGCGACCGCCTGCTCGGAGAGCGCGGCGATGTCCCTCTTGAGCGCGTCGACGTCGCTCACCGCCTCGATGGAGGCAAAGGTGGAGCGCAGTGCGGAGAGTTCGGCCGGGAAATCAAGGGACGCCATGAAAACCAAGATTACTCCACCGGGGCAAATCGGCCCCGGCCCGCCCCCCGGCCTCTGGCAGGATGGGTCCGAGAGAAAGGACGCACGATGCGCATTCCCCGGATCCTCGCGCTCGTCCTGGCCGGCGGCAAGGGCTCCCGGCTCGGCGCGCTGACGGAGAAGAAGGTGAAGCCGGCCCTTCCCGTGGCGGGCACCTACCGGCTCATCGACGTCTCGATGTCCAACCTCATGCACTCGCACATCTCCGACGTCTGGGTGGTCCAGCAGTACCTCCCCCACAGCCTCAACCAGCACCTGGCCAACGGCCGGCCCTGGGACCTGGACCGCTCCCACGGCGGCCTCCAGGTCCTGCCCCCGTACGAGGGCGCGGAGGGCGAGGGCTTCGCGGAGGGCAACGCCGACTCGATCTACCGGCAGAAGGAGCTGATCCGCGGGTTCGCCCCGGACCTCGTGCTGGTGCTCAGCGCCGACCACCTCTACACGCTCAACTTCCTGGACGTGGTCGACACCCACCTCGAGCGCGGCGCCGACCTCACGATGGTCACCACGGTCGTCGACGAGGACGCCTCCCGCTACGGCGTGGTCCAGGCCGACGACGACGGGCGCGTCACCCGCTTCGACTACAAGCCCGACCGGCCGGAGGGGCACCTGGTCACGGCCGAGATGTTCCTCTACGACGCCGAGAGGCTGCTCGAGGCCCTGGACGTCCTGCACGAGCAGGAGGGCCGGCTCGAGGACTACGGCAACGACCTCGTCCCGTGGTTCGTCGCGCACCGGGCCGTGGTGGAGCACCGCCTCGAGGGGTACTGGATGGACATGGGCACCCTGCAGTCCTACTGGACGGCCCACATGCAGCTGCTCGACGGCGACGGCGCGGAGCTCGACCGCCCCGACTGGCCGATCCTCTCCGCGCAGCCGCAGCTGCTGCCCGCGCGCGTCGCCGGCAGTGCGGAGATCCGCCGCTCCATGGTCGCCGCGGGCTCCCGGATCCGCGGCGCCGTGGAGCACTCGGTGGTCGGCCCGGGCGTGGTGGTCGAGGAGGGTGCGACCGTGCGCAACTGCGTGCTGCTGGACCGCGTGCGCGTCGGCCCGGGGGTGGTGCTGGAGAACGTGATCGCCGACGTGGGGGCGGAGGTCACCGAGGGCGAGCACGGCGCCGCGGGCGCGGTCACCCTCGTCGACGACACGGGAGCGGTCTCGGCCACGGAGGAGCTCGACCGCGGTGCGGTGCTGCCGCGGGGCTTCTGAGGGCACTCTCCTCCCGGCGGTCTATCTCCCCAGCTGCGCGCGGGCCTCGCTCGTCGCGGCGACGGGGATGCCGTCCGGCACCATCAGGTTGACGACCGGCGGGTGCACGACGGCGGTGAGCGTCACCTGCGCCGTCCTGCCGTCCGGGGTGCCCGTGGGCGCGCCCAGCGCCAGGCCCGGGGTGTCCGCCCACGCCCCGACCGTGTCGAGGTAGCTCGTGGCGGCGCCGGCCACGGCGTCGTCGTCGAGGACCGTGGCCGGCGGTGCCCCGCCCGTCCCGGGACGCAGCTCCACGAAGGTGTCGGCGGCCGCGAGCGCGGCGTTGTCGGCGAGCACCTGCAGCTTCCGCTCCCCCAGGTACACGGCCGTGACGCCCATGACCACCACGGTCAGCAGCAGGGAGACCACGGCGAAGCCGATCACGAGGATCGTGACCTGGCCGGCGTCCTGCTCCCCGGGTTCCAGTGGCCCGTCCAGCCGGGCGCCCGGCGGACGGGCCCCGTCCTGCGCGGCCCGTCTCATCCGTAGCGCCCCACCACGACCGTGGCCGAGGACGTCAGCTCCGCGACGTCCAGGTCGGTGAACCCGGGCACCAGGGGCAGCGGCACCTCCAGCGTCCCGTGCACGGTCGCCACCGCCCCGGGGGTGCCGCACGTCCCGTCGGAGCACGTCAGCCCGATCGTCAGGGCCTCCGGCCCGAAGCCCTGGTCCGCGACGGCCAGCTGCGCCGCCGCGGTCAGGCCCTCCTCGGAGACCTCGCCGGGCTCGGCCTGGGCCAGCACCTGGGAGGCCTGCTGCGCCGCCGCGACCACCGCGAACGCCCCGGCCTGCACCTGGGCGACCGTGAGCACGAAGTAGACGACCGGGACCAGCAGCAGCGTGCCGAGCGCCACGAACTCGACGACGGCGCTGCCCTCGTCCACGGCGTCCGCCTCACGGCCCGAGGACCGCATGGCCGCGCACCTCCAGCGACGTGGGCGGGCCGAGGAGGGCGACGACGGGCAGCGGGGCGACCACGCGGACCTCCAGAGCCCGGACCTCCCCCACCGTGACCGGGGCCGCGGTGACGTCCTGGGCGTAGGCGGGCCCGAGGGCGTCCGCCACGATCTGCCGGGTCCGCTCGACGCCCTCCGCCGGGGACCGGTCGGCGAGCGTGCCGTACCGGGCGCCGGCGGCCGCGGCGTCCACCAGGGTGTTGCGCACGTGCAGGGCGAGGGCGAGCTGGACGGTCCCCGCGAAGACGAGGGCGACGAGTCCGGCCACCATGACGTACTCGACCACGGCGTTGCCACGGTCGGCGGCCCCGCCCCGGGCGACGGGCCGGCTCCGGAGGCGCCGCAGCAGCCCGTGGATCCGGGAGCGCACGCTCAGTTCTGGCTCACCCGCCCGATCGCGTCCCGGAAGAGCCCCTCCAGGGCGGGCTGCGCGACGAGCAGGAGCCCGGCCACGAGGACCGCGGACATGAGCGTGATCATGACCCAGCCGGGGACGTCCCCGCGGTCCGGGTCGCCGGAGGACAGGCGGGCGAGCAGGCGGGACAGGGCGAGCGCGGCCAGCAGGCCCGCGTACCGGGCACGGTTCTTCATGACGGGTGTCCTTTCCTGGTGGGGCGCGACCGGGGGCCCGGCCGCGCGGGGGTCCGGGTCAGAACCCGAGCTCGAGCACCGCGAGCCCCGGGTAGACGGCGAAGACGACGGTGAGCGGGAGGACGCAGAACACCAGGGGCATCATCATGGCGATCTCCTTGCGCCCGGCGGCCTCCATGAGCTCCCGCTTGTCGTTGTCCCGGACGTCCTGCGCCTGGGCGCGCAGGACGTCCGCCAGCGGCGTGCCGCGCTCGATCGCGACGACGATGCCGTCCACGAACCGGCCCACCGGCGCCAGCGGCGTGCGGGCGGCGAAGTCCTGCAGCGCGTGGACGAGGCCCGCCCCGGAGCGGGTCTGGGCGAGCACCTGCCGGAACTCCGCGGTGAGCTCGCCCTCCGCGACCCGGCAGACCCGCTCCAGGGACCCGACGGCGCTCTCACCGGCGCCGACGGACAGCGCCATCAGCTCCGCCACGGCGGGGAACTCCGCGAGCATCCGGCGCTCGCGGGCCCGGATCCGCCGGCCCAGCAGGTGGTCGCGCAGCAGCCAGCCGGCGGTCGCCGCGGACGCCGCCGCGAGGACCACACCGCCGGTGCCCGTGCCGAGCCGGACCATGCCGCCGGCGCCCAGCAGCACCCCGAGCAGCAGCCCGCCCGTGGCGCACAGCAGCTGCTCGGCGCGGAAGTCCGCGACGGTGGTCGCGGTGCCCGCGCGCACCAGCCGCTTCTCCAGGGCGGCGGAGGGCGAGGACCGGCGGACGGCCCGGTGCGCGAGGTCGCGGGCGAGGGGCAGGAGGACCCCGGTGACGGGGTCGGCCGGGGCGGGGTGCCGCCGGGTCCCGCGGGCGAGGAGCGCGGACTCCACCTCCACGGAACGCAGCTGCGGCGCGATCCGGTCGGCGAAGGTGGGCCCTGCCGCCACGCGGACCGCCGCGAGCACCAGCCACAGCCCGGCGGCGAGGACCAGGCCCAGGAGCGCCAGGAGGGCGGGCGGGACGCTCATTGCAGCACCCGCTCCGGCTCCGGGAGCGCGCCGAGCCGCAGCATGAGGCGGTAGGCGACGACCGAGACCAGCAGACCGCCGAGCAGCACCACGGCGCCGGCGGCGCTGTCGTAGGCGCGGATCGCCGCCGGCTGCGTGGCCATGAGCAGCAGGACGATCCAGGGCGCGGCCACGGCCAGCCGGGCGGCGTTGACGGTCCAGGACTGCCGGGCCTCGAGCTCGCCGCGGGTGCGGGCGTTCTCGCGCAGGAACTCCGAGAGCGTCCCGAGGAGCCGGCCCAGGTCCGTGCCGCCGACCTCCCGCGTGACCCGCAGGGCCTCGACGATGTTGTCCGCGACGGGGTCGGCGAGCCGGTCCTTGAGCAGCGTCAGCGCGGCCTGCAGCTGCCCGGACGCGCGGTAGTCGGCCGCGAACTGGGCGAAGGCGGGCCGCACGGGCTCCGGCCCACGGTACTGCAGCTGCACGAGGGCCTCGGGCAGGGACAGCCCGGCCCGGATCGCCGAGCGGAGGTGGTCCACGACGTCGGGCCACACCTCCCGCATGAGCGCCGTGCGGCTCCGGGCCCGGTGCCGCACGGCCGCCAGCGGCAGCCAGCCGCCCAGGAGGGCGGCGCACAGCCCGAAGGTCGCCGCGCCGCTGGCCGCCGCGACCAGCAGGCCGGACAGGACGCCCGTCGCGCAGCACGCCCCGACCAGTGCGCCCGGGCCGATCTGGGACAGCCCGGCGCGCGCGAGCGTCTCCCGCAGCCGGCCGGGCCGCCGGGCCCGGGCCGGGCGCGGCGAGCCGTCGGTCCAGAACGACCACCAGAC
This sequence comes from Kocuria dechangensis, assembly GCF_014636775.1. Lineage (GTDB taxonomy): Bacteria > Actinomycetota > Actinomycetes > Actinomycetales > Micrococcaceae > Kocuria > Kocuria dechangensis. The sequence continues at coordinate 139,674 of NZ_BMEQ01000009.1, forward strand.
CAGGAACACGCCCGCGCCCAGCAGGACGCCGAGGACGGCGCTCACGGAGCGCCCCCGGGCTCCTCGGCCGGCTCCAGCAGCTCCCGCACCCGGTGCCCGGCGCGCTCGAACTTCCAGGCCGACGGCGCCT